>CAVTSO010000015.1:0-511713 GCA_963737445.1 uncultured Actinomycetes bacterium | reverse complement strand
GCGCAGACCGCCTCGGCGAACACGCAGGTGAGAACCGCCTTCTACATCGACGATACCGTGGTGGATTCTGGGTTGTGCACCTTCGACGTCACCTCCCGCTTCCTCGGGTGGGTCACGTCCACCGACTACTACGACAACAGCGGGTTCCTCTACAAGACGATCTCGAAGGGCCGCCCCGGCCCATTCAGAGTCACCGCCACGGCGAAAGGAACCACGCTCATTAGTCAGAACGTCAGCTTCTCAGAGACGATCACCTACAACCCCGATGGGTCGATCAAGACGCTGACCGACAATGGGGTGTACAACAGGTTCAACGCCCCTGGGCGCGGCATCGTCTGGCTGGACACCGGGCACCTCATCGTCGACGGCGACTTCAATGTTGTGTTCGTGGCAGGGCCGCATCAAAACGGTGACTTCAGGGCCTTCTGCGCCGCGTTCGGCTAGGCCCAACCTCTGTCTCGGCCGTCGTCCAACCCGAAGTCGTAGAACACCGACCAGGCGGCCCCGGCCTTGCGCTCGCCCTCCTTCTTGTCAGTCTGGCGCTCGCCGAGACGGCGAAACGCGCGCTGGGCGAACTGGACTGCCTCTGCCTCGATGGTGTTCATCGCGGCCTTCTGCGAGCCGGTCAGCTTGGTGGTCAACGTGGTCATGGTGGTCTCCTTGTCGAGGTGCCGGTGTCCGACCGGCGGCGGTGGTTCACTGGGGAGGGTCAGCCTGGTACTGCCTTTCGTTCCGGGTCTCGTAGGCGACCACAGGTGAGTCGGCGGCTTGCTCTCGGCACGGGCCCCTCACCCGTCCCCCAAGCCCAGCACCCTGATGTGGGGAGGCCTTGTAGGCCTTCTCGGTTCTCGGTAGGAGGGGTCCCCGACCCCTCAGTCGCGCTTTCACTGCGCGGTTCTTGACCCGACAGTCGCAACGCGATGTCGCTGCGCGTGCTCCGCTTGCCTCGGGCGGGAGGCGACCACTCGAGCAGGTCGGCCGCGAACCAGCTGGTGGATCGCCCGGCGAACGTCGCGCCCGTTCACCCGGTCATGTCTGCAAGCTCGGCGATGTAGACCATGTCGGCGGCTTGCTCCGACCGATCGTCCGCACCCAGACGGCCTCCATGACGCGATGGCAGGTGACTGGGAGCTTGGCGGCGACAAGCTGCTCGTGGGAGGAAGGACAGGCCCGACCCAGTTGGCGAGCGCTAGTCGCGCATTCCAACCGAAGGCAACGATGCCCGTATGATAGACGCCTTGGCGACTTGCCCGAACTGCTCCACCGTAAGCGAGGGCGCGAAGTTCTGTCCGGAGTGCGGCACGCCGCTTGTGGCCGCGCCGCCCTCGGAGCGCCGCGAGCGGCGTGTCGTCTCCGTGCTGTTTGCCGACCTGGTCGGGTTTACCAGCCGCTCGGAG
Organism: uncultured Actinomycetes bacterium; assembly: GCA_963737445.1. Taxonomy (GTDB): domain Bacteria; phylum Actinomycetota; class Thermoleophilia; order Gaiellales; family JAICJC01; genus JAICYJ01. The sequence continues at coordinate 510,316 of CAVTSO010000015.1, read as the reverse complement.
CGGCTGGATGTCGAGGACGTCGAGGGCTTCCTGGAGCCGTACGTTACGTTGCTGCGCGGGGCCGTCGAGAGCACCGGGGGCGTCGTGGCCAAGTTCACTGGCGACGGCGTGATGGCTCTGTTTGGTGCCGTCGCCGCCCACGAGGACGATCCCGAGCGGGCGGTGCGGGCAGGGCTGTACATCTGCGATGGCATCGGCGAGTTGCAGGGCGGCGCCCTCGACGTGCGGGTGGGCGTCACCACCGGCGAGGTGCTGGTCACCCACGACGCCAGGGGCGGTGTCGACGCGGTTGGCGACATCGTGAACACGGCGTCGCGGCTGGAGGTGGCGGCGCCCGCCGGCCGCATGCTGGTCGACGGTCACACGTACCGATCGACCGAGCTGGCGGTTCTCTATGAGTCGGTCGAGGCCGTCGCTGCCAAGGGCAAGAGCGAGGTGGTGGAGGCTTGGCTGGCGGTGCAGCCGCGCTCGATCGTGCCGGAGCAGACGCGTGTCGCCGACCTGGCGCTGGTCGGCCGTGAGGCGGAGTGCGCGATCCTGCATGGTGCGCTCGACCGTGCTCGTCGGGAGTCCGCCACGCAACTGGTGACCGTGGCCGGGCCTCCGGGGATAGGCAAGACCAGGTTGGCCGAGGATCTCGGTGACTACGTCGACACGCTGTCCGACCTGATCACCTGGCGGCGTGGAAGGTCCTTGTCCTACGGCGAGGGCGTGGCGTTCTGGGCGCTGGGCGAGATGATCAAGCTGCAGGCCGGCATCCTCGAGTCCGACGGCGGTGAGGTCGCCGCCGAGAAGCTGGGCGTCGCCGTCGCCCACCTGATCGGCGATGAGCGCGACCGCGAGTGGGTGATCCGACACCTGCGGCCGCTGGTCGGCCTCGACCGCTCGGGCTCGGCCGAGGCGGACACGGCAGAGGCGTTCGCGGCCTGGCGGCGGTTCTTCGAGGCGTTGGCCGAGGAGGGGCCGACCGTGCTGGTGTTCGAGGACATTCACTGGGCGGACGACGCGCTGCTCGACTTCATCGACCTGCTGGCCGACCGCGCGGGCGGCGTGCCGCTGCTGATCGTCTGCACCTCGCGGCCGGAGCTGTTCGAGCGGCGTCCGGCCTGGGGCGGCGGCAAGCCGAACGCGAGCACCCTCTCGCTGACGGCGCTGAGCGGCGAGGACACGGCGCGGCTGGTGGGCGAGCTGCTCGACCAGGCGCTGCTGCCGGCCGAGGTGCAGCAGGCGCTGCTCGACCGCGCCGGTGGCAATCCGCTCTACGCGCAGGAGTACGTGCGGATGCTGCAGGACCGCGGCCTGCTCACGCGCGGCGAACAGGGATGGGGACTAGAGGGTGCGATCGACGGCCTGCCGGAGTCGGTGCAGGGCATCATCGCGGCGCGGCTAGACACGCTCAGCGGCGAGGAGAAGCTGCTGATCCAGGACGCCGCCGTGGTCGGCCGCACGGCCTGGCTGGGCGCCGTCTGCGAACTGACGCCGCGGACCCCGGCCGCAGCCGACGATCTGCTGTTCGCGCTGGAGCGCAAGCAGTTGGTGCTGCGCGTGCGTCAGTCATCGATCCGGGGTGAGACCGAGTTCCGGTTCGCGCATGCGCTGACGCTCGAGGTCGCCTACTCGCAGATCCGGCGCGTCGACCGCGCCAACAAGCACGAGTCGGCGGCGGCCTGGATCGAGCGGCTGGCGGAGGGCCGCGAGGACAAGGCTGAGCTGCTGGCGCACCACTACGCCACCTCGCTCGACCTGCGCAGGCAGCTCGGCGAGGAGCCGGGGCAGCTGACGAGGAAGGCTGCCACGGCACTCGCCGAGGCGGGCCGCCAGTCGGCGGCGCTGAACGCGCACGCCCGCGCCGTTGGCTATTTCGACTCCGCACTGTCGGTGCTGCCAGCGAACGACGACCTGCGTCCGGACGTGCTGGCCGAGCGGGTAGTCGCGCTTACACGCGCCGGGGCCGCCGACTTCGAGGCGCTGCAGGAAGCGCTGGAGGCGCAGGTTGCCGCCGAGCGTTGGGAGGCCGCGGCCCGGATCGAGGTGCTGCTCGGCCACCGGGCGACCAGGGAGGAGGGTGACCTGGCACGGGGATTGCGTCACCTCGACAACGCCGCTCGCTACGCAGAGCTGTTTCCCTACTCGCCCACGACCAGCGAGATCGCGCACACCCGGCTGCGGGCGCTGGTGACGGAATCGACCGGCGAGCACGACGTGGTAGCGCTGTCTCGCGAAGCGTTGGAACACGCACAGGCCGCCGGTGACGAGGCCGGCAGCGCGCTGCTGCTATGGGACCTCGGTGACGCCCTAGTCGAGGCGGGAGATATGGGCGGCTTGGAGGAGATCGAGCGGGCGGCCGAGCTGCTCGACGGGATGGCCCACCGAGCCGCTGCGACCGCCTACAACGCGCTCGGCTGGACGTACTTCAACTACGGCCAGCTGGCCGAGTCGGTGGCGGCGCTTGCCCGCGCGGGTGATTGGGCGCGGCGGCTGGCCGAGCCATACCTGCTCGCCACGGTCGAGGGCAGCGAGGCCGAGGTCGAGTACTACGCGGGATCGTGGGAGCGGGCCACAACGCTGGTCGAGCGCTACGTGGACGACCCGGTCCGGTTTCATTCGGTCACCGCACGCAACATCCGCGGGCGGCTGGCGCTTGCCGCCGGCGACATCGAGACGGCCCTGTCGGACGCCCGTGACAACGTCGATTTTGGCCGGAGTGCGAGCAACCATGAGTTCCTCTGCCCCGGCCTGGTGCTGCAGGCGGCGGCACAGCTGTCGGCCGCGGACCCGGCGGCCGCGGACGACTCGATCGCCCAGTACTTCGAGACCTGGCGCGATGCCGGGGGCTCGACCCCGCCGGCGCTGGCCGAGCTGGCGGTGCTGCTTGCGCGGCCTGGTCGGCTCGACGACGTCGCCGAAGCGGCGGAGCTGCTCGACGACGCGATCCGCTGGCGAGCGCCGATCCTGGCCCTTGCCGACGGCCGCTACGCCGAGGCGGCGAACCTCTTCGGCAAGCTCAGCGCTGGACCACTCGCCGCCGACGCAGCCCTACTGGCGGCCCGCCAGGCGTGGACCGATGGCCAAGAGGTCGACGCCCGCCGGCACGAGCATGCCGTTCGCGCCTTCGCCGATCGCGTCGGATCCGCGCACCTGTTGCGCGAGCTGGACGCGCTCAGCGAATCCGAGACGGCGTGAGGTGGGCACGTGATCATGCGCGCAACGGTTCGAGTCTTAGAGGGTTCGCTGTTCTCGGCGTGGTTGAGCTGGGTCCGGGGGTTCTCCAGTGACGTGGTGGGAATCGCGTCCAGGAATGGCCGGCCGGTGCGCCTTATTCGACCGGAATCTCAGCGTTGATGCGGTCGAGATCGATGCCCTCGCGGCGCCGGATCACGCGGGACGCGACGTACACCACGATGGCTCGAACGTAGAGGCCGAGCATGTACCAGAGCGATGTCGAGTTGTTGACGAAGTAGATGTCGTGGGTGATCCTCGATCTCGTGATGATGCAGGATCGCGAGAGCGTCACGACGATCCTTCTCATTCAGCTCGAACACCTGGAGCTTGGTCAGCGGCAGCTCTGCAAGCGGGATCGAGATCCGGTCGACAATCAGACGATCGGACAGCGGAATCGCATGACACATCTCGAAGTCGTCGATGAAGATGTCGAGTTGCCGCTCGTTGGGGACGTCGTAGAACAGCTGCCGACGATTTCCGTTCATGGCGTTGAAGGTCTGGTTCGGCTCATATCCGAGCTCGAGCAGGAGCCTGCCCACTTCCCGCGCCGACCGCCTCGGTGCGACTACGTCGATGTCCTTGTACGTCCGCCCGAACGCGGGATGCAGGCCCGGCTCAGCGTGGAGCCGTACGGCAACACCGCCCAGCAGCCTGACGCCGAGTTGACGTTCGTCTGACGCCGCCAACACAACGCGCGCTCGGCAACCACGTCCGCCTCCGGAATGCGGCGACTCACGAGTCGATGGTAGCGCTCCGCGGATGCGTGGTGTCGGGGCGGCAAGAAGTCTGATATAAGACTAAATATGGATCGAGATGACTTCGGATTCCTGCTCGCCAAGGCTACCCAGCGCTGGAACGAGCTCCTGCGCGACCGGTTCAGCGCGGCCGGCTGGCCCGACATCCGCCCAAGCTATGGCTCGCTGCTCGTCCCGCTCTACGAGGAGGACGGGCTGCGGATGGGGGAACTGGCTCGCCGTTCACGGCTGAGCAAGCAGACGATGACCACGATGGTCCGGGTGCTCGAGCGCGAGCAGCTCGTTCGTCGCGAGACCGATCCGACCGACGCACGGGCGTGGCGGATCGTGCTCACCGAGCGGGCGAGACGGTTCGAGCCGGTGGTGGAGCGCACGCTCGCCGATCTGTCGGCGCTGGCCGAACAACGCCTCGGCAGGGATCACCTGGACGCAGTCAAGCACGACCTAAAGGAGTGGATCGGGCAATGAGACACCACACCGTCACGCGCACATTTGCGGCACCCAAGCAGGAAGTGTTCGCCTTCTTGGCGGACGTCGAGAAGCTGCCCGAGTGGGCGACCGAGTTCGCACGAGAACTGAAGATCGTGGACGGCCGCCACAAGATTCTCAACGGCCTCGGCGAGTTCTTCGTCGAGTTCCGCTCGGATGCCGGCTCCGGCGTCATCGACATGCTCGCGGGGCCCTCAACCGACGCGCTCGCGTGCTTCCCCACCCGCGTCGTCGACACGCCGTCAGGAGGCTGCGCATTCACCTTCACCATGTTCCAGGCCCCCGGGCAGCCGGCCGAACAGTTCGAACGCCAATACGCCTCGCTGCTGCGCGAGTTCGACAACCTCGACGAGCGTTTCCTGCCGGCCTGACGGCAGCCTGACACGACCACTCCACCCGCACCGGCAAGCTGCTCGTTGCAACTGGCCGGGCTGACAGCAGGCGCCCGACGCGGTACGCTGTCGTCGCGCTTCGAGGAAGGGGTCGACGTGAGTGTTCGAGAGGTCATCGCGACGCATCCACACCCAACCAGCACCGATCGCGAGGCGCTTGCTCGCTGCGTTGACGACTGCGTCGACTGCGCCGCCACGTGCACTGCTTGCGCCGACGCGTGTCTCGCCGAGGAGGACGTCCGAGACATGATCCGTTGCATTCGCCTGTGTCTTGACTGCGCCGATCTGTGCGACGCGGCGGGCCGCGTGGTGACGCGCCAGACGGAGCCCGATTTCGGCGTCGTCCGCGCGACCGTCGAGGCCTGCGCCGCAGCGTGCCATGCCAGCGGAGATGAGTGCCAGCGGCACGCCCACCACCACGAGCACTGCCGTATCTGCGCCGCTACTTGCCGCCGTTGCGAGCAGTCGTGCGACGCTTTGCTCGCAGCGATGCAGTAGCGCGGTTTGCGTCCATGTTGCGTCCAACCCTTAGGCACGAGCCGGAGTCCCGACCATCACCGGGATCTCGTAGTGCTGGACGGACTCGATGGTGGTTGCGCTGGGCTGGGTGGCTCGCTTGCGCAGCTCGTCCGCTTGGCTGACGCTGGTCATCAAAGCGGCTTCGCTGTCCCAGATCGTGATCGACATCGCTTTGCCGCTGTCGCGGTCAACCATGAGGTAGGCGTGCGAGAACCCATCGGTGGCTTCGAGCGAGTCAGACACGCTCCTGAATCCTTCCATCAGGCCTTCCGGATCGCTTGCCTGGTAGGTGCTGACACGTGCGTGCATGATGTGCCTCCCTGCTGACTTTGGGAGGCCCGCCGGTCGCTCCCGTGGCGCCCGGCGAGGCCTCGAGTCTTGGACGGGCTGCCCATCGGGGCTGAAGATGGGGCAGCGCTTGTGTCCACCCGGGACCATACGGTGCGGGGGCAGCCGCGTTTGTAAATGTTGGTTGCAGTTGCAACGAGGACTTGCCGGTCTGGGGTGGAGTGCGCTGCAGTCAGGCGGGCAATCGCGCTTCGATTGCGCGGATGCGCGCGACCAGCGGTTCGACCAGCGCACGGCACACGGTGGGCTCGGCGTCCAGCAGGTCGAGGAAGGGCTGCCGCGTCAGCTTCAGCGCGATCACGTCAGTCTCGGCGACCACCGTCGCGTTTCGGCTCGCGCCGTCGATCATCCTGGGCGGCGCGATTGCCTGTGGCGGCCCAGCCGCTGTTTGATCGCCAAGGCATCGCCCATGAACCGTCTTTCAGCGGTCAGTGGCGGACGCACAGTGCGGCCAGGTCGACGCCGGCATACGCGGACGGGCGCGTGCCCGGTTGAACTCAGTCGGTTACTTCTGCACCACGCAGAATCGGTACCCGTCCGGGTCGACGAGGACGACGAAGTCGGCGTCGTCCGGTGCCTCGTGTGCGTAGCGAGTCGCGCCGAGAGCAACGAGTCGCTCCACCTCGCCCTTCTGGTCGTCGGTGTAGAGGTCGAGGTGGATCGCGCTCAGCTCGTCGGGTGTCGGAGCGATCGACGTGTCGACCCGCTCGAGCGAGAGGTTGGGGCCGGATCCGGCCGGATCGGTAAGGACGACCCAGCCGTCCCGTGGCGCTTCCCGCGGCATATAGTCCAGCGCCGCCTGCCAGAAAATGCGCATCTCGTCAAAGCGGGTACAGCGTATGACGATCGAGCCAACGCGAATCCCTCGGGCCGGATGCTCTAGTGGCAGCGCGAACACGCCGCGAGCGTATCGTAAGGCGGTATCTCGGTGAAAGGGCCGCGACGATACCCCCACGTGCGCCCTAGAGCCGTTCATCCAGAGCCGGCGCGGTGACGCGGACTTGCTCGACGTGCTGGCCTCGCTGCCCGCTTCGCCCCGTGATCAAACGAACCCGGGCCGCGCCGTGACTCACCTGGGGCGATCTTTCATCCCCTCACTCCCTGGGCAAGAGCCCAGACTCGCGGAGGTGTCAGCGGCAGCTTCCGCGGTGCAGGACGCTCGGGACCGAGCGCGTCTGCCACCGCGCCTGCGATGGCCGCGCCCGGCCCGTTGATGCCAATCTCGCCTACGCCTCGGGCCCCTGTGGGCGTGAGCGGGGTCGGCGTCTCGATCATTTCGAGTGTGATCGGCGGTACGTCGGCGGTCGTTGGCAGGTGGTACTGGGCCAAGGTAGGACTAAGAAACTCACCGTCATCGTCATAGACAAGCTCCTCAAGGAGCGCGCCGCCGACGCCTTGGATCACCGCACCGATGATCTGGCCGGCGACCGTGCGGGGATTGATGAGCACGCCGCAGTCGGTGACGGCGACGTAGCGCACAACAGTCACCCGACCGGTGGCGGCGTGAACGTCAACGACCGCCACGTGGGTCGCGTAGGACGTGGTCTCGTCAGGCGGTTCGTACGTGGCGATCGCCTCGAGGCCGGGCGTACTGCCGGCTGGGATGATCTCGCCGGTCTGGAGTGCCCGCGCCAGCCGCGGTATCGGCACACGTAGGTCGGGACTCCCTCGCACCTGTGCCGTACCCTGGACGAGCTCCAGGTCAGCGGGGGAGGCCTCGAGGAGGTCCGCGGCGGCCGCCAGGAGCTTCTCGCGCAGAACACCGGCTGCGTGGAACGCGGCACTTCCGCCGACCGCAACACCGCGGCTTGCGATCGCTCCCACCGGGCTGAAGGGAGTGATGGCGGTATCGCCACAGACGACGGTCACGTCACGCTCGGGGTCGACTCCGAGCTGGGAGGCGCAGATCTGGGCGATAGCTGTATCGATGCCCTGTCCCTGTGTCGAAAGTCCCGTATAGACCGTCGCCTTGCCGGTAGCGTCCATCCGGATCTGCACTGTCTCGAACCCGCCGAAGCGCATCCCGGCCTGGACAGCGGCACGAGATGGGCCGAACCCGCCCCGCTGGATGATGCAGGCCACGCCGACGCCGCGTCGCCAACCATCTGCTGTTGTATCGCGCGGGCGACCGGGCGCGTCGCCGGCCATGTCCAGGGCGCGATCGAGCGCACGGTGGTGGTCGGCGCGATCGTAGGTCAGGCCGCCCGCACTGGCATAGGGAAAGGCATCCGCCGGGATCAGGTTTCGGCGCCGTATCTCCACGGCGTCTGTACCGAGCGTCCTTGCCAGCTCGTCCATCAGCCCCTCGATCACGAACGCGGCCTCGGGACCGCCGTACCCTCGGTAGGCGGCGCTTGGTGTCTTGTTGGTGACCACGCCGAGCACCTGCAGCCGATACGCGCCCACGGTGTAGGGGCCGGGCAGCGTGGACGCTGCATAGAGCGCGGTGCCGATGCCATGGTTGCCGCTCGTGGCTCCGGCGTCGAACAACAGCCTGCCGCGAAGGCCCAGCACCTTGCCTGCCGCATCGGCGGCGAGCTCGACCTGATACAGCTGCTCACGGCTGTGAACACAGGCGGCGAGATGCTCGACGCGGTCCTCCACCCACTTCACCGTGTGGCCCGTGCGATGCGTCAGCGCGCAGACGACTGCCTCCTCCGCCGAGAGATGATCCTTGACGCCGAAGCTGCCGCCAACGTCGGGCGCGATCACACGGATCGCGTTCTCGGGGATATCCAACACCTCGGCCAAGTCCATGCGAGCGTGGTGTGCCGCCTGGATCGACGCATGCAGTTCGAGCAACCTCGAGTTGGAGTCGAAGCGCGCCAGCGCGCCCCTGGTCTCGATCGGCATGCCCGTGGAACGGCCGACGTGGAAGCAGGCGGCAACGACGTGCTCCGCTTGGCTGAAGGCGCCGTCCGTGTCGCCCTCACCGACGAGGACGCTTGCCAGCACGTTGTCACCCCACTCTGGGTACAGCAACGTGCAACCCTCATCGAGGGCGCGGTCGGCTCGCGCGACGGCGGGAAGCGCCTCATAGTCGACCTCGATCTGCGAGGCGGCATCCTCGGCGACGTAGGGATTCGCGGCGAGAACCGCTGCGATCGGCTCACCGACGAACCGCACACGTTGGTCAGCGAGCAACGGGTTGTCGATGACGCGCTGGCCGGGAACGCACCATCCCACCGGCAAGCGGCGTACACCCCAGCTCTCGAGGTCGCTCTGCGTGTACACCCCGAGCACCCCAGCGACCGCCAGGGCGGCCGACGCGTCTACCGCCTTGATGATCGCATGAGGGCGTGTGCTCCGAACGAACACGGCGTACACGGCACCGTCGTCGGGGAGGTCGTCCAGGTATCGGCCCTGGCCGTGGACGAGCCTCGGTGCCTGTAGCAGGCGGATAGCCCGCGGATCGTCCGTCACGACGCGGTTCCTCGGGCGGCCGCGACAATCGCTTGGTACCCGGTACACCGGCAGACGTTGCCGGACAGAGCCTCACGCAATTCGGCCTCTTCGAGGCCCTCCAGCTCGGGCAACAACTCGGCGAGCGAGACCAGAAATCCGGGCGTGCAAAAGCCGCACTGCAGCGCGCCGTGTTCGATGAAGGCGGTCTGGACAGGGTGAGGTGCGCCCGGCCCACCGAGTCCCTCGACGGTGGTCACCGCGTGCCCGTCCACCTGAACAGCGAATAGCAGGCAGGCCCGGACCGAGCGGCCGTCCAGCAGCACGTTGCAGGCTCCGCAGACTCCGTGCTCACATCCGACGTGCGTGCCGGTCAGCCCGAGGGTGTGGCGCAGGAAGTCCGACAGTAACAGCCTCGGCTCGACCTCTTGCTCGACCACGACTCCGTTCACGGTGGTGTGGACGATCACCGGGCGGCGACCCTCTCGAGCGCCTGCGCGGCGACGCGCTGCACCAGGTCGGCTGCTACGGCTCGGCGGTACGGGTCGGCGACGTCGGCCAGTTCGCCAGGATGGCTCACCACCCGGGGGCTGCCCGCCACCCCGGCCACCGCCGCACTGACGCCGCCGCCCGCATCGGCGACGGCAGAAACGGCCACGATCGCGTGCGCGGTGTACGACGGTGCCACTTCCTCGAATGCCCAGCCCTGGTCGCGCCGGAGCAGCGGGATCCTCACCTCCACAACCAGCTCCCCTGGGGTGCGTGCGTTCGTGTACGGCCTGGTGAAGAACGCGTCGCAGTCCAGCTCGCGAGTGCCGTCGCAGGAGGCCAGGACGATCACCCCGCCGCAGGCGGCCACGACGGTCGGTATCTCGGACGCAGGATCGGCCTGAGCCAGATTGCCGCCGACGGTGCCGCGGTTGCGAGTCTGGGGACTGCCGACGTGTCGGAGCGCGCTCGCAAGCAACGGACAGAGCCTGAGACAGAGCGGCGAGCGCTCGACGTCGCGCTGACGAGCCATCGCGCCAATCACCAGCATCCCGTCTCGCTCGACGATGCCGTCCAGCCCCGGGATCCCGTTCAGGTCCACAACCATCGCCGGCCGCGCCAGGCGAAGGTTCATCATCGGCACCAGGCTCTGCCCGCCGGCCAGAGGGATGGCATCGTCACCCCGCTCCGCGAGCAGTTGGAGCGCATCGTCCAGCGACCGTGGCCGCTCGTAGTCGAACGGTGCCGGCTTCACGCTATCCGAGCAGTCTCTTGGTGTCGAAGTACTCTGCCGCGCGCTTCACGAGCCCGTCCTCCATCTCGACGATCAGGGCGAACGGGAAGTCCAACCGACCGCCCCCTGCGAGGGCACTTCGGAATTCGCCTTCCGCGAAGCCGAGGTCTTCCCTGGCGAGCGTGTGTCCGAGGGTGACCTCGCACGTGGACAGCGCAGCCATCGCCGGCCGGTTCCCCTCACGCACATCCTCGACCCCGCGAAGCACATCCGGCTTGAGCGGATCTTCGTACGTGCCGTCGTCCGTGAACAGCGCCGCCAGCGCATCGGCATCGAGCTGATCCCAACACCTGCAAATCGCCACCATCGCCTCATCTGCGGTCACGACCGTGTCACCTCTCTTTCGGTTCAACTGACAAACGGGAGATTGGCAACCTCGGCCCGGGCCGTGCCGTTGCCATGATGGATCAGCAGCTGCTCGCCTGCTTCGTGTCTGCCATCGAGTAGCGCGATCGCCGCGGGTCGATCGAGGGCGTAGGAGTACGCGGCCCAGCGCACGAGGCCGATGATCGCCCCGCGCAGGTTCTCGACTGGCCAGAACTCGGCCATCGGCGGCAACGATTCGGCCGGCTCGCAGAGCAGTCCGACCGTTGTTCGCCGTGGCCCTTCTCGGTGGATGGCCCGCAGCGCCTCTTGGCCGACAAACGGGCCGTGGTCAAGGTCGACCAGACGCCCCTGCCCGGCCTCGTAGGGATTCATTCCGGAGTTGACGTAATAGTGGGTGTCGGTGATCGCGCCCTCCAACGCGCGGCTCAGGTTGGGGCCCATCACCATCAGGTCGTAGTCCTTGCCGGCGTCGCTCAGCGCCGTCCAGATGCGTGGCGCCTGCTCACTCGATAGGGGGTAGATCTCGTAGCCGTGTTCGTGGCTCCACCCGGTGCGGGTGACGATGCACGGGACTCCGGCGACCGCTGTCTCCCGCGCCCTGTAGAACGCGAGGCCGTCGATGTCGGGCGTGACCGCGGTGATCACGTCGACAGATCGTGGCCCCTGCAGCTGCATCGGCGCCACGTCTGGCTCGTGCACCGTCGCGTCGAACATGCCGTTCATGGCGACGCCGCGCGCCCAAAGCGTCAGGTCGACGTCCCCGTGCGAGATCCATACCGTGTCCTCGAACGGCCGGATCACGATCGGCTCCGTCATGATCTGGCCGTCGGGGTCACAGATCAGCGTGAATTTGCACTGCCGCACCTCGATGGCGCTCAGGTCGCGGGTCGCCAGGTGGTCGGCGAGATGCAAGGCGTCCGGGCCGGTGAGAGCCGTCTGGCGCTCCGCTCCGACATCCCAAAGGGTTACGCCGGTCGTGAGAGCCATGTACTCGTCTCGCGGGTCGCGGCCGTAGGAAATCGGCATGTACATGTGGTTGTAGGGCATGAAGGCGTTCGCGCCGGCGGCCAAGGTCTGAGCGAAGTAGGGCGAGCGGCGGACGTTCGGGAACAACGGGTGGATTACGGTCACGTTGAGTCCTCTTCGGGGAGCGGATCGAAGTCGGCAAGATCGGGGCCGCCGTTGATACTGAATCCGCCGTCCACGACGAGCGCCTGTCCCGTGATCCAGCTTGCGTCGTCGGACAAGAGGAAGGCGACTGCCCCGGCCACGTCCTCGGCGCTGCCGACCCGCGGCAGCGGCGTCCGGGCCGCGTCCCAGCGGCGCAGGCGATCGTCGCTTGTCCAGCCGCTCGCATTCCCCATCCCGGCTGCGATCGAGCCTGGGCACACGGCGTTGACGGTCACGTTTCGGCGTCCCATGTCGGCGGCAAGCGAGATCGTGAGGCCGAGGATGCCGGCCTTGGCGGCGCCGTAGGATGGCATGTTGCGGAAGCCGACAACGGCCGCGTTCGAAGAGATCGTGACGACTCGGCCGAAGCCGCGTTCGCACATTCCCGGCAGTACCGCTCGGCAGCAGGCGGCGACGCCGCCCAGATCGACGCGGATCGCGCTATCCCACGCCTCGATTCCGCGTGCCCAGTCCTCCCAGTCGAAGATCCCGGCCACGTTGACGAGAAAGTCTGGCCGGACAGCTTCGCGCCCGAGCGCCTCGGTGACGGCGGCGGGGTCGGACACATCGACCGCGATAAGTCTCACGCCGGGGTCGGCGGAGGCAGGCGGCTGCTGCAGATCGAGGACGACGACGGCGACACCCTCCTCTTGCAGTCGCCGCACCACTGCGCGGCCGATCCCTCCTGACCCGCCGGTGACAGCCGCCAGGCGCCCGGCCAAGCCCCTCATGGTGCGGCCCGCCCGAGCCACAAGCCCTCGTTTCCGGCCCACCGGTTGATGCCGGCGTCGGTCCGGGCGCAGCGCGCGTAGATCTCGTCATAGGCCGGCGCCAAGCGGGCCGCCCAGCGCTCGACCGGTTCGACTGCCGCTGCCCAGTGGCTGCTCCAGCGGGCGAGATCGCGCCGTAGCTCGTCCTCGTCGATGGTGGTCAGCCGGCCATCCTGGACAACCAGTCGGCCGTCCACGAACACGGAGCGCACCGATGAGCCGTGCTCTCCGTACACGAGCGCGTTGCCCAGTTTCGCGATTGGGGTGTCCAGCACGGGTTCGAGGTCGAGCAGGATCAGGTCGGCCGGTGCGCCGACGCGGATCGTTCCGAGGCCGTCCACACCGAGGCAACGACCTCCCGACTCCGTCATCGCATCCAATATCTCCTCCGCGCGGGGCCACGTCCGGTGGTCGGGGTCGCCGATCGTGTGGAGCATCCCGGCGAGCCGGCCGACCTGCCAGAGGTTGCAGCGGTCCTCAACCGTGGCCTCGTCGGTGCAGAGGGCGACGGGAATGCCTGCGTCGCGGAGCTGGCGGTAGGGCATGATTCCGCTGCCGCACCGCAGGTTGCCGCTCGGGGAGTGCACGACGATCGCCCCGGTGTCTGCGATGTCGCCGATGTCGGACTCGTCGACCCAGACGGCGTGCACGATCACCGACCGCTCGCAAAGCACTCCCAACTCCCGAAGGTGCCGGATCATGGAGGTGCCGTAGAAGGCATCGGCGGCGACCCGCTGCAGCTTCGTCTCATACACGTGGAAGACGAATGGCAGATCGAACTCGCGCGAGAGCTCGTGCAACCGCAGCATGTAGTCGTCGGTGGCCCGCTGCGGGGCGGAACAGGAGAGCGCGCAGCGCAGCCGGCCGCTCTCCGCTCCGTGCCAGCGCCCGACGAACCGCTCGTAGAAGCCGACCAGTTCCTCGACGGGTGGAACGCCCTCGTCCATCCCTGCCACGACATCGGCCGGCAGCAGCTCCTTGAGGCCGGGTATCCACTCGTACTCGACCTTATTGGGCAGGTAGACGGCCACGGTCGCGCGGATGCCCGAGTCGCGATATGCGCCCATCAGCCCGGCCACGGTCTCGTCGCTGGGGTCGGGGTAGAACATCGCGTCGTCGAACACCGACGTCACGCCCACCTTCAGCATCTGGGAGGTGGCCCAGAGTACCTGTGATCGGTAGAGCTCAGGGGGGAACGGGCCGAAATCGAACGGCGGCAGCTCGTAGAGCATGAACAGCTCCAGCGGCAGATTTGCAACGAATGCCCTGTTGAACGTGCCGGTGGAGTGGAAGTGCGAGTTGACGAGGCCGGGGAAGAGCAGCAGGCCGGTGGCGTCGACCAACTGCGCGCCATCGGCAGATCGGTCGGTGGCAGCCGGCGTTAGCTCGACGATCCGCCCCCCGGCCAGGCGAACATCCACCGGCTCGCTCAGCGTTCCCGTCTCGAGATCCTCACAGAGCCGGGCACCCGCGATCAGCCAGGAAGTGTGCGTCGGCCCATCTACCATGCGCTGCCCAGGCTGATGGTGACGGCCTCGCCGTTGATGCCGCTCGCGGCGGCACTGGCCAGGAACGCGATCGTCTCCGCTACCTCCTCTGCTGTGACGATGCGGCCCGCGGGCGAATCGGCATCACGCTGCCGCCAGATCTCGTCGGTCGTCACACCCAGTTCGCTTGCCTCCACCTCCGCTGTGTGCTCGGACATCGGCGTTCGCACCCACCCGGGGCAGACGGCGTTGCACGTCACACCGTACGGAGCGAGGTCTTGTGCGGCGGCGCGCATGAGACCAAGCAGCCCGTGCTTGGAGGCACAGTACGCCGACATCTGTGGTCCGCCGACCTCGCCGGCCGTCGAGCTGACCATCACGATTCGCCCCGACCGACGTTCGACCATATCGCCGGCCGCGAGCCGGGTGAGGTGGAAAGCTCCTTCGAGGTTGACCGCGAGCGATTCCCGGAACAGGGTGGGGTCCTGTTGCCAGATGGGACGCTCAGCTCCACTGACCCCCGCGTTGTTTACCAGAACGTCGACACGGCCATGGCGCCGCAGGGTCTCATCGACAATTGATTCGCATCCCTGCTCCGTCTCCACGCTGGCGACGATGTAGTCGGCGCCGACGGAGTCCTTCAGTGACCGCAGTTCGCGCTCCGTTCGCGACACTGCGACGACGGTCATCCCGCGGCTCACGAGTAGCTCGGCGGTCGATCGGCCGATACCGCGGCCGCCGCCGGTCACGAGCGCGACTGCGCCGGTCATGCCACGACTCGGTTCGCGCCTGGAGGGTTGGTAAGTGGCGCGGCCGGCAACAGGCTGCCGAGGCGGCGCTCAGCACGGTGACCCGCGTCCACAACGAGTTGCCCGAAGCGACGGGACGTCTCGGTGTCGAAGCGATGCAGGGGGCCGGCGAGCCCAAGCGCGGCAATCGCAATGCCGTCCGCCGACCGAAGAGGCGCGGCGACCCCCCACGCGGCGACATCTGTCTCCTCCATCGACGTCGCATACCCACGTTCGCGGATCTCGGCGAGTTCGGTGTGTAGGACGTCTGAATCGGTCATGGTTCCAGGCGCGAGCCGCTCCAACGGTCGACTGAGCACCTGCTCGATGTCGTGCGGCCGGAGGTAGGCGAGCAGCACCTTGGCAGACGCACCCGCGTGAAGCGGCGTGAGCGTTCCCACATCGAGGGAGAGCCTCAATGGATGGCTGCTCTCGACGCGGTCGATGCAGAGCGACGCACCGACATGCTCCTCGGGCACTGTCAGCAGGGCGGTCTCGCCTGCCGCGGCGGCGAGCTCCCGTAGATCGGAGCGCAGAACGGAACGGAGGTCGATCGATGCCAGTGCACGGCGCCCCAGGCTGATCGCTTCCAGTCCCAGCCGAAAACGTCCGCGACCGAACCGAGCCAGGAAGCCGTGGTGGGTCAGGACGTTGAGCAGGCGGTGTGCGGTGGGGACGGTGACGGACAGCTCTCGGGCAACCTCGCTAGCACCCCACTCGGGCCGCTCGGGTCCGAACAGCGAGAGGATGTGCAGCGCTTTCCCAACGCTGGACGACGACTCGACGCTCGGTGGCGCGCTTTCGCGAGAGTCGTCGGTCACGTCGCCTCCACCTTGGCGTCCGCCACCACCAGACCGTGGTCGAGCGCATCGAAGATTAGGTTGATCTCCTCCTCACTCGCGATCAACGGCGGGGCGACGAATAACGACGTCTGCTCGCCGCTGGTGGCGATCAAGGCCCCCGCTGCGAGCGCCCCGGCGGCCACGCGACTGGCCAGGGGCTCGGACTCCTGTCCGTGCCACGATTGCCAGGCCGGGCCGTTAAGCTCGATCGTCCAGTGGAGCCCACGGCCGTCGATCCGGCGCACACCTGGATGCGCCTCCGCGAGGCTCCGCATCCTTTCCAGCATGAACCCATCGAGGTCAAGAGCGCGGCGATAGAACTGGTCGCGCGCCGAGACAGCCAGGTGGGCGCGGAGTGCCGCAACGGCGGCCGGATGGCCCCGGAACGTCGAGTAGGTCTGCCAACTCCTGGACCCGATCAACTCGGCCAGCTCCCGGGACAGCACGATCGCCCCAGCGGGGGCGGCGCCGGCCGCCAGGCACTTGCCCATCGTCACCATGTCGGGTCGAGTCTGCCCGTGTCCAAACTGGAACCAGCCGCCGACCCGGCCGAAGCCGGTGACTGTCTCATCGGCGATCCACAGAGCACCGGCGGTGCGCGCAGCGGCGGCCACGCGGTCCTGGTACCGAGGCGTGTGGTAGATGCCACCCTGGCTGTAGTCCAACAAGACAGCGGCGCAGCTGGTCAGCGTCTGCTCCGCCGCCGCGATCCAGTCGTCTCCCTCCGTCGGATCGGGCTGACCGGTGACGCGCGCCCCCGTGGGGGCCGGGAGTGAATGGACCGTCGCGAGCCGAGGGGGCATCGCGCTCGATGAGCCGGCGCCAGCTAGCCCCCCGTGCCATTGGGGCTGCGTGGTCATCTCGCGTGCCAGGCCGAGGCCGCCGTGGTACGCACGCTCACGGGTGGCCAGCTCGCTGCGGCCGGTAAGGGCTTGTGCCAGTGCGAGAGCGACGTCGTTCGCCTCACTGGCACTGACGAAGAACCTCACGGCACCAACCCATTCGGCGTCCTCAAACGCTATGCGGATCAGGTCGTCAGCGGCGTCCTCACGATCCGTCCAGGCCCATCCCTCGTTGAGCGCGATCCCGGAGCTGGCTCGTCGGACGGCCTCGACGATCTCGGGGTGGCCGTGACCGAGTGGAGCCGCCGTGTTGCTCGCATCGATCACCCGCCGTCCGTCCGCCAGCTCGAACCACGCGCCGTCGCCACCCACGATCCGCGGGACGGCGGACTCGCCGGATGTGAGGCTGGTGGACAGCAGACGCGAGCCGGTCAGTTCCGCACCTCGCCGCCGAACCCCCACCTGTCCGGCGCGACAGCCTCCAGCAGGACCCACGTCTCCGACCGCACGGCCTCGCCGTAGACCGAGACCAACGCGTCGGTTAGCCGCTCGATTAGCAACCTCGACTGCTCAGGATCCTCGAAGCGTCGCTCGAACGCTTTGACCTCGATGATAGGCATGCTTGCTCCTGACGCGTTGATTCGATCTCACACATCCCAGCCGGCGTCCACGACGATGTCGTGGCCGGTGATGTTCCTCGCCCGGTCGGATGCAAGGAAGAGCACCGCCTCGGCGACGTCGATCTCGTCGACGAACCGGCCCAGCGCGGTCTGTGAGGCGAACTCGGCATAGACCTCGTCGGCAGTGCTGCCGCTGCGGGCGGCCTTGGTGGTGACGATCCGGTCCATCCGGGCGCCGTTGGTGACGTTCGGGCAGACGTCGTTCACCGTGATCCCGTACTGGCCGAGCTCGAGCGCAAGCGTGCGAGTGAAGCCACGCACCGCCCACTTGGACGCCGAATACCCGGAGCGATTGCGGTAGCCGCGGAGGCCCGAGGTGCCGGCGATGTTCACGATCCGACCGGAACCATTTGCGATCATCGTCGGGATCACCGCCTTGCACGGAAGGAACGTTCCGACGATGTTCAGCTCGAGGATGTTGCGGAACTCGTCGGCCGGATACTCGTGGCACGGCGTCTCGATCGGGCCGGTACCACCGGCGGAGTTCACGAGAATGTCCACACGGCCGAACGCCTCAAGTCCCCGGGCGACCAGGGCCTTGGTGTCGTCCTCGGACGTCACATCGCATCGCATCCCGATGACGCGGCCTTCTGTCGAGGCGCCGTTCAGCTCGCCGACGACGGCGTCGATGGCCCCCTGGTCGCGTCCAGCCACGACAAGCGCGGCGCCCTCCCGCACCATCAACTCCCCAACCAGGCGCCCGATTCCTTTCGCTCCCCCCGTGACCACCGCGACGCGCCCTTCCAGCTCGCGCTGCCTGGTGTCGGCCGATGCTGGTGTAGGGGCGGCGGCGGTGTCTCGCGCCATTTCTGTTGCCCCTAAGGTTCTCGACTACTGAGAAGTTGATTGCGCATGGCGAGAGGCGATGCTAGCATCGCGCCGTCCTCGAGTGCAAGGAGGAGTGATGAGCCGGCTCGATCTCGCGCTGCTGCGCGACGCCATTGACATGCACGCCCACACCCATCCGGCGCTGTTCAACCGGCCCATCGACGACGCCGACCTCGCGCAGCAGGCCATCGACTTCGGTATGCGCGGGGTGGTGCTCAAGGATCACGACCAGGCGACGATGGGCCGGGCCTACCACGTCAGCAGGATCTATCCCGAGACGACCGCGTTCGGCGCCATCGTGCTCAACCGCTCGGTTGGGGGGATCAACCCGCACGTCGTCCAGGCCGCCCTCCAGTACGGCGCGAAGATCGTGTTCATGCCCTCCAACCACTCCAAGTGGCATGCCGACTACTTCCAGACCCCCGACTATCCGCAACTAGGGCGGATGCAGAAGCAACTCCCTGGCGATGGGGTCACCGTGTTCGATGAGTCAGGCGCGTTGACGCCCGAAGCGGTGGAGGTCGTGAGGCTCGTCGCGGATGCCGACGCGTGTCTGGCGACCGGCCACCTCAGCATTGCTGAGATTCGCGCCCTGCTCGACGCGGCTACCGCCAACGGCGTCACGAAGTTCCTCGTCACGCATGCCAACTGGGCGCTCTGCCGCCTCGAGCTGGACGTTCAACGCGAACTGATCGCGGCCGGCGCGTACCTCGAATATGTCGCAGTCTCGTGCTGCTCGCCGATCTTCTGGGAACAAAAGCCGGACGAGCTTGCCGAGTGGATCGAAGCGCTCGGGGGAGACCGCTTGGTGTTGAGCTCGGACCTCGGCCAGGCGTCCGCTCCGCCCCATGCCGAGGGCATGCGTATGCTGATCCGGTCTCTACTGGATGTCGGGGCGAG
The DNA here is from genome assembly GCA_963737445.1 of uncultured Actinomycetes bacterium. Lineage (GTDB taxonomy): Bacteria > Actinomycetota > Thermoleophilia > Gaiellales > JAICJC01 > JAICYJ01. The sequence goes on along the minus strand of CAVTSO010000015.1, from coordinate 491,273 downwards.
TGCCGACGAACTCGAGAAGATGACAAAGGCCAATCCTGCGACGCTCCTCGGCCTGTCCTAGTAGCGCCGTTCTTAAGCACGTTGACCGCCAGGCTGATCCCCGCGCGCCCGGCGGCGGTCACGAGGTGACGCTACACCAGATCGCGCGGAATCCGAAATCGCCACTGGCGCGCACACACGTCCTCGCCCGCCGACCGTGCCAACAGCCGAGTCTCGACGTGGAACGCCGCTTCGTCGGAGTGCATCGAGCTCGACACGTTTACCTCCGCGTCCCAGCCAACGCCCGTGAGCCGCACCTGCCGCCGAGTGTCGATCGTTGCCGAGAGCGGCTCGCAGTCGGCGATCGTGTAGTCGTCGGGACCACTCCAGTCGACCCGCGTACCGCCGGCCAGCTCGAGGTCGAAGTCGTGGGGGATGTGCGTAAGGCGGTGGACGCGCCCCGCGTGCTCGAGCACGCGCTCGCCCGAGCGGGAGCGGTGCTCGGTATGCGGAAGCGGCAATGCGGACTGCGGCTCACGAGCCGGTCCGGCGCTCTCGGCCGCTGTCGAGAGCGGCAGCTCGAGCCACGATCCGTCTCCCGCGTGCACCGTCAGCGTGGCCGGCTCGGGCGAAGGCCATAGCCAGGGCCAGAAGCAGGTGGCGAGCGCCAGCCGTAGTCGCTGCCCGGTCTCGACTGCCTGGCCGAGCGACTGCAACGGCACCGTCACGTCGTACGCGCGGCCGGGCTCGAGCGGCGCCGGCTCAGCCGGCGAGGCGCGGTGTGTGAGGTTCGCGATGCCGTAGGTGAGCACGGCCGAGCTGCCGTCCGGCGACACGGCGTTCAGGCGCACGGCCACCTGTGCCAGCGGCCGTCCGCTCGAGAGCTGCAGGTGCAGCACCGGCTTTCCCAGCAGCTCTGTCCGCTGCTCCATCGGCGAGCTCGTGAAGCACAGCGCCAGCTCGTCCTCGCCGCGCTGGTCGGGTGCCCAGTCGCCGGGATTGCCGAACGGACACCAGAAGCCGCCCTCCAGCCCCGCGTGCTGCGGCGAGCAGATCTGGAGCTCGCCGGGCGCCTCCGAGCCCAGCACCCGGTCGCTGCCCAGCGCCAGCGTGAGCGTCCGCGGGTGCGACGGCGGCCACGACGGCTCCGCCACCCAGCGCCCCTGCCGTTGCGCGTGGAATGTGGCCGGCGCGGCCGGCTCCTGCATCCACGCCGTCAGCATCGGCTCGTCGCGAACTCCGGTGGGGATGCCGCGCAGCCATTCGTCGAACCAGCGCTGGCACTCTTGCAGGAACCCGATCCAGGGGCCTGGCGCGACCGGGTCGTGCGGATAGGCGTGCGACCAGGGGCCGATCAGCCCGCGCCGGGGCACGTCCAGGCCCTCGAGCATCCGCAGCACCGCATCGCGGTAGCCGTCCGACCAGCCGCCGACAGCCATCACCGGGCAGCTGATCGCGGCGTAGTCCTCGCAGACTGAGCCGTGGCGCCAGTAGTCATCGCGGCGCTGGTGTGTCAGCCATGGCTCGATCATCGGCCGCACGCCGTGAAGGCGCTCCAGCCACATGTCGCGCCAGCGCTCGCCCACTACTGTTGGGTCGGGCGGGAGGCTGGAAAAGACGAGCATCGACGTTGCCCAGCTTTGCTGCGTCTCGGCCAGTAGCGAGCCGCCGATGTAGTGGACGTCGTCGGCGTAGCGGTCGTCCGTCGACATGCAAGAGATCACGGCGCGTAGCGCCTGGGGGCGCCGCGCCGCCACCTGTAGGCCGTTGAACCCGCCCCAGGAGATGCCGATCATACCGACGGCCCCGTCGCACCAGTCCTGCGCCGCAATCCAGGCAATCACCTCGAGCGCGTCCTCCTGCTCCTGCGCGAGGTACTCGTCGAGCAACACGCCGTCGGAGTCGCCGCTGCCGCGCAGGTCGACGCGCAGGCAGGCGTAGCCGTGCTCGGCGAACCAGGCCATGCGACTCTCGTCCTGCGGGGCCGTGATGTCGTCTTTCCGGTAGGGGATGTACTCGAGGATGGCTGGGGCCGGCGTCGCGTCCGGGAGCCATAGGCGGGCGGACAGGCGGCAGCCGCCTGACAGCGGGATCCAGGCGTGCTTCGCCCGGCTCAGCTCAGTCACCCGCCGCCCCGCGCGTCAAGGCGCGATCGCAAAGCTCGACGGCCGGCAGGCACATCCACGTGCTCGATTCTACGACGTTAGGTCCGTCTCCTCGTTCGGCGGATCGGAACCGCCTCCCGCCACGATCCACGCCGCCTCCGCCGGCCACGACACCGTCACCCGGTCGCCCACAGCGGCCTGCTCGCCGCCGCCCACCGTCGCCCGTACCCTCCCCAGCGCCTCGGTCTCGAGCTCGAGGTGCTTGGCCGGTCCGACGTACGACACGTCGGCGACCGTGGCGGCATACCCCTCGCCGCTCAGCCGTAGTGACTCCGGCCGCACGATCATGCTGACCGCCGCGCCCTCGGAGATCCCCTCCGGACCGTAGGCGGGGAGCTCGCCGGCGTCGCCGGCCCGCAGCCGGTACCGGCCTTCGCCGAGCGCCGAGTCCACCACCGCCTCGGTGCGGTTGGACGCGCCCACGAAGTCGGCGACGAACAGCGTCGCCGGCTTTCGGTACACATCCTCGGGCGTCCCCACCTGCTCGAGCAGACCGTCGTGCATGACCGCGACTCGGTCGGACATCGAGAAGGCCTCTTCCTGGTCATGCGTCACATACACGAACGTGATCCCGACCCGCCGCTGAACCGACTTCAGCTGCCCCTGCAGCTCCTTTCGCAGTTTCAGGTCGAGCGCTCCCAGCGGCTCGTCCAGCAAGAGCACCTTCGGGTGCTTCACAAGCGCCCGCGCCAGCGCGACGCGCTGCTGCTGCCCGCCTGAGAGCTGCGCCGGCCGCGAGTGTTCGCGGCCGGCCAGCTGCACCAGCTCGAGCATCTCGGCGACGCGCGTTCGGATCTCGGCCCGCGGTCGCTTTTCCTCGACCAGGCCGAAGGCGACGTTGTCCGCCACCGAGAGGTGCGGGAACAGCGCGTAGGACTGGAACACCGTGTTCACCGGCCGCCGGTAGGCGGGCCGCCGCGTGATGTCCTCGCCGCCCACCTCGATCGTGCCCTCGTCTGGGTGCTCGAGCCCGGCGACCATCCGCAGCGTCGTCGTCTTGCCGCAGCCACTCGGCCCGATCAGCGAGAAGAACCCGCCGGCCGGGATCTCCAGATCGAGGCTCTTCACCGCCACCAGGTCGCCGAACCGCTTCGTCAGCGCCGACAGCTTGACGGTCCCGGTCTCCATCAGTCGCGTCCCTCCGGCAGCGCCAGTGCCCGCCGCGCCCCGCGGCCCAGCCGCGTCACCGCCAGGAACCCGACCGTGAACATGGTCACCGTGAACAGCATCACTAGCATTCCGATCGCGTTGATCTCGGGTGTGATCCGGAACCGGATCATCGACAGGATCACCACCGGCAGCGGTGCCGTCCCCGACCCCACCAGGAAGTAGGACGTGACCACGTCGTCGAACGAGAACGTGAACGCGAGCAGCCCGGCCGCGACGATCCCGGGCAGAAGTCCCGGGAACGTCACCCGCCGGAACACCCGCCACGGGTTTGCGCCCAGGTCAGCTGCGGCGTCCTCGAGCGCGGGGTCGAGCGTCGCCACCCGCGCCTGGATGATCAGCGTCGCGTAGGCCGAGTTCCAGACCACGTGCCCGATCACCACCGCGGAAGTGCCCAGCGGGAACTGGATCTTCGAGAACAGGAGGAATAGCGCCACAGCGAACACCACCTCGGGCAGCATGATGCGCAGGTAGGTGAGCCCGTCGAACAGGCGCTGCGAGCGGTGACCGGCCCGCCGCCACCACAGCGACCCGCTTACCGCCAGCACCAGCGAGATCGCGGTCGAGGCAAGCGCGATCGTCATCGTCTCCTTGACCCCGCCTCGCACGTCGGGGTTGTGGTAGGCCTGGTTGTACCAGTGGGTCGTAAAGCCCTTCCAGCTGACCAGCAGAGTGTCCTTGTTCACCGAGTTGACGGCGACGATCACGAGTGGCGACCACAGACCTACGATCACGGCCAGCGAGATCAGGCCTGAGAACCAGTGGCGGCGGAGCCTCACGACGGCGCCGCCCGCCGCTGTGCCAGCCGAAAGACGATCAGCGCCACCGCCATCACGACCATCAGCGCGACCGCGATCGCGGAGCCGAACGGGTAGTCGCCCACGGAGAGGAATTGATCTGTGATGACGTTGCCGAGCATCAGCGTCTTTCCACCGCCGAGGATCTCGGGGATCACGTACTCACCGAGGGCGGGGATGCCGACGATAATGCAGCCGACCACGACGCCTGGCATCGCCAGCGGCAGCGTCACCCGCCGGAACGTGCGCCGCGGATTCGCGCCCAGGTCGTTGGCGGCGTCGACCAGGTTGTAGTCGATCCGCTCCAGCGACACGTAGATCGGGAGCACCATCAACGGCAGGTACGAGTAGACGATGCCCAGTGCGATGCCCTTGGGCGTGTAGAGGATGTCCAGCGGCCCGCTCAGCACGTGCAGCGCGTGCAGGAAGTGCTGCAGCGGCCCGCCGTTGTCGATGAGGTTGACGATCGCGTAGGTGCGCACGATGAAGCTCGACCAGAACGGCACGATCACCAGCACCAGCAGAAGCTTCTGCCAGCGGGACGGCTGGCGGCTGATGAAATAGGCCAGCGGGAAGCCAAGCAGTAGGCAGCCGAGCGTGGCGGAGACCGACAGGAAGATCGACCGCGTCAGCGTGTTGAAGTAGAGCGGGTCGTGGATCTGCCGGTAGTTCGAGAGCGTCCAGCCGAAGCTGATGTTGTACGTGACCAGGCTGATGGTCGCGAACGAGTAGACGACCACCAGCCCCAGCGGGATCAGGAAGAACAACAGCATCCAGGCCACCGTCGGCAGCGCCAGTAGGCTGCGCAGGGCCTGGCCCGCGTAGCGCATCATCAGCCAGCCGGACTCAGGCCGACTTGAACTCGTCCCATAGCTTGTTGTACGCGGCGGTCGCTTCGCCCAGGTAGTTCTCGAACTCGACGTGCGCGAGTGTGGCCGGGTCGACGATCAGCGCCGGATTCGACGAGATCGTTTTGTTGATGTACGGCGTGGCTGCGTTGGAGACGTAGGCGGTGCCGGTCGTGTTCACGAAGTCGGCGTACTGTTGGGGCTCCAGGAAGAAGTTGAAGAACGCCTCCAACACCTCGATCTGAGGCGTATTTTTGACGGCGAAGAATCCCTCCAGATACGCGGAGGCGCCCTCCGACGGCAGCACCCATTTGATGTGGGGGTTGTCCTGCTGGGCGAGGGCAACGTCGTAGTCCCAGTCCATCGCGATCGCGTAGGAGCCCTGGGCCAGGCCCTGGCCGATGTTGTACGACTTCAGCGCCTGCAGGTGCGGTTTGATGTCGATCAGTGCCTGCAGCGCCTGGTCCAGCTGGTTCTGGTCGGTCGTGTTGACCGAGAAGCCCTTGTACTTGAGGGCGGAGCCGATGCAGTCGCGGTCGAGGTCGGTGAACACGATCTTGCCCGAGTACTTGGGAGCCAGGTTCCACAGGTCGGCCCAGCTGGTGAGGGGCTCCGAGACCATGTCGGTGCGATAGCCGATGCCGGTCTTGCCGTAGTCGGTGGGGATGCCGTGCGTGTAGGCCGACCGGAACTTCTGGTCGACGTTCTTGATGTTGGGGATCTTCGACCAGTCCAGCTGCTGGATGATGTCGGCGGCCATACCCTGGCCGGTGACGGCCTGGTCGCCCAGCGCGGCGTCGTAGGTCGACATGTTGGCCTTGATCTGGGGCACGACCGCGCCGCTCGAGATCGATCCCAGCGAGGCCTGCTTGATGCCCGCGCCGGGGTAGGCCTTCTCGAAGTCGGCGACCGTGTGCTTACCCATCCAGCCCTGGTAGTTGAGCAGCACGGCCGTTCCCTTGGGCGGGCCACTGGAGGACGGCGGCGGGCTGGAGCTGCTACTGCCGCAGGCGGCGCCGAGCGCACCCAGCGCGGGCAGGGCGATGCCCATCTGGGCGGCGCGGGCCAGCAGCTCGCGGCGGCGCATGGTGCCCGCGGGCGAAAGGGGACGGTGGGGGAAGTCGTTCATGACGCTCCTCGGTCGGCCGATTGCGACGATCCTACCGGTGGCGGTCACCGTACGCTAACCTCGCACCCGTGGCAGGACGCAAGGGCGCTCACAAATCCGAAGACCGCCCGCGGGCGGTCGTGCCCGATAGCGTCACGCGGCTCGACCACGTCTGGATCCCGCTGGCAGACGGCACCAGACTGGCGGCGCGGATCTGGATGCCCGCGGATGCCGCCTCGACGCCGGTGCCGGGGGTGCTGGAGGCCATCCCCTACCGCAAGAACGACGTCACCTCGGTGGCCGATGCCGGTCGCCACGGCTATTTCGCACAGCACGGGTACGCATCGGTGCGCGTGGACATTCGCGGCAGCGGCGACTCCGACGGGATCCTGCTCGACGAGTACCTGGAGCAGGAGCAGGACGACCTGGTCGAGATCATCGCCTGGATCGTGGACCAGCCCTGGTGCGACGGCACCGTCGGCATGTTCGGGTACTCGTGGGGCGGGTTCGCGGCGCTGCAGGCGGCGGCGCGCCGACCGCCCGCGCTGAACGCGATCGTGAGCGTCGCCTCGACTGACGACCGCTATGCCGACGACGTCCACTATATGGGCGGCTGCCTGCTCGCCTACTACCTGTTGTCTTGGGCGACGACGATGCACGTGTACGCGACGCTGCCTCCCGACCCGGAAGTGGTGGGCGAGGACTGGCGCGACGCCTGGCAGCAGCGGCTCGAGGGCACCCGCCCCATGATCGGGCCCTGGCTGACGCATCAGCGCCGCGACGGCTACTGGCAGCAGGGCTCGATCTGCGAGGACTATTCCTCTGTGGACTGTCCGGTGCTGCTGGCCGGAGGGTGGGCCGATGGGTACCGAAACGCCGTGCTACGCATGCTGGAGGGGCTGAGCTGTCCACGCAAGGCCGTGATCGGGCCATGGTCGCACCACTTCCCCAACGACGACATCCCGCCTGGCCCGGCGATCGGCTTCCTGCAGGAGTGCGTGCGCTGGTGGGATCGCTGGTTGAAGGGCGTCGATAACGGCGTCATGGACGAGCCGCAGCTGGCGGTCTGGATGCAGGACGCCGTGCCGCCGAGTCCGAGCTACCCGGAGCGGCCGGGACGGTGGCTGGCCGAGCCATCCTGGCCTTCCCCCAACGTCGAGTTGCGCTCGCTGACGCTGGGCGCCGACGGTATCGAGCGCGGCGGCGATCGGCCGCTCATGGTACGCAGTCCGCAGTCCACCGGGGTGGATGCCGGTGATTGGGACCCGTTCGGAAATCCCGCAGACCTGCCACCCGACCAGCGCGCCGAGGACGGGCGGTCGCTCGTGTACGACGGCCTCCCTCTCCACGGCGACATCGCCATCCTGGGTCAGCCCGCGGTGCTCCTGGAGCTCGAATCGGACCGCCCCTGGGCGCTGGTGTGCGTGCGCCTGTGCGATGTCGCTCCCGACGGCGCCTCGACGCTGGTCACCCGCGGCCTGCTCAACCTCACCCACCGCGGCGGCCATGAGGAGCCGCGTCCGCTGGAGCCGGGCCGGCGCGAGCAGGTGCGCGTGGACTTGAAGGCCATTGGCCAGGTCGTACCGGCTGGTCACCGACTGCGGGTGGCTGTGTCGACCGCCTACTGGCCGTGGGCCTTTCCGTCACCCGCTCCGGTCACGCTGACCGTTCACGGCGGTGCCCTCGAGCTGCCAGTGCGAAGGCCCTGGGACGGCGAGCCGGCGCCGCCAGCATTCGCGCCCGCCGAGCAGGCGCCCGTGCCCGCCACGGAGACGCTTGCACTGGAGCCGGGAGACCATACGGTCTCGCGCAGCATTGGGCGTAACACATCGCAGCTCGTGCACGTCTACCCGAGCTTCCACACCCGCTTCGCCGAGAGCGGCATCGAGATCCGCTCGCACGAGCCCGACACATTCACCATCGACGAGGCGGACCCCCTCTCGGCGCGGCTCGTCTGCGAACGCACGATGACCCTCAGCAGGGGTGCGTGGAGCGTCACCATCGAAGCTCGCAGCACGATGCAGGCCAACGCCGAGTCGTTCCTGGTGACTGCCGACCTGCGCGCCTCTGAGGACGGCCGGTCTGTTCACGCGGGCGCGTGGTCGTTTCGCGTGCCGCGCGACATGGTGTAACGAAGGAGCTGCTTCCGGAATCACCCGTGATCCGAGAGGAGCCGGTGCGGGCGAACGTCTCCACAGGCCCCGCCGTCGTGCGAGACTCGTATGCATATGAACGAGGCGGATCGTTACGTGGTTCGTCCGATCGGCGTTATCCGCTCGACGCTGCGCGCGATTTCTGACGCCCCGAACCAGGCATTTGAGGGAGCACCCGAGGCGTTGCTTGAGATCGATTCCGCGTTCGCCGACGCCCTGCATCGCCTCGAGCCGGGCGACGAACTGATCGTCCTGACCTGGCTGCATCTGGCCGATCGAAACGTTCTGCAGACGCACCCGATGGGAGACGAACGGATCCCCCTGACCGGCGTCTTCCGGACACGCTCCCCGGACCGGCCAAATCCGATCGGGCTCCACCGAGTGACAGTCACCGCACGGGAGGGCACAACCACGCTGCGGGTCGGGGCACTGGAAGCGATCGACGGTACGCCGATACTCGACCTCAAGATCGCGATCAGCGAATCGCCGGACGCGTGAGATGAATGACCTCGTCCAGCGGGCCGAGCGGGCCGGCACCAGCATCATCCGCTTCCAGTTCTGTGACTACTCCGGCATCGTCCACGCCAAGGCGGTGCACGTCTCGATCCTGGAACAGAAGCTGCGCGGGGGCATCGGTAGCACGCTCGCCCAGACCGCCCTCAACGTGCGTGATGAGCTGGTCGACATCCCCGAGATGCCGCCCGTGGGGGAGGTGCGGATCGTCCCCGATCCGGCGACCTACCGCGAGCTGTCCTGGGCACCGGGGGTGGCCTCGGTGATGTGCGATCTGATCGACCGCGACCAGGTGCCGTGGTTTGCCTGTGCCCGCTCGTTTCTGCGCCGTCAGGTGGAGGCAGCAGCGAACCTTGGGGTCGACGTCAGCGCCACGTTCGAGCTCGAGTTCTACCTCTGCCGGCCGACGGCCGACGGCGGGCTGGAGGCGCTGCCGCGGCGGCCGGTGTACAGCACGATCGGGCTGGACGACACGCAGCCCGTGATGTCGGCCATCGTCGACGCGCTGGTCGGCAGGGGGATCGCTGTGGAAGGCATCCTGAACGAGTACGGCGCCGGCCAGCACGAGCTGTCGGTCGCACCCGCGGATCCGCTCACGGCTGCCGACACCGAGATCGCGGTGCGCGACACGGTACGCGGCACGGCGCTGATCCGCGGCTACCGGGCGAGCTTTGCGCCCAAGCCGTTCCTCGACCAGATCGGGAGCGGTGCCCACCTGCACCTGTCGCTGTGGCGGGACGGCCGCAACCTGCTGCACGATCCCTCCCAGCCAGGAGGGCTGAGCGGTACCGGCCGCCACTTCGTGGGCGGGCTGATCGAGCACCTCCCGGCGCTGCTGGCCGTGACATGCCCCAGCGTCAACTCCTACCAGCGGCTGCTGCCAGACTCCTGGACGGGCGTCTATCGCTGCTGGGGCTTCGACAACCGGGAGGCGCCCGTACGCGTGGTCTCGCCCTACTGGGGGAGGGAGGAGCAGACCATCAACCTCGAACTGAAGGCCGTCGACGCAAGCTGCAACCCGCACCTGGCCCTGGGTGTGGTGCTGTCAGCGGGGCTGGACGGCATCGTCCGCGGGCTCGATCCAGGCGACCCCGTGGAGGTCAACCCGGCCCGGCTGGAGCAGCCGCCGCCAATGCTCCCGCAGTCGCTTGACGCGGTGCTCGACCTGCTGGCGGATGACCCGGTGCTGGCCGGCGCCATGGGCCGGCCGATGCTCTCCACCTATCTCGCGCTGAAGCGGTCGGAAGCATCCGCCTATGCCGCGGTCGACCCGCAGACGACCGCGGCCGAGTACCGCTACAAGTTGTGAGCCGATGCTTGACCTAAGTCACATCCCGCTGGTGGACAATCACTGCCACGGGCTGTTCGCGGATGGCTCGAGCCTGGGCGCGGCCGCCTACCGGCATCGCTTCTCGGAGTGCAGCGGAGACCCGTTCCCGCCAGACCACACGGCCACCGCCGCGCACTACGTGTGGGCGCTTCGCCAGATCGCGGGCGCGCTGGGATGCGAGGCGGACGAGGATGCGGTGATCGAGGCTCGCCGCGCCCGCACGCAGGGCGAACTGGACCGCCTGTTCCTAGGCGCGGCCAACATCGACTGGCTGCTGGTGGACGACGGCTACCCGGCGCCCGACCAGGTCAGCGACCGTGACCAGCTGGCGGCGCGGTCGGGAATCCGCATCGGCTGGCTGGAGCGGGCCGAGACGGTGGCCGTGCGGCTGGCCGGCCAGACACGGCGGTTCGAGGAGTGGGACGAAGCGTTGGCCGCGCATCTCGGATCGGCCCGGCGCCGAGGCGTCTGCGGGCTGAAGTCGGTGGCGGCCTACAGAAGCGGGCTGATGATCGGAGCGCCCGACCGCGACGACGTGCGCGCCGCCCACGGGCGGATGGCGCAGATGGCCGTTCCGCGCGTCCAGGAGAAACCGCTGGTCGACCACGTCGTCGGCCGGGTGATGGAGGCCGCCAGGGCACAGGCGCTGCCGGTCCAGTTCCACACCGGATACGGCGACGCGGACGCGGACCTGCGACTGGCCGACCCGCTCCACCTGGCGCCGCTGATGCGCCGCTTCCCGGATGTGGCGGTGGTGCTGCTGCACGGCGCCTACCCGTGGACGCGCAGCCTGGCGGTGCTCGCCGCCACCTACGCCAACGCGTACCTGGACGTCTCCTACGCGATCCCGTTTCTGACCGCACATGAACAGCACGCGATGACCCATCAGGCGCTGGGCGCTGCGCCCGCATCGCGCATCCTGTACAGCTCCGACGCCGTCGGCATCCCCGAGCAGCACTGGCTGGGCGCCGTCCGTGGCCGCCGCGCTCTGGGCGCCGCCCTCGGTGAGATGGTCGACGCGGGCGATCTCTCCGGGACCGACGCCGAACGACTGGCCACGCTGATCATGCACGGGAACGCGAGGCGGATCTACGGGTTGTAGCCGCCGGTGCGGCGAGGGGACTGCCGGAGGGGGTGCCGGCAGAACCCCGCCGACACCCCTTCCGGGTACGCCGCGCGGCTACGCGTTGTGCGAGGCCGCCGGTTGCCGCTGATCAGACTCCGGCCGTTGCCCCGGCGTTCCGGTCTGCTTCGTCATGCGATATGGCGCCGGCGGGACGGACGTCGCCGGGGCGGATGGCTCCGCCTTGACCGTCGCCCGCTCGAGCATCCCCTGCGCCTGGGCGCCGAGGTATACGGCGAGCGCGCCGGCGCCGTAGAAGTAGGCGATCCAGCGAAGCCCGGTCTTCCACGAGCCGCCGGCCATCGGCTGGAAGCCGGTAGTCGACCAGGTCTGGTGAAGCGATGGGCCGACCACGAGCCAGACGCCGCCGGCCACCGCCAGTAGCGCCGCCAGCCAGGCGCCGGCCCGGCTCCGCGTCATCATCAGGATCCCGCCGACGAAGATCGCGATCCCGGGGATGAGGCTCATCAGCATGTGGTCCTGCGAGAAGCGCCAGCGCGTGCTGGTGTCGAACCCGAAGCTGAAGTACGGCCCGACCAGTGGTGCGAAGAACACCCAGGCGCCGAGCGCCATCAAGAGCACGGCGGGCAAGAGCACCGCCATCGGCCGCCGGGCAACGCGATTCTGCGTGTGTGTGGTCATCGACCAACCTCCCATCTGGGCGGCCACGGAAACGGGCCGCCGGGCATCGATGCGTTGGCACCTGCCCTACCGGGATGGTTCCCACCGGCGCGGAGATCTAATCCTGGTCGACGGGCCAGCGGCTACGTGCCGGCAGGCGAGGTCCCACTGTGGCCGGCGTCGTCACCGCCCGCCGGGGCGGGCATCACTCCCGTCTCCTCGTCCGGGTCGTCTCCAGCGCCGGGGCCGGATTCCGCCCTCTCCGCGGCCGCCGCTTCGTCCTCCGTCTGGTCGGGCAATCGCTGCACCGCCTCGCTGGCGAGCGCGCGGGCCTGGGCTGCGAACTCGCGGATCTCCCCGAGCAGGTCGTGTCGCTCCTCCCAGACGGCATCGGTATCGGCACGCACCTCGAGCATCCTCGCCTCGGCCTCAGCGCGCCGTGCCTCCAACTCCTCATCCAACTGCCAGCGCAGATGATCGGCCTCCGACTGCGCTTGAGACGCCATGCGCGCGGCGTCCTCCCGAGCTTGAGCGAGCAGCCGTTCGGCCTCCTCCCGGGCAGCGCGCACGAGCTCTGCCGCCTCGGCCCGGCTTCGATCGGCGTCATCACTGGCGTCCACGATCAGCTCGCGGGCCGTAGCAGCCGCACGGCTGGTGATCTGATCGGCCTCCTCGTTCGCGCTTCCCAGGATCTCCTCTGCCGCTCCCCGTGCCTGGCGCAGGATGCCGGAGGTCTGCTCGCCCACCCGGTCGAGCGCGTTTCGCACCGCCGATCTCGGCGATCGGTTCATCTCCAGCTCCGCGATCACGCGATTGAGCCGCTCGATGTGTGCATCGACGGGCTCGCGGCTGTACCCGCGCATCGAGATCGGGAAGGACGCAGCGAGCAGGTCCGGCGACACCGGCTCCTCATGCCGCGCCAGTCGGCTCCGCACGTCCTGGACATCGCCCACCGGCTCGCCCTCAGGTTGCTCAATCCGGGGAGGCTCACCCTTCACGAGAGCCCACTATAGCGCCGTGCCCATCGAGCAAGGGCCGTCGGACGATCGTTACGTGGTCGCTTTCTCGCGGGCTGCGATCACGTCGCTGAAGGGCGCGCCCGGCGTGCCGCCGATGGCCAGGAACTGCACGCCCTGATCGGGCGTGGTGAACCGCCGGCTGTGCCCGGCGGGCACGTAGGCGATCGACCCGGCCTGCATGATGTGGTCGTCGCCGTCGATCGTGAGCGTGGCCTGGCCGGATATCACGTAGTAGACCTCTTCCTGTCCGTCGCCGGAGTGGTCATGTTCGGGGTACCGGTCATGCCCCTGCGGATACTGCTCGACGTTGACGCCGAAAGCGGTCGCCCCCAGCGTGCGGCCAACCGGCTTGAACACGCCGCCGTGGGCGCCCTCGATCTCGTCGATATGCGTCACCTTGGGCTCACTCATGGCTGCTCCTCCGTTGATCAGTTACCGTGATCCGGAGCCTACCCTCCGCCGGCCGGTTGCCGGCGTGCGCTGGGCGGGGCCGAGGAGCGACTGCCGCGTCACGACGCTACTCGGCGAGCGTCTCGCCGGAGCCGCCCAGTTCGGCCGGGAAGTCCTTGAGCTTGGGGAGGCCATCCTTCATGGGCAGCACGGTCGACTCGTAGTTGACGTGGACGCCCGGTGTGAACGGAAACGAGGGGATCGTCGCTGCGTAGACATCGACCAGGTCCCATTGCGGGTGGCGCGTCAGGAGATGACCGCCGCATTCCGTGCACCACTGACGATAGCTCCGGTCGTTTTGGTGGTACTCGCCGATCTTGTCCTCTCCCTGGGTCACCCTGACCGCCGCGGGCTTCCAGAGCGTGAACGCGTTGACCGGGCCCGCCGACCAGCTCCTGCACGAGGCGCAGTGGCAGTAGCCGGCGCCTGCCGCATCGCCTGTGACCTCGATCTTGACGGCACCGCAGTAACACTGTCCCTCAAAGGTCTGCTCGCTCTGGCTCACGACCGTCTCCCTCTGTTTCAGCCCAACACGGATCTCGATCGCCAGACTACAGGATGCGTGGGAAACCGAGCAGATGTCCGCCGGTCGGGCGCTGGGCTTGTATCGCGTTCGCCGGGATGACAGCATGTCGGTACGAGACTGGGGAGGTGCTGCGGTGCCCTACAGCGGGCCGGCGCTGGATCGACCGATAATGTTATGGGATCTGCTCGAGGCGGGGCTCGCGCGCGGTCTGGAAGCGGATGCGCTGATCTGTGCGGAGTTCACGTGGTCATGGCGGACGCTCGACCGCGTGACGCAGCGGTTGGCGCAGAGCTATCTCGAGCTCGGGCTGCGCCCGGGTGACCGGATCGCGTCGCTGATGCCGAACCGTCCGAGGCTGATCGCTCATTACATTGCCTGCTTCCGGGCGGGGCTGGTGGCGACGCCGCTCAACTACCGCTACACCGCCACCGAGATCGACCATGCGCTCGACGTGAGCGGCGCACGCGCGCTGCTGGTGCATGCCGAGCGGGAGCCCGACCTTGACGAGAGCCGGGCGGCCCAGCACCTGGCGCTGGGGAGGATCGGCTACCCGCGACCGAGCCGCGACGGTGTCTCCTTCGATGACCTGATCGACGGTGAGCCGACGGCGCCGCCGTCGCCGCGGCCGGATCCCTCCGATCCCGCACGTCATCTTCTTCACCTCCGGCAGCACCGGCCCTCCCAAGGGTGTCACGCACACCCATCGGACGGTGGGCTGGATGCTTGCGATCGCGGCAGCGGGCCTGGAGCTGAGCGCCGACGATCGGCTGCTCGCCGGCTCGTCCTTGTCGCACGTGGGCGCGTTCTACGTTTCGTTCGCCGCGCTCAGCGTCGGCGCCGGATCTTCTCGTCGCCCGCAGCTTCGACGGCGATGAGCTGCTGCCGTTGCTGCGGGAGGGCAGGCCGACCGTGTTGTCGATGCTCCCTTCGGCCCTGTTCGCCCTCACCCGCGACCACGGCGCTTGCGGCGAGGACTTCGCCTCGCTGCGGCTATGCCGCGCCGCCGGCGACTGCGTCTCGGCCGAGCTCGAGCGCGAGTTCACCGGGCTGACGGGAATCGTCATCGACGAGGCGTACGGGCTCACCGAGGTCGGCCTTGCGGCGGTCAGCCCGCCCTCCCAGGAGATCCGGGTCGGCTCGGTAGGCAAGCCGGTGCCAGGCGTCACTGTGGAGATCCGCAGCGACCACGGCGCAGGTCGACGCCGGCGGGCAGGGCCGCTTGTGGATCCGCGCGCCGTCGGCCACTGTTGGCTATTGGGACAACGAGAAGGCGACCGCAGAGCTGTTCCACGATGGCTGGCTGGACTCCGGCGACGTCATGCGCGCCGACGACGAGGGCTACCTGTATTTCTGCGGTCGCCGCACGCAGATCATCGTCCACGACGGCTCCAACATTACGCCGCAGGTGGTCGAAGGTGCCCTGCTCGAGCACCCGTGCATCGGCAGCGCCGGCGTCGTCGGCATCCACGACCTCGTGCATGGCGAGAACGTCCGGGCGTACGTGAGCGCTCCGTGAAGGCGCGGAGCGTCCCTCGGCGCAGGAACTGATCCGCTTCGCCCGTGAGCGGGTCGGGTACAAGGCGCCGGAGGAGATCGTGTTTCTCGATGGGATGCCGCGCACCGCCAGCGGCAAGGTCGACCGGTCGCAGCTCAAGCGCATGGCCGAGCGCCGGCAGCCGACCGCCGGCGCCTGACCACTGGCGGCCGTTGCTTCGCGGCTCGGCATCTCCTTGGGTCGTCTAATCGTGCGGCAGCTGCTCGACGCGCCGGATGAGCCGCGACCGTCCTTCGCTGCTGAGTACGCGCGCGAGACCGTCGGCATCGTAGGTCTCGTAGGAACCCGAACACACGTGAATCGTGCGGCTCCCAGTTCAACGGCCCTATGCCGCAAGGCTTCGGTCGATCGACGAAACGCGAGGCTTGCGCGCTGCGAGCACGCGCCCCGCTTCCGTCAGTCGACCCTCAGCGCATGGTGCGTCTCGCCGGTGCCGACCGCGCCAAACGCGCCGGTGATGCTCGCTAGGTGTATCGCCTGCGCCAGGCTCGCGACCGGCAGGCGGCCCGGGGAGTACATGGCCTCGTTGAACGCGGCCGTCGTCGCGTCGCGGCCGACCGCGAACAACGTCGTCGCCATGCCGCCCGAGAACGAGGTCGAGATATAGTCGCCGGTCATCGGGCCCTGTGAGGTGTTCGCGATCTGGCTGAGCCCCATCGGCCCGGCAAGCTGCCTCGCGTCACCCCAGTGAGCGCCGCCGTCCGGCGACGAGATGTAGCCAACGTCAAGGCGGCACGCGCCGCCGCAGTTGGCGTTGGGATAGAAGTAGTACGTCAGCGCCAGGTGCGTGCCGGCGCCGGAGGTCGTCGGGTCGACGGCCAGGCCCGGGATGAAGTGGTCGGCGCTGCTCGTCACCGGGTCGATCGGCACGCGGGCCGGGTCGGTCCAGGTGACTCCGTCGGACGACTTCGAGAACACGATGTCGTTGGCCGGGCACTTCTTCCGGAAGCGGCAGTCCTCCCACGCCACGTAGATCGTCCCGTCGCCGGCGATCTCGGCGGTCGGGAGCGGGCTCGTGCGCAGGCCACCCGCGACTCCGTGGAAGCGGATCCCGGAAACCTTGAACCCGCGGCTCCAGGATACCCCGCCGTTGTCGGAGTGGAAAGCCGAGATCGTGCCGTTCAGGCTCTCGAATGGGACGACCACGCGGCCGCTCGGCTGCATGACCGGCTGGCCGCCGACGCCCTTGTCGTTTCCGTCCGTGCGAATCGGGACGCTCCACGTGCGCCCGCCGTCGGTCGAGGTCGACATCAGCTCCAGGTCACCGTCGCCGAAGTTGTCGAGCTCGGTGTAGCAGTGGCCGTAGAACCGGCTGGACGGATGGTTGTCGCAGGTCGTCCAGTTCTTGTCGAGGCTGATCGAGTTCGAGACGGGCGGCGGCATGCTGATTGCGGACCCCCAGGTGCGGCCGTCGTCGGTCGAGCGGTTGAACAGCACGGTCGGCACGACCCCGTTCGGCAGGATCGGGATCGACGAGACGATCCAGACGCCGTGCGCGCGGTCGTAGGCGACGCTCGCGTCGCTGACGCGCTCGTACGGGCTGGACGCGTCGCCGGAGTTGAATGTGTCGTGCAGGAAGCCGGGTGCGTCCCAGGTGGCACCGCCGTCGCCGGAACGGACGACGCCGATGTCGCTCGCCCCGCCGTCGAAGAAGCGGCCGACCTGGAATGCCGAGACGACGGTGCCGTGGTGGGCAAACGTGTCAGGCTCGAGTTCGGTCGCATGCTGGCTGCTCGGATTCGTGTACGGGTCGGAGCTCACCCGTGTCAGCGGTGCGTTCGCCTCGGCCGTCCCGGCCGCGACGATCAGACCCATGGCCGCGAGCGCGACAGCTCGACGCCACGCTTGAAACTCGCCTCTCATGGAACTCTCCTCCGGAGCCGCCAGCCAGGTGCAGGTGTACCCCGATGCGAGAGGTAAGTCAACATCCGTCCGTGTTCAGATCGTGTATGTGCTTCCCGGCGTCAGGCCGGGTACTCGTCCTTTCGGAACGACCGCGGCTCGTCCGGTCCCTTCTTCGGTGTTCGCTCCGCCAGGAAGCTGAAGTACGGCGCCACGAACGGGTCGGGGGCCGACACGGTGTAAGTGTGGTAAACGGTGCCGTTCTCGCGTGCGAAGGCGATCCAGCTCGGGTTCTCGCGCAGCCCGTCCTTCAGGTCGGCCCCGACCTGGCCCGCCCACTCCTCGAGCCACTCGGGCGGGTTCTCGGTCATGTCCCTGACCTCGGGGATGCCCTGAGCCTGCTCCTCCGTCAGCGCCAGGCCGAAGTCGAATGCGAAGTCGGTGTTGTAGGTTGAGACGTACGGGAACTCCCAGCCCATCCGCTGCTTGTAGGCCGCCAATCGATCGATCGGAGCCCGCGAGAAGCAGATCAGCGTGATGTCGTTGTGGTTCAGATGCACCAGCGTGCCGTCGAGTCCGTCGGCCAGGCTGGTGCAACCCGGGCAGGCGCCGAGCGTGTAGTCGGGCCCGAACATGACGTTGTAGGCAAGCAGCTGCGAGCGCCCGTCGAACAGCTCGGCCAGCGTCTTCTTGCCGTCCTCGGTGTCGAACTGGTACTGCTTTTCGACCGGCACCCAGGGCAGCGCCAGCCGCTTCTCGTGGACCTCCCGGTTTCGCTCTGCCTGCTCGGCCTCGAGCTTCGCCAGCTCGTTTCGGGCCGCCTGCCATTCCTCGCGAGTTCCGATCGCGTGCTCGGGCATCTCATCCACCTCCTGTTGAACTGCCGACTGCAGTGATACCCCAAAGCCGGTCAGACCGCCGCCACGCTCGATTCGTACTCGTCGTGGCGGCGCAGCCAGAGCGGCGTGCCGGGGTGCTCGTCGCGACCCTTCGGCGTGCGGTCGAGCAGGGCGTAGTAGGGCATCGCGAGCTCGAGGCCGCGCGCGGTGCTGATGTATGTCCGGTAGACGACCCCGTCCGCGAGCGTGTACACGCTCAGGCCCGGCCCCTCCGCGACGTAGCCGCGGGCGGTGGTGCCGCACATCTCGGCGTTCTGGACGACCGTGGCGGGAATCTCGCCTGCCAGGAACGGCCGCAGCTCCTCCTCCGTGTGTAGGAAGCCGATGTCGCGGTTGAAGTCGCTGCCGGCGCTCGACACCCAGTCGATGTCCCAGCCCATCCGCTTCCTGTAGGCGATCAGCTTCGCGAGCGGCCCGCGGGACGCAAGGATCAGGGTGGTGTCCCTGGCCTTGAGGTGCGGCACCTGGACGGCCAGCGTGTCCGCGATCGAGGTGCAGACCGGGCATCCCGCCTCGTAGGAGGGCCCGAACATGAAGTGGTAGACCATGAGCTGGCCGCGGCCGTCGAACAGGTCGGCGAGGCCCTGCGTCCCCCGCTCGGTGTCGAAGCGGTAGTCCTTCTCCACCGCCACCCACGGCAGCCGGCGCCGCTTCGCCGCCAGCTCGTCGCTGCGGCGGGTCAGCTCCTTCTCCTGCTTCAGCAGCTCGTCGCGCTGCGTTTGCCACTGCTCCTGCGTGCCGATCGTGTGTTCTGTCACGTCGTCCCCCTGTCGTGTGGCGTCGTGTTCACGGATGACCGGTGGTAGAACCGCTTCGCGAAGGGTTCCCTCCGATCATCGTGGCGCCAAACCTGCCGGGTGCTCGACGCCTACGTCACGATACCGCGCCGACCCAACGGCCCGGAGTCCATTGGCGGCCTACTTCAGCACCCCCCGCAACGCCGCCCGCGCGGCCGCGTACCCACATATCCCGTGCACCCCGCCGCCCGGCGGCGTCGATGCGCCACACAACAGCAGTCGCGGGTTGGGCGTGGTCGAAGGCACCCAGCGAAGAGACGGCCGCCGCACCAACTGGCGCAGGTCGGCGGCGCCGCTGTTGATGTCGCCGCCCACGTAGCTCGGGTTGTAAGCCTCCACCTCACACGCGTTCATGGTGTGGCGGGCCAGCACGACATCCCGGAATCCGGGCGCGAACCGCTCCAGCTGTCGGTCGATCGTCTCGGTCATGTCGGCGTCGGAACCGTTGGGGACGTGGCAATAGGCCCACAGCGTGTGCTTGCCCTCGGGCGCGCGGGAGGGGTCGACCAGGCTCTGCTGGGCAACCAGCACGAACGGCCGCTCGGCAGGCCGGCCGGCTGCGACCGCCGATTCCGACGCCACCAGCTCGTCGAGGCCGCCGCCCACGTGCACGGTGCCGGCCCGCCGGCACGGCTCGGCCGCCCACGGCACCGGCTCGCTGAGCGCGTAGTCGATCTTGAAGACGCCCGGCCCGTAGCGGAAGCCACGCAGCGCGCGCCGGTAGCGGCCGGGCAGCGCTTCTGCGGCGATGCCCTCTACCAGGCGCGGGGGCACGTCGAACAGCACCGCCCGCGGGCCCAGCAGGTCGGCCATCGACGTCACCTGGCGGCCGGTCTCGATCTCGCCGCCCAGCGACCGCAGCAGCGACGCCATTGCATCAGCGATCGCCTGTGAGCCGCCGCGCGCGACCGGCCACCCGACGGCGTGGCCGAGCATGTTCAGCACCAGCCCGAACGCGGCGGTGCCGGGCTGTCCGAGCGGCTGCATGGCGTGGGCGGCGCTGCCGGCAAACAGCGCCCGCGCCGCCTCGGTCTGGAAGCGCGAGCGTGCCAGCCGCGTCGCCGGCCGCAGCGCCAGCAGCCCGAACCGGGTCGTGGCGCGCGGGTGGCGAGGGATCCGCGGCACCGGCGCCATCATGTTGTCGCTGATGATGCCCTCCCAGTCGCGCACGGTCGGCTCCATCAGCGCGCGGTAGGCGGCGGCGTCGGCGCCCAGCCCCTCGGCCGTCTCGCTGATCGATCGGTGCAACACGCCGGCGTAGCCGCCGTCGAGCGGGTGCGCGAGCGGGATCTCCGGCTGCACGAACTCGCAGCCGTGCTTGGCCAAGGTCAGCGCCTGCAGCACCGGCGACGCGATGGCCAGCGGGTGCACGGCCGAGCAGACGTCGTGCCGGAAGCCGGGCAGCGTCAACTGCCCGGTGCGGGTGCCGCCGCCGATCTGCTCGGCGGCTTCCAGCACCCGCACCGAGCGGCCGGCGCGGGCGAGCGTGATGGCGGCGGCCAGCCCGTTGGGGCCGGAGCCGACGACGACCGCGTCGACGTCAGCCGCCGCCACGCCGGAACGGTCGGGTGGCGAACCTGACCGGCGCCGCCGCCGTGTGCATGCCGGAGCGGATGCCGGCGTTGTGCCAGACGTTGCCGGCGTTGCCCCACTGGCGGCGGCGATCCACGCAGACGGTCTCGGTAGCGACCTCGCCCTCCACCCCGAACGACGCGGCCAGCGAGCGCAGCGTGTGCTCCCAGTGGCGATCCTCCTGGCGGTGGCCGCCCATGGTCATGCCCACCTCATACAGCGGGTCGGAGGCGCGCATCAGCACTTGCGTCTGCGCCACCGTGGCCCCGTCCTGGGGGTAGGCGCTGAACGTGATCCAGCCGGCGAACATGTGGCCCTGTGGCGTCATCAGCGTGAACGACTCCTCATCGGCGTACATCACCAGCACACCGGTCGAGAGCTGATCCGGCCGGGCATGCTCAGGTCGAGCACCGCCACCTCGCCCGGTGCGATCCCAGCCAGCGGCGCAAAGAAGCGGTTGCCCTTCGGCCAGAAGCTGGGGAAGTCGCGCTTCCAGACCGCGATCACGTCGGCCGGGGTCGCCTCGCTGCCGGCCAGCCGCACCCGGTAGGTCTTCTGCCACATGCGGCCGAAGCCCTGCACCGGCGAGGTCGGCCGCCTGCCTGCCACGTTGATGCCCGCGCCGCCGGGCTCGACCCCGTTCACCGCCAGCCGCTCGACCGGCTTTGCCCAGGCGTCGCCATCGGTGTGTGAACCGCTCATGGTGTGCTCCTCTCAGGACGTGTGGGTCAGGCGGCGGCCAGCGCGGCCGCCTCGTCGTCGTGGATGCCGATCGCCTCGTCCAGCCGCGTCAGCTCGAAGATCTGGCGGTAGTGGTCGGTGAGGCCGAAGGCCAGCAGCCGCTGGTGGTTGCGGTTGGCCCGCACCAGCAGCGTCACCAGCAGACCGATCCCGCTCGAGTTCATGTACTCGAGGCCGCTGAAGTTGAGCACCACCCGCCGCGTACGCTCCCCGCTGGCGCGCCCGTAGGCGTCCATCAGGGCCGGCTCTGCTGGCGGCTGTGATCTCGCCGTCGATGTCGATCACGCTGATCGCGTCGGACGGCGTGCGCACCGTCATCGATACGGTCGTCTCGGTCATCGTGCACCTCCTTGCGTGGCCGCGCGAGCGCTGCGCTCGTCGGCGTGGATGGACATGAAGTCGGACAGCCGGGTGATCTCGAAGATCTGCCGGTAGTGGTCGGACAGCCGGCAGGCGGCGACCGCGACGCCGTCGGCCCGTGCCCGGCCGAGCAGGCCCACGATCAGGGCGATGCCGGTGGAGTTGATATAGGCCACGTCGCCGAAGTCGAGCAGCAGCGTGGCGACGCCCGCCGCCTCGGTGTAGGCGGCGTCGAGCGCCTCGCGGGCACCGCCGTCGACGTCGCCGGCCAGGGTGATGGTGGCGATGCCATCGCCCCGCAGCACCCGCGCCTCGAGCGTGGTTGCCATCATTGCCTCCTCGCATCTCGGTGCAGCACCAGCTCCACCGTGTGGGTGTCGTCGTCGCCGTGCTCGTGCAGCTCGTCGACCATGTTTCGGATCAGGAACAGGCCCCAGCCGCGCGGCGTCTGCTCGCCGGCCAGCTTGGCGTCGAGGTCGGGCCGCGGTGCCGCCTCGCAGGTCGCCCTGACCGAGGCCGTGATCGCTGATGCAGACGCGCACCTCGGCCGCCGAGGCCAGCACCGTCAGCCGTACCGGCCGCTCCGGGTCGAAGCCGTTGCCGTGCTCCATCGCGTTCATGGTTGCCTCGGCCACCGCCGTCTTCAGCCGCTCCAGTCGGGCCTGCTCCAGGCCCTCGCCGGCCAACGCCAGCTCGACCCGTGCGATCGCCTCGCGCTCGTTGCCGGGTGCGCTCTCGAGCCGGAAGTCGGCCAGCTCGGCGGCGGCCGGCATCCGCCGGATCGCCACCAGCGTGATGTCGTCCTCCTGTTCGGCGGCGGCGGCGGTGAAGTCGCGCAGCCGCTCCAGTAGGGTGCTGATCAGGCGTCCGCCGTCGCCACCGCCGGCCTCGGCCATGGCGGCGGCCAAGCGGGGGCCGCCGAACATCTCGCGGCCCGGATCGTGGGCCTCGGTGATCCCGTCCGAATAGAGCAGCAGCTGCGCTCCCGGCTGCAGCCGCGCCTCCGTCTCCTCGTAGCTCATGCCCGGCATCAGGCCCAGCGGCATCCCCCGTGCGCGCAGCTCGCTGGTGGCGCCGTCGAGCGCGACCAGCGGCAGGTTGTGGCCGGCGTTGGCGAACACCAGCCGGCCGCTGGCCGGCTCCAGCACGCCGTAGAGGCAGGTCACGAACATGTTCTCGGGGATGTCCGGGCAGAGGTGTTCGTTCACCCGCTCCAGCACCGCGCTCGGCTCGATCAGGCGCTGGGCGGAGGCGCGCAGCACGCTGCGCGTGGCGGCCATCACCAGCGCCGCCGGCACGCCCTTGTCGGTGACGTCGCCGATCACGATCCCGAGCCGGCCGTCGGGCAGATCGATGAAGTCGTAGAAGTCGCCGCCCACCTCGCGCGCCGGCCGGTAGTCGGCGGCCACCGCCCAGCCCTGCATCTGCGGCACCTGCCGGGGCAGGAAGTTCTGCTGGATCAGGCGAGCGACCGCCAGTTCGGCTCCAGCCGCTCGCGGCTTCGGACCTCGGCCTCCTGTTCGCGCACCAGCTGTCCGACCCGCACCGCTGGCGCCGCCTGCGCGGCCAGGCTCTCCAAGAGCCGCCGGTCCTCGCCCGAGTAGTCCTGCTCGGACAGCCGCGGGCCGAGGTTGAGCAGGCCGATCAGCTCGCCCTGGGTGACCAGCGGCACCACCAGCTTGACGCCGGCCGCGCGCAGCTCGTCCAGGGCCGGCGAGTCGAGCTCGAGGCCGTCGATGTCGACGGCGCCGACGGCGCTCTGGAAGTAGCCGATGATGGGATCGTTGGGCGCGATCTCGAGCCCGCCCGGCTGCGGCTGCGTGACGGCGACCGGCGCGTCGTCCGCCACCGCGACCGCGCGCGGGGCGCCGCTTCGGAAGATCACGCGGCGCAGGCTGTGGGTGATCGTGCTCATGCTCAAGGTGTACCGTCCAGCCGTTCCGGCATCGTTACGGGGCGCAGCCAGAGGCTGGCCTGGGCTGGCTGCAGCGTGCTCGACACCGTCTCCAGCAGCTCCTGCGATAGCGCGTCCAGGTCGATCTGCTCGCGCAGGCGGCCGCTGAAGGCGTCGACCGCGGCGCGGCCGTCATAGGCGGCGCGGTTGAAGCGACGGTCGACGATCGTCCGGATACGCTCCCGCAGCGGCTGGAAGGCGGCCGCCACCGCCAGAGTCGAGAGCGTCACCGCCAGCGCGTTCGACTGGCCCGCCAGGTTGCGCAGCAGCCCCCCGATCAGGGCGATGCCGCTCAGGTAGATGACGGCCAGCGTCGCCACCAGCGCCGCGTAGGTGAGCGTGCGGCGGATGATCACGTCGACGTCGTAGAGCCGGTAGCGCAGCATGGCCAGGCCGACGGCGGTGGGGATCAGCAGATAGTCGAGGTTGTAGAGGAACTCGCCCCCGCCCAGCACCGAGATCAGTACGAAGCCAACCACCGTCAGCACCGCCGCCCACAGCACCTCGCGCATCTGCAGCCGCTCGATCCCGGCCGACCGCCGGTAGCGGACGACGGCTGAGGCGAGCCCGACCAGGATCAGCACGACCACCGTTGCCGCCACCGGCGCGATCACCCACACCGAGTCGGCCCCGGACACGCCGAGAGGGTTGCTGATCTCGCCCACGTCGTCGGAGACCGTGACCGGCTGCACCATCAGCACCGCGATCATGGTCGCGATCACGGCCAGGTCGGCGCGAAGCAGCCACCGCCAGCGGTGGCTGGGCGGGCGGCCGTCCGGAAACAGCAGCGGCAGCAACAGCATGAACCCGAGCAGCCCCACCGCCCACGGCCACAGCGCCAGCCAGAACCCCCAGGCGGCGCCCGGCAGGTGCGCGTCGGCGGCCGCCCAGTGCGCCCAGCTGCCCATGCCGATCGAGGTGGTGACCAGCGCCGGACACAGGCTGAAGATCCAGCCGACCGGCTGTTCGGGGTCGTGGCGGGCGATCAGCAGGCCGATCACGGCCGCGAACACCAGCATCAGCGAGAAGCTGACACCGTCCAGCACGGCCACCAGGTCGAAGGCGGACATCGCCGCCGAGCTGGCCGCGAACAGCGCCAGCATGGTCGCCGACCAGGCCAGTGCGGCCACGGCCGGGCGTGCGCTCCGCGGCGCCCTCATGGCCGCAGCTCGCGATCGCGCAGCCACAGCTCGGCGTGGCCGGGGTGGACGGCGGCGCCGACGACGTCGAGCATCTCGCGCTCCAGCGCCTCCAGGTCGAGCTGGTCGCGCAGCCGACCGCTGAACGCGGCCAGCGTGCGGTCGGCGTCGTAGCTACTGCGGTAGAAGCGGCGGTCAACCAGCGCCCGCACCCGGCCGCGCAAGGGCTGGAAGGCGGCCCATACGGCCAGCGTCGAGAGCGTCACCGCCAGCGCGCCGGAGGCCCCGGTCAGCGAGCGAAGCAGCCATCCCAGCAGCCAAATGCCGGCCAGATAGGTGACGCCGAGCACGGCCGCCAGCACCGTGTAGGTGACGGTGCGGCGGATGATCAGGTCGATCTCGTAGAGCCGGTAGCGCAGCACCGCCACCAGCACGGCGGCGGGGATCAGGCCGAAGCTGAGCAGCGCGACCGCCTGGGCCGCCTGCAACCAGCCCGGAGGCACCCCGCTGGGTCCGACCGCCACCGACATCGGCAATACCAGCGCGTAGATGATGACGACCGTCGAGGCGGCCGCCGCCAGCCAGGTGATCTGGGCGCGCTCGACAGCCCCTGCGTGGCGGAAGCGCACGACCACGCTGGCGGCCGAAAGCAGCATCGCCAGCGGCAGCAGCATCAGGATGCCGTGGGCGTAGTCGAGCACGCCGGCGAGCGCGTCGACGCCCAGTGGGTTGACCGTGTGCGGGTAGCCGGCGTCGCCCATCAGGCCAGGGGTGACCACCAGCGACAGCGTCCCGCCAACGATCACGAACGTGCTCAGGTGCAGCACCCACCGCCAGCGCGGTGACGGCAGCCGCCCGTCCGGGAACAGCAGCAATAGGTAGGTGCCGCAGATACCGATCGCCGGCACCCACAGCGCCGAGCCCAGAATCGCCAGGTAATCCGCCGCCGGTATCGAGCCCGGGTGCAGGCGCAGGCCGTAGTCAGCGATCGTAGTGGCGCCGCTCAGGATCCAGCTGAGGCCGGTCGCCATCAGCAGCCAGCCGATCCGCGAGCCGGGCCGGCGCGTGCAGATCAGCAGGCCGGCGATCGGGAAGGTCAGCAGCATCAGGCCGTAGGCGATGCCGACCGCGAAGTTGGTCGACCAGTTGGTGTTGACGTCCAGGCCGCGGGTGAGGTAGGCGACCACCAGGTCGACCGTCCACAGCGCGCAGGCCAGCGCGAACGCGGCCCAGGCGGTGAGTCGGGCGGTGCGGTGGCTCATCGGGCTCGGGTGGTGGTCGGCACGGGCGGCTCCTTGCTTCAGCGAGCATCCGCCATCGCGGCGGTGCTGACAAGATGGTGGCCGCGCAGCGTTCCGGAAACGTTACGAAGCCGGAGGCGAGACTTGGTTCGTGACGGCGGCGCTGGCATACTCGCCGCAATGGCGCTCGTGATCGAACTGCTGGGGACGCCGCGGGTGCGGGTGGACGGCGCACCGCTGGCGGTGGACACGCGCAAGGCCACGGCGCTGGTGGCTGTGCTGTGCCTGGACGGGGCGCAGGGCCGCGATCCGCTGGTCGATCTGTTGTGGCCGGAGCTGGAGCCGGAGCGGGGCCGGGCCGCGCTTCGGCGGACACTGTCGACGCTGCGGGCGGCGCTGGGCGGGCGCTGGCTGGAGGCTGACCGCTCGGCGGTGCGGCTGGAGTTCGAGGACGGCGCGGTCGACGTCGACCGCTTCCGGCGGCTGGTGGCCGCGGCAGCGTCGGGACCGGCCGCGATCGGCCCGCTGCGCGAGGCGGTGGCGCTGCACCGCGGCGACCTGCTGGCCGGGTTTGGGCTGCGCGACAGCGCCCGCTTCGACGACTGGCAGCGCGACGCGGCCGCCGGGCTGCGCGGCGAGCTCGAGATCGCGCTCGACCGGCTGGCCTCCGAGCTGGCCGCGGCCGGGCGGCCGGGCGAGGCGATCGCACACTGCCAGCGTCGGCTGGCGCTGGATCCCCTGCACGAGTCGGCGCACCGGGCGCTGATCCGGCTGTACGCGGTCAGCGGGCACCGGGCGGAGGCCCTGAAACAGTACCGCGAGTGCGTGCGCGTGCTCGACCGCGAGCTGGGGGTGCGGCCACTGCCCGAGACGAGTGAGCTCTACGACGCCGTCAACGAAGGGGTGGCGGTGGCCGTGCCGGCGCCGCAGCCGCGGGCCACCATGGTGACGCCGGGTCCCGCGCGGCCACCGCTGGTCGGGCGTGAACGCGAGCTGGGGGTGCTGGAAGCACAACTCGGGGCGAGTGCCGCCGGCGGGCGACTCGTGGCGCTGGAGGGCGAGGCCGGGGTGGGAAAGACGCGGCTGGGCGAGGAGTTGCTGGTGCGGGCCGCCGCCGCGGGCGGGGTGGCGCTGGCGGTGCGCGCCCACGAGGGCGAGTCGGCGCTGCCGTTCGGACTGGCTGCGTCGCTGCTTCGGGCGGCGATGGAGGACGGGCGCGAAGCGCGGCTCGGCGACGTACCCGCGCATTGGCGGGCCGAGGCGGCGCGGCTGGTGCCGGAGGCCGGGGCCGGAGGGTCGGTCGCGATCGGCGACGGCGTGGGAGCACAGCAGCGGCTGCACGAGGGTCTGGTGCAGGTGCTGGGCGCGCTGCTGGGCGGGGATGGCGTGCCGGGGGCGGTGGTGCTGGACGACCTGCAGTCGGCCGACCCAGCCTCGCTGGCGGTACTTGGCTACTTGGCTCCGCGGCTCGCCGGGCGGCCCCTGCTGGTCGTGGCGGCCTGGCGGCCGGAGGAGGCGGGCGAGGAGTTGGCGCTGGTTCGGCGCCGGGCCGAGGCGACGCTGCGGCTGGGCCGGCTGGACCGGGACGACGTGGCACTGCTGGCGGCGGCGGCCGGCGTGGAGCGGCATGCCCAGTGGCTGTACGACGAGACCGAAGGGCTACCGCTGTTCGTGGTCGAGTACCTGGCCGCGCTGGCAGGAGCGGGGGCGGCGGACGAGCTGCCAGGCGGCGTGCGCGAGTTGCTGTCGGCGCGGCTGGACGCGGTAGGCGAGACGGCCGGGCAGCTGCTGGCGGCGGCGGCGGTGATCGGCCGCGCGTTCGGCATGGAGACGCTGCGGGCGGCCAGCGGTCGCGGCGAGGACGAGACGGTTCTGGGCCTGGAGGAGCTGACCCGCCGCGGGGTCATCGCCGAGGGCGAGGACGGCTACGCGTTCTCCCACGACAAGTTGCAGGCGATCGCCTACGAGCGAACCAGCCTGGCCCGGCGGCGGCTGTTGCATCGGCGGGTGGCTGCGGCGCTGGCGGCGCGGCGGGCGGATGCGGCGCTGGTGGCAAGGCATCTGCTGGAGGCGGGGATGGACGTCGAGGCGGCCGAGGCGTTCCGGCAGGCGGCCGATCGCGCGCGCGAGCTGCACGCGTCCAGCGAGGCGCTGGACGCGTATCGGAGTGCGCTGGCGCTGGGGCATGCCGAGCCGGCGGCGCTGCACGAGGCGATCGGCGATCTGCACACGCTGCGGGGGGAGTACCGGGCGGCGATCGCGGCCTACGAGGCGGCGGCCGCGCTCGCTGAGTCCGACGGCGATGTTGCCGCGCTCGAGCAGAAGCTGGGCCGGGTGCACGGCCGGCGGGGGGATTTCGAGTTGGCCGAGCGGCACCTGGCCGAGGCGCTTCGGCTGGGTGGGGAGTCGGCGCGGGTGCAGGCCGATCGCAGCCTTGTGGCGCACCGGCGCGGGGCCGGGGAGGAGGCGGTGGCGCTGGCCGAGCGAGCGCTGGCGCTAGGTGAGGCGGCCCGGGACGAAGAGGCGGTTGCCCAGGCTGAGAACACGCTGGGGATGCTGACCGGAGAGCGGACGCACCTGGAGCGAGCGGTCGAGTTGGCCGAGCGGCTGGCCGACCGCAGCGTGCTTGTGGCGGCGCTCAACAACCTGGCGCTCGCCTGCGCGCGCGAGCGGGATGACGGGAGAGCGATCGAGCTGACCGAGCGGGCGCTTCGGCTCTGCTCCAAGCAGGGTGATCGACACGGCGAGGCCGCGCTCCACAATAACCTGGCCGATCTGTTCCACCGAGGCGGTGATGTCGAGGCCTCGATGGCGCACTTGAAGCAGGCGGTCGCGATCTTCGCCGAGATCGGCGGCCAAGACGGCGAGATGCAGCCGGAGGTATGGAAGTTGGTGGAGTGGTAAGGTCCGGTGCGGGCGGCGCCCCGGCGGCGTTTGGTGGACTGCGCCCAATCTAGCTCCACCCCGAAGCGTTGGTCTATCTTGCTCCGTGGCCACACGCTCGACCCGAGCGCCGGTCTGAACCAACCGCTCTTCCTAACCGGGGCTAGTCAAGCTGCACCGCCTCACAGCCGGTCTGATAGGCGACCTCCGAACCGTCCATCACCCGCCAGTTTGACCCCGAAGGTCGTGCCGCTCAACCCATCCGCGGCGGCCGGAGTGAACACGTGATTGCCGTTCGCGTTCCCGGCCTGGTTCGTGGTGAGCTGCTGCGATGGCAGCATCATCGGCGTCGTCGAACACGACGGATCGCCGAACCTTTTCGAGTGCGTGAACGCTTCGTGAACCCGAGGGATCGCTTGAACAAGCGGTTCGCTCAGGCTAGATCCGCCGGTAGCGGGCGTCCGCGATCGAGTACAGACCGAACGCGATCAGACCGGCCGCCACCAGGATCAGCATGAACGGGCCGTACGACTGGCGCGCGAGCCGCGCAAGCGCGCCGTCCAGGCCGACGGCCTTGGCGGGGTTGTAGTCGATGGCCGCCTTCAGCACGAACCCGCCGATCAGCCCGAATGCGATCATCCGGGCCAGGTGGCCGACCACGCCGATGATCGTGATCCAATGCTTGGTCGTCGGCCCCATCGTCTCGGTCTTGTCCTCGTCGAGGAACTTCCTGGTGACGCCCTTGTAGCCCTGGTAGAGGGCGATCGCGATCAGGAGCGCACCAGCCGCTCCCACGATCAGCTGCCCGCCCGGCCACCCCAGCACTCCTGCAGCCTGCTTATGCGGACTGCTCGAGCTCTGACTCGATGAGCCGAACAGGATCGACACCGCCAGCAGGCACAGGGCCGTGTAGGCGACGCCGCTGCCGGCTGCGGCCACGCGACCGAATGTGGAGTGGTCGCCGCCTCCCTCAGGGCCGTATCCGACGAACGCCTGCACGAACCGCCAGCACGCGTAGGCACCCAGGCCGATGGCGACCGCGATCAGCAGCCAGTGTCCGAACGGCTGATTCTGGATGGTCTCCATGGCGCCACGCTGATCCGTCGACCGCCTGGTCGCATGCATGGCCACCTGGATCGCGAGCAGGCCGATCGTCACGTACACCGCGCCGCGCGCGATGAATCCGAGCCTGGTCAGGACCTCGAACGTGGTGCTATGGGTCACCTCACGACCGGTGGTTCTGGCCTGTGCCTCGACGCTGCTCATGTCGGTTCGCCTCCGTTGGGATGGGCCGGCACGCACACTGCGACCGCAGCCGGTTCGAGTTCGAGTGTGTAGTGCTTTGCCTTGGTACGAGCGCCGCCGTCCATCTCGTAGCGCACCTTCCGGTCGAGCTTCACGCGGATGCGGCGGGCCTTCGTGGAGCGGAAGTACGGCGACCGGTCGGGGTTGCCGGTGATCGTGCGGCCCACCGTGCGCGCCCACTGCGCGACGCCGTCGGCGGTGATCACGGCCAGATCGAAGAGCCCGTCATCCGGCTCGGCGTCGTCGAAGACCCGCACGCCCCCGAACAGCGCACCGACGTTTCCGGCCAGGATGCAGCTCGCCGGCCCGTTGAACCAGGGGCTTCCGTCGACCTCAACCTTGGCCTTGAACGGTGGGGTGCGAAAACTCTTGGTGCCGGTCCAGACATAGGCGGCACGACCCAGCTTGTCCTTGAGCCCACCATCCGCGTTGCGGATCATGTGGGCGTCAAAGCCGGTGCCGGCCATGACGGCGAATCGCTCGCCGTTCAGGTTGATCACGTCGATCCGCCGCGGCCGGCCCGACAGGCCATTCGCGACGGCGCCGTCGATGGTGGTGGGAAGCCCGAGGTTGGAGGCAAGCAGGTTCGCGGTGCCGGCCGGGATGATCGCCACGGTCGCCCCGCTGCCGGCGAGCGTGTCGATACAGCGCTGCGCCATGCCGTCGCCGCCCCACACGAAGAAGTGCTCGGCGCCCTCCTCGAGGAACCGTTTCACCTGCCTGGGTGCCTCACGGCTCTTGGAGACCTCCGCCCACATCGGGTCCTCCACACCGTGCTCGGCGAGGCTGCGGCGAAGCTGCGGCAAGCCACCCTCGAGGGTCTTGCCGGCATGGGCGACCACTGCGATCTTCTTCGTCACGACGCACGCTCCCCGGCCAGTTGAGCGGCCTTCGCGGCGCGAGCGGCGATGAGCGCCACCACCAGGGTGCCAATGCCCACCAGCATGGCCGCGCTCACGTCGGTGGGATGGTGCATTCCGCGATACATCCGCGAGAGGGCCACCAGCAATGGGATGGCGACGGCGATCACCCAGCACGCGATCCGCACGCCCGTACTCCGGATCCGTGAGGTGATCAGCAGGGCCAGGCCGCAGTACACGGCCACCGATGCCGCGGTGTGGCCGGAGAAGTAGCTGGCGTCTGCGGGAAGCTGGTCGAGGCGGTGCACCCGCGGCCGCTGCCGATGGATCAGCAGTGTCGCGACGCGGTAGGTCGCAGCCTCGACGGCGATGGCGGCCACCACGAAGGCCGCGATCCGCCACTTCCGCATCGCCATCGCACCCAGCGCGGTCAGGATGACGAGGGCCGGGATGGCGACCACGTCGCCGATGCCGGATGTCCAGAACGACACATCGTTCCAAGTGGCAGTACGCCGCGCCGCCAGCCAGACGTTGACGTGCTCATCGGCGTGCCCGATGCCGTGGTCGGGCAGCACGTAGGTCTTCAGCAGCCACCCTGCGAGCACCGTCAGGGCCGCGAGCAGCGCGAATCCGACCAGAACGACAACAACGAAGGCGACGATCGGGTGGCCGGCCATCCGCTGGCCGGCCCGCATGGCGATCCCGCGCGGGCGCGGAGACAGGATCGGTAAGCCGTCATCCGGCGTATCGTTGGATGGATGAAGCGTGCCTTCGGCACTGCTCGACCGTGTCGCGGTGGGCTGGCCCACCCGTGGGTATTCGCGGACGCCCATCGTGAAGGCATGTTTCCCAAATCCGCGTGCGGGCAAACACCTCGGATGAGGAGGTCGCCGTTCTGCCGGTAACCGCGTTGCTGATCATCTCGATCGTGGCGGGGCTCATGGCGTGGGCGATCGCGCGCCCGGTGCTGCGCCGACCGGCAGGACGGCAGCCGACGCGTGAGGTTGCCGAAGAGCTGCGAGCCCACACCGCCGTCCGGCGATTCGTACACAGCCGGCTCGACACAGAGGTGCTGACCGGCCTGGCCCTGACGCTGGCGGTGTGCATGCTGTGCCTGGCCGGCGTGCTGATCTCGCTGCTGGTGGTGCTGATACACCACAGCGAGCCGCTTTCGGATCTGGACGCGGGAGCTGCCCGCTGGGCGCACCACCACACCGGTGAGGGTACTCGCCGCTTCCTGGACGCGGTGACCACCCTGGCATCGACGCGCGGGGTGATCGTGATCGCGGTCATCGTCGGCGTCGTCGAGTGGATCCGCGTACCGAACCGCTGGATCCCCGTGTTCCTGCTGGCGGTGACGCTCGGGGACTCGTTCGTCACCAACACCATCAAGGGCATCGTCGACCGAGCACGCCCGACCATCGATCCGCTCGCCGCCAGCCTTGGCCCCTCGTTCCCGAGCGGGCATTCGTCGACGGCGGCCGCGCTGTTCGCGGCGCTGGCGCTGCTCGCCGGCCGGCGACGGCCGCCCCGCGCACGTGCGGTCCTGGTCGGAGTCGCAGTCGGGCTGGCCGTCGCGGTCGCCTGCAGCCGAGTGCTGCTCGACCTGCACTGGGTATCCGACGTCGTTGCCGGGCTGGCGCTTGGATGGGCCTGGTTCGCGCTCTGCGCGATCGCGTTCGGTGGCTGGGCACTGCGTCTGGGGGCGGTCGTCGAGCAGGCGAGCCGCCCGCGAAGCCCCAAACCGCCTCAGCGGGAAGCCGGTTCCGCACGCTCCTGAGCGGTCGCTCGCGGGCCATCGGCGAGCACCCGGGTGTGCAGAGGCCGCAGCTGGCCGTCAGGCCCGGACTCGGCTCGGAAGATCGTCACGCCCGCCCACCGCCCGTCCAGCTCGATCACCCCGATCGAATTGTCGAACGTCGGGCCCGCCCGGTAGCGCCACCGCGCGGACGGCCGGGCCACCCCTGCAAGCCGCGCAAGGCCGCCGATGACCACGGCGGCAGCCCTGGTCTTGGTCACGGCGACCACGCGCCGCTCCGCCGGGCCGAGCGGATTTCGGAAGGGGGAGCAGACGACCTGGTGCACGCGGCTCCGGCGCTCCTCGAATCGTCCCAGCGATACCTCGGCGACGTACGCGTTGTGCACATCGCCGCCGACCACGGTGATCGAAGCCGGAGGGTCGTGCCCGTCGGTGCCATCCGCTGCGTATCGGAGCAGCTGCATCATCCGCTCGAACGACCGCTGGAAGGCGGGCCAGTGCTCGAGGTCGAGCGAGCGACGCAGCTTCTCGCCCAGACGTGCGGCGAGCCCGCCCCATACCCCGGCGCAGACGGCCTCGCTCCACGCCTCCAGGAAGTGCACCCCAGGCGAGAGGAACACCGGCATCGAGCTGACGATCACCAGGTGATCAAACGCGCCGCGGCTGTGCTCGATGATCCACTCCCACTCCTCGTCGTCCACCATGTCGCGGCGCCCGTCGGCGAGCACCCGCGCGGCGCGGGAGTCGACGACGAGCACGCGCGACCGCCCGAAGTCGCGGAAGTAGGCCCACCGCGAGGCGGCCGATTCACGGTCGGCGTGCTCGGCGAACCGCTGCAGCGGCTCCCCGATGTCGCCGCCGGCCGAGGCGAGGCCGTACAGCGGCTCCTCTGCCAGCTCCGGCGGCGCCAGATTCCCGAGGTGCTGGTAGATCCAGTAGGACATGAACGCGCCGGTGATGCGGTCGTTCCACCACCCGTGTGAGCGGGCATCCGCGACCCAGTCCCACGAGATGTTCCAGTCGTCGATCACGTCGTGGTCGTCGAAGATCATGGCGCTCGGCACGGTGGAGAGCAGCCAGCGGATGTCGGGGTCGCTCCATGCCTCGCGGTAGAGACGGGCGTACTCCTCGAAGTCCGCAACCTCCTCGCCGGGCGGCTGTGACACGTCCCGGCGCGAGCGGATGAACTCGACCGTGGCAGGGCTTACCTCGTCGGCGTACACCTGATCCCCGATCAGGAGCAGCCCATCCGGCCAGGGCTCTGAGCCGGCGCTTAGCCTTCGGGCGTAGGCCCACAGCGCATCAACTCCGAACCCCTGCTCGTGCTCCCTTGGCGAAAGGGTGTACGGCTCGCGTTCGGGCGCCCCGACGCGGCAGGATCCAAACACCAGCCGCGCCTCACGCTCGCCTTCGCGGGTGTGGATCGCGCTGGGCGGATGGCCGGAGCCGGCGAGCGGCCAGACCGGCTCGCCGTCGAGCTCCACCCCGTACTCGGTCACGGCGCCTTCCTCCAGGCCGGTCAATACCACGAGCGCGTAGTGGTGCCCGAAGGCCTCGAACGTCTCCGCCGTGCGGCCGAGCACACGGACGGTGCACCTCCGATCCGTTTCGACCCAGACGGTGGCCTCCGACCGGCCGACGTATCGAAGCAGCGGGCCGAGGAGGAGCGATGCCATCGCACGCGATTGTACGCCCTGGATGATCAGCTAGGACACGTTTTCGCGACGGACCCGACCAAGAACGACCGCTGGTTCGCGGCGACCGCCAAGGCGGCGTTCCCGTTCGCCACGCAGTTCCTGGGGGATTACAGCAACATCGCTATCGATCCCGGCAGCGGTGATGTGCTGGTCTACTGGACGGACATGCGAAACACCGCGTGCTTCGACGGCAGCTGCGGTCATGGCGAAGACGCGCTCTTCGCCCGCGTCGGCTCGTGGGAACGGACCTTGGGCCGGGTCGCACCCAACCGGGTGCGGCCCGGTCGCAGCTCATTATTTCGCTCTCACACGAGCTGGCTAGGGTCGAGTGATGAGATTGACCGGCCCGCTCCGCAGGGCGGCCCGTCCGGATCGCCACGGGCGTCGGTGGCGTCGTACAGGTCTGCCGGTGGCGCTGGCATTCCTGCTGCTGCTCGTCCCGGCCGCCTACTCGTACACGACCACGATGATGCAGCCGTCCAGCCTGCCGCTCTGGCCACGCAGCGTCGAGTGGCTGCGGGCGCATCATGGCAACTGGCTCGTCGACGAGGTCGAGCACTACTACTACAGCTGGAAGACGCCCGCGAAGGGTGGTCCCCAGCTGACCAGCCTGCCGACGGCCGGAATCACCGACGCCGCGGCGAAGAAAGCCGAGGCACGACACCAGGATGGGTACGTGCCTCCGCCGATCAGTCCCGTCTTCGCGCACCCGCTCCCGGGCGAAGGCGTCTGGAGGGGCACGGGCCCGACCGTGAGCGGGCGCTCACCGGTGCTCCTCACGACCTTCCGGACGGAGGTCGACTATCCGCGAATCGTCGCGTACGTGGCGTGGTTCGACCACACGCGTACCTCGGTCGCGTGGTATCCGGGCCGCTACGAACCTCCCAGCGCGCCTGTCCGGGGGCCGATGTCCGTGCCTCCCGACCAGCGCTGGCGTCTGCTCGCCACCTTCAACGGGGGCTTTATCTACAGCGATGGCGGCAACGGATCGTCGATCAACGGGAGGTTGTACGAGCCGCTCAAGGCGGGCCTCGCAACCCTCGTCGCCTATCGGAACGGCCGTGTGGATGTGACGACCTGGCACGGCGGCCCGGTCGCCGGTCCGCAGGTCGCGTTCGCACGCCAGAGCCTGCCCTTGATCATCGACCACGGGCGCCTGAATCCAGCCCTGAACGACAGCTCACAGTGGGGCTTCACGCTCGGCAACGCCGTCCGTGTGTGGCGCACGGGCGCGGGCATCGACCGGCACGGCAACCTGATCTACGCCGCAGCGGACTATCAGACGGTGGTCACGCTCGCGCGGATCCTGCAGCGTGCCGGCGCCGTGCGCGCGATGCAGCTCGACATCAATCCGGAGTGGCCGACGTTGATCACCTACAGCCATCGCGGCGGGCTGGATCCGGTGCGCGTGGTGCCGAACTACCAGCAGCCGGCCACGCGCTACCTGGTGCCGGATGACCGGGACTTCTTTGCGGTCTACCGGCGCGTGCCCGGCCGGGTCACCGTCCCGTTCAGGTAGCCGCCCGTCAGCGCAGGATGCCGGTATGGCCGAGCGAGTAGCGGCCCGGCTGTGGCCACACGCAGAGGCCGTGTGGGCTGGCGCCGACCGGTATCTTCGCCAGCAGCCTTCCGTTGCGGGTGCTGATCGCGTAGACCACGTCGTTGTAGCGCCCCGAAACCCACAGCACCCGGCCGTTCGCCGACACGCCGCCCATGTCGGGGCTGCCGCCGCCGGGAATCCACCACTTCTTGACGACCCGGCCGGTGCGGAAGCTGATCACCGAGATCGAGCCCTCGCCCCGGTTCGTCGCGTAGAGGTACCTGGCGTTGCGGCTGGGATACAGCCCGTGCACGCCGGCTCCGGTGTGGATGAACCCCGTCACGTTGAACCTCCGGCCGTCGACCTTCCAGAGGCCGTTCGCCATCATGTCGGCCACGTAGAACACCTTCCCGTCGGGAGCGAGCTTGATGTCCTGGGGCATTCCGCCGGGGCCGTCGGGCAGCTGCAGCGTGCCGATCACGCGTTCGCGCTTGACGTCGACCTTCAGGATCTGACCGGAGAACTCACAGGTCGCGAGCAGGTAGCGGCCGCCGGCCGAGAAGTCCATGTGATCCACCCCCGCACACGGCACATGCAGCGCGTGGATCAGCCGGAACGTGTGCGGGTTGCGGAAGTCGAGCCGGTCGAGCCGCTCGGCGACCACGATCGCCCGGCTGCCGCCGGGCGTGAAGTAGAGGTTGTACGGATCAGCGACCGCGATCGGCCGGCCGGGACGCCCCGTCACCGGGTTGATTGGCGTCAGCGTGTTGCTCTGGTCGTTCGTCACGTACAGCCGTTTCAGATCCCACGACGGCACCACGTGCTGGGGCTCCAGGCCGACCGGAAACTGCCAGATCACCCGCCGCGTGGCCGGGTTGATCACGTCCACGGTGTTGCTGCCGGAGTTGGGCACGTAGATCAGCGGGCGCGCCCGGCGCGCGGCGCCCGTCAGCATGTCGGCGCCGTCGTGGGCGTAGACGTTGACGTGGTGCGACGGAGCGCGTCCCGCCGTGGCGCTGTGTGGGCCGGCGGCGATGATCCTGTCATCCGCCGCGACCGCCCGCGGATGTGGCGGCGCGATTGCAGGCGCCACCCGGTCGTCGCGCTGTGTCAGTGCCAGTATCAGCACCGCGGTGGCCATTGCGATCGTGATCACCGGCCAGAGCGCTCGCGATCCCCTCGGTGGCTGCCTCCGGCGGTCGTGGCGTCCGCGTGAGGTCACCATCGCAGCCAAACGGTAGCGCTGTGCACCCCGTCGAATGTTGAGCGGTGGTTAACCCAGCGGTGGTGGACGGGCGGTCACAGACGGCACGACGTCCTGCCTGCAGGCTGTAGGCAGGTTGGGCCAGCGCCGATACACCCAGCAGATGCACCATCGCCCAGTGATCTGCCGCGCGCTAATCGGGACGATCCTGGTCTTCTGCCTGCTGGGGATGACCGCGGCCCAGCCGAACGCGCCCGTGCAGTTCGAGAGCCCTGCTGTGACCGCGTCTGCGCCCTGCGGCGCGCTGGCCGGCACCGCACCGCACATTCGCTCCGTCGTGCTCGTCATGATGGAAAACCACGCGACCCCGGTGCTCGGCTCGATGCCGTACCTGCACGCCACGGCGGCACGCTGTGCCCGCGCCGCCGGCTACTACGCCGTCGCCCACCCCAGCCTGCCCAACTACATCGCGCTCACCAGCGGCCACATCCCCAGCCGCATCCGCGGCCTGGACTGTGAGCCCGGTGGCAGCTGCGTGTCGCGCGATCGCAGCATCTTCGGGCAGACCCACGGCAGCTGGCGGGTATGGGCGCAGTCGATGACCCGCCGCTGCCAGCGCCAGACGATCGGGCGCTATGCGACCCGCCACACCGCGGCTCCCTACTACACGCGGATCCGCACGCAGTGCCGGGCCAGGCAGATCCCGCTGGACGGCCCTCGCCACGGCCTGTCGGCGACGCTCAACGCCGATCGGTTGCCCGCGTTCTCGATGGTCGTCCCTGACGTCCGAGACGACCAGCACGACGGCTGTGTCTCCTGCGGTGACCGATTCGCACAGACGTGGATCGCCCGGATCGTTCGCAGCGCGGCGTACGGCCGGGGGGACGTCGCCGTGTTCGTGACCTGGGATGAGGACGACTACAGCTCCGGCAACCACGTGCCGCTGGTTATCGTCTCGCCTTACACGACCCCAGGCTCGGTCGCGCGCGGCCGCTTCACCCACTACGACCTGCTGCGAACGATCGAACGCACACTCGGGTACGCCCCGCTTGGCGCAGCGCGGACGCGGTCTGACAGCCTCGCCCGGCAGCTCGGCCTCACGCCCTGATGCGCGCCAGCTTCTCGGGGTCGGTGATGAGGTCGATCGCAGCGATGCGGCCACCGGCGACGGTGAAGCTGACTACGGCGATCGGGTAGCCGGGCCTTCCGACCACCAACCCGGCGCCGTTCACGAGCGCCGGCTGTGGAAGATTCAGGGCGTCGCGGCGTGGTCCGTGCTGGCGGCGACGAGCAGCTCGGTGAAGCGCTCGGATGCGGGAGTCAGGTATCTCGTCGAGAGCCGGAGGGACACGACTCGGCGGCTGGGCGGGTCGTTGTCAAGCGGCCTGATCGCGACGCCCGGGTTCGTGGCCCGCAGCATCAGCCGTGGAAGCAGGGCGATCCCCTCTTCGGCAGCGACGAGCGCCTGGGCCATCTGGCAGTCGTTGACGCGATAGGCAACGGCTGGATCGAAGCCGGCCTCGCGGCAGCGGCGGTCGATCATGCGGAAGCTGGGGCTGTCGGTTCCGAAGTCCCCCAGCAGCCAACTCTCGTCGCTCAGGTCGGCGAAGCGGATCGTCCGACTGGTGGCGAGCCTATGGCCGCGCGGCACCACGACATCGAAGGGATCATCGAGCAGATGCACGTGGTCGAGGTCACCGCCGAACGTGTCGCCCAGCTCCGGATAGTCGAACGAGACGCCGAGGTCGAGGTCGCCGCGCCGCAGTGACCGGGCGAGCGCCGAGGGCATCCCGATCTCGGTGATCGAGACGTCGACCGCGGGGTGCGCCTGGCGGAAGACGCGCAGCGCGTCGACGACCATCGCGGCGCCGGCGCTCGAGAACGTCCCCAGCCGCAGCCTGCCGGCCGAGAGGTTGGCGATCGCGTCGACCTCGAGCTCGGCGGCGGCGATCTGCTCGAGGGCCGCGCTCGCGCGTCGGGCGAGCGCGCTTCCGGCCTCGGTCAGCCGCAGCGGGCGGACTCCGCGGTCGACCAGGGTCGTCCCGAGCTGGCGCTCCAGCGTCGCGACGATCTTCGACACGGCCGGCTGTGTGTAGTCGAGCGTGGCGGCGGCGGCGGAGAATGAGCCGGTCTCGCCGACGGCCTGCAGGACCCTGAGCTGCTTCAGTTCCATTCCGTTCGGGAATGATAACTGTTACAACTCTTCCTTTGCGGAAAGCCCTGCGACGTGGGACTGTCATCTTCGACAGCACGATCCCCGATCCGAAGGAGTCACACATGCCCTCCGCAACTCCCACCAAGCCCTACCGCCTCGTCACCGGCGAGGGCCTCGCCGACGTCTGGTGGAAGACCGGCCGCATCACCGTCAAGGCGGGTCCCGACCAGACCGGCGGCGCGTTCTCGCAGATCGAGGTCGACGACCCGCGCGGCGGTGGGCCGCCCTTCCACGTCCATCACAACGAGGACGAGACGTTCCATGTGCTCGAGGGCGAGGTCACCATGTTCGTCGATGACGACCGGATCGACCTCGCGGCGGGCGACTACTGCTTCGGCCCGCGCGACGTCCCCCACGCCTACCTGGTCACGTCCGAACGCGCACGGATGCTGGTGACGATCAGCCCCTCGGGCTCCGAGCAGATCTTCGTCTCCCGCGGCGTGCCCGTGGACGGCTCCGAGCCCCCGACCGACATGGTGATGCCGCCGATGCCCGAGATGGTGGGCCTGTTCGCGGCGTACGGCGCCGAGATTCTCGGCCCGCCGCCCTCGCTCAGCGACCTCTCCTCGCGCTGACCCACCCCCGGCCGGACGGCGAAGTGAGGGCGGCACCTTCTGCGGTTTGTTCGTGCCGTCCTCACCGGCGCACCATCCCCCCAAGCTCGGCAGGCCGGCGCGCGCCCACCTCATTCCCCGGGCCGCGGAGCTGAAACCAGGCCGCTCGCACGCCTCGGCCGGGGTGCTGTCAGACCTCGAGTGCGGTAGGGTCGCTAGTTCGGATCCGCGCGAGGATCACCACCGATGAGAGGAGTGGTTCGATATGGCTGGTCTGCAGGTCGGCGACTTCGATTCGCCCGATGAGGTTCGTTCCCCCGACAAGACGACGGTGGCTGTGGTGCGCATGGACGACGCGACCACGGCCGCACGATTGACGCTGCAGCCGGGGTGGCGTTGGTCGGAGTGCATCAAGCAGGTGGCGGGAACGGACAGCTGCCAGCTGCGACATGTAGGTGTCGTCCAGTCGGGGCGCATGCACGTCAGTCACGAGGACGGGACCGAGATGGATGTCGGTCCAGGCAGGTCGTACGTGATCGCGCCGGGCCACGATGCCTGGGTCGTCGGCGATGAGCCGTTCGTCGCCTACGAGTTCGAATCGAAGTCGGCGGAGGCGTACGCCCGCGAGTAGCTTCCAGATCCGTCGAGCGCGCTCGACGGAGCTCCCGGGACTGATCGATGTGTGGGAGCGGTCGGTGCGCGCGACGCACGACTTCCTGACCGAGGACGACATCCTGGCGCTGCGGCCGCTGGTCGCGGCGGCGCTCGATGACGACGCGGTCGAGCTGTGGGTGCTGACGGAGCCAGGAGAGCAGCCGGTCGGCTTCATGGGCCTTGCGGGTGAAGGCATCTCGGCGCTCTTCCTGGAGCCGGCCCGGCGCGGGCAGGGAGGCGGGCGCGGGCTGGTGGCCCACGCCCAGGAACTGCGCGGCGGGGATCTCACCGTCGACGTCAACGAGCAGAACCACGCTGCCGTTGGCTTCTATCAGGCGCTCGGGTTCGTGGTGGTCGGTCGCTCGCCGCTGGATGACGGCGGGCGACCGTTCCCGTTGTTGCATATGCGGCGACCGGCGCCTTCCGAACCGGCGTGAACCCTGTGGCAGCCACTAGGATGGGCGCGTGATCATCCTTGGCATCGTCGCCCTCGTGTTCCTCGTCGTCTGCATCTCGGCGTTCCTCGCGCAGCGGCGGCAGCGACGTCAGTAGGCGGCGCCGACGTCGTACGTTAGTGAGGCGAGGTTGTCACCGACGGTGCGGGTGCTGACGAGGCGCAGCTGCTTCGTGTCGCTGATGTCTTCGAAGAGGCGCTTGCCGGCCCCCGCCACGACCGGGTAGACCATCAGCCGCACCTGGTCGGCCAGGTCGTGCTCGATCAGCGTGTGCACGAGCTGGGTGCTGCCGAACACGACGATCTCCCCGTCGATCTCCCGCCTCAGCTTCGAGACCTCGCCCACGACGTCGCCCTTCAGCACCGTCGAGTTGGTCGAGGTGGTCCACCTGGCGCGCTCGATGGTGGAGGACACCACGAACTTGGGCATGCTGTTTAACCTGTCCGCCCACTCGCCGGTGCGGGAGAGCCAGCGCTCGGCGAACCACTCGTCGCTGCGCCGGCCCAGGAGCAGCGCCTCGGCGCGCAGCACCTCCTCCAGCTCGACCTTGGCCCACTCTGTGCGATCCCGCTCGCCCACCTGGCCGAACCAGCCGCCGAACCTGAACCCCTCCTCGCCGGTCGGATCCTGGACGACCCCGTCGAGCGAGGCATTCTGGCTGATGACGATCGTTCCCATGTCGCGTCTCCTGTGGTCGCGTTGGACTGGTATCACCTGAGATCCGCATTGGCGGCGAAATCCATCGCTGCGCCGGGAACGTCGTGAGAGCATGCGATCGATGACGGCGAGCGTCCGCATTGACAAGTGGCTCTGGGCCGCGCGGTTCTTCAAGACCCGCGCCGCGGCGACCGAGGCGGTGCTCGGCGGCCGGGTGCGGGTGAACGGCGAGCGCGTGAAGCCCGCCAAGCACGTACATGCCGCTGACGTCGTCGAGGTCAGGGTCGGCGAAGCGGACTGGACGATCACCGTCCTCGAGGTAGCCGACAAGCGCGGCTCGGCCCGTGTCGCCGCCGCTCTCTTCGAGGAGACCGCCGAGTCGATGGCCGAACGACAGCGGAGCGCCGAGGAACGGAGGCTGTGCCGCCCTCCCGGGAGCCTTAGCGGTGGGCCGCGACCGACCAAGCAGGACCGGCGGCGAATCGAGGCGCTACGCCGGAAGCGAGGCTGACGCTGCCACGAACCGCGCGATCGCGTCGCGCGTTCCCGCCGGGTCCTCGTGCCAGGGGAAGTGTCCGGCGTCGGGCAGGATCTCGACGCGCGCGTGGGGTATCAGCTCGGCCGTCATGGTCGTGGTGCGGACGGGCAACGGGCTCCTGGCGCCGTGGACGAAGAGCACCGGTAACGAGCTGGGCACATCCGGCAGGCGGCGCGTGAGCGTGCCGGCCTGCTCATGCTCCCGGACGGACGCCATCGTGCCGGCGAGCGTGGCAACGTCGAGGGCGATGTCGGGGCACGGCGGTGCGGTGGCGGGATCGGCGAAATAGGAGGGCCAGACCAGGCTGAAGGCCTCTCGCGACTCTTCCGGTGTCGCCTCTCCCCGCTCCTCCTTGGCGTCGATCTCTTCCGCGCGAGCGCGCTGGGCATCTGATAGCGGCGCCGTCATTCGCTCTCCGAACTCCTCGAACACCTCGAGATAGGCGCCGAGCGGGTCGACGATGATCGCGCCCTCGAGCCGCTCGGGGCAGGCCGCGAGCAGGTGCAGCGCGAGGTGGCCACCCCAGAGTGTCCGACGATCCACGCCCGTCGAGGCGAACGTCGCCGATGCGGTCGCGGTGATCGACTAGGTGGGTCGCGGATGGTGGTCGGGGGCAGGCCGCGCTGCTGGTAGCCGACGGTGGAGAACACGTCAGCGAGCAGGTCCGTCAACGGATCCAGATAGGTGGCGGACATGCCGGGGCCGCCATGCAGCATAAGGGCAACGGGACCGGCCGTGCCCTCGCCGCGCCACGCCCCGATCGTGCCATCCCGCGTGTCGATCGTGAACGGTCGATCAGTCACGCGGCGATTCTCTCACGGCCGCCGCGCGCTACCCCGGCCCCAGTCTCTACTGCACGGACTCCGTATCGGTGTGAACTGCCGGGGACGGCGTCTCCTCGCCCAGGGCATCCTCCGTCTCGCCTGCCGCCGTCTCGGCGGCAGGCGCCGCATCATCGGCGGACTGCCACGGCTTCGACCGGATTGCGACCACCGCTACCACCGTGGTGGCGGCGCCGGTCACGATCAGCACCGTGTTTCGCACGCGATGCGACGGCGGCGGATTGATTGAGAACGACAGGGCTCGCGCGGCGTGGCGGGTCGACTGCTGGATCCCTCGTGTCACCCGCCGGTCGCCCTTCGCCCGTGAGGGGCCGACGCTCCGCGCTCGGCGCGCAGCCAGCGCGGCGTGGAAGGCCGCTCGGCGCAGCTCCCGACGCACCCGGCGGTCGCTCACTCTCCGAAACGGCCTGGTTGACGCAAGCTTGGTGTATCGCCCTTCGTCCGTCTTCACAGAACCCACCCCCATAATTTCTCAACCACGGCAGCGTGCGCTGCCGAATCGCTCACCTTACCACCAGCCTTGCCTCGAGGTCTGAGATGATCAATGCTCGACCAACCGGGGAGGGGATCTCATGTCGACGACCGAACAGCCGCAGCCGGCCAACCCCAACAAGGCGCTGTGGGAGAAGGGCGACTTCACGCGCATCGCGGCGACCATGCGGGCCAGCGGTGAGGCGCTGGTCGGCACGCTGGGGATCACCGAGGGGCTCGACGTGCTCGACCTTGGCTGCGGTGATGGGACCACCGCGATCCCGGAGGCGATGCTGGGCGCGAAGGTGCTCGGCGTCGACATCGCCGAGAACCTGGTGGCGGCCGGCAACGCCCGCGCACGCGACCTCGGCCTGGGCAACATCAGGTTCCAGGTGGGCGATGCATCCCAGCTCAGCGAGCTGGTCGACGACAGCTTCGACCTCGTGGTCAGCATCTTCGGTGCCATGTTCGCTCCCAGGCCGGCCGACGTGGCCAGGGAGATGGTCCGGGTGACGCGGCCGGGAGGCCGGGTCGTGATGGGCAACTGGATCCCGAACGATCCCACCCTGGTCGCCCAGATCCTCA
The DNA here is from genome assembly GCA_963737445.1 of uncultured Actinomycetes bacterium. Lineage (GTDB taxonomy): Bacteria > Actinomycetota > Thermoleophilia > Gaiellales > JAICJC01 > JAICYJ01. Next base: position 447,155 of record CAVTSO010000015.1, on the reverse strand, counting down.
GGATCAGTGCCGCGTACTCACCGCCGCTCCCGGAGGGATTCGTCAGCCCCATGACCTGGGGGATCGACGACACGGTAATCGAGCGGTTCGCTGCCGCGGGGGTGGCCGCGGACAGGGTCTCACTGGAGCGCGACACCTACACCTTCGACTTCCCGGGCACGCCGTCGCAGCTGCTCGCCGAGTTCAGGGAGTACTACGGGCCGACGATGAACGCGTACGCGGCGGCAGCAGCGGCCGGCCGTGAGGCCGACCTGCAGGCGGAGCTGGACGCGCTCTTCAACGAGCAGAACGCGAGCACGGAGCCGGGCGCGACCTCCATCGCCGCCACGTTCCTGCGCGTCACCGTTGCGGTCTGATCGGCACCCCCTAGACTGCGGCCATTCGTGCTGAGCGAGCGAGGGGGAGAGCGCATGGTGCCCGAGGCCCGGATGGAGGACGGCGACGGCGGCAAGAAGCCGGCCGGCGAGGGCTGGTTCATCGTCAACACGCGCGACGCCGCGTGGATGCACAACGACAAGTTCGGCGCGGGTGTCACCTTCGAGGGCACGCCGTACTTCCAGCACTACGGCATCAACGTCCAGGTGCTGTGGCCGGGGCAGCCGAACGGCTACTACCACTCCGAGGACGGGCAGGAAGACTTCCTCATCCTGAGCGGCGAGGGCCTGCTGCTGGTCGAGGGTGAGGAGCGTCCGGTCAAGGCCTGGGACTTCGTGCATTTCCCGCCCGGGACGGAGCACATCCTCGTGGGCAGCGGTGACGGCCCGTGCGTGTTCTTGGCGGTCGGTGCCCGTAACGCCGGAGAGGGGATCCGCTACCCGGTCTCCGACGTGGCGTTGCGCCACGAGGCTGGTGTCAGCGAGCCGGCCACCAGCGGCAAGGTCGCCTACGTGGGTGCGCCGGAGACGAAGCGCGGCCCCGCCCCCGAGGGCCTGTTCGCGGGCCGGTAGCACGGGAATGCAGGAGAGCCGGATCGCGCAGGCGATCTCCGGGCGGGGCGTCGCCGCCGGTGCGATGCTGTTCGAGTTCGACACGCCCGGCGTGATGCGGATCCTGGCCGCCGCCGGCGTCGACTTCGCCATCTTCGACCTCGAGCACACGACCTGGGATGCCGGGACACTGCGCACGGTGTTCGCCGCCGGACGGTCGACCGGCGTGCACACCATCACCCGCGTGATCCGCGCCCAGTACCCGCTGATCGCATCGGCGCTCGATGCCGGGTCGCGAGGGGTGATGGCGCCGATGCTGGAGTCGCGCGCCGAAGCCGAGCTGCTGGTGGAGTCGGCCAAGTACCCGCCGCTCGGCCGTCGCGGCTTCGGCGTGCTGTTCAGCGACGTCCTGGCCGAAGGCCCGCAGGCCTACACCGAGCGCGCCAACCGCGACACCATCGTGATCGCCCAGATCGAGTCGCCGGCGGGCATCGAGAACGCCGATGCAATCGTGAGCGTGTCCGGCGTCGACATCGTCTGGCTGGGCCAGTTCGATCTGACGCTGGCGCTAGGCATTCCCGGCCAGTTCGACCACCCGGCGTTGATCGAGGCCGTCGATCACCTGCTCGAAGTCTGCCAACGGCGCGGGAAGCCGCTGGGTCAGCTGGTCGCCTCCCCGGCCGAGGGCCAGGCGTTGCGGCAGCGCGGCTTCCAGGTGCTCGCCTACGCCGACGTGTGGGTGTTCGAGCGGGCCCTGCGCGAGGGCCTGGACGCTCTGCGCGAGGTCTAACCGGGTACCATCGAGCAGATGGGCATCCAGCGGATGGATCACGCTCGACGCGGCGAGGGAGTTCTTCGTCGAGCTAGGCCTGGTGGTGCAGGGTGAGGCGACCGTCGAGGGTGAGTGGGTCGACCGCATCGTGGGGCTCGAGGGCGTACGCTCGGACATCGTGATGATGGAGACTCCGGACGGCAACGGCCGGCTCGAGCTGACGAAATTCCACTCGCCGTCGCGCCAGGGCGGCGACCGGCACCCGCCGGCCAACGCGCCGGGCATCCGCCACGTTTCGTTCGCCGTCGAGGACGTCGACGCGGCCGTCGCCGGCCTGCGAGTCCGCGACTTCGAGCTCGTCGGCGAGCTGGTGCGCTACGAGAACGTCTACCGGCTCTGCTACGTACGCGGCCGGGGGGCATCATCATCGAGCTGGCGGAGCGGATCTAGAGCTCGTACCCGGGATTCGCCCGGTCGAGCCGCCGCTTGACGGCGTCGAACAGTTTCCGCCGGCCCGACGTGGTCGCGCGTGGACTGCGCGGCGGTGCGCTGCACGATGTCGTCGGGCACCGCGATCAGCTCCTGCCCGGTGGACTGCGCCAGCACCTGCACCTCGCAGGCGCGCTCCAGGAAGTACAGCTGCGTGCCAGGCGTCGGCCACGTCGTTGCCGATCACGAGCACGCCGTGGTTCTCGAGCATCACCACGCTGGTGTCGCCGTCGCGGACCGCCGTGCCGATCCGCTCGCCCTCGTCGGCGGCGTCGGCGAGCCCGCCGTAGGCGAGCGTCGACGACGCGGCCGTGGAAGCTCATCGCAGTTCTGGCTGAGCGTCGTGTCGAAGCCGCCCTCGGTCGTCGAGACCGCGGTCGCGTACGGCATGTGGGTGTGGAGCACGCAGCGCGCCGACGCGCGCGCGCGCGGTGGGCGCCGCGGTGGATCATGAACGCCGTCGTCTCCGCACTCGCCCTCGCCGTCGACGACGTTGCCGTCGCCGTCGACGACCAGCAGGTCGGAGCGCGGTCAGCTCCGACCAGTGCGGCCCGTAGCGGGTTCAGCAGGAAGCAGGTCGTCGCTGCCCGGGCACGGCGAGGCTGAAGTGGTTGTCGATGCCCTCGTTGTAGCCGTACAGCGCGGCCGCGCGGAGCGCGGCTGCGAGGTCGATCCTGGCCTGCCGCAGCAGGTCCTGGTCGACCCGGGGCTGATCGGCGAGCGTCATGCCGAAAACTGTACTTCACGCGGCGTGGTCTCGGGTACCGTTGGACCGCGTGCGCATCGCCACCTGGAACGTCAACTCGCGTCAAGCAGCGCCTGCCGCGATTGCTCGCCTGGCTGGACGAGCGCCGGCCGGACGTCGTCTGCCTGCAGGAGACCAAGCTCGCCGACGAGGCGCTTCGCCGAGCTGCTCGGTGACGAGCTCGCCGACCGCGGCTACCAGGTCGCCGCTCACGGCGAGGTGGCAGTGGAACGGGGTGGCGATCCTCTCGCGGGCGGGGCTGGACGACGTGGTGGCGGGCCTCGCCGGCGGCGCCCGGCTTCCCGCATCCGGAGGCGCGCGCCGTCGCCGCGACCTGCGGCGGCATCCGCGTGCACTCGGTGTACGTGCCGAACGGGCGCGAGCCCGACTCCGACCACTACGAGTACAAGCTGGCCTGGCTGGCGGCGCTGCGCGAGCGTGGTCGCCGCCGGCCCGCCGGCGGCGGTCGTGCTGCGGCGACATCAACATCGCGCCCACCGACGACGACGTGTTCGACCCCGACGCCTACGTCGGGCAGACCCACGTCACCCCGCCGCGAGCGCGGGGCGCTGGCGGAGCTGCAGGCGCGTCGGGCTGCACGACGTGGTGCGCGACCGGTGGCCGCGGCGAGCGCGTGTTCACGCTACTGGGACTACCGGGCCGGCATGTTCCACCAGGACCTGGGCATGCGCATCGACCTGGTCCTCGGCTCGGCGGCCGGTCGCCGCGCGCGTGCGGGCGGCCTGGGTCGACCGGCAGGCGCGCAAGGGCAGGGGCCGAGCGACCACGCGCCGGTGATCGTCGACCTGGACGAGGCGCCCGACGGCGACATCGGGCCGATGGTGCCGCCGCCGTCAAACCCCGTCACCAAGCGCGGCGCGAAGAGGCTGCCGCAGGCCTAATCCGTCACCACCGGCGATGCATCGCCGTGACCGGCGCATGACAGGCAATCGTGCAACGAACCACACTCCGTCGCAACGATCCCGGCGCCATCCGCAACGATTCGCGCCGCCATGCCGACACGAACATCACGACTCCGGACCCGGGCCACCGCGAGACCATGCGGCTGCCTGTCACCGTCGGGTAACGACTCGTCACGATCCCGTGCCGGACCGTTCACGCCCCCTGGGTCGGGGTTTGACTCTGTAAAGAGTGCGACCGGCGTTGCACGTTTGAGCGAGAATCGTCACCCGCTGCGCCGGATCAGCGCTTCTGGTCGGCCGGGAGCGGCCCGCGCTGCTTACGGTAGCGTTCGTAGAAGCAGTTCAGCAGCGTCGTCCTTCTCGGCCAGCACCCCGTGCGTGAACGCGCGCGAGCGGACGCCGCGCTGCAGGCGCTCGCAGACCAGTGTAGTCCTGCTGCGCCACCAGCTCCACGAAGTCGACGATCTCGGACGGATCGAATCCATCGGTCGCGATCACCTCCGGCCGAACAGGTACTCGGTGACCACGGTCGTGTGCCCGCGTCGCGCGGCAGCAGCACGGTCGAGATGGCGCCGGTGCCGGTGACGTCGATGAACATGTTCGGGATAGACGCTCACCCCGTGCAGCGACGACTCGTCCTGCGGGCTGAGGCCGGGCATGACCGGCAGGTGCGACCGCCCGCCGGCGGTGAAGCTGTTGCCGCCGCCGGCGAGCGCCACGCCGCCGTCGTCCCGCTCTGCGTCGTACGACGCGCCGGTGCGGAAGGTGGGCACGACCGCGACCAGCTCGGGGTGCACGGTCGGGCAGTGCAGGCACTCGTTGTAGTTGTCGATCAGGATCTTCCAGTTGGCCTGCACCTCGGTCACGGTGCGGTGGCCGATCCGCAGCGCCGCCAGGTCGAAGCGCGCCAGCGGCAGCGCGGAGAAGTCCTGGTCCGCGAGGGCGTCCTCGAGCGGCACCGGATCGGGGTCGAGGTGCACGAACAGGAAGCCCTGCCAGACGGCGACCTCGATCGGCCACAGTCCCAGGGAGTCGCGATCGACCTCGTCCTTGCCCACGTTGGGCGTGCCGATCAGGCGGCCGTCGAACGAGTAGGCCCAGGCGTGGTAGGGGCACTTGATGGCGCCCTTCATGCGGCCGGAGCCCTGCGTCGCAGAGCCGCGAGCCGCGGTGCCGGCAGACGTTGTAGAAGCCGCGCAGCTCGCCTTCCTTGGTGCGCACCACGATCACGCTCTCGCCGGCCACGTCGACCGCCACGAAGTCGCCGGGCTCGTCCAGGCCCTCGTCGCGGCCGGCGTAGAACCAGGAGCGCGCGAACACCCGCTCGCGCTCGAGCTCGAACACCTCGGCGGCGTGGTAATCGCGACCCGGCAGCGTCTGCATCTGGCTCGGCGGCATCTCTCGAAGATACATGAGGATGCGGGATCGCCCGGCGATCCAGCTGGCGTTGTCGCACCTGATAGGGTCGAATCAGGCAAGGGGGACGGGATCAGCGTGAACTGTCCAGCATGCGGCGTCCTGAACGACCAAGAGGCGGCATTCTGCGGAGGCTGCGGCGTGGCGCTGGGGATCATCTGTCCGTCGTGCGGCGCCGGCCCGCTGCTCGCCGGCATCGCCTTCTGCACTGCGTGCGGCACCGAGCTCGCCCGGCCGGGCGTGCTGCTGGAGCGCAAGATCGTGAGCGTCGTGTTCGTCGACCTGGTCGGCTTCACCGGCGATGTCGGAGGCGCTCGACCCGGAGGAGGTGCGCCGTTTGCTGGGCCCCTACTACCAGCGCGTGCGCGAGGAGCTGGAGGGCTACGGCGGCACCGTCGAGAAGTTCATCGGCGACGCGGTGATGGCGCTGTTCGGCGCGCCGGTCGCCCACGAGGACGACGCGGAACGGGCGGTGCGGGCCGGGTACGCCGTGCTGCAGGCGGTGCGGCGGCTGCCGGTCGACGTCACGGCCGGCGCGCTGCGCGTGCGGATCGGGATCGCCACCGGCGAGGCGGTCGTGGACGTGCACGCGCGGCCGCAGGAGGGCGATGCCACCGCCCACGGCGACGTCGTCAACACGGCGTCGCGGCTGCAGACGGGGGCGCCGGTCGACGGCATCCTGGTGGACGAGCGTACCTACCGGGCGACGCGCTTCCAGATCGACTTCCGGCAGGAGCCGCTGCTGCTGGCGAAGGGCAAGGCCCAGCCGGTCCCGGTGTGGTCGGTGGTGCAGCCGCGCGCGCGCACCGGCGCCGATCCGGCCCGCCTGCAGCGCCCGCTGGTCGGCCGTGAGCACGAGACGCAGGTACTGATCGACGCGCTCGGCCGGGCAGTGGCCAGCGGCGAGCCGCAGATCGTGACGCTGGTGGGCCCGCCCGGGATCGGGAAGTCGCGCCAGGTCTGGCAGCTGGCCCGGCACCTGGAGGGGGAGACCGACATGGTGTTCTGGCGGCAGGGCCGCTCGCTGCCTTACGGCGACGGCGTCACCTTCTGGGCGCTGGGCGAGATCGTGAAGGCCAACGCCGGCATTCTCGCCACCGACCCCGCGGCCAGCGTCGAGGAGAAGCTTCGCATCGCCGTCGAGTACGTTGTCACCGACGCAAACGAGGCGCGCTGGATCGAGGGGCACCTGGCGCCGCTGGCGGGGCTCACCTCTGCGCGCGAGTTGCGCGGCGATCGCCGCACCGAGGCGTTCGCGGCCTGGCGGCGGTTCCTGGAGCTGATCGCGGAGCGTAGCCCGCTGGTGCTGGTGTTCGAGGACATCCACTGGGCCGACGACGGCCTGCTCGAGTTCATCACCGACCACCTCGGCGACCGCTTCACCGGGCCGCTGCTGGTGGTGGCCACCAGCCGGCCGGAGCTCCTCGACCGGCGGCCGCAGTGGGCCGCGGCGCCGCGCAGCACGATGCTCGAGCTGCAGCCGTTGTCGGATCAGGAGACGGCCGACGTGGTCACCAACCTGCTGGACGCGGCGGAGCTGCCGCCGGAGCTGCGCTCGGCGCTGCTGGCGCGGGCCGGCGGCAACCCGCTGTTCGCCGAGGAGTACGTGCGGATGCTGCTCGACCGCGGGCTGCTGCGCAGCGAGGGCTCGGGGCCGGAGCTGACCGGCTCCGACCTGCCGCTGCCGGAGTCGGTGCAGTCGATCATCGCCGCCCGCCTGGACGCGCTGCCGCCGGACGAGAAGCTGTTGCTGCAGGACGCCGCCGTGGTCGGCCGTGCGTTCTGGCTGGGCGCGCTGGCCGACGTGGGGCGAGCGCCAGCGCTGGTCGGTGGAGCACGTTCTGCACGAGCTGGAGCGGAAGCAGCTGCTGCGCCGCGAGCGCGACTCGATCGTGCTGACCGAGCCGCAGTACGCGTTCTCCCACGCGCTGGTGCGCGACGTCGCCTACGAGCAGATCCCGCGCGCGCGGCGCTCGCGCAAGCACTGGCGGACGGCCGGCTGGATCGAGTCGCTGTCGCCCGAGCGCACCGAGGATCGCGCCGAGATGCTGTCCCACCACTACACGCGGGCCCTGCGCTACCTGCCGCACGGCGAGACGGTCAGCCCGGAGCTGCTGCGGGCGGCGCGCAGCGCGCTCTGCGATGCCGGCGACCGGTCGATGTCCGCTGAACGCGTTCGCCGAGGCGGCCCACTTTTTCGCCGAGGCGTTGCAGCTGTGGCCCGACGACGTGCCCGGCCGGGCCGACGTGGCCTTCCGGCTGGGCAGGGCACGCGTGCACGCCGAGAGCGGGGGCGACCTGCCGCTGGAGCAGGCCCGCGATGCCTTCATCGCCGAGGGCCAGCCGGGAAAGGCGGCCGAGGCGATGGTGCTGATCGGCGAGCTGCTGTGGATGCGCGGCGACCCGGACGCATTCCGGCACCTGGACGAGGCCGGCGCGCTGCTGCGGGACACGCCGGCGTCCTACTCGAAGGCCTACGTGCTGAGCAGCCTGTCGCGCTTCCACATGATCGCCGACGAGAACCTGCGGTCGATCGAGATCGGCCAGGAGGCGCTGGCGATGGCCGAGCAGATGGGCCTGGACGAGCTGCGCGCGCACGCGCTGGACAGCATCGGCATCTCGCGCGCCCGCATCGGCGACGAGCGAGGCATCGCCGACCTCGAGCAGAGCATCGCGCTGGCGGTCGCGCACAACTCGCTGGAGAGCGTGCGCGGCTATGCCAACCTGGGCAATGCGATGGTCGAGCACGGCGACCTGGCGCGTGCCTTCCAGGTCTACCAGCAGGGGCGCGACGCCGCGCAGCGGTTCGGCGATGTCGACCGCATCCTCTGGTTCGACGTGGAGCGGATGTACGAGTGCTACTGGCGCGGGCTCTGGGATGAGGCGCAGCGGCTGTCCGACGAGATCGTGTCGCAGGTGGACGCGGGTTCGCCCTCGTCCTCGGAGCACGACGGGCGGCTGGTTCGGGCCCGGATCAGGCTCGGCCGCGGACTGGAGCCGGCGGCGCTTGAGGACTCGACCCGGGCGCTGGAGCTGGGGCGCCACGCCGGGTACCCGGAGATGCTGGTGCCGTCGCTGGCGCTGCAGGCACGGGTGCTGGAGGCGGCCGGGCGCGGGGCGGAGGCATCGCGGCTGGCCGACGAGCTGCTGCGCATCTGGCCCGATCGCTGCCCGACCTCCTACTGGGTGTCGGACCTGGCGTTCACGCTGCGGCAGGTGGACAGGCCGGACGCGCTGGCCACGGCCGCGCGGTCAGCGCCGGCGGCCAGCCGCTGGCTGGACGCCGGCCTGGCGCTGGCCGCCGGCGACGCGGCCGGTGCGGCCGAGAAGTACGCGGAGATCGGCTGCCTGCCGGACCAGGCGACGGCGCGGCTGTTCGCGGCACGGGCCGCGCTCGCGGCCGGCGGGCGCGCGGCGGCCGAGGCGCAACTGCGCCTGGCGCTGGAGACGTTCCGGCAGCTGGCTGCGACCCGCTATCTCAGAGAGGCGGAAGCGCTGATGGCGATCCCGGCCTGATCAGGTCTCGGCCAGCCCCGGGAACAACTGGGCCCAGAGCGTCGGGTCGATGTAGAGCGTCACCACCGATGCGTCGAGGTCGACCCCCAGCCGGTGCAGCTTCGTGGCCGGGCTGTCCTCCTCGGGCTCGACCGTCTCGAACAGCGCCTCGGCGTGCTTACCGCCGGTGGTCATCGCCAGCGACCCTTCGATGTACACCGCCTGGTTCTTCTTCGCGATGTTGCGCATCGCCTGTTCGGGATTTCGCGGCCATTCCGGGTCCTTGGGCGAGTTCGTCGTCGAGAATCTGACTTTTCCGCGCGGCATGGTTTACCCCCCGTGAGTGGATCGGGCGATGATCCTCGATTGTGCTGTCGGTTGCAAGGCGTCCGCCGCCGGCGCCTTGACAGACCCGGGTTTCGGGGCACACTGCCGGTGTACCCGAGATCTGAGAGGTCGCCTCTGCCCCGCCGCATCGCAGCTCTGGCCCTGTTCCTAGTGTTCGCCTACCCGGCAACCGCGGGAGCGCACTCCATCGTTCGCCACGGTGCGCCGAATCACCGGATCACCCGCAGCACGAGCACGAACTGGGCCGGGTACAGCGCCACCGGCGGGACGTTCACGAGCGTGTCGGCGACCTGGAAGCAGCCGGCGGCGACGTGCACGGCTGCGACAGCCTACTCGAGTTTCTGGGTGGGCCTCGACGGCGACGGCAGCAACACCGTGGAGCAGATCGGTACCGACGCCGACTGCAGCGGCGGCAAGCCGGTCTACTACGCGTGGTATGAGATGTACCCCAAGTTCCCGGTCAACCTGTCGCTCGCGATCCGCCCCGGTGACACGGTGTCGGCGAAGGTCACGACGGACGGCCACGGCAACTTCACGCTGACCATCAAGGACACGACCAACGGCGGCTCGTTCACCACGACCCAGAAGCTGAAGCACGCCAAGCTGGGCTCGGCCGAGGTGATCGCGGAGGCGCCGAGCTCGGGAGGCGTGCTGCCGCTCGCCAACTTCGGCAGCGTCGGGTTCAGCGCGGTGACCGTGAACGGCCAGCCGATCGGCAGCTTCAACCCCGACCGGATCGACATGGTGTCCGGCACCACCACGAAGGCGACCACGTCGGCGCTCTCGGGCGGCAATGCGTTCTCGGTCAAGTGGAATCACGCTTGACGGTACGGGTCTGGCTTTAGCTGACGCTGCCGAAGCACCACAACACCATCGAGTAAGCCGCACATCCATGTGGCGCCCTTTTGCCCTGGAACCGTGGAGCAGGGCGGTCACGCAACACCGCGAATCTGACGGCATGGCGGAGAACGACGAGCAGCCGGCCTCGCTCGAGCCGCGCTGGCCAATCGCGCTGACGGTGCTGTGCTTCATCGCGATCACGGTCACGCTGCGCGTGCTGCAGCCCAAGCGTGAGTCGGTGGGCCCGCCCTGGCTGGTGCCGGCGCTCGAGATCGCGATGCTGCTGGCGCTGCTGGCGGCCAACCCGGCCCACATCCAGGAACGGCGCAGGTGGCTGCGGAGGGTCGCGATCGGGCTGATCTTCGCGCTGGGTGCGGCGGCGCTATGGTCGACCATGGTGCTGATCAACGGCCTGATCAGCGGCAGCCAGGTGACCCAGTCGGCCAGCTCGTTGCTGGCGTCGGGCGCGCTGATCTGGCTGGGAAACGCGCTCGTCTTCAGCCTGATCTACTGGATCTTCGACACCGGCGGGCCGTGGATTCGCTACCTGGGTACGCGTCCCTATCCGGACTTCGCCTTCACGCAGCAGATGAGCCCCGAGCTGGCGCCACCGGGCTGGCGGCCGATGTACGTCGACTACATGGTGCTGGGGCTGAACACGAGCGCCGCTTTCAGCCCCACCGACGTGATGCCGACGGCGCGCTGGGCGAAGCTGGCGATGTCGGCACAGTCGCTGCTCTCGCTGACGGTGATCGCGCTGGTGGTCGCGCGCGCCGTGAACGCGTTCACCTAGAGGCGGCTCCTGTGTCGGCTCAGCGGGTCGTCAAGGCGGGCACGAGCCGTTCCATGCGTGCCTCTTGCTCGATATCCTCGAGGTCGGCGAGCTCCTGCTGGAGGATGTCGATCGCTTCCTTGATGGCGTTGATCCGGTCGTCGTCGCCGGGCTCTGTGCCGGTGTTCAGTCGCCACGGTCCCGGCCACAGTCCGACGGCCATCAGGCAGACCGCGACGATCACTCCGAATATCTCCACGACCGACAACATGGCCGAACGATATAGCGCCGCCTGCCACGAAGTTTGAAGGTTTTGTTGCGGAACGCCTGCCCGACCGCGAGTCGCTGGCCCTTGTAGTCTCCGCCGATGCGCCTGGCCACCCACCGCCCGCCGGGACTGGTCGTCACCGACCACATGTTCACGGTGCCGGTCGACCACGCCACGCCGGGCGGCGCCACCATCGAGCTGTTCGCGCGCGAGCTGGTGACCCCCACGCGGGAGCGGGAGGAGCTGCCCTGGATGGTGTTCTTCCAGGGCGGACCCGGGTTCGGGGCGCCGCGGCCGACGGGGCGGGGCGGGTCGTGGATGGAGCGGGCGCTCGCGGACTGGCGGGTGCTGCTGCTCGACCAGCGCGGCACCGCCCGCTCCTCGCCCATCAACGGGCGCACGCTGGCGGCGATCGACTCGGCCGAGGCGCAGGCCGAATACCTGGGCCACTTCCGGGCCGACAGCATCGTGCGCGACGCCGAGCTGATCCGCAAGCAGCTGGTGGGCCCGGACGAGCAGTGGGACCTGGTCGGGCAGAGCTACGGCGGGTTCTGCATCACCACCTACCTCTCGATCGCGCCGGAGGGCGTGCGCCAAGCGTTCGTCACGGGCGGCCTGCCCCCGATCTCACGGACGCCGGACGAGGTCTACCGGGCCACCTATCCGCGGGTGCTGGACAAGAACCGTCGCTACTTCGAGCGCTACCCCGGCGACCGCGCGCGGCTGGTCAAGGTCGTGGAGCAGCTGGCGACGACCAAGGTGCGGCTGCCCGGCGGCGACCGGCTGACGCCGGAGCGGCTGCAGGTCGTAGGCATCGAGTTCGGGATGGCGGAAGGCTTCGAGCGGGTGCACTACCTGGTCGAGGAGGCGTTCTTCGAGGATGCCGACCGGCCGGTGTTCTCGGAGCCGTTCCTGCACGGGGTGGAGGCGGTCACGAGCTTTCATGGGGAGCCGCTGTTCGCGGCGCTGCACGAGCCGATCTACTGCCAGGGCACGGCCTCGAACTGGGCGGCGCAGCGGGTGCGGGACGAGTTCCCGCAGTTCGACCCAACCAGCGCGGAGTTCGTGTTCACGGGCGAGATGATCTACCCGTGGATGTTCGAGCAGCAGTTCTACCTGCAGCCGCTGCAGGCGGCGGCGGAGCTGGTGGCGGCGCGCTCTGACTGGCCGGCGCTGTATGACGCCGAGCGGCTGGGGGGATGCCAGGCCAAGGTGGCGGCCGTGGTCTACCACGACGACATGTACGTGGACGCGACCGGGTCGCTGGAGACGGCGGCGGCGGTCAAGGGGCTGCGGGCGTGGGTGACCAACGAGTACGAGCACGACGGTGCATACATGGACGGAAAGCGGGTATTCGACCGGCTGGTGAAGATGGCCAGCGGCGAGCTCTAAGGCACGGCGACCAGGAGGAGCAGACATGGCAACCAAGGCAGATTTCACAGAAAGCGAGTGGGAGCAGCTGCACAATGGCGTGACCGGGGCGGGGCTGCTGGTGTCGCTCTCAGACCGCAGCTTCTTCGACAACTTCAAGGAGGCGCGGGCGATCGCCAAGCACCTGAACGACGCGCGGCAGCACAGCGACAGCCTGCTGGTGCGCGACCTGGCGGCCGAGCACGGCACCGGCTTTTCGGTGCGTAGCCACCCCGACGAGATCGAGTCAAAGACGCTGGAGTACCTGCGCTCGTCGGTGACGCTCCTTGAGACGAAGGCGCCGGACGACCTCGACGACTACCGGATCCTGGTAATGGACGTGGCCGAGTCGGTGGCGGCCGCCGCCAAGGGCGGCGAGCAGGCCGAGGTCGCGGAGGTGGAGAAGATCCGGCAGGCGGTGGGGGGCCGGCCCGACTAGCCTCCGCCCGTCACACCCGCGGGCCCGTCCTCAGCAGAGGCTGCGGAACTCGATGTGCCCCGGCTTCGATGGCCCGCCGATCCAGTCGTGGCCCTCGCCCCACGTGAGCAGGGGCGCGCCGCAGCTGTTCATCGCCAGCACCATGTAGTCGCCGTAGGGGAACCCGAAGCCGTTCGGCTGCGACTGGGACTGGCTGGAGTCGTACGCCGACATCTGCCGAGACGGGCCGGCCCAACCGGCGCCGCCGGTGGTCGAGGTGCGAAGCCACACGTTCCAGCCGTTGGTGTGGTTGATCGGGCTGCCGTTGCGGTCGTCCATCCAGGCCAGGTAGATCGTGTTCGCGGCACCGCCGAGGATCGTCGGGAACAGCGCATAACAGGCCGACGATGCGCAGCCGGTGGCGGTCTTGTCGTCGGCCCGGCCCATGAACGTCCAGGTGACGCCGCCGTCGGTCGAGCGCGACAGGTTCACGATCGGCGGGCTCTTGCGGGTGGTCGACACCTGCCCCTGTTGCCAGGTCAGATACAGGTTGCCGGCGGCATCGATGGCGATGTCATCCTGCGGCCCGAAGAACGAGAACCCACACTTCGAGAACGGGCAGCCGGGCCCCTGCACGCCAGTTGCCACGTTGGTAAACGTCGTCTGCAACGTGCCCGCGGTCGTCTTCGACACGCGGTAGTCGGCGGCCGGCACGCCGCCGCAGCTCGACGACTGGCAATCCGCCCAGGCGTAGTAGACGTTGCCGGCCGAATCGATCACGCCGCCCTCGACGAAGCCGACCACGTCGGTCGCATCGACCGTGGACTGCGTCCAGGTGGCGCCCGCGTCTCGGGACAGCCCGATGAAGTGGTACTGCGCCTGCGAGTAGGCGATGTAGAGGTTGCTGCCGTCGGCGATCAGCTTGGGATGGTCGCAGTTCTTGCAGTCCTTGGCATTGGCCTTGATGGCGGAGCCGAAGCTGGCGCCGTGGTCGGTGGACTTGGCCACGACCACGTCGGTGTGCCCGCCGCTTGGCCCGAGCCCCAGGAACGACACGTAGACGTTGCCCGGCGCGTCGACCGCGACGCTGGGGTCGGCCTGCGCTGGGTAGGTGGTGCCGCCCACCGGCTGCGTCCACACGGCGTGCGGCGCGCCGAAGGTGCGTCCCCGGTTGGTGGAGGTCTGGAGGTAGATGGCGGCGGGGCTGCCCGACGTCGGGTCGCAGGTGGTATCGCCGAGGTAGTGGGTGATCGCCACGTAGACGTTCCTGCCCTGCACGGCGGTGGCCGGCTCCCAGTCGTCGCCGCCGCAGTAGCCCAGCCGCTGCGGCGCGGAGGACGCGCCTGCGGCCGGCACCACCACCAACACCGTGGCCGCCGCCGCCACCACCAGAGCCCGAACCACAGGCCGCGTCATGACACTCCCCTTGCCAGCCGACGCGGCGACGATAGCAGGAACCCGCGCGTCGTTCCGTAATCGGTGACGTGAGGCTTGATCGCCGGCGCGGAGGCACGGAAACTCGAGGTGCGTCGCCTGGTTCTTCCGGCTCCCTACGACATGGCAGAGCGCCCGCGGGCAGCTCGCCTGATGAGACGACGACGCGCCACGCGTGAGGAGGGAGCGCGCGGCGCGTCACGCTCTCCTAAACGGTGACCCGGCGCCGCCCCGCCTCCGGCGACGCGTCACCCAGCCCCCTCGCTGATCGCGTCGAGGTCGCTCTGCGCGGGCGTGGATGCCCGGAACGAATCGAACCCGACCGTGCCCGGATAGGTGTCGGTGTACACCGCCACCTGCCGGAACGAGCGATACCCGGTGGCGTCGCGGTAGGCGTCGGTCAGCACGCCGTTCACGTAGAGGCCGACCAGCGACGTGCCATCCCGCTGGCGGGCGCACACGATCCCCAGGTGCACGGTCCCCGGGTTTGTCGTACCGTCCACGCCCGTGACGGTGCCACGCTCGGAGTGGCCGGCCACGCCCGTGAAGTCACCCGCCCAGCGGACGATCTCGGTCGTGCCGTTGGTGCCCACCAGGCCGGCGTAGCCGTGGCTGTCGCGCGGCATGCAGGCGATGCCGAGCAGGGCGCTGGGCCGGGACACCCGGGGCCGGGTGCCCCTGCCGCTCGTGACGGAGGCGTCGACCTCGTACTTGACGGCGTCGGCCGTTACCCCGACCGGCTGGGTGACGTGGTAGGCGCCGGCGTTGTGCAGCGTGAAAACGTAGGCACCTCCCCGGCAGGCATAGTCGAAGTTGGCCGGGGCCGTGTGGTTGGCTCCGACCGGCCAGGTGCAGTCTCCCGAGAAGTCCTCGGAGACGGGCAGCTTCACCCGGTCGAGCTCGACCAGGTAGGCCACCAGCCAGACGAAGGCCGCGAACACGGCGAAGCCGCCGACGATGTAGGCGGCCGTCGCCAGGCGGCGAGGCTTCGGTGCTGCGGGTGCGGCGCCCAGCACGGCGGCGCCGCAGCCCGGGCACCACTTCGCGCCGGCCGGCAGCTGATACCGGCAGAGGGCGCATTGCCCGGCCAGGCGAGCCCGCGCTTGACCGCACGACGGGCAGAACCGCGCATCGGCCGGGAGCGGGGCTCCGCACGCCGCGCAGGTTCCGTCGTCGGCGACCTGGCTGGGAGACGCCGGCAGCAGGCCGCGGCGAACCGAACGACTGCACAGCAGGAAGAGCACCGGCCAGAACAGCCCGCCGATCATGATGATCATGGGCGCCTTCCAGATGTTTCTCCACCCACGCCGCCAGCAGATGATGACAACGGCCGCGAGCGCGACCACGCCGACCACCGGCACGACGAAGACGGCGACATACTCGCCGCTGGTGACATCGCGGTTGTCGATGTCGGCCTGGGAACCGACGCCCAGCGCCATGATCAGGAGCAGGTAGAGGCCCACCGGCAGCGTCGCGACCAGGGCGACGATCAGGCCGGCCACCGATTCGCGCTGCTGGGGCTTGTGCTGATCCATACGAGCGAGGCTACGCCACGCCGCGGCCGTCGGCATCGGGCAGACCCCTCGCCCGCAACCCGGTTGAATGCCGGTAGGGACATCCCTGATGCGTTCGCAGGTCGGCGACCCTATCGTGGCGGGCATGCGACACGTGCTCGGAACCGTGTGCGTTGGAGTGGCCATCCTGGTTCTCAGCGGCTGTGCCACCGGCTCCTCAACGGACGATCACCGCGCGACCAAGCAGGCCTACATCGCACAGGCGGACGCGATCTGCGCACGGGTCGACCGGGCGGACAGGGCCACCTCGACCGACACCCCGCTGCCGGAGGTGCTTCGCGAAACGGCGGACGGGCTCAGGCGCGGGGTTTCAGACCTGAAGGCGCTCGATCGTCCCGCCGGCCACGATCAGGAGTTGGACGCCTGGTTCCATGACCTCGATCAGGAGGTGGGGGCCTTCTCGCGGATGCAGCCCGCCGCCGACGCCGGCGACCAGGCCGAGCTGGAGCGCCTGCTCAGCAGCACTGAACCGCTGGAGCGCAAGATTCAGCGCGCGGCCCAGCGGTTCGGCTTCCACGACTGCGCACGGTAGGGCTGCTGCCAGCCCTAAGCTCCCACCCGCCTTAGCGTCGCACCGCGACGAACCGCGCTCCCACAGCCGGCAGCTGCCCCACCGAGATCAGGCGCTCCTCCTCGTCGCGGGACGAGGCGCCAAGATCCCACCGGTAGAGCCACGGGCCGCGCACGGCCGCGCCGAGATGAAACCGGGCGGCGAGCGCCTCGACGATGGCGTCCAGCGGATGCAGGTGCGCGCGGTGCTCATCGACCAGCTGCTGCGGGCTGACATCGCGCGCCCGGCCATGCACCGCCTGCTGCCGCAGCCACCATTCCGCCGCCCGCCGGTCGAAAGCGACGACGTCCATCTCGTCGATCACCAGCGGCGCGCCCGGCTGGAGCACGTCGGCGAGCCGTTCCAGCGACGGAGCGAGCGGGTGCACATGGTGCAGCGAGCGGATCGCGACCGCGGCCTGGAACGTTCCCGGCTCGGCCGTGAGGTCGGCGAGCGCGACGCCGTGGACATCCCCGCCCCGCGGCTCGGGGTCGATCGCGGTGACGACGTAGCCGGCCGCCGCCAGGGCCGCCGCCAGCTCCCCCTCGCCGGCGCCGACCTCCAGCACCCGACACGTGGGTGGAGGCAGGTTCGCGCGCACGAAGGCGAGGACGTCGCGGTCGGCCATGGAGGCAGCCTAGGCCGTGTGCCTGCAGACCGACACGACCAGGCCGGGTATCGGGTCTTGGCGCCAGGCGCCGGTTAGCCGAACTTTCCCCAGTGGATGGCGATGATCAGCAGCAGGCCCGCGACCGCGAGCGCGAGCCCAGCGACGATCGAGCGGCCGGATGCGAACTTGAACTGGGGAGCTCTGCAGCTGCGAACCAGAGTCCGGCGAACAGCACCAACAGGAATCCCAGCTCGGCCAACCGGCGACCGGTGTGATGGGTCATCAGGATGATCACGCCGGCATTATCCCCCTTCGCGACGCCCCACGCCGGAAGCCAGGCTCACAGCACCCGCAACGGCTCATGACAGCTGCCAGGCGTCGTCACGGATGATCGGTACGCGCGCGCCGCCGGGCTCGATGCCGTGGACCGTGACCTCGGGACCGCCGATCATGATGTCCTGGTGGATCGCCGAGCGGTTGAAGCCGATCGCCTCCTGCGCGTCGTCGCCATCGGGGAGGCCGGGGACGGTGAACGGATAGGCGCTTCCCAGCGCGATATGACAGGTCGCGTTCTCGTCGAACAGCACGTCCCCGAAGACACGGCCGCTGCGACCGACGGGCGACGTCCCGTCGACCAGCGCCACCTCGCCCAGCCGGGCCGCGCCCTCGTCCGAGCCGAAGCTGGCGCGCAGCAGCTCGGCCCCGGTGTCGGCGTCGATCTCGACGGCGCGGCCGGCGGCGAACCGCAGCCGCAGCCTTTCTCCCAGGCCGCCGCCGAGCAGCTGCACCTGCCGGGTGGCGCGGACGGTGCCCTCGGTGCGCCGCGCATCCGGCGTGGTGAACACCTCCTCGGTGGGCATGTTCGCCACCGTCGCTCGTCCCCAGCTGGTAGTGATGCCGCCGGACATCCAGCGCGCCCGAGACGTCAGGCCGACCGTCAGGTCGGTCCCGGGGCCAAAGAAGTGCAGCGCGTCGAACCTGCGCTCTGCGAGCTGTCTCGCACGGAGCGCGAGCTGCCCGAGGTGGTCGCGCCAGGCCTGGACCGGGTCCTGCTGGTCGAGCCGGATGATGGGAGCGATCAGGCCCCACAGCTGGTCGAGATCGGGCGTGCCCAGGAGGCGCCGGGCGATCCCCTCACAGGGGCCGGGTACGAACGTCCAGTTCACCTCGCCGCCGCCCATCGCGGCGAACAGCGACGGCGTCAGCGGCATGTGGTCTGCTCCCGCCCTGGCCGGGTCGACGTCTGCGAGCAGCGCCGGATCAGGGTCGCCCCAGACCACGATCACGGCGCTTCGCCGCTCGACGCAATCGGCGATCAGCCGCTCATACCAGCCGGGTACGAGATCGAGCGAGTCAGCCGGCGCGTGCCGCAGCCGTGCCCGTTTTGCGTGCTGGTCCCAGTACAGCACGGTCACGTATCGGGCACCCGCCTGGTAGGCGGATTCCGCTATCGCACGTGCGATCGGCGCTTGCTGCACGTCCATCGCCAGGACGAACACGTCCTGCCCAGCGGCGACGTTCGCGCCCACCTCCACGGCCAGCTGGCCCAGTCGTCGCGCGTAGCGGTCGTGCAGTGGCTCCTCCACCACCATGAGGTCGACAGTACACCACCAGGCGCCGTCGCAGAGGTTCCTACGGCCCGTCGACGGTGGGAGCGGAGGCGGGCACGTTGTAGAGCCGCTTGCCGACCGTGCGCCAGGGGGTTCGCGTGATGCTGGTGACGACGACGTGGGGGTCGGAAAGGTCGTCGCGCGGGTGCTCGAGGCAGATCTCGGCCTCGTCCGCGACGGTGAAGCCGTCGTACAGATGGCCGGTGCCGGCGATCGGGTAGTCGTAGCATGTGCCGGTACGCAGCCAGTGGTGCTTGATCCGGGTCGTGACCGTGATCTTCTGGGAGCGGCCCCCCAGGATGCGAAGGGCGGCCACCCCGGGCATCCGCTGATGGAGTGCGGCGATCTGCGCGGCGGTCACCAGGTGGGAGTTCTCGTACTGCTCGCGGACTCTGGCGTCGTTCACCTTGCCGGACATGTGCAGAGGAGAGAAGGCATCTCCGACGTCGTTCGCCACGTAGGCGAACAGCGCGACCAGGACGATCAGCGCGACGGCCGCGACGCCGGCGACCACCTTCGCCGCGAGCAGCAGCGCCCAGCGAGCGGCGCTCGATCGATGATGCGTGGGACTCACGGCAGCCACCCCTAGAACACCGAGCACTCGCCCTCGACCAGGGTGGAGCGGCCGAGTTCTCGGTAGTGACGGCCGTGGACGAGGATCTCCAGCTGGTAGACGGAGGGTGTGCTGGGGTCGATACAGATGTCGCCGATCGAGCTGTCGCGGCACTCGCGGTTGGCGCCGGACGGCGCCGGCCGGGTCAGCGTGCGGCAGGTGACGTGGGCCAGCGAGCCCTCCATGAAGCCGCCGCTTGCCTCATCGTGCTCGATTGCCCGCGCCAGCTGGGCGTTGGTCAGCGGCGGCAGCGTCGACTCATACCACTTGTGCCCGACGATCCATGCTAGGGCGATGATCGCCAGCGCGATGGTCGTTACGAGGGCGATGCGGCGGTTGCTGGTCATGCATCGGATTGTTCGTGACCGCACCCGCCGCGGCGTCGGGAGGATCCCTCAGCGTGGTGTGAGCAACCACTGCACTAGTCGCGCCGGGCGTCGGCGGTTTGTGGGAGCGAGAGCGTCGCGTGTCGCGCGTTGCATCTCGGGAAACCGGCGCGCTGGCCCTGGCGGTCGCCGCGCCGGCCCGAGCGCCCAGGTTGGCTTTTCGTTCCATGCGTCGAACGTCACCGGCATCTCGACCGGATCTGCCTTCCTAACCCGCGGCGGCGCCTTCAACCCCGCAGGCGTAACCGTGCGCGCAGGCGGCGGCTTCGGCTGCACCAACACCATCGCGCAGACGCCGTTCGCCGGCTGTCAGGCCGGACGCCTCACCCCGGATAGGTGAGGTAGCTCGCGCGGCTATCATCGTCTGATACGACGGCGAGGGGGCGGAGATGTTCGCGTACTGCTTGACGGTGACCGGCGTGTCGGAAGAACAGGCCGAGCGGATGGAACGCGCAGTCCAGCAAGATCCGCAGCCCGGCCTGGTGCTCCACGCTGGTGGCCCCATCCCCGGCGGGTACCGATACCTCGAGATTTGGACGTCACGCGACGAGGCGATGAGCTTCCATGACACGCATGTTCGTCAAGAGCTGACGGAAGTGGGCCTCGACCGCAGCCAGTTGGACGTGCAGATCACCGAGATCGAGCGAGTCACAACACTCGTCGCTGGTCCCGGGGTGACGATGCCGACGCTGGCCGAGATCGGCTAGCGAATCAACAAGACGACGCTCACCGACCCATCCACGCCAGGACGCGAACCGCGTGGCGTATCCGAGCATTCATTCATCGATTCCTCCTAGGGCGCAGGCTCGCGTCGAGAGCGAGCCGTCTGGATCGGTTGTTCGGTGGTTCATCGGCGGCCAAGCCGCCCAGCGATCCCTTGCGTGGCCAGCAGGACGCGTTCTCGGTGGGCGTCGATTTGGCAAGACCGTCCGCCGTCGTCGAGCAGGCGAATCAGCCGGTTTGTGAGTATCACCAGCATGCAAGCCTCCAAGCCTGGTTTAGTTGATGGAGGGGATCAGACCTGACCGTGGCAAGTCGGTGGTTGTTCCGGGTAAAGCCCGGCCCAGACGCGGATCGAGCTGGTCCGGACGACAGTCGGCGTGGGCGAAATCGGCCGCGCCGTTCGGCTAGCGCGGCCCTGTCAGGATCCGAGCCGAAGCTGCTCGCGCGACGTCGCCAGGTCGTGCGCCTGGATTGTTTGATGAACGTGGCATAGACGCCGGCCGTAGCTGGCGGGCCTGATCGTCCTCACCCTCGGACTCGAGAAGACCTGCGAGGCCGAGCTGCGGCGCGCAGTATGAGGGACCTGCGAGCCCTGGCCGGCGTGCAAGTTCGAGCGCCGCGCACATGCAAGCTTCTGCCTCGTCGCGTTACGGCAGCATCATCTCGGCCCAGGCACGTACAACCGTGCCACAGCCGCTTGTCTCTCACGGAGACGACGGGATCCGGGAAGTCTCGCCGTCTTTACCAGAACCAACCGACCTCTTGCCAGCCGCCTGTCTCATCCAGTCGACTACGAGACCGGAGGCGGGCGATGATTGAGACGACGAAACGCAAGACGGGCCGCGGGCATGGGGCGGTGAGCATCACGCTTTTCCTCGGCCTGTTTGCAGGCCAGGCGGCGATGATCGCGATGTCGCCCGTACTCGCGAACGCGGCCGGCGACCTCCATGTCTCGACGGCCGCCGCGGGCCAGTTGCGGACGATCGCCGGACTCGCGGCAGGGATCACGGCGCTGACGCTGGCCGCCGTCGCAGGGCGCGTCGGAGTCGGCCGTCAGCTGCTCATCGCCTCGGCGCTCCTGGCGCTCGGGTCGATCACAAGTGCGGCTGCTCCGACGTTCGCGCTGCTGGCGCTCGCCCAGTTGCCGGTCGGCGTCGCCGCGGCTGTGCTGACTACGGCGGGAACGCTGGCGGCAGCGGAATGGGTGTCGCCCGAACAGCGGACGCACGTGCTCTCCTGGGCCCTCCTTGGCCAACCCGCGGCCTGGATCGTGGGGATGCCTGTGATCGGACTCCTGGGCGAGCACAGCTGGCGCTACGGATGGCTCGCACTACCGCTTGTGGCCGCCGTCGCGGCTGGGTTGCTCGTCGCGCCCCGGCCCCGGCAACCGACTGCCCGAACACAGCCTGCGCGCGCTCGCGCTGTGCTCGGCGACCCCGCTCTCGTGCGGTGGCTGGCGTCCGAGGTACTCGCGAACGCCGCCTGGGCGGGAACGCTCGTCTACGCCGGCGCCCTCTTCGCCGAATCGTACGGCGCCTCGACGAAACTGACGGGCTGCCTGCTCGCGCTCGCGGCCTGCGCATATATCGCCGGCAACCTGACCTGCCGTCGCCTCCTCGGTCGCGAGCCACGGCGCGTCCTCGTCCTGACTCGCCGTCCTCCTCGCCGTCGCCGACACCCTCTTCGGAATTGCGCGTTTGGACGTCGCTACGAGCACTGCCCTTCTCTCCGCCGCTGCATTCCTCGCCGGCGGCCGCACGCTGATCTCCGGCGCGTTCGCACTCACCACGCCTCCCGACTTGCGGCCGGTCGTGACCAGCCTCCGAGCCGCGACGATGCAGTTCGGCTACTTCGCAGGCTCGATCGTAGGCGGTGCGGCGCTCGCCGTCAGCGGCTACAGCGCGCTCGGTCCGACCATGGGCCTCCTCTTCCTCGCGGCCGCAACGACGCTCGCCCGCCGCCCACTCGCGCACCAGCCGAGCGCCGAACGCCGGGGCGGGTGGCGGCCACAGGTGCTCACCCTCATGCGTGAACACGACCCCGCAACCGAACCTGATCGAGCTGCTCACGGCGGGTCTCGCCGCGGCGCAGGCCGGGATCCGTTCGCTACTCGGCTCGTGACCTCGTGGCTCTCATCGATGAACGCGAGCGGCTGGCGCAGGATCAGTCGATGGAGCAGCTGCGAACCGAGTCGTCAGCGTTCGGAAACGCCGTAAAGGAAGTAGTTCCTCGGCAGATGTGGCAGCAAGTCGTCGACCTCTGAGAGGCGAAGATGGCCGCCATCGAGGGCGAGTAGTCGGGCTAAGCGGGGCTTGACGCGACCGGTTTCGTCAAGCCCCGTCAAGCCTTGTCCTTGCGGCATGTCCTTCGCGAGACCTGCGGTTGACCCCTTCCTGAGCGTGGAAGGGGTCATGTTGGCCCCTTCCCTTCTGAGGAAGGGGCCAGGCAGCGGGGTTCATTGCAGCGTCGTCCGTGGGGAGAGCGACCGCGGGGTGGTCGTGGCCGGAACGGGCTGGGGGCGCCGGGCTCGGCGTGGGGCGAGCAGCGCCACCGCGGCGCCAACAGCGGAGAAGCCGACGGCGACCCACAGCGCCAGCTGGAATCGATCGATGAAGGCCGGCGGCGACGTGTAAACGCCCTGGTGGGTGAACACGGCCGCGAGCACGGCCACCCCGAACACGCTCCCCAACTCACGCAGCGTGCTGTTGGTACCCGAGGCGACGCCGACCTCCTCCGGCGGCACCGAGCCGACGACGGCGTTGGCCACGGTCGGGAAGCACATCGAGGTGCCCACGCCCGCGATCGTCAGCGCCAGACCCAACTCGAGGTAGCCCATGCCCGGTCTGGCGACCAGAGCGACCCAGCCCAGTCCGATCGCCTGCAAAGCCATGCCGATGGCCATGAACGGGCGGTTGCCGTAGCGGTCGGCAAGGCCGCCCGCGATCGGCGCGATCACCATCGGCGTGGCCGTCCAGGGCAGCATCCGGATGCCCGCGTCGAGCGGCGAGTTCCCCAGCGCGGTCTGGAAGAACTGCGGGATCAGGAACAGCGCGCCGACCATCCCGAAGAACATGAAGAAGCTGACCGCGTTGGCGACCGTGAAGCCGCGCCTGCGAAACAGCGCCAGCGGAAGCATCGGGCTGGGGGCGCGCCGCTCCCAGGCCAGGAACGCGCCCACCAGGATCACGCCCGCCAGCAGGGCCGCGAGCACCTCGACGCTGCCCCACCCGACGGTGGTGGAGCGCACGAGTCCCCACGTCAGGCCGAGCAGCCCGGCGCCGGCGAGCGCCAGCCCGATCAGGTCGAGCTGTGGGCGCGGCCCGTAGCTCTCGCCCAGGCGACGTGCGGCGAGCGGGATCACCAGCAGGCCAATCGGGACGTTCAGCCAGAAGATCCAGTGCCAGTCGATCCCGTCGATCACGGCGCCGCCGACGACGGGTCCGGCGGCGACGGCGAGGCCGGCGATGCCGCCCCAGAGCCCGACCGCCATGCCGCGCTTCTCGGCCGGGAAGGCCTCGCTGATCAGCGTCAGCGTCAACGGCATGACGACAGCCGCACCGGCACCCTGGAGCGCGCGGGCGGCGATCAGCACCGTCACGCTCGGTGACAGGGCCGCCGCGGCGGAGGCGGCGGTGAACAGCACCAGCCCCAGCGTGAACATCCGCCTGCGCCCGAAGCGGTCGCCGAGCGCGGCGCCGGTCAGCAGCAGGCAGGCGAACGCGAGGTTGTAGGCATTCACCGTCCACTCCAGGTCGGACAGGCTTGCGCCGAGGTCGACGCGGAGCGCCGGCAGCGCGGTGGTGACGACGAACGTGTCGAGCGCGACCATGAACAGGCCGAGCGACGCGAGCACGAGTGTCCAGGCCTTGCGCTGCGCCATGGGCACGGTGTGTGTCTGGGCGATCATCTCTTCCTCCTTGACGGCGGGTCGCGGCAACGCGAGCCCGCTGGATCGGTTCAGGTGGTTCGAGGTTGATCAGACCCGACCGTGGCAAAGATGAGGTTGTTGGAGGGTAAAGTCGCGCGCCCGCAGCCGCCCGCTATGACCCGAGTTGCTCCAGCAGCTCGCGGGCCGCGAC
Source organism: uncultured Actinomycetes bacterium (assembly GCA_963737445.1). Classification (GTDB taxonomy): domain Bacteria; phylum Actinomycetota; class Thermoleophilia; order Gaiellales; family JAICJC01; genus JAICYJ01. The sequence continues at coordinate 422,754 of CAVTSO010000015.1, read as the reverse complement.
CAGGTCGTGCGTGTCGAACCCCTCGCTGAAGGTGGCGTAGACGCCGGCCACCAGCCCGCGCGCGTGCGTCGTCGGCGCCTTCGCTGTGAAGGTGGCGGGCGAGGGGCAGCGCCGCGCGCAGCTCCAGGGATGGCGATTTCTGGCTGCGGGCCATCTCGAGTGCCTCGCGCATGCGCGACTGCGCCTCGTCGCGGCGGCCCTGCAGCAAGAGCAGCTGCCCGGCCGTTCGGTGCAGCTCGCTCTCGAAGAAGAACCTCCGTCCGACCGGCGCCAGCGCCAGCCCGGTCTCGACCGCTGCCCACGCCTCGTCGACATCCCCGGCGCGGACGTGGGCATCGGCAAGCAGGGCGAGATAGTAGGGGTCGTCCATGTGGGCCCCGGTCTGATCGGACAGCTCAAGGCCGCGCCGGAGCTCGGCGATGCCGGACTCGGGCGATCCGCCCGCTGCCATCGCCCAGCCGAGCATGATCCGGCCCATCGCGATCCGGTAGGGATAGCCATCCTCGGTCGCAGCCTCCACGGCTGCCTCGGCATACCGGTGTGTGGCCGCCGCGTCGAGACGGCACTGCTCGAGCGTCGCGGCCTGCGCGAGCGCGGCGGCGTACCCGTGCCGGCGGCGGGGATCCTCGGCCAGCGCGACCGCCTCCTGCGCGCGTGTGCGGGCGAGATCCGGATATCCAAGAGCCCAGAGAGACATCGCTGCCCAGTTGTGGCAGGCGGCGCCGGCGTTGATTCCATAGGCGGCCCTGACCGGATTCAGATACTCCTCGTCGAAGACAGCCAGCCCCTGCTCGGCGTGTTCGAGCGCGTCGTCAAAGTCGCCCTGGTGGAACAGGCTGCAGGCCAGCAGCTCGTGTGTGTCGGCCACCAGCACGTTGCTCGCCGCCGGGCCGGCGCGCTCGAGCGTCTGCTCGAGCAGTGCCTCCGAGCGCTCGTAGTCGCCGCGCACCTCGTACATCGTGCCCAGCCGGAAGAGCGCCGGGCCAAGCTCGTCCCCACGGAGCCGCTCCGCCAGGTCGCGTGTCCGCAGGAAGGCGGTCTCGGCTTCGACCGCCGACCATCCCCGCGCCGCCACCTCCGCCGCTCCCAGCATCGACTGCAGCGCGAGCTCCTCGGACCACCGCTCCGGGCCGTCGGGCAGCTGCTCGAGCATGTCCAGGGCCGTGGTCAGGTGGTCGAGCGCCTCGCGGTGGGCCAGCCGCTGGAACGCCTGCTCGGCGGCAAGGCGCAGCGACCCGACGGCCCGAGCGGCATCGCCGGCCAGCACGAAGTGCTCGGCCAGCCTGGCTGCGACCTCGCTGGGCCGGGTCCGGTAGGCGACCGCGAGACGCTCGCCGATCCTGCCGTGCACCTGTGCTCGCTGGCCCGGCGGGAGCCGTCCGTACAAGACCTCCCGGTGCAGGTCGTGCGCGAACCGGTATCGGGCTGCGAGCGTCCCGTCCGGCCATCGCTCCTCGCCGACCGGGTCGATCAACCGGGCCGCCCGCGCCAACGCGTCGCAGCGAAGATCGACCTCGTCCTCGGGCAACCCGGCCGCGGCCGCCGCCGCGGCGGCCGAGAACTCCTGCCCGACCGCGCTAGCGGCGGAGAGCAGGTCACGATCGACGGGGTCGATCAGATCGAGCATCTGCTCGATCAGCTGGAGCACCGTGTCGGGCACGTCGCTGGAGAGACGCACCAGGTCGGGCTCGTCGTCTCCCAGCAGGCCCCGCTCCAGCCATGAGTCGAGCAGGGTGGTCACGAACAGCGGGTTGCCACCGGTGCGCTCCCAGAGCACCGCGGACAGCTCGGGCGATGCGACCGAGCCGAGCCGGGCCGTCAGGTGATCGCCGACGGCGTCCTGGCTGAGCGGGCCGATCGCGATCTCCGCGCATATCCCTCGCCCGCTGAGATCACGCACCAGGCGGTGCACGGGATGCTGCCGTGCCATCCGCGGCCGGTACGTGCCGACGACGAGCAGACGCGCCGGCTCCCTGCGCCGTGCCAGCGCGTCGAGCAGCTCCACGGTCGAGGGATCGCTCCAGTGCAGGTCCTCGAGGATCAGCACGAGCGTGGCGTCGCGAGTGACCGCCTCGAGCGTCTCCAGCATCTCCCGCAGCATGCGCTGGTGTGTGGCACCGATCAGGCGGTGCTGAACCGCCTCCAGCTGCTCGTCGGAGAGCAGCCATGGCATCTGTGCCAGCCAGGTCGGTGCCTGCCTGGCAAGTAGCGGGATCAGCTGCTGGCCGTCAGTTTGGCGCACCAACCGGCCAAGCGCCTCCAGCACGGGCAGGTAGGGCTCACCCGGGCCGAGATGCTCCACGCACTGGCCGTGGGCGACGAGGGTGTCTGCGGCCGACCGGGCGCGCGCCGCCAGGTTCTCGGCCACGGTGGTCTTTCCGATCCCGGCCTCGCCGGTGATGAAGACAAGCCGTCTGGTGCCGGCATGGGCCTCCTGGTGCAGGGCTTCGATGCGGTCGAGCTCGCGCTGCCGGCCGCTGAACGGCGCGACCAGCGGGGCTGCGCCGGTGACGACCGCGGGTCGGTGGGCGGGCGCGCCGGCGGGCTGCTCGGAAACCGGGTCGAGCGACGCGTCCTGCTGCAGCATCCTGCGCTCGAGCACCTTCAGGCGCGGGGACGGGTCGATGCCGAGCTCGTCGTCGAGCATGCGCCGGAAGGCGTGGAATACCTCAAGCGCCTCCGCCTGCCGGCCGCACCGGTACAGCGCCAGCATCAGCTGTCCGCGCAGTCGCTCGCGAAGCGGATGGCGGCGCACCAGCCCGTCCAGCTCGGCGACCAGCTGGGCGTGGTGGCCGAGCATCAGATCCGCCTCGATCCGCTCCTCCAGGCAGATGAGGTGCAGCTCTGCCAGCCGGCCCTCCTCCAGCCGCGCGAAGGGCTCCTCGAACTCCGCAAGCGCCGGCCCCCGCCACAGCTCCAGCGCTTCGCGCAGCGCCGCTGCCGCCTCGCCGGCCCGCCCGTCGGCCAGCGCCCCCCGCCCGACGGCGTGGAGCCGCTCGAACCGGTGCAGGTCGAGCGAGTGCCCGTCAAGCTCGACCAGGTAGCCCGGGGCTCGCGTGCACAGCAGCCCAGCGGGCAGCAGCTTGCGCAGCTGCGAGACCAGGATCTGCACCATCTTGGTGGCGGTGTCGGGAACGTCGTCGCCCCAGAGGTCGTCGACCAGCCGATCGATCGGCACCACCCGTCCGGCATCGAGCAGCAGCAGCGCCAGCAGTGCCCGTTGCTTGCCTGCCGTCAGCTGCACGGGCCCGGTCTCATCGATCGCCTCGAACGGCCCGAGAATCCGAAAGTCCATCCTGCCTCCGGGAAGCTTGCCCGCGTGTCGGCCGCCACCATATCGAAGCGGGCAGCGCGGACTGCCCGGGCCTGGCGAGCCGCCAGAGACGCTCAGGGTGAGGCAGGTGCCGCCATCAACTCCTCAAGGTGGTTCAAGGACTGCGTCCAGCCTTGCTCGTGAAGCGCGCGGCGGCGCTCGGTTGCGAAGTCGCCCTGATGGAACGCCAACTCGGTCGACGTGCCGTCGATCTCGCGCAGCGACAGCGTTACCAGTGTCTCGCGATCCTCGGGGTCGGGATCCTCCCAGCGGAAGGTGTAGGACACCACCCGCGGAGGGTCCAGCTCGCCGAACTCTCCTGCCAGGTAGAAGAGATCGCCTTCGGGGGGCTGCATGGCGATCCGATAGCTACCGCCCGGTCTGAGATCGCTCTCGATCGACGGGATCACGAATCCGTCAGGGCCCCACCACCTGGCCAGTTCCCGCGGTTCGGTCAGTGCTCGGAATACCCGGGACGGCGGCGCGCTGAGGACACGCCGCATGTCCAACGTCAGCACAGGACTTCGGTTCATTGCCTACCTTCTTCCGACGGGATCTGTGGATTGCCACGATGCTACGGCGCCGCCGCGAACAGGCGCCAGGTGCCCGGGACTCCCGCCAGCGTATGCTCCCCGCGCTCCGTGAACTCGATCCCCGAGCCAGCGACGATGTCCTTGACCGTGCTGGAGACGAGCACCTCGCCCGGCCGGGCGAGCGCGGCCACGCCGGCGCCGATGTCGGCGGCGATCCCGCGCATGTTGGTGTCCGACCGCTCGATCTCGCCGGTATGCACGCCGGCCCGCATCTCCAGGCCCAGGTCGCGAACGGACGCCACGATCGCGGAGGCGCAGCGGACGGCACGGGCAGGGCCGTCGAAGGTCGCGACCAGACCCTCGCCGCTATCACCCACCTCGCGTCCGCGAAAGCGCGCCACCTGGGCGCGGACGACCCGGCTGCACCGCGCGAGCAGCTCGCTCCAGGCGTGGTCGCCATCGCCGGCGGCCCTGTCGATGTGGGTGAAGAGCAGGGAGGCGAGCACCCGGTCAGGCTCGACGTCGTCACCGAGTGCCGTGAGAAATCGCGCGACCTCGTCGAGCAACGCACCGCTGTCGCCCTCCCACGGCAGGTGGTCGTTTCCCGGCAGCTCCACCAGCTGTGCGCCCGGGATGTGCTCCCCCATGAATCGCGACCGTTCGCGGAAGCTCTCGTCGGCGCGGTAGAGCACCAGCGTCGGCACATTGATCGTGGGCAGCAGGTCACGGATGTCGATCTCAGCGTTCATCAGCCGGATGGCCCTGTTCGCCCCGGGGCTGGCACCGCGCTGCACATAGGACGTGTACCAGCGCATCGCCTCCGGGTCGTCCAGGATGGCCGGCGCCATCTGCGCCAGCCAGTTCCTGGTCGTCGCCGTCGCCCAATCGTCCTCCTCGAGCGCGGCCAGGCGAGTCCGGAGATCCTCGTCGCTGGCCCCGAACGGATAGTCGGGCGCCCACGACTGCCGGGCGAAGGCGCCCATCAGCACGAGCGCCCGGCGTGCGCTGCGGATACGTCGCGGCGAACAGCGCCGACATCGGGCCGCCCTCGGATATGCCGAGGAACGACGGCGCGCTCCGAGCGCGGCGGCGTCCATCACCGCCCGCACGTCGTCCATCCGCTCCTCCAGCGAGCAGCCACCGGCGCGACTCGGTCCGAGAGCCCGACGCCGCGCTTGTCGAACAGGATCAGGCGCCCCATCGCCGCCAGCCGCTCATAGAACCGCGCGAGCGCCGGGCGCTCCCAGCCGGGCTGGAAGCTGGATACCCAGCCGTGCACCAGCACGAGGTCGAGCTCGCCGTCGCCGATCGCTCTGGTAGGCGATCCGAGACGTCGCCGTTGCGCACGTACCGCGACGCCCGGCGCGGCGCGCGGCTCGCGCCGGCGGTGGTCGAGCTCCGGTCGCATCCTGACGCAGGATCCGGCGCTCGAGCTCCTCGCAGGCGCGGCGACGGCTCGAGCCCGAGCTCGTCCGCGAGCCGGTCGCGGAATGCCCGGTACGCCGGCGAGCGCCTCCGACTGCCGCCCCGACCGGTACAGGGCGAGCAGTTGCTGGGCCCGCAGGCCCTCGCGCAGCGGATAGCCGCGCGAGCAGCGGCTCGAGCTCGCGCGACGAGCTCGGCGTGCCGGCCGCGGTCGAGGTCGGCCGCGATGCGCGCCTCCAGGCAGGCGAGCTGCAGCTCCTCCAGCCGCGACGCCTCGGCTGCGCGAACGGCTCCTGGAACTCGCCGAGCGCGTCCCCGCGCCACAGCGCGAGCGCCTCGTCGAAGCGCCGCGCCGCCAGCTCGGCGTTGCCCGCCGCATGCGCCGCGTCGCCCTCGCGCCGCAGCTGCTCGAACCGGACGAGGTCGATGCTCGCCGGCTCGACCTCGACGGCGTAGCCGGGCGGCCGTGTCTGGAGCAGGCCCTCGGGCAGGACCTTGCGCAGCTGCGGAGACGTAGATCTGCACCATCTTCTGCGCCGAGTCCGGGACGCTGCTCGCCCCAGAGGTCGTCGACGAGCCGGTCGGCGGCGACGGTGCGGTTCGCGTCGAGCAGCAGCCGCGCGAGCAGGGCGCGCTGCTTGCGCCGCCGCGATCGCGACGGGCGTCGACCATCACCGACCTCCAGCGGGCCGAGGAGCTTGAAATCCATCGTCGCGCGCGACGTTACCAGGCGATGCTACCGCGCCGATAACCGCGCGGCACACCGGGTACCGCCGGTTCCACTCTCCGGCAACGCGGGATCAGCCCGCCCGACAGAAGGAGCAAGCAGTGACGCACACCACCTACCGACGCCGATCCGCAACGGCGTCGACACGCAGACGCTCTTCGCGACGCTCGACGCGGTCAAGGCGCAGCCGGAGCTGGGGACGTTCCAGTTCCGCGTCCGCAACCGCTGGCTCGACGGCGCGCACAACCGCTCGACGATCCAGCACTTCTACGCCGCCGGCGGCGAGGACGACTCGCGCGCGACGGCGTTCGAGCTCGACGCCGGCGAGCCGCCGATCCTGATCGGGCACGAACGAGGCGCCGAACCCGGCCGAGCAGCTGCTGCACGCGCTCGCCGCCTGCCTCACCACGTCGCTCGTCTACGTCGCCGCCGCGCGCGGCATCCACCTGACGCGGGTCGAGTCGCGGCTCGAGGGCGACATGGACGTGCGCGGCGCGCTCGGCCTCTCCGACGACGTCCGCAACGGCTACGAGCAGATCCGGGTGACGTTCGACGTCGAGGGCGACGCGCCGCCCGAGAAGCTCCGCGAGCTCGTGGCGCGCGCGAAGGCGCGCTCGGCCGTCTTCGACATCGTCACGAACGGCGTCCCCGTCACGTCGCCGTGGCACGCGTGACCACGACGGCAACGGTTGGTGGCCGCCCCAGGCGGCCGCCGACCAACACCGCGCAGGAGACCCATGACCTCCACCCGAGACTATGCCGATCCGTCTACGCCCGCCGAGGATTCGCCGAGGCGATGAGCGCGCTGGCCAGCGGCGTGGTGCTGGTCACCTGCTGGATCGGCGGCCGGCCCTGGGGGATGACCGTCACCGCCTTTGCCTCGGTATCCGCCGACCCGCCGACCGTCCTCGTCTCGCTCTGGCCGGCGCCGACGAGCGCGCGGGCGATCCCGGCGACGAGAAGTTTCGGAGTCAGCATCCTTGCGGCGCATCAGCCCGCCGTCGCCCGTTTCGGCTCGGAGCCGGGCGCGGCCAAGTTCCTCGAGCGTCCACGGAGCCCGCCGACGGGCGCAGCGACAGCCCGGTCGTCGCGGGCGCGCTCGCCCACCTCGACTGCGAGCTCTTGGAGACCGTTCCGGTCGCCGACCACACGTCTTCTTCGGACGAGTTCGCGCCGCACGTGCCACGCCCGGCGACGCCGCTCCTCTACCACGACCGCGGCTACCGCACGCTCGGCGAGCGGGCCGAGACCCCACCGACAGAAAGGACGCTCACATGTCTCTCGAGCTGGTAGCCAGAACCGACCCCGGAGCGCGCCTCGTCGCGCTCGCCGAGACGCTCGCGGACGAGATCGGCCCGCGCGCCGCCGGCCACGACCGCGCCGGGAGCTTCCCCTTCGACAGCTTCGCGGCGGTCAAGCGAGAGCGGGTACTTCACGGCGCCGATACCGGAGCAGCTCGGCGGGCTCGGTGTCACCTCCGTGCACGACCTGCTCGTCGCCTCGAGCCGGCTCGCCCGCGGCGACGCCGCGCTGACCCTGGGCGTGAACATGCACCTCGTCTTCGTGCTCAACGTCGCCCGGCGCTGGCAGATCGCGACGGCGGCGGGAGACGAGCGGCGCGTCGCGCGCTTCGGCGAGACGCTCGCGGAGATCGCGCGCGACCGGCACCGTCTTCGCTGCCGGCCGGCAGCGAGCCGCGGCAGGACCTCACGCGGCCGGCGACGACGGCGCGGCGCACCGACGACGGCTGGTCGTCTCCGGCCACAAGGTTTCTGCACCATGTCGCCCGCCGCCGACGTCCTGTACACCGCCGTCACCTACACCGACGACGGCGGCCGCGAGCGGTACGGCTACGCGATGATCCCGCGCACACACCCCCGGCGTGGTCGTCCACGACGACTGGGACGCGCTCGGCATGCGCGCCTCCGGCAGCAACTCGGTCTCCTTCGAGGACGTGCGGCTGCCGCCGGCGGCGCTGCGCGGCGGCTTCCCCGTGGCGAGCGCGATCGATACATGGAGCGGAACCTCTATGCCGGGCTCTTCCACGCGGCCGCCGGCCTCGGGATCGCGGAGAGCGCGCACGCGACGCCGCCGGCGGGTCGCGCGGCCGCGACCGGCTGACCCGCACGCGCGACGCTCGCCGCGGAGAGCTTCGTCGACCTCTCCGCCGCCCGCGCGGTGTTCTCGCACGCCGCGGCGCTGATCGACGAGCACCACGAGCGCAACCCGAGCTCACTGGCGACGAGGAGGAGCTGACCCGGCTGTTCGCGGAGGCGCAGGCCGCCAAGCTTTCGTCGGTGACGCGGCACCTCGCATTGTCGACCACGCGCTGGCGCTGTCCGGCGGCGCCGGCTACCTGAACGGCATCCCGCTCGCCCGCGCCTACCGCGATGTCCGCGCACGCCGCGTTCATGCATCCGCTTGGCGACAACCGCGCGTATGAGTTCCTCGGAGAGCTGGCGCTGGCCGCGAGCCGACGCTGCATTGACCACTAGACCGTGGGTTGCAACCAGTAGGGCCGGGCTGAAGCCAGACCCTTCGCCGTCACTCATGGTCGCTCCCGGACCGGCACTTGCAGTGCGCCGGGCACCATGATATGTTTCGCGTTCGTGTAGTCAGCGCCCACACGGCCGAAGGGAGGCGACATCTTGATGAATATGGTTTCTCCGATGCTCGCCGGTTCGGCGTGGTTCCGGTTCAGCGCCGGCGCGGCGCAGACTCACACCCCGTGCACGATCGCGTAGCCACTCCGGCTCCGATCACATAGCACACATATCGTTGCCGGTAGGCCGGCGGCGTTGTTGCATATTCGTATTACCCAAACCGAGATAGGGAGGCCGCTGCATGTCTCATAACACGCCCGACCTGAGGTTTCGGAAAGGAGGTGAATACACATGAGCTTTAACATCGATAGCAACCTGCGGCTCGAGCTCGGGCGCCAACGACAGGCCGAGCTGCAGCAACAGGCGCAGCGGGACAAGCTGGAGCACGCGCTCTCGGCCGAGATCGCAAGTGATGCCGGCCTGCTCCACACCGGTCGCGATCGTTCCTGCCCCTGCGTCGCAACCGCCAGGCACTTCCAGGGGAGGCGCGATGACCACCGAGCGCGCGCCCCCGGCGGCGTCGCACTGGCGGAGGCACAGACCCGCCGCCGCGGAAGGCCACAGGCCCTCCGCGGCGGCAGCGGCGTGTACCGGGCCTTGACCCAGGCCTCTTGACTTTGGCTTTCCAGATTACTAGGCTGGACGGCGCGCCGTTCCTGGCGCTGACACGACCAAGGGGAGGGCTCCAACGTGATTCGTACCAGGACATTGCTTGTGGTTGCGATCAGTGCGGCCGTATTCGTCTGCGCGAGCGCGAGCGCGGCCAGCGCGGGTGAGTTGACCGGCAACGGCAAGCCGACCGCGGGACCGGCGCACGCCAACTCGATCTGCGTGTTCTCCGGGCAGAACGACGATCCCACCGCGCCGCTCAGTCTCGATATGTCGATCGCGCCGAACGGCCCGGGCGGACGCTCGCAGTCGTTCGGGCAGGACGTCAAGATCGGTCTCGATCCCCACGTGCTGAATCCCGGCATGGCATGCGGGCCGGGCAGCAACCCGGACCGCGTGAAGTAGAGGATGGTTGCGTGTCGGCCCCGATGCTACGACCGGTCGGGGCCGACCACCTGCATGCAGTCGTGTTCCCCTATCGGCCGCCGACGTCAGGCAGCGCGGCGCAGATGTCCCGCTGGTGGGGAACCCGGCTGACCGATGTCGCGAACCCCTCGGGCTTAGCTCGATCACGACGTGCCCGGTGTACACCACCAGCCCCGGGCCGTCCACATCCTCCGGGAAGTTCGACCACAGGATCGAGCCGTGGTTGATGAACGTGAGCGAGCCGTCGTCGTGAAGGACGACGCGCAGAGGGCCGCCGGATTTGATCGCAAGCGACTTTCCGGTGGCGAGATTCGTCGCCGTCTGGATGAAGTTGCCGGTGACGATCCACTGGCCGTTTCGCAGGATGTGAAGCAGGTCCCGGTTGACTCCTGGTCGATGCGCACCGGGAACGGGCACACCTCCCCGGCCGGGTAGGTTGCCGTCCCGTTCAGTGGGGCCGGTATCGGCGCGTGGCGCGAGCGGAGCATGGTTGTCCTTCCCTTCGAGGCGGATCCAGTCCGCGACGAATCCCCCGGGTCGCGATCACGTGTATCACATGCCTCTATGACGGTCAACCGCACGCCTGGGCGGTAGGCTGACGCCGATGGACGATCAGGCCTGGGAGCTCGCGAGTGTGATAGCGCGGAACGAGACGCGGGCCACCACGGTCGTGGCTGCCCTGGCCGAATCGCAGTCGGTAACCCTGTCGTCGCTGCCGCTCTCCGCCTACACGGCGGAGATCCGCCGTGACTGGCGCGAGTCCGGCAAGGACACCGATCCGGCGGCGTTCGCGGACGATCTCGCGGTGATCTTCGACCGTCTCGGCGCGGCCGTGCGGGCGGCCGTTTCGCGGGGCGACTGGGACTGGGGAGATCACCCGCCGAGTTCGTTTGCGCTGTGGCTCGAGCGCACGCTGGGCGAGCTCCACACCACGGACTGAGCCTCCTGGTATCTCGGTCCTATGGGTGACACGGGCGCCTAGCCCGAGGAGAGTACGGGTAGGGCTAGGCGCCCGGTCCCACGAGCCCGACGCCGCTCTGGAGCCAGGTCGGGCATCCGGAACATGGCGGATGGGACGTCCGCCTTGAGGAGAACAAGCCGCGCTCGGGTTGTTGGGCTGCTCGGGACATACCGCTACTGCGACGGTCGCAGCGCGATCAGCTGGCCCACGTTCGCCCCAGATCTGCTGAGCGTGGCGGTACGGTTGCCGGTCGCGCCGGCAGCGCCCAGCTGCTGGTCGGACAGCTCGCTGACGACGCGGGTGTTGCCGGTTCCGGCCAGCTGCTCGACCTGCTCGAGCATCCCGGTGGGCGGCGTCACGGATGCGTTTGCCGCTTCGCCGAACACGCCGATCAGGAGGTCGCCCGTGACCGTGGTCGTCACCGAGGGCGCCACGTCCGAGCTCGACCTGGAGGAACTGCCGCCGCTGGACACGTCGACCGGGGTGGTCGTGTTCACCCCAACGTAGGCCGCCATGACAGCGCTCGCCATGCGCGCGGATGAGAACCGCCACTGGTAGGAGGAGGGTTCCGACGTGCCCGCCACGTGGACGTATGTGGCCTGCGTCAGCGAGCTGCCGCTGGTGGTGGAGCGAACAAGCGTCCAGCCGCCTGGTGCGGTCACGGTCGTTGTCCCGGCGATGTCGATCGCGGCGACCAGCACATCGCCGCTGGCCGTGCCGCTCGGCTTCGTCAGCGTGATCGAGGTGCCGAGCCTCACCTGTGCGCTGGTGTCGCTGCGCCAGGCGATCCCGCGCTTGATCGAGAACTGGGCCGCCGGGGTCGAGGCGTTCCCGAGCTGGTCGACGGCCTGTACCTGGTAGAACGAGGTTGTGACCGCCGGCGCCGTCGTGTCCGAATACCGCGGCGTGGTCAGCAGCGCTGAGTTGAGCTTGGTGAACGGCCCGGTCGCAGAGCCGCTGCGATAGACGTTGTACCCCGCCAGGTCGGTCTCGGTGTTGGCGTTCCAGGTCAGGTTCACCGCCTGCGACGTGAGGCTGGCGGTGAGGCCGGTCGGCTGGGCCGGCGGGGTGATGTCGACGCGCCAGCTGTAGCTGGTGGCCGCGCTGGCGTTGCCGGCCGCGTCGCGGGCACGCACCGCGAAGGTGTGCTGGCCGGTGGCAAGACCGCTGTAGGCGGCCGGGCTGGTGCAGGACGCGAACGCGGACCCGTCCAGCTGGCACTCGAAGGCCACGCCGGCCTGGGTGTCGCTGAAGCCGAAGCTGGCGCTGCCGCTGGCGACGGTCGCAGCCGGCGTGCTGGTGATCGACGGTGCCGGTGGTGCCACCGTATCGATCGTCCACGTGTACTGCGTGGGGTTGCTCGTGCGGTTCGACGCGTCGACCGCCTCGACGGCGAACGTGTGGGAGCCGTCGGCCAGCGCGGCGGTCGTGAGCGGGCTGGCGCAGGCGCTGTAGGCGGCGCCGTCCAGGCTGCACTGGAAGCTGACCGTGGCGACGGTGTCGGAGAAGGCGAACACCGCCTGCTTCACGTTGCTGGGGTTCGACGGCTTGGTGTCGATCGACGGTGCCGGCGGCCGCGGTGCCTGCAACGACCAGGTGTAGCTGGTCGCCGAGCTCGGGTTGCCGACGGCGTCGCGCGCACGCACCGCGAAGGTGTGCGACCCGTCAGCCAGTCCGGAGTAGGTGGCCGGGCTGGTGCAGGACGCGAATGCGGACCCGTCCAGCTGGCATTCGAAGGTGACGCCCGCCTCGTCGTCGCCGAAGCTGAAGCTGGCGCTGGCGCTGGTGTCGTTTGCGGGCGGGGTGCTCGTCAGAGCCGGCGCCGGCGGCGGCGTCGTGTCGACCGTCCAGGTGTAGGTGGTGGGGGCGCTTGCGGTCCCGAGCGAGTTGACGGATCGCACCCCGAAGGTGTGCGATCCGTCGGTCAGGGGGCCGATCGTGGACGGGCTGGTGCAGGCGGAGAAGCTGCCGCCGTCGAGGTTGCACTGGAAGCTGACGCCGCTGTCGCTGTCAGAGAAGGACAGCGAGGGCCGCGCGTTGTTGCTCGGATCGGACGGCTTCGTGTCGATGGTGGGCGCGGTCGGCGGCGCCGTGTTCACCGTCCACGTGTAGCTGGTCGGAGCGCTGGCGTTGCCGACCGAGTCGATCGATCGCACGGCGAACGTGTGCGAGCCGTCGCTCAGCACCGACGTCTGGTACGGGCTGGTGCAGTCGGTGAAGGCCGAGCCGTCGAGGCTGCACTGGAACGAGGCAGAGCTATCGGGATCCGTGAACTTGAAGGTGGGCTGAGTGTCGCCGCTGGGGTTGCTCGGCAGGTCGCCACCGAGGCCCGGGATCGGCAGCGGTGTCGCGGTCGCGCCCAGACCGGGGGCGACGCCCAGGCTGAAGTACTGGTACAGGCCGGCCTCGAGGCTGTAGTGGTCATACAGCGTGCTGTCGGTCGAGCCCGGCGTGACGCCGGCGCCGACGAGCAGCGTGGCGATGTGCTCGCCCTGGTCAAGGCCGCCCTCGTCGAAGGTGATCAGCACGGTCACGTTTGGCTGCGCGATCAACTGCGAGACGACGTGCTTCAGCCAGTTGTCGCTCATGTTGATCACGTTGGTGCCGGTGTTCGGGCCGAAGTAGGCCGGGCAGGCCTGGCCGCCGGTCGGCAGCGTGTGCATGTCGTTGCACTCGTTGGGGACGATGTAGCTGAAGCTGGGCAGGTTTGCAGGATTGAAGCTCGAGTCCAGAGGCACGTCGTTGGCTGCGCACGAGATGTTCGGGCTGAACTGCAGGCCCGGGTCGTGATCTGCGGTGTACAGCGTGTCGGTGGTGCCGGGAACGTTGGCGGAGGTGCCCCCGCCGCAGTTGCTCGGCATCGACTCCATGTACTCCTTCCACGTCAGCGCACCGCCCGAGGCATCGATGGCCCCGAAGATGTTCGGCGAAAGCGCCGTCGCCGCCGTGTTGCCGCTGGTCATGGCCAGGTAGTTCGGGAAGCTGCCGTCCGTGTCCACCGCGTAGTAGTTGGTGAACAGCTCGCCGTTGGCGATCAGCTGGTTCAGATACGGAGCGTCCGGGCTGCCAGCGATCGCGGGGTGCGACTCGTTCTCGAGCACGATCGTGACCAGCTTGTTGGGATGCGTGCCGGTGAAGGCCGGCGGCGGCGGCGAAGTCGTGTCGGTCGTCCAGGTGTACGACGTGCCGTCACTGACGTTGCCGGCGGCGTCGCGGGCCTTGACGGTGAACGTGTGCGAGCCGTCGGCCAGCGTGCCGCTCGTGAACGGGCTGCTGCACTGCGAGCCGATGCCGTCGACCATGCACTGGAAGTTGACGCCCGCCTGCGAATCGGTGAATGAGAACGTGCCGGTGGTCGAGCCGGTGACGGCCGCAGGCTGGTCGGTGATGACCGGTGCCGGCGGCGGGGTGCCGGGGTGCATGACCTGTCCCACCGTCTCGATCGTGGTGTTGGGCGGCGCACTGTTCTGCAGCCAGTCCAGGAACTGATTGAAGACGGGGAAGTCGATGGGGCCGTAGTCGGCCATGCATGTCGAGTAGTTGGCGGGGTCGTACTGCTGGGAGCAGATCTGGTGGAACACGAGCGTGACCCAGCCGCCGCCGTTCTGGGAGGCGGCCGTGACGGACTGCTCCAGGTGCGAGAGCGAGGTGGGTGCTGGGGCCGTGTCGTCGTAGATGGTGCGCGTCGCGAACGGGTCCTTCGCGGGCAGCGTCTCCGCGAAGAGCGGGCCGGCAGCGGTGCCGTTGACGTCGATACCGCCGGCGGCGCGGCCGGTCGTATAGCCGCAGCTCTGGACGATCTGCTCTGCGGTCGCATCGTAGGCACCCTCGGGGTACGCGAAGCTGACGGGCCAGAACCCGCGATTGATCAGGTCCTGGCGGTTGTTGCAGACCTCGTTGACCTTGGTCTGGTAGTCCGTGGTCGTCTTCAGGTTGACGTGGTTCATGGTATGGCCGCCGATCTCCTGGCCGGCCGTGTCGAGCGCGCCCACCTGTGACCAGGTCATCGACCCGTCGGTGCCGACGGCGTTGGAGATGATGTAGAAGGTGCCGTTCATCCCATGCGGCTGGAGGCCGTGCAGGTACCCGATGCTGTACTGGTTCTCGTCTGCGTCGTCGAAGGTCAGCGAGACGATCGTCTGGAACTTGAGCGCCTGCGTCTGTGGCGTCTCGGCGTTGCCGGCCAGGTCGGTCGAGAAGAAGTTGACGGTCGTGTCCTGCTTCAGCGTGAACGGCCCGGTGTAGACAGGGCTGTTGGTGGTCGGCGTGGAACCGTCGGTCGTGTAGTACGTCTTGTCGAGGCCCCAGCCGCCGGGGTTGTCGGCCGCGTGGAGGGTGACCGTGACCGGTCCCGTGTTCATCGTCGTGCAGGGGGAGCCGTTGCAAGAGATGGTCGTGGTGGGTGCGATCGCGTCGGCGGATTCGACGAGCTGTACCGACTGCGTGTTCGTCGCCTCGACGTTTCCGGCGTAGTCCCACGAGCGGTAGTTGACCGTCGAGGAGCTGGTCAGCGGGAACGGCCCGCTGTACGTCGGGCTGGACAGCGTGGGATCTGTCCCGTCCAGCGTGTAGTGGGTGCTGGCAACGCCGGAGCCGGTGTCGGTCGGCGCGAACGAGACCATCACGGTCCCGTTGTAGGTCGACGACGCGCACGGCGACCCGTTGCAGGCGATCGTGGTGCTCGGGACCACGGTGTCCATCGACTGCATGACGGCGGCCGTCGTCTGGATGGTGGTGCCGGCGGGCGCCCCGTTGGCCTGGCCGGCGGCCTGGATCCAGTCGAGGAAGCTATTCAGGTCGTCCAGCTCGATCCACCCGGACGACGCCGTGCACGTCGTGTAGTTGGTCGGGTCCTGTGCCTGCGAGCAGACCTTCTGGATGACGACCTGATCCCATCCGCCGGTGTGCGCGGCGGCGCCGTTCACGACGGCCTCGAGGTTGGCCAGCGTCACCTGACCGCTCGGCCCGTACGGGCGGGTGGCGAAGTAATCCTTGGGAGGTTGGGTCTCGGCGTAGAGCGCGCCTGTCGGCGAGATGCCGCCGCCGGCGCGGGCGTTGCCGTAGCCGCAATCGTGGACGATGCCCTCGGCGGTGGCGTCGAAGGCGGCGAAGGGATACGCGAAGCTTGTGGGGCTGAACCCATGCTGGATCAGCGCCTGGCGATCGTTACAGACCTCGTCGATCTTGGTCTGGAGGTCGGTGGTGGTCTTCAGGTTCACCTTGCCGTCGACGGTCTTGCCGCCGATCTCGTTCCCGGCCGCCGCCAACGCCGTAAGCTGATCCCACGACAGGAAGTTCTTGGAGCCGCCGATCGTCCCGCTGTTGACGTAGAACGTCGCCGGTACGCCGTGCGGCTGAAGGGCCTGGGTGAATCCGAGGGTGTACTGGCTGATCGTGTCGTTGTCGAACGTGAGCGTCACGACCGTCGTGGTCGCGGCACCGGACGACGCGCCGCCCGCCAGCACCAGCATCAAGGCACAGAGGAGAGCGATGGGGAGACGTCGCATGAGTCGCAGTCGTATCTGCAAAGGAGCGCCTTTATCTCGGTAACGAGGAGGGCCAGGCCGCAAGGGTGGTGCTTAGGAGCGGGAGCCGAGAGGACATGTTACTCCCAGCCTGCGGAAAGTCAACCGTGCTGTGATGCGGCGAGTGTTCTCGTGCAGAATAGCCGTGTCCAGCGCGGTCCGCCCATCCTCGTGGGCTGGTCGGCCTGCCGATACGGCGATCTCAACTTGACATGTTGCAATACGTCAGCTTGTGTCGTACCCTTGCCCCCTCTGGACATCGAATCCAGCTGACTCCAAGCATGGCTCCCGCTTCGCTTCACCTGCATCCGCCTGTTCGCCGTACTGCTGAGATGGCAGCCGGTGGTGGCGAGGTCATGGGCCTTCGGCTGTCCGGATCTGTTCCTTCTTTTGTCAGGGGTTCCGAAACATGACATCAAGCTCATCCGCAACTCGCATCCATCTCGTCCGCCACGGCGAGACAGTCATGAACGTCCAGGTCCGGTTCCGCGGGCTGGCCGACGTGCCCCTGAACGACCGCGGCCGCATGCAAGCGGCGGAGGTGGCACAGCACCTGTCGACGGTGGGCATCAGCGCCGTGTACACGAGCCCTCTCGGCCGGGCGCGCGAGGTCGCCGACGAGATCGTGCGCGCCAGCGGCACCCCCGCGGCGGTGTCGCTCGACCTGCTCGCAAACCTGGACTACGGCGAGTGGGAGGGGCTGACGCGCGAGGAGTGCGCGGAGCGCGACGCCGCGGCCTACGAGCTGTATGCGCACGATCCCGAGAACGCCTATTGCCCCGGCGGCGAGACGCTTGCCAGCGCCGCCGACCGGGTCATGGCGGGCCTGCGCGAGATCGGCCGGCGGCATCCGGGCGAGTCGGTCGCGGCCGTCTCGCACGGCGTCATGCTGCGCCTGGCGATCCTGCGCGTGCTCGGCGCCCGCGGCGGCGACTGGCAGTTCGCCATCCCGATGGGATCGTCGCTGGGCTTCGAGGTGATCGGCGAACAGGTGACCGCGGTAGCGGATCTCGACCTCACCCGGCCCGATCCCCGCAAGGGTGCTCTGCCCACGCGGCAGCCCGCCGAGGCGCGGTCGGGCGGATGAGCATGGGCTACCCAGATCCCCTCATGTCAGCCGAGCCGCAGAGCCCGTCGATGTTCTCTTCCATCCTGCGGCGTCGCAAGATGACCGTGCTGGGCATCGCTGCGCTGGTCGTGCTTACGACCATCGCGATCACCGCGCGCGAGACGAAGGTCTAC
This sequence comes from uncultured Actinomycetes bacterium, assembly GCA_963737445.1. GTDB lineage: Bacteria > Actinomycetota > Thermoleophilia > Gaiellales > JAICJC01 > JAICYJ01. Next base: position 405,390 of record CAVTSO010000015.1, on the reverse strand, counting down.
GACGCGACGGCAAGCGTGGTGGTGCAGGGGGCGCCGACGACCGGTGGTCAGAACCAGGTGAACATGGCGACCGAGGGGGCGGTGGCAGGCTCGCCGGCTGTGGCGGATCTCGTCATCAAGCAAGCGCATCTGAAGGATGTGACCGCCCGGCAGCTCGACACCAGTCTTTCGGTACACGTCCCGGTGGACAGCCAGGTGCTGCAGTTCACCTACTCGAGCCCGAGCCCGCGGGTTGCACAGGAGCGGGCGGAGGCGTTTGCCAAGGCGTATCTGGCGTTCCGCACGGGTGAGCAGGCACAGACCGCCGAGCAGGCGATCAATGCCGTCCAGAAGCAGATCGACGACAACAGCAGGCAGCTCGCCCTGATCAAGGAGATCATTCCCACCCTGAGCGGGCAGCCGCTGGCCGTCGCCAAGGAGAAGGAGGCCGCCCGGCAGGCGCAGCAGACGACACTCCAGCAGAGGCTGGCACTCCTCAACACGAACACCGCCAGCTTCGGCGGCCAGCTGGGCGCGGCGCCGTACCCGAAGTCGCCGGCCAGCCCGCGGGTCGTCGTGAACCTGGTGGCCGCGCTGTTCCTCGGGCTCTTGCTCGGATTCGGAGTGGCCGCGGCTCGCGAGTACACCGACGATCGGATCCGCAACCGCGAGGACCTCGAAGCGTGGCTGGCCTCGCCGGTGCTGAGCTCGATCCCGACGAGGTCGAAGAAGCGCTCGGCGGCGGATCTCGGCGGTCTGATCACACTTCAGGAGCCCGACTCGATCCAGGCCGACGCATTTCGCGGCCTGCGCACGAGCCTCCTGCTCGAGACCAGCAACATCGGCGCCCGCAGCGTCCTGGTCACCAGCGCCGATCTCGATCAGGGAACCACATGGGTGGCGGCGAACCTCGCCGTGGCGCTGGCGGCGTCGGGAAAGCGCGTCATCCTGATCTCCGCCGATCTGCGGAATCCGTGTCTGGGACCGGCCTTCAGCACCGAGCCCGAGGCGGGCCTGTACGACGTCCTCGCCCGGTTCGAGGATCTGCGCGACGTCGTGCATCGCACGCCGATCGAGGGCCTCTGGCTGGTTGAAGGTCGCTGCTCGTCCGGCCATGACATTCGGTCACAATTGGCCGGCGCGGCTGACCTCGTCGACCTGATCTCCGTCGGCGATGTCGTCCGCGAGGCGCTGAGCATCGCGGATCTGGTGCTCGTCTGCGCGCCGTCGCTGCCGGGGCATTCGGAGCCGGCGTCGTGGGCACGCGCGTGCGACGGCGTGCTGCTGGTCTCGGACATGCAGACGACGACCCACGCTGACACGGCGAGGGCCAAGGAGCTGCTCGGCCGGGCGCACGCAATTATCGTCGGTGCGGTGCTGCTGGAGCGCGGCCGGCGGAGCTGGCGCCGATCTCGAACGGTCATGGAGCCAGCGGAGAAGCCCACGGTGAGGACCGGCCCGGACCTGTCGATCCGGCACCAGGTCAGCGCATCGGAGGGGGAGACATGAGGATCGCTGTCGTAGGCTGTGGATATTGGGGGTCGAAGCACGTTCGGGTGCTGCAGGCGCTGGCCGAGGTCGACCGCGTTGTTGCGGTGGACTCCCGCCCTGATCGTCTGGTCGCGCTCAAGCGCGCCTTCCCGGCGATTCGTACGGCCGAGAAGTTCGACGACGTGCTCGGTCGCGTCGATGCGATGATCATCGCGACGCCGCCCGAGACGCACGCCACCCTGGGCGTAAGGGCGTTGCAGGCCGGGCTCGGGGTACTGATCGAGAAGCCGCTTGCGACGTCCACGTTGGACGCGCGGGTGCTGGTCGACACCGCGGAGCAGTACGATGTGGTGCTCGCCGTCGGCCATACCTTCGAGTACAACGCCGCCGTCTGGAAGCTTCGCGATCTGGTCGATCAGGACGAGCTGGGACGGATCCACTATCTCGATTCCGCCCGCCTCAACCTCGGCCTCTATCAGACCGACGTCAGCGTCGTCTGGGATCTGGCGCCGCATGACATATCGATCTCGAACTACGTCCTGCGGCGAACCCCGACCGTGGTTCAGGCCTGGGGGTCCCGTCACGCGCACGCCACCCTGGAGGACGTCGCGTACATCCGGCTGTCGTACGAGCACCCGGACGTCACCGCTCACATCCACGTGAGCTGGCTGGATCCCTGCAAGGTGCGTCGCACGACCGTGGTCGGCAGCTCCAAGATGGCTGTGTACAACGACCTGGCTTCCGAGGAGCGCGTGCGCGTGTTCGACAAGGGCGTGGTGCCGGCCGAGGAGGCCTCGATGGCGCAGATGCCGATGTCGTACCGCTACGGCGACATCCAGTCGCCCTTCCTGTCCTTTGAGGAGCCGCTCACGGTTCAGGATCGGGAGTTCGTGTCGTGCGTGCAGAACGGCGAACGGCCGGCCACCGACGGTGTGTGCGGGCTCGCTGTCGTCCAGGCGCTCGAGGCGGCGGAGCTCTCGCTCCGGTCAGGGCGGACGGTGTACCTGACCGACGGGTACGGGTTCGCGGCCGAAGATCAGGTTCCGGAGCTGGCTTCGTGAGCAAGATCGAGGTACCACGCACCGCCCCGGTCCCGCTTTCGGACCTGGTCGCCATGAACACCGAGGTGGAGCAGGACGTTCGCGCCGCCTGGGACCGGATCATCGCGAGCTCGGGCTTCATCGGCGGCGAGGCGGTGTCGCAGTTCGAAGAGCTGTGGGGCCGGTACTGCGGTAGCGACCACGCGGTCGCGGTCGCGAACGGGACGGAAGCGATCGAGCTCGTGCTGCGGGCACTGGGAATCGGCGAGGGGGACGAGGTGCTGCTCCCTGCCAACACGTTCATCGCAACCGCAGAGGCGGTTGTGCTGTCGGGAGCCACTCCCCGCTTCCTGGACGTCGACCCTGCCACGCTGCTCGTCACGCCCGAGATCGTGCGGGCGGCGATCACCCCTCGCACCGCCGCGCTGATCGCAGTCGAGCTGTACGGCAACATGCCACGCATGGTGCACCTCGCGCACCTGGCGGCGTCGAGCGGGATCGCCTTGATCGAAGACGCGGCCCAGGCGCAGGGTTCCACCCTGAACGGGCGTGCAGCCGGATCGTTCGGCACCGCCGGCTGCTTCAGCTTCTATCCGACGAAGAACCTGGGCGCCTGGGGGGATGCCGGATGCGTCGTCACCAACGACGCCGCGGTTGCAGCTGCCGTGCGGTCGCTGGGAAACCATGGACGTGCGCCCGGTGATGGCAATGCCCACGAGGTGATCGGGCGCAACAGCCGTCTCGATGCGCTCCAGGCCGCGGTGCTCACCGCGAAGCTCAGGCGCCTCGACGACTGGACCAGCTCGCGCCGCCAGGCGATGGAGATCTACCGGCGAACGCTGAACCACGAGCTGGTGCGCTTCGTCGAGATCGAGCCGCACGTCGCAAGCTCCTACCACCAGAACGTGGTGCTCATATCCGAGCGCGACGCGGTGCAGGAGCAGCTGCGTCGGGACGGGGTGCGCACGGGAATCCACTACCCGGTTCCGTGCCACCTGCAGCCCTCCTACCGACGCTTCGGCCAGGGGCCGCTGGTGGTCGCCGAAGAGACGGCCGGGCAGCTCCTGTCGCTCCCGCTCTTCCCGCACATCACGGAGCGGCAGATCGAGTACGTGTGCGATTGCATTCACAAGTGCCTCGATCAACTGGCCGGCCGGAGCCGCGGAACGCGACGGAGTTATGGGTAGCAGGTGCGGCACCGAGATCATCGGTCCCGGAGCGCTGGTCGACGAGTCGGTGATCGTCGGCTATCCACCGGCTCGGCAGGCTGCCGAGCAGCTGACCATCGGCGAGTCGCCGCAGCTTCGGTCAGGCACGGTGATCTATGCGGGGTCGACCGTGGGCGCCAGATTCGCTACCGGCCACAACGTCATCATCAGAGAAGAGGTTCGCATCGGAGATGATGTGTCGGTCTGGAGCAACTCGGTGATCGACTACGGCTGCACCATCGGCGACCGCGTCAAGATCCACACGAATTGCTACGTGGCGCAGTACACAGAGCTGGAGGACGACGTGTTCCTGGCCCCCGGTGTCATGATCGCCAACGACCTGTATCCAGGAAACGTCGTGTCCGGTGAATCGATGGCGGGGCCGATCATCCAGGCCGGCGCGCAGATCGGCGTCAACGTGACGATCCTGCCGTATGTCAGGATCGGCCGCGGCGCGATCATCGGCGCCGGGTCGGTGGTCACGAAAGACATCCCGGACGGGATGATCGCCTATGGAAATCCGGCGGTGGCGGTTCGCGCCGTACCCGAGCAGCCGCTTATGGAATCGCGCGTACGAGCGGCCCGGTCGTCGAGGTTTCGCCCCGTGTCGTCGTCAGCCATGACGGGTTGACGATGTTCAGATCGGAGTCCGCCGACAAGGTTCGCACCGCAGGTTCCGGCCGCTCAGGGACCGTCCGGCGGGAGCAGGCTTCGGCTGCGCGTCCGTATGGATCGTCCGCGGTGAAGCGGGTGATCGACGTCGCGCTGGGGATGGTGGCCTTGGTGCTGCTGTCGCCGGTGTTCGTGCTGGTGGCGATCGCCGTCAGGTTCAGTAGCAAGGGCCCGGTCTTGTTCCGCCAGGAACGGGTGGGCCGCGGCCAACGGCCGTTCACCATGTTCAAGTTCCGCACGATGTATGTGGGAGGCGACGATTCGGAGCACCGCGCCTACGTTCGCGCGATGCTGACGCCCGGCGAGGATTTCGAGGCCGCCGAATCAGGTCTGCACAAGCTGGTCGACGCTCGCGTCACATCGGTGGGCCGTGTGCTTCGGCGTATGAGCCTCGACGAGCTTCCACAGCTCCTGAATGTGGTCGCGGGGTCGATGTCACTCGTGGGGCCGCGACCGGTGTTGCCGTGGGAGGTGGAGCTGCTCGATGAGGTGGACCACGTCCGGTTCGAGGTCAAGCCCGGCATGACCGGCCTCTGGCAGGTGAGCGGCCGCAGCCGGCTTCCGATGTCCAAGGCGTTCCAGCTCGACCGGGAATACGTGGCCCAGCAGAGCTTTCTGCTGGATCTGAAGATCCTCCTGAAGACGCTCCCGGCTGTGCTGTTTGCCGGGGACGCGGCATGATCAAGGTGCAGGAGCCGGCATCGGTCCGGTCTGACGCCGCGCCGGTTCGCCCTGGCCAGGCGTCGCTTGTCACGAACTCGATGACGGGCTCGATCTGGACGCTCGTCAGCCGCATGACCGGTCTGGCACGCATCCTCGTGCTGGGAGCGGTGCTCGGCGCCACCTACCTCGGCAACACGTACCAGGGCATGAACGCGCTGCCGAACCTCGTCTACTACCAGATACTCGCCGGATCGCTGTTCGTCTCGCTGCTGGTGCCGCCGCTCATGCGACACATCCGCGAGGGCAACCAAGAGCGGGCCGACACGCTGGTGCGGGGCTTCTTCGGTGGGGTGCTGGCCCTTGGCGTGATCGCGATGGCCGCCATCATGGTGGCCGCGCCGCTGATCCTGCACGTGTTCTCGCTGGGCGTCAGCGACCCGCATTCCGCCGCCGATCAGCGTCGCGTCGGCCTGGTGCTGCTGCTCCTGTTCGCACCCCAGATCCCGCTCTACGTGGTCGCCGGGACCGGCGCTGCCGTCATGAACGCCTATGGCCGCTTCGCCCTGGCCGCCGGCGCACCTACGATCGAGAACGTGGGGATCATGGTGACCCTGGTCGCGGTGGCCGTGGTCTACGGAACCGGGGGCACGCTGTCAAACGTGACCACCACCGAGATCGTGATCCTGGGCCTGGGAACGACCGGGGCGGTTGCGCTGCATGCGACGCTCGAGTGGCTCGGAGCGAGGCGAAGCCAACCCTCGATGCGACCCGCGCTCGCGTGGAGCGATCCCGAGGTGCGCACCGTGCTGGTCAGGATCCGGGCGGTGCTCGCGTATACCGGCCTGGCGACGCTGCAGCTGGTGGTCACGATGGTGATCGCCAACCGGGTGGGCGGCGGCCTTGTGGCATTCCAGCTGGCGCTCAACTTCTTCTATCTGCCCACCGCGATCATCACCTGGCCCGTGGCACGGGCACTGGTTCCGCGGCTTGCCGTCTTCCACCAGACCGGGAACGCCGTTGCGTTTCGCGAGGAGCTGGGAAAGGCGCTGGGCCTGGCCTGCTTCGTGACCGTCCCGATCGCGGCGGCATACGCGGCCTCTGCTCACCAGATCGCAGACATTGTGGCTTTCGGTCGCCTCGACACCGCAAACGCGATCGAGTACGTCGCCGTCTCGTTGATCGCTCTCAGCCCGGCGGTGATAGGTGAGACCGCCTTCATCCTGGGAACCTATGCCCTGTACGCGCAGGAGGATGTGCGGGCCCCGGTCCGCTCGATGCTCGTGCGGGTGGCGACGACGGTGATCCTGATGATCCCGGCGACACAGGCACATGGGTCGCAGGTGTTGCTTCTGATCGGCGCCGCCTTTTCGGGAGGTTCCTTCGTCGGCGCGCTGCATGCGTGGCATCAGGTCGACAGGCGGACGCCGGCCGGCCGAACGCGGTCGATCCGGATGCTGGCGCGCACGGGGCTGGCTTCCATCGTCATGGTCGCGGTCGGCGCGCTGGCGTGGAGGCTGACCGGTGACCTGGGGGCGTCGCGGCCGGCCGAGCTGGTCCGGCTTGGCCTCGCCGCGGCAGCCGGCGGGACGGCCTATCTCGGTGCCCAGGCGTGGCTGCATGCGCCGGAGATGCGCCTGCTTCGCGAGAGCGGTCGGGTGCCCGTCATCGGCGGACGGAGCGTGGGCTGATGCTCGAGTCACTGCCAGGACGCGGGTTTGGCCGGGCGCAGAGCCGGGATGTCCGGCGTGCGCTTCAGCGGGCAAGAGAAGACGTCATGCGCAGCCGCGGCCAGCTGGTCGTCGTCGGCGGCGGCACGATCGGCGCGGTGCTGCTTGCCGGACTGATCACCAGGAAGGGCCCGTTCCTGCCGCTGATCGCGATCGCCGCGCTGGGCGCGCTCCTGGCGGTGGCGGTGCGCCCCCAGTTCGGTGCCTACCTGCTGATCGCCTCCACCCCGCTAGTCGCCGGAATCAACCGCGGCGGCGCCGTGCCGGCGATCCGGCCCAACGAGGGGCTGCTGATGATCGTCGCCGCGGCGTTGGTGTTGCGTTTCGCCCTTCACGTACGAACGCAGGATCTCAGGTTCAGACCGTCGCACATCGACATCGCGATAACGGCGATGTGTATTACGAGCTCCATCGTGCCGTTGTTGTGGATGGGAATCCGCGCTCACGTGATCGAGCATGACGACATTCTGTACTCGCTGATGATCTGGAAGTACTATCTGATCTTCGCGGTCTTCCGGTCGTCGGTACACACGATCCGGCACGTCCGTATCTGCCTGTGGCTGTCACTGGGTTCTGCGGCGATCGTGGCGTCGCTGGCGATGCTGCAGTCGTTCGGTGTGGGCACCGTGGCGCACGTTCTGACCACCTACTACGCGCCCTACGGCAACGTCGACGCGGTAACCGGGAGCGGACGCGCGGGTGCCACGCTGGGCCTGCCCATCGCTGTGGCAGACCTGCTGATCTTCAACGTCGCCGTCGCGGCGGGCCTGATCACCACCGGATCGCGCCACCGCGTGCTCCTGTGCCTGATGGCGTTCTTCTTCGTGATCGGTGTGTTCGCCGCCGGAGAGTTCTCGGGGGTGATCGGTCTTGCGATCGCCGTGATCGTGATCGCGATCCTGACACGGCGGTTGTCATTCCTGGGGTGGTCGATGGTGCCGGTGGTCACGGCCGCCGTCGCGCTGCGGCCGGTGATCGAGCGACGCCTGCAGGGGTTCCAGTCGCCCAGCGGCCTGCCCACCAGCTGGGAGGGCCGGCTGCACAATCTCGAGAACTACTTCTGGCCGGAGCTGTTCTCGGGCAACAGCTGGATGCTCGGCATCCGTCCGGCCGCCCGCGTGGTGTCGCAGCGGCTGGCGACCGGATACGTCTGGATCGAGAGCGGCTACACGTGGCTGCTCTGGGCGGGCGGTCTGCCGCTGCTGTTCAGCTTCTTCTACTTCGTCTGGGCGGCAACGCGGGAGGGCTCTCGGGTGCTCCGGCTCCACCGCGATGAGGCCGGCGCCGCCGGCCTCGCGGTCGTCACGGCCCTCTCCGTGGTGGCGGTGCTGATGATCATCGACCCACACATCACCTATCGCGGGTCCGGCGACCTCATCTTCGCATTGCTCGGCATCACCGCGGCCGGGGCGTCGATGGTCCCGAACGGGAGGTCACGATGACCACCCGCCGGATCCTCGTGATCATCGAGAACGTGCCGTACGCGCGCGACCATCGCGCCCGAAAGCAGGTCGAGAGCCTGCTGCGGAGCGGATACCGGGTCGGAGTCATCTCCCGGCGCGACCCCGAGAATCACAGATATGGCAGCCCGGGGCTGCGCATCTATGAGTACAAGGCGCCTCCGGAGCGCTCGGGGCTGGTCGGGTTCGCCCTCGAGTACTGCTACTCCCTGATTGCCGCGACCGCGCTGATGGTGCGCGCCAGGCGTCACGGCCGGGTTGATCTTGTTCAGACCGGGCATCCGCCGGACATCTACTTCCTGCTCGCGGTCCCGACACGGTTGCTGCGTGCGCGGTTCGTGGTCGACCAGCGAGACCTCTCCCCCGAGGTGTATGCGGATCGGTTCGGAAAGACGACCGGCGCGATCCCGAGGCTGCTGCGGGCCATGGAACGGGCATCTCACCGCGTGGCCGACGGTGTGCTCTGCGTGAACGACTCCCTGGCACGGACGGTGGTGATGCGCGGGAAGGTGGACGTCGAGAAGGTGACGGTGATCGGTAACGGGCCGACGCTGGCGTCGATCGAGGGCCATCCGCCGGTCCCGGAGCTTCGCGCAGGGTTCGAGCATCTCGTCTGCTGGCTCGGGGTGATGGGCCCGCAGGATCACATGGAGCTCGCGATATCGGCCGCAGCCCACTGCATCCACGAGCTGGGCAGGGGGGACACGCTGTTCGTCTTCATCGGCTCGGGCGAGTCGCTGGACGCTGCCCGGAAGCAGGCTGCCGAGCTGGGCCTGGGAGACCAGGTGCGGTTCACCGGGTGGCTGGAGGAAGGTCGCTGCTTCGACTACCTCGGGACCGCGGACCTGGCGCTCGATTCGAACCTGCAGCCCGAGGTGACGCCGGTCAAGGGCCTCGAGTACATGGCACACGGCCTGCCCTTCGTCGCCTTCGACCTGGAGGAGACCCGCGCCATGGCCGGGCCCGCGGCGCGATATGTGCCGCCCGGCGATGCCGTCGGGATGGCGCAGGAGATCGCGCGGTTGCTGGACGATCCCCGCGAGCGCCTGGCCATGGGCGAGATGGGCCGAGAGATCATCCGGCGGCGGCTCTCCTGGGACATGCAGGAGCCTCGCTACATCACGCTGGTGGACAGCCTCGTCGAACCCGCCGGCGGTAAGGACATGATTCAGACGATCGGAGCTGAACGATGATCGAGACAACATTGCGGGACCGGTTTCACCACGGGCTCAGGACCGTGGTATCCGAGCATCCGGTCATCTACCTCCCATTCGCCCGCCGCAAGTATCCGGGACCCAGCCCCGAGGTCATCAGTGACGAGACCGAGTTCGTGATCGACGGCTACACGCGGTGCGCGAGCACGTTCGCCGTCTACGCGTTCCAGCTGGCGCAGCCACGGCCGGTGCGAATGGCCCATCACCTCCATGCGCCGGCGCAACTGATGGCGGCGGCGAGGGCGGGCGTACCGACGCTCGTGCTGATCCGTGACCCCGCCGGCGTGGTGCTTTCGCAGGTGATCCGCGAGCCCGGCGTCAGCATCCCCGACGCGCTCTTCTCCTACACCAGGTTCTACGACAAGCTCGAGCGCTACCGGTCGAGCTACGTCGTCGCCGACTTCGAGGAGACGACGAGCGCGTTCGGACAGGTGATCAGGCGGGTGAACGAGCGGTTCGGGACGTCGTACGCGGAGTTCGACCACACCGACGAGAACGTCGCGCGGTGCGTCGAGTTGATCAAGGAGCGTCCGAAGCTGTCGCCGCATCTGCTCGGGTTCGAGTCCGGAACGGTCACGCTCGAACAAGCGACGAAGGCTCTCAGCGAGACCGAGAGCATCTCGGAGGAGGCGCAGCGGGCGTGGGTGCCGTCCACCGGCAGGAGCTCGGAGAAGGATGCGCTTCGCGCGCATTGGCAGGAACCGCGGTACGAGTCGGCACGGCGGCGCGCCTACGAGGTCTACCACCATTTCCTGCAGGATCGGGATGGGGCCTACGTCGTCGACGACGGCGTGACCGTCAGCGCGCCTTCCTGAGTAGACCCGCGCGCGGCTAAAGGTATCGACGCAATTTGCCGATGATCCGGTGTTGATCGGTGTGATTTGCACCGTGTCGAATACCTGAGGGGTCTAGAGAGGCCGGCGAGAGCGGGCCGTCTATAAGGCAAGACGCGCGTCGGCTGCGTAGCGAGCGGCCGTCGATGCGCCTGTCTGTTTGCACATCGGCGCCCAGATCGCTGGTGGGCAGTTGTTCCTCGCTTGTGGGAGGTCACCCGACATGAAGCGATTGATCATCTCGCCGCTGGTTCTGGCGCTCGTGTTCGTTTCTCCGCTGTCGGCACCCGTCGCGGCAGCTGCAGGCTCCGCGGATCCAGGCGCCGGTGTCGATCTGACGCCGAGCGGCGATGTGGCCGCAAAAAACGTGGTCCCGGTCGTGGCCGGCTCCGCCCTGAAGGACGGGAGCCTGTGGGCGCAGGTCGATGACGGCACCTCCTTCTCGGCGGCTGACGACAGCGCCACGCTGGTGCGGACGCGGCTGCGATTCAAGGGCGCCGAGCATACGACCAGCTATTCGGGAGCGCCGGCCGGCACCGTCACCGATGTGGTCGTGAACCTTCGAGCGGCCCGCACGCCGCTGGCGAGGGGCACCGTGCGAGTACGGCTGTACGACGGCTCGACGTTGCTCGGGAGCGGCGCTCCACACGCCCTGACCGAGGTCTACACGAACTTCTCCGACGACTTCGGCGGTCTGTCTGTCGCCGACGCCTCGAACCTGCGCACCACCGTGAAGTTCACGAACACGAGCGGCAAGGGAGAGCTTTTCTATACGGCGCTGTGGTTGCACACTGCCTATCAGACGGCGTCCGACACACCACCCTCCGTATCCATCCTGTCCCCGAACGATGGAGCCGCCGTGAGCGGGCCGATCGTGGTGTCCGGAACGTCGGGCGACGACGTGGGGGTGAGCTCCGTCGCGCTTCACATCGACGGCGGCGCTCCGATCGCGCTCAGCACCGGCGGAACGTGGACCTACCCGTGGGACACCACCGGCGCTGACGGCACCCATCGGCTGACCGTGACCGCGACCGATACCGCCGGCCAGACCAGCAGCCATTCGATATTGATCAACGTAGGGAGCGCGATCAGCTCCGCACCCCCTCCGGGCGGCGGCTACTTCAGCCTTCAGCCTGCCGGCTCCTGGGCGGCGCTGCCCAACGACGCGCAATGCGCGTCGATGGTTCACCGCTCCACGTGGGAGCCGCGGCCGGCGAACTACGCGGCCAACCACACGGTGGTCGACGCGGCGAAGGTCAGCGCCGCCTTTGCAGCCCGCCCCCTGGCCGTCGACGGTAACTACGACTCCAAGTGGGATACGTGGCTGCTACCCCGCGTTGACGGCCAGTTCTCCGGGACCACCGACGAGATCTTCCAGTGGGCCGCCTGCAAGTGGGGCTTGCCGGACAATCTGCTCCGCGGCATCGCGGTACGCGAGTCGACGTGGTACCAGTACGTCACGTATCCGAGCGGGCGGCCGGTGAACGACTGGGGCAGCGGCGACCTGATCACGTCGCCCAGTAAGGCAACGATCACCTATTGCAACGGCCTCGCACAGAGCGGTGGCTACGACTATCAGAAGGACTACGGGACCGGCATCTGTCCCAAGACCTTCTCGATCGCCGGCGTGATGGATTGGGAAGACCCGTCATGGGGAGCCATGCCCGACAACCAGAACGGGACGTTCCCGTTCAACCGTGACTCGACCGCCTTTGCGGTCGACTACCTGGGCAGCCAGCTGCGAGGATGCCACGAAGGTTGGGAGCGCTGGCTCGGAGGCTCCTACGCGGCCGGCGACATCTGGGGCTGTGTCGGTCTCTGGTACGCCGGTGACTGGCACAGCGCGGCGGGCGACGGATACACGTCGCGCGTCCAGAACGAGATCAGCAATCTGACGTGGCTGAAGAGTGACTGGGCATCGATCGGTCCCGGATGCAGCGCCACCTACGGTTGCCCGTGACATATCCGCCGACTATCTAGTAGCCGCCAGCGAAGTTGTGCATGCGCCGGTAGGGACTCCCCTATGCGTCCCGGCGCATGCCGCGGCAGCCGCTCAAGGCAGCCGTGACATCGCCCGCCACGTATGGGGAGCCAAGCGTGCGATGCACCTTCAGTGTTACGTGTGCTTAGCCGTCTCGTCAACGTCCGCCACATGCGCGCTTACGGGCAGCTGCGGGGGGCGATGTTGCAAAGCATGGACAGCTCGGGGCCGATCGGATTGAGGAGCTTCACGCGCTGAACCGCACGCTGCTGTGCCGTGCCGGAGCTGATCTCGGCCAGCGCCAGCTCGGGCTCTATGCGCCCCGGCTCCTTGGAGGCCGCGGTTTGGTAGGCGCTGCGAGCGCCGTCGACGTCACCGAGCGCCCATCTCGCGTTTCCCATCTGCATCCAGGGCAGGAACGACCACGGCTGCCACCGAGCCGCGTCGGACGCATGCTGCTCGGCGGCCCGGAGGTCTCCTCGGTTCGCCGCGCTGTAGCTGTCGAGCAGCTGCTGGTTGCCCACCAGCCCGACTCCGGCGACGAGCGCCAGCAGCCCCGCCGCCGCCACCAGCACGAGCCGCCTGGACGAGGCGAGCACCACGCGGGGTGCGTCGGCTCGCGACACGAGCAGCGCTGCGCAGCAGAGCAAGAAGGGTACGGCCAGGCCCGGCACCAGCAGGTCCCAGTCGGTCCCTGCGTGCAGCAGGAATGCCGACACCGCCCCGGCCAATGACGGTACCAGCGCGCTGGAGCGGTCTCGTACGCCGGCGACCAGCGGTGTGACCAGCGTGACCCCGAGCAACAGCAGCCCGACCAGCCCGGCTTCGGCGAATGTCTGGAGATAGAGGCTGTGAGGCGAGTTGCTGTCCATGATCGCCTTGCGATGCCGATACCAGTACTCATCGAAGCTCCCCGCGCCGGTGCCCTGCAACGGATGCGCGACGCCCTCCCGCCAGGCGACCGACCACAGCAGGTTGCGGTTGGTCAGCGAGAACGTCGACAGCCTGCTGGGATCATCCTGCCTGATGGTGGGTGCGGCCGTCAGCGTGTGATAGGCCGACCGCGGCCACCGCGCCGGATCGCCGTACCGCTGGACCGTCGCGGCGCATGCGAGCAGGACGCCGGCACAGAGCAGTCCCACGTACGCAACCCGCACCCACCGTGGAACCACGACCAGCCGTCCGAACCGCGCGATCGCGTACACGCAGCATCCGGTGACGACGCAGATCACCACGACCTCGCCCGCCAGGCGATGCCCGGCGGAGGCGGCCTGGAGACCGTACCCGTCGCCCACCATCGCGGTCGTCCGGTTCGCCTGCCACGCGGCGATTCCACCACCGATTCCAAGCACCACCAGCCAGACCGTGGTCTGAACACGTCTCGGGTCGATGGCAAGCCAGACCGCGACGCCGAACACCAGCGCCAGCTCGGCGCCCCGGGAGAGCGTGAGAGCGGTCTGGACGGCGAGCAGCGGTACGGCACCGGCCGCACCAGCTCGCCAGAATGCGGATCCGTCCGAGCTCACGACTCCCATCGCGAGGATCATGGCGAGCACCGCCAGCATTCCCTGGGCATTCCAGTACCCAAGCGGGGAAAACGACCGGCCCGGCGCGCTTGCCTGCGACGCAACCCCGAACACATCGGGCAGGAGGTGCGCCGCGACGCCATAAAGGCAGAGCGCGCACGAGCCGATCAGTACCCCATTACGAATACCGGCCGGTGTCGCGGCATCGGCGAAGGTCACGGCCAGCCCTGCCACCGCGACATACACGAGGCTCCGCTGAACGTCTTGCACCCCGGTCGTGACGTCGGAGGTCCACAGCAGCGACACACCCGTCCATACGACGAACGCACTCAGCGCCAGGCCCCACGCCAGGAGCAACCGCGGGGCCCGCAGCTCGCCCGCGAGCACCGCGAGGCCGACGGCGCAGGAGCACAACAGGGCAATCCATCCCCATGCGGGTGCCGCGAAGCTGCCGTTCACCCACCCGATCCAGAAGACCGAGACGGCAATGGCGGTGGTGAACACCCGAGGGGATTGCGACACCATCATAACCTCACCAGTGTACGGAACAAACTCCAAAATGCCTAGCGTGGTCTGAGATTGATGACATCGATAGCTAACAAACTGCGCAGCTCGCATACCACCATCGGTGTTGCGCTCGTTGTGACGTGTGCTGTTGTATTCGCCGGTGCATGGGCGCTGGGCGGGCTGAGTGCAGCGGGGTCGGTATTCGGATGGAAAGCTAACGCGCGGGGCAGTTACATCTGTAACGTCGTCATCTGTCCGTTACGAATAACAGTCTACACCGACGACGGTGAGCATGAAAAGCACGGACTCGGTCTCTGGCCATCTACATGTCCAGAGTGACGCCGATCAGCCGGTGATCCTGACGTATCTCGCGACCAACACCTGCACCGGTGAGCCTGTGCCCGCCAAGGTCGTCAACGTCAGGTACGACCGAAATGCATCGCGTGCAGGTTCGGGCGACAGAGGCTTTGCGCTTCGCACGCTGGATGCCCCGCCTGGACTGTACGGCGTCACCATGACCGGTCTTCGCGGGACCGTGTCGTGGTCCACCCGTCTTGAGGTTCGAGTCGCCGACGGCCGCTGCTAGGTCGAGCCGGCAAGGCCTGGGCTTGCGCGTAAGAACCGGGCGCGGCCGGTTGACGTGCAACGGCAATGGTTCGAGCCTCCATCCGACTCGCTCGTAAGATAGGGCCGTGCCACCGCACCCTCACCGGTTCGACCAGCTCACGCCGCTCGGCGACCTGCCGCTAGTGCGCCTCGCCCGCGCCGCGCTCTCGGAGGGCGACCCCGGCCGCGAGACCGCGAAGCGCTGCCTCGGCCTGGTCGTCCTGCGCCACCGTGCCCTGGTGCGCTCCGTCATCGCCGCCAAGCTGCCGCCCGGCGCCATCGACGACGTTGAGTCGGACGTGCTGCTGCGCTTCTCGCGCAAGGCCTACTCCGGCGACGAGATCACCAACCCGGTCGGCCTGCTGCTGCGCATGGCCGTCTTCTGCCGGGCCGACTTCCACGCCAACCGGCAGGCGACGGAATCGTCGCTGGGCGATTGGGACGAGGCGTCCGACGACCCTGCGCTTGACGACATCGCCGTCTCTGCCGCCGTCGCCGACCTGCTGGCGCCGCTGGGCGACCGGCAGCGAGACGTCGTATGGCAGCGCATCATCGAAGGACGATCCAGCGCCGAGGTGGCGGCAATGCTGGAGACGACGGCGGGTAACATCGACGTGATCCTGCACCGGGCACTGGCCGGGATGCGGGAGGCGCGGCCATGAGCGATCGCGCGCTCGAGCTGTTCGAGCAGTACCTCGACCAGCGCGCGTCCGGCCAGCAGCCGGATGCGGCTGCGCTCGTGCACGAGGCCGGCGATCAGGCCGAGGTCCTGGCCGGCATGATCGCCGCCTACGCCGCCACCCATCCCGCCGACGTGACCGAAGACCAGCTGGAGCAGATGGTCGCCCGCCCCGAACTGGAGCCGCCCCGGCCATGGTCGGAGCTGCTGCCCGAGCTGCGCGAGCGCACGCACACCACCCGCGCCGCCCTCGTCAGCCGGCTGTGCGAGGCGCTGGGGGTACGCGGCTTCGAGCGGCAGGTGGGCGACTACGTGCACGAGCTCGAGGCCGGCCTGCTCTCGCCCGCGCGCGTGCGTCCCGCGGTCGTCTCCGCCCTGGCCGCCGTGCTGGGCGTGCCGCGCACGCTGCTCGAATCCTCCCGCGGTCTGGCCGCGGAGCCGCCGCCCTCAAGCGGGCTCAATTTCGCTCGCTCCGCTCGCTATTCGGACGAGAATCTGATGAGCCTGGGCGCGCTCGAGCCCGACGCCGATCCGCGCGTCGACGACCTCTTCACCGGCGGCGGCGATGGATGAGCTGGCGGCCGCCCGCGCGGCGCTCGACCGCTTCACGGCCGCCTACCACCTGCATCCGCCACCGGTCGACGTCGAGCAGCTCTGCGAGAGCCTCTGCTGCCTTCGGATCCGCCGAGGCGTCGCGCTGTCCGGCATGCTGCTGCCGGCCCGCAGGGAGGTCTGGGTCAGCGAGCACGGGCCCTGGGAGCGGCGCCGCTTCTCGATCGCCCACGAGGTCGGCCACTACCTGCTGCACGTCGGTGAGATCTCCGACGGCGTGTTCTGTCGGGCCGCCGACCTGCGCCCCGACCCGGACAGCCCCGAGCGCCTGCGCGAGCCGTGAGGCCAACCGCTTCGCCGCGGAGCTGCTGATGCCCGAGCAGTTGGTCGCCGGCGAGTCGATCGCCATGGCCCCGACCCGGTCGCCCTGGCGCCGCTGTTTGCCGTCTCCGACCTGGCCATCGGCTTCCGGCTCGTCAACCTCGGCCACCTGCAGGCGCTCCCGGTCGACCTTGACCGGAAGTGGCAGGAGTGGCGAGTGTAAGCTGAGTCGCCTCGCTGCCGGCGCTCGGCCGGCAGCACGAACGGACCGGGTACCGTACGATCGCAATCGCAGCGTCCGGCAGGGTGGAGTCCGATCGACCAGCCGATTAGCACCGATGTATCCCAGAACGTCGACGCCTCCCTGCGGCGGGCCGCAGGCCTGTATCGCGGCCTCGTCGAGAAGCTGCCCGGAGTCACCTACCTGTGGGGACCGGCTGGCCGCTGCACCTACGTCTCGCCGCAGGTGGTCGAGGTGTTCGGCTGCTCCGAGCAGGCGTTCGGCGAGGGCGCGTGGCGCGATGCGATCGCCGAGGAGGACCTGGAGGGGGTGATCGACCACGTCCGAAACCAGCACGCCGCCGACCGCGGGGCGCACGTCGAGTACCGCATCCACCACCTCGCGACCGGCGAGGAGCGCTGGCTGACCGAGCAGACGATCCTGGTCGCGGTCGAGGGCGAGACCCTCGTGCAGGGGCTGATCCTCGACATCACCACCCAGGTGCAGGCGGCAAAGGTGCTCGAGGACAGCGAGAACGAACGCCGCCGGCTGGTTGGGTCGCTGCTCCGCGCGGCGGAGGCGGAGCGCGTCTCCCTGGCCACCGAGTTGCACGACGACACCGTGCAGGTGCTGGCCGGGGCGCTGTTGACGGTCGACCGGATCAGGGCCGACCTGGTCGAGGCCGACCCGACGATCGTGGGCCGCGTCCAGAGGCTGCGGTTGCTGCTGGCGCAGGCCATGGAGCGGACGCGCACGCTGATGTTCGATATCAACCCGCAGTTGCTGCACGCGTCCGGGTTGACCGCCGCGACCCGCTCCCTGGCCGCCCAGCTGGCCGCCGAAGGGGGCTTCCAGGCCACCGTCTGAGGCGAGTTCGGCCGGCTCCCGGGTGAGTTCGAGTCGCTCGCCTACCGGATCGTGCGCGAGGCCGTGCTCAACGCCAACAAGCACGCGCAGTGCCGCCGGCTCGACGTCCACCTGCGCACCGCCGACGGCTACCTGGAGGGCACGATCACCGACGACGGCATCGGGTTCTCGCCCGAGCTGGCGCTCAGCCGCGGGGACGCCGGCCTGCACTTCGGCCTGCGCTCGGCGATCGAGCGGGCCCGTATCGTCGACGGCACGCTTGCCATCATCAGCGCTCCCGGCCAGGGCACCACCATCCGGCTGCGGCTGCCGATCGCTGAGACCGGCGACTGATCAGGCCAGGCTGCGCCTGATCGCGAGCGCCGCCTCCTGCCCGCTCGCGATCGCCGTGTCCGAGTAGACCCCGCCCAGGTAGTCGCCGGCCAGGTGCACCGGCCCCAGCGGCCGGTCGAGCGCCGGCTGCAGCGCAGCCCGCCCCGGCGCCGGGTAGGGCAGCATCCGCGGCAGCTTCAAGAGCTGAGTCTCGCGCACGTGCCCGCGCGCCTGCGGGAAGATCGCATACAGGTCGTCCAGGAACGCCCGCTCCACCTCGCCTCCTGGCAGCTCCAGCAGCGGCACCGCGCCGTGCGCCGAGCGGTACATCATCAGGCTGCCGCCCGAACGCCGGTGTCCCGGCCGCGCGTGCGCCACGTTCGCGATGTTGAACAGCATGTTGAACGAGCGCTTCGGCGTCGCCAGCGCGTAGATGCGGTCCCAGGGCATCGGCCCTCGCTCGTCGGTCAGCACCGCCATCACCACCGTGGGCCCGTACGGGATCGCCTCCAGCGCGCACTGCGTGTCGTCGGGCAGCCCGCGCACGATCGCCGCCGCCTCGAACGCCCTGGTCGCCACCACCACCCGCCGGGCCGTCACCTGATCGGCCACCTCGTCCCGCGTGTAGGTGACCGTGACCGCGTCTGCGCCCGGCGCCACCTCCGTCACCTCGCAGCCCGTCACCACCTTGTCTCCCAGCTCCGCCACGATCCCGTCCACCAGCAGCCCGGCTCCGCCCACGATGTTGCGCGACAGGCCGCCGCCGGCCGCCCACACCAGCGCGAAGTAGCCGATCCCCTGCCCGGCCGAGATCTCCTCCGGCTCCGCCGTCGAGCGGATCACCGTCGCCCGAAACAGCGCGTCCGCGTCGCCCGGCATCGGCCCCAGCCACTCCGCGAACGTCTGCTCGTCCCCGAACTCCAGCAGCCGCCGGCGCGCCTGCGGCGCCGACTCGCCCTCGCGCGGCGCAGCCGCATTCCTGTAGCGCGCCACCGCCAGCCGCAGCCGTGCGCCCGCCTTCGACAGGGCCACTCGCTCCGACGCGGTCAGCGGCAGCCGCAGCGGGTACAGCTCCGGCCGTCCCCCCACCACCAGCCGTCCGTTCAGCTCCACCGCCGCCAGCTGCCCGGGCACCGACGCCACCTCGACGCCCACGTCGGCGCACAGCCGCGCCGTCGCCGACCCCGGCCCCGAGAACACGTGCGCGCCCAGGTTCAGCCAGTAGGGATCGCGCGCCTCCGAGCGGATCCTGCCGCCCAGCCGGTCGCTTGCCTCGAGCACGAGGATGTCGCGGTTCCGCAGATCCCAGGCCGACGCCAGCCCGGCAATCCCTCCGCCCACGATGACCGCGTCCAGCACCACGTCATCGTATAGATGGTTGACTCCACGAGTTGCGCGGCGCTCCGTCCGCGATCTGCGTCATCGCAGATCGCTCCCGACCGGCGCAAGCCGGTGGCCTGCAGCTTCCCGACGTCCGACGCGCCCCATCCTGCGCTCAGCATCCACGCATCCCGTGGAATCAACCATCCGGTGTAAGACCTCCGCCGCCGGACGGGACGTTCATCTCGAAAACGTTCCCGTCGGAGGAGGCCCCGATGACCACCACGCTCGATCTTCCTTTCCAGCTGGGCCAGCCGCAGCAGGCCGGCGGCATCACCATGACGCCGCTGTTTCCGCTGCACGATCCCGTCTGCGACTACGTCTCGCTGGACGAGGCGCTGGCCGGCGGCCTGGACATCAGCGAAGTGCACGAGGCCGGCGACGTGGGCGAGCTCGCGGTGCGAAACCCGCTCGACCGCGGCGTGCTGCTCTACGACGGCGAGGAGCTGGCCGGCGCCAAGCAGAACCGGATCCTGAACGTCTCGGTGCTGCTGGGTGCGGGCTCCGCGGCCCGCATCCCCGTCTCCTGCGTGGAGCGCGGCCGCTGGTCGTGGCGGGATCGCAGCTTCCGGTCGGCCGGGCACGTGGCCGGCCCCGAGCTGCGGCGACACAAGGCCGCGTCGCTTCGCACCGACGCGCTCGCCCTCGGCGCCGCTCAGCACACCGTCTGGGCGACCGTCGACGCCCAGCTCGACCGGGTGGGCGCGGTCTCGCCGACCGCCGCCAACAGCGACGGCTTCGAGGCCCGCGCTGCCGACATCCGCAGCCTGTCCGAGCGCTTTGCCGTCGAGCCGGGCCAGTGCGGCATGGTCGCGTCGATCGCCGGCCGCGGCTGGTGCCTGGACGCGGTCTCCCGCCCGGCCGTGTTCGAGCGGGTCTACCCGAAGCTCGTGGCCGGCTACGTCTACGACGCGCTCGAGACCGCCGGCGAGACGGTGTCCGCCGAACAGGTGCTGGCCACCCTCGGTCGCTGCCGGGCCAAGCGCGGGCCGAGCGTGGCACTGGGCGAGGACGTCCGGATCGAGGGCAAGGGCGCGATCGCAACCGGCCTCGCAGTCGACGGCGAATTGGTGCAGATCTCGGCCTACGGCTAGGTTGGAAACAGGACTCCGGACGCCGCGCCGACGCGCTTGGGAGCACCACACAGGGAGCACGCGGTGAAGTGCAGGCGTACGTCCTTCGACTCGTACCGGCCCTCGATCGTGAACCCGGGGCCGACCAGCAGCGGGCACATGCACACCTGAACCCGGTGGGCACGTAGGCCGTCGATCAGGGTGGTGAGCGCCCGGCAGGCGGCATGGTTGTTCTTGTAGCTCCCCTCGTCGGGCGAGCAGGTGAGATGACGATCGACCACCGTCGCCCAGCCGGCCGGAGCGACGTGGCGGATCTTGACCGCACGGCACGTCCTCGACGCCGAAGGACACTGCGCGAGCGCCTTGCTCCGCGTTGCCACCACGTTGCCGATCGGGCCACTCAATATCACCGACGTCTTCGGCGTTGGCGGGCCGGGCCCATCCGATGTGACGTCGATCTGCCCGCCTGAGCAGTCGGCGACCAGGAACCCGAGCAGCAACGTGGCAACGGCGATTCGCATGCCACTTGGACGCCCTCGGCGCGGTGATGGTTCCCGCCCGGTGGCCGGTCGATATACTCGCCTTCCATCGTGCCTTCGCGGCTCCTTGTGTCCGGCGGCCTGGGGTTCATCGGGTCAGAGTTCATACGGCGTGCCGCCGCCCGGGGCGGGGACGTGGTGAACGTGGACGTGTGCACCTACGCGGGCGACCCGCGGCGGCTGGCCGGCGTCGCCGAAGCGGTCGACACGATCCGCGCCGACGTCGCCGATCAGGCGTTCACCGATATCGTCGTTCGGAGCCGGCCGACCGTGATCGTGCACTTCGCCGCCGAATCGCACGTGACCAGGAGCGAGTCGTCGCCGGACCGCTTCTTCCACACGAACGTCGAGGGCACCCGGCGAGTGCTCGACGCCGCCGAGCAGGCGGGGACGGAGCTGGTCGTGCACGTCTCCACCGACGAGGTCTACGGGCCCTGCACCGCCCAGCCGTTCCACGAGCAGGACAAGCTGGAGGGGGAGGGCGCGGCGACGAGCGCCTACGCCCGCAGCAAGGCGCTCGCCGACGATCTCGCGCTCTCCCGGTCGCACCGGCAGGGGGTGATCGTGGCCCGTCCCACGAACTGCTTCGGTCAGTGGCAGCACCCGGAGAAGGCGATTCCGCGCTGGACGGTGCGCGCGCTGCGGGGCCGCTCGCTGCCGGTGTGGGGCGGAGGCGGACAGGTCAGGGACTGGATGCACGTGGAGGATCTGTGCGCTGCGCTGGACGTGCTGATCGAGCGCGGGGAGCGCGGGGAGGCGTACAACATCTCCCCGGAAGGCCCGCAGCGCTCCAATCTCGACGTGGCCCGCCTGGTGGCTGCGGCCGCTGGGCGGGAGGACGACGCTGTTGTCCTGTCAGACTACGACCGTCCTGACCACGACGTTCGCTACGCGATCGATTCATCACGAGTACGATCGCTGGGCTGGTCGTGCCGCCACGAATTCGAAGTTGCTCTCGAGCACACCGTCGGCTGGTATCGAGACCATCAGGAGTGGTGGGCGGAGCTGGTGCCGGAGGCGGAGGCGATCTACCGTGACGATTGATATCCCGGGCGTGGTTGTGTCACATCGGCGCACCTGGCCGGACCAGCGCGGAGACTTCCTGGAGCTGTTCCGCTCCGATGAGTACCCGGACGCGTTCGTCCAGTTCAACCACTCGTTCTCGCGGGCGAACGTGTTGCGCGGGCTCCACTACCATCAACACCAGGCCGACCTGTGGTACATCGTGCGAGGCCTGGCGCAGGTGGCCCTGGCCGACCTCCGCGGCGATCGTGCACATGTCGAGGTGTTCGACCTTGCGGGCGGCTCGGCCACGACCGTCTACATACCTCCCGGTGTCGCGCACGGATACCTCGCGGTCGAAGACGTGGACATGCTGTACGCCGTGACCCGGACGTACGACCCGGATGACGAGCACGGCGTGGCATGGAATGACCCGGAGCTCGGCATCGCGTGGCGCGTACGCGATCCGGTACTGAGCGAACGCGATCGCACCAACCCCGAGCTGCAATGGTCGGAACTCCCGTCGTTCTCGTGACCGGAGGCGACGGCCAGGTCGGCCGAGCCCTGCGACCGCTGCTGCCCACCGCCCGCTACGCCACGCGTGACGAGCTGGACGTGACCGACCAGGCCCGGGCGAACGATGCGATCGCCGGCGTGGACGTGGTCGTGCACCTCGCGGCCATGACCGACGTCGATCGGTGCGAACGGGAGCCGCGCCTCGCGGAGGAGGTGAACGGCGCCGGCAGCCGGAACGTCGCCGCCGCGGCCCGCGCGGCCGGTACCCGCGTGATCGGGGTGTCCACCGACTACGTGTTCGACGGAACCGCGCCAGGCGAGTACACGGAGGCGGATCAGCCGCGGCCGCTGAGCGTGTACGGGCGAACGAAGCTTGCGGGCGAGATCGCCCTGCTGGAGGCGGGTGACAACACGGTGATCCGCACGTCGTGGGTGTACGGCGACGGCCGCAACTTCATCCGCACGATCCTCCGCGCGGCCGCGGCGGGCCGCGCGCTGGCGGTCGTCGACGACCAGGTTGGACGGCCGACCGCTGCCGACGACGTGGCTCGGGCGATCGTGCACCTGTTGTCGATCGAATCGCCGCGGCTGGTGCACGTCACCGGCGACGGCCCGCCCACCTCCTGGGCGGGGGTGGCCGAGCAGTCGCTGGCGGCGGCCCGGCTGACGGTCCCGGTGGAGCACGTGAGCACGGTGGAGTACGTTCGTCGCATGGATTCCGTCCTGGCGCGACGTCCGTCCAACTCGCTGCTGTCGCTCGATTGCGCCCGCGGCCTGGGGGTGCCGCTGTTCGACTGGCGCACGTCCGTGTCTAACTACGCACGGGGCGCGGCATGAAGGGCGTCGTGCTGGCGGGCGGGCTGGGGACGCGTCTCAGCCCCATGACACGCGTGGTCAACAAGCACCTGCTTGACGTGTTCGACGAGCCGATGGTCTACTTCCCGCTGCGCAGCCTGGTCGCCGCCGGCGTGACCGACATCGTGCTCGTGACCGGCCAGGAGATTGGCCAGTTCCGTGAGCTGCTCGGTGACGGATCGGAGCTCGGCGCCAGCATCACGTACGCGGTCCAGCAGGGCGAGGGTGGGATCGCGGATGCGCTGGCGCGGGCCGGCCCGCACCTGGCCGGGGAGGACGCCGTCGTGATCCTGGGCGACAACATCTTCCAGGACGACCTGACGCCGTACGTACGCACCTTCCAGCAGCAGGGCGGCGGCGCCCGCATCCTGCTCAAGCGCGTGTCTCCCCACGACGCGCGGCGGTTCGGCGTCGCGACGGTGCGGGGTGAGCAGATCATCGAAATCGAGGAGAAGCCGGAGCGCCCGCAGAGCGATCTGGTCGTGACCGGCTGCTACATGTACGACGCGGAGGCGTTCTCGATCATCGCCGGCCTGCAGCCCTCGGCCCGCGGCGAGCTTGAGATCACCGACGTCAACAACACGTACATCCGTGCCGGCACCATGAGGTTCGACATCCTCAGGGGCTGGTGGACGGATGCCGGGACGTCCGCGAGCAAGCTGAAGGCATCGATCCTGGTCGCGCTGGCGAAGGGTGTCACGTTCGACGCGTCGTAGCAGGGTGGCCCGATCCGACCGCCCCGTCTGCGACCGTTCCGGCGATGGGCGCTATCCGCGACGAGTGGCGACTGATCACCTCCTACGGCGACCACCACCGGCGCCTGCTGGGGCGCCTGGGGCTGGTGCTCGTGCTCTCGGTCATCATCGACGTGATCGGCGCGGTCGCGATGTTCATGCTGGAGCGCCACTCGGCGGGCAGCCAGGTCCGCACGATCGGCCAGGCCCTCTTCTTCTCGACCGTGCAGCTGTTGACCGTCTCCTCCCAGATACCGAATCCGGTCACCCCGGCCGGCCGCGTGGTCGACGTGCTGCTCGAGGTGTGGGCGGTCGTCGTGGTGGCCGGCTCGGCCGGAGCGATCGCGAGCTTCTTCCAGAGCAACGATCGTTAAGATGATCGATTCCACGAGCTGCGTGGCGCTGGAGCTGGTGCGAGCCGCCCCAGGACGCCGCGATCGCCCTTGAACAGGCTTCAACCAGCCTGCCCTGCGGTCGATCCTGTCGCCCGGAACGCCTCGTCATTCGCCCAGAAGCCACGGATCCCATGGAATCAACCATCTCGGGCCGCCGTGGTTGGTTGAGCGTGCAAAGTAGTTGCTGAATCACCCAACAGGGTGGCGGGCCGGACGCCGGCCCGGCCGATAGCAACCTGGATTGTCCGCACTTTTCACGTGGGAGGAGGAAGCATGACGGACGTGCTGAAGACGCTGCACGAAGAGGCCGGCCAGACCATGGCCGAGTACGCGGTTGTGCTCGGCGTGATCACGATCGCAGTGGTCGTGACGCTGGGTCTGCTGTCGACCACGATCAGCAACACCCTGAACAGCGTTATCGCCGCGATGTAGTCACTCGCTTCGGTCCGCACCGCCGGTCTGCCGATCGGCGGCGCGGGCCGAAGCGATGACAACACCCTGCGCCCGTATCAGGGTCTAGCGCGACGGCCCTTCACCTAAAAACCCAGCGTCTCCGGCACCAGGATCACGCTGATCCGTGCTCCCGGCTCGTAGGAGATGATCAGCGTCTTCGCCAGCACCGTGCCCGGGAAGCCGGCCGCCTGCATGCGATCCCATTCGCGCCGCAGGCTGTAGTGCTGCAGCCGCTCCAGCCCCTCGGCCAGGTCGTGCACCAGCTTCTGGTGGCCGACCACCAGGATCACGTGCCCGCCGGCGTAGGCGTACGCTCCCAGCTGGCTGCCCGACCCCGACCCGACCACGATCTGACCGTCGTCGGTGATCGCCGCGGCGCTTCCGATCACGTAGTCCGGGGCTGCGCCCAGCTTTCGCATCTCGCGCCCCTGCGTCTCGCGGTCGAGTTGCTTCAGCCGCGGCCGCACCGGGTCGTAGCGGCCGGAGTTCTCGAGCACGTCGGTGAGCCCGATCTGCTGCAGCGTCTCCGACAACCCGGTGTGTACCTCCGCGCCCTCGGGCAGCGCGTCCAGCACCAGCTGCCGGGCCTGGTCGCCGTTCTCGGCGATC
The DNA here is from genome assembly GCA_963737445.1 of uncultured Actinomycetes bacterium. GTDB lineage: Bacteria > Actinomycetota > Thermoleophilia > Gaiellales > JAICJC01 > JAICYJ01. Next base: position 379,976 of record CAVTSO010000015.1, on the reverse strand, counting down.
GTCACCTCGAAGCCGCGCTGCCGCAGCGCCTCGGCGGTGCGCTCCAGCCGCTCGGCGTCGGCCGGCTGTGCGAAGTCGGGGTTGGCGGTGCCGGGTTGGGGAAGGGTGAAAGTCACATCTGCTCCTCTGGAGGTGGGTCGTGGACAGAGCGTTAGCCTAGCACCAATCATTTGTGATGCATAAACGATCTACTCTCGACCTTGTACACTGGATGCGTGAAGACCGACGCTCCAGCGCTGCCATCGACCGCATCCAGCGTGCTGATCGCCCAGCTCGGCCGCGGCCTGCGCCCGCGTATCGAGCAGGCGATCGCGCCTACCGGGCTGCGGCCGCGCGAACTGCTGGCCCTGCAGCACCTGCGCGAGCGCGGCCCCTCGGCTCAGCAGACGCTGGCCGATCTGCTGCGCGTCGACCCCTCCAACCTGGTGGGGGTGCTGAACGACCTCGAGGACGCCGACCTGATCGTCCGCAGCCGCGACCGCGCCGATCGCCGCCGCGGCATCATCGAGCTGACCGACCAGGGCGGACGCGTGCTCCAGGAGCTCGACCGCGCCCTCCATGGCATCGACGACGCCGTGCTCTCGACGCTGAGCGAGCGCGAGCGGGCGACCCTCAACGGATTGCTTGCGCGCGCCGTCGAGGCGGTCGCCGAGCAGTGCTCCGAGCAGCCCGAGCCGGGCTGTTAGCCGGCGTTGAGCGAGACACAGCCGCTGCGTGCGCTGATGCGCGACCGCACGGTGGGGCTGCTGGTCAGCGTCGAGCTTCTGATGTCGCTCGGCTTCGGCGCCACCGCCACCACGCTCGGCTGGCAGGGCTACTCGCGCGCCCACGACCCGCTGGTGCTGGGCCTGATCGGCCTGGCCGAGTTCATCCCGGCGGTGGTGCTGGCGCTGCCCGCCGGCCACGCCGCCGACAGCCACGACCGTCGCCGCGTGACCGCGCTGGGCCTCGCGGTGGTGGCCGGCGGCGGCGGTTGCGCTGGCGGTCGATGCCGGCAGCGGAGACTCCGCCGTCTGGCCGCTGTACGTGCTGGCGTTCGTGATCGGGATCGGCAATGCCTACTCCGCCCCGGCCGTGGGGCCGCTGCTGGCCGCCGGCGTGTCGCAGGCGATGCTCGCCCGGGCGGTGGCGGTGCTGATGTCGGTGATGCAGGCGGCGATGATCGCCGGCCCCGCCGTGGCCGGTTTGCTGCAGGTGGTGGGCCCGCCCGTGCCCTACGCCTTCGCCGCCGTCTGCGCGGTGCTGGCGATGGCGATGGTGATGCTGGTGCCCAAGGCGATCGGCCGCGCGCACGTGGCCGAGCAGGAGGCCAGCCTGTCCGACGCCATGGCCGGTGTGCGCTTCATCTTCGACACGCCGGCGCTGCTGGGCGCGATCTCGCTCGACCTGATGGCAGTGCTGTTCGGCGGCGCCACGGCGCTGCTGCCGGTCTTCTCCCAGACGATCCTGCACGTTGGCGCATTTGGCAACGGTCTGCTGCGTGCCGCGCCGGGCATCGGCGCGGTGGTGGTCGGATCGGTGCTCTCGGGCCGTCCGCTGAAGCGCCGCGTCGGCCGCACGCTGCTGGTGGTGGTGGCGCTGTACGGCGCATTCACGATCGTGTTCGGATTCTCGACCAGCTTCGCGCTGTCGATGGTTGCACTGGCGGCGCTGGCCGGTGCCGACATGGTCTCGATGTCGATCCGCGGCACGCTGGCGCCGCTTCTGACCGCGCCCGCTCTGCGGGGCCGGGTGGGGGCGGTGGAGCGCGTCTTCATCGGCGCCTCAAACGAGCTGGGCGCCTTCGAGTCGGGCGTCGCGGCGGCGCTGATCGGCGCGGTGCCGGCCGTGGTGCTAGGCGGCGCCGCCTCGATCGTGGTGGCGCTGGTCTGGGCCTGGAAGTTCCCCGCGCTTCGCCGCATCGACCGGTTCGAGGACATCGACACGCCGGCCGTGCCGCCGGCGGTGGGATTGCAACGGGCGGCAGAGGGGCGGCACGTGGGCGCGTGAACCATCCGCCGGAGTAGGCTCCGTGGTGCGTGTGACGGGTAACACCTAGGGGAGGTCAACGCTGATGACGCGCATAACCCGCGGCTTCCACGGTCGCCGGCGACCAGACGTCGATCCGGCCCGGGTGCCGCCCGGGCAGTACGTGACGCAGGACTTTCCCGTGCTCTCGGCCGGGCCGACCCCGCACGGGTCGCTCGATAGCTGGAGCTTCACGATCCGTGGGCAGGTCGACGAACCGCACACATGGACGTGGGACGAGTTCCAGGCGCTGCCCCGTGAGACGGTGACGCGGGACATCCACTGCGTCACGAAGTGGTCGAAGCTGGACACGGTCTGGACGGGCGTCTCCCTGGACACGCTACTGGACGGCATCGAGACCAGCGCCGAGTATGTGACCGCGTTCAGCGACGGCGGCTACACCACCAACCTGCCGCTGGAGGACCTGACCGGCGGCCGCGCCTGGATTGCCTTCTCTTACGACGACGAGCCGCTGCACCCAGAGCACGGCGGGCCGGCCCGGCTCCTGGTGCCGCACCTCTACTTCTGGAAGAGCGCGAAGTGGGTGCGCGGGCTGGAGCTGCAGCTGGAGGATGAACCCGGCTTCTGGGAGGGCTACGGCTACCACAACTACGGGGATCCGTGGCGCGAGCAGCGCTACGCCGGCGATTGAACTGGCAGCCGGGAACCGTGCTGGAGCTGATCGAGCAGACGGCCCGTACCAAGAGCATCGTGTTCGACGTCCCCGGCTGGGGCCGGCACCGGGCCGGCCAGCATGTGGACGTGCGGCTCACGGCCGAGGACGGGTATCAGGCGCAGCGCAGCTATTCGATCGCCTCCGCGCCGGAGGACCGCCACATCGAGCTGACCGTGGAACGGATCGACGATGGCGAAGTGTCGCCGTACCTGGCCGACGAGCTGCTGCCGGGCGATGAGATCGAGCTGCGCGGCCCGATCGGCGGCTACTTCGCCTGGGAGGAGGCGCCGGGAACGCCGGTGTTTCTGGTCGGTGGCGGCTCGGGAATCGTGCCGCTGCGCGCGATGCTACGTCATCACCGCGCCACCGATAGCACCGTCCCGGTGCGACTGCTGTACTCGGCCCGCACGCTCGATGACGTCATCTACCGGGACGAGCTGACGGCGGGCGACGCCAGCGACGTCCGGCTGACACTGACGCGCCGACAGCCGGCGGGGTGGAATGGATACGCGCGGCGCGTCGACCGCGAGCTGGTGGCCGAGGTCTGCTGGCCGGCGGGGGAGCGGCCGCTCGTGTACGTCTGTGGTCCCACCGGGTTCGTCGAGGCGGTGGCCGGCGCCCTCGTCTCGCTCGGCCACGATGCGGCCAGGATTCGAACGGAACGATTCGGACCGACAGGAGGCGAGACGCCATGACCGACAGCCAGGCACTCGACGGTAACGCGATCGCAGGCACGCTTGCGGAGGTGTTCGGCGGCGATATGACAACCGCGATCGGCACGTGCGGCCACTGCGGGGCACGCGGGCCGGTGGCGGAGGTGGTCGTCTATACGCGGGCACCAGGAGTGGTGGTGCGGTGCCGGGCATGCAACGGCCTGCTGATGGTGATCACCCAGGTGCACGACGTCTTCTGCGTGGACGCGCTGGGGCTGGTCGAGCTGCAGGCGCCGGCCTGACGCCGCCGCGCGATCAGGGCAAGCGCCAGAACGGCGACAGGTAGGTGCGCAGGGCGGCGAGGTCGCCGTCGCCGCGGCCGGCGTCGTCGGGCAGGTAGCCGATCGGATCGGCCAGCAGCGGCCCCGTGCCGAGCACGCCCTCGAACGTCGCGTGCAGGCAGTAGGCGGCGTAGGTGCGCGCGTAGCCGCCCTCCTGCACCAGCACCAGCCTGCCGTCGCACAGGTCGTCTGCGGCCTCCGCCACCAGACGGCCGACCCGGCGAAACCCTGCCATCAGCAGGTTCTGGCGGCCGTTGGGATCGAAGCCGCTCGCGTCCTGTCCGCACGCGCCCACGATCAGGTCTGGCCGGTACTGATGGAGGATCGGACGGATCACCTGCATGAAGGCCGCCTCGTAGGAGCGGATGCCTCCGCCCAGCCCCAGCTCGGCGTTGACGTTGTGGCCGGCGCCGGGGCCGACGCCGACCTCCGCGGGCGATCCGGTCTGCGGATGCGACGGCCCCCAGCTGCCGTGGCGCATGTGCAGCGAGACCGTGAGCACGTCGGCGCGGTCGTAGAAGCAGGCCTGCGTGCCGTTTCCGTGGTGGACGTCCCAGTCGACGATCGCCACCCGCTCGCAGCCGGCCGCAAGCGCCCGTTCGGCCACCAGCGCCACGTGGTTGAAGAAGCAGTAGCCGTCGGCAGTGGCCGCGGCGGCGTGGTGGCCGGGCGGGCGCACCAGGGCGTAGGCGGTCCGCGAGCCGCCCGATATGACCGCGTCGCCGGCCGCCATCGCCGTTCCCGCCGCCGCCAGCAGCGGCTGCCACGACTCGCCCGTGACGAGCGTCGAGGGCGCGAACACACGGCCGCCCTGTTCGCAGGCCTCGCGCAGCAACGCGATGTAGGCCGGGTCGTGTACGGTCGCCAGCTCCTCCTCGCCGGCCAGGCGGCCGTCGTGCCAGCGCAGCCGGTCGGCCAGCGGACCCCGCTGCAACACCGAGAGCATGTTCCGCACCCGCTCCGCGTTCTCGGGGTGCAGCTCCGGCACCTCCAGCAGGTCTGACGGCCCGCCCTCGAAGATGCCGCGCCCGGTGTCGTGGTCGAGCACGGCCGGGTGCCAGAAGACGTCGATCACAGGACGGTCAGCTCGCGCGGCCGCGTCGAGAGCACCTCGATCCGCTGGGGCCCCATCAGCAGCGTCTCCATATAGGAGGCGGTGAAACCACCCTCCCGGTCGAACAGGATGTTCTCGTAGTTGGTGACGTAGCCCGGCTCCCACGTGAACCGCTCGAACGCATCGTTTGCGAGGTAGGTGTGCCCGACCCAGTTGGGCGGCATCGCGATGCCGAGCGCGTAGCCGCCCACCCACCACACCCGCTCGCGGTCGAAGCGCGAGAATACGTACTGCTCGGCCGCCTGCTGCGCCACCTCCAGCGGATCCCCCGGCCTCACCGCCGCGATCACGGCGCCCACGCTGCCGGCGGTCTGCTCCAGGATGGCGCGGGCGGCGGGATGGTCGCGCCCGATTGCAAACGTGCGGCAGACGTCGACGTGGTAGCGGCTCTGCACGCCGCAGACGTCCACGTACATCACGTCCCCGGCTTGCACCGGCCGCCGCGACGGCGGTGAGTGGGTGCGGCACCACACGTCGGGCCCGGCCGAGACCATTGTGCGGATGGCCGGCTCCTCGCCGCCGCGCGCCGCCATCTCGGAGTTCAGGTGGGCCGCGATCTCGAGCTCGGTGCGCCCCGGCTGCACGTACTCGCCCAGCGACTCGACGGCCGCGTCGACGATCTCCGAGGCGCGTCGCACGCAGGCCAGCTCCGCCTCCGACTTGACCAGGCGCACCCGGTCGACGATCCAGTCGCCGGCCACCACGTTCGCGCCGGTCGCGGCGATCGCCTCCGCGATCCGATCGACCAAGGGGGCGCCCGGCGATGCCGCCCAGCGCTCAACGCCGATCGTCGCCGACGACCACCCGCGCTCCTGCACCGCGGCACGCAGCTGATCGATCGCCGTCGCGTAGTCGTAGAAGACGGCGTCGTCGAACAGCGCCACCCGCTCCACCAGCGTCCGGTGACGGTCGTAGTCGACGAACAGCAGCCGCTCGTGCTCGCGGGCCACGATCACCCCCACCGGCGCCCGCGGTGGGTACCAGATCGACTCGAAGCCGGTCAGGTAGCAAAGGTTCGCGGGGCTCAGCACCAACAGCACGTCGACGTCGCGTCGCGCCATCTCCTCGCGCACGCGCCGGGCACGGTCGCGGTACTCCGTCTCCGTGAACGGCAGGCCGAGCTCGATGCCATCGCGGGTGATCGGGGCCACTGTCCGATGCTCGCAGAAACGCCGCGACCGATCAACGCTCGGTGTGCCCGCTTGGGTCGATGTTTGCCGTAGCGCGCGACGGGTGGCACCATAGGTAGCGGGCAAACGGCGGCGAGCAACTCGGCGGCGTCAGGGGTGGGACTTGTGAGTTGGCAGGTGAGTGAGAACGGAGTCCGCGACGGCGCCGGTAGCGAGGTGCCGGAGCAGCGGGAGGTGCCCGTGATCGACGACGCCGGCCTCGTCGACGAGGTCGTGTCAGCGCCGACGCTGGGCCAGATCCTGCGGCACGAGCGCGAGCTGCGCGACATCCCGCTCGACCGCATCGAGGAGGCCACCCGCATCCGCGCGGCGCAGCTGCGGGCGATCGAGGACGACCGCCTGGAAGCGCTGCCGGCCGAGGCCTACGCGCGCGGCTTCGTGCGCACCTACGCCGAGTACCTGGGCCTGAACGGCGACGACGTGGTCGCCATCTTCAACGAGCAGTGGAACCGCTCGGCCCACCGCGCCGAGTCGGCGCTCCCGCATACCCCGGTCTCGGTCGCTCGCAGTTCGCCCTCCGGGCTGTTCAGCCTGTGGGTGGCGCTGGCCTGCCTGCTCCTGGCGGGGTCGGCCGTGCTCTACCTGATGGGCGGGTCGGGCGGCAGCCACTCCGCGCAGCCTCCGCCGCCCACGCATGCGCCGGCGACGAAACCTGTCACCAGCCCGAGCACCACGGCAACGCAGACGCCACCGCCGGCGCGGCCGACCGGCGTGCGGATGACCGTGACCGCGGCGCAGGGCAGCTGCTGGCTGGAGGCGCGGCGCGACTCCGCGAGCGGGGCACTGCTGGCCGAGCGGACGCTGGCGCCGGGCCAGGCCGTGCACCTGCACGGCCGCCGCGTCTGGCTGCGGCTGGGGGATCCGACCAGCGTCCGGCTGCGGGTCAACGGGAAGACGCTCCAGACCACCTATCCGGCGCAGCCGATCAACCTGCTGGTGACTCCGCACGGAGCCACGCAACTGTAGGTCAGGCTGAAGCCAGACCCGTGTCCTGACGGGCTGACTCCGTCGCGCCCGCGATCGGCAGCACGATCCTGAACGCCGCGCCCTCGCCCTCGACGCTGGCCACACCGACCGAGCCGCCGTGGGCCTCTGCGATGGCCTGCACGATCGCGAGCCCCAACCCGCTGCCGCCGCTGCGGCGGGCGCGTGACGCGTCCACGCGGTAGAAGCGCTCGAACAGGTGCGACAGGTCGTCGGCGGCGATGCCGGGCCCGTTGTCGCTGACCTCGATCGTGCGGTCGTCGCCCGCCGTCGCCAGCGCCACGGCGATGCTGGTGCCGGGCGGCGTATGGGCGCGGGCGTTGGCCAGCAGGTTCGCGACCGCCTGGCGGATCTGCAGCTCATCGCCGACCAGGTCGGAGCCGCCGCTGGAGCTGAAGCTGATCGGCCAGTCGGCGTGAAGCATGGCGTGATCGGCCACCATCTCGGCCAGCACCGCCTCCAGATCGAAATGCTCCTGGCCCAGCGGCCGTCCCTGGTCGAGGTTCGCCAGCAGCAGCAGGTCTTCCACGATCACGCCCATCCGCTCGGCCTCCGACTCGATCCGGCTCATCGCAAGCGCCAGGTCGTCGGGCCGGCTGGCCGCGCCGCGGTGAAACAGCTCGGCGAAGCCGCGCACCGATGTCAGCGGCGTTCGCAGCTCGTGCGACGCGTCGGACACGAACCGGCGCAGCCGCTCCTCCGACTGCCGCCGCTGCTCGAAGGCCTGCTCGATCTGGGCCAGCATCAGGTTGAGGGAGCGGGCCAGGTCACCGACCTCGGTGCCGGGCGCCTCCTCTGGCACGCGCTGTGTGAGGTCGCCGCCGGCGATCGCCGCGGCCGTGTCCTCGATCCGCACCAGCGGCCGCAGCTCGCGCCGCACCAGCCAGAATGCGATCGCCGCCACCCCCGCCAGCACGATCAGGCCGACCAGCAGCTCCAGCATGGCCAGCCGGTTGAGCGTCGAGTTGACGTCGTGAAGCGGCGTCGCTATCACGAGCCGGACCGGTGTGGAGCCGTCATTGGCCTGGCCGTGCGTCACGTACACGCGGTATGCGCCCTTGGTGGAGGTGCCGTCCGGAGCGCTGATGATCGCCTCCGGCAGTTCCTCGGGTGCCGGGCCGCGGCCGAAGTACTGGGAGGCGGCCACGTGGCTGCTGCCGGTGATGACCGCGGCGTAGCTGCCCGGCGGCAGCACGCCCAGCACCGGCTGCTGTGCGCCGGGGTCCGTGTCGCCGCGCGCGAAGTAGAGCGAGACAGGGTTGGTGGCCGATTGCAGCTGGGAATCGACCCGGTCGATCAGGAAGCCGCGAAGCTCGTAGCGGGTGGCGATCCCTGCCGCAAGCAAACCAACCGCGACCAGCGCCACCGCCAGCATCGACAGCCGCAGCCGCAGCGTCATGCGCCGGGGCGAGAGCACGTCAGCCTGTCCGCAGCCGGATCGCGTAGCCGAAGCCGCGCACCGTCTGGATCAGGCGCGGCTCGCCCGGCTGGTCGATCTTCTTGCGCAGGTAGCTGATGTAGGTCTCGACCACGCTCGAGTCGCCGCCGAAGTCGTAGCGCCAGACGTGGTCGAGGATCTGGGCCTTGCTGACGACGCGGCCGGCGTTCACCAGCAGGTAGCGCAGCAGGTTGTACTCGGTCGGTGTCAGCTGCACCAGCCGATCGCCGCGGCGCACCTCGTGGGCATCGTCGTCGATCGAGAGGTCGTGGTAGGCGACCCGTGACTCCGATCCGCCGGCCGTATCCGGCTGGGTGCGGCGCAGGATCGCGCGCACACGCGCGACCAGCTCCTCCAGGCTGAACGGCTTGCCGACGTAGTCGTCGGCGCCCAGCGTGAGCCCGTGCACGCGGTCGGCGGGCTGATCCTTCGCGGTCAGGAACAGCACCGGCACGCGCGGCTCGGTCGCCGACAGCCGCCGGTAGACCTCGAAGCCGTCCAGGTCGGGCAGCATCACGTCAAGGACGATCAGGTCGGGCCGGAAGCGGTCGGTCAGCTTCACGGCGGCGCGGCCGCTGGCGGCGCACTCGACCTCGAAGCCCTCGTAGCGCAGCACGGTCGAGACCAGCTGCGTGATCGATTCCTCGTCGTCGACGACGAGTATCCGGGGTGCCTCGTTCTGCATCGTGCCTCCCAGGCTATGAGGCGAACCTTAGGTTTTCCTGGGAACCGCCTGGGGGCGGGCGAGGAGTCGCGCGACCCGTGACGAGCGGGACGAGATGGAGGGCCGATGGGCCGGGGGCCGGACGGAGGCGTTTCACAACGTGGGGAGCTCGACATCGGATACCTCCTGGTGGGTGCCTCGTTCCAGGTTATCCATGGTTGTCTGTAGGTTTAGTTAAGAACTGAGGGGGCGGGCCCCACGGTCAGCGTGGCCATGGTGCCAGAGCACGTGGATCGCTACCTCGACTCACTGAGCGAACTCGTGGGCGCGCTCACCGGCTCCCGCGCCGGCGCCGGCTGATCCGCCCGGCCCGGGACGCCGCCACGCGCCAGCGACGCCGCCGCCGCCACCAGGCAGGCCGCGATCGCGAACGTGAACGCCGCATGCAGGCCGTCGCGGAACGGCCCCGAGATCAGGTCTGGGAAGAACGAGTGGCCGACCAGGACCGCCTTGTCGTGCGGCGACAGAGCGGCCAGAGCGTGCGGGCCCAGCAAGTGCTGGATCGGGTTGTAGCCGAGGAACGCGGCGAACAGGATCGAGACCGGCGGCAGGTGCGCGATCCGCTCCGCCGTGGCGTGCGGGACGCCGTGCGCCTGCAGGCCGCCCAGCATCGTCTCGGGCAGCGTGGAGGCCAGGCCCGAGGATCATCAGCGTGAAGAAGATGCCGATCGAGAGCACTTGCGCCGAGTTCTGGAAGGTCTGGTTCATGCCGCCGCCGGCGCCGCGGTCGGCGGCGGGCAGGCTGTTCATCACCGCCGGCCCGGTTGGGCGAGGCGAACATGCCCATCGAGAGGCCGTTCAGCAAAAGGATGCCGGCGAACGTGGGGTAGCGAGAAGTCGGTCGGGAGCAGCATCAGCAGGCCGAAGCTGATGGCCGCGCCGATCATGCCGGCGGTCGCGAACGGGCGCGCGCCGAAGCGGTCGGACAGGAACCCCGAAGTCGGCCCCGCGATCAGGAACCCGGCCGTCAGCGGCAGCATGAAGATGCCGGCCCAAAGCGGCGTCTGCTCGAAGCTGTAGCCGTGCTGCGGCAGCCAGATGCCCTGCAGCCAGATGATCAGCATGAACATCAGGCCGCCGCGCGCGACCGCCGACAGGAACGTCGAGAGCGTGCCGAACGTGAACGCCCGGATCCGGAACAGCTGCAGCCGGAACATGGGGTGGGCCACGCGCCGTTCGATCATCGCGAAGGCGATCAGGCTGATCGTCGCGCCGGCCATCAGCGCCCACGCACATTGGGGCTCGTCCAGCCGGTGGGGTGGCCGTCGGCCGGGCGGATGCCGTACGTGACCGCCACCATCACCAGCACCAGTCCCAGCGCGAACGTGACGTTGCCCCACCAGTCGATCGGGGCCCGCCGCGGCACGCTTCGCTCCTCGAGCTTGAGGTAGGCCCAGACGGTGCCGAACAGGCCGATCGGCACCGAGATCAGGAACACCAGCCGCCAGTCGATCGGCGCCAGCAGCCCGCCCAGCACCAGCCCGACGAACATGCCGCTGACGCCGACGATGTTGTTGATGCCCAGCGCCAGACCGCGCTGGTTGGAGGGGAAGGCGTCGGTGATGATCGCCGCCGCGTTGGCCAGCAGGCAGGCGCCGCCGACGCCCTGCACGATCCTGAACCCGATCAGGTAGGTGGCGCCGGAGGTGCCTGTCATCCAGTCGATCGCGAGCAGCAGCGAGGCCACGGTGTAGATCGACGAAGCCGAGGTTGTAGATGCGCACGCGGCCGTACATGTCGCCCAGCCGCCCCAGGCTGACGATCAGGACGCTGGTCACGACCAGGTAGCCGAGGATCATCCACAGCAGGTAGAAGCTGTTTCCCGGCACCAGCGGATCGAGCTTGATGCCGCGGAAGATGTTCGGCATCGCGATCAGGATGATGGAGGCATCCAGGGTCGCCAGCAGAACACCGAGCGTGGTGTTCGGACAGCGCGATCCACTTGTACCGGTCAGAATGCATGCTTCAAAGTCTACAGGCAAACTGTTAAGATCAGGCTGTAGTGATGATCGAGCCATCGATCCTGGCGAGCGACCTCCGGGTCGTGATCGGCCAGCTGATCCGCCGCCTGCGGGAGGAGCGCCGCGACCTCACGCTCAGCCAGGTGACGGTGCTCGGCCGGCTCGACCGGCTAGGCCCGGCGTCGATCAGCGACCTGGCGGCCGATGAGCGCGTGCGGCCCCAGTCGATGGCGAGCACCGTTGCCTGGCTGGCCGACCGCGGGCTGGTCGAGCGCGGCCCGCACGCCGTCGATCGGCGCCTCGTGGTGGTCACGCTGACCGAGGCCGGCCGCACGGCCGTGGCGGAGGATCGCCGCCGCCGCGAGGGCTGGTTGGCCAACGCCATCGAGCGCGACCTGACGGAGCGTGAACGGCGCCTGCTGGCCGAAGCGACACTGCTGCTCGCGCGGCTGGCGGAGAGCGATCCGCGGCGCCGCGGCCGTGATCGATTTGGTATCGGTGCGCCAGCCGGCTTTGTGCCGGTCGATACTGCCGGTACTCTATGGCGCGTGGCCAGCATGACCAGCAGACTTCGCGCCCCGGTCTCCGCCGTTGTCATGGCGGGCATGGTGGCCGTTGCGGGGGCATGCAGCAGCGGCATGTCGGCGGGCGCGCGGTCCCCGGCCGGGGGCGTCTCGGCGCCGCCGGCGACCCCGGCCGTGCACTTCTCGATCAAGCCGTCCAACGGCCACCGGCGGGTGCCTCCCGGCAAGATGGTGATGGTCAGCGTCACCAACGGCAAGCTCACCGGCGTCACGGCCGGCGCTCCCGGCGACCCGCTGACCGGGAAGCTGAAGCACGGCCACACGGTCTGGATGAGTCGAACGACGCTGCATACCGCCACCCGCTACACGGTGCACGCGACGGCGCTCGACGCCGCCGGCCACACGGTCACCGCGACCAGCAGCTTCCGCACGCTGGCGCCGCGTCAGGTCGAGAACACCACCATCTTCGAGGCCGCCCACGGCACCTACGGCGTGGGCATGCCGATCACGCTCACGTTCGACCACCCGGTCACCAACCGGCGAGCGGTCGAGCGGGCGCTGCACGTGAGCGCGTCCAAGCCCGTTACCGGCGCCTGGTACTGGGACGGCGACAGCACCGTCTACTTCCGGCCGCGGAACTACTGGCCGGAGCACACGACCGTGCACTTCGAGGGCGACCTGGACGGCGTCGAGGCGGCGCCTGGCGTCTATGGCACGCACACGCTGAAGCAGGTGTTCACGATCGGCGACTCGCTGATCGCGGTTGCCAGCACAACGGAGCACCACGTCCAGATCTACCGGCACAAGAAGCTGTACGCCACCTGGCCGATCAGCACCGGCAAGCCGGGCGACGACACGCCGAACGGCACGTACCTGACGATCGAGAAGGGCAACCCGGTGGAGATGAAGGGGCCGGGGTACGACCTGATGGTGCCGTTCTCGGTCAGGTTCACGTGGTCGGGCGACTACATGCACGACGCGTACTGGTCGGTGGGCGAGCAGGGCTTCACCAACGTCAGCCACGGCTGCGTGAACCTGTCGCCGGCCAACGCCGAGACCTACTACAACTGGGCGGTGCCGGGCGACCCGGTGACGGTCACGGGCAGCCCCCGCGGCGGCGCCTGGGGCAACGGCTGGACGGTCTGGTTCCTGACCTGGAACCAGCTCGTGAAGGGCAGCGCGCTGCACCGGGCGATCCGGGTGGGGAAGCACGGCGACAGGCCGGTCGACCCGTCCACGCTGAAAAAGAAGGCGCTCACGTCGCCTGTGCTGACGTCGCAGCCGGGCAACGCCGACCCGGCCTGAGCTCCAGGGCGGCGACAACGACCGGAACCGTCACGGTTTCTTCTCCGTAACGTCACCGCCCGTTCTCGCAGGAGTCGCCTAGCATCGCCGCAATGGGGGGCGGGAGCCCCTTCTGGCTTGGCGGCTCCGCCGGTTCCCAAAGGCGAACTGGCGGAGCCGCGTCTAACGTGCCGCGTTCCCTGCAGTTGTCGAGGTAGCTCGCGGTGCTCACGAAAGGCGCCTTCAGACGGACGCGCCGGCCGGCTTGGGCAGCGGCTCGATCGCCCGCAGCGCCCGCTGGATCTCCTCCTCGGGCAGCTCGAAGTCCTCCAGGCTGCCGTGCAGGTATGACTCGTAGGCGGCCATGTCGAAGTGCCCGTGCCCGGACAGGTTGAACAGGATCACCTGTGAGGTGCCCGACTCGTCGGCCCGCTTTGCGGCGTCGATCGCGCCCTTGATCGCGTGTGAGCTCTCCGGCGCCGGGATGATGCCCTCGCTGCGGGCGAACCGCAGGGCGGCGGCGAAGCAGTCGTTCTGCGTGTACGCCTCGGCCCGGATCAGGTCGTCCAGCAGCAGCTGCGAGACGATCGGCGCCACGCCGTGGTAGCGCAGCCCGCCGGCGTGGATGCCGGGCGGCACGAAGTCGTGGCCGAGCGTGTGCATCGGCACCAGTGGCGTCAGCTGGGCGGTGTCGCCGAAGTCGTAGGCGAACGGCCCGCGCGTCAGCGTCGGGCAGGCGGACGGCTCCGTAGCGATGATCTCGATCTCGGCACCCGCGATCTTGTCGCCCACGAACGGCAGCGCGAGGCCGGCGAAGTTGGAGCCACCGCCGACGCATCCCACCACCACGTCGATCCCGGTCTCGCCGGCCAGCGCCAGCTGCCGCTGTGCCTCCTGGCCGATCACGGTCTGGTGCAGCAGCACGTGGTTCAGCACCGACCCCAGCGAGTAGCTGGTGTCCTCGCGCGTGGCGGCGTCCTCGACCGCCTCCGAGATGGCGATGCCGAGGCTGCCCAGCGACTCGGGATCGCGTTCGCGGATGCTGCGACCGGCGTTGGTGTCGGGCGACGGGCTCGCGACTACCTGCGCGCCCCAGGTCTCCATCATCACCCGCCGGTAGGGCTTCTGCTGGTAGGAGATGTTGACCATGTAGACCTTGCACTCGAGGCCGAAAGCCTGGCAGGCGAAGGCCAGTGCGCTGCCCCACTGGCCGGCGCCGGTCTCGGTGGCGAGGCGCGTGCGGCCGGCGCTGGCGTTGTAGAAGGCCTGCGCGACGGCGGTGTTCGGCTTGTGCGACCCGGCCGGCGACCCGCCCTCGTACTTGTAGTAGATGCGTGACGCGGTGCCGATCTCCCGCTCCAGCCGCTTGGCGCGATGAAGCGGCGTCGGCCGCCACAGGGACAGCATGTCCAGCACCTCGTCGGGGATCGGGATCTCGCGGTCGGTGGAGACCTCCTGCAGGATCAGATCCATGGGGAACAGCGGCGCCAGGTCGTCGGGGCCGATCGGCTGCCCGGTACCCGGGTGCAGCGGCGGCTGCGGCGGGTGGGGGGCGTCCGCGAGGATGTTGTACCAGCTGCGCGGTATCTCGCTGTCGGGCAGAACGATCTTCGTGTCGGCCACGAGACGCATCCTTTCGAAGAGGCTACGGGCCGCCAAGAATACCGCGGCACGTGGTACAAACCGGATTGCACCGGCCGGGCGCCGGACCAATCCCTAAAGGAGCGTGTGCATGATTCTGAGCCTCGGAGATTTTCTCTGGTCGCTGCTGGTGATCTTCTTCATGGTGATTTATTTCATGATGCTGTTCCAGGTAATCGTGGACATCTTCCGCCGGCATGACGCCTCGGGAGGCAAGAAGGCGCTGTGGCTGCTCTTCCTGCTATGCGTCCCTCTGGTGGGCTTGCTGGCCTACATGATCACCAACTCCGAGTCGATGGCCGAGCGCAACGTGCAGAGCGTGCAGCAGTCGCAGGCCGAGTTCGACAGCTACGTCCAGACCGTGGCCTCATCGGGCGGCTCCGCCGCCGAGATCGCCAAGGCCAAGGAACTGCTGGACAGTGGCGCCATCAATCAGTCCGAGTTCGAGGCCCTCAAGGCCAAGGCGCTCGCCTGAGGTTCCGGGGGCGCCGCCGCACGGCGGCGCCCCCAAGGTTCCCTCATGAGCTCGGCGCGCTCGCGCCCTGCATGCTTCGCGGCCTCGGTCATGTGCCGCGACACGCGGTCGAGCTGCTCGGTGGGGCTGAACTGGACGAACTCCGTGACGGCGGCGACCTTGGGGATGTGCACGGGCGGCAGGTAGAAGGCGTCGCCAGCTTCGACAACGTGCTCTCCCTCGTCGGTCACGTAGGTCATGCGGCCCGAGATCACGCACGGCGTGCCGTCGACGTCCGTCTCGAACGTGATGAGGTTGGTGGCGTAGCCGTCGCCGTGCTCGTACTTGATCGCCTTGGGGGCGATGTCGTCGCCGAACCACTTGGCCTGCTGATGGACGTCGGTGCGGCAGCCGACCCCGACCGCGAGAGCGCTGCCACCAGCTCCGCCAGGCGCACCGGTGGCGATCTGCCCGGGACGCCATGCGACCGATTCTATGGCTCAGCTGCCGTGGGCGGCCAGCGACGCGAGGTCGGTGACCTGTGAGGCGGGCGGCGGCGTGATGTGCACGGGCGCGCCGAAGTGCGACAGCTTCATGGTCATGTCAATCGACGACTGCGCGACCGGCATCGGCACCGACATGTGCATCTGGCGGACGTAGCCGTCCGCGTCCACCCACACGTCCACCGGGTAGCTGGTGGTGCCGCTCTCCTGGAGCAGGTTGCCGTACGTCGAGCGCACGGCCTTGCGCTGGCCGGCCGGGGCACGCGCGACCATCACCCTCATCGCCCTGGAAAGGTCGATGTCGGCGTGGTAGTGGGTGGTGGCGGCGCCGTCGACCGTCGCATGGCCCAGGTTCACGACCGTGTGGGAGGTGGCGTCGAGGTACGTCAGCACCTGCGTCGGATCGCTGTTACCGGAGTCCATCAGCGCCGCGAAGTCGATGCCCTGCTGCTTGCCGAACCGCTCGAGGTCGAGCTTCAGCCACGGGCGCGAGTTCGGGATCGACTGCGACAGCACCGGGCTGCGCATGTAGATGGTGGTGCCGAGGATGCGTTCGTCCATTCCGATCGTGGTCCCGGCCGTCGGCACCGTGATCGACAGGTGCATCGCTCCCGCTGCAGGGCTGTGGAGCCGGAACTGGCCGGTGCCGTGCATGGTGATCGTGCCCTGCTCGGTGGACATGGTCATGTCCATGGCGACGCGGGCGCTGCCAGCGTGGCGGGTGTGGGTGGCCGCCGCGATCAGCACCAGGCTCTTGACCGGCGAAAGCGAATGCGGCGACGAGTGCGTCGAGGAGGCCTGGCCGCATCCGGTCAGCGCCAGCGCGGCCAGCGCCACGCCGGCGATCCGAGTCATGCGCATGTTCACACCATAAGTGCGAGCGGCTTCGTCGTAAAGAGCGGCGGCGTCACAGGTTCGCGACGGCCGGCAGCACCTCGCTGCCGACGATCTCGATCGGGGTGATCTCATGCATACCGGCCAGCTGGCCGTGGGCGACGTCGACGCCCAGCTTGGACAGCGCCCCCAGCTCCTCGATCGTCTGGGCGACGCGCTCGCCGTTGCTCCCGACATCCATGCGGTAGCTGACCGTCTTTTCGATCTCGTCGTAGTCGCGCCCCTCGGCCTCGCAGTGGCGGCGCAGCACGTCCAGCTTGTGGGCCAGCTCCGGCCCGGCGAACAGGTTGCAGGACTGGGCGTAGCGGGCCACCAGCCGCAGCGTCTTTCGCTCGCCGCCGCCGCCGATCAGGATCGGCGGGTGCGGGCGGCGCAGCGATTGCGGCGAGTTGAGGGTGCGGGCCAGCTGGTAATGGCGCCCCCGGTAGGGCTGCTCGGAGCCGCTCCACATCTGCAGGCAGATCTGGATCGCCTCCTCCAGCCGCTCGAAGCGCTCGGAGATGGGCGGGAACGGCAGCGCCAGGCCCAGCGACTCCTCCTCGTTCCAGGCGGCGCCGATGCCGAGCATGGCGCGCCCTTCCGACAGCACGTCCAGCGTGGTCACCGTCTTGGCCAGCAGGCCCGGCGGCCGGTAGACGACGCCCGTCACCAGCGTCAGCAGCTGCACACGGCTGGTGAGGGCGGCCATGTAGCCGAGCGCGGTGTAGGGCTCGAGCATCTCCTGCTCGGGCGGCCCGTTCACGTGGATCTGCCAGACGTGATCCATCACGCTGATGCGGTCGTAGCCCGCGGCCTCGCCGGCGACCACGATCCTTCGCAGGTCGTCGGCCATGGTGGGCGGTCCGCCGGGGTAGGTGAACCGGGCAACGTGCAGGCCGAGCTTCATGGCTGCTCCTCGTCGTCGTCGGGCTCGCCGTCGTAGTAGTCGAGCGACTCGATGCGGCCGATCACGCCCAGGCCGCGCCAGAAGATCTTGTTAGATCGCGGATACCAGCACATGTCGTTGGTCTTGCGGGTGCCGTAGATCAGCATCGTCAGGCCGTTCGGCCCTGCCCGGAAGGAGTGCGCGATGCGCGTCCCGGGCGGGCGCACGACCACGTGGCCGGCCCGGATGGGCACCTCCTCGCGGACGCTGGAGGACGCCGCGACGGGCGAGGGCCAAAGCCCCAGCGTGCCGTCGCCGTCGAGCATCACGAACGCCTCCTCCTCCTCGGAGTGGCAGTGCGGGGGCGCGCCGAGCGCGCCCGGGAACAGCCGCTCCCAGTAAAAGCCGGCCAGCACCGAGCGCTCGTCGGTTGCCAGCAGCGCGGTGTCGCGTCGCTGCGTGACGTCGCGCTCGGCCTCGTCGATGTTGATGATGTTCGGCGGGCGCGGCGCGGCGTCGCCGACGTCGAGCGGCGGGCCATCGGCCTCGACGTCCCAGGGGTCGTCGACGCGGCCCTCGATCCAGGGCCAGCCGATCCGCACGGCGCCCGAGCGCGGCAGCCAGCCGAACTCGGTGGGATGGCGGGTGCCGAACACCAGGCAGTCGAGCCCGTCGCGTCCGGCGATGAACGTGTGCTCCATCTCATCGGCGCGGTGGATCACGCAGTCGCCGGCCCGCACCTCGTGCGCCTGCTCGTCCTGCCAGGCCAGGCCGGACCCGCCCAGCACGTAGTAGATCTCCTCGGATGCGCCGTGGGAATGCGGCGGCGTGGGCAGCTTGCCGGGAGCGACCCGCATCCGGTTGACCCCGATGCCGACGGCACCGGCCGCCTTGCCGAGCTGCTGCCAGGTGGCGTCCATCTCGCCCTTGGCGGCGCGATGCCGCTCGATGTCGTCCCAGTGAACGATCCCCACGGGCGGCACTCTACCCGCGGGATTCGGTCCCACAACGTGACCCGATCTTGGATCCAAACTCGATTATGCTGGCTCCATACCATCGACCGAAGGAGGCCGCTGTGAGCGCCACCGATCAGCTGCTCGAAAACGCACGGAGCTACGCCGCCGGCTTCGACAAGGGAGACCTGCCGCTGCCTCCCGGCCGCCGGGTGGCGATCGTTGCCTGTATGGACGCGCGCCTCAACCCGTTCGCGCTGCTGGGGCTGAGCGAGGGCGACGCCCACATCATCCGCAATGCCGGCGGCGCGGTCACGCCCGACGTGATCCGCTCGCTCACGATCTCACAGCGGCTGCTGGGCACCGAGGAGATCGTGCTGATCCATCACACCGGCTGCGGCATGCTCACCTTCTCAGACGACGACTTCCGGGGCGCCGTCGAGAAGGACACCGGCATCCGCCCGGAGTGGGCGGCCGAGGCCTTCTCCGACCTCGACGCCGACCTGCGCCAGTCGATCGCGCGGATCAAGGCCAGCCCGTTCATCCCACGCACCGACTCGGTGCGGGGCTTCGTCTACGAGGTCGAGACCGGGAAGCTGCGCGAGGTTGCGTGACGGCTTCGGATCGGGCCCGCCGCCCCGTGCGGCGTGGTCGGGCGGCGGGCCTGATCCAACCTGCCGGTCAGTCGAGGTAGATGACGTCCCTGCTGACGTGGTCGTTGATCGACGTGCTGTGGATCTCACCGGACGCTCCCCGGAAGGTGCCGGTGCCGCCGGTGATAGCGATGTGATCGGTGCTGCCGTTGGGCTCGTTGGCCGGCAGCAGCGCGGTGCCGGTGATCGTGCCGCCCGCCAGCTTGAAGCTGCCCTGGCACAACAGCTTTTGGTGCAGCACCAGCGTGCACATCGCGTCCAGCGCGCCCACCTTGTGGCCGGCGTGGCGGAGGTTCGCGCTGAATATGAACTCGTCCCCCGGGCCGCCCTTCTCCGTATGGGTGATGCTGATGAACTTGCCGCCGTTGTCGACCTCGGTCACCCGGATCGTGCGACCGTGGTTGGTGCCGCCGGCACGTGCCAGCGAGACGCCGCCGATCGCCGCAGCTATCAGGCCGGCGACGCACGCGGTCAGCACAAGTCGGCCGACCGTGGTGTTGAACATCCTCATGGAGCCTCCCATCTGATACGTGTGAAACACGCCGCGCTGGCAGTGTGCCCCGATCGGGGGTTCTGTCAAGGGGCGGGGCGCGCACGTCGGGTCAGGCGGGCGACGCGCTGCGTCGGCTGCCTGCCCTGATCCGCTCGTCGATGGCGTCGCCGTGCGCGTCGATCAGGTCGTCGACCATGGCGCAGATGGCCTCGGGTGAGAGCGTGCCGGCGGCGTTGGGGTCGAGCAGCGCGGCGTGATAGATGTGCTGGCGGCTGCCGTCCAGGGCGGCCAGCACGGTCAGCTCGCAGACGTTCGCGAAGGTGCGGTTGAGCGCGGCCAGCTGCGGCGGCAGCGCCCCCACGGCGGTGGGCTGAACGCCGGCCCGGTCGGCCAGGCACGGCACCTCGACGCAGCAGCCGCGCGGCAGGTTGGGGATCAGGCCGTCGTTGCGGACGTTGCCGTAGATGGTGCGGGGCTCTCCGGTGACCTGGGAGTGGATGATCAGCGAGGCGTACTCCAGGCTGCGCTCGATCTCGAACGGCTCGCCGGCGGCCAACTGGGCGCGCATCTGCTCGTAGGCCTCGAGGTTCTCCTCGCTGCGGTGCACGTACTCGTCGACCGGCACCCTGAACCGCTCGATCATCTCGTCGCTGCGCAGGAAGAAGGGCAGGTACTCGGCCGAGTGCTCGCTGGACTCGGTGGGAAACCGGCCGAAGCGCCGGTAGATCTCGACCCGCACCCGGCGCAGCAGCTCGGGGTCGCGGTCGAGCGCCGCATCCAGCAACGGATAGAGGTCCTCGCCGTCGCGCTCGAAGCGCAGGATCCAGGACTGGTGGTTGATGCCGGCGCCCAGGTAGGTGACCTCGTCGTAGGGCACGCCGGCCAGCTCGGCCAGCTCGCGGGTGGTGTTCTGAACAGAGTGACAGAGGCCGACAATGCGCGTCTGGGGGCTGGCCTCGTAGGTGGCCCAGCACAGCATCGCCATCGGGTTGGTGTAGTTCAGCAGCCAGGCGTCCGGGCACAGCTCGGACATGTCGGCGGCGATGCCCAGCATCACCGGGATCGTGCGCAGCGAGCGAAAGATGCCGCCGATCCCGAGCGTGTCGCCGATCGTCTGCCGCAGGCCGTGGCGCTTGGGGATCTCGAAGTCGATCAGGGTCGCCTCGTGGCCGCCCACCTGGATCATGTTGATCACGTGGTCGCATCCCTCGAGTGCCGCGCGCCGATCGAGGTGGGCCTCGATCGTGGCGTGGGCGCCGAGCGCCCGGTTCGTCCAGCGCGCCATCGCCTCGCCCGTGGCCAGCCGTTCCGGGTCGATGTCGTGCAGGGCGATCGTGGCGTCGGCAAGCTCCGGGAAGCTGAGGATGTCGCCGAGCAGGTCGCGGGTAAACTCGACGCTGCCCGCGCCGACGAAGGCGATGCGTGTCATGCGCGAAAGTGTTTCAGGTTTGATAGAAACGAGCAAGAATGTTCACAACCGCCGAGCAGCGCGCGATAGACCAGCTGTCCACCGAGGGCGGCCGCCTGGCCGTGGTGGCGGCCGACCAGCGCACCAAGCTGGTCGAGGCGCTGCAGGCGGCGGGGCTGGACAGCGGCATGGACGCGATGCGCGCGTTCAAGCTCGACCTGGTCTCGGCGCTGGCGCCGGCGGCGCCGGCTGTGCTGCTCGATCCCGAGATCGCGCTGCCATACGTGGCCGACGCCGGCGCGCTGCCGGCCCATACCGGGCTGCTGGTCTCGCTGGAGCGCAGCGGCTCGCGGCGCACGCCCGAGGGACTGCGGAGCGCCGAGCTGCTGCCGGGGGTGGGCGCCGACGGCGTGCGCCGGCTGGGCGGCACCGGGGCGAAGCTGCTGCTGCGCCTGCGGGCCGATCGCGAGGACGCCGGCGGCGAGAACGCGGCGGTGCTGCGGGGGGCGGTCGCGGACTGCGCCGCGCACCACCTGCTGCTGGTGGTGGAGGTGCTGATCTACCGGCTGGACGAGGAGGACGAGGAGGCGTTCGCGGCGGCGCGGGGACACCTGATCCGGGATGCCGCGCTGCTGGCCGAGTCGTGCGGTGCCCGCTACCTCAAGCTCGAGTACCCGGGTGACGAGCGGGCGTGCCGCCGCGTGACGGACGCGCTGTCGGTGCCGTGGGCGCTGCTCTCGGCCGGCGTCGACCACGACACCTTCACCGCGCAGCTGCGCACGGCGCTGGCAGCGGGGGCGTCGGGCTTCATCGCCGGCCGCTCGATCTGGAAGGAGTCGATGGCGATGCGCGGCGAGGAGCGGCGGGCGTTCCTGGGCGGCAAGGCGCGGCGGCGTCTCGACCAGCTGCTTGCGATCGCCGCCACCAACTAGGGGATACTGGCCGCCGTGCTGGATCTGCTGGTGATCGGCGACTGCAACCCCGACCTGCTGGTGGCCGGCGTCGACGTGGTGCCCGAGTTCGGCCAGCGCGAGAAGCTGGTCGAGACCGGGCGGCTGCTGGTCGGTGGGTCGGCCTCGATCTTCGCCTGCGGTGCCGCTCGGCTGGGACTGGCGGTGGCGCTGGTGGCGACGGTCGGCGACGACGCGTTCGGCTCGTTCATGCTGGACGCGGTGGGCGAGCGCGGCGTCGATACGTCGGCCTGCCGGGTCGTTGCCGGTGCTGACACCGGGCTCACGGTCGCGCTCGTGCGCGACGGCGACCGTGCGATGCTGACGGCGCCTGGAGCGATCCCGCTGCTGACGGCCGAGATGGTGCCCGAGGCGCTGGTGGCCTCCGCCCAGCACCTGCACGTCGCCTCCTACCACCTGCTGGACGGGCTGCGCCCGGGTCTGCCGGCGCTGGTGGCCGCGGCGCATGCGTCGGGTGCGACGGTGTCGGTGAACCCGCAGGGCGAGGTGGGCGGGGACAGCGACGCCGACCTGCGCGCGCTGGTGCCGTCGATCGACCTGCTGCTCCTGAACGAGCGGGAGCACGAGTCGCTGGGAATGGTGGCCAGCCCGCTGGTGGTGGTGAAGCGCGGCGCGGGCGGCGCCGCGGCGTACACCGCCGAGGGTGAGGTGCGGGTGGCCGGCCACGCGATCGACGTGGTAGATACGACCGGTGCGGGCGACAGCTTCGATGCCGGGTTCGTGGCGGCGTGGCTGGCCGGCGAGCCGCCGCAGCGGGCGCTGGCGCTGGGAAACGCGTGTGGCGCGCTCTCGACGCGGGCGCTGGGCGGCATCGCCGCGCAGGCGACGATGGCCGAGGCGAGGGTGGCGGCGGCATGATCGTGTGCCTGGCGGCGAACCCGTCGATCGACCGGCTGTTCGGGGTCGACCGGCTGACGCCGGGCGGCATCCATCGTCCCTCCGAGTTCGCGCAGGTCGCGGGAGGCAAGGGCCTGAACGTGGCGCGGGCGGCGTCCGCGCTGGGCGCAGAGGTGCGGGCGGTGGCACTGCTCGGCGGGCACGCGGGACGCTGGATCGCGGAGCAGTGCGCCCGCGAGAGCATCGACCTGGCGGCGGCCTGGGCGCAGGCGGAGACGCGCTCGTCGCTGTCGTTGGCCGGGGCCGACCAGGGGCTGACGGAGTTCTACGAGCACGGTTCGGCGATCACGCTCGAGGAGTGGAGGGGCTTCGCGGAGCTGGCAGCGCAGCACCTGCCCCAGGCCGGGTGGGCAACGATCTCGGGGTCGCTGCCGCCGGGGGCGCCGGCCGACGGCTACGTGCCGCTGATCGGGGTCGCCCGCAGCGCGTTCGACAGCAGCGAGGAGGGCATCGTCGCCCGCCCGGCGGTGGTGAAGCTGAACGCGGAGGAGGCCGAGCTCGTGACCGGCACGGCCGCTGCGCTCGACGCGGCGCGGACGCTGCACGAGGCGTGCGGCTGCGCCGCGATCGTCACCCGCGGCCGCGACGGCGCGGTCATGGTGGCGCCGGACGGAACTGCGCTGAGCGGCGCTTCCGAGGCCGAGGGCCGCTACCCGGTGGGAAGCGGCGACGCGTTCCTTGCGGGGCTGGTGGTGGCGCTCGACGCCGACGCAGGCTGGGACGATGCGCTGCGCGCCGCGATCGGCGCCGGCGCGGCCAACGCCGAGCAGCCCGGCGCGGGTCGGCTCGACCCCGAGCGAGCCCGGGCGATCGCGGACTCGGTGCGCCTCGCGCCCGCCGGCTGACCCGTCACGCGACCGTCACAGGCCCGAAACGTCACAGAGTTCCCGGCCGACCCCCGGATCGCGACGATTCGGTCACAAACGCTCACGGCCGGCGCCGCGAGTGCTCACGGCGGCCGAGTCGGGCTCTGACCTCCTTACAATTCGATCGGCCCAACCATGCGAGCGCCCTGTAACGGCCCGTCACGGACCTGTCACGATCCATCGACGCCGGCCGATGCGGTGTTTGACACCCCTCAGGCGCGCGGGAGCGTCACGGCGGCGTCACAGCGGCCGTGCGAAGGCGCCGGCGGGCTACTTGAGGCCGGTCGAGGCCAGCGACTGCACGAACCAGCGCTGGCCGACGATGAACACAAGCAGCATCGGCGCCAGCGCCATCACGTTGCCCGCCATCAGCAGCGTCCAGATGGTCTGGTGCGCTCCCTGGAACTGCGCGAGGCCCAGCTGCACCGTGCTCTGGTTCGTCGAGCTGATCACGATCAGCGGCCACAGGAAGTCGTTCCACGTCCACAGGAAGGTCACGATCCCGAGCGTTGCCAGTGCAGGCATCGACAGCGGCAGCACGATCCGCAGCAGCACGCCCAGCCGTGAGCAGCCGTCCATCCGCGCAGCCTCCTCGAGCTCGATCGGCAGCGTCCGGAAGAACTGTCGCAGCAGGAAGATCCCGAACGGCGTGACCAGGTTGGGGACGATCAGCGCCGGCAGCGAGTTCACCAGCCCCATCTTCTGGACGATTATGAAGGTCGGGATCATCGTCACCTGGAACGGCACCATCAGGGTCGCCAGCAGCGCCACGAACAGCACGTCGCGGCCGAAGAAGTGCAGCCGCGCGAACGCATAGCCGGCCATGCTGCAGAACACCAGGTTGCCGGCCACGGCCGAGAGCGTCACGATCATGCTGTTCGCGAAGTAGCGGCCGAACGGTGCTGCGTTCCAGGCGTCCGGGTAGTTCTGCCAGTGGATGCCGGACGGGATCAACACGGGTGGGAAGTGCCGCGACTCGGGCAGCGTCTGGATCGACGTCAGCAGCATCCACGCCAGCGGCAGCAGCATCAGCGCGGCGACCGGCATCAGCACCAGGTGGCGAGGGCTGAACGGCAGCGACCACCTCATGAGCCGTAGTGCACCCTGCGGTTGCCCAGCCACAGCTGCAGCAGCGAGAACACCAGCGTGATCGCGAACAGCACCTCGGCGATGGCCGCCGCGTAGCCGGCGTGGTAGAACTCGAAGGCCTGGCTGTAGAGGTAGTAGACCATCACCGTCGTCGCGTGTAGCGGCCCGCCGCGGGTGGTCACGTAGATCTCGTCGAACACCTGCAGCGCGTTGATGGTCGACCAGACGACCAGGAACAGCGTGGCCGGCGACACCAGCGGGAACACCACGTGGCGGAACGTCGCCCAGCGACCGGCCCCGTCTAGCCGGGCCGCCTCCAGCAGGGTCTCCGGCACACCCTGTAGCGCCGCCAGGTAGATGATCACGTCGAACCCGATCCAGCCCCAGACCGTCATCGCCACGATCGAGTACAGCGCCTGGTCAGGGTCCTGGAAGAACCCGTACGGGCCTAGATGAACCTTGCCCAGCATGTAGTTGGCCACCCCGTAGGTCGGCTCCAGCAGCCAGTTGAAGATCAGCCCCGTCGCCACCGTCGAGGTCGCCACCGGGATGAACACGGCTGTCCGGTAGAACCGCGAGAACCGGATCTTCGCGTCCAGGAGCATCGCCAGCGCCAGCGACCCGCCCACCGAGAGCGGCACGAACAGCAGCGTGTAGACGATCGTGTGGTTGACCGACTCGCGAAACACCGGGTCGTTCACGAGCGTGTGGTAGTTCTGCGTGCCGACCCAGGTGGGCGGCGTCAGCAGGTCGTTGTTCTGGAACGAGAGCAGCGCCGCCCAGCCGATCGGCAGGATCCCGAAGATGCCGATCAGCAGGGCGGCCGGCGCCACGAACAGCCAGCCGCTGACGTGTTCGGAGCGGGCCGCCCTCGAGATCACTGGCCCGTTGCGAGCGTCTGGTCGACCTGCTGTGCGGCCTGGTCGAGCTCCTGCTGCGGCTGGCCCTTCCCGAGCAGCACCGCCTCGATCGCCTGGCCCATCGCCGCTGACACCTCGTTGTAGTTGGCGATCACCGGCCGCGCCTTGACCGCGTTCGCCTCGTTCTGCACGAACACCGACACGCCCGGATACTTCTTTACGTAGGCGCCGTAGCCGGGCAGCTGCGTCTCAGACGCGCGGATCGGCAGGTCACCGGTCTGCGTCGACCAGATCAGCGCCTGCTGCGCCGACGTGAACCACTTCAGGAACGTCCAGGCCGCCTGGGTGCGCTGGCTGCCGTTGTTGAACAGCACCCACTGGTCGGGGCCGGAGATGGTCTGGTGGGTTGTAAGACCGGGCAGCACCTGCACGCCGTAGTCGACGTCTGGGAAGCTGGACAGGTCCCATGGTCCCGTGAACAGCATCGCGATCTTGCCTGAGTTGAACAGGTTCGCGTAGTTGCCGTTGCCGTTGTCCAGGTAGACGGAGTGGTCGACCGTCGCCATCTGCTGCAGCAGCGTGGCCGCCTGCAGCCCGGCCGACGAGTTGAACTCCGCCTTCGTGTTGTCGGAGTTGAGAATGTCGCCCCCGGCCTGCCAGAGCAGCGCGTCGAAGCGCCAGACCGTGTCCTCGCTGCCGTCCGCCACGTAGGCCCAGCCGAACTGCTTGGCCGAGGGATCGGTCAGCTTCTGGGCCGCGGCCCGGAAGTCGTCCCACGTCCAGTTCGCGGTCGGGTACGGGATGCCGGCCTGGTCGAACAGCTTCTTGTTGTAGACCAGGGCCAGATTGTCGACCAGCGCCGGCATGCCGATCACCTTGCCGCCCACCTGCACGGCCTGGCGCTCGGCCGGCCAGAAGTCGTTCCAGTTCACGCCCGGCTCCTTGACCTTCGAGGACAGGTCGACGGCGGTGGGGCTGCGGGAGATGTTGGCCGCCCACGAGCCGTACAGGTAGGCGATGTCCGGGTAGGCGCCACCGCGGATCGCGGTCAGGACCTTCTGCAGCGCGTAGTCGGAGTTGCCGTAGTTCTGCACGGTGACGTGGATCTTGGGATGCGTCGCGTTGAAGCGCTGCGCCGCGCTGACCATGGCCTTGCCCTCGATGTCCTGGTAGCCGTGCCAGACGGTCACGTTGACAACGCCGTTGGACGACGAGCTGGAGCCGCCACAGCCGGCGGAGGCGACCAGCAGGACGGTCGCGGCGATCAGGAACAGGCGCCTCATGGCAACACCACCGATCGTGTCAGGTTACGGGGCAGGTCGGGATCCAGGCCGCGGATCTCCGCGAGCCTGATTGCCAGCCGGTGCGCCAGCACCAGCGTGGCCAGGGGGGATGGGTCGGGGTCGACGAGCGTGGCGCCGGTGGCGCGAATATCGGTGCCCAGCGTCGCATCGATCGGGCCGATAGCGATCACCGCCGTGTCCGGGTCGCCCAGCGAGATCGGCCCGTGCCGGTACTCCATCGCGGGGTATGCCTCGGCCCAGGCCTGGGCCGCCTCGCGCAGCTTCAGCGCGGCCTCGCTGGCGAGGCCGTTCGTCCAGCCGCGCCCCAGGAACTGAAACCGCCGGAATTCGGCCGGGTCGATGGGCAGCGGCGCCTCCAGCACGCGCCGGGCGGCTTCGATCGACGCTGACAGGTCGAGCCCGGCGTGGGTCAGCAGCAGCATCAGCGCCGTGCTGGCGAACCTCGTTTGCACCACCGACCGCTCGTCGGCGAAGGGCAGCGAGATGACCGTGTCCGCATGCTCCGCGACCGGGCTGTCGGGCACCGCGGTCAGCGCCACCGTGGGCGTGCCGCTGTGCGACCGCAGCAGCTCCAGCACCTCGCTGGTGGTGCCGGAGCGCGAGATCACAAGCAAGGCGTCGTAGCTGCGGCCGGTCGGGAACTCCGAGGCCGCGAACGCATCGGTCTCGCCGGCCCCGGCCTGCTCGCGCGCGACCGCGTAGGACTGGGCCATGTACAGCGATGTGCCGCACCCGGCCACCGCCAGCCGCAGGCCGCACGCCGGCAGCGGCAGGTCGGGCGCGAGGTCGGCGGCCCGGCGCCAGATGTCGGGCTGGCTGGCCACCTCGTGAGCGATTGCGCTCATATCGCGCCACTTTATGCCGTAAGTGCGCAGAAGGCAACCAGTGTGCGGAGGTGCCGGTGGGTAGACTTGCCGCAGCAATGCGCCAGTCCGAACGTCTCAGCCGCATCGTCGAGCAGCTGTCCACGAATGGGTCGGTCGGAGTCGGCGACCTGGCCGCGGATCTGGGCGTCTCCTCGGCCACCGTGCGGCGCGACCTCGTGCTGCTCGAGCAGCAGCGGCTGCTGGCGCGCACCCACGGCGGCGCCATCGCAAACGGCGTTCTGTTCGAGTTGCCGCTGCGCTATCGCAGCGCCCGCCGCCAGGAGCAGAAGGCCCGGATCGCGCAGGTGGCGGCCGAGCGCGTACCGGAGGGCGCCGCCATCGGCATGACCGGCGGCACCACCACCACCGAATGTGCCCGCGCGCTGTCCGACCGGCGGCGGCTGACGGTCGTCACCAACTCCCTGAACATCGCCTCCGAGTTGGCGGTGCGCCCCAACCTGAAGCTGGTCGTGACCGGAGGCGTCGCTCGCCCCGAGTCCTACGAGCTGGTCGGGCCGCTGGCCGAGGCGTCGCTGTCCGGCCTGTACCTGGACATCGTGCTGGTGGGCGTGGACGGCATCGCCGTCGGTGCCGGCCTCACCACCCACCACGAGGTCGAGGCCCACACCAACCGGGCGCTGATCGCTCGTGCCCGTCGCGTCGTGGTGGTCGCCGACAGCTCGAAGATCGGCCAGATCGCGTTCGCCCGCATCTGCGGCCTGGAGGCGGTGCACGAGGTGATCAGCGACACAGGCGCCGACCGCACCGAGGTGGTCGCCCTGCGCGCGGCCGGCGCCACCGTCACGCTCGCCTGAGGTGGGGGCTAACCCGTGGCGTCGGGCGGCCCGGTGTCGGCTGTGGCCGGCTCGGCGAGCGGGTCGATCTCGCCGTCCTTCTTCTTCTTGACGTGGATCAGCCCGCGCGTCTGCTGCCACCCGATCTGGGCCGCCAGCATGGTCAGGCCGAACGCCACGCTCCACGCCGTCGTGATCAGCGCCTGGCCGACCGTGTAGGCCGTGATGGTGCTCTGTGGCGCCACCCCCTTTAGCACCACCGATATCAGCGCCGTCTGCGACCCGACAGCGCCCGGCGCGATCGCGATCGTGGAGGAGATCGACGACGCCGCCACGATCAGGAAGATGTTCTCCAGCGACACGGGGATGTGGTAGGCGTACATGAAGGTGGCGTTCACGCCCATCCGCGCTGCGTACGACGCCGCCTCAACCAGCACCACCTGCGTCATGAACTTGCGCGGCGTGGTGAGGATGCCGCCGCCGTCCTTGGCCTGCTCCCAGGTGTGGTGCAGCCGGTGCCAGAGGATCTTGCCGACCACGACGATCAGCGCGGTGCCGACGACGAGGATGATCAGCGTCAGCCCGACGTGGTCCGAGAACCAGCCGAACTTGACGTCGAATGAGCCGGCCACGCTCAGGAACAGCCACAGGTAAACGACGGCGGCCACCACCACGAAGAAGATGTTCTGCACGAGCGTCGCGCCCACCAGGCCGGCCACGGTCGACCCGGCGATGGCGCTGCGGTACAGGCCCAGCATCGCCACCGTGCCGGCCGAGGCGGGCAGGATCGAGTTGAGGCCGGCGCCGCCGGCGTAGTAGCTCAGCACCTCGCGGTAGGGCAGCACCGACTTGGGATACGCGGCGCGCAGAATGTTGCGCCACGCCAGGGAGATGAACAGCGTCTGTAGCAGCTGGAAGCTCAGGCCCAGCACCACCAGCGGTAGCGAGACCGCTTTGAGGGTGTCCCAGAACTGACTCAGCCAGTCGGCCACGACGCAAGGCTACTCTGACCACCTGTCGTCATGGCCTTCGGTCGCGTAAGGTTTGCGCCGATGAGCGCGGCCCCACAGTCCAGCACGCGGTGGCACCCGGAGCGTCCACAGCTGCGCCCGCTGCGGCTGGTGGTGAGCTGGGTGATCTCGGCGCTCTCGCTGCTGTTCGCCGCGCTGGTCGTGCCGAACGTGACCGTCTCGGGGTTCTGGGGCGCCCTCGGCATCGCCGCCCTGATCGCCATCCTGAATGCCATCCTGCCGCCGCTGATCGCGGCTCTGCGGCTGCCGTTCACCCTGATCTCGAGCTTCCTGCTGATTCTGTTTGCGGACGCGGTCATGCTGCGAGTCGCGTCGGAGGCGTTCCCGGGAGCGATGTACATCTCCAGCCTGGGCCGGGCGCTGGCGGTGTCGCTGCTGGCGGCTGCCGCGGCGATGGTGATCACGATCCTGGCCGGGATGGATGACGACGACGAGTACACGCTGCGCGTGACCCAGCGGATCGCGCGGCGCACCGGCAATGTCCAGCGCAGCGACGTGCCGGGTGTCATCTACCTCGAGATCGACGGGCTGGCGCTGCCGGTGCTGCAGCGGGCGATGCGCGACGGAAACGCGCCGGAGATGGCACGCTGGCTGGCCGACGGCTCGCACCACATGGTGGAATGGCAGACCGACCTCTCGTCGCAGACAGGAGCCAGCCAGGCCGGGATCCTGCTGGGATCGAACGAGGATATTCCGGCCTTCCGCTGGGTCGAAAAGGGCACCGGCCGTGTCGTCGCCTGCTCCGGACCGGACGACTGCGCGGAGATGGAGAAGCGCCTGGCCACGGGCGTCGGGCTGTTGGTGGGCGGCGGCGCCAGCCGCGGCAACCTGTTCTCGGGCGAGGCCGACGCGACGATCCTGACCGTCAGCCGGCTGAGCGCCGAGAAGAAGGCGAACCCTGGCTACCGTAGCTTCTTCGCGAACGGATTCAACGTCACCCGGGTGCTGGTGCTGTTCTTCTTCGAGGTGGGCCTGGAATGGGTGGCCGCCATCCGCGGTATCCGCCGCGACGTTCAGCCGCGGGGGCATCGGGGCGGCAAGTACCCGTTCATCCGTGCCGGGATGTGCGTGGTCGTGCGCGATCTGATCGTGCACGGTGTGCTCTCGGACATGATGCAGGGGCGCGCCGCCGTCTACGCCACGTTCTCGAGCTACGACGAGGTCGCGCACCACTCCGGCTTGGAGCGGGCCGATACGCTGGAGGCGCTGCGCAAGCTCGACGAGCAGTTCGGGCGGGTCATGCGCGCGTGCCCCTACGCGCCGCGTCCCTACCGGATCGTGGTGCTCTCCGACCACGGCCAGACGCAGGGCGCCACGTTCCGCCAGCGCAACGGCTACGGCCTGGACGACCTCGTGCGCCGCTCGCTGGAGTCAGGCTCGGTCGGCGAGATGTCCGGTGCCGAGGAGGCCCAGGCGATGGTCGGCCACGCGCTGACCGAGGCAACCGGCCGCGACGCCAAGGACCCGGACGCTGACGAGAGCAGGCCCGAGGGCCAGGACGTGATCGTTCTCGGGTCGGGCAACCTGGGACTGCTGTACCTGATGAATCATCCCGAGCGGCTGACGCTGGAGCAGATCAACGCGGAGCACCCGCGCCTGATCCCGGCCCTGCGCGCGCATCCGCACGTCGGCTGGCTGCTGGTGCGGGCGGCCTCCGGCCCGGTGGTGCTGGGCGCGACCGGCAGCCGCGACCTGGTCTCGGGCACTGTCGAGGGTGACGATCCGCTGGCGCCGTTCGCGCCGGAGGCGGCGCAGCACCTGGCCCGCACCGACGGCTTCTCCAACGTCGCCGACATCATGATCGGCAGCTTCTACAGCGCGGACCTCGAGCAGGGCTGCGCGTTCGAGGAGCTGATCAGCTTCCACGGCGGGCTGGGCGGCCCGCAGACACGGCCGTTCATCCTCTACCCGGTCGAGCTGGCCGCCCCGGAGCAGCCGATCCTGGGCGCCGCCCGGGTGCACGAGATCCTGTGCGGGTGGCGCCGAGACCTGCAGGGCGAGTTCGTGCCTGCGGCGAGGGTCACGCCGGCTCCGGCGCCCGATGCCTCCGCCACGTGAGCCCCAGCGCCGCGCCCAGCACCAGCGTCGGCACCACCGTCAGCACGCGGTAGAGCAGCACTGCCGCCACCGCCTCCGCGTTGCCGGCGCCGAAGCCGACCAGCGCTGAGGAGAGGCCCAGCTCGACGATGCCGACGCCGCCGGGCGTGATCGGGACCGCGGTCAGCAGCCGCACCAGGCCCCAGGCCGCCATCGCCTCCACCCAGGTCACCTCGGACGCGGGCACGCCGGTCGCGCGCAGGCACACCAGCAGCACGCCGAACACCGTCAGGTGCCCTGCAAACGCGGCCAGCGTGATCACGTGCCAGCGGCGGGACAGCAGGTGCACCGTCTCGCCCCGGAAGCGCACCATGGCAGCACCCCAGCCCGCCCGTGGCTTGCGGCGCACCAGCCGCAGCGCCCAGTTGACGGCGCGCTGCGCGCGGTCGCCCCAGACCTGCGCCTGCCGATCGCTGCGGAACGCCAGCACGAGGGCCGTCGCCAGGAACACGATCACGCCGATGCCGATCAGCCCGGCCGTCAGCAGCAGCGTGCTGGTGCCGCCGGTGAGCAGCAGCAGCGCCAGGGCCACCATCGGCAGCGTCACGTTCACGATCTGGTTCCAGGCGCCGGTCACGACCACGGCCACGGCGATCGCGTTCGACCGGTATCGCCAGCTGCGCAGCATCGCGTAGGACGCCGCCAGGCCGACGGCGTCGCCACCGGGCACGGCGATCGAGATCGCCGTCGATGTCTGGGTCAGCACCATCGACTGGCGGTAGTTGAGCCCCGGCAGTGCCGCCATCCAGGGTGGCCCGTAGGTGGCCACGTTGATGGCCGTCGCCACCGCCAGCGCCACCAGCGCCTCGTTGCTGAGGCCGGTCACCACGTCCCACACGTCGGAGTAGTTGGCGATCCGGGGCAGCAGCACCAGGAACACCAGCAGGATCGCGGCGATGCCGACCACGGCGGGGCCGAACCTGCGCACCAGCGACTTCTGTTCCTGCTCCGGCTGCTGCGGCTCGCCCACGACGGGCGGCTCGGAGGTCACGGCAACAGCGAGGATTTCATGGCCTGGAACTCCTGATCGGTGAGCGCGCCCTGGTCGTGCAGCGCAGACAGGCGCTCCAGCTGGTCAACCGGTGTCTCGGCCGCCGCCGGTGCCGTTGTGGCGGCGGCCTGCTGCGGCCGAGACAGCCTGGCCCGCACAGCAGTCGCCACGTCGCCGCTCTGGGCGTCGGGGAACTCCTTCACGGACTGCCGCCGCACCGCCTCCAGGCCGATGCCGGCCAGCACGATCATCACCAGCGCCGGCACCGGGCGGCGGAAGGCCATCGTCGGCGCCCACCAGATCAGGAACAGGACGATCGCGGAGAAGGCCACCCACACTTGACCGACGTGGTCGCGTGCGTGCGGCGCGAACGCGCGCCTGATCGCGACCGGCCGCTCGCCCTCGCCCGAGACCCAGGCCCAGATCACGGTGATGAAGCCGACCCCGATCACGGTGCGGGTGGTGTCCTTGAGCAGGCCGGTGATGACGTCCCATGCGGCGTTCGCGGCCGGCCGGTTCTCCGGCAGCTTGACGAGGTTATCGACCAGCAGGTTGCCGCCGACCGTGCGTCCGATCACGAGGATGACACCGGCCGCGATGATGCCGATCCCGCAGTTGCGCACGGCCCGGCGCCGGTAGCCGGTCGCCAGGTACACCGCCAAGGCGTACAGGGCCAGCGAGACGAACGGCAGCACCCAGGCCAGCACCTTCAGCCAGTGAGCGAGCGTCTGCACCAGCGACAGCTGGTCGGAGGTGAAGATCACGATCTTTCCGCCGGCGATGCTCGTTGTCGGGCTCAGCCCGAGGCGGCCGGCCAGGTTCTGCTCGAGGCCGCTGGTGTTGATCGCGACCTCGCCGCCACCGGTTTTCAGGCGGTCCCCGCCGCCGTCCAGCACCAGCACCAGCTGCGCGTGGGCGACCTCGTTCGCCTTGATCCACGCCTGCTGGGCGCGGTCGGAGGCGAGCAGGCGCGCGGCTGCGCGGTCGGCGTAGTCGCGCAGCGCGGCCGCGGCGGGCGCGGCCAGCGGCTGCGCCTGCTGGGGCAGGAGCGGCTTGATCTGCGTGGCGACGTCGACGTTCGCATAGAGCTGGTCGACCAGGTTCGTGGCCAGCGCCTGCTGGATCTCCGGCTGCTCCAGCAGTTGGGCGGTGGTGGTGTTGTACCCGTCCGAGTCGAGCACCACGCGCCGGATCCACAGCGCCAGCACCGACAGGATCAGCACCAGCGATGCGGCGGCGATCAGGCTGCCGACCATCCATCGCCGGCGACGGGATGCCTTCTGGGATGCCTTCTGCGTTGCCTTCTGCTCGGCGTTCTCGGCCGCCTCACCCTCCACCGGCTGATCGCTGCTCACGCCCTCCGCCCCGTCCTTTGTAGGTCGACTGCCAGGGCCATGCTATCGGCTGGCGGGGACCGTGGAGCGCCGACTGCGTCGGATCATCCGAATGGGGTGACCGGATGGATGTGAGGAGGCACCCCAGATCAACGGTCTCTCATGTTCAAGAGCTACGCTGCGCTCGTACACACTGGGAGGTAGCGGAGATGCGGATGGGCAAGCGATCATCGGTGCGGGTGCTGGGCTGGGCAGGTCTGGCACTGGTGATGCTGGGAGCGGTGAGCGTGACGGCGATGGCGTTGACGGCCGGTCACGGAAAGGTGCCGCCCTCAAAGCCGCTGGCCGTTGCGCTGCACGACGCCGCAACCGCGGCGCCGCCCGCAGGCGTGACCGCGCACTTCGCAGTGCACCAGCACCTGATCCCCGGCAGCTCGACCCTGCTCTCTTCGGGGCCGCTGGCCGGCGCCACCGGCACCGTCTGGGCGG
This sequence comes from uncultured Actinomycetes bacterium, assembly GCA_963737445.1. Classification (GTDB taxonomy): domain Bacteria; phylum Actinomycetota; class Thermoleophilia; order Gaiellales; family JAICJC01; genus JAICYJ01. The sequence goes on along the minus strand of CAVTSO010000015.1, from coordinate 345,627 downwards.
CGGGCAACACGGTGCGCGTGTCGTTGCACTCGCAGCTGGGCTCCACCCAGCTTGCGTATGACGGTCGCTCCGTCACCTTCTACAACCCGAAGAACCATGCCGCCTACCGCCTGGCGCTGCCGTCGCACGAGCAGGGCAAGAGCTCGTCAGCCCGGCAGGCGCCGCCGTCGGTGGCCGATATCAGCAAGCTGCTCACCGGCATCGGCAAGGACGCGATGCTTTCGGGAGCGATCCCGGGAAACGTGGCCGGGCGCCCGGCCTACACGGTGCAGGTGCGGTCGCGTCACCCGTCGGGCCTGGTCGGCTCGCTGGCTCTGGCCTGGGATGCCGCACGCGGCGTGCCGCTGCGCTTCGCCATCACCCCGCGCGGCTCGAGCACCCCCGCGCTTGAGCTTGTCGTCACCGACATCCGCTTCGGCAAACTGTCGGCCGGCGCCACCAGCCTGACGCTTCCCGCGGGCACGCACACCGAAGCGCTGCACCTGCCCTCGAAGCACCAGGTGCAGGGAGCCGCCAAGCACGTGCACTCGGTCTCCGGAGCCGGTGCGGTCGCGAAGGCCGTGCAGTTCCACCTGGCCGCTCCGGCCACGCTGGCCGGCCGCGCGCGCACCGAGGTGCGGTCGCTGGGCGACGGCGCGCTGATCGTCTACGGCAAGGGCCTCGATTCGCTGCTGGTGTACGAGAAGCGGGCCGGCGGCCACGGCGGCGCCGCGCTGCCGGTGATGTCGCCGGTGTCCGTGAACGGCGCGCCCGGGCATGAGCTCTCCACGACGCTCGGCAGCGTCCTGCAGTTCAGCAAGGGCCGCGTCACCTACACGGTCGCCGGGTTCCAGACGGCCGACACGATCCTCAGCGCAGCACAGTCGCTGCATTGAGCGCGGCCGCCGCGGCGGGCGCTCTCGTCGAGATCGACGGTGTCAGCAAGCGCTACGGCGAGGTGGTGGCATTGGACGACGTGTCCGCGTCGGTGACCGAGCGGGCGGTCGGGCTGCTGGGCGCCAACGGCGCCGGGAAGTCGACGCTGATGCGCTCGATGCTGGGGCTGATCCGCCCCGACGAGGGCAGCATCCGCGTCATGGGCATGGGCATCGAGCAGGCGTGGGACATCCGGCGGCGGCTCGGCTACATGCCGGAGCACAGCTCGCTGCCGATGGGCATGACGGCGCGTGACCTGGTCGTGCACATGGGCGAGCTGCGCGGCCTGCCGCGCCGTGTGGCGGTGCTGCGCGCCTCAGAGGTGCTGTTCCAGGTCGGCCTCGAGGAGGAGCGCTCGCGGCTGATCCGGACGTTCTCGGTGGGCATGCGACAGCGCACGAACCTGGCCCAGGCGATCGTGCACTCGCCCGCGATGGTGATCCTGGACGAGCCCACCAACGGCCTTGACCCGGCCGGACGCGAGGAGATGCTGACGCTGGTGCGGCGGCTGTCGGCCGACCTCGGCATCGCCGTGATCATGTCCTCGCACGTGCTCGAGGACGTCGTTCGCACGTGCGACTCGGTGCTGGTGCTGCGGGACGGAAAGATCGTGGCCACCCAGCGGCTGGCGCAGGCCGATCGCGTCGACAACGGCGAGGTGCAGGTGCAGATCGTCGGCGACGCCGACGCCTTCGCCAGCGGCCGCCGCGGCGCTGGGGCTGGCCGTGCGGCCGGACGGCGAGTGGCTGCTGGTGCGGGGCGACGACGCCGACGCGGTGCTGCGCGGCGTGCGCGATGCCGCCATCGCCAGCGGCGCCGGGCTGCACGAGCTGCGCCCCGCCGGCCCCACCATCGAACAGTCGCTGATCGGAGCGATCGGATGAGCAGCGAAGCGCGGCTGGTCGACACGGCGTTCACCACCTACCAGGGACCGCGGGCGGGACGGCTGGCCGCGATCTGGTCGCTCGCGCACTGGAGCGCGCTGCGAGCGCTCGGCGCCCGCCGCGGCTGGAAGGCCAAGGTGATCCCGATCTCGCTGACGCTGCTGGCGTTCGCACCGGCGCTCGTGGTGCTGGGCCTGCGCGCCATCCTCGGCTCGGGCAGCGTCAGCCGCAGCGTCGCCAACGCCGTCCCATACTCCGACTACATCAGCACGATCGCGATCGTGGTGCTGGTGTTCAGCGTCGTGATCACCCCGGAGCTGGTCTGCCCCGACCGCCGCGACCGCACGCTGTCCCTCTACTTCTCAACCGCCATCGGCCGCCTCGACTACGTGCTGGGCAAGGTCGCGGCGGCGCTGATGCCGCTGCTGCTGGTGACGCTGGCGCCGGTGCTGTTGCTCTACGTCGGCACCGTGCTTTTCTCCGTCCATCCGGTCGGCTACCTGCAGGCGCACTGGCTGGACCTGCCCCGCATCATCGTCTCCAGCCTGATCGTCGCCACCTTCTATGGCCTGGTGGGGCTGGCGATCTCGTCGCTGACCAGTCGGCGTGCGTTCGCGGTAGGCGGCTACCTGGCATTCCTGGCCATCTCGACGGTGATGGGCGGCGTCCTCAGCCATGCCCTGAACGCGCGCTACTTCCGGCTGCTGGCAGTTGCGGCGGCGCCGATCCGGGCCGGTCAGGGGCTGTTTCCGAAGTACTCCGACCCGGGCAACATCAGCCCGGTGGTGTGGGGCTCGACCGTCGTCGAGGTGTGCGTGGTGGCCGTCATCGTGCTGGCGGTGCGGTACGGGAAGGACGAGGGATGAGCGCGCCGGCGATCGAGTTCACCGGTGTGTCGCGCTGGTACGGTGACACCGTCTCGCTGGCCGACGTCTCGTTCACGGCCGACGCCGGAGTGGTCGGGCTGCTCGGCCACAACGGTGCCGGCAAGTCGACCACGTTGAAGCTGTGCGCCGGCTTCTCGACGCCCAGCACCGGCACGGTGCGCATCTACGGTGACAATCCGCGGCGCAACCCGGACGTCTACCGCCGCGTCGGGATCGTGCCCGACCACAGCCCGCCGTGGCCGTTCCTGACAGCGCGCGAGGTGGTGGAGCTGTCCGCCCGCCTGCACAAGGTGCCCGACTACCGTGAGGCAGCCGCCCGCGCGATCGCGACCGTGGAGCTGGAACCGGCCGCCGACCGGCGCGTGGCCGGGTTCTCGCACGGCATGCGCCAGCGGGTGAAGCTGGCCCAGGCGATCGCACACGAGCCCGACCTGTTGCTGCTGGACGAGCCGCTGAACGGCCTCGACCCCACCCAGCGTGAGCACGTGATCTCCCTGCTGATCCGGCTCGGCGAGCAGGGCCGCACCGTCGTCGTGTCGTCTCATGTCCTGCACGAGGTGGAGCGGATGGCTCCGCGGGTGCTGGTGCTGGTGAACGGCCACCTGGTGGCCGAGGGTTCGACGGCGGGGATCCGGCAGCTGATCAGCGAGCGGCCGCGGCGCGTGCTGGTGACGGCGGACAACGCCCGCGCGCTGGCGCGCGAGCTGATGTCGAGCGCGGCGGTCGACGCCGTGCGGATCAGCGACGGCGCGATCGAAGTCGAGACCAGCGAGCCCTCGCAGCTGAGCCGCGAGCTGCCGGCCGCGGCCGGTCGCACCCAGTCACTGCTGCGCCTGATCCGGCCGGTCGGCGACGACCTGGAGAGCGTCTACACGTACCTGCACGAGCGCGCCCGGGGGCAGGCGCGATGATCCTGCCCGTCTACCGGCTGACGCTGCGCGCGCTGCTGCTGCAGCGGCGCACGATCATGCTGGCGGTGGTGGTGCTGGCGCCGGTCGCGACCTCGCTGATCTACGCGCTGGCGCGTCCCGGGGGCAGCGACACGGTGGACTTCTACTCAGGCATCGTGCAGAAGCTGTTCGTGCCGGCCGTGGCGGCCTTGGTGGCGCTCGTGTTCGGCGTCAGCGCGTTCGGCGACGAGCGGGAGGACGGCACCATCCTGTACCTGGTGGCGACGCCGCAGCCGCGGCTGGAGCTGGTGGTCGCGAAGGTGGCGGCGGCCTGGACGGCTTCCCTGGTGCTGCTCGTGCCCAGCCTGGTGCTGAGCGGCCTGCTCGGCCTGGGATCGGCGGCGTCGCTGCGCCTGATCGGCTGGCCGCTGCTGGGCGTGGTGCTGGCCAGCCTGGCCTACTGCGCGGCCTCCTCCTGGCTGTCGCTGAAGACGCGGCGGCCGGTGGTGATCGGCGTCATCTACATCCTGCTCTGGGAAGGGTCGGTGGCGACGTATGCGGCGTCGGCCGCCAAGCTCTCGATCTCGGCTTACGGCAGCGCCTTCGTCGCACACGCGCTGCCGCAGTCGGCCCCGCCGGTGGCGGGCCTGGTGCCATCCGCGTTGGTGTTGGCAGCGGTGGTCGTGCTGGCGGCGTGGGGCGCCGCCCGCAGCCTTGCCCGCACCGAGCTCCCGTGAGCTCTAACGCATGCCGGTGAACAGCCCGCGGCCGAGGAAGCCGGCCACGACGGCGACCAGCACGGCCAGCAGCAGCACCCAGAAGGCGAGCTTGATCGCGCCGAACACGCCGAACACCAGAATCGCCAGGATCAAGAGCAGAAGCCAGATCATGCTCTCCGGATACCTCGGGACGGTGTTCCCTAAACGCCTCAGTCCAGGTCGGAGGGCAGTAGCGACCAGCAGATCATGTCCTTGCGCACCCCCTGCACCGAACGCGATCCCCGCTCCAGCCCCTCGCGGCTGAAGCCCGCCCGCTCGAGCGCACGCTGCGAGGCGACGTTCTCCGGGTCGGTGCGTCCCTCGAGACGCTCGGCGCCCAGCGCCTCGAATGCCCACGGCGAGACCAGCCGGATCGCCCGTGTCACGAGACCCCTGCGCCGCGCCGCCGGATGCACGCCGTAGGCCACCTCGACGATGCCCGGCGGCCGCTCCGTCGAGAGCAGGATCACGCCCCGGTACTCGTCGCTGCCGCACTCGGTGATGGTGAACGCGAGCGGCGATGTCGGGTCGTCCCACGATCCCATCAGCTGGGTCAGCTCCTCGCGCGCGTGCAACTCCGTGTAGGGGATCGGGACGTTCACCCAGCGGCGGGTGGTCTCGTCGCGGCCCTCCTCCATCAGACCCGACAGGTCGCCCTCGCGCATCGGCCGCAGCATGACGGTGCCGTCGCTGAGCGGCGGGTCGGGCGGGTCGACGTGGTCGGGGCGGCGCGGCATTACGCAGGTGACAGGGTTGGGCGGAGCAGGCCGCGTCGGCCGACGCTGAGGCTGAGCGCGGCCGCCGTCACGCCCAGCGCGCCCGCGACCAGGAAGGCCGGCTCGTACGACCCGAACCAGGTGCGGCCGGCACCGGCGCCCCAGGCTGCGAAGGCGGCGCCGAACTGGTGTCTCTGAAGATGCGGGCGATCACGATCGCCGCATCGTAGGCGCCAGTGCAATGGGCGCTTTACCAATACGGGGGGATACGCGATGGCAGATACCGACACACCAACGATCGACGCCGCCGTGCATCGGCAGCTGGCGGTCGACCTCTTCAACCACGTGTGGACGCTGATGGGGACGCCCGACCGCACCCGCGAGCAGAACACCGAGATGATCCACGCCGCCCACGCCTCGCGGCGCCACTGGTGCACGCGCGCCTGTGCCTGGACACCTGCGTCGAGCACGGCATCGGCGACTTCGACATCGCCTACGCGCACGAGGCGATGGCCCGCGCCCACCGCGTGCTGGGAGATCGGGCCGAGTCCACCGCCCACGCCGAGGAGGCCCGCCGGGCCACCGCCGGCATCGCTGACCCTGAGCACCGTGAGCACGCGATGGAGGACATCGCGGAGCTGCTCTAGGAGCGGTGGCCGCTTCTCCGCGACAGGTCGACCACCACCACCGACAGCACGATGCGCGGCACACGTCGACGATCAGGGGCGAGGCACCGCCAGGGCGACGATAACGACCAGCGATCCCAAGTCGAAGTGCATCCGCGACGTTAGCCCGCCGACGTCTACAGGAAGCCGCGCAGCCGCTCCAGCACCGGATCGACCTGTGACGTGTCGCCCCAGCGACCCAGCACCTGCATGTCGCCGGTTCGCCGGTCGAAGCGCGGCTCGATCCGGCCGACGATGCGGTCGCTGCGAAGCACCTGCAGCACGTAGTAGCCGTACCCCACGGCGCTCCAGCTCGCGCAGCACGTAGCGGCGAAACCCCTGGTTCTGCTCCGGGAACAGGCGCCACCAGCGTTCGCGGGCGGTGGTGTTGGCGCCTCGGTACGCTCGCATCCAGGCCCGCACCATCGGCAGCGACTCGATCGGCCAGATCAACGCGTTCCATTCGAACAGTCGCCGCTCAGCCCACAGGAGACGGTCGAGCTCCGCCCGGTCGAACGCTCCCAGCCGGCTCCACAGCACCAGTTCCTGCGGCCTTGCAAGGGTCGCGATCGGGTCGATCTGGAGGAAGCCGAGGCGCTGCACCGTGTCGAGGACGCCGGTCGCCGATCCGTCGAGGAGCTGCGCGCGAACCGCGATCCGCCGGGCGCGGTCATGGTCTACCGTCCGTGGCATGGCGCCACCCTAGCCAGAAGTCTAGGTGATGGCGACGCGCCGGGAGGGCGATGTAGCGCTCATCCAGGCGTGGGATGCGCCACCGACGTAGCTCCAGCGCAGGTACGCCGCGCCCGGGCGGGTGAGGTGGATCTTGCGCGAGTAGCCGCCGCGCCGGTTGACGGCGACGGTGGCGATCGTGCGCCAGGCGCCGCTGGTCTTGCGCCGCGCTTGCAGGCGCATCCGTGCTCCGTGCATGTTCGGCGTCGACTTTCCGCCGAAGGTGAACGACGTGCCGCGGGGGACGCTGGCGCGCGACGCCTTCGATCCCAGGCGCGGGATCACGTGGATGGTCGTGCCCGCCACCGTCAGGCCCTGCTGGCTGTCCGACCCGGGGAAGATCGCCTGCCAGGTGAGGTTGCGCCGCAGCTCGTTGGTGAGCGCGAAGCTCCAGACGCCGTTCGAGTCGGTCTGGTCGCGGTACCAGTAGATCCTGCTGCCCTCGCGCAGCTCGACGTAGACCCGCCGGTTCGCGATCGGTGCCTCGCTGGAGTTGGTGAGCGTGCCGGAGAGTGTGACCTTCTGGCCGTACTTGATCGTCTTGGTGGTCGTGGGGCTGGTGACGACCAGGTTGGTCGCGTCCGGGCTGGGCGGCGCGGGCGTGAACGCCGCCAGCGCGGTCGCCAGCGGGTCGGCCTTGGGCGAGCCCAGCCCGGTGGCCGGGTCGTAGCCGACGGCGGCCTGGTAGAGGCCGGAGCCGTTGATGCTGTTGGAGCCCTGGGTGACGTCCCAGAACAGGCTCGGGTCGCTGTAGAGCAGCGGGTTTGCGAATCCCATGCGCTGGCCGCCGTTGGCTAGCGAGGAGGTGTTCGCGTCCGCCGTGATCGCGGCCATCAGCGGCGCGCCGGCGCTGGTGCCGCCCACCGGGAACCAGGGGATGCCGCTCGGGCAGCCTGAGGCTGTCGAGGTGCACTCGATGATGTAGCCGGTGGTCGGGTTGGCATCGAGCGAGATGTCGGGCACCTGCCGGCAAAAGCCGGTGGGGTTGCCGCACTTGGCGCCGTTGTCGTAGCTGCGAACGGGGTTGCCGCTCTGGTAGGAGGGCTGCGACCAGTTCCTGGAGATGCCGCCGCCGCCGTGGCCCCAGGCGGTGCTGTCGTCACCGTTCGCCGAGTGCAGGGTGGTGCCGCCGACGCCGGTCACGAACGGCTGGGATGCCGGGTCGTCGACGACCAGGCTCGTATCGGTGGGCTGCACCGACTTGCAGTCGCTGGACCCGGAGTCACCGGATGCGGCGTAGAACGACAGCCCGGCGGCGGCCGCCAGCTGCAGCTCGTCCGACTCGGCCTGCAGGAAGGACGGTGGCAGGAAGTCCTCGCAGAGGCCCCAGCTGTCGCTGACGATGTAGGTGTTCGTGGACGCTGCGGTGTTGATCATACCGTCGACCATGGGCAGGATCTGGGCGATGCTGTTGGGCGCCGTGTAGACCTCGACGCTGTCCAGACCGGGCGCGTTGGACAGCGCCACCTCGATGTCGAGCTCGGCCTCGATCGCCCCGCTCATCGTGGTGCTGCCGCCGTTGATGGGCCGGGTGTGCACGGGGGTGGTCAGCCCGAAGCAGGACTTGAACGACGAGATGTCGGAGGCCTTGAAGTTCGAGAACTCGACCAGCGCGATCGACTCACCTGAGCCGTCGTAGCCGTTCTGGATCAGGGAGCGGTGGCCGTAGGCTGTGGCCAGGTCGCCGGGCAGGTAGCCGCCGTAAAGGCTCTTGGCATGGCCCGGGCCGGAGCAGGACGGCGTCGGGACGGCGGTGTGCGGCGTGAGATCCGGCCCCGTGGTCAGGCTCTGCAGCTTGGTCGCGGTGTCCAGGCCGGTGACCGATGACACCAGCGGCGAGATCGCGGCCGGCAGTTGCACCGCCGCGTCCGGGGCGCGGAACACGTGGCCGTCCGCTCCGCGGTAGCTGGACAGGCCGACGTGGAAGGCGCGCGACGCGGCGGCCGCGCTGCCGTGGAAGCTGAGCGTGAGCAGGCCGGAGCGTTCCAGTCGCAGCCCGTGCCCCCGCATGTAGGCGACGACCGCTGCCCGGTCGGCGGGGCTGGGCGCGAACAGCGACCGCAGCTGGGCCGTGGTCATCGGCTTCGAGCCGCTGGAGGTGCGGGCACTGTAGGCCAGCAGCGAGGCGTTTCGCGGCTTCAGCGACACGGTCACGTCGATCGGCCGGGCGGCCGCGGTCGGCGCAACCCGCGCGGCTCCGCGCAGGGCCGGCAGAGCGCTGCCGGGCACGGATCGCAGGGTTGGCGCGACCGAGGGACGGGTGCTGGCCGCGGCGGCCCCGGAGCCGGAAACGAGCACGAGCATCGAGAACGCGACGACCAGCGGCCGCGAGAAGGGGGTCAGCATCTCTCTCATTCTGTGTGGTGCGCCGCGGATTGTCCAATGTTCGCCGTCTGCCTCCAGCGGCCGTCCAACCTGGACGTCTGGAGCGAGCTACACGCCCAGCTCCCGCAGCAGCGCCCGGTTGTGTGCCTGGTCGTCGGCCAGCATCGCGACCGACTGGCCGGGCTGGATGAGGCGGTCCTGCTCAACCACCAGCCACGAGTCGTAGCCCTCGCCGCGCAGCCGCTCGAGCACCGCCGGCATGTCCACGCTACCCTCACCGAAGCGGCAGAAGACGCCGCGCCGCCAGGCCTCGCGCAGTCCCAGCCCGGTGGTGCGGATCTGCTCCATCACCGCGCCGTCGACGTCCTTCAGGTGCACGTGGCTGACCAGCTCGCCGTAGGTGTCCAGGAACGCGACAGGATCGCCTCCGCCGAACGCGGAGTGGCCGCTGTCGAAGCAGAAGCCGATCAGCGATGTGTCCATCCGCTCGGCGAAGCGGTCGATCTCGCGCGGCGTCTCCACGTAGGTGCCACCGTGGTAGTGGAAGGCAGCGGCGTAGCCGCGCTCGTGGCAGCGCTCGGCGGCGCGATGCGCGTTCGCGACCAGCAGGTCGAACCGGGCCTCGCCCAGCCATGTCCCCGGCAGCTCCTCGATACGCCCGGCCCCGGCCACCCGGTCGGGCTCGCTGAACGAGTCGGAGACCAGGACGACCGGACGCTCACCGTCGTTGGGGGTGGTCTCGTCGAGGATGCCGAGCGCCTCGTCGAGGAAGGCGAAGTCCTCGACAACGTGCTGGCGCCGCGACAGCCGCATCGGCAGGAACGACCCCACCAGGCTGAGGCCGCGCTCCATCAGCAGCGCCGCCGTTCCCGGTGCGTCGCCGAAGTAGCCGGGCGGTCCCAGCTCGGTACCCTCGTACCCGGCGTCCACCATCGCGTCGAGCACAGCCACCGGGTCGGGCAGGCCGGCGTCATCGGCGGTCAGCTCGAAGATGCCGAACGAGACCGGAGCCGAGGCGACCCTCATGGTGTTTCCCTTCCGGTCAATGGCACCCGCGGGTCCCGCTCCATGTCCGCCCAGGTGTCGCGCGTCCAGGCCAGGTCGGGGTCGTCCTCCGCGGCCATCGATCGCTGCTCCGCGGCCAGCGCGTTCAGGTAGTAGCCGTGGTAGCCGTGGGCCGCGCAGAACGGGTGGTAGCCGCGCGGCACCAGCACCACGTCGCCGTCGCGCACCGTCCACGTCTCGTCGAGGCCGCCGTCGCGGGTGTAGAGGCGCTGGACACCGAACCCTTCGGGAGCGGCGAAGCGGTAGGCGTACACCTCCTCGAGGTCGTTCTCGATCGGCAGCCGCTCCAGCTCATGCTTGTGCGGCGGGTAAGAGGACCAGTTGCCGGCCGGCGTCGACACCTCGACCACAAGCAGCCTGTGTGCGGCGAACTCGGGGGGGATGATGTGCGTGATCTGGCGGGTGGCGTTCCCCGACCCGCGCACCTCGACGCGCATCGACTCGCCGGGGATCGGCTGCACAGCGCCGGCCCGGTCGCGGTCGGCGCGGGCCGCGCAGCGGGCCAACCAGCCTTGGCCCTCGACCGTGTACGCGGTGCCGGGAGGCAGGTACAGCGCGTCGGGCAGCGCGTCGAACGGAGTCTCCCGTGCGCCCAGATCGAACCGCTCGCCAGCGGCCGTTGCCCACAGCCGGCCGCCCAGGTTGACCAGGCAGACCTCGTCCGGGCCGGTGTCGATGGCGGCCGAGCCTGCGACCGTGGTGGAGCTGTAGGACAGCCATCTCCATCCGGCCGCAGCGGGCGTCACCGGCGGAGCGGGGTTTCGCAGCAGCAGGTCGAGCGTCACGACAGGTCTCCCTCAGTTGGCATCGCGATCGAGCAGCCCAGCCGCGCGGCGACGTGCGCACCGGCCCGGTTGGCCACGGCGGCAGCCGCCACAGGCTGATCGCCCCGCAGCAGACGCCAGCCGAAGGCGGCGGCGAAGGCGTCGCCTGCGCCGAGGCCGTTCACGACCTCGACCGGGTGGGGCGGCACCACCACCGGCTCCTGCCCGGCGACGTACACCGTCACACCGCGGCCGCCGTGCTTGTTGGCGACGACGCCGACGCCCAGGTCAAGCAGCCGGGAGGCGTCCGGCGTGCCCACCGCAGCGGCCAGCTCCTCGTCGGAGCCGAGCGCCACGCCGGCAAGGCGTGCGGCGTCGCGCATGCAGGCGGCGTAGTCGACCGGGTCGTCCCACAGCACGGCCCGCCAGTCCAGATCAAGCACGGTGATGGCAGCGTCGCCGGCCCGCGCCTCCAGCAGCGACTGCGTGGCCAGCCGTGACGGCTCGATGGCGAAGCCGGTGCCGCTGACGTAGGCCAGCGGAATCGCGGCCAGGGCCTCCAGGTCGAGCGACGCGAGCGTCAGCTCCCAGTCCGGACAGGTGGGGGTGCGGTAGAAGGTGATCGGGAAGTTGTCGGGCGGCCATGCCTCGCAGAAGGCGAGCGCGGTGCGCAGCGTCGGGTGGGTGCCGAGCCAGCGGCAATCCACTCCCTGTGCGGTCAGCCAGTCGCGCACGTAGCGGCCGTGGCCGTCGTCGCCCACGGCCGAGACGATCGCGGTGCGCACGCCCAGACGGGCAAGCCCGGTGGCGACGTTGCCGGCGAACCCTCCGACGTACTTGTGGAAGCCCTCGACCTGCTCGAGCGGCACCCGCAGCTGCATGGGGTAGAGGTCGACACAGACGCGGCCCATCACCACCGCCTCCAGCTCCGTGGCGTGCATGGGCGCACGATACGTCACAGGTTGAAACGTTTCAAACACGTGACCTTGCTTCTCGAAACTAATTATGTTAGTCTAAGGACGAATAGTCGTAATCTAACCAAGGACACCGCCATGACCCAGGTACCCACAACCACGTGCGTCACCCGCTTCGGCTTCGTCAACGCCTATCTGGTTCGGGAGGCGGACGGCCTGACGCTGATCGACACCACCATCGGCAAGGGCGGCGCGCTGGCGATCATGGCCGCGGCGGGGCGGTTGGAGATGCCGATCGTGCGAATCGTGCTCACCCACGCTCACGGCGACCACGTGGGCGGCCTCGACCACCTGGCACCGGCACTGCCCGACGCTGAGGTGCTGATCTCGGCCCGTGACGCCCGCCTGCTCGGCAAGGACATGACTCCTGGCCCTGGCGAGCCGGCCGACGCCAAGATGCGCGGCGGCTACCCGGGGACGGCCACCCGGCCGACCGGCCTGCTCGAACCGGGCCAGCGGGTCGGGTCGCTCGAGGTGATCGCCGCGCCCGGCCACACACCCGGCCACGTCGCCTTTCTCGACCACCGGGACGGCACGCTGATCGCCGGCGACGCCTTCAAGTCGCTGGGCGGAGTCGCCACCGCCGCCGCTCGCAGCTTGAGGTTCCCGCTCGTGCACATGGCCACCTGGCACCGGCCGACGGCGCTCGAGAGTGCGCGGTCGCTGCGGGCGCTCGAGCCGCGGCGACTTGCGGTCGGCCATGGCCGCGTGGTGCAGGATCCGCTCGCGGCGATGGACGCCGCGATCGCCCGCGGGGCGCAGGGATGAGTCGGCGCGGCCTCACCCCCGACGCCGTCGTCGCCGCAGGGTGCGCGGTGGCCGACGCCGAGGGATTGGAGGCGGTGACGTTGGCGCGGGTGGCTACTCGCCTGGGCGTACGCAGCCCCTCCATCTACAACCACGTGGCCGGGCTGGGCGGGCTGCGCGCCGGCATCGCGGCCGCCGCCCTCGGCGACCTGCACGACCGCCTCCGCGACGCCGCCGTCGGCCGCACGGGCAGAGACGCGCTTCTGGCCGTGGCGGGCGCCTACCGCGCCTACGCGCTCGCCCATCCCGGCTGTTACCAGGCCCTGCAACGGGCGCCCGGCGACGACCCGTTGCAGCAGCAGCGGGCGGCCGCAGTGGTCGAACTGCTCGCGCGGCTGCTCGAGCCGTGGCGGCTGGGCGAGGCTGAGACGATCCACGCCATCCGCGCGCTGCGCAGCGCCATGCACGGATTCGTCGACCTCGAGCGCACCGGCGGCTTCGGCATCGACCTGCCGCTGGAGGACTCCTATCAGCGGATGGTGAGCGACCTGGCGGCTGGTCTCGGCCGCGGCTGACGGCCGGCGCGCCGACTTGACAACCTCGACGCTCGGGCAGAAGATAGGCGATCAATTGAAACGTTTCAACAGCGACCGTTCGGCTGCGCTGCGCTCCGCCGGCTGCGAGGCCGAGGTGCCCGCGTGAGCGCCACCATGCGCGACGTGGCTCGCCGCTCAGGCGTGTCGGTGGCGACGGTCTCGAACGTGCTGCACGACACCGCGCCCGTGGCCGAGCCCACGCGGTTGCGCGTGCTGGAGGCGATCGAGCAGCTCGGCTACCGGCAGAACGAGGTGGCGCGGTCGCTGAAGCGCCGGACGACGCACACGCTGGGCGTCTCGATCCCGGATGCGCTCAACCCCTTCCACGCCACGCTGGCGCTCGAGGTCGAGCGGCGCGCGCACCGCGACGGCTTCGCGGTGCTGGTCGCCGAGACCGAGAACGATCCCGAGATCGAGGTGGCGCAGGTGCGGGCGCTCGTCGGCCGGCGCGTGGACGGGGTCATCTTCCCGGCGGTGACGGCGGGCTCGGCCATCCCCAGCGAGCTGCTCGACCGCGGCATCCCGGTGGTCGTGGTGTCGTTCGAGGGTCAGGACGAGCGGCTGGGCGTCATCGCGGTGGACGAGCTCGCGGCGATGGACGAGGTGGTCGAGCACCTGCTCTCGCTCGGCCACCGCCGCATCGCCTTTGCCCACTCCGGCCAGCACGAGGAGCAGGTGGACATCCGTCCTCTTGCGCTGCGGACGGCCCTGGCGCGGCGGGGCCTGGAGCCGGTCGCCGGCCTGAGCGCCGCCACCGCCGTCTGCTGCACCAACGACGTGGTTGCCATTGCGCTGGTCGACGAGCTCGAGCGGGGCGGCCGGCGCGTCCCGCAGGACGTTTCCGTTGTCGGGTTCGACGACATCCCGCTGGCGGCGCACCGCCGCATCGACCTCACCACCGTGCGGCAGCCGGCCCGCGAGATGGGGCGGCTGGCCGCGGAGATGGTGCTGAGCGCGATCGCCGACCGGCGCCACGCCGCCGAGCGCGTGGTGATCGGGACGGAGCTGATCGTGCGCGGTTCCACAGGCCGGGCAGCGGAGGCGGCCTGATGGAGCTCGTGCTGCTGGTGCAGCGCCACGTCGTGCGCGGGCTGACGTCGGGCGAAGTCACGTGAGCGTACGGCGCCTGACCACGGCCCAGGCGCTGGTGGCGTTCCTCGCGGCGCAGCAGGTTGAGCGGGACGGTACCACGGCGCCGTTGTTCGCGGGCGTGCTCGGCATCTTCGGCCACGGCAACGTGGCCGGCATCGGTCAGGCGCTGCAGCAGGACGGACGGCTGCGCTACGTGCTGCCCCGAAACGAGCAGGCGATGGTGCACACGGCGGTGGCATACGCCAAGCAGCGGCACCGCCTGCAGGCCTGGGCGTGCACGTCGTCGATCGGGCCGGGCGCGACCAACATGGTGACGGGCGCGGCGCTGGCAACGATCAACCGGCTGCCGGTGCTGCTGCTTCCGGGAGACGTGTTCGCGTCGCGCCGGCCCAATCCGGTGCTGCAGCAGCTGGAGCTGCCCGGCCGCCCCGAGGCGTCGGTCAACGACACGCTGGCGCCGGTGTCGCGGTTCTTCGACCGGGTCAACCGTCCCGATCAGCTGCCCTCGTCGCTGCTCGAGGCGATGCGCGTGCTGACCGACCAGGCCGAGACCGGCGCGGTCACGATCGCGCTGCCCCAGGACGTGCAGGCAGAGGCCGCCGACTTCCCGGATCAGCTGTTCGCGCCGCGCGTCTGGCGCATCGGCCGACCCGGCGCCGCCGCGGAGCCGCTGGCGGCCGCGGTGGCGCTGTTGCGCGAGGCGCGACGGCCCTTGATTGTGGCCGGTGGAGGCCTGCGCTACTCCCAGGCCGGAGCCGCGCTGCGGGCGCTGGTCGACGCCACCGGCATGCCGGTGGCCGAGACGCAGGCCGGCAAGGGCGCCCTGCCCTTCGACCACCCCTCGGCGCTGGGTGCGTTGGGCGCCACCGGCGCCCTGGGCGCCAACCTGGCCGCCCGCGAGGCGGACGTGGTGCTGGCTGTTGGCACCAGGTTGAGCGACTTCACCACCGCCTCGCACACGGCGTTTCAAGATCCCGGGCTGCGGCTGATCGCGCTCAACGTGTCGGGATTCGACGCGCACAAGCTGGCCGCGTTGCCGCTGGTGGCAGACGCCCGGGCCGGGCTCGAGCAGCTGGCTGCGGCGCTGAGCGGGTACCGGGTGGACGCGGGCCATGCCGACCTGGCAGCGCGACGCAACCGCGAGTGGGACGCCGAGGTGGAGCGGCTGACGGCGCCGGCGGCCGGCGCGCCCACCCAGGCACAGGTGATCGGAGCGGTCAATGCCGGTCGGGCCGACGACGTGGTGGTGTGCGCGGCGGGCAGCCTGCCCGGCGATCTGCACAAGCTCTGGCGCGCCCGTGACCCCGACGGCTACCACCTCGAGTACGGCTACTCGTGCATGGGGTACGAGGTGGCGGGCGGCCTGGGCGTGAAGCTGGCTGCGCCCGACCGCGAGGTGATCGTGATGGTCGGCGACGGCTCGTGGCTGATGATGTCGTCCGAGATCGCAACATCCATCCAGGAGGCTGCGCGTATCACGGTCGTCCTCGTAGACAACAAGGGGTTCGGTTCGATCGGAGGGCTGTCGCGCTCGCTCGGCTCGGAGGGGTTCGGCACGGGTTACACCGTCTCGGTCGACCTCGTCCAGAACGCGGCCAGCCTGGGCGCGATCGCCACGCGGGCCGAGACGCTGGCCGAGCTGACCGCCGCGCTCGATGCCGCCCGCAACGCCGACCGCACCACTGTGATCGTGATCGACTGCGATCCGGGGCGCGGGGTCGGCCCCTACGAGTCATGGTGGGACGTGCCGGTGGCGGAGGTCTCGGAGATGCCGGCGGTGCAGGAGGCGCGCGTGGACTACGAGCGGTCGCGCCGGTCGCAGCGGCCGTTCCTGGGCGGTTCGGCATGAGCGGCGGCGTGCGGATCGGCGTGGTCGGGGCGGGAATGATCGCCCAGGTCGAGCACCTGCCCAACCTCGTGGCGCTGGGCGACCGGTTCCAGCTGGTGGGCGTGGCCGACCCGTCGGCGCATGTGCGCAAGGCGGTGGCCGAGCGTCACGGGATCATCGCCGTTGAAGCGTTGCCCGACCTGCTGGAGCTGGGACTGGATGCACTGCTCGTTGCCACGCCCGACCCGCTGCACGCCGGCACGGTGGTGGCCGGGCTGGACGCGGGCCTGCACGTGTTCTGCGAGAAGCCGCTCTGCTACACCGAGCGCGAGGCGGCCGAGATCATCGAGCGCCGCGACCGTGAGGAACTCGTTGTCCAGGTTGGCTACATGAAGCGGTTCGACCCCAACTACGAGGCTGCGCTGGACCTGCTGCCGGAGGGCGGGGAGGGGCTGCGCTACATCTCGGTCGAGGTCAGCGACCCCGACTCGTCGCCGTTCGTGGCGCACCGGCCGCTGCTGCGGGCCGACGACGTGCCCAGGGCGCTGATCGAGGAGGCCCGCGCCCTGCAGCGCGCGCAGGCGGCCGAGGCGCTGGGCGTGACGGTGGACGGTGCGCACCTGCGCGGCTACGCCGACCCGCTCATGTCCGGCGTCATCCACACGATCAACGCCGTGCACGGCATGCTCGAGCGGATGGGCATCGGAGACGGCGACGTGGTCGGCGGCCACATCTGGTCGGGCGGCGAGTCCGCCGCCGGCACGGTGTCGCTGCTGGACGGTGCCGCGGCGTGGCACTTCGCCCAGGTGCTGGTGCCGGGCATCGCGTGGTACCGCGAGCGCTACGTGCTGCACTTCGAGCAGAGCGTGATCGAGATGCAGTTCCCGGCGCCGTACCTTAACCATCAACAGACCGACCTGTGGGTGCGGCGGTCGCAGGGGCTGCGGCTGGACACCACGCACGTGCAGGCGGGGTACGGCGAGGCGTTCGTGCGGGAGCTGGAGGGGTTCCACGCCGCGGTCACCGGGGCCGAGCCGGTGCGAAACACGGTCGAACAGGCGATGCGCGACGCACGGTTGTTGTCGGCCGTGGCCCGCCGCGCGATTGGAGCGGACCTATGAGCGACCACCTTCACTCGGCCCAGCGCGCTCGCGCGCTCGACCAACTCAGCTCGGCCCGGGGCGTGATTGCGGGGGCGGCCATCGACCACCGCGACTCGCTGCAGGCGGTGCTTGCGAACCGCGGGCTGGAGCTCGACCATGCCGGCATCACGCGGCTGAAGGTGCGGGTGGCTTCGGCGCTGGCGCCGGCCGCGACGATGGTGCTGCTCGACGCCGAATACGGCGCCGCGCAGGCCCTGGCGGCCGGTGCCGTGCCGGGCAGCACCGGCGTGGCCGTGCCGCTGGAGGGAATGGGATACGGCGACGTTGCCAAGCTGGACGTGACCACCTTCCTGGAGGGCTGGTCGCCGGAGAAGGGGCGGCGGCTGGGGGCATCGGGGGCGAAGTTGCTGCTGCCCTACCGGGTGGATGTGCCCGATCAAGCGGAGCGCCAGGAGCGGGTCGTCGCGGAAGCGGTCGAGAGCTGCCGGGCGGCCGGCCTGGCATTGATTCTGGAGCCGATCGTCTACAAGCGCGAGGGTGAGCAGCGGGCCGGCGGCGACCGCTTCGCGGAGCTCGTGATCGAAGGAGCGCGACGGCTGGCAACCCTCGAGCCGGACGTGCTGAAGCTCCAGTATCCCGGATCGGCCGAGGCCTGCGCGGACGTCGATGGCGCCTGCGGATCCCTGATCCCGTGGGTGCTCCTGGGCGGTGGCGCCGACCCGGCCGTGCTCGAGGGCCAGATCGAGGACGCCTGCCGTGCCGGCGCCAGCGGCTTCATCGTCGGACGTACGCTGTTCGACGCGGCGCTGGTGGAGGACGAGGCCGAGTCCGACCGGGCGCTTCACGAGCAGTGCCGGCCGCTGCTGAAGCGGCTGGTCGGGATCGCCGAGCGGCTGGCGCAGCCATGGCGGGAGCGGTTGGGGGCGCTACCGACCCCGGCCGACGGTTGGTACCGGTGAGCTCACCCGGCCCCGTTCGGGGCGGGATACGGGCCGGTGCCGACGCGCTCGTGGAGAACGAGCGAGGCGAGGTGCTGCTGGTGCGACGGGCCGATGATGGGCGCTGGGCGATGCCGGGCGGCTGGGTCGACCCGGGCGAGACGCCGGAGCAGGCCGTGGTGCGCGAGGTCGCGGAGGAGACCGGGCTCCAGGTTTCGGCGCCTCGTCGCGTGCACACCGAGCGGCGTCCGCAGAGCGTCCATTACGCCTTCCGGTGCCGGCTCGACGGCGGCCGGCTGCGGACGTCGGAGGAGTCGCTCGAGGTTGCGTTCCTGACACCGAACCGGGTCGGCCAGTGGCACACGGATCACCACCAGCGTCTGCTGGCGGCGACGGCGGTGGCCGAGTAAGGCTCCGAAGCCCTAAAGGCGTACGCTCGCAGCTACCCCGAAACCAGGGAGCGACCATGAGCGACGACGACAACACTGATCCAGGCGGCGGCCCTGATCCGGGCGGCGGCACGTCGATACCGCCAACCCCACCCGAGCAGGCAAGTGGCGATCAGCCGTCCGTGACCCCTCCCCCAGCAGAGCCGATGCCGACCAGCGCGGCGCAGCCCTCGTTGTGGGAGCGAATCAAGAACATGTTTGGCGGCTGAAACTAGCCCGGGACGGCGAGGACGTTTCCGAGGAAACGCGGCCTGACGTCGAGGGATAATCGCCCCGATGCCGGCACCAGACCGCCCTGCTAACGGTGTCAGACACCCCCCGGCCTGCGTCAGGTTCCGGCACGCATCCGACACAGATGCGTGCGGCACCCGTGACAGCGATTCGTGGAGAACAGGGCCTCGGCCCATCTATTGGAGTCAAACACCGACCGCGCCGTGCGGGCATCTCGACACGCCCGCGGGGCCGGGCGTGACACCGCTGTAACTGCATGGATCGGCGGTCAGTGGCCCGATATCCGGGTCACAGCGACCCGGATCGGCACCGAGTAGTCGGCCGCGAACGCCGCCGGCGTCCAGCCGTTCCTGCTGATCCGCCCACCGTACTTCCCGATGTAGGCGTCGACACCGTCCGCCCCCGGGTCATCGCTGAGATGTGCCCGGCCGGACACCACCACCACGTCTCCGCCGGCGCCGTCTCCATCCAGGTGCACGGACACGCGCGGGCTGGCCGCGATGTTGCGGAGCTTTGCTGTGCCGGGCCTGCTGTAGATCAGGAGGCTGCCGGCGCCGTCCCACAGAAACCAGACAGGCACCGGCACCGGAGCGCCGGCCGGATTGACCGTGACCAGCCAGCCGATCAGTTCCTCGCGGAGGCGCCGGTCGGCGCGAGCGCCGAATTCCGTGGTCGGGTCGAGCAGTTGCGGTTCAGCCGGCGTTCGTCGCCGCCCCGTCCGGCGCTGACAGGCCCGCCCGCGCACCTTCCTCGAGCAACCGCTGCAGCGTCACCGCCCCGGCCACGGCGGTGGGCGTCGCGACCGATAGCGTGGCGTAGATCACGGCCCACCGCAGCCGGTCGGAGGGCGAGACACCCAGCTGATCGGCCCAGATGTATGCGGCCACCAGCAGGTCGCCCGCGCCGGTGGCGTCCACCACCGGGAGGGCATCGAACGGCGCCGTTGCGGCATCCACACGCTCGCCCTCCACCGACGCCACCGCGCCCCTGGCTCCCAGCGTCACGACAACCGTCGGGACGACGTCGGCGAGCATCCCGATGGCGGCGGCGAGATCGTCGGCACCCGAGAGCACCAGCGCCTCGCCCTCGCTCACGAACAGGGCCCGCGCCGACGACAGCTTGGCCGGCGGCCGTCCGGCGAATGCGCGCGCATCGTCATCGCCGCAGGTGACGTAGGCGGCTGCGCCGTCGGGCACCACGTAGAGAAGGTCGAGGTTGACCGCCACCGCCCGGGGCTGCAGGGCAGCCACGTCGGCCGCGCTCGAGCGCACCCCCGGATCGACGGTCACCATCGCGCGGTCGTCGCCGACCGGCAGCACCACGGTGGTGGGCGTGCGCGGCGCCTTTCGCGAGACGATCTCGATTCCGTCGCCGCGCAGCACCTCGATCACCAGATCGCCGGCCACGTCGTCGCCCAACGGCGACGCCAGCGCCGTTGCCAGGCCGAGCCTGGCGGCGCCGACCGCGGTGATCGCTCCGCCGCCGGGAGACCGCAGCAGGTCGCTGCCGAAGCGCTCCTCGCCCAGCGCCGGCAATGCCTCCAGTCCGGTGAACGTGAGGTCGAGGAAGGCCGGAGTGGCAACCGCAAGGTCGTATCCCATGGGCGGCGAGGATAGCGTACCCGCCGGCACCCGGGAGCCTATCGGCGGGCCTCGCGAGTGCTAGCGCGCACTCCCTCGACCTCGGGCGCAAGCTGGGTCGTTCGGTACCGCCAGCGATCTCCGCGGTTGGCCAGCATGGCGTGCTCGAGCGGGTCGCCATGCTGGTCGAGGACGGTCTCCTGGACGACCAGCAGCGGCGCGCCGGCGGGCACGTCCAGCAGCCGGGCAGTGCGGGCGTCGGCCGTGACAGCGCGCAGCGTGCAGTCGCGGTCACCCGGGACCAGGCCGCACCCCTCTGCCAGCGCCGCATACAACGACGCGGTCTCGAACTCGACGTCCTGCAGAGCGTGCGCCAGCCGCCCGGGCAGACATGACCGGTCGAGCGAGAGCGCCACCCCGTCCACCAGCCGCACCCGCTCCAGCTCGAAGACGTCGCCCTCGGGCGGCAGCCGCAGGGCCTCCGCCTCGGCCGCCGACGCGGCCCGCAGCCGCTGGTGCAGCACGCGCGACGCCAGCGTCACCCCCGACTCGTGCGCCCACTCGGTGAGGCTGCGCGGGCCGTGCGCCAGTTCCACCACCTGCGCCGCTGCGACGTACCAGCCGTGTCGCCCGGCGGCGGTCAGCAGGCCCTTCGCCTCAAGTTCGAGCAGCGCTCGGCGCAGCGTGTTTCGGGAGACGCCGAGCCGCGCGCACAGCTCTCGCTCGGGCGCCAGGCGCTGACCTGCCGGAAGCCGACCGCCCGCCATCTCGGCGCGCAGCGAGCGCGCGACGCGCCGGAACAGCGGCTCGCTGCCGCGGGCGTCGTTGGGCGGATGGGTGAGTGCACTTGACACTGGTGGTACCTCTTTGGTACTACTGGCGGTTGTGAAGCTAACCCTAGTCGGAGCCGGCGGATTTCGCACGCCGGCGATCTATCGCGCGCTCGTGGCCGGAGTGGGCACGACCCGTTTCGACGAGGTCGTGCTGTACGACCCCAACGCCGAGCGGCTGGAGCAGATCGGCGCCGTGCTGGCCGGGATCGACGCCGAGCTGGGCGACCGCGTCGCCTACCGCAGCTCCGGCGATCTGCGCGACGCGCTGGAGGGTGCCGACGTCGTCTACTGCGCCATCCGTGTGGGCGGCCTCGAGGGCCGGCTGCTGGACGAGCGGATCGCCGTCGACGCCGGTGCGATCGGCCAGGAGACGACCGGCGCCGGTGGCATCGCCTTCGCCCTGCGCACGGTGCCCGCCGCCACCGCAATCGCCGAGCAGGTCGCCAGGCACGCGCCGGAAGCCCTGTTCATCAACTTCACCAACCCCGCCGGTCTGGTCACCGAGGCGCTGCAGCGGGTGCTCGGAGATCGCGTGGTCGGCATCTGCGACGCTCCTCCAGACATGTGCCAGCGGGTCGCAACGGCCCTCGGCATGCCGGTCGACCAGCTGTGGTTCGACTACTTCGGCATCAACCACCTGGGCTGGTTGCGCGCGGTGCGGCACCGCGAGCGCGACCTGCTGCCCGGGCTGCTGGCCGACGACGATCGGCTGGCCGGATTCGAGGAGGGGAAGCTGTTCGGCGGCGAGTGGCTGCGTGCCGTCGGGATGCTGCCCAACGAGTACCTCTACTACTACTACTTCGAGCACGAGGCGCTTGCGTCGATGCAGGCCGGCAACCTGCGCGCCTCGGTGCTGCTCTCCCAGCAGAGCATCTTCTACGAAGGCAACGGGGACGCTCTGGCGCGCTGGAAGGCCGCGAACTCGGCCCGCGAGGCGTCCTACATGGCCGAGGCCTGGTCGTCACGGGGCGTCGAGATGGCGGAGGTGAGCGCAGCCCGGGAGCCCGGCGGCTACGGCGGCGTCGCCCTGCAGATCGTGGATGCCATGGCCAACGCACGGCCGCGGGTGATGATTCTGAACACGGCCAACCGCTCCAGCATGCCGTTCCTGGACGCCCAGGCGGTCGTGGAGGTGCCGTGCCTGGTGGGGCCGGGCGGCGTCGTCCCGGTCGCGGTCGGCGACGTCCCGATGGAGGCCAAGGGCCTGATCCTGCAGGTGCGCGCCTCCGAGCGGGCCGCGATCGACGCCGCCCTCAGCGGCTCGCGCCGCGGAGCCCTGCGGTCGCTGGCGCTGCATCCACTGGTGCCCTCGGTCGAGGTCGCCGAGCGGATCCTGAACGGCTACCTGGCCGAGCACCCGGCGCTGGCGGGGCGGTTCGCATGAGCGTCGATGTGGTCTGCGCGGGAGCACCGTTCCTGGACATCACGTTCAGCGGCTTGGGTGCCATGCCGGCCCTGGGCGAGGAGCGCATGGCCGAGCGTGTCCAGTTCACGCCGGGCGGACTTGCCAACGTGGCGCTGGGTCTGACCAGGCTGGATCTGGACGCGGTCGTGATGTCGCCGGTGGGAGACGACCTGTGCGGCCGCATCCTCTCCGGCCTCCTGGCCGAGCAGGGCATCGGCTGGGTCGGACCGCGCGCCGATGCGACGGCGGTCTCGGCGATCCTGCCCCTGGACGGCGATCGCGCCTTCGTCACGGTCGCGCCTGATCTGCCGCGCGACGGCGAGGCGATCGCGGCGCTGGAGCCGCGGGCGGTCGTGATCGACCTGCCCGAGGTGGCCGAGGCGCCGACCGGCTGCGCGGTCTACGCGGTGGTGGGTGACTTCGATGCGCGTGCCCTGGCCGGACGGCTGCCGGCGGCACTGGCCTCGGCCAGGACGCTGGTGGCGAACCACTCCGAGGCAGCGTTCCTGACCGGCATCGACGACCCCGAGCAGGCCGCCGAAACGCTGACCCGGTACTGCCCGACGGTGGTCGTCACGCTGGCGGACGAGGGCGCCGTCTGCGCCGGTCAGCACGGCCTCGTCCGCGAGTCCGCACCGTCCGTGACGGCCGTGGACACGAACGGCGCCGGCGACCTGTTCACGGCCGCCTGGGTCTGGGCAGACCTGGCCGGGCTGCCGGTCGGCGAGCGCCTGCGGCTGGCCGTGACCTATGCCGCGATGTCGGTGCGCGTCCCCACCACGCTGGCCGGCGCCCTCACGATCGACGAGTTCCGCGACATCGCGGGTCCCTTTGATGCAAGCATCCCACCGAACGGAGCGAGATGATGACCCATATGCGTCCACGCCTGTCTGTGTCGCTTGCCTGCCTGACGGCGGTGCTGGCCCTGTCCGCCTGCGGCACCCCGGGGTCTAGCGGCGATTCCGTGTCGCAGCCCAGCGGTGCCGTGTCCACCGGCTTCGACACCTCCAAGCGGGTGACGCTCACGATGTGGGACACGGAGAACGCAACCGGCCCTTCGAAGGCCGAGGACGAGCTGATCCAGCAGTTCGAGCAGAAGTACCCGAACGTGACCGTCAAGCGCGTGGTCAAGAACTTCGACGATTACATGGCCACGATCAAGCTGGCGGCCTCGTCCAGCGACGCCCCGGACGTCTTCCAGGGCAACGAGGGCGCGGTCGACCGGGCACTGGTGAAGGCGCACCTGATCGCGCCGCTGGACGGCTACGCCAAGGCTTACGGCTGGGACACCCGGTTCGGCAGCTCGGCCGCGCTGAACCCGCTGCGGTGGTCGTCCGACGGCAACCAGTGGGGCGTGGGCCAGCTGTGGGGCATCGCGCAGAAGGCCGAGGTGGTGGGCGCCTTCTACAACAAGGCCACCCTGAAGCGGCTGGGCCTGCAGGTACCGACCACGTTCGACCAGTTCCAGCAGAGCCTTGCCGTGGCCAAGTCCAAGGGCGTGCCGCCGATCATGGTCGGTAACCTCGACCGCTGGCCGATGGGGCACGTGTTCATGGTGCTGCAGGCGCGGTTCGACCAGTCCGCGTCAATCTCGAACTGGACGTACGGCCACGCCGGCGCAACGTTCGACACCGCGGGCACCCGCAAGGCGGCCACGGTGCTGCAGCAGTGGAGCGACAAGGGCTACTTCGAGGACGGCTTCAACGGCGTCAGCCAGGAGAACGCGGCCGCCCGCTTCGGCAAGGGCGAGGGGCTCTACTTCATCACCGGCCCCTGGGAGAACCAGACGTTCGCCGGGCCGCTCGGCGACGGCGTCGGCTTCTTCCCGCTGCCGTCCCTGGACGGGACGCCGGGAGCACCCACCACCGGCGCGCTGTCGCTGCCGTTCCACATCAGCTCGCACTCCCAGAACCAGGCCGTGGCGGCGGCGTTCATCGACTTCATCACCGACCAGAACGCGGCCAAGATCGTGATCGGCAACGGCGACCTGCCGGCCGCGAACCCGGGGGCGGCGGCGGTCGATCCCAACTCGTCGTTGGCGGCCATCTCGGCCGCCTGGGGCGAGAAGGCCAAGGCGGGCACGCTTACGCCCTACCTTGACTGGGCCACCCCCACGATGGGCGACACCCTGTTCGGTGGGCTGCAGCAGCTGAGCGAGAACCGCGAGACGCCGGCCGACTTCGCGGCGGCCGTCCAGCAGGACTGGGTGAAGACACATTCGTGAGGCCGGCCTGCCGGTTGTCGAGGGGAGCGGTCGGCGCCGGTGGCGCCGGCCGCGCCCCCAGCCCGCCCCCGGCGAGCCGCGGCTGATCGGCTACCTGTACGTGCTGCCGGCGCTGGTGGTGTTCGGCGTGTTCGTAATCGCGCCCATGATCGACGGCGCCTGGATCTCGCTGTTTGCGTGGGACGGCGTCACGGTCGGGCACTGGGTGGGCCTGTCCAACTACCGCGAGGCGCTGGTCGACCCGCTGGTGCGGGAGGCGTTCGGCCACTCGCTGGTGCTGGTGGGGTTCTACGCGGTGCTGCCGATCACGATCGGGCTGTTCCTGACGGCGCTGATGTCGCATGCTCGCGTGCGGGGCAGCGCCGCCGTTCGCACCGTCATCTTCCTGCCGCAGGTGCTGGCGGCGGTGGTGGTCGGCGTGGCCTGGAAGTGGCTGTACGACCCGTCCGGGGCCGATCAACTCGCTGCTCGGCGCGGTGGGGCTGAGCAGCCTCGAGCACTCATGGCTGGGCGACTTCTCGACGGCGCTTCCGGCCGTCGGCGTGATCGGCACCTGGGTCACCACGGGCCTCTGCCTGGTGCTGTTCGTGGCCGGCGTGCAGCGGATCCCGCTTGTCGCGCTACGAGGCGGCGCGGGTCGACGGCGCCGGCCCGGTGCGCGAGTTCTTCGCGGTCACGCTGCCGGGCCTGCGCAACGAGCTGGCGGTGGCGATGTCGCTGAGCGTGATCACCGCGCTGCGCGCGTTCGACATCATCTTCGTCACCACCAAGGGCGGCCCCGGCAACGCCACGACGGTGCCCTCGCTGCTGATCTACCAGCGGGCGTTCATCACCGGCGAGGTGGGATCCGCGGCCGCGATCGGGGCGATCATGGGTGCGATCATCCTGCTGCTGTCGATCGTGATCACACGGGTGGTGGAGGAGCGGCGGTGAACACCGGCAGCTTCGAGCGCACCGCGACCCATGTGATGCTGGCCCTGTTCGCGGTGCTGGCGCTGGCCCCGCTGGTGGTCGTGGTGCTGGCGGCGATGCACCCCTCCGGAACGCTCCTGTCGGGCGCCGGGCTGCCCGACTCGTTCAGCCTGGCCACGTTCCGCACGGCCTGGGACGAGGGCGGCTTCAGCCGGCTGATGACGTCGAGCGCGATCGTGGCGGTGACTGTGGTGGCCCTGACGACGGTGCTCTCGATCCCGGCCGGGTATGCGTTCGGGACGATGCGCTTCCCGTTCGCAGACCTGCTGTTCTACGTGGTCCTGACCGGCATCGTGGTGCCGTTCGAGTCGCTGATCGTGCCGCTCTACTACAGCTTCCGAGACGTCGGCCTGACCGACTCCTACTGGGGCCTGATCCTGCCCCAGACCGGCCTGTCGATCTCGTTCGGCGTGTTCTGGATGCGCGCCTTCTTCCGCTCGCTCCCGCCTGAGCTGTCGGACGCGGCGCGCGTTGACGGCGCCACCTCGTGGCGGATCCTGTGGCGGGTGCTGGTGCCGATCGGGCGCCCCGCCATCGTCACGATGGTGCTGCTGGTGTTCATGTGGACGTGGAACGAGTTCCTGCTGGCGCTGGTGATGATCTCCGACCAGACCCACCGCACCGCGCCGCTTGGGCCTGTCCGCATTCCAGAGCCGCTACGGCGTGGACGTGCCCGGTGTGTCGGCGGCCGCCGTGTTCGTGGCCGCGCCGGTCGTGATCCTGTACGTGCTGACGCAGCGGCAGTTCTTGCGCGGCATGCTGGCCGGATCGATCAAGGGCTGACGTGCCGGGCATCGCCTTCGACCAGGTCGTGAAGCGGTTCGGTGACGTGACGGCCGTGCGCGACCTGACCCTCGACGTCGCCGACGGCGAGTTCGTGGTGCTGGTGGGCCCGTCCGGTTGCGGCAAGACGACGGCGCTGAGGATGCTGGCCGGACTGGAGGCGGTCAGCTCGGGCCGGATCCTGATCGGCGACCGGGAGGTGCAGCAGCTGCCGCCTCGCCAGCGTGACGTGGCGATGGTGTTCCAGGACTACGCGCTGTACCCGCAGATGAGCGTCTACCGCAACCTCGCGTTCGGCCTGCAGACCCGCAAGCTGCCGCGCGAGCAGGTGCGGCGGCTGGTGACCGAGGCGGCGGAGCGGCTGGGCCTGGGCGAGCTGCTCGACCGCAAGCCGCGGCAGCTGTCCGGCGGCCAGCGCCAGCGGGTGGCGCTGGGCCGGGCGCTGGTGCGAAAGCCACAGGCGTTCCTGATGGACGAGCCGCTCTCCAACCTCGACGCCAAGCTGCGGGTGGACATGCGGGCAGAGATCAAGGCGCTCCAGCGCGAGACCGGGGTGACCACGGTGTTCGTCACCCACGACCAGGTCGAGGCGATGACGATGGGAGACCGGATCGCCGTGATGCGCGACGGGTTGCTCGAGCAGGAGGGACGGCCCGACGTGGTCTACAACCGGCCCGCCAACATGTTCGTGGCCGGCTTCATCGGCAGCCCGGCGATGACGTTCGGCCGCGTGGGGGTGCAGCGCGGGGATGGAGCGCTGCGGCTGACCCACCCGGCGCTGCGCCTCGAGTGCGCGCCCGTCGCCGACGTGGGGGACGAGGCGATCGTCGGCATCCGCCCCGAGCACACGCGCCCGTGGCAGGACGGCGCCGGCCTGGCCGGGCCGTTCCAGGGCACGATCGAGTCGGTCGAGGCGCTGGGCCGCGAGACGTTCCTGGGCGTGCGTGTGGCGGACGACCTGCGGCTGGTGGTACGCGCGGACGGGGCTTCCGACCACCGGCTGGGTGACCGTTTCCAGTTCGGGGTCGAGCGCGGCCGGCTTCACCTGTTCCACACCGGCTCCGAGGCGGCGATCGCCCACAGCGTTTGACGGATTCTTGTGAGCGTGTTGCGACACGCGCAAACGCGAGTCTGTACTCTTCGCCGCTGTGAAAAGGGCTCTGCTCACAATCCTGGCAGCGTCACTGCTATCGCCTATCACTGCGCGCGCTGCCGCAACCGGCCACGTCTTCCACCGCCACCACCCGGCTCCAGGCCGGCCGCGGACGCTGGGCGCGCGTTCGGCGAAGTTCTCGCTGCGCTTCCGCGGCACGCCCTACCTGTGGGCGGGGACGACGCCGCGCGGCTTCGACTGCTCGGGCTTCACGCGGTTCGTCTACGCGCACGTGGGCATCGCGCTGCCGCACTCGAGCTACGCCCAGTGGACGATGGGACGCCACGTGGGGCGCCACGCGCTGCGCCCCGGCGACCTGGTCTTCTTCGACGGGCTCGGCCACGTCGGCCTGTGGATCGGCCACGGCCGGTTCATCCACGCACCCCAGTCCGGTGACGTGGTGTCGGTTGCCAGCCTCAGCCACGGCTGGTACGCCGCAGCCTACAGCGGCGCCGTGCGTCTGCGCGGCACCCAGCGCATGCACCGGGCGCGGCGGCACCAGCAGCACGCCATGCATCTGGTCGCGCACGCCTGAGCCTCGGGCCGGGCATAATTAGTTCTGTTGGCCAAGCTCGAGCAGGCGCGATGGTGGGCGATTCGGCCGGTGCGAAGCCGCAAGCCGGCCACCTACCGCTGCCCGCTCTGCGGGCTGCGGCTGCACGCCATGAGCGATCACATGCTGATCTCCCCGGAGGGCGACGGCGACCGCCGCCGCCACGCCCACCGCGAGTGCGTGCTGGCGGCGCGCGAGGCCGGCCGGCTGCCGCTGGAGAGCGAGTGGCGGGCCGCCCAGCCGCGGCCGCCGTCGCTCTGGCGGAGGCTGCTGGGTAAGGCCTGAAATGACTTGGGGTGAAATGATTTAGGGTGTCGCGCTGATGCTGCGCCACCCCGGCTACACCCGCGAGCGCATCGCCCAGGTCGGGGACCGGATCCGCGGGCTGATCCACGCCGACGCCATCGCCCCCCAGCGGCTGGCCGTGGCGGGGCCGGTCGATCGCATCGAGCCGGCCGAGGCGGAGCTGCTCGAATACCGCGACTGCGAGCTGGGCGAGACGTTCGGGCCGCTCTGGGCCACCTACTGGTTCAAGGTCGAGGCGACCGTGCCGGAGCGGTGGCAGGGCGAGCGCGTCGACCTGTTGTGGGTCAGCCACAGCGAGGCCACGCTGTGGGACGGCGGCCGGGCGCTCCAGGGCCTGAACACGAGCCCCGACGGCGCCCGCGTGGACGCCATGCTGCGCCCCGCGGCGACCGCAGGTGAGCGGCTCGACCTGCGCGTCGAGCTGGCCTGCAACGGCCTGTTCGGTCAGCTACCCCGACCGTACGCCAGCCGTGAGCCGGTGGTGCTCGACCGCTGCCAGATCGCCCGCTTCGATCCGCGCGCGTGGCGGCTGCACCACGACTTCGACGTGCTGCGGCGGCTCGAGGGCGAGCACGCCGACGGCCTCGACCCAACCTGGGCGGGCGAGCTGCTGTACGAGCTGAACCGCGTCTGCAACAGCTGGTCGGAGCACGATCCGGCCACCTGGGACGAGGCCGAGGCGATCCTTGCGCCCCTGCTCGAGCGCCGCAACGCCACTGTCACGCACGAGCTGTCGGCGATCGGCCACGCGCACCTCGACACCGCCTGGCTATGGCCCCTGGCCGAGAGCTACCGCAAGGCGGTGCGCAGCTTCAGCTCCCAGGTCGCCTACATGGACCGCTATCCGGAGTTCCGGTTCGCGTGCTCGCAGGCGCAGCAGTACGACTGGATCCGGCGCCGCAACCCGGAGCTGTACGGCCGCATCCGCACCCGCGTGGAGTCCGGCCAGTGGCTGCCGGTGGGTGGCACCTGGGTGGAGTCCGATTGCAACCTGCCGTCGGGCGAGTCGCTCGTACGCCAGTTCCTGCACGGCCAGCGCTACTTCGAGCGGGAGTTCGGCCGCCGCTGTCCCGAGTTCTGGAGCCCCGACGTATTCGGCTTCAACGGCCAGCTGCCCCAGATCATGCGCGGCGCCGGGATCGGCCGGTTCCTCACCCAGAAGCTGTCCTGGAACCGGTTCAACCCACCCGCCCACCACACCTTCACCTGGCAGGGCATCGACGGGTCGCAGGTGCTCGCGCACTTCCCGCCGGCCGACACGTACAACGCCACGGCCGAGGTGGCCCAGCTCCGGCGCAGCGTCCGCGACTACAAGGACCACGACCGCTCGCACCGCAGCCTGCTGGTGTTCGGCTACGGCGACGGCGGCGGTGGGCCCACGCCGGACATGCTGGAGATACTGCGCCGCGCACGCGATCTGCAGGGCCTTCCGCGCACGACCATCACCACCAGCGATGAGTTCTTCACCGCGCTGGAGGCCGATGCTCCCGATCTGCCGGCGATCCTGGGCGAGCTCTACTTCGAGTACCACCGCGGAACCTACACGTCGCAGGCTGCTGTCAAACGGGGCAACGCGCGCGGCGAGCGGGCGCTGCACGATGCCGAGTTCCTGGCCGCGGCCGCCATGCGCGAGGCCGGCGCCGCCTACCCCGCCGAGCGGCTGGACGAGCTCTGGAAGCTGCTGCTGCTGAACCAGTTCCACGACATCCTGCCCGGCTCGGGCATAGGCCTGGTCTACGAGGACGCCGCCCGTGACCACGCCGCCGTGCTGGCAGGCGCCGAGGCCGTGGCGGCCGGCGCGCTGGCGGCGATCGCAGGCAGCGGACCACCGGCGCCGGTGAACACGATTGGAGCGGCTCGGGCCGAGGTGGCGGAGCGGCCGGACGGTGAGCTGGCCTGGGTGGATGCGCCCAGCTACGGCATCGGCACCGCGGCGGGGGCCGGGCCGGACGCCGCACGTGCCACCGAGCGGGGAGACCGCGTGGTGCTCGAGAACGGCCTGCTCCGGGCCGAGCTCACCCGCCAGGGCCGCCTCGTCTCGCTGGTGCACCTGGCCGCCGATCGCGAGGCCCTGGATGAGCCGGGGAACGTCTTCCAGCTCTACGACGACCGGCCCACGGCCTACGAGGCCTGGGACGTCGACCCGTTCCACCTCGAGACGGCCCGAGACGCGGGGCCGGCCGAGTCCTGCGCCGTCACGCAGCCGGGCGGGTTGCGGGCGCAGGCGGAGCTGCGATACCGGATCGGGACGGCCAGCACGCTGCGCCAGCTGGTGCGGCTGGACGCGGGCGGCTCCCGGCTCGAGTTCCACTGCGAGGTCGACTGGGGGGAGTGCCGGACGATGCTGAAGGTGCTGTTCCCGGTGGCCGTGCACAGCCCATCCGCCACCTACCAGATGCAGTTCGGCCACGCCGAGCGGCCCACCCACTTCTCCACCAGCCACGACCTTGCCCGCTACGAGGTGCCCGGGCACCGCTTCGCCGACCTGTCCGAGCACGGCTTCGGCGTGGCGCTCCTGACCGACTGCAAGTACGGCTACTCGACGCTGGGCGGCGAGATGCGGATCAGCCTGCTGCGCTCGACCTCCGTGCCCGACCCCGACGCGGACGCAGGCAGCCACCGGTTCGCCTACGCGGTGATGCCGCACGCGGGCGGCTGGCGCGAGGCGGGTGTGGTGGCCGAGGCGGCCCGGTTCGCGGCGCCGCTGCGGTGGGCTTCGGACGCGGGTGAGCCGCGCTCATGGCTGTCGGTCGACGACCCCAACCTGATGCTCGACACCGTCAAGCGGGCCGAGGACTCCGACGCCCTGCTGCTGCGGCTGTACGAGGCCCACGGCGCACGGGGTAGGGCGCGCCTGCGCGTGGGCTGGCCGATCGCCGAGGCCGTGTCGTGCAACCTGCTCGAGGACGCCGGCGAGCCACTGCCCGTGGACGGCGGCGTGATCGAGCTCGGCTACCAGCCCCACCAGATCATCAGCCTGCTGGTCAGGTGAGGGCGGCGCCGCTGTCCGGGTCGAAGAAGTAGAGCCGGTCGACGTCGACGTTCACCCGCGTCGCGCTGCCCTCGGCCAGCGACGCGCGTCGCTCCAGCCGCGCGGTCAGCAGCGTGTCCGCCGCCATGCCCGCCGGGGCGAGGTAGGCGACCAGCTCCGAGCCCAGCGACTCCAGCCGCGCCACCGTCACGTCGATCTCCCCGCCGTCGCCGTCGGTGCCGAAGTCCTCGGGCCGGATTCCCAGCGTGACCGGCTTTCCCAGGTAGCCGCGCAGAGCCGGCCGCTGCTCCAGTAGCTTCGGGGCCGCCAAGCGCGCGCCACCGACGCTGACGGCGCAGCCGTCGCCGTCGGCCTCCAGCCCGGCCGGTAGCAGATTCATCGACGGCGAGCCGATGAACCCGGCCACGAACGCGTTGACCGGCCGGTCGTAGACCTGGTCGGGCGTGCCCAGCTGCTGCAGCAGGCCGTCGCGCAGGATCGCCACGCGGTCGCCCATCGTCATCGCCTCGGTCTGGTCGTGCGTGACGTACAGCGTGGGAGCTGCGATCCGGCGCTGCACGCGGATGATCTCGCCGCGCATCTCCACCCGCAGCTTGGCGTCCAGGTTCGAGAGCGGCTCGTCCATCAGGAACGCCGACGGCTCGCGCACGATCGCGCGGCCCATCGCCACCCGCTGGCGCTGGCCGCCCGATAGCTGCCGCGGCTTGCGGTTGAGCAGTTCGGTCAGGCCCAGCATCACTGCCGCCTCGTCCACCCGCCGGCGGATCTCGTCCTTCGGCATCCGAGCCATCTTGAGGCCGAACGCCATGTTGTTGCGCACCGTCATGTGCGCGTAAAGGGCGTAGTTCTGGAACACCATCGCGATGTCGCGGTCGCGCGGTGGCAGCTTCGTCACCACCCTGTCGTTGATCCGGATCTGGCCATCGGTGACCGGTTCAAGGCCGGCCACCATCCGCAGCGCGGTGGTCTTGCCGCACCCGGACGGTCCCACCAGCACCAGGAACTCACCCGGCTGCACCTCCAGGCTGAGATTGTCGACCGCGACAACGCCGCCCGGGAAGTGCTTGGTGACCGACTCCAGCGTGATCGTGCCGGTGGCGCTGGTCGTCACGAGCCCGCCAGCATGCCGGTGATGCGCTTGTTCAGGGCCAGGGCCAGCAGCGCCGGTGGGATCAGCGCCAGCACGCCGCCCGCGGCCAGGATCGGGTAGTTGGTCGTGTACTTCCCGACGTACTCCGTGATCAGCACCGTCACCGGCTTCGCGTTCTGGGTCTGGGTGAGGAGCAGCGGGATCAGGAACTCGCCCCACACCGAGAGCGCCAGGATCGCCGCCACCGCCGCGATGCCCGAGCTCATCTGCGGGATCACGATCCGCACGAACGCCTGCCAGCGCCGGCAGCCGTCGATCAGCGCCGCCTCCTCCGGCTCGGCCGGCATCTCGCGCACCTGCGTGTAGAGCAGCCAGGTGGCGAGCGGCGTCAGCGTGGCTATGAACACCAGCACCAGGCCCTTCTTGGTGTCGATCAGGTGGGCGTTGGCCATCAGCTTGAACAGCGCGATCACGACCACGAAGATGGGCACCACCATCGTGCCGACCAGCACCGCCAGCAGGAACCCGCCGAACCGGAACCGCAGCCGGCCGAAGGCGTAGGCCGCCATCGTGGCCACCACCAGCGTCAGCCCGGCCGACAGCAGCGCCAGCTCGGCGCTGACCCACATCGACTGCACGAACTCGCCCTCCTGGGTGACGGTGCCGCCGGAGTGCTGACCCGTGGTGCCGCCGATCAGCGCGCGGTAGGCCTGGGTGGTGGGATGGTGCGGCAGCCAGTGGCTGGGCCCCTCGTTCACCTCGCGCTGGGTGGACAGGCTGGTGGTGACGCCCAGCACGATCGGCGCCAGCGACCAGACCACGATCAGCGTCACGGCCAGCGCCTTCAGCACCCGCATGCCCAGCGTCGTGGTCATACGGTCGACCTCCGCAGCGCAAGCGCGTAAAACCCGCCCAGAACGGCGGTGATCGCGGCAAGCACGAACGCGAGGGCGGTGCCGTGGGCGAAGTCGGCCTCGACGAAGGTGGTGTTGTAGACCTGGATCAGAATCGAGCGGGTGTTCAGGGCGGTGCCGTTCAGCACGTAGATCTCGTCGAAGATGCTGATCGCGAGCAGCGTCCCGACGGTCAGCGCGATCGCCATGGACGGCCGCAGCAGGGGCAGGGTGATGTAGCGGAACTGCCGCCAGGGGCCGGCCCCGTCGACGGCCGAGGCGCTGTAGACCTCGTCGGGCACGCTCTGCAGCCCGGCCAGGAAGATCAGGCTGATCAGCGGCAGCACGCCCCACACATGCACGAGCGTGATGTAGACGATGGCGCCGCGGCCGCTGGCCAGCCACACGTGCGGCTGGTTGATGACGTGCAGATGCAGCAGCACACTGTTCAGGAGGCCGTTGTCGGGGTCGAACACCCTGCGCCAGAGCACGCCAGATACCACCGACGGAAGCGCCCAGGGCAGGATCAGCACGGCCAGCACGAAGCCGCGCCCGCGGAAGACCCTGTGCAGGGTGACCGCGACGAAGATGCCCAGTACCAGCTCCAGCGAGACCGCCAGCAGCACGTACTCCAGCGTGTGGCGCATCGCATCGCGTGAGGTCGGGTCGTTGAGCACGTCGCGGTAGTTGCGGGTGCCGACGTAGCCCGGCAGCTCGCCGAACAGGATGCCGCCCGACTGGATGCTCTGCTGGAAGCCCTTGACGAGCGGGTACAGGATCAGCGCGCCGACGGCCACCATCGCCGGGACGACCAGGATCCACCCAAGGATCTGCGTCTCGCGGGCGCTGCGATCGCCCTCCCGGTTCCAGCGGCCCGGCACTACTGGCGTGCGCGCGGACGCCTTGTCAGCGAGCTGGGTGAGCGCGTCCTGCACGCTCATCTGGCCCTTGACAGCTGCGTTGGCCAGCCCCTGCGCGTCGGCGCTGAACTGGGAGTACCAGATGGGCGCGCCGGCCTGGAACAGCGGGCCCACGTGAGTCAGCTCCTGGTTGAGGACGTCGCCGCCCTGCAGCTGGCCCGTCGCCACCATCTGCTTGATGGTGGACGTCCCGCACGGCAGGCTGCCCTGCGTCTTGTAGATGGCGATCGCGTTCTTGGGCTGCTCCCACCAGTTGATGAAGGCCGCGGCGGCCGCCTTGTGCTTGGCCGTGACCGGGATCGAGAGCCCCTCGGGCAGGCCGAACGAGGCGCCCGGGCCGTCGACGCCGGGCACCAGGCCGAGGGCCGCCTTGCCGACGATGCTGGACTGGCTGGGGTCGTTGGCGGTGGGCAGGTTGCCGGGGCCGGTCGCGACCAGGATCGCGCTCTGCCCTGCCAGGAAGTCGTTCAGGGCGACGTCGTCGTTCAACGCCACCGAGCCCGGGGAGACCCAGCCGTTCTTGACGGCGTCCGCCTCCCACTGCAGCGCCTTGTAGCCCGCCGAATCAGGTGTCTGGAAGACAGGCTTCAGGTTCTGGTCGAACAGCTGGCCGCCCATTGCCAGCGTCAGCAGATACCAGGGGGTGATGCCGCCCTCGGTGGCCGCCATCGGGATCTGCAGCGGGTACTTGACGCCCGACGCCTTCAGCTTCTGGATGTCGGTCGCCAGCTCGTCGAACGTGGCCGGGAACGAGGTGATGCCCGCCTTGGCGAACATCTGCTTGTTGTACATGGATAGCCGGAAGTCGTTCGAGTAGCAGGCCGCGTAGGTCTTGCCGCCCGACACGAACGCGGCGTCTGTGCTCTTGAGGTCGGCCAGCGTCTTCGCCGGCAGCAGATTGTCGAGGGGCTCCACCCACCCCGCGCCGGCAAACTGGCCGGTGAACGACCAGTCGAACTCGGCCACGTCGGCGATGTAGGTCTTGGCCGTGTTCGCGACGATCAGCTTGTTGTGGGTGGCATCCCAGCCGGTGCGGACGTAGTTGACGTTGACGCCCGTCTCTTTGGTGAACTGGGCGAGCAGCGACTGGGGCATCACGTAGGGCACGAGCACGGTGATCGTCTGGCCCCTGATCGACTCGCTCGAGGCGCTGGAACCGCTGGAGCTGGAGCTGCCGCCGCACGAGGCCGCGACCAGCGCGCCCGCGATCGCCATCGCCGAGATCAGTGTCCACCGCAGTCGTCGGTTCACAACGTCTCCCTCGTTGCAGGTTGGGCGCTCATCGGAGCGAGCGGAGCGCCATACTACGAGACTGTATGGGGGAAATACAAGAGCGCGCGCTGACACACCCACTGGACCCGCTGGACGCGGGTGAGATTGAGGCGGCCGCCGGTGCGTGCCGCGGGCGGGACCTGGGAGAGGACAGCCGCTTCGTCACGATCGCGCTGCTGGAGCCGGACAAGCGGGCGCTGCTGGAATGGGAACAGGGTGGCGCCGAGCCGGCCCGGGAAGCCGAGGTCGTGATCCTCGACCGGTCTGCACGCGAGACGGTGGAGGCGACGGTGGCGGTCGGCTCGGGTAGGGTCAGCCGCTGGGTGCGGCGTGCGGACATCCAGCCGATGGCGGTGGTCTCGGAGCTGGTGGAGGCGGAGCAGGCGGTGCTGCTCGACCCGGAGTTCCAGGCGGCCATGGCGCGGCGCGGCGTGACCGACATGGGCATCGTGCAGGTGGACGCGTGGCCGGCCGGCCACTTCGGCCCGGACGAGGAGACGGGCCAGCGGCTGTGCCGGGCGGTGGCCTTCCTGAAGCCGGCACCGGGCGACAGCGAGTGGGCGCATCCTGTCGACGGGGTGATCGTGCTGCTCGACCTGAACACGCTTGAGGTGCTGCGGGTGGACGACCACGGGGTGGTGCCGATCCCGCCCGAGAGCGGCAACTTCGACGTCGCCGCCGGCGCGCCGCTGCGCGACGACATCGCCCCGCTCCTGATCACGCAGCCGCAGGGCCCCGGCTTCACCCTGGAGGGACACCTGCTGCGGTGGCAGCGCTGGCAGCTGCACGTCGGGTTCACCCCGCGCGAGGGCCTGGTGCTGAACCGCGTGGGCTACGAGGACGGCGGGCGCCTGCGCCCGATCCTGTACCGGGCCTCGCTGTCGGAGATGGTGGTGCCCTACGGCGATCCCAGCCCGATGCACTACTTCAAGAACGCCTTCGACGGCGGCGAGAACGGCGTCGGCCTGGCCGCATCACCGCTCACGCGCGGCTGCGACTGCCTGGGCGAGATCGCCTACCTGGACGCGATCGTCTCCGACCCGAGCGGCGCGCCGGTGCCGATACCGAATGCGATCTGCATCCACGAGGAGGACGTGGGCGTGCTGTGGCGGCACATCGAGTGGCGCGACGGCTCGGGTGAGGTGCGGCGCTCGCGGCGGCTGGTGATCTCGTCGTTCTCAGCGATCGGCAACTACGACTACGGGTTCTTCTGGTACCTGTACCAGGACGGCACGATCGAGTTCGAGGTGAAGCTGACCGGGGTGCTCTCGACCGGCGCCGTTGCCCCGGGCGTGCAGCCTGAGCACGGCACCCTGGTGGCCCCGGGCCTGAACGCGATGGTGCACCAGCACTTCTTCAACATGCGGCTCGACCTGGACGTCGACGGGCAGCGAAACGCGGTCGACGAGGTCTGGACGGAGTCGCTTCCGCCCAGCGCAGGCAACACCCACGGCAACGCCTTCCGGCCGCAGAGGCAGCGCCTGGCCACCGAGCACGCCGCCCGGCGCACCGTCGACACGCGGTCGGCGCGGTGGTGGGAGATCGTCAACCCGGAGCGGCTGCATCGCCTCGGACAGCCGATCGCCTACCGCCTGGTGCCTGGAGAGACAGCGTTCCCGTTCGCCCAGCCGGATGCTCCGGTCAGCAAGCGCGCCGGCTTCATCCGACAGCACCTGTG
This sequence comes from uncultured Actinomycetes bacterium, assembly GCA_963737445.1. GTDB lineage: Bacteria > Actinomycetota > Thermoleophilia > Gaiellales > JAICJC01 > JAICYJ01. The sequence continues at coordinate 308,414 of CAVTSO010000015.1, read as the reverse complement.
GGTGACGCCGTACCGCCGCGAGGAGCGGTACGCGGCCGGGGAGTACCCCAACCTGCACCCCGGCGGTGCCGGCCTGCCGGAGTGGACGAGCGCCGACCGGCCGATCGACGGCGAGGACATCGTGGTTTGGTATACGTTCGGCCACCACCACGTCCCCCGGCCCGAGGACTGGCCGGTGATGCCGGTGGCGACGGCGGGGTTCAAGCTGAAGCCGGTCGGGTTCTTCGAGCGGAACCCGGCGCTCGACGTCCCGCCGTCCGAGCCGGATTCTGACCACCACTGTTGAGATGGGAGCCGCCGTGAGCACAGTCGAGGGTCGCGTGGCGCTGGTGACGGGAGCCAGCAGCGGCATCGGAACGGCGACCGCCCGGGCGCTTGCGGCCGGCGGCGCGAAGCTGGCGCTGGCATCGCGCCGCGCCGACGACCTCGGCATCGACGGCGCTCTCGCGCGGCCCTGCGACGTGCGCCGGCCCGAGCAGATCGAGGCGCTGGTGGGAGATGCTGTCGAGCGCTTCGGCGGGATCGACATCGTGGTCGCGAACGCGGGGGTGGGCGCCTACGGCGACTTCCTCGACCTCGATCCCCAGTACCTCGAGGAGATGATCGACACCAACGTCAAGGGGTTGCTGTACACGGTGCGGGCCGCCCTGCCCCATCTGCTGGACTCAGACAGCGCCGACCTCGTGGTCGTCGCGTCGGTGGCGGGGCAGCGCGGGCCGGAGGGCGAGGCCGTCTACTCGGCCTCGAAGTTCGCGCAGGTCGGGTTCATGCGTTCGCTCGACCACGAGCTGTACCGGCGCGGCGTGCGCTGCTCCACGATCGCGCCGGGCGGGGTGCGCACCGAGTTCGCCATGGGCCGCGGCCGCACGCCGCAGGATCCCGACCTTGCCGACATGATGCGGCCGCAGGAGGTCGCCGACGCCGTGGTGCACGCGGTCACGCGGCCGCGCACGCACCGCGTGCTCGAGGCCACGATCCTGCCCATGAGCGACGACTCGATGAACTGACACCAGCGAAAGGACCCGGCAGATGGCAACCAAGGTCACGATCATCGGCGGAGGCAGCAGCAGCTTCGTCCCGCTGCTGGTGCGGCGGCTGATGCAGTCGCCCGTCCTGGGCTCCTCGCAGGTGACGCTGATGGACGTCGACGAGGGCCGGCTGTCTGTGATGCAGTCGCTGGCGGACAAGCTGATCGCCAACGAGCACAGCGAGCTGCGCGTCGCCAGCACCACCGACCAGCGGGCGTCGCTGGCCGGCGCCGACTTCGTGATCGCCGCCATCTCGGTCGGCGGCATGGACGCCTGGGCCAACGATCTCGAGATCCCCGGCCGCCACGGCATCGTCATGCACGTCGGCGACTCTGTCGGGCCGGGCGGGATCATGCGCGCGTTCCGCAACGCGCCGGTGCTGGCCGACGTGGCCCGCAATGCCGCCGAGGTGGCGCCCGACGCGTGGGTGTTCAACTACACCAACCCGGCTCCGATCGAGGCGCTGGCGATGCGGGCCGCGGCGCCGCAGGTGCGCTCCTACGCGCTCTGCTCGTGCACCGGGCATCCCGAGCAGCCGGGAGTGGCTGGCCCACCAGGCCGGCGTCGAGCCCGACCGGATCGCGATGCCGCCGGTGGTGGCGGGCATCAACCACTGCGCATCGATCCAGCAGCTGCGGCTGACCGACGGCACGGACGCGATGCCGCTGGTGCGCGAGCGCGCGACGGCGCCGATCGTGAAGTGGGTGCTCGACCGTTACGGTGTGCTGCCCTACTGCTGGTCGCACTGGACCGAGTTCTTCCCGCAGATGCAGCGGCTGGAGGCGCCCTACGCCGGCACCGCCCAGGGGGTGTCGATGCGCTACGGCATCACCACCCACGACATGGCGTACGAGCGGTCGCGCGTGCGCCGGCCTGGAGCAGCTGGCCGAGACGTGGACGGCGGAGGGCGCCGCGCCGGTGACTCTGGCCGACCTGCCCAAGGGCGACGAGGACGAGGGCATCGAGGTGATCGACCTGATCGAGGCGATCGTCGACAACGGCAACATCACGCTGGTCGTGAACGCGCCCAACGAGGGCACCATCCCGAACCTGCCGGACGAGGCGATCGTCGAGGTGAACGCGCAGATCAACGCCTACGGCATCCGGCCGATCCAGACCGGCCCGTTGCCCGAGACGCTGGCGGCGCACCTGCGCCGCTTCTACGACTTCCAGCAGCAGGTGGTGCTGGCCGCGCTGAGCGGCGATCGCGAGCAAGCGCTGCACGCCTTCATGCTCGACCCAAACACCGCGTCGCGGCTGGATCTCGACCAGACCCGCACGATGATGGACGAGATGCTGGAGGCGAACGCGTGGTACCTGCCGCTGTTCGGCTGACACTGCCTTAATTGCCATGTGATCGCGGGGCTGGCACCATGCCTGCGAGGAACGACACATGGCCGGGCGACCCCAGGGCTCCACCGGCACCGCCCCAGCGGCTGCGGGCGACGTCGTCGCGCCCGGGCGCAGGGAGCCTGAGCAGGCGCCGTCCGGGGATGTCGGCCGGCTCTACCGTGCGCTGGTCGAGCACGCCCGCGAGGCGGTCACGATCGTCGATGCGAGCGGCATCGTCGTCTACCACAACCCCTCGATGGGCCGCGTTGTGGGGCGGCCGCCGGAGTGGTTCGAGGGCCGTTCGCCGCTCGAGCTGATGCCGCCGGAGGACGCCGCCCGCGCCGTGCGCGTGCTCCAGCAGCTGGCCGGCAAGCCGGGTGCGCAGCTACCGGGCGAGTTCCGGCTGCGGCACAGCGACGGCTCCTGGCGCCGGGTCGAGGGCGTCGCCACCAACCTGCTGCACGACCCAGCGGTGCGCGGAATCGTGCTCAACTACCGCGACGTCACCGACGAGCGCGAGCACTCCCAGACGCTTCGCGACATCGAACGGCGGCGGCAATCGTTGCTGGAGGAGATCATCAACGCCGAGAGCGAGCAGCGCTCGCGGATCGCGGGCGAGCTGCACGACGATACGATCCAGGTGATGATCGCGTCGCTGTTCGAGCTCGACCGCAGCGAACGGCACCTGCGAAACGGGGACGTGGAGGCGGCGCGTGGCGCCATCGCAAAGGCCCGCGCGACGCTGGCTGAGGCCACGGAACGCACTCGCCGGCTCACCTTCGATCTGCGGCCGCAGCTGCTGGAGGCGGCCGGTCTGGGGCCGGCGATCCGTGACCTGGCCGACGCGCTGCACCGCGACAGCGGCGCCGAGGTGACCGTGCGCACGCGACTCGGTCGCTACCCGGTCGACATCGAGACGCTTGCCTACCGCACGATCCGGGAGGCGCTGATCAACGTCCGCCGGCACGCTCGCGCCGGCAACGTGACGATCGGCGTCTCCGAGCGCCGGGGTCGGCTGCACGCAACCGTGCGCGACGATGGTCGTGGCTTCGCAGGCGAGCGGCGGCGATCGCCAACGTCGAAGAGCATGGGCATCGCCACCGCCCGGGAGCGGATCCGCGCGCTCGGCGGCAGCTTCGAGGTGACGTCGGCTCCGGGCGAGGGCACCACCGTGGAGTTCTCGCTACCGCTGCCGTCGGGATAGACGATTAGCGGGGCGCGCTGTCGGGCACGCGCACCGGGGCGCTGGGCGCCCGCGACGCGGCCTCCGCCCGCTCGACGATCTCGAGCATCACGCCGTCCGGATCCCGGACGTAGAAGACGATGCTGCCCGACCAGCCGGAGCCGTCGTCGGGAAGCGTGCGCGGAGGCGACAGCGGCGCGAACCCGGCCGCGGACAGACGGCCGTGCACCGCCGCCGCGTCGTCCACCCGCAGTCCGATGTGCACCGATCCCGGGCGCTCCTGCCGGGACGCGATCGGCCGGCGCACCGCGGCGGTGCGGTAGTGGAGCAGCTCCAGGATCCGTGACCCCAGGTCGACGTCGGCGTAGTCCACCTCGGCGTTCGGCATCCCGGTCATCTGCTCGATCAGCTCCGGTTCGAGCCGTCCCCGGTCGTGCAGGGTAAGGCCCAGCAGGTCACAGTAGAACCCGACCGAGCGGTCGAGGTCGTCGACCGTCAGCGAGACGTGATCGACGCCCACCACGCGGGGCGCCTCGCCGCGCAGCCGCCGCGGCAGCCGGTCGCGCCGGGTCACGTCGGACAGCATCTCGGCCCGGCGCACCAGCTCGGCGTGGTCGCGCGAGACCAGCACCGACGCCGGTCGCGGCATCGAGTTGAAGTTGCCGGCCAGCGTCTCCTCGTAGGCGCCGGTGGCGAGGAAGGCGATCACGTCGCCGGCGGCGATCCCGTCCGGCAGTCGCGCGCCGGGCGTGATCGTGTCGAAGCCGCAGCTGACCCCGACCACATCCACCTCCTGGTCGGCCCCCGTCACGGGGTCGGCGCAGACCGGGTCCCAGCGGCTGTGCTCCCAGCCGGTGTCGCTCAGCAGCACCTCGGAGCTGTCGCAGCCGACCCACACGCGCGGCACCGGCGCCGCCTGGCGCTTCACGTTCAGCACGGTCGACAGATGCACCCCGGCGCTGCCGTACACGGCCCGGCCGGGCTCGATCTCGAGCGCGATCCCCCTGGGGTCGACGCCCGACGCCCTCAGCCCCTCGTCCAGGCCGCCGGCGACCGCAGCGGCGTACTCGGCCGGGCTGGGGGTGTGCGCCGGCGCCGCACGCAGCGCGCGGCCGGTGGGGTCACCGGGGTAGGAGTAGCCGCCGCCGAGGTCGATCTCGCGCGGCGTCCAGCCGGGCATGGCGCGCGCCAGCTCGCCGACCAGCGCGCCCAGACGCTGCGCGTGCAGGCGGAACGGCTCGACCGCCGACGTGTGCCGACCGAGGTGGGCATGGACGCCGGCCAGGTCGACGCCATCGAGGTCGAGCCGGCCCAGCGCCTCGCACAGCACGTCGATCGGGATGCCCGGCTTGTAGGCGTCGGCCACCTCTCCCAGCGGATCACGCTCGGTGAACTCGCTGGTCGTCTCAAGGTCGGTCAGGTCCGGCCGCAGCCGCAGCCGCACGTGCGCGTGCCGCTCCAGCCGCCTGGCCGCGGCCGCGGCGGCGGCCAGCTCCTCGACGCTGTCCACGGTGAGACGAGCGCCAGCCGTGATCGCCCGGACGATCAGCGCCTCGGGCTTGGTCGACCCGTTGACGGAGATCAGCGCGGCCGGCGTGCCGGCATCGAGGGCGATCTCGAGCTCGTACGCGCCGAACACGTCGCAGCCGGCGCTCTCGTCGTCCAGGATGCGGCGAAGCGCGATGGTCGGGTTGGCCTTGAGAGAGACCAGCACGCGGGTGGGGCCATGTGGCCACGCATCGTGCAGCGCGGTGCGCCAGACGCGCACGTTCGCGCGCAGAGCCGCTTCGGAGGTGACGTAGAGCGGTGTGCCGAAGCGGGCGGCCAGGTCGGATGCAGCGACCGACTCGATCATCAACCGGCCGCCGTCCTGGTGGATCGGATCCATGGTTCAGCGTACCGTGGCCCGGCCGGCTTGGGTAGACGGCCGCGGAAGCCCGCGGCCGTCCACCCATAGTTGGCTTTTAGCCGCCGTCCGTGCGCTGCGTGATGCGGTGCTGGTTCCCGGACGGGTCGCGGAACCCGGCGTCGACTCCGTAGAACTGATCGACGGGCTCCTGCGTGATCTCGACGCCGCGAGACTTGAGCTCTGCGACCGTGGCGCGGCAGTCCTCGACGGCGAGGATGACGCCGCCGCCGGCGCCCTGTGCGACCACATCGGCGAGCTTCGCGGCCAGGTCCGGTGATGCCGGCATCGCATCCGTCCTGCACAGGATCAACTGCAGGTCGGGCTGGTTGGGCGGCCCGACCGTCAGCCACCGGAAGTTGTTGAACTCGGGGACGGTGACGTCCTCGCGCACCTCGAAGCCGAGCTTGTCGGTGTAGAACTCGAGCGCCTCGTCCTGGTCGCGCACCCAGACGTTGACGTGGGAAATGGTGGTCTTCATGGTGTCCTCCTGTGGGGTGGTTGCTCGCCGCAGGCTACGTCGCGAGGCGCGCCACGTCTTCTTCAAAGCTGCTCTCCATCGCGGGCAGCGGTACGGGCGCGCGCATCCGGCCCCCGGCCGGCCGGCTTGCCGCCATCAGGATGCAGGTCGGGATGTGGGCCATCTGCGCCGCCGGGGGGAAGCTGTGGCGGTAGGCAGTGGGGGTGGATCCGTACACGCGCTTGAAGCTGGAGGTGAACGAGCCGACGCTGGCGAGGCCGACATCCATGCAGATCCTCGCCACCGAGTAGTCGGTGCCGCGCAGCAGCGAGGCAGCCCGTTCCAACCGCCGGGTCAGCAGGTACTGGTGCGGCGTCTCACCGAACGCGGCCTTGAACTGCCGGGAGAAGTGGGCCGGCGACACATGGGCGGCGCGAGCCAGAGTGGGTACGTCGAGCGGGTCGGCGTAGCGCGCATCCATCAGGTCTCGGGCGCGCAGCAGGTGCCGGTTGAGCGATGCCATGTCCGTAAGGGTGACACATGGCGGCGGCGTGGGCGTAGGGATTCGCCCGATGCCGGTGCAGCGCCGCGCCCATAGGTTGGACGCATGACAACCACATCACATACCAGCGTCCACGCCGAACCCGATCAGCTCAGCGAGCGGATCCGTGCGGCATCACCCACAATGATCGCCATCGCGCTGATCGTCTGCGCGCTGGCCGGCTGGTACCTGATCATCCAGGCGGCGCTCAGCCACGGCTGGCACTAGGCGCTGCGGCGGAACAACCGGCGCCAGCGTGATTCGCTCGGGTTCGGTTCGCGCGCGGCCCGCTCGGCGTTCAGCTGCTGCAGCATGTTGAACGTCGCCGCCTCGCCCGGCCGGCGCACGGCGGTCACGGCGCGCAGCTTCGCGCGCTCGGCCGGCTCGATGGCGATGAAGGTGCAGCCGACCTGGAGCTGTCCGGCGACCTCTGCGATGCGCGCCACGCGCACCTCGGCCTCGACCACCGTCGCGAAGAAGCGGCCGGCGAAGCTGAGCCGGTCTCCCGGCCGCAGCAGCCGTCGTGTCATGAACGCGACGCCGTTGTCGGAAACGTCAACGATCGAGCCTTCGACCACGTCCCCGTCCACCACGTTCTGGCAGCTGTAGGCGATCAGCCGTGCGTGCCCGCCCATCGCCGTGCGATCCGCCTGACGCTGCTGCGGGTCGAGCCTGATCGAGCGTGCGCGCAGGGTCACCAGGGCAAGCTCGTCGGTGTGGTATGCGGCCGACTCGACCTCGAAGCCCACCACCCACGGGCGCAGGTCGTCGCCGTGGACGCGTGCCGTCAGCAGGCCCCGCTCGCCGATCCGCATCCGGTCAGCCGTTGCGACCAGGCGCGTGCCGGAGCTCTCCACGGGGGACAGCTCGAGCGCGTTACCCTGCGAATCGCTCACCGTCACGGCGGCGGTGCTCAGCCGCTCCACCGCCTGCTTCATCGTCAGCCTAGCCACTGCCCGGTTATCGGCAGACGCCGGCGATCTCTGAAACCGGGGCGTTATTGGGGCTTCGCGTACCTGGCCACGCCGGTGAAATCGACCGCAACGCAGGGCTCGTCGCCGACCGTCCACGCGTCGTGGCCGGCGGGGATGGTCACGGCATCGCCCGGTCCCGCCTCGGACTCGGTGCCGTCGTCCATCACCACATGCATACGGCCCGAGAGCACGTACGGGCTGCGGTGGGCCTGGCAGCTGTTGGTGCCGGCGATCGGCTTCACGTCATCCGACCAGCGCCAGCCCGGCTCGAACGTCCCCAGCCCGGCGGCCGTGTCGCCAAGGTGGACGACACGCATGTCGCCGTGGTCCTTGAACGGCCTGACCTCGTCCGGGCGATCGAAGGTCTTGGGACCTGCAGCTGTGACTCGGTGGCCGACATGCGGTTCCCTCCTGATTGGACGGTGACCGGCCCGGCATATGGCCCTCGGGGCAGCTCTACCAGGCGTCCCAGTGCACGGCGTCGTCCAGCGGCCGTCTTCGCGCCGGCCGGAAGTCTCCGCCCGTGGTGTGGGCCACCGGCAGCAGCGCCACCTGGGTGACGGCGTCGTAGGGGATCCCCAGCAGCTCCGCCACCTCGCGCTCGTAGTCCAGGTGGTACGTCGTGAACACCGAGCCCAGGCCGTGCGCACGGGCGGCCAGCTGGAAGCTCCACGAGGCCTGCACGACCGATCCGTAGAGGGCGGCCAGCTCGCCCGACGCCTGCCCCTCGGGCCGGCCCTCGATGCACGGGATCAGCAGCACCGGGACGCGGGGCATGATCCGGGCCAGGTGGCGAGAGGAGGCGGCTCCGGAGGCCTCGCCGGGCGGATCCTCGTCGAGCGGTGTGCTCGAGTAGTCCTGCCAGGCCCTGCGGTACCACTCGGCGACGCCGGCGCGCACGGTCGCGTCGGTGACCACCACGAAGTGCCAGTTCTGGAGGTTGACCGAGGTCGGCGCCTGCGTAGCGATCGAGAGGCAGTGCCGGATCGTCTCGCGGTCGACAGGCCGGTCGACGTCCAGACGACGGCGCACCGCGCGGGTGGTCGTCAGCAGCTGTTCGGGCGTCAGGTCGAGCATTCAGGCCTCCCCGTCGGGCTCGTTGTGCCGCAGGAACCGCTCGATCTCGCGGGCCAGCTCGTCGCCGGACGGCAGGTGGTGCTCCTCCATGTCGCCGGCCACCGACTCCAGCTGCTCGACGGTCTGGCGCAGCATGGCGTCGCTGGCCACGGCCGCGTCGTAGCGGGCCCGCTGCTCGTGCTCCTCGTCGTGCAGGTCGTCCATCTGCAGGTCGACCTCGAGGTGGCGGCCGAGCCGCTCGAGCAGCGCGATGCTGGCGGCCGTGTAGCCGATGCTGGCGTAGGGCGGCACCTGCGCGAAGAATCCGATCGCGGGGATGCCGGATCCGCTGACCGCCATCTCCATCGCCGACAGCGCGGCCGACGGCACCCGCAGCAGGCCCTCGGGGCCCGGCGGCGTGCGCGGGCCGAGCAGGCCATCCTGCGAGGCCGTTGCCATCACAGGCACCGGCATGGTGTGCGCGACCGCTCCCGGCACGGCGCCGAGGCTGACCCACAGGGCCACGCCCAGCGATGCGACCAGCGCTGCCACGTCGGACGCGAGCTCCTGCCAGCGCAGGTCTGGCTCGGCGCCGGAGAAGATCAGCAGGTCGCGGCCGTCCACCGGCACGTGGCGGATCGCCAGCTCCGGCCAGCGCAGATCCGACAGCCGACCGTCCTGCACGTCCAATACGGGACGGCGTGAGCGGTAGTCGAAGATCGCGTCCGGGTCGAACGTGACCATCGGCTCGGCGTCTGCCGCGACGTGAGCCACGGCGCTGGACGCCGCCTCCGCCGCGTCCACCCATCCGTCGAAGCACGCGATCATGACCGGATCGACGAGCGTCGGGGGATCGTCCGCCAGGCGGTACAGCGTCATGAGCGGAGCATAGGCAACGGCGGAGCGAATGGTTGCTAGCATCGCGCCGTGAGGCTCGGCTACGGACTGATCACCTGCCAGCGGCCACCCGGCGACGAGCGCAGCGACGCCGACCTCTACCGCCAGGCGATCGACCTTTCGGTCGAGGCGGAGCGGCTGGGCTTCGACTCGGTGTGGCTGACCGAGCACCACTTCGTGGATGACGGCTACATGCCGTCGCTGCTGGCGGTGGCTGCAGCCGTCGCGCCCGCACCGAGCGGATCGAGATTGGCACCGGCCTGCTGCTGGCGCCACTGCACGATTCGGTGCGGCTGGCCGAGGATGCGGCCACCGTCGACCTGCTGTCCCACGGCCGGCTGTTCCTGGGCCTGGGCATGGGCTGGCGGGCGGAGGAGTTCGAGGGGCTCGGCATCCCCATCTCGGAGCGCCGCACGCGGCTGATCGACGCGGTCTCAATACTGCGCCAGTCCTGGGGCGACGGGCTCGTGACCGGGACGAAGCGGCGCCGCTATCCGGGCATGAGCGTGCCGCCCAAGCCGTTCCGTCCGGGCGGGCCGCCGATCTGGATCGGGGCGGTTGCCGAGCCGGCCGTGCGCCGTGCCGGCAGGGTCGGGGACGGCTACATGGGCGGTGACACCGGGCCGGCGGAGTTCGCCGAGCAGGTGGGATGGGTGCGCGAGGGCGGGCCGAGGCCGCCGTGCAACGGCCGTTCCAGCTCAGCATCTACCAGCCCACCTTCGCGTGGGAGGGCGAGGACGCCTGGCCGCTCGTGCGCGATCGCCACCACTACCTGAACTGGAAGTACGAGGACATGGACGCGGCCCGCGGCCGCGCTGGGGACGCCCCGGCACCGCCGCCGCTCACGCCCGAGTCGGAGGCGGAGATCCGCCGCCATGCGCTGGTGGGTACGCCAGAGCAGGTGGCCGAGGGCGTCCGCGCTTACCGCGAGGCGGCCGGCGGCGATCGGCACTTCGTGGCGCAGCTCTACTGGCCGGGTATGCCGTACGAGCGGCAGCGCGAGGCCATGCGCGTGTTCGCCGAGCGGGTGGCGCCACTGCTGCGTGATTAGAGCGGCGGCACCCCGCGCACGCGCGCCGCCGCCGCGGCACCGCTGACCAGCGCGCCCTCGAACCAGCCGGCGTGCTGCCGGGCCATGTCGGATCCCGCGAATGCGATCCGGCCGACCGGTTCGAACCGATCAGGGGACACCAGCTCGATGCGCCCGGCCGGCGCGGTCAGCCAGGTGCCCAGCGAGGCGGGATCGACGATCCAGTCGTGCTGCGCCCAGTCCACCAGCTCGGCTTCAGGGTGGAAGGCGCGGAGGGCGCGCTCGACGTGCTGCCGCGCCGCCGGGTCGAAGCGGTCGTCCTGCCAGCCGAAGCCGGTCACCAGCACGCAGCCATCCTGGGCGGTGTCGGCGTACAGCCAGTTCAGGCCGGGGCCGATGCCGACCGCGATGCCGTGCGGATCCACCCCGCGCGCCAGCATCAGCACCTTCACGGCCCGGCCCCCGTTGGCGCCCGCGGCCTCGGCCACGCGCGGCGGCAGCGCTGGTTCGAAGCCGATTCCCGGCAGGCAGTTGAGCGGTACGGCCAGCACCAGCGCTCCGCCCTCGATCACCTCGCCGCTCTCGGTCGTGCAGACGACGCCGGCGTCGCCGTGCTCGACCGTCGTCACCGCCGTGCCCAGGCGCAGGTCGACGAGGTCACGTGCCATCGCCTCGGCCAGCGCGCTCCAACCCGGCAGCGGTCCGTGTGCCAGGCACGTGAGCAGCCCGGCCAGGCCGCCGTGCTCGTGGATCGCGTCGAGCGCATCGCTCGCGGCGCCCTGCTGCGGTGACGCGCCGCCCATCAGCTGCCACCATCCCAGCAGGAAGTCGCGGAGCGCGTCGCTCGGGTGCAGCCGGTCGACGTAGTCGGCCGCCGACAGCGCCGCCAGTGCCTGATCGCCGGCGGCGACGCGCTCGGCGTCGTCGCGGATGCGCGCAAGCGCTGCCTCCAGCGCCGCCAGCTCATGCCACGGCACCGGCGCGCCCAGGCGCAGCTCGCCCGCGGTCAGCCAGCGCGCCGATCGCACCGGCGGGTAGTCGCGGACGGACATGCCGTAGCGCGCCAGCTCCGCCCGCACCTGATCGTGGTCCGGGGTGAACCAGGAGCCGCCCAGCTCGACGATGCGTCCGCCCAGCGAGACCGAGTAGCCGCGCCCGCCGACGCGGTCGCGTGCCTCCAGCAACGTCACGGCGACGCCCGCGTCGGTCAGGTCACGCGCCGCCCGCAGCCCCGCCAGGCCGGCCCCGGCCACGATCACGCGGCGGTCGCTCACGGGGCCAATGTACCTGAGCGACTATGGTCAGTCGCGATGAGTTCCGGCAGCGACACCCGCGCGGGCGCTGCGGCGATTGCAGAGGCGGCAACGGCGCTCGAGGCGTGCGCGGCAGCGTTCGTGAAGGAACACCGGCTGCCTGGGGCGTCGGTCGCCGTCGTGCACGGGGACGACCTGGCCTGGTCGGCGGGTATCGGGCTCTGCGACGCCGCTGCCGGGCGCACCGCCGACGACGCCACCCTCTACCGGGTGGCCTCCGTTACCAAGACGTTCACGGGGACGGCGATCATGCAGCTGCGCGACGAGGGCCGCCTCGACCTCGACAATCCCGCCGTCGCCCACGTGCCGGAGCTCAGGGCCGCGGTGGGCGTCAGCCCGATCGAGAACGTCACCATCCGGCGGCTGCTCTCACACGAATCGGGCCTGATGGGGGACGCGCCCGGCACCAACTGGGAGGGGCCTATCTACCAGGGTTCGGTGACGGCCAACCTGGAGCGCGCCGCTGAGATCGGCGTGCGCGTGCCTCCCAACACGCAGCCGAAGTACTCGAACATGGGGTACCAGCTGCTGGGCGAGATCGTCGCGCGCGTCTCCGGCCGCCCCTACGCGGAGTACGTCCGGGAGCAGATCCTCGACCCGCTGGGCATGTCCGCCTCGGGCTTCCCCCCGCTGTCCGATGCGCTGCGCTCGCGGATGGCGACCGGCTACACGGTGCGGCAGTTCAGCGACGAGCTGAGCGAGTCGGTGGCCGCGCCGGACAACCAGGCCGAGGGCGGCCTGATCTCATGCGTCGCCGACCTGGCGCGCTGGGTCTCGTTCCAGATGCGCAAGGGCGGCGGCGAGCGGTCGGGCGCGCAGGTGCTGGCGGAGTCGACCCTGGCCGAGATGCACCGTCCCCGGTATCTCAGCGGCGACCCGGCCTGGGAGCTGGCGTGGGGGATCAGCTGGTACGCGATCCGCCGCGGCGATGTCGTGTGGGTGCAGCACTCCGGCGATATTCACGGGTTCAGCTCGAACGTCTGCTTCGACCGCGAGCACCGGGTCGGTGCGATCGCGCTGGTGAACACGATGGCCACGGCGGGGGTGCTGTCGATGCAGCTGGCCGCGATCGGCCGCCAGGCCGTTGCGGCGCTGCCCGCACAGATCGTGCCGCCGTCGCCGATGCCGGAGCAGTATCGCGACCTGCTCGGGTACTACGGCGGTGACAACATAAGCCAGCTGATGCGGCTGGAGTGGCGCGACGGGCGGCTCACGTTCGTGGATCCGACCGAGGCGAGCTGGCGGCCGACGCTGACCCCTACCGGCCAACCGGATGCGTTCGTGGTCGATCCCTACGTGCGGGAGGCGGGCGAGCCCTGCGTGTTTCACCGGCGCGCCGGCGGCCGCGTGGATTCGGTCGCCCTCGGCCCGGTCGTGTTTCGGCGATTCGACGCGGTTTCCTAGCCCGCCGCCGCGCCGGGCTGTCCGCCGCGTAGCTGGTGACCCTGCCCGAGCAGCATCGCTGTGCTGACCAGCGCCAGGTGAGTGAACGCCTGCGGCATGTTACCGAGCTGCCGGCCGGCGACCGGGTCGTACTCCTCGGACAGCAGGCCGACGTCGTTTCGCAGGTCCAGCATACGCTCGAACAGTTCGCGGGCCTCCGTGACGCGGCCCTGCATGGCCAGCACGTCGGCCAGCCAGAACGAACAGGCCAGGAACACGCCCTCGTCGCCGCTGACGCCGTCCGCGTCGCCGTCCTCGTCGGGCAGGTACCGGCGCACCAGGCCGTCGTACAGCAGCTCGCGCTCGATCGCTGCGACCGTCGAGACCATGCGAAGGTCGTCGGCGGGCAGGAACCCGACGGCCGGCATCAGTAACACGCTCGCGTCCAGCCTGTCGGAGCCGTAGGACTGGGCGAATGCCTGCTTACCCTCGCACCAGGCTTCGCTCAGCACTTGCGCGTGGATCTCGTCCCGGAGCCTGCGCCAGCGATCGACCGCGGCCTTGGCGACCGAACTCGTCGTGGAACCGCACCGCCCGGTCGAAGGCCACCCACGACATCACCTTGGAGTGGGTGAAGTGGCGGTTGGGGCCGCGCACCTCCCAGATGCCGGCGTCCTCCTGCCGCCAGCCGTCCTCCAGCCACCCCAGCAACATCTTCAGCAACGACCACCCGTCCGGATCCCCCGGTACACCGTGGACAAGCGTCTGGTAGGCGGAGTCCAGCAGCTCGCCGTACACGTCCAGCTGCAGCTGGGTGGACGCGGCGTTGCCGACGCGCACCGGCAGCGAGCCGTCGAAGCCGGGCAGCCAGCCAAGCTCGCGCTCGTCCAGCCGCCGCTCACCGGCGATGCCGTACATGATCTGGAGGTCGGCCGGATCGCCGGCGATCGCGCGTAGCAGCCAGCCCCGCCACCTGAAGGCCTCATCGAGGTAGCCGCCGGCGAGCATCGCCCGCAGCGTGAGCGTGGCGTCGCGTAGCCAGCAGAAGCGGTAGTCCCAGTTGCGCTCGCCGCCGATCCGCTCGGGCAGCGACGTGGTGGGTGCGGCCACGATGCCGCCGGTGGGGCGGTAGGTGAGCGCCTTCAGCACCAGGAGCGAACTGTGGATCTCGTCGTGGTAGTCGCCGGCGTGGCTGCAGTTGCCGGCCCACTCCAGCCAGTAGGCCTCGCTGTCGTTGAGGGCGGACTCGGCGTCGATCGGATCGGGGAGCGGCTGGTGGGACGGGAACCAGGTCAGCACGAAGGGGACTCGCCGGCCCGGCTTGAGCACGAACTCGGAGACCGTGGTCATGTTCTCGCCGCGCACGGGCATGTTGGTGCGCAGGCACAGCGCGTCCGGCCCGGCGACGGCGACGCGGGCGTGGTCGACCCGGTGCACCCAGGGCACGATGCTGCCGTAGTCGAAGCGGATCACCAGCTCCGAGCGCATCGGCACGTCGCCGTCCAGGCTCTCGACGATGCGGACGATGTCGGGCGTGTCGCCGCGTGGCGGCATGAAGTCGATGGCTCGCACGCGGCCCTCGGCGCAGTCGTAGATCGACTCCAGGATCAGCGTGTCGCTGCGGTAGCGGCGGGTCGCGCGGGTGATGCCGCCGGCCGGCGCCAGCAGCCAGCGCCCGTGGCCGGCATCGCCGAGCAGGCGTGCGAAGCAGGCGCCGGAGTCGAAGCGCGGGAAGCAGCACCAGTCGATCGAACCGTCGCGGCCGATCAGGGCGGCAGTCTGCAGGTCGCCGATCATGGCGTAGTCCTCGACACGGGGCACGGCGGTGATCCTAGATCGGCTTCAGGACGCGGGCTGTGTCGCCTCGCGCAGGGAGCGCGCCGCCTCGGCCACGTGGGCCAGCTCGGTCAGCATGGCGTCGGCGGCCTGCTCGAGGATCTCGCCGACGACCAGCTCGCCGTCCTCGATCTGCTTGGCGATGAACTGGATCGCGACGGCGTCGTTCACCGGCAACATGTTCAGGGAGATCAGCACCTGCTTCAGCTGCTGCACCGCGCGCATGCCCGCGGCCACGCCGCCGTAGGACACGAACCCGGCCGGCTTGTGCTGCCACTCCTGGTGGAGGTAGTCGATCGCGTTCTTGAGCGGGGCATTAAACCCGTGGTTGTACTCGGGCATCACGAACACGAAAGCGTCGGCGGCGTCCACCTCGGCGCTCCAGCGCCTGGTGTGCTCCTTTGTGTACCTGCGCAGCTTGGGGTGGTTGGGCTCGTCGAGGAACGGCAGGTTCCACTCGGCCAGGTCGGCCACGGTCACGTCGAAGGCGCCGTGCGCGCGGGCGATCGGCTCGAACCAGCGGGCCACGGGCAGGCCCGCGCGGCCGGGGCGGGTGCTGGCGATGATGATGAGCAGGTTCGGCATCGGGCAGGTCGGTACTGGGAACGGCTCCGCCCAGCGGGCATTCCCTGAATCAGCCGATTGCAGACATGATTTGCCGGCGGATGCCGGCGGCGTCCAGGCCCAACACGTGGTCGAGCTGCTCCGGGGTGCCGTAGTCGCGGATCATGGCCCGCGGCACGCCGACGGCGTGCAGGCGGACGGGACGGTCACGGAGCGCCTCGGCGAGGGTGCCGGCCAGCGTGCCGGCGTAGAACGGCTCGACGACGATCACGTCGCCGCCGGCCAGCTCGCGGTTCAGGGTCTCGGCGTCGAAGGGGGTGAGGGTGGTGGCGTAAAGCACGGTCAGGTCCATGCCGGCCGTGGCGTCGAGGGTGCGGTCGAGCATGGGGCCGACGGCGACCACGGTGGCGCGCGTGCCGCGTCGCTCGACCAGCAGCCGGCCGAACTCGATGTCGCGCGGCTCGCGGTTCACGACCAGCTGGGTGCGGAGGTAGGTGAGGCGGCCGTTGGCGTAGGTGGCGCGCACCAGGCGGTCGGCCTCGGCGGCGGCGCCGGGCACCAGGATCTCGGTCGCCGGGATGGTCAACAGCGCCTGGACGTCGCCGGGGGAGTGGTGGGTGGGGCCCTCGGAGCCGTAGTCGTAGGAACCACCGACGGTGATCACGAGCACGCCCAGCTGCTGGTGGCCGAAGTCGAGCTTGAGCTGCTCGAGGGCGCGCTCGGTGACGAAGGGGGTGATCGTGTGGATGACGGGGTGGAAGCCCTCGAGCGCGTAGCCGGCGGCCACGCCGACCATGGTCTGCTCCATGATGCCGACGTTCACGGCGCGGGCGGGGTCGTGCACGAAGACCGGCGCGAAGCGGTCGACGCTGATCTCGGCGAGCACGACCGCCACAAGCGGGTCGTCCTCGAACAGCTGCGCCACGGCGTCGATCGCCTGTGCGCGCATGGCGATCACGGCGTCGTCCTGACGGTCGCAACGACGGCGGCAGGTAGGTCGTGGCGGGCGCTGAGCGCCGCCTCGAGAGCGGCGTGGTCGCGGCCGTCGACCTGCTCGGCGTGCCAGCCGAAGACGGCCAGGCGCTCGTGGATGGGAACCAGATCGATGGTGCTGGAGCCGTTGTCGATGACGAGCGAGGTGAGGTTCCCGAGCTGGAGCTGGGGCGCGAGCATGATCGCCTCCCAGTTAGAGCCCTCGTTCAGCTCTGCGTCGCCGGTTAGGACAACGACCCGCTGGTCGGCGCCCTTGGCGCGCAACCCGAGGGCGACGCCGACGGCCAGCGGCAGGCCGTGGCCGAGCGAGCCGGTGGAGGCCTCGACGCCCGGCACCAGCAGGCGGTCGGGATGGCTGCCCAGGCGGCTGCCCTGCCGGGTGAAGGTGGGAAGCCAGTGCTCGGGGAAGAAGCCGCGCCAGGAGAGCACGGCGTAGTAGGCGGCGGGGCCGTGACCCTTGCTGAGGATGAAGCGGTCGCGCTGCTCCCAGGCGGGGTCGGCCGGGTCGACCTGGAGGACGTGGCCGTACAGCACCAGCAGCGCGTCGAGGGTGGAGTAGCTGGACGCTTCGTGCTTCTCATCGCCGGTTGCGAGTGCGGCGAGCCGGACGATCTCGTCGCGGTCGAGTGTGAGGGTGCTCATCGTGCCTACCTTCCATCGTGTGATGGCTATATAGGCACAGTACTATGGATTGGGGTACACTGCCAACATGGATCGCGACCATCTGCAGAGCGCGATGCGCCTGAAGGCGCTGGGCCACCCCGTGCGACTGGGCATCGCGCTGCGGCTGGCGGCCGAGCCGGAGACGTGCGCGTGTGACTTCGCCGAGGTGTTCGGGGTCAGCCAGCCCACGATCAGCCAGCACCTGCGGGTGCTGCGCGAGGCGGGGCTGGTGACGACGCGCAGACGCGGGACGCAGATCTGCTACTCGCTGGATGCGGGCGGGGTGCGGGCCGTGCAGGCGGGCCTGGCCGGGCTGGCCACGCCCGCGCTGCGCACGGCTTAAGCGGCGAGGTCTTCCCGAGCGTACGCGTACGGGTGGTTGAACACGTGCATCGGGTTGGCGTCCTCGACGCCGACCTCGAACATGGTGCCGGCCTTGAGGTCGACGACGACGACGAAGGCGCGGTCGTCGGCCGGGTTCCACATCAGGGTGATGTCGATGCCGTCGGCGGATCGGTGGGCGAGCTCGCGCAGCGGGCTGAAGATGTCGGTGGGGCTGATCATGGCGTGCTCCTGGGCGTTGGTGGACATGCCGTGCAGTCTCCCCGCCGGCCGCCGCGATCGCAGCGGGGAAACCCCCCGTCTCGGGTGTGGGCTACCCCCGTCTCGGGTGTGGGCTACCCCTTCCATCGGCCGGCGTGCAACAGCGACGCCTGGCACCTCTGTTGCGCCGAGTCCTACGAATTTCGTAGCAGAGATGGCCCTGGACTACGAATTTCGTAGCGCGACGGGCTCAGAGCTACGAAATTTGTGCAACACCGGTGCCAGGCGCGGGTGTTGCATGGCCCGGCTAGGCTGCCGTCCGGATGTCCCGCGACCAGCTGTTCGAAACCGTGCGCGCCCTGCTCGAGTTGCACTCGCCGAGCGGTGTCGAGGACGAGATCGATGCCCATCTGATGGAGGCGCTGGGGCCGCACGGCACCCCGCAGGTGGACGGCGCCGGGAACATCATCCTTACACTGGCCGGCCCCGACGGCGGCGGCGAGGGCAAGGTGGCATTGCTCGCCCACAAGGACGAGATCGGCGGGCTGGTCAAGCGGGTGGAGGAGGGCGGGCGGCTGATCGCCCAGACGCTCGGCGACGCGCATCCCTGGATCTGGGGCGAGGGGCCCGTGGAGGTGATGGGTCGGCGCGACACGGTGCTGGGCGTGCTCTCGTTCGGGGCACGGCACGTGTCCGACGAGTCGCCGCAGCGAAAGCAGCTCGACGACACGCCGGTGAAGTGGAAGGACGCCTGGATCGAGACCAAGCTCAGCCCCGAGGCGCTGGAGAGGGCCGGCATTACCGTCGGATCGCGCATCGTGCCGGCGCGCTGGCGCAAGCGGCCGGTGCGGCTGGGCGACGAGGGCGAGTACGTGGCCTGTCACGCGCTCGACGACAAGGTCGCCGTTGCGATGCTGCTCGAGCTGGCCGGCCGACTGGATGCTCCGAATCGCCCGATCGACCTGGTGTTCACGACGCGCGAGGAGGTCGGCTGCCAGGGCTCGCAGTACTACGCGCGCAGCACCGACGCCGTCGCGATCGTGGCGCTGGAAGTGGTGCCCGTGGCAAACGAGTATGCGATCGAGCCCGGCCCTGACCCCGTCATCATCCGCGCCGACTCCTACGCGCCGCTCGACGAGGGACTCTCGTGGGAGCTGGCCGATGCGGCCGCCGCCGCGGGCGTGACCGTGCGCCACGCGGCCGTCACGCGCTACGGATCCGATGCCTCATCCAGCCTCGACAGCGGCCGCGTGCCCCGCAGCGCCTGCCTGGCCGCCCCCACCGAGAACACCCACGGCTTCGAGATCTCACACCTCGACGCGATGGACGGCTGCGTGCGGATCTTGCACAACTGGCTGGGTTAGAATCCCGCCTCCTGGCGGAGTAGCTCAGCTGGTTAGAGCAGCGGAATCATAATCCGCGTGTCGGGGGTTCGAGTCCCTCCTCCGCTACCTCGCAACAGCGCGGATTCAGCGTGCTCCGGATTACGCGCTGCACCATGCCTCAAGTTGTGCGTGCAACTTGCCGATCCGGCGAACTGGAGGGCTTTGATGAACCTGCCTATCTGGGTAACCGTCGTTATCAGCGGCTTTGTCGCCGGCTTCATCGGACGGATCGTGTCCGGCCTGGTGTTTCTGCCCATGATCCTGGGCGGCACCGGCCCACACCTGCTGGCGAAGAACTGGGCGCTGGTGGTGCTAACCGGCGGCGCCACGCAGGCGGCTGTCACGGGCCTGGTGCTGCTGCTGTTGCTGCCCCCGCTCTCGAATGTCCGGGTCGGGTTCGGCACGACGTTCATCGCCGCGCTGATCGGCAACCTGATCTCGGTGGTCGGCACCCTTGTGCTCCTGCGATCGGCGGTGCAGTCGAACCTCGATGCGGGCGGCGGCGTCGGCGTGTTGCCGGCCTTCGGGTTGCTGTCGCTGGGCCTGACCGTGCTCGGCATCGTCGTGACCGCCACCATCATCGGCGGATCGAGCGCGGCGGGCGGCGACGGCGACGGGCGCATGAGTCTGTACGGCGGCGAGGCCTACTTGAACGAGCTTCGCAACAGGGGCGAGCAGCCCTAGCCGCCGTCGAGATCATTGTTCACGCCAGCCGCGTTGGCTAGGGTGGGCGGGTCGACGAAAGGACGGCGGCCTCGTGTCGATCGCGCAATCCTGCAGTGCCTGCCCGGCGGCTCGCCGATGAGCGCCTCGGCGGCCGAGGGGCGGGCCGGCGGCGAGGCGCTCCGAAGCGCCCGCCGATTGATCGCGCCGCTTGCGCTCGCTCAGTTCATCTGCAGCTTCGCGGGCTCGAACATGAACGTGATGATCTCCGACATCAGCAACGATCTGAACACGGACGTGAAGGGCGTGCAGACCGTGATCACCCTGTTTCTGTTGACGATGGCGATCCTGATGATCCCCTGCAGCAAGCTGACCGACCGGTGGGGCCGGAAGCGGTGCCTGATCGGGGGGTTGGCGCTGTTCGGCATCGGTGCCCTGATGAGCGCGATCGCGCCCGGGCTCGGGGTGCTGATCGTCGGCAACTCGATCCTGGAGGGCGTGGGCACGGCGTTCTTGATCCCGCCGGTGTACATCCTGGCGACGCTCTGGTTCACCGACACCACCTCGCGGGCGTGGGCGTTCGGCGCTATCAGCGGAATGGGAGGCTTCGGCGCCGCGGCGGGGCCGCTGATCGGCGGGGTGATCGCCACCTGGATCGACTGGCGGGCGGCGTTCGTCTTCCAGGCGCTGATCGTGGCCATCATCATCCTGCTCAGCCGCAACCTGAGCGATCCGCTACCCGCTGATCCGAGCCGTCCCTTCGACCTGGTCGGCGCCGTCCTGTCCGCGGTCGGGATGTTCTTTGTCGTGCTCGGCATCCTGCAAGCCGGCGTCAACAACGCACTGTGCATTGGCTTCGTGGTGATCGGCATCGCGCTTCTGCTCGGGTTCTACGCCTACATCCGCCGGCTGGAACGCGCTGGCCGGGAACCGCTGCTCTCGACCCGTCTGTTCCGAAACCGGGTCTGCAACCTCGCGCTGGTCACCCAGAACCTGCAGTGGCTGATCATGATGGGAACGTCGTTCGTCGTCTCCGTCTACCTGCAGGAGGTGCACGGTTACAGCCCGATCAGGACCGGTCTGATCTTCACCTCGGCGACGGCCGGCATCCTGATCTCCTCGTTCGCAGCGCGCGGCCTCGTGGCCCGGTACCCTCAGCGAGCGCTGATCGCCGCCGGGTTCCTCGCGGCGCTCGTCGGCCTGGTGCTCATGATCCCGTTCGTCGACACCTCTCAGCGAGCGGTCGCGTTCCTGCTGGGACTGTTCCTGTTCGGGCTTGGCGTGGGCGCCATGCTGACGCCCTCCGTGAATGTCGTCCAATCGAGCTTTCCAGAGCAGATGCAGGGCGAGATCTCGGGCCTCTCGCGCAGCGTCTCCAACCTCGGCTCATCGTTCGGCACGGCGATCGCCGGCACCATCCTCGTCTCCGCCGTCTCGCTGGGAACCAGGTCATACGTCGTCGCGATGATCGTGCTCGTCGGGTTCGCCCTGCTCGGGCTGGTCGCCGCACTTCGCCTTCCCCGAGAGGCAGGGCAGCCTGAAACGCGAACTGAGGTTGCCGCATCACCGACCTGACCATCGTCCACGCGCACGGCGACCCGGTCCGGCGAGGGCGCATCATCGGTCGGGAGCTGGCCGACGGGCACGCACGATCGGTCGAGTTCACGCGCCGATACACGCGCCGCCACGGACTCGACGACCGCCACCTGGAGCCGCTGCTGGCGCCCTATCTGGCGGCCGCGAGCCGAACCGTTCCGCGCCTGGTGGCCCAGCTCGAGGGCATCGCCGAGGGAGCCGGGCTGCGTTTCATCGATGTGTTCGCCGTGAACGCGTTCGAGGAGCTGTACGCCGTGCTGGAGGGATCCGTGCCGCCGCCGGCCGGGGTGGTGATCGGCCCGGCGCCGCCGGCGGCACCGGTCGAGCGTTGCACCGACGTCCTGATCCGCGCGCCCGGTACCACCATCCTCGCGCACAACGAGCAGTGGTACGCCGGGGATGACGGCGGGGTGGCCGTGATCGTCGAGCACCCCGACTCCGACGACGAGGTCGCGATCGTGGCGCCGGCCTCGGTGGGGACGCTGCCGCTGGTCGGGATGAACGCGCGCGGCGGCGCACTGGGGCTGATGTCCCTGGGCGGCCTGGACGAGCGGCCGGGAGTGCCGCGCGCGCTGCTCGGGCGCGACGGCGTCGAGGCGGTCGACCGGGCAGATGCGCTACGGCGGGCCGGCCGGCCAGGCCGCGCCGGCGGCTACAGCTACATGTACGCCTTCCGCGGCGGCGATGCGTTCACCCTGGAGGTGACCGCTACCCGCGAGGCGCTGATCGAGGCGCCCGTCCACACCAACCACGCGCTCGACCTCGGCGTCGCGGAGGTGTCGGAGCCCGCCTCCGACCGCAGCCTGTCGCGGCACGACCGAGCCTGCACCCTGTTGGAGAGCGACCACCCGCAGACGGTGCAGGACGCCATGCGGATCCTCGCCGACCACGGCGCAGATGGCCAGGACATCTGCGTGCATCCCGATCCGGCCGAGGGCGACGAGGGCTCGGCGATCCAGTTCGGCATGGTCTGCGACGTCGAGGCCGGAGTCATGTGGCTTGCGCCCGGACAGCCCTGCAGCACGTCGTTTCACCCACTGCGCCTGGACGAACTGCTCGCGGGCTGACGGCCGCACACACGTCACCAACATGTGGGTGGTACGGTCGCGGTCCCAGACCCCACCCCGGAGGTGGACAGAGATGCCGATTCTGATGATCATGGATATCGAGGGCGCGACGGCCGAGCAGTACGATCGTGTCGATGGGCTGCTCGGTGGGCTGACCCCGGAAAACGCGCCGGAAGGACTGATCAGCCACGCCGCGGCCGTCACCGACACCGGTGTCATGGTGGCCGACGTGTGGGAGTCTGCAGAGGATCTGCAGCGGTTCTTCGATGAGCAGTTGGGTGCGGCGATCGCCGAGGCGGGACTGCCGCAGGCGGAGCCTCGGATCGTGCCGGTGCACAACCATATCGAGGGCCGCGGCGAGGAGGCCGGCGTGCTGGTGCTGATCGAGCTCGACGGCTTCACCACCGATAACTACGACGCCCTCACCGGCGAGATGGAGGCGCACTCGGGCGACGGTAGCGCGCACCCGGCGGTCGCACACGTGGTCGGTGCCACTGACGACGGCCTCGTGGTCGTCGACATCTGGGATTCCGGCCAGGCGTTCGCGAAGTTCGGCGAGACCGAGCTGGCCCCGCGCATGGGTGCCGACCAGATGGCCCGGATGCAGCCGCGCGTGTCGCAGATGCACAACCACGTCCGCGTCAAGGCGCCCACGCCCGCAGCCTGATGCGATCGCCCCTTGCGAGCTTCAGCGCCTATGCTGGCGGTGACGCTCGGAGGGGAGTGGCATGAAGACGGTCGGTGTGATCTCAGTCGTGACGCTGGCGCTGCTGGCGGCGGCCGGCTGCGGCGGCAGCAGCCAGTCGGCCGCCGACAAGGCCAAGAGCCAGGCATGCGATGCCAGCTCTGACATCCAGGCGCAGGTGGACACCCTGAAGGGGTTGCCGCTGTCCTCTGACTCGGTCGACAAGGCCAAGACCGCTCTGCAGAAGATCAACTCCGACCTGGACACGATCGCCACCGCCGCCCCGACGGTGAAGGGCGACCTGGGGAGCCAGCTGAAGGCGGCGAACGCGGCGTTCAAGACCCAGGTGCAGCAGATCGCGGACAGCATCACCTCGGCCCAGTCGCTCACCGCCGCGGCCACCGCACTGGCATCTGCCGGATCAACGCTCGGCAACGCGTACCAGCAGGCGTTTGCGAACGTGCAGTGCTGAGCGGTTTAGAATCGACGCGCGGCGCCGCCGAGCCGCCCATCACCAACTTCTGGGAGGGACGGTCACGATGAGACGGTTGCGCATGAGGGTGTTCTCGTCGCTGATCGGGATCTTCGTCGGGCTGATCGTGTCGGCCGCCCTGCTATCTCGCTTCTCGGTCACGCTCACCGCCCTGGTGGTCTCGACCCTGGTCTTCTGGGTCGTCCACATCGTGGCCGAGCTGCTGGCCCTGAGGGTGTTCTTCCGCGACCCGTCGTTCCTGATGCTGTTGGTCGTGTCGCTGGGAGCAACGGTCGTCTCGCTGTTCATCGTCGAGCTGTTCGTCTCGGGGCTGTCCATTCACGCCGCAGCCACGTACGTGGAGGCGGCGCTGATCATCTGGGCGTGCACCTCGGTCTCACTCGCCGCCGGGAGGCACCGGCTCCGCGAGCGGCGCGCTGAGCGCTAGAGCGGCTTACCAGCAACCGATGTCGATCCCGATCCGGGCCTCCGGGTCGATGCAGCTGCGGAGGTACAGCGCGGCACCGGGGTCGCCGGTCCACAGCGAGTGCCACCCGTGCCCGTACCGTTCCCGTCCGGCCTCGACCTGCTCGATGCAGTGCATGGCGAACCGGCGCGCCCTGCCCAGCCACAGCGGATCGCCCGTGCGCCGGTGCAACGCCAGGAGCGCCAGGCCGTTACCGGCGGTGCCGTGGCAGAGGCCTGGCCCCTTTCGCAGCGGGCCGGCGTTCCACGTCAGCTCGCCGCCGGCGACCAGCAGCCGCGTGTACTCCGCGTCGTGTGGGGCGATGGCGGCCAGCGTCGCCACCTGCCCGGGGGCGCCGTGACACCACTGGGTGCGGATCGGCCGGACGTGGCCCGGGCTGCCGTCCAGTGATTCGCCGGCCAGCGGCTGCCAGTTGGCGAGGTTGCCGTCGATCACCGCGGTCGCCGTGGACGTGCGCACCGCCTCGCGCTCCAGCTCAGCCGTTCGCTCTGGCCCCAGCAGCTGCGGCCGCCCCGCGAGGGCGGCGACGTTGCCCGCGAACCCGTGCGCCGGGCTGACGTACTGCGCGACGGTGCCGTAGAGCAACTGCGTCCAGATCCGGTAGCCCAGGCGATCGTCCTCGACGAAGCCGCTCCAGACGTCCTCGGCCAGTCGGTTCCAGAGGTTCGCCCAGCGCGGATCGCCGGTGCGGTCGAGCATCTCGGACGCGACCAGCAGCGATCCGGGCGCCCCCACATCACCTCGACGGCGGGGTTCCCGATGTTCTGCTCGAGCGCGTCCCAGAGCAGGTCGCGGCGAACGGGATCCGGCGACAGACGCTCCGCGACGGCCAGGATGCCCGACCGGCCCATCCACAACCCCGGCGCCGCCTCGCCCTTTTCCGGCTCGAAGTCGGGCTCGTCCAGGAACCGCCGGTCGAGCCCGTCGGCGACCTCCGCGAAATCGCGCTGCGAACCCAGCTCGTCAAGCGCCCAGATCACCCCGGCGGCGCCCAGGTAGAGCCCGCTCAGCGCGCGGCCCTCGTCGCCGTCGACGTCGCGCTCGTGGATCGGCCACAGCCCCTGCGCATCGAATGCCCGTTCGGCGTCGTCCACGATCGCGGCGATTGCGGCGGCGGCGCGGCCCTCGTCCCACGGCTCCGTGGTCAGCGGCTCGTGGCTGGCGGCGTCGAACAGCGTGGTCACGCTGGCACACTACCCGCGCCGTGCCGGATCCCTAGCTGGGCTCCCCGGCCGTCGCATCCGATCCCGCCGCGCCCGGCTCGTCCTCCTTCTCGAGGTCGCTCAGCGACCGCTTCTGCTTCGCCTCCTTGCGGCTCTCCTGGATCATGCCCTTGGTGGTCGACCAGCCGAACGTCGAGATCATCATGATCAGGCCGAAGGTGATGTTCCAGGCCATCGAGATCAGCTGTTGTGCCAGCGAGTAGGCGGTCACGGTGCTGGCCGGTGCGACGTCGCGCAGGGCCACGGACGCCAGCGCCTGCTGGGTACCGACGCCGCCCGGCGTGACCGCGAAGGTGGACGAGATCGAGTTGGCCGCGATGATCAGAAAGATGTTGCGGATCGTCACCGGGATGCCGAAGGCGGACATGTAGGTGGCGTTGACCCCATCCGGGCGACGTACGAGGCCACCTGCAGCGACAGCACGCGCGTCACGTACAGCCTCGGCGTGCGCAGGATCACGGCCCCCGCCTTCGCGTCGTCCCAGACCTTGCGGCAGCGCTTCCAGAGGAAGCGGGCGACCACGATCAGCAGGATCGCTGCCAGGACCAGGAACACCAGTTTGATGCCGCCGTCCTCCGTGATCTGGTGCTCGGCGGTCGATTCCGAGTCCGGCCGGAAGACGAACAGGAAGACGTAGTTGAGCGTGCCGATCACGCCGAAGAACAGATTCTGCACGACGCCGGCGGCCAGGATCCCGGCGAACGCGGACCCCACGATGATCACCCGGAACATGCCGAAGTAGGCGAACGTCCCGGCCTGCGCCGGTAGGAACGAGTTGAGGGCGATGCCGCCGGAGTAGGCCGCGACCAGCTGCCGCGCCGGCGTCCGCTCGCGGCCGTAGGACTCGGCCAGGATGTTGCGCCAGGCGAGGCCGTTCAGCACGGTCTGGATCGTCTGCAGCGTGCAGCCCAGGATCAGGTACTTGACGTCGATCGACCTGATCTGGTCCCAGACCTCCTCGAACCAGCCGCCCAGGTCGCCCAGGATGTCCAGCTGGGCGATCAGAAAGACGCTGTGCAGCACGGCCAGAGCCCACCGCTCGAGTGGCGCCGGAACGCGCCTCCCCGCCGTCGCTGAAGGCCTAATCTTCGCACCAAGCACAAAACTGGACTCAGTTCATAAATCCTGCTAGCCTGCTCTGCCATGGGCGAGCTGGGGCTACGGGAGCGGAAGAAGCTGCGCACGCGCGAGGCGATCGCGACGGTGGCGCTCGACCTGTTCGCCGAGCGTGGCTACCAGCAGACGACGGTGGCCGAGATCGCCGAGGCGGCGGAGGTATCCAGGGGTACGCTGTTTGCGTACTTCCCCTCCAAGGAGGAGATCGTGTTCGCCGACACCTCGCCTCTGCGTGAGCAGCTCTGCCACGAGCTCCGCCACCGCAGCAGCGGCCTGTCGGCGGTGGACACCCTGCGCGCCTTCGTGGCCGACCACATGATCACTCCCGGTCCCGCGCGAGGCGCTTCGCGAGCGGCTGATCGCAGAGAACGAGCAGCTGCGCGTGCACTACCGCGCGCGCCTGGCCGAGGTTGAGGATGCGCTGGCCGAGGCGATCGCCGCCGATCTGGGCGAGCCGGCCGACGGGCCGCGCCCGCGGTTCGCCGCCGCCGCAGCCCTGTCGGCGATCTCGATCGCGAAGGCTCAGGCCCGCAGCGTGCACGGGGCCACGGCCTCTCGCACGCAGGCGGTAGCGGTGCTCGACCAGGCGGCGGCGTTCCTCGAGGGCGGCCTGGCCGCGATCAGCGCCACCCCGGCCCGGCCGCGGACGGCCTGATGGAGGCCGCGCCCGAGCACCGCCAGCACTACGGCATCACCTTCGCCACCCTGGCCGTGGCGGCGATCGTCTACGCGCTGCTGCAGTCGCTCGTGGCGCCGGCGCTGCCGGCCATCCAGGCCGACCTGAACGCCTCCGCCACGGGCGCCACCTGGATCCTCACCGCCTACCTGCTGAGCGCCTGCGTGGCCACGCCGATCGTGGGCCGGCTGGGCGACATGTTCGGCAAGAAGAAGATGCTGGTGATCACGCTCTGGATTCTCGCGCTCGGCACCCTGCTCGCCGCATTGTCGTCGACGATCGCGCTGATGACCGCAGCCCGCGTGATCCAGGGCATCGGCGGCGCGGTGTTCCCGCTGGCCTTCTCGATCATCCGCGACGAGTTCCCGAAGGAGCGGATCGCGCACGGCATCGCCATGATCTCGGCCCTGGTCGGGATCGGCGGGGGCCTCGGCATCGTGCTGTCCGGGCCGATCGTGGAGCGCCTCGACTACCACTGGCTGTTCTGGCTACCGCTGGCGGCGATCGTGCCCGTCGCGATCATCACGATGGTGATGATCCCCGAGTCGCCGATCCGCACGCCGGGCAGGGTGGACTGGGCCGGAGGCCTGCTGCTGGCCACGTGGCTGGTTGCGCTGCTGGTGGCGGTCAGCGAGGGGCCGAGCTGGGGCTGGACGTCGGCTCTCACGATCGGCCTGTTCGTGCTCGCGGTGCTGGCTGTCGTGGTCTGGGCGGTCGTCGAGTCGCGGATGGCGGAGCCGCTGGTGGACATGACGATGCTGCGCGACCGGCCGGTGTGGGCCACGAACCTCTCGGCCACGCTGATCGGCTTCGGCATGTTCGCCTCGTTCGTGCTGGTCCCGCAGTTCGTGGAGATGCCCAAGTCCACCGGCTACGGGTTCGGCGCCTCGGTCACCGAGGCGGGGCTGTTCTTGCTGCCGGCCACGGTCGGCATGCTGGTGGTGGGGCCGCTCGCGGGCCGCATGTCGGTGACGGTGGGTTCGCGCGTGCCGCTGGCCCTGGGCGGGCTGCTGAGCGCCATCGCCTGGGTGATGCTGGCGTTGATGCACACACAGGACTGGCAGATCTACACGGCCACGTTCGTGATGGGCCTCGGCATCGGCCTGGCGTTCGCCTCAATGGTGAACGTGATCGTGGAGTCGGTGCGGCCCGACCAGACCGGAGTCGCCACCGGCATGAACGTGATCTTCCGAAACGTGGGCGGCTCGCTGGGCGGCCAGATCTCGGCCAGCATCCTGACCGCCAGCGTGGTCGCCGGAGCGCTGCCCACCGAGGGCGCGTTCGTGGACGCGTTCTGGCTTTCGGCCGCGATGCTGCTGCTCGGCTTCGCGGCGGCGTTGCTGGTTCCGAAGCGCGCCGCCGCGTCCGGCGCCGTCCCCGCCGAGCAGGGACGGGTGCTGGACGCGGTCTGACTCAGGCGCCGGCCGGACGGCGCACGTCCAGCCGCAGCGTCCATGCATCGACGCTGTCGACGACCAGGTGCGTGCCGCTCCATGGATCGCGTGCCAGCGTCTCGCGCACCGCGTCCGCCGACGCAGCCTCCGCGACGTGGACGACGCGGTACTCGTCCCCGAGCGGTCCACCCAGGACGATGAAGCCTGCGTCCACGAGACCGTCCATGAACGCCGCGTGCTCGTCCCAGCCGGACTGCTGCTCGAGCGGCAGCGACCGGTCGTAGTCGGGCCCCGACCGGTGGATCACCACATGGAACGTGGCCACGGCTACATCTCGGGCGTGGGAGCGGCTTCGTCGTTCTGCCAGAGGCCGAACTCGTTGCCCTGCGGGTCGGTGCAGGTCGAGAACCAGCCCATCCCCGGCACCGGCATCGGATCAGCGGACTGGCCGCCCAGCTCGCGCACGCGCGCCGCTCCGGCGTTGATCTCATCGACGCTGAAGTAGGCGCGGGTGCCGCGCTTGCCCGGCTCCATGTTGGTGATCGCGGCGCCGGTCTGCTCGCCGATGCGGGTCATGTGGTACTCGAAGGGGCCGGGATAGGCCTCGAACTTCCAGCCGAACAGCGATCCCCAGAAGACCTGGCTTGCGCCCGTGTCGTCGGCCGGGATCTCGAAGTGCACGATCTGTCCTGCCATCGCATGCTCCTCCTACGAAGGGGTGGTCTGGCCCCGGATGCTACCCGCGTTACGCTCGCTCGCAACGGGCTCGATCGGGGTAAGGTGCGGGCCATGTCGAAGCTGCGCCTGACCATATCGATGTCGCTCGACGGCTACGTGGCCGGCCCCGATCAGAACGTCGAGAACCCGCTCGGCGTGGGCGGCATGCGCCTGCACGAGTGGGCCTTCGAGCTGGAGTCCTGGCGGGCGCCGCACGGCCTCGAGGGCGGCGAGGTGAACGAGAGCTCCGCCGTGGTCGAGGAGGGGCTGGCCAATGTGGGCGCGACCATCATGGGCCGCAACATGTTTGGCGGGCATCCGGGCGGATGGGATGCGGACGCGCCCTGGAACGGCTGGTGGGGCGACGATCCGCCGTTTCACCACCCGGTGTTCGTGCTCACCCACCATGCCCGCGAGCCGCTGGTCTGCGATGGCGGCACCACCTTCACGTTCGTCACCGACGGGATCGTGTCGGCGCTCGAGCAGGCGCGGCAGGCGGCCGGCGGCAAGGACGTGTCGTTGGCCGGCGGCGCGCAGGCGTGCCGGGAGTACCTGGCCGCCGGGCTGGTCGACGAGATGGTGATCAACCTGGCGCCGACGCTGCTGGGCGCGGGCGAGCGGCTGTTCGAGGGTCTGGGTGACGACCTGCACGGCCTGGAGCCGCGGCGGAGCGTGGCCGCGCCGGCCGTCACCCACCTGTTCTTCAGCCGCCCGGCGCCTAACTAGTCAGGCGGGCGTCTTCACCGACGCGATGTAGCCGCGCACGTCGGCGGCCGGCTCGGCGTAGGCGTCGCCCAGTTCCGACTCCATCGCCGCCATGTACTCGCGCGCCCAGTCCGGCAGCGCGTAGTCGATTGCGTCCAGGAACTCGAGCGTGGCCGCCAGCCGGATGTCGGCGATCACGGGATGCTCACCGCCGATGAACCGCTTGCCGTCCATGAAGAACTCGCGGTAGACCTCCAGCGGATGGCCCAGCGCGGCCTCGGCCGCCGCCTGCGCCTCCGCCTTGCTGGCCTCGTCGGCCTCCGACCAGCCCACCTCGCCCGGGTACTGCGGGAAGTGCAGCACCGGATAGGTGGCGCGCGCGACCAGGGGATATAGCGTGCCGATCAGATAGAACATGGCGCTGTCGACCATCGCCCGCTGGGCCGGGTCGCTGGGGTAGAGCTGCTCCAGCCCGTGCTTGTTGCAGAGGTACTGCATGATCGCGCAGCTCTCCCACAGCGTCGTCCGCGGCAGGCCCTCCTCCTCGAGCATCGGGGTCAGCCGGGCCGGGTTTGCCTTGAGAAACTCCGGCGACTGTGTCTGCCCCCACACGTCGACCTCTTCGAAGTCGAGCCCGGCCGCGCGCACGAAGATGCGGGCCGTGAGGTTGTTCACGCTGGGCTTGAGGATGTGAAGCTTGATCTCGGCCATTTGCGTCCTCCGTGGTTCCTAGTATGGGTTCTTGGGTGACCGGTCGTTCGACAGCGACTCGCGCGACCGGGTGACGAGGATCTCGATCGCATCCGCCAGGTGCACCTCGCCGATGTTTCGGTCGCCGCGTTCGACGCGGATCTTGTGCGCTTCGAGCAGCACGTCGGCGTGAGCGTAACCGAACGGCGGCTCGAACCGATAGGACGCGAGCTCGATCAGCAGGCCCAGCGGATCGGTGAAGTAGATGGAGTCCATGAATCCGCGGTCCTTGACGCCGCTGTGGCTGATGCCGCGTTCGCCCAGCCGCTCCACCGCCTGGCTGAAGGTCGCGTGCGAGAGTGAGAACGCCACGTGGTGCACGCAGCCGGGATCCATCGGGGTGCGGGCCGGGTCGGCCGTGCGCTCCTCGTTGGTGAAGATGGTGATCAGACGGCCGTCGCCGGGGTCGAAGTAGAGGTGGCTCTCCGCCGCGTTGTCGAGGTTCGGCTGCTCGAAGACGAACGGCATGCCCAGTACGCCCTCCCAGAAGTCGATCGACGTCTGACGGTCGGCGCCGGTGATGGTGATGTGGTGCACGCCCTGGCTCTGAAGCTTCCGCATTCCGGCTCTCCTAGTGTTGAACGAGCTTGGCCTTGTACTCGCTTCGCTGAAGCGTCCCCCACGGCACCAGCTCGACCCGGGTCTGCACGACCAGCACGCTGCGCAGCCGGTCGCGGATCGCCCCCGCCAGCGCAGGGTCGGCGGCCACGTCGCGGGCCACCTCGACCGTCACCGGCAGCGGGGGCTGCTGCTTCACCCCGGGCGCCGCCGGCGTGACCAGGATGTGGCCGCTGACCTGCGGCACGAACTGGTTCACCACCTCCCGCACGGCCGAGGGGAACACGTTCACGCCGCGCACGATCAGCATGTCGTCGGTGCGGCCGATGCAGCGCACCCTCGGCCCGGTGCGGCCGCACGGGCACATGCCGGTGCGCACCGAGACGTGGTCGCGCGTGCGGAACCGGAGCAACGGAGCGGCCTGGTGGGCGAGGTGCGTCAGCACCAGCTCGCCGCTGGCGCCGTCGTCCATCGCGACCGTCGCCCCCGTCTCCGGGTCTATCAGCTCCGGATGGATGAAGCCGCGTGCGCCCAGGTGCATGCCGTCCTGACGCTCACACTCGCCCCACAGCGAGACGCCGAGGTCGCCGATGCCCATCGCCTCGGTCACCCGCGCCCCCCAGCCCTGTTCCAGCAGCTCGCGGAAGGCCGGCTCGCCGCCGCCGGGCTCGCCCGCGACCAGCACTCGCCGCACGCTCTGGGCTGCCAGGTCGATGTCGCGTTCGGCCGCCCACTCGATCAGGTAGGCGGCGTACGACGGCGTCAGCACCGCCGCCTCCGGCTGCAGCAGCCGGATCGCCAGCATCAGGCGCTCACTGTTGCCGGTGCCGACCGGTATGTGGGAGAGCCCGATGCGGTCGAACGAGGCCAGCGCAGCACCGGCCACGAACGGCCCGGCGTTGTAGGTCGACACGATCCGCTGGCCGGCGGCGATGCCGGACGCGGCGTAGCTCCGGGCCGACCCGGTCACCCAGTTGTCAAGATCGGAAACGGTCAGCGGGATGTAGCTGGGGGTGCCGGTGGTTCCGCTGGTGGAGTAGATGCGCACGATCTGCTCCCGGCCGACGCAGAGGTGCGCGCCGATCGGGTTGGCCGCGGTGACGCTGGCCCGCAGCTCCTGCTTCTCGGTCAGCGGCAGCCGCGAGATGTCGGCCAAGCCGCCCGCTGGCCCGGCCTCGGTGACCCCTGCCGCCGCCAGCTTCTTCCGGTAGAAGGGTGACCGCTCGAGCAGGTAGGCAAGCTGCGCCCGGTAGGCGATGTCGTCCAGCGCCAGCTGCTGGTCCCACGGGCGCGACTCGACCTCGGGATCGAGCAGCGTCACGGGGCCTCCGGCGGCCGGTAGGCGATCGCCTCCTCAGCCTTCCCGGCCATGAGGAAGCCGATCGGCTGGTCGCGTTCCTCCGCCAGGTGCGCCAGCAGGCCCGCGGTGCGCGCCAGCAGCGGCACCGCCTTCACGCTCGAGGCCGGGAATCCGAGGTCGAGCATGACGGCCGCGATCGGCATCGACACGTTCATGGTCAGCGGGCGCCCCCAGACGTCCGGCACTGCCCGGCCGAAGTGCCGTGCCATGGCCACATGCGGGCCGGCCGCGCCACGCTCGCCGGCCAGGTCCAGGATCCGCTCGGCGCGGGGGTCGACCAGGCGGTGCAGCGGATGCCCGAACCCGGGCGCCCGGTCTCCGGCCGCGTGGATGGCCGCCGCCATGGCAGCTGCCACGCCGGCCGCGTCCTCGCCCGCGATCACGCGCGCCTGCGCGTCCTCCAGCAGCTGAGCGCAGGGCTCGGCGGTGCCCAGCACCACCGGCCCGCATCCGAGGATGCCCGCGGCGACGGCGCCCTGCAGCGAGCCGGGGTCGGCGTCGAGCGTCATCCGCGCGGCCACGCTGGTCGGCATCATGCCGTGCTCGGCGATCGCGATCAGCAGCAGGTCGAGGAAGTAGCGCTGCTGCTCGGTCGGCTCGTCGCCGGTCAGCAGCAGATGGAAGTACTCGGTGAATGTGAGCCGTCCCATCAGGTCGCCGCAGAGATCGCGCCCGCGCACCTCAACGCGGTCGGGGTAGGCCTGGCAGATGTGACTGACGGGGTCCCCGGGCTTGCCGATCTGCATGCGGTCTGCCTTTCTGACGGGTGGCGGCCGGAATCGCCTGCGAACGATATCCCCCGGAGTCGACCCGCCGTCGGCCGACATGGATATCGTCCTTGACAACCTTTATTTTCGGTGCCATCATGTCGCCATCGACCACGAGGCTGGGGGAGCAGGATGCGCAAGCTGATCGTTTCGGAGTTCGTGACGCTGGACGGCGTGATGGAGGACCCGGGTGGCGCCGAGGGCTTCGACCGCGGCGGCTGGGCCTTCAAGTTCGAGCGCGGTCCCGACGGCGACGCGTTCAAGGTTGACGAGGTGTTCGGCAGCGACGCGCTGCTGCTAGGCCGCCGCACCTACGAGGGGTTCGCCGCCGCCTGGCCCGAGCGCACCGACGAGGCCGGGTTTGCCGACAGGATGAACTCGATGGCGAAGTACGTGGTCTCGGGCACGCTCGAGCGGGCCGACTGGAACAACACGACGGTGATCGGCGGCGACCTCGCCGCCGTCCGCGCCCTCAAGTCAAAGGACGGTGGCGACATTGTGGTGGCGGGCAGCGGCCGGCTGGTGGCCGGCCTGGTGGAGCAGGACCTGGTGGACGAGTACCGCCTGATGGTGTTTCCGACCATCCTCGGCCGCGGCCGGCGGCTGTTCCCCGAGTCCGATGCGACCGCCGACCTGGAGCTGGTCGAGGCCAGGCCGTCGGCCGACGTGACGCTGATGATCCTGCGGCCGAAGCGGAGCTGAGGATGCTCGACGTCGCCGTGATCGACGATCCCACCGCCGCCGAAGTCACGCTCGACCCGGTGCGGGCGCGGCTGCTGGCGGCCCTGGCCGAGCCGGCCTCCGCCAGCACGCTGGCGGCGCGCGAGGGCCTGTCCCGCCAGCGCGTCAACTACCACCTGCGGGCGCTCGAACGCCACGGCCTGCTGGAGCTGGTGGAGGAGCGCCGCAGGGGCAACTGCACGGAGCGGGTGCTGCAGGCAACGGCCGCGTCCTACGTGATCTCGCCGGCGGCGCTGTCGCCGCTTCAGCCGGACCCGACACGCGCGCCCGACCAGCTGTCGGCGGCGTGGATGCTGGCGGTGGGCGCGCGGCTGGTGCGTGAGCTGGGCGAGCTGATGGCAGGAGCGCTGCGGGCCGGCAAGCCGCTCGCCACGTTCACGATCGACAGCGAGATCACGTTCGCGTCGGCGGCCGACAGGGCGGCGTTCGCCGACGATCTGGCCGGTGCCGTTTCGTCGCTGGCCGCCCGGTACCACACGGAGGGCGCGCGCAGCGGGCGCCGCCATCGGCTGGTGGTGGCTCTGCACCCCAGCCTGATCGACATCAATCGAAAGGACGTACCATGAGCCGCGAGTTCGAGATCAGGCGTGAGGTCGAGCTGCCCGGGACCCCCGAGCAGGTGTGGGATGCAGTCGCCACCGGCAACGGCGCCGCGGGCTGGATGTTCCCGACCGGTGAGGGCGCACCAAGCGGCGTTGGCGAGGTGTGGGCCGGCCACACCGTGACCGTGTTCGACCCGCCGCGCCACCTGGCCGTGCGCGCGGAGAGCGATGAGTTCACGAACGCGCTCGAGTACCAGATCGAGGCGGCGCCGGGCGGTGCGATGCTCCGCTATGTGCACAGTGGCATCCTCACCGGCGACTGGGACGCCCAGTACGACGGCGCCAACCGCCACACCGACTTCTACCTGCACTCGCTGGGCGAGTACCTCGGCCACTTCGCCGGCCGGACGGTCACCTACGTCGGCGCCAGCGGCCCCGACGACGCGCTCGAGCCGAGCGCCTTTGCGGCGGTTCGGGGCGCGCTCGGGCTGGGGCCCGATGCGGCCGTCGGCGACCGCGTGGTGATCGACGTGGCCGGTGCCGGGCGGGTGGACGCCGAGGTCGACTACCTGGAGGACATCTTCATCGGCCTCCGCGGCGACGATGCGCTCTACCGGTTCTACGGCCGCGGCGGCATGGGCATGCCGGTGTTCGCCGGTCACCACCTGTTCGCGGAGGACGCCGATCGAGAGGCGGCCGAGGCGGCGTGGACGGCCTGGCTGGAGCAGGCGATCGTCGGAGTTCAGCCGCTAGGCGATGCCCCTCCAGAACCGCGTGACCCCGCTCGGGGAGCTGATCGCAGACCCCGCCCGCGGGCTCGTCTACGGCAACCGCGGCTGCCTGCACGATGCCGGCGGCCGGATCCGGCGCGACTTCGCGGTGCGGCGCTGGATCGCCTGCCGGCTCGAGTTCCGGGGCTGGCAGCGCGGGCCCAAGATGCAGCCGGGACGGTTCACCGAGCTGTTCTTCCTGGATGACGCGACGGCGCTTGCGGCTGGCCACCGGCCCTGCGCCCTGTGCCGCCGCGAGGACTACAACCGGCTGCTCGAGGTGTGGGGACGGCTGCACCCGGGCGACCATGGGGCCGACGCGATCGACCTGCGGCTGCACGACCAGCGCCTCGACGGGCGTGAGCGGCGTCTGCACGCGGCCGCCTACGACGAGCTCCCCGACGGCGCCTACGTGATGGCCGAAGGCGCGCCCTGGCTGGTCTGGGGCGACGGCCTGCTGCGCTGGTCGGCCTCCGGGTACCGGCGGCGGGCGCCGCGGCCGCGGCGGGGACAGGCGCAGCTGCTGACACCGCCCTCGCTGGTCGAGCTGCTGTGCGACGGGGGGCAGGGGCTGGTGCCGCTCGCCCATCCCAGCCACCGATCGGCCCGGTGTGGCACGCTGTCTCAGTGACGCGCCAGGTGGGACTGCTGCGGGGCATCAACGTGGGCGGGAGGAACCGCGTCGCGATGGCGGAGCTGCGCGAGCTGATGGAGGCGCTCGGCTACACCGGTGTGGAGACGCTGCTGCAGAGCGGCAACGTGGTCTTCGGCAGCAAGGAGCCGGCGGCGACCTCGGAGCGCCGGATCGCCCAGCGGCTGCACGACGAGACGGGGCTCGACATCAAGGTGCTGGTGCGCACGCGGGCCGAGCTGGCTGCGGTCGTCAAGCGCAACCCCCTGGGCGAGCACGCCGATAACCCCAAGCACCACCACGTGGTGTTCCTTTCGGCCCGCCCCGACCCCAAGCTGGTGGCCGTCGTCGACCCGGCCGACTACGAGCCGGAGATGTTCGCGTTGCACGGGCGCGAGCTGTTCATGTGGTGGCCGGCCGGCGTCCACAAGGCCCGTCTCACGCACTCCTTCTGGGAGCGCAGGCTGAAGGTGACGGCCACCGCCCGCAACTGGAACACGGTCGAGCGGCTGCTCGAGCTGGCGGGCAGTGACGGCCCCGTCTGAGCGCGGTTTCGGCGGCACGATCGGCGCAGGGGCCTGTGATACCGTCCAAGCGCTCAACCGACGAGAGGTTTTCGCGTGGCCACAGGTGTCCGAGTGCTCGTTACGCTGGCGTGTCAAGAGTGCAAGCGGCGTAACTATCAGACCAACAAATCGAAGCGCAACTCGCCCGACCGGATCGAGTTCTCCAAGTACTGCCGTTGGTGCGGGAAGCATACGCCGCACAAGGAGACTCGCTAGCCCGATGGCACGTCGCAGCCGTCAGCCGGCGCAGCAAGGTCGGCGGAGCGTGACCGCGCCGCTGGCGGGCAAGCCCAAGAGCCAGTCCGGCGGCGATCCCGTCCAGCGCAAGAAGGGCACGTTCAGCCGGGCGCGCGGGTTCGTCGGCGAGGTCCGCGGCGAGCTGGCCAAGGTCGACTTCCCCAACCGGCAGCAGACCTGGCAGTCCACCTCGGTCGTGATCAGCGCGTGCGTGCTGGTGGGCCTGTACCTGTACGGCCTCGACCAGGTCTTCGCACGTCTTGTCTCCCACCTCCTCGATCTCCAGAAATGACGGAGCCCACATGTTTCGCTGGTATGTGATCAACACCTATTCCGGGCACGAGAACAAGGTCAAAGCCAACCTCGAGCACCGCGTCAAGTCGATGAACCAGGAGATGACGGTGCGCCGCGTGGTGGTGCCGACCGAGTCCGTCGTCGAGACCAAGGACGGCCAGAAGGTCCAGACCGAGCGGCGGCTATGGCCCGGCTACGTGCTGGTCAACATGGACCTGACCGACGAGGCGTGGACGCTGGTCAAGAACACCCCCGGGGTGACCGGGTTCGTCGGCGCGCAGAACAAGCCGGTGCCGCTGTCGCAGCCCGAGGTCGACCGCATGCTGCACACCGCGTCGGCCGCGCCGGCGCCGAAGCAGAAGGCCGAGTTCTCCCTGGGCGAGAGCGTCAAGGTGATCTCGGGCCCGCTGTCCGACTTCGACGGCGAGATCGCCGAGATCAACGAGGACCAGGGCAAGCTGAAGGTGCTGGTCTCGATCTTCGAGCGCCAGGTGCCGGTCGAGCTGGAGTTCGACAAAGTTAAGAAGATCTAGCCACACTCACGAGCGTGGGAGCCGGGCGCACGTCCGGCGCATGCACCACTAAGGAGGAAGTACATGGCCAAGAAGGTCATCAAGGTCATCAAGCTGCAGATCCCCGCCGGGCAGGCGAACCCGGCCCCGCCGGTGGGCCCCGCGCTCGGCCAGCACGGAGTCAACATCATGGACTTCTGCAAGGCGTTCAACGCCGAGACGCAGGGGCCGAACAACGGGCAGATCACGCCGGTCGAGATCAGCGTCTACGAGGACCGCTCATTCACGTTCATCACCAAGACGCCGCCGGCGGCCGTGCTGATCAAGGAGGCGCTGAACCTGCAGTCCGGTTCGGGCGAGCCCAACCGCACGAAGGTCGGCACCATCAGCCGTGACCAGCTGCGCGCGATCGCGGAGCGCAAGATGCCGGACCTGAACGCCAACGACGTCGAGGCCGCCATGAACATCGTGGCCGGAACCGCCCGCTCGATGGGCGTGGAGGTGGGGCGCTGATGGCCGGCAAGAAGTACACCGAAGCGCGCTCCGAAGTCGACCGCGAGCGGCTGTACGCGCCGCTGGAGGCCGTGCGCACCCTGAAGTCGCTGGACACCGCCAAGTTCGACGAGACGGTCGAGGTGCACATTCGGCTGGGCGTGAACGTCCGCCACGCCGACCAGCAGCTGCGCGGGACGCTGTTCTTGCCGCACGGTCTCGGCAAGTCGGTGACCGTCGCCGTGTTCGCCCAGGGCGAGAAGGCCAAGGAGGCCGAGGAGGCAGGCGCCGACGTGGTCGGCGGCGATGACCTGGCCGCGCGCATCACCGAGGGTTGGAGCGAATTCGACGTCGCGATCGCCACGCCCGACATGATGGGCACCGTCGGGCGGCTGGGCCGCATCCTCGGCCCGCAGGGCAAGATGCCCAGCCCCAAGGCCGGCACCATCACCTTCGACATCGGTAAGGCCGTGGGCGACGTCAAGTCGGGCAAGATCGAATACCGCACCGACCGTACGGGGATCGTGCACGCGGCGCTCGGCAAGAAGTCGTTCGACGAGCAGGCGCTGGTCGAGAACTATCAGGCGGTGCTGGAGGAGATCCTTCGCGCCAAGCCGTCATCCGCGAAGGGCCGCTACCTGCGCTCGATCACGATGGCGTCGACGATGAGCCCGGGTATCAAGCTGGACACGACCCGGATCCGCGATCTGATGGAGGACGCCGCCGCGCCCGCGGCTGCGGCCGTCTAGAGTTTCAACCGCAAACCGCGCGTACCGCGCCAGAGACCGTCGGGGCCGCAAGGCTCAAACCACCACCCGACCGAGGCCGGCCAGTCTTGGAGCTCTCGCTCCGCCTGCGCCCGCCATTCATGTGGACGCGAGCAGAGCGAGAGGAGGTGAGGAGATGAACCAAGACGAGAAGCGTGAGGTGGTCGAGCGCCTGGTGGCCCAGATCAAGGAGGCCAAGGCGATGATCGTGACCGACTACCGCGGCCTCACGGTGACCCAGACGGCCGAGGTGCGCAGAGCATTGACCGAGGCCGGGGCATCGTTCCACGTGGCCAAGAACACGCTCGCCCGGATCGCTGCGGAGCAGGCCGAGCGCCCGACGCTGATCGAGTTCCTGCAGGGCCCGACGGCGATCGCCTTCATTGAGGACGATCCGGCCCCCGCCGCCAAGAAGCTGTCCGAGGTGGCCCGCTCGACTCGCATCCTTGCGGTCAAGGGCGGCGTCATGAACGGTCACACCCTGACTCCGGAGCAGATCCGCGAGCTGGGTGAGCTGCCGCCGCGCACCACGCTGCTGTCGCAGGTGGTGGGGGCCGTGGCCGGCCCCACGCAGGGCACCGTCAATGTGCTGAACGCACCGCTGCGAGACATCGTGGCCGTGCTCGATTCCTATATCGCAAAACGCCAAGAGGCAGAAGCTGCCTAGAACGAAGGGACGCGACAGATGCCTGTCGATAAGATCGTTGAGGAACTGAACAAGCTGTCCGTGCTGGAGCTGGTCGAGCTCAAGAAGTCGCTCGAAGAGGCCTGGGACGTGTCCGCCGCAGCGGCGGCGCCGGTGATGGTTGCCGCGCCGGCCGGTGGTGGCGTTGGTGGCGGTGGCGGCGAGCAGGAGGAGCAGAGCTCCTTCGACGTCGTGCTGACCGGCACCGGTGACAAGAAGATCCAGGTGATCAAGGTCATCCGTGAGCTGACCGGCCTCGGCCTGAAGGAGGCCAAGGCTGTTGCCGACGAGGCTCCCGCCCCCGTCAAGGAGGGCGCGGCCAAGGACGAGGCCGAGCAGATGAAGGCGAAGCTCGAGGAGGCTGGAGCAACTGTCGAGCTCAAGTAGCACTCTGCGAACGGCTGCTGAAGCGGCTCCGGCGCCTTCCCCCGACGGGGAGGGTGCCGGGGCCGGTAAAATCCCCGCTGTGGAAAAGGCATCCTGCATCCGCCCCTACGCCGCACTGCGCGACAAGCCGAAGCAGTCGGCCGCGCAGGGCACCCAGGCGCTGTTCGCCGACCCCATCGACGTTGTCGAGCAGAGCAACGGCTGGGCGAAGGTCGTCCTGGCCGACGGCTACGAGGGCTACCTCGAATCCGATGCGCTCGGCGAGCCGCTGCCCAAGGAGCGCGCGCACGTGGTCGTGGTGCCGCAGGCGGCGGACCGCTACATGGGCACCTGGCTGCCGGCGCCCGGCCTTCGCACCGAGCCCCTGGCCGCAGCGCGGCGCAAGGCCAGCGGCGAGGCGATCGCCGAAGCCGCGCTGATGTTCCTGGGCGCTCCCTACGAGTGGGGCGGGCTCACGGTCGAGGGCATCGACTGCTCCGGCCTGGTACAGGCTGTGCATCGCCGCTTCGGGATGCTGCTGCCGCGCAACGCCGACCAGCAGGAGACCGCCGGGCACGAGGTGTCGCTGCGGTCGGTGCAGCCAGGCGACCTGCTCTGCTACGGCGACCACATCGCCATCGCGCTGGAGTCGGGCGAGATCGTGCACGCGTCGAAGGAGCAGGGCAAGGTCGTGCAGGAGCCGCATCCGGCGGACCTGAAGAAGCGCCTGCGCACCGTCCGCCGCGTGTTCGACGGCGACGACTGATCCGGCTCGCGGACTTGACCGCCGGGGGGCTTTCGGTATAGTGACTCCAGGTACCCCGTTGCGGAAGCCCATCCCGCGGCGGGGCCGACCGACCGTGTTTGCGTGAGCAACCGACCCCTGATAGGGTTCTCGGTTGCGCCCTTGGTCCGGATCCGACCCGCCTGATTTCCCCTTCGAGCCCTGCCGGGAGGCTTTGCTTTGCCTGAAACCACCTCGCCCCGCGTCCGTAAGACCTTCTCCAAGCTCGAGAAGGTGCTCGACGTCCCCAACCTGATCGACATCCAGAAGGCGTCATTCCGATGGTTCATGGGTGACCCCAGCGATCCCAATTCGCTGAAGACGTCGGGCCTGCGCGAGACGATCGACGATATCTCCCCGATCCGCGACTACTCGGAGCGGCTCGAGGTTGCCCTGGGTGAATACACGATCGGCGACCCGGTCGTGCCCGAGCGCGAGTGCCGCGAGAAGGACCTTTCCTACGAGGTGCCCGTGAACGTGAAGGTCGCGTTCACGAACCTCGACACCGGCGAGATCCGCGAGCAGACGGTGTTCCTCGGCAACTTCCCCTGGATGACCGACCAGGGCACGTTCATCATCAACGGCACCGAGCGCGTCGTCGTGACGCAGTTGGTGCGCTCCCCCGGCGCCTACATCATGGAGCCGAAGGACCGCGACAAGCAGGTCTTCACCGCCAACCTGATGCCCTCACGCGGATCCTGGCTGGAGCTCGAGATCGACAAGAAGGGCCTGGTCAACGTCCGCATCGACCGCAAGCGCAAGCTGCCGATCACCACGCTGCTGCGCGCGCTGCCGGCCGTCGACGAGAACACCGGCTTCACCATCGACAAGACCGACGAGGGCCTGCTGGCGCTGTTCGGGGACAACCCGTTCATCCGGATGACGCTCGAGAAGGACCCGTCGCAGTCGGAGGAGGCGGCGCTGATCGAGGTGTTCAAGAAGCAGCGCCCGGGGGAGCCGCCCACGGTCGACAACTCGCGCAACCTCGTGCGCGCTCTGTTCTTCGACCCCAAGCGCTACGACCTCACGCGCGTCGGCCGCTACAAGCTGAACATGCGGCTCGGTTCCGAGGTGTCGCCCGAGTGCCGCGTGCTCACCACCGGCGACATCGTCGAGCTGGTGAAGCGGCTGGTCGACCTGCCGGTCAAGCTGGGCGTGCCCGAGGAGAGCAAGGACTACGCCGCCGACGCGTCGCCGATCCCACGCGACGCGATCGAGCACGACCTGGACGAGTACGAGCACTTCGGCAACCGCCGGCTGCGCACCGTCGGCGAGCTGATCCAGGAGGCTTTCCGGATCGGGCTGTACCGCATGGAGCGGGTCGTCCGCGAGCGCCTCACCACCGAGGACGAGGATGCGATCACGCCTCAGACGATCGTCAACATCCGCCCGGTGGCCGCCGCCCTGAAGGAGTTCTTCGGGTCGTCGCAGCTGTCCCAGTTCATGGATCAGACCAACTGCCTGGCCGGTCTCACACACCGCCGCCGCCTGTCGGCGCTGGGCGCCGGTGGCCTCACCCGCGAGCGCGCGCCGATCGAGGTGCGCGACG
Organism: uncultured Actinomycetes bacterium; assembly: GCA_963737445.1. Lineage (GTDB taxonomy): Bacteria > Actinomycetota > Thermoleophilia > Gaiellales > JAICJC01 > JAICYJ01. Next base: position 266,155 of record CAVTSO010000015.1, on the reverse strand, counting down.
TGCACCCGACTCACTACGGGCGCATGTGCCCGATCGAGACCCCTGAGGGCCCCAACATCGGACTGATCGGGTCGCTCGGCAGCTACGCGAAGGTGTCCGAGCACGGCTTCGTGCAGACGCCCTACCGCAAGATCGAGAAGGGCAAGGTCTCGACCGACATCGAGTACCTGGACGCGCTGCAGGAGGAGAAGTACACGATCGCCCAGGCCAACGCCGAGATCGACAAGAACGGCAAGCTGGTCTCGCCGGTGTTGTGCCGCACCCGTGACGGCGTCCCCGTCCAGGTGGACAACACCAAGGTCGACTACATGGACGTCGACCCGGCCCAGATCGTGTCCGTCGCGACGGCGCTGATCCCGTTCCTCGAGCACAACGACGCCAACCGCGCCCTGATGGGCTCCAACATGCAGCGCCAGGCGGTGCCGCTGATGGTGACCGAGGCGCCGCTGGTCGGCACCGGGCTCGAGTACCGGGCGGCCGTGGACACGGGCGACGTGGTGCTGACGCGCCGCCCCGGCAAGGTCGAGTACGTGGACGCGGAGAAGATCATCGTGGCCACCCGCGACGGCCACGACCAGTACGACCTGGTCAAGTACCGCCGCTCCAACCAGGGCACGCTGATCCACCAGAAGCCGATCGTGCGCGCCGGCGACCGGGTCACCAAGGACCAGGTGCTGGCCGACGGCTCCTCCACCGACACGGGCGAGCTGGCGCTGGGCAAGAACCTGCTGGTCGCCTTCATGTCCTGGGAGGGCTACAACTTCGAGGACGCGATCATCCTGTCCGAGCGGCTGGTCAAGGACGACGTGCTGTCGTCCATCCACATCCACGAGTACGAGGTGGATGCGCGGTCGACCAAGCTCGGCGACGAGGAGATCACGCGGGACATCCCGAACCGCTCCGAGGAGTCGCTCCGCAACCTCGACGAGAACGGCATCGTCCGGATCGGCGCCGAGGTCGGGTCGGGCGACCTGCTGGTCGGCAAGGTCACCCCGAAGGGCGAGACCGAGCTGACGGCCGAGGAGAAGCTGATCCGCGCCATCTTCAAGGAGAAGGCGCGCGAGGTGCGCGACACCTCGCTGAAGGTGCCCCACGGCGAGGGCGGCAAGGTGATCGACGTGAAGACCTTCTCGCGCGCGGCCGGTGACGACCTGTCGCCGGGTGTGAACGAGCTGGTGCGCGTGTACGTCGCCACCAAGCGCAAGATCGCCGAGGGTGACAAGCTGGCCGGCCGCCACGGGAACAAGGGCGTGATCTCGAAGATCGTGCCCGAGGAGGACATGCCGTTCCTCGAGGACGGCCGTCCCGTCGACATCATCCTGAACCCGCTGGGCGTGCCGTCGCGCATGAACATCGGCCAGATCCTGGAGACGCACCTGGGCTGGGCGGCCGCGCACGGCGGCGAGAACGGCGAGCGCCAGTTCGTCGCCACGCCGGTGTTCGACGGCGCCACGCCGCAGGACGTCGACCAGGCGCTGATCGACTGGCAGGACGACAACAAGCAGCAGGCCGTGAAGTTCACGATCGACAAGAAGGCACCGCTTGGCTCGCGCTGCTCCGGCAAGGTGCGGCTGTTCAACGGCCGCAACGGGGCGCCGTACGACCAGGAGGTCACGGTCGGCTACATGTACATCCTGAAGCTGCTGCACCTGGTGGACGACAAGATCCACGCCCGCTCGACCGGCCCGTACTCGCTGGTCACGCAGCAGCCGCTGGGCGGCAAGGCCCAGTTCGGCGGACAGCGCTTCGGCGAGATGGAGGTGTGGGCGCTCGAGGCATACGGCGCCGCGTACACCCTGCAGGAGATGCTGACCATCAAGTCCGACGACACGGTGGGCCGGGTCAAGGCCTACGAGGCGATCGTCAAGGGCGAGAACATCCCCGAGCCGTCGATCCCGGAGAGCTTCAAGGTGCTGCTGAAGGAGATGCAGTCCCTGGCGCTCGACGTGAAGGTGGTGGCCGAGGACGGCGCCGACGTGGCGGTTCGCGAGGAGGACGACGAGCTGCTGCGCGCCGCCGAGGAGCTCGGCATCGACCTGCGGCCGGTGGCCGGCAGGGCCGCCGCCCGCGACCCCGAGGCCCAGGAGGTGGAGGAGGGGGTCGACCGCATCGACGAGGACGGCGAGCTGACCGTCCCCAACGACGAGGTGCTCGGTGAGGAGCTGGACGAGGGCGAGCTCGACGCCGAGCCCGAGGAGCTGGCACTGGACGAGGTCGAGGTCGAGGAATGACCGACTCTCGCCGCCGCCCCGTCATTTCGCTGTACCCACGCTCGAAGAGTGAGGAGAACACCCGTTGATCGACATCAACGATTTCGACGCAATTCGCATCGGCCTGGCCTCTCCCAAGCAGATCCGGGAGTGGTCGTCCGGTGAGGTAACCAAGCCGGAGACCATCAACTACCGCACGCTCAAGCCCGAGAAGGACGGCCTCTTCTGCGAGCGCATCTTCGGTCCCACGAAGGACTGGGAGTGCTACTGCGGCAAGTACAAGCGCGTCCGCTACAAGGGCATCATCTGCGAGCGCTGCGGCGTCGAGGTGACGCGCCAGAAGGTGCGCCGCGAGCGGATGGGTCACATCGACCTGGCCGCTCCGGTCAGCCACATCTGGTTCTTCAAGGGCGTGCCGTCGCGCATCGGCTACCTGCTCGACATCGCTCCCAAGGAGCTCGAGAAGGTGCTGTACTTCGCCGCGTCGATCGTGACGTCGGTCGACAAGGAGGCGCGCGACAAGGCCGTGCCCGAGCTCGAGGGCAAGGTCGAGCAGGAGAAGCAGCGCCTGGCGCTCGACAAGGAGGAGCTGCTGGCCGCGCTCGAGACGCGCATGCAGCGGCGCCGCCAGCACTTCATCGACGGGTCGACGAAGGACTTCGACGAGGACGACGAGTACTGGGCGCGCACGCTCAACAACTGGGCCGAGGAGGCCGGGTTGCCGCTGCTCGAGGATGCCCGCGGGCTGGCCAACGGCCTGCTCAAGGAGGCGTCCAAGCGCATCGCCGGCGAGGATCCCAAGAAGGTGCGCGAGCTGGTGCGGGACTCGGCCGTGCGCGACGACAGGCGGCTGGGCCCCAAGGAGCTCGACAACGTGGCCGGCTGGGCCGCGGCCGCGCGTGAGCTGCTGGCCGATGAGCTGCAGCTGATCCTGGACTCGAAGGGTCCCGAGAAGACCAAGGCCAAGAACGCCGTCAAGGCCCGGCTGTCCTACCTGGCGGGCGACGTCGTGACGCTCAAGGAGCCCGACCAGGAGTGGCTGGCCAAGCTGGTCGAGGCCGGCCCGGGCGCCGCACCGGCGCTCGAGAAGACCCGGCAGCTGGGCGCCGGCCTGCTGCGCGAGGTGATCGAGCAGGGTGAGTCGACCGATCCCAAGGAGCTGCGCGAGACCGCCAACGACCTGTGCCTGCGCACGGACGGCCGCATGTCCAAGGAGGACGTGAAGGCGATCGAGCAGTGGGCGCTGAAGGTGCGCGACACCTACCAGGACATCCAGGCTCGCAAGAAGGACGTCGAGGATCACTCGCGTGACTCGATCGACCGGCTCGACCGCACGTGGGTCAAGTTCAAGGAGCTCGAGGTGCAGGAGATCGTCAGCGACGAGGCCCTGTTCCGCGAGCTGAAGGACCGGTTCGGCAGCTCATACGGGTTCGGTGAGTTCTTCACCGGCGGAATGGGCGCCGAGGCGATCCGCGAGCTGCTGCGGTCGCGTGACCTCGACGCCGAGGCGGCCTCGCTGCGCGAGACGATCAAGACCTCGAAGGGCCAGAAGCAGGCGCGCGCGATCAAGCGCCTGAAGGTGGTGTCGGCCTTCACGAAGTCCGAGAACCGCCCCGAGTGGATGGTGCTGGAGACGGTGCCGGTGATCCCGCCGGAGCTGCGCCCGATGGTGCAGCTGGACGGCGGCCGGTTCGCCACGTCCGATCTGAACGACCTCTACCGGCGCGTGATCAACCGCAACAACCGGCTGAAGCGCCTGCTCGACCTGGGTGCGCCGGAGATCATCGTCAACAACGAGAAGCGGATGCTGCAGGAGGCCGTCGACGCGCTGTTCGACAACGGCCGCCGCGGGCGCGCCGTCACCGGTCCTGGCAACAGGCCGCTGAAGTCGCTGTCCGACATGCTGAAGGGCAAGCAGGGGCGCTTCCGCCAGAACCTGTTGGGCAAGCGCGTCGACTATTCCGGCCGTTCCGTGATCGTGGCCGGGCCGTCGCTGAAGCTGCATCAGTGCGGTCTGCCCAAGCTGATGGCGCTGGAGCTGTTCAAGCCGTTCATCATGAGCCGGCTGGTCGAGCGCAAGCTGGTGCAGAACATCAAGGCCGCCAAGAAGATGGTGGACACGATGGTGCCCGAGGTCTGGGACGTGCTGGAAGAGGTGATCGCGGAGCACCCGGTGCTGCTGAACCGGGCGCCCACGCTGCACCGTCTCGGCATCCAGGCGTTCGAGCCGGTGCTGGTCGAGGGCAAGGCGATCCAGGTGCATCCACTGGTCTGCCATGCCTTCAACGCCGACTTCGACGGCGACCAGATGGCGGTGCACCTGCCGCTGTCGGCAGAGGCGCAGGCCGAGGCTCGCATACTGATGCTGTCGTCGAACAACATCCTGTCGCCCGCGCACGGCAAGCCGCTGGCGACACCGACGCAGGACATGGTGCTGGGCACCTACTACCTGACCTACTCGACCGAGGACCTGTCGAAGGTCACGTGGGACGACCTGAGGGAGCGCAAGGCTCCGTACTTCGGCTCGATGGACGAGGTCGAGATCGCCTACGACCAGCACCAGCTGGGGCTGCAGGACGTGATCGGGCTGCGCGAGCGGGGCGACTGGATCGTGACCACGGTCGGCCGCGCCATCTTCAACGACGAGGTGTCGCGGGCGCTGGCGCACGCGGTCGGCAAGACGTTCGACGTGACCGCGTACGCGTACCAGAACATCACCTTCACCAAGCGCGAGATGACGGATTTCATCTCGGATCTGGTCGACCGCTACGGGGCGACCGCGATCAGCGAGGTGCTGGACACGATCAAGGAGCTGGGCTTCACCTACGCCACGCGCGCGGGTGTGACCGTCTCCAAGAACGACATCATCACGCCGCCCGACAAGGAAGAGATCCTGTCCGGGGTCGAGGACGAGGTGATGAAGGCGCAGCGGAACTACGATCGCGGCCTGATCACCGAGGACGAGCGCCACGAGCAGGTGGTGTCGCTGTGGAACAAGGCCACCGATGAGGTGGGCGAGGCGATGCTGCGCAACCTGCTCGAGTTGAACCCGGTGTTCATGATGGCGAACTCGGGTGCCCGCGGATCGTTCAAGCAGATCCGCCAGCTGGCCGGCATGCGCGGGCTGATGGCAAATCCGAAGGGCGAGATCATCGAGCGTCCGATCAAGTCCAACTTCATGGAAGGCCTGTCGGTGCTCGAGTACTTCATCTCGACGCACGGTGCCCGCAAGGGCCTGGCCGACACGGCGCTGCGCACGGCCGACTCGGGGTATCTGACCCGGCGTCTGGTGGACGTGTCGCAGGACGTGATCATCCGCGAGGAGGACTGCGGCACGGAGGGCTACCTGGACGTTCCAGTGAAGCTGGACGACCTGCAGCCCAACCGGTCGAGCGTGATCGGGCGAGTGCTGGCCGCGGACGTCAAGTTCGGCAAGTACAAGCTGCCGAAGGGCACGGAGGTCAACGGAGCACGGCTGCGTGAGCTGGCCGACGCGGTCGGGGACGATCTGACGGCGACGGTGCCTCTGCGGACAACGCTGCACTGCAAGGCCCGGATCGGGGTCTGCAGGCAGTGCTATGGATGGTCGATGGCAACCGGCGAGATGTCGGAGATCGGTGATGCGGTCGGTACGGTGGCCGCGCAGTCGATCGGCGAGCCGGGCACGCAGCTGACGATGCGCACGTTCCACACGGGCGGCGTTGCCGGAGCGGACATCACGCACGGCCTGCCGCGAGTGGTGGAGCTGTTCGAGGCACGGAAGCCGAAGGCGGCGGCGACGCTGTCGGAGATCGGCGGACGGGCCGACGTGGAAGAGGCGGATCGCGGGTACGTCGTCACCGTCACCGAGAAGGTGGCGAAGGGCGAGGACCGCGAGCCCACGGTCAAGGAGTACTCGTTCCCGCGGCGCACGCGTCTGCGTGTCACCAAGGGCGAGGTGATCGAGCAGGGCACGCCGCTGAACGAGGGGCCGATGGCTCCGTCGGAGCTGCTCGACCTGCGCGGCGAGACCGAAACCGCCCGGTACCTGGTGGACGAGGTGCAGGAGGTCTACAAGAGCCAGGGCGTGGAGATCCACGACAAGCACATCGAGCTGATCGTGCGCCAGATGCTGAAGAAGGTGCGGCTCGATTCGGCCGGCGACAGTGATTCGATGCTGCCGGGCGAGCTGGTCGACAAGCCGAGGCTCGAGACCGAGGTCGCGAAGCTGAAGAAGGCGAAGAAGGAGGGGCTGGAGTGGACGCCGATCATCCTCGGCATCACGAAGGCCTCGCTGGCGACAGAGAGCTTCCTGTCGGCGGCCTCGTTCCAGGAGACCACGAAGGTGCTGACCGACGCCGCCCTCGAGGGCAAGTCGGACTCGCTGAACGGGCTTAAGGAGAACGTGATCATCGGCAAGCTGATCCCGGCGTCGACCGGTCTCAAGCGGTATCGCAACGTGTCCATCACGGCCACGGACGATCCGCTGCTGCTGGAACCGGCCGGCGTTGCCGCTTCGGTATACGGCGACGCGGTTGCCGTCGGTGACGGCGACGAGATCGACCTCACTCCCAAGCCGGGCGCGGAGGAGCCGTTCATTCCTCCGGTCGAGGAGGAGTAAGCGTGGGATCGGAGCCGGGCGTCCACTGGGCGCCCGGCTCCCCCATGCCCGCGGCGACGAAGCGGCGCAGCTGCCCGTGGGAGCCGTGCAGGTCGACCGACCAACGGGCGCGTAGCCAGGCCGGTGCGGGGACGACGCCGAGCTCCGCGCGGTAGCTCGACCAGATCCAGGCCTCAGGGTGTCGGATCAGGCCTCCGCGCACGGGGTTGAGCGGCAGGTAGCGGGTCAGCTCGAACAGGTGCGCCTCGTCCTTGACTGCGACCGACATGAACCGGTGCCGGATCGAGTGGCCGCTGCGGCCATGCCGTCGGTTGAACTCCCGGGAATAGCAGCTGTTCAACCGACGCATTCCGTTGGACAAGGTCGGTTTCGGCGTACGCACGAGCAGATGCCAGTGCGTGTCCATCAGGCAGTACGACAGAACCTCCCAGCCGTAACGAATAGCGGACTCGCCCAACAAGCTGAGGCAGTGTCTGCGATCGGTCGCCGTAAGGAACATCGGCTGGCGGTTGTTACCGTTCACAGCCACGTGCTGGATGGCGCCGGCATAACTAACTCGAGGCTTGCTGGGCATGACCAGACCCTAGGCCGGCCCGCAGTCACACGTCAGGCGCGACATGACTCGACTCCGTCACAAACGCTCGTCGGGGGCCGAGTCGGGCTCTGAGCCCTCCAGGTGGCCGATTTGGACGCTTCTATGTTGTCAAGGCGGTTGGCTGGAGTTCCTTTAGGCGGTGGTAGAAGTGGCGTGCGAGCGCGCGTTTGACGCAGCGTTTGGCTTCTTTCGGCGTCTTGCCGTTGTCGAGTAGCCGGCGGTAGTAGGCGGCCGTTTGTTCGTGGTGGTGGACGCGTTGTAGGGCGATCACGTGCAGCGCCCAGTTGAGCGACGGTCGCCGCCGCGGTTGAGTGGTGGCGTTGGTGTTTGCCGCTGGACGCGTCGAGTGGGTTGGTGCCGCCCAGCGCCGCGAATGAGGCTTCGCTTGCCATCCGCCGCGGGTCTCCGCTGGACACGAGCAGCTGTGCCGCGCAGACCGGGCCGACGCCGCACTCGGCCAGCAGCCCGGGAGCGATCCGGGATACGAGCTCGGCGAGCTCTGAGTCGATCTCGTCAAGCTCCACGGTCAGGAGTTGGATGCGACGCGCGATCCGACGTAACGCATCGCTGGCGCCGTCGGCACCGGGGCGCAGCCGCGAGACGGTTCTGACCAGCTGCTTCTTGGTCACCGCCGTGAGGCGTCGACGCATGTCATCGGGCACGGTCACGATCACCGCGTCCAGTGGTTGAGCGCCTCTGTCCGCGCCCTGCTCGCGCCGCGCCGCTCGAGCAGCAAGACACGCAGCTGCTCGCGCTGGCCACCACCACGCGGCAGGCTCAACCCCTCGCCGCTGACGATCCGCCGCGCTGCCAGCGTGGCGTCGACGAGATCATTCTTGCCGCCGCGACGCTCGCCCCGCCTGGGCCGCTCACACTCCCATACCTGCTCGCCCTGGTCGGCGAGGAATCCCGCCAGCCCGGAGCCATAGCTACCGCACCCCTCGATCCCGAACGCCGGCTGGCCGAGCCCGCGCGCCCACACCAGCAGCCGCTCATAGCCGGCCGCCGTCGCGTCAACCGTCAACGCGTCGATCAGCCGGCCGAGCCGGTCAGCGGCCCGGGGAGGGCCACCACGCGCTAAAGCTCGGTTGAGCCCTTTGCCTGTTACGCCGCCTGTAACAAATGTCCCGATTGTGTCGCTAGGTATCAACGTCGATCGGAGTGGGCTCTGAGCCCGGTTCGACCGACCAGACCGTCTCTATGCGGTGTTTGACACCTCTTCCGCGAGACTCTTTCCCGACATCCGGCTACGCGCCCGCTGCGGCGGACGGCACGGCGGACGACTCCAGCCGCTCGATAACCGGCGCCGCGCCGAGCTCGCGGGCGATCTCGACCGCCTCTGCCCGCGCCTCCGCCGCCCATCCCGCATCGGCCGGCAACACCTCGGTCGCATCCGCCAGTGCCAGCATCAGATCGAACCGGAACCCGATCCGGCGCAGCGTCGTCACCGCCATGGCCAACTCCGCGGCCGGATCGTTGCCTTCCCCCAGCAGCGCCGCAATCCTGTGGCCGTGCGCCTCGACGTACGGCGTCAGCTGCCCCGGCCGGCAACGCCCGCACGCGTGCCACGAACGCCCGCGCAGAGGCCGTGTCGCCGGCCCGCAGCGAGGCCTCCCCCCACACCACGAACGAGCTCTTGACCGAGGGATGCTGCATGCCCAGAGCCTCGCCGGTCTCCTGCCAGCTCGCCGCTGCCTCGGCGGCCTCGGCCCAGCGGCCCGCCGCCATCCGCTGCATGCCCACTGACCATGCCCACCCCGCTCGCGCCTGGCGATCTGGGGAATCCTGCTGGAATCCCGATCGCTCCGTGGCCAGCCGCGGCCGCCTCCGCGTCCCCGCGCCAGGCCAGGATCGTTGCCAACGGGTGCAACACCGCGCTCAGGGAGAACTGGTCTGCCGCCTCCTGGGCCGACGCCTCCGCCACCTTCAGCGCCTCGTCCCAGTCGCCGCTCCGGAACAGGTCGGCTGCCTGGTGCATCAGGAACGCCCGCTCCCAGTTGTGGTCGCCGATCCTCCGCGACAGCTCCAGGCCGCGTTGATCGTCGCCGCTCTGCAGGCGATCCGACCACTGTGCCACGTAGGACAGGTTGAAGTGCGCGCGCAGAGCCGTCTGATAGTCGTCCGCCTCCTCGGCGACCCGCAGCGCCCCCAGCAGCAGCGTGCGCCCCTCCTGCGGGCGGCCCCTGGACAGCGAAACCAGCCCCTTCGTGTTCAGCGCATGCGACAGGGTCGCCCACTCGCGCAGCTGCTCGGCGATCTCGATGGCCCGCTCCAGCGGCTCGATCGACTCGTCGAGGCGGTCGACGAACCCGAGCATGCGCGCATACTGAGACGCCAACGCTGCCAGATCCGCATCCTGCTCCTGATCGCGCAGAACCGTGTACGCCGGTTCCATCAGAGTCGACCGACTCGTCGGTGCGCCCCTCCAGGAACAGCGCCTCCGCCTGGCGAGCCCGCAGCCGGGCGGCGCTGTGCAGCTCGCCCAGCTCCCGCAGCAGCTCGTCGGCCTCCGCGAACTGCGCCGATCGCGTCGCCGGGCCGCCCGTCGGCGATCGTCAGCTGCCCCGCATCCTCCAGCAGCAACGCCCGCTCGGCCGGGTCCTCGGTCAGCTCGATCGCCGCCCGCAACAGACGCTCGGCCTCCCCCGTCGCGGCCAGCGACCGCGCACGCTCGACCGCCCGCAACAGGCCGCGCTTCGCGTGGTCCCGCAACTGCTCGGCGTCGACATCGTCCGGGAGCCAGCCTGTAGGCGTCCACGTAGTGCGCCGCGATCACCTCGGACAGCTCCTCGCCGCCGAGCGACTCCAGGTACTCGGCCGCGGCCTTGTGCCGGCGCTTGCGTTCGCGCCGCCCGATCGTCTCGTAGGCGATCGTCCGCACCAGTGCCTGCACGAACTCGTACTGCCCTCGCTCCGGCGACCGCGGATCGGTCTGCATCACCAGCACCTCGCGCCGCACCAGCGACGCCACCAGCGGCTCCAGCTCGGTCTCGGGGAGGCCGGCGACCGCTGTCAGACCGGACAACGTGAACGTCTTGCCCAGCACCGCGGCGTCCTCGATCAGGCGGCGCTCTGCCCCGGGCAGGCATCCAGCCTCGCAGCCACCAGCGCATGCAGCGTCTCCGGGATCTCGAGCGTGGTCAGATCCGCCGTCGCCACCAGTCGCTCACCCTCCCGTGCCAGCAGCCCGCGGTCGAGCAGCATCCGCACCGTCTCGACGGCGTACAGCGGCACGCCCTCCGCGCCGTCCGCGATCCGCTCGACCAGCTCGCCGGGCGCACCGGGCGCCAGACCGCTGACGAGCTCGAGCATCTCTGAGCCGGTCAGCGGCTCGAGCGTCAGCGAGGTCAGCGCGCGTGCGGCTGACCCCCAGCTCGGCCGCCGCTCGGCCAGCTCCGGCCGCGACAGGGCGAGCACGAACAGCGGCAGGTGCCGCGACCACTCGATCAGGTACTCGACGAAGTCCAGCAGGGCGTTGTCCGCCCAGTGGATGTCCTCGATCACCAGCACCACCGGCGCCGTCTCCGCCATCCGCTCGATGAACAGCCGCCAGGCCGGGAACAGCCGGTTGCGGTCGCCGTCCGGCTCGCCGGACATCCCCAGCAGCTGGCGCAGCGGCTCGCGCACCGTCGCCGCTTATCCGCTGTGAGGTATTCGGCCAGCGTCTCCTCAAGCTTCCCGGCCGCGGACTCGGCGCCCTCGTCCTCGACGATCCGGCAGCGCATCCGCACGATCTCGGCCAGCGCCCAGAACGCGACGCCGTCCCCGTAGGAGAGACAACGGCCGCGGTGCCAGAGGAAGCTGTCGGCCAACCCGTCCAGATACTTCTCGAACTCCCAGGTCAGCCGCGACTTGCCGATTCCGCCGATGCCCGAACCGACACCATGTGCGCGCGGCCGTCCTCGGCGGTGGAATGCAGCAGCTGCTTCAGCATCGACAGCTCGCGCACCCGGCCCACGAACGGCGGTTCCAGCCCGAGCGTGCGGCCCTCGCCGCGCAGCGCCCCGACCACGCGCAGCGCCCGCCACAGCTCGACCGGCTGCGACTTGCCCTTCAGCTCGAAGCTGCCGGCCGCCTCGTGGGCGATCGCCGCCTCGGTGGCGCGGCGCGTGGCCTCGTCGACCAGCACCGTGCCCGGCTCCGCCGCGGCCTGGATCCGGGCCGTGGTGTTGACTACGTCGCCCGCGACCATGCCCTGGCCCTCCGCGCCCAGCGTGACCGCCACGCTGCCGGTGGAGACGCCGGCCCGCAGCGCCAGGTCGACGCCGGCCTCGGCGCCGAGCGCCTGCACCGCCGAGACCAGGTCGAGCGCCGTGCGCACGGCCCGCTCCGCGTCGTCCTCCTGCGCGACCGGGGCGCCCCAAAGCGCGACCACCGCGTCGCCGATGAACTTCTCGAGCACCCCTCCGTAGCGCTGCACGATCTCCTGCGCGGTCTCGAAGTAGCGCCCCAGCAACTCGCGTACCTCCTCCGGATCGCGCGACTCCGCCAGCGGCGTGAAGCCGACGATGTCGGCGAACAGGATCGACGCCATCCGTCGCTCGGATGCGCTGCGCGCGGCGCCCGGCGAGACCGGTGCCGCGACCTCCTTGAGCGCTCCTCCGCAGGAGCCGCAGAACCGGTCACCGGGGTCGTTCGCGGCCCCGCAGGCCGGGCACGCCGTGACCAGCGGAGCACCGCACTCGCGGCAGAACCGCCGGTCGTCTCGGTTGTCGGCCGAACACGCCCCGCAACGCATGGCTGATACCCTACAGCGGGGTCCTCGCAGCAGCTCGCCCGCGTTTCTGGTTCTGCTAGAGTCCCCGGTCGCGGCCCGTTTCGGGCTGCCTTCTTTTTGCCTCCTACACGGAAGAGCCTGTCCCCCGTATGCCCACGATCAACCAGCTTGTCCGCAAGCCGCGCGTCAAGGCGCTAGCGAAGACCAAGACGCCCGCGCTGCGCGGCGCCCCGCAGAAGCGTGGCGTCTGCACGCGCGTATACACGGTCACCCCCAAGAAGCCGAACTCGGCGCTGCGCAAGGTCGCGCGCGTGCGGCTGACCAACGGCATGGAGGTGACCGCCTACATCCCGGGCGTCGGGCACAACCTGCAGGAGCACTCGGTCGTGCTGATCCGCGGCGGCCGCGTCAAGGACCTGCCGGGCGTGCGCTACAAGATCATCCGGGCCGCGCTGGACACCTCCGGCGTCAACGACCGCAAGCAGGGTCGTTCCAAGTACGGCGCAAAGAGGGGTGGCTGATGCCTCGCCGCGCCGAGATCGCACCGCGCACGCTGCTGCGCGACCCCGTATACGACTCCACGCTGGTCACCCAGGTGATCAACCGCGTGATGCTGGACGGCAAGAAGTCAAGCGCCGAGCAGATCGTCTACGCCGCGCTCGAGTCCGTCGGCCAGAAGACCGGCCAGAGCCCCGTCGAGGTGCTGGAGCGGGCCGTCAAGTCGGTCACGCCGGTGCTCGAGGTGCGCTCGCGCCGCGTCGGCGGCGCCAACTACCAGGTGCCGATCGAGGTGCCGCAGCGGCGCGCCCGCACGCTGGCCGTGCGCTGGCTGGTCACGTTCTCGCGGCAGCGCCGCGAGAAGGAGATGCACGAGAAGCTCGCCTCCGAGATCCTGGACGCCTCCAACCAGCAGGGCGGCGCCTACAAGAAGAAGGACGACATCTACCGAATGGCGCAGGCCAACAAGGCCTTCGCCCACTACCGGTGGTAACGCAGACATGGCAGTAACACAGACACAGACCGGCAGCGGCGTGCCGAAGATGGACGAGCTCGACCGCGTCCGCAACATCGGCATCATGGCCCACATCGACGCCGGCAAGACCACCACCACCGAGCGGATCCTCTACTACACCGGCCGCAGCCACAAGATGGGCGAGGTGCACGAGGGTGCCGCGACGATGGACTGGATGGTCCAGGAGCAGGAGCGCGGCATCACGATCACGTCGGCTGCGACCACCTGTTTCTGGGGTGACCACCGCATCAACATTATCGACACGCCCGGGCACGTGGACTTTACCGTCGAGGTCGAGCGCTCCCTGCGCGTGCTGGACGGCGCGGTCGCGCTGTTCGACTCGGTCGCAGGCGTGCAGCCGCAGTCCGAGACAGTCTGGCGCCAGGCCGACAAGTACGAGGTGCCGCGCATCGCTTTCATCAACAAGATGGACCGCACCGGCGCCGACTTCTTCAACGCCGTCGAAACGATGATCGACCGCCTCGGCGCCAAGCCGGTGGCGGTGCAGATCCCGATTGGCGCCGAGGACCAGTTCGTCGGCCACGTCGACCTGGTCACCATGAAGGCGATCCGCTACGTCGACCCGCTCGGCCAGAGCTGGGAAGAGGACGAGATCCCGGCCGAGCTGAAGGAGCAGGCCGAGCAGTACCGCCACGACATGATCGAGACGCTGGCCGACCACGACGACGAGATCGCGGAGGCCTTCCTGGCCGACGAGCCGATCGAGCAGGACAGGCTGAAGGCCGCGATCCGTGCCGCCACGCTCGACATCACGATCACGCCGGTGCTGCTGGGCTCCGCCTTCAAGAACAAGGGCGTGCAGCCGCTGCTGGACGCCGTCATCGACTACCTGCCCTCGCCCGTGGACGTCCCGGCCGTGACCGGCACCGATCCCAAGACCGGCGAGCCGACCGAGCGTGAGGCGCGGCTGGACGCGCCCTTCTCGGCCCTTGCCTTCAAGGTCATGTCCGACCCCTTCGTCGGCAAGCTCACCTACTTCCGCGTCTACTCGGGCAAGCTCAACTCGGGCTCCTACGTGCTCAACCCCGGCACCGGCCGCAAGGAGCGGGTCGGCCGGCTGCTCGAGATGCACGCCAACCACCGCGAGGACGTCGAGTCGATCGGCGCCGGCTCGATCGCTGCCGCCGTCGGCCTCAAGCAGACCACGACCGGCGACACGCTCTGCGATCCCGATGCGCCGGTGCTGCTCGAGAACATCGACTTCCCGGATCCGGTCATCGACGTGGCCGTCGAGCCGAAGACGAAGGCCGACCAGGACAAGCTGACCGCCGCGCTGCAGCGCCTCGCCGAGGAGGACCCCACCTTCCGCGTGCGCACCAACGAGGAGACCGGCCAGACCATCATCGCCGGCATGGGCGAGCTTCACCTGGAGATCATCGTCGATCGCCTGCTGCGCGAGTTCAAGGTCGACGCCAACGTCGGCCGGCCGCAGGTCGCCTACCGCGAGACCATCCGCAACGCGGTGCACGGCATCCGCGGCCGGTTCGTGCGCCAGTCCGGCGGCCGCGGCCAGTACGGCGACGCCGTCATCGACATGGAGCCGAACGAGCAGGGCGCCGGCTACGAGTTCATCAACAAGATCGTGGGCGGTTCGATCCCCGCGCGAGTACATCCCGTCGATCGACGCCGGCATCCAGGAGGCGATGGAGGCGGGCGTGCTGGCCGGCTTCCCGGTGGTCGACATCAAGGTCACCCTGGTCGACGGCAGCTACCACGACGTCGACTCGTCGGAGATGGCCTTCAAGGTGGCCGGCTCGATGGCCTTCAAGGAGGCCTCCAAGCGCGCCAAGCCGGTGCTGCTGGAGCCCGTGATGGCGGTCGAGGTGGTCACGCCCGAGGAGTACATGGGCGACGTGATCGGCAACATCAACTCGCGCCGCGGCCAGATCGAAGGCATGGAGCCGCGCGGAAACGCACAGGTGATCCGGGCGAAGGTGCCGCTGGCCGAGATGTTCGGCTACGCCACCGACGTCCGCACCATGAGCCAGGGGCGCGCCACCTACACCATGCAGTTCCTGCACTACGCAGAAGTACCCAATTCAATCGCAGAGAAGCTCACCGAGAGCCAGGGCTAGGGCAAAGGAGACCGGAGCAAGATGGCCAAGCAGAAGTTCGAGCGGAACAAGCCGCACCTCAACATCGGCACCATCGGTCACATCGACCATGGCAAGACGACGCTGACCGCAGCCATCACCAAGGTGCTGGCCGAGTCCGGCACCGGCACGTCCGCCACCAACTTCGACGAGATCGACAAGGCGCCGGAGGAGAAGCAGCGCGGCATCACGATCAACTCGGCGCACGTCGAGTACGAGACCGAGAACCGCCACTACGCGCACGTCGACTGCCCCGGCCACGCCGACTACGTGAAGAACATGATCACGGGTGCCGCCCAGATGGACGGCGCGATCCTGGTCGTGTCGGCCACCGACGGCCCGATGCCGCAGACGCGTGAGCACATCCTGCTGGCCCGCCAGGTGGGCGTGCCCTACATCGTCGTCGCGCTCAACAAGTCCGACGCGGTCGACGACGAGGAGCTGCTCGAGCTGGTCGAGCTGGAGGTGCGCGAGCTGCTCTCCAAGTACGAGTTCCCGGGCGACGACATCCCGGTGATCCGCGTCTCCGCGCTGAAGGCGCTGGAGGGCGACGCCGAGTGGACGCCGAAGATCCTGGAGCTGATGAAGGCCGTGGACGAGTACGTCCCCGAGCCCGAGCGCGACATCGACAAGCCGTTCCTGATGCCGGTCGAGGATGTCTTCACGATCACCGGCCGCGGCACCGTCGCCACCGGCCGCATCGAGCAGGGCATCATCCGCACCGGTGAGGAGATCGAGGTCGTCGGCATCCACCAGGCCGTCGAGAAGACAGTCGTGACCGGCGTCGAGATGTTCCGCAAGCTGCTCGACGAGGGCCAGGCCGGAGACAACGTCGGCTGCCTGCTGCGCGGCGTCAAGCGCGAGGACATCGAGCGCGGCCAGGTGCTCTCGAAGCCCGGCTCGATCACCCCGCACACCAAGTTCGAGGCACAGGTGTACGTGCTGTCCAAGGACGAGGGCGGCCGCCACACGCCGTTCTTCAAGGGCTACCGGCCGCAGTTCTACTTCCGCACCACCGACGTGACCGGTGTGGTCGAGCTGCAGGAGACCGTCGAGATGGTCATGCCCGGCGACAACGCCGAGATGACCGTCGAGCTGATCCAGCCGATCGCCATGGACGAGGGCCTGCGCTTCGCCATCCGCGAGGGTGGCCGCACCGTCGGTGCGGGTGCCGTGACCAAGATCCTGAAGTAACCGGAGAGGACGCGCACCGACTGTGGCTCAACAGAAGATCCGAATCCGTTTGAAGGGGTACGACCACACGCAGGTCGACCTCTCGGCACGCTCGATCGTCGAGACCGCGCAGCGTACCGGGGCAACCGTCTCCGGCCCCGTTCCGCTGCCGACCGAGAAGAACGTCTACTGCGTGATCCGCGGCCCCTTCAAGGACAAGGACTCACGTGAGCACTTCGAGATCCGCACGCACAAGCGGCTGATCGACATCCATCAACCCACCCCCAAGACGGTCGACTCGCTGATGCGGCTCGACCTGCCGGCCGGGGTCGACATCGAGATCAAGCTGTAGACATGGGAAAGGCCATCATCGGCAAGAAGCTGGGCATGACGCAGCTGTTCGACCAGGAGTCGGGCATCGTCACGGCTGTGACCGTGATCGAGGCCGGGCCCTGCCCGGTCGTGCAGGTGCGCACGCCCGACGTCGACGGCTACTCGGCGCTGCAGCTGGCCTTCGGCGAGATCAAGGAGCGCAAGCTCAGCAAGCCCGAGGTCGGGCACCTGAAGCACGCCGGCGTGGCACCGCATCGCCACCTGGTCGAGTTCCGCGACGCCGAGGGCTTCACCGTCGGCGAGACGATCACGGTCGAGGCGTTCGAGCCGGGCGACGCGGTCAAGGTCAGCGGGCGCAGCAAGGGCAAGGGCTTCGCCGGCACCATCAAGCGCCACAACTTCGCCAGCGGCCCCAAGAGCCACGGCTCGCACAATGTGCGCAAGCCGGGCTCGATCGGCGCCTCGGCCACGCCTTCGCGGGTGTTCAAGGGCATCCGCATGGCCGGCCACATGGGCGACCGGCGCGTCACCCAGCGCGGCCTGAAGGTGGCCGAGGTGGACGCCGAGCGAAACCTGCTGCTGATCGCCGGGCCCGGTTCCCGGGTCGATCGGCGGCATCGTCGAAGTCAGGACGGACGGCTGATGGCCGCCCTCTCCGCACCCACCCTGGGCGCCACCACCAAGGCCAAGCTGTCGGGCGACGTGTTCGGCCTGGAGCGTAACGATTCGCTGCTGCACGAGGTGGTCAAGTCCGAGCTGGCGACGCGCCGGCAGGGCACATCCGACACCAAGACCCGCGGCCGCGTCGCCGGCGGCGCCGCCAAGCCGTGGCGCCAGAAGGGCACCGGCCGCGCCCGCCAGGGCACGATCCGCGCGCCCCAGTGGACCGGTGGCGGCGTCGTGTTCGGCCCGCACCCGCGCGACTACACCGGCAAGATCAACCGCAAGGCGCACCTGAAGGCGATCCGGATCGCGCTGTCGGCGCACGCCGCCGACGGCACCCTGGCCGCCATCGACGGCTCGGCATTGTCCGAGCCGCGCACCAAGCTGGCGGCCGAGCTGGTCAGCGGCTGGCGCAGCGAGCGCCCGCTGGTGCTGGTGGTGGCTCCCGGCGAGGACGATCTCGCACGCGCCTTCCGCAATCTCGAGCGCACGCACGTGGTCGAGGTCGGCCACGTCGAGGCGGCCGATCTGGTCTGGGCGCGCTCGCTGATCGTGTCCAAGTCGGCGCTTGCGATCTTCGAGGGGGGTGAGGCGTCGTGAACGGCGATCCCCGCTCGATCCTGCTGGCACCGGTCGTCTCCGAGAAGAGCTACGGCCTGATCGCCGAGCGCGGCAAGTACACGTTCAAAGTGCACCCGAGGGCGCACAAGACCCAGATCCGCCAGGCGGTGGAGCAGGTGTTCGACGTGACCGTGACCGACGTCAACGTCAGCAAGGTGCCGGCCAAGCCCAAGCGTCGCGGCATGACCTCCGGCACCCGTGCCGGCTGGAAGAAGGCCGTCGTGACGGTGGCCGAGGGACAGACAATCGAAGCATTCGGACCGGGGGTCTAAGTGGCAGTTCGTAGATACAAGCCCACCTCGCCCGGCCGCCGCTTCATGTCGGTGTCCGACTTCTCCGAGATCACCAAGACCGAGCCGGAGAAGACGCTGCTGGCTCCGCTGCCCCGCAACGCCGGGCGCAACAACAACGGCCGCATCACCACCCGCCACCAGGGTGGCGGCCACAAGCGGCGCTACCGGATCATCGATTTCAAGCGCAAGAAGGACGGCGTGCCCGCCAAGGTGCACTCGATCGAGTACGACCCCAACCGCTCCAGCCGGATCGCGCTGCTGCACTACGCCGACGGCGAGAAGCGCTACATCCTGGCGCCCACCCGGCTGTCGGTCGGCCAGACCGTCGAGAGCGGCCCCGGCGTCGACATCCGGCCCGGAAACGCCCTGCCGCTGGCGGGCATCCCGACCGGCACCACGGTGCACAACATCGAGCTTCGCCCGGGACAGGGCGGCAAGATGGTGCGCTCGGCCGGCGGCTCCGCGCAGCTGGTCGCCAAGGAGGGCGGGATGGCGCTGCTGCGCCTGCCGTCCGGCGAGATGCGCCGCGTGCAGGAGGCCTGCCGCGCGACCATCGGGCAGCTCGGCAACGAGACGCATCAGAACGAGTCCGGCGGCAAGGCCGGCCGCTCGCGCTGGAAGGGCAGGCGCCCGACCGTGCGCGGCACCGTCATGAACCCGGTCGACCACCCGCACGGTGGCGGCGAGGGCAAGAACAAGGGCAGCCACCCGGTCACGCCGTGGGGCAAGCCGACGCTGGGCTATCGCACGCGTAACAAGAAGAAGGCGTCGAGCAAGGACATCGTCCGCTCGCGCAAGAGAGGGAAAGGTGGCCGATGAGCCGGTCGAGCAAGAAGGGGCCTTTCGTCGACCCCAAGCTGATGAAGCGGGTCGAGGAGATGAACGACAGCAAAGCAGAAGCGCATGCTGAAGACCTGGTCGCGCACCTCCACGATCTTCCCCGAGTTCGTCGGGCACACGATCGCGGTGCACGACGGTCGCAAGCACGTGCCGGTGTTCGTGTCGGAGTCGATGGTCGGCCACAAGCTGGGCGAGTTCGCACCGACGCGCACCTACCGCGGCCATGGCAATGACCGAACCAGCAAGCTGAAGGGCCGCTGAGCGTGCCGCAGGTGATTGAGGAACGGGAGCTGATCCGGGCGCAGGCCCGCTACGTGCGCTCGTCTGCGCGCAAGGCGCGGCTGGTGCTCGAGCACATCCGCGGCAAGTCCGCGCTCGAGGCGCAGTCGATCCTGGCGTTCCAGACGCGCGCCGTCGCCCGCGATGCCGGGAAGGTGCTGAATTCTGCGATCGCAAACGCGGAGAACAACAGCGGCCACGATGCCGATGAGCTGGTCGTCGTCTACGCCTACGCCGACGAGGGCCCCACGCTGAAGCGCTGGCGCGCTCGCGCCCGCGGCCGCGTGAACCGCATCCGCAAGCGCACGTGCCACATCACGATCACGCTCAGCCCGGCGCTGCCCGGCGAGATCAAGCCGCGCCCCGAGCGCCGGCCGCGTCCGGCCGACGAGGTGCCGGCCGAGGCCGAGAAGCCGAAGCGCCGCCGCAAGGCCGCGCCGCCCAAGGCTGAGGCGGCGAGCGCCGAGATCGCCTCGAGGAGACGACGGCCGAGGAGACGACGGCCGAGCCTGAGGCTGTCGAGGAGACCGCCGCCGAAGAGCAGGCCGAGGCCAGGCCCAAGCGACGGCGCAAGCCGGCCGCGAAGGTCGAGCCGGAGGCGGCCGAGGCGGAGCCGCGAGGCAGAGGCTGCAGCCGAGCCGGAGCCGGAGTCCGAACCCGGGCCCGAGCCCGAAGCGGAGCCCGAGCCCGCCAGCGAGGAACCATCCGACACGAACACCGATGACGACAGCAAGGAGGCCGATTCGTAATGGGCCACAAGGTTCATCCCGGCGGCCTGCGCGTCGGCATCATCCATACCTGGAAGTCGAACTGGTTCACAACCAGCAAGGACTTCTCGGGCTATCTGTCCGAGGACTTCAAGATCCGTGACCACATCTACGGCAAGCTCTCGCATGCCGGGCTGTCGGACATCCATATCCGCAAGGACAAGCAGAAGGTCACCGTCGATATCTACACCGCCCGGCCGGGCATCGTGATCGGCAAATCCGGCTCCGAGGTGGACGCGCTCCGCAAGGAGCTGCACGACATGACCGGCAAGGCCGTGCAGGTCAACATCACCGAGATCAAGCGCCCCGAGCTTGACGCCAAGCTGGTCGCGCAGTCGATCGCCGAGCAGCTCCAGAACCGCGTCTCGTTTCGCCGCGCCATGAAGCGATCGCTGAGCTCGTCGATGCGCTCGGGCGCGCAGGGCGTCAAGATCCGCTGCGGCGGCCGCCTGGGTGGTGCCGAGATGTCGCGCACCGAGAGCTACAGCGAGGGCCGCGTACCCCTGCACACGCTCCGCGCCGACATCGACTACGGCTTCGCCGAGGCCAAGACCACCTTCGGCCGGATCGGCGTCAAGGTCTGGATCAACAAGGGCGAGATCATGCCCGAGGGCTTCGAGCGGGACGCCGCGGGCACGCGCCTGGGCGAGGTCGACACGCGCCGCCGGCGTGGCGGCCGCCCCGGCGATGCCGAGCAGCTCGGCCCCGCCCGGCCCCAGCGCCGCAGTGGCGGAGGCGGTGCCGGTGGTGGACGCGACGGCGGCGGTGGCCGTGGCCGGCGTCCGCGCCAGGGTCAGAACGACCCCGCCCAGAGCGGCGATCCGAACGCCGGTGCCGGCGGCCGTCGCGCGCGTCCGCGCCCGCAGGCCGCTCCTGCGGCTGCCGAGGCTGCAGCTCCCGAAACCGCTGCGCCCGAGACGGCTGCTCCTGAGGCTGCTGCTCCTGAGGCTGCTCCTGAGACGGCTGCTCCTGAGGCTGCTGCTCCTGAGGCTGCCGCTCCTGAGGTCTGCTGCCCCCGAGGCTGCTGCCCCTGAGGCGGCCGCTCCTGAGGCGGCTGCCGCCGAGACGGGCGCGCCCGAGGTCGCCGCTCCCGAGGCCGCTATGACGGAGGAGCCGGCCGCCGAGGTCGCGGCCGAGCCGGCCGCTCCCAAGAAGGCACCGGCCAAGAAGCCGGCCGCAAAGAAGCCGGCTGCGAAGAAGCCCGCCGCCGAGAAGCCCGCGGCCGAGAAGGCCGAGCCGCCCGCCCCCGAGGAGGCCGCGCCCGAGGCGCCCGAGGGTGGTGACGCGTAGTGCTGCTGCCAAAGCGAACCAAGTACCGCAAGCCGCATCGCGGACGCCGCACCGGCCTGGCCAAGGGCGGCACCCGCGTGCAGTTCGGCGAGTACGGGCTGAAGGCGATGGAGCAGGGCTGGGTCACCAACCGGCAGATCGAGGCCGCCCGTATCGCGATGACCCGCAAGATCAAGCGCGGCGGCAAGGTCTGGATCAACATCTTCCCGGACAAGGCCGTCACGGCTAAGCCGGCCGAGACGCGCATGGGCTCCGGCAAGGGCTCGCCCGAGCACTGGGTGGCCGTGGTCAAGCCCGGCCGCGTCATGTTCGAGCTGGCGGGCGTGCCCGAGCCGCTGGCACGCGAGGCGATCCGGCTGGCGGCAATGAAGCTCCCGGTCCGGTCCAAGTTCGTAACGCGGGAGGTGATCTCTTTGAGGGCCAGTGAGATCCGAGAGCTGACCGACGACGAGCTCGAGCGCCGCCTCGGTGAGGCGCGCCAGGAGCTGTTCAACCTGCGGTTCCAGCACGCCACCGGGGCGCTCGAAAACCCGGCCGCGCTGCACCGTGCCAAGCGAGATATTGCCCGGCTGCTGACGCTCGCCCACGAGCGCGCCGCGGCCCAGAAAGTGCAGGCGTCATGAGCGAGAGCGAGACCACAACCGAAGAGCGGGGCCGGCGCAAGGAGCGCCGCGGCATCGTCGTGTCCGACAAGATGGACAAGACGGTGGTCGTGCGCGTCGACATCCTCAAGCCGCATCCCAAGTACAAGAAGATGATGCGCCGCTCGATCCGCCTGCATGCCCATGACGAGGCCGGCAGCGCCAAGGCCGGGGACATCGTCCGTCTTGTGGAGACGCGGCCGCTGTCCAAGACAAAGCGCTGGCGCGTCGCCGAGATCGTCGAGGTGGCGAAGTGATCCAGGTGGAGACCAGGCTTCGCGTGGCCGACAACACCGGCGCCCGCGAGCTGCTCTGCATCCGTATCAAGGGCGGCAGCAAGCGCCGCTATGCCGGGGTCGGCGACATCATCGTCGGCACCGTCAAGCAGGCGACCCCGAACGGCAGCGTCAAGAAGGGCGAGGTGGTGACGGCCGTGGTGGTGCGCACCAAGAAGCAGCACCATCGCGAGGACGGCACGTACATCGCCTTCGACGAGAACGCCGCGGTGATCATCGACAACCAGCGCAACCCCCGCGGGACCCGCATCTTCGGCCCGGTTGCGCGCGAGCTGCGCGAGCGCAACTTCATGAAGATCGTCTCGCTCGCGCCAGAGGTGCTGTAGGACAGTGGCAGATGCAAAGGTCAAGATCAGGAAGGGCGACTCCGTGCAGGTGATCGCCGGCAAGGATTCGGGCAAGCGCGGCACCGTCGTGCGCGTGCTGCCGGAGCGCGGCCGCGTCGTGGTCGAGAAGGTCAACATGATCAAGCGGCACACCAAGCCGCGGCCGGCGCCGCGCAACTCGAGCAACCAGCAGGTGATCCCCGGCGGCGTGATCGAGAAGGAGGCGCCGCTGAACCTGTCCAACGTGCAGCTGGTGTGCCCGTCGTGCGGCAAGCCGACGCGGGTGGGCTACCGGTTCACCGACGGCGGCAGCAAGGTGCGCGTGTGCCGCGCCTGCGGGAAGGACATCGACGGATGAGCACCGTGGAAGCGCCGACTCCGCGCCTGAAGGAGCGATATTTCGACGAGATCCGGCCGGCTCTGCAGGAGTCGCTGGGCCTGTCCTCGATGATGGCCGTGCCCCGGATCACCAAGATCACCCTGAACATGGGCGTGGGTGAGGCCAAGACCAACGCCAAGGCGCTGGACGACGCCGCCGAGCAGCTGGCCACCATCGCCGGACAGCGTCCCGTGATCACGCGCGCGAAGAACTCGATCGCCGGCTTCAAGCTGCGCGAGGGCATGCCGATCGGCTGCAAGGTGACGCTGCGCGGCGATCGCATGTACGAGTTCTACGACCGCCTGATGGCGATCGCGCTCCCGCGCATCCGCGACTTCCGCGGGATCAACCCGGGCTCGTTCGACGGCCGCGGGAACTTCTCGATGGGCGTGCGCGAGCAGATCATCTTCCCCGAGATCAACTACGACGACATCCATGAGGTGCGTGGCCTGACCATCACGATCACCACCTCAGCAGCAACGGACGACCAGGCGCGCGAACTGCTGCGCGCCATGGGCATGCCGTTCGCAACCGACGAGGGACGTTTCTAGATGGCTAAGGAATCACTGAGGGTCAAGCAGCAGCGCCCGGCGAAGTATCCGACCAGGGCCTACAACCGCTGCGCACGCTGCGGCCGCGCCCGCGGCTACTACCGCAAGTTCGGCGTCTGCCGGATCTGTCTCCGCGAGCTCGCGCACCAGGGTGTGGTGCCGGGCATGACCAAGAGCAGCTGGTGAGCAGATGATCACTGATCCGATCGCAGACATGCTGACGCGCCTCCGGAACGCCAACCTGGCGCTCCACCAGTACGTCGAGATGCCCAGCTCCGGCATGCGCAGGGAGATCGCGCGCATCCTCGAGCAGGAGGGTTACATCGAGGGCTTCAAGGTGGACAAGGGCGAGGTGCATGACACGCTGGTGGTGACGCTCAAGTACGGTGCCAACCGCGAGCGCGTGATCTCCGGCCTCAAGCGCGTGTCCAAGCCGGGCCGGCGCATCTACGCACGCAAGGACCGCCCCCACAAGGTGCTGGGCGGGATGGGCGTCGCGATCCTGTCAACTTCGAGCGGCGTCGTCACCGGCCGCCAGGCCCAGGAGGCGGGCGTCGGCGGCGAGGTGCTCTGCTACGTGTGGTGAATCGATGAGCCGTATCGGACGAAAACCCATCACAGTGCCATCCGGTGTCGATATCGAGATCGGGCGCGGCAGCGTGACCGTGAAGGGGCCCAAGGGCACCCTGTCGGAGCGCGTCAGCCCCGACATGACGGTCACGCTCGACGACGGCACGCTGCTGGTGTCGCGCCCAAGCGACCGCGGCGACCACCGCGCCCTGCACGGGCTGACGCGCTCGCTGGTCGCAAACATGGTCACCGGCGTCACCGACGGGTTCGAGAAGCGGCTCGAGATCCAGGGTGTCGGCTATCGTGCCGCCCTGCGCGGCAGCGATCTCGAGATGCAGCTGGGATTCAGCCATCCGGTGTCGGTGAAGGCGCCCGAGGGAGTCACCTTCGAGGTGCCGCAGCCGACCCAGATCGTTGTGCGCGGGATCTCCAAGCAGGTGGTCGGCGAGGTCGCCGCCCAGATCCGCAAGTGGCGCCCGCCGGAGCCCTACAAGGGCAAGGGCATCAGGTATGCGGACGAGCACGTTGTCAGGAAGGTCGGTAAGCGCGCATGAGCGTTCAGACGAAGGAACAGGCACGGCAGCGGCGGCATCGCCGGGTGCGTGCGAAGCTGTCGGGGACGACGGCGCGGCCGCGCCTGGCCGTGTACCGCTCGAACGCGCGCATCTACGCACAGCTGATCGATGACGAGGCCGGCCACACGCTGGCGGCGGCGTCCAGCGGCGAGAAGCAGCTGGTCAAGACGTCACGCGCCGACGCGCCGGCAGCTGTCGGCAAGCTGATCGCCGAGCGCGCGAAGGCGGCCGGCATCGAAACTGTCGTGTTCGACCGCGGCGGCTATCTCTACCACGGCAGGGTGAAGGCGCTCGCAGACGCCGCCCGCGAAGGGGGACTCGAGTTTTGATGGCTCGAAACGAACGTGACACCCGCGAGCTCCAGGAGCGCGTGGTCAAGATCAACCGCGTGGCCAAAGTGGTGAAGGGCGGCCGGCGCTTCTCCTTCACCGCGCTGGTGGTGGTGGGCGACGAGGTCGACCGCGTCGGCGTCGGTTACGGCAAGGCCAACGAGGTGCCCTCGGCGATCGCCAAGGCGGTCGAGGACGCCAAGAAGAACATGTTCCAGGTGCCGAAGTACAAGACTACGATCACGCATCAGACGGTCGGGCGGTACGGCGCCGGCCGCGTGATGCTGAAGCCGGCCAGCGAGGGCACCGGCGTGATCGCCGGCGCCGGCGTGCGCGCCGTGCTGGAGTTGGGCGGGGTGCGCGACATCCTGGCCAAGTCGCTCGGTACGGCCAACCCGATCAACCTGCTGATGGCGACGGTGGACGGGCTCAAGAACCTGAAGCGGCCGGAGGAGGTGGCGAAGCTCCGGGGCAAGACGGTGGCCCAGGTGATCAAGCCCCACTCCGAGGTGGTCGCCGAGCAGGCCGCCGCCGTCGAGGCGGCCGCCGTTGCCGCGGCCGAGGGCGCCTGATGGCCAAGCTCCGCATCACCCAGGTGCGCAGCACCATCCGCACACGGCCCGAACACCGGGGCACGATGAGGGCGCTGGGGCTGCGCAACATCAACCAGTCATCGGTCCACGAGGACTCGCCCGTGCTGCAGGGAATGCTGCGCAAGGTGGCCTCGCTCGTGAAGGTCGAGAACGATGAGTGAACTGAACCTGCACACACTGAAGCCGGCCGAGGGCAGCCACCGCGATCGCAAGCGCATCGGCCGCGGCCACGGCTCCGGCAGCGGCAAGACCGCCGGGCGTGGCCAGAAGGGCCAGAAGTCGCGGTCGGGCAGCCACAGCATGCGCCCGGGCTTCGAGGGCGGGCAGATGCCGCTGTACATGCGGCTGGGCAAGCTGCGCGGCCCCAACCACCGCAAGTCGATGCCGCTGGGCCCGTTCCGCACCCACACCACGCCGGTAAATGTGCGTGAGCTGGCGCGGTTCGACGCCGGCACCGAGGTCACCCCCGAGCTGCTCAAGCAGGCTGGGGTCGTGCGCTCCCTGAAGCACCCGATCAAGGTGCTCGGAAGCGGCGAGCTGACGGTCAAGCTGACCGTCCACGCGCATCGCTTCTCGGCGAAGGCGGTCGAGCTGATCGAGGGCGCCGGCGGCAGCGTCGTGCTGGTCGGCCCCCAGCCCGACCCTGACGCCAGGCCCAAGAAGCGGCGGGCCAAGGCGCCCGCGGCCGCCGAGCAGGAGCAGCCCGAGGCCGAGGCCGCGCCCAAGCCGAAGCAGAAGAAGGCGCCCAAGGCCGAGCCCGACGCTGCGGCGGAGGCCGAAGCCGACCCGGAGGCCGAGGAGGCGCCGGCCGAGCCGGAGGCTGACGAGGCGCCCGCCGAGGACGAGCCCGTGGCCGAGGCCACGGACACCAACGACGACGAGGGTGAGACTACGGAGTAGTGCTCGAGAACTTCCTCAACGCCTGGCGCGTCCCCGACCTGCGCACGAAGCTGCTGTTCACGGCGGCGATGCTGGCGGTCTACCGGCTGGGCTCCCACCTGCCGGCGCCGGCGGTCAACCCCGACGCGATCAACGTCGGCGGCTCCAGCTTCCTGAACCTGCTGAACACCTTCTCCGGCGGCGGCCTCAGCCGGCTCTCGATCTTCGCCCTGGGCATCATGCCCTACATCACGGCGTCGATCATCCTGCAGGTGATGACGCCCGTGTTCCCGTCGCTGCAGGCGCTGCAGAAGGAGGGCGAGCTGGGCCAGCGGCGCATCACGCAGTACACGCGTTATCTGACCGTCGCCCTGGCCGCTGCCCAGTCCCTGGGCTACGCCTATGCATTCGCGAACAACTCCAGCCTGCTGGGCGCGACCAGCCTCGGCAACGTGCTGGTCGACCACTCGCTGCGCAGCTACGTGCTGGTGGTGATGACGCTCACCGCCGGCGCCACGCTGCTGATGTGGATCGGCGAGCTGATCACCCAGAAGGGCATCGGCAACGGCATGAGCCTGTTGATCTTCTCGTCGATCCTGACCAGCGCCCCGGCCGGCATCAACGCCTGGTGGAACGGCTCCGGGTTCGAGAAGCTGTCGCTGCCGATCGTGATCCTGGCGGTCGTGACCGGCGTCGTCTACGTGCAGGAGGGGATCCGCAAGATCCCGATCCAGTACGCCAAGCGCATGGTCGGGCGGCGGATGACCTCGGGCGGCAGCACCTACCTGCCGCTGCGCGTGAACATGGCCGGCGTGATCCCCGTGATCTTCGCCTCGGCCATCATGATCCTGCCGGCGACCGTGGCCAGCCTGTTGCCGGGCACGCTCGGCCCGAGGGTGGCGCAGTGGTTCCAGTTCACCTCGTGGCCCTACATCATCGGCGAGTCGCTGCTGATCTTCGCGTTCACGTTCTTCTACGTGGCGGTCGTGTTCAACTCGCTCGAGCAGGCCGACAACCTCAAGAAGTACGGCGGCTTCATCCCCGGCATCCGCCCCGGCCGCCCCACCGCGCAGTACCTCGAGTCGGTGCTGGTGCGCCTGACCGTGGCCGGGTCGCTGTTCCTGGCCACCGTCGCCGCCGCGCCGACGCTGTTCATCAAGTTCGGCGGGTTCAGCACGGCCACCGCGCGTGCGCTGGGCGGAACCTCCGTGCTGATCGTGGTCGGCGTTGCCATCGACACCATGCGTCAGATCGAGTCGCAGCTTTCGATGCGCAGCTACAAGGGCTTCCTGAAGTAGGCCGCAGGTGCCTCTCGACCTGATCTTCATGGGCCCTCCCGGGGCCGGCAAGGGCACCCAGGCTGCGCGCGTGGCGGCGCTGCACGGGCTCGCCCACATCGCCACCGGCGACATGCTGCGTGAGGCCGTGCGAGACGGGAGCGAGCTGGGGCTGGTGGCGAAGGAGATCATGGCCCGCGGCGACCTCGTGCCCGACGACGTGATCATCGGCATGTTCCGCGAGCGCCTGTCGGCGCCGGACACCGAGGGCGGGTTCATCCTGGACGGCTTCCCGCGCACGCTCGCCCAGGCCCACGCCTTGGACTCCATGCTGGCCGATCTGGGCCGCGGCATCTCGTCGGTGCCGGTCTTCGAGCTGGGCCTCGAGCAGCTGCTGGAGCGGGTGGGCGGGCGTCGCGTCTGCCGCGAGGCCGAGCACGTCTACCACCTCGTCAGCGCACCGCCGAAGAACCCCGGCACCTGCGACATCGACGGCTCCGAGCTCTATCAGCGCGACGACGACACCGAGCCGGTGATCCGCGCCCGCTACCAGAAGCAGTGGGTGGAGGCGGCCAAGCCGGTGGTAGACCACTACGACGCGGCCGGCCTGGTCGTGTTCATCGACGCCGGGGGCACCCGCGAGCAGGTCTCCGCCGAGATCGATGCGCTGCTGGCCCGATTGGGGGATGGCTCATGATCGTTCGCAAGACCGCAGCCGAGATCGAGATCATGGCGCGGGCCGGCCGGGTGGTCGCCTCGACGCTGGAGCTGATGGAGGCCAGCGCCCGCGAGGGCGTCACCACCGGAGAGCTGGACGTCCTGGCCGAGCAGCACATCCGCTCCTGCGGCGGCGTGCCCACCTTCAAGGGCTACCGCGGCTTCCCCGGGTCGATCTGCGCATCGCCCAACGAGATGATCGTGCACGGCATCCCCGGCCCCTACCGGCTGAAGGGCGGCGACCTGCTGTCGGTGGACGTGGGCGTGACGCTCGACGGCTTCGTGGCCGACTCGGCCATCACGATCCCGATCGGGACCGTCTCCGAGCAGGCGTACGCGCTGATCGATGTCTGCCAGAAGAGCCTCGACGCCGCCATCGCGCAGTGCCGTCCCGGCAACCGGCTGGGCGACATCTCGCACGCCGTGCAGGAGGTGGTCGAGGCAAACGGCTTCGGCATCGTCCGCGCGCTGGTCGGCCACGGCGTCGGCCGCAGCATGCACGAGGATCCGCAGATCCCCAACTACGGGCCGGCCGGCCGCGGGCCGAAGCTTGCCCCCGGGATGGTGTTTGCGATCGAGCCGATGATCACCGCCGGCAGCTGGGGCGTGATCAGCGGCGAGGACGGCTGGGCCGTCTATACCGACGACAGCAGCCTGGCCGCGCACATCGAGCACACGGTGGCCGTGACCGAGGCCGGTCCGCGGGTGCTGACACCGCGGTCAACCGCGCGGCAAGTTGCGACGGGATGATAGGATTCTCGTTTGCCCGGCGGGGTGAATGCGTATGCCCGTGGCCGTTTTTGCCCCATGGAGGGGCGTGTCCCCAAGGAGTCCTCAGTTGAAGGTTCGACCCAGCGTGAGAACGATGTGCGAGAAGTGCCGGATCATCCGCCGGCACGGCAACGTGCTCGTGATCTGCACCAACCCGCGCCACAAGCAGCGGCAGGGATAAGGGAGGCTCGATATGGCACGCATTGCAGGCGTCAACATCCCGCGTGAGAAGCGCGTCGAGATCGGCCTCACCTACATCTTCGGGATCGGCCGTTCCACCTCGAACAAGGTGCTGAAGGAGCTCGGTCTCAACCCCGACACCAAGGTGCGCGACCTGACCGAGGAAGAGGTTGCCCGGCTCCGAAACTACATCGATGCGTCGCTGACGGTCGAGGGCGACCTCCGCCGCGAGCGCTCCCAGAACATCAAGCGCCTGATGGAGATCGGCTGCTACCGGGGCGTTCGTCACCGCCGCGGCCTGCCCGTGCGCGGCCAGCGCACCCGCACCAACGCGCGCACCCGCAAGGGCCCCAAGAAGACCGTCGGCAAGCAGCGCAAGAAATAGCGTGAGTCGTCGCGTCATTGAGATCGGAAAGGACTGAATGCCCCCAGCACCACGTAGAGGCGGCACCCGCGGCCGCGTCCGTCGCAAGGCCCGCAAGAACGTTGCGATCGGCCAGGCGCACATCAAGACCTCGTTCAACAACACGCTCGTCGCCCTCACCGACAAGGAGGGCAACGTGATCGTGTGGAAGAGCGCCGGCGCCGTCGGCTTCAAGGGGTCGCGCAAGTCGACGCCGTTCGCGGCGCAGGTGACGGCCGACGCCGCCGCACGCGAGGGCATGGAGCACGGCCTCCAGAAGGTCGAGGTGTTCGTCAAGGGCCCCGGCTCCGGCCGTGAGACCGCGATCCGGTCGCTGCAGGCGGCCGGCCTCGAGGTGATGGGCGTAAAGGACGTGACGCCGCAGGCCCACAACGGCGTGCGACAGCGGAAGCGGCGGAGGGTCTAGTCATGGCTCGAATGATTGGCCCCAAGTGCAAGCAGTGCCGCCGCGAGAACATGAAGCTGTTCCTCAAGGGCGAGCGCTGCCTGACCGAGAAGTGCGCCATCGAACGCCGAGCATACCCGCCGGGCGAGCACGGCCGCGGCCGCACCAAGCAGTCCGAGTACCTGCTGCAGCTGCGCGAGAAGCAGAAGGCGCGCCGCTACTACGGCATCCTCGAGCGGCAGTTCCGCTCGTACTACGAGAAGGCCAGCCAGCGCAGCGGCATCACCGGCGAGAACCTGCTGCGGATGCTGGAGCTGCGGCTCGACAACGTCGTCTACCGGCTCGGTTTCGCGGCGTCTCGCTCGCAGGCCCGCCAGCTCGTGCGCCACGGGCACTTCGAGGTGAACGGCAAGCGCGTCAACATCCCGTCCTTCCAGGTCGGGGAGGACGACGTGATCGCGCTGCGCGAGGCCGCCGCCGCCAAGGCGACGGTCACCGACGCCACAGACCTGACCGCGTCGGTATCGCCGTGGCTGCAGGCCGACCATGACAATCTCACGGGCAAGGTGCTTCGGCTTCCCGACCGCGTGGACATCGACACGCCGGTGCAGGAACAGCTGATCGTCGAGCTCTATTCCAAGTAAGAACCAAGGGGCGATTGCACAAACATGCTTGATTTCATTCCCAAGATCACATCCGAAGACGTCGGCGACCAGTCCGGCACGTTCGTCGTCGAGCCGCTCGATCGCGGCTTCGGATACACATTCGGCAACAGCCTGCGGCGCGTGCTGCTGTCCGCGCTGGAGGGTGCCGCCGTCACCTCGGTCAAGATCGAGGGCGTCGCCCACGAGTTCACCTCGGTGCCGGGCGTCCGCGAGGACGTCACCGACATCATCCTCAACCTCAAGAACCTGATCTGCAAGCTGCACGGCGAGTCGGGCGAGGTCGAGGTGCAGGTGCAGAAGGACGGCCCCGGGGTGGTGCGCGCATCCGACATCGAGGCGCCCGCCGACCTCGAGATCCTGAACCCGAACCTCGAGATCTGCAACCTCGGCGCGGGTGCCCGCTTCGAGATGACGCTGACCATCGCCCGCGGCCGCGGATATGTCGCCGCCGACGGCAACAAGGGGCCGGAGACCACGATCGGCGTGATCCCGGTGGACTCGATCTTCTCGCCGGTGCGGCGCGTCTCCTACGACGTCGACGCCGCCCGCGTCGGGCAGCGCACCGACTTCGACAAGCTCAAGCTCGAGGTCACCACCGACGGCTCGATGACGCCCAAGGACGCCGTCAAGGACGCCGCCGAGCTGCTGATCCGCTACCTGTCGATCTTCACCGACATCGACGCCGCCGAGCTGGCGATTCGCCCCGAGGGCGGCGGCGCCGAGGTGGCCGCCCCCAGCGCCCACGGCATGGAGAACATCCTGATCGAGGAGCTGGAGCTGGGTGTGCGCAGCTACAACTGCCTGAAGCGGGTCGGCATCGAGACGATCGGCGACCTGGTCGCCAAGACCGAGGCCGAGCTGGCCGCCATCCCGAACTTCGGCAAGAAGTCGATCGAAGAGGTCAAGGAGACCCTGGCCGCTCACGGTCTCACGCTGCGGGGAGCCGAGTAGGCGATGAGGCACCGCCGCAAAGGCCGCAAGCTGGGGCGCGACGCGTCTCACCGCAAGGCCCTGTTCTCGAACATGGCGGGCTCGCTGTTCGAGCACGGCCGCATCAAGACCACCGAGGCCAAGGCCAAGGAGCTGCGGCCGATCGCGGAGAAGCTGATCACGCTCGCCCGCAAGGACCCGGGCGACGTGGCCGCCCAGCGGCAGGCGGTCGCCTACCTGCGCAGCAAGGACAGCGTGCACCGACTGTTCCACGAGGTCGCACCCCGCTTCACCGAGCGCCCGGGCGGCTACACGCGCATCGTCAAGCTGGGTCCGCGGCAGGGCGACGCCGCGCCGATGGCCTACATCGAGCTCGTTGACCACGAGCCGGTCGCGCGCGGCTAGCGTCGCCCTCGGCCTGCCGCCGGGCTGGGTCGACCGCTCGGTGCTGACCTATGTCGGTCCCGACGACGGCGAGGGCTCGCCCTCGCTGGTCGTCACCATGGACGAGGTCGACGGCGGTACCACGCTGGCCCGGTATGCCGCGATGCAGGACGCCGCGGTGCGCGCGGGCTTCGAGGGGATCGACCTGCTGGAGGACCGCGAGACGACGGTCGCGGGCCACGCGGCGGTGCGACGCACCTACCGCTGGCGCTACGACGACCGCGTCATGCGCCAGCGCATGTGGTGCCTGCTGGTCGACGACGTCGGCTACGCGATCGTCGCCTCGGCGCCGGATGCCGCCTTCGACGGGCTGCGCGGCACCTTCGCCGCGGCCCTGCACGACTTCCGCGTGGGCCCGCCGGGCTGATGCGCCTGCGCGCGACGGTGGCCTACGACGGCACCGCGTACAGCGGCTGGGCGCCACAGGCGGATGTCCCGACCGTGTCGGCGGCGGTGTCCGCCGCGGTTGGCGGCGCCGAGCTGCGCGTGGCCGGCCGCACCGACGCGGGCGTGCACGCGGCCGCGAATGTTGTCTCGTTCGACGCCGGTCGTATGCTGCTGGAGCGCGCGGTGAACAGCAAGCTCCCGGCCGACATCGCCGTGCGCGACCTGGTTCAGGCACCCGACGGCTTCGACGCGCGCGCGGACGCGATCTCGCGCAGCTACGTCTACCGGATCGAGACCGCCCCCGCGGCCGATCCGTTCCTGGCCCGATTCCAGCTGCACCGGGTGCGCAGGCTGGACGACGCTGCGCTGGCGGCCTGCGCCGCGGCGATCGTGGGCCGCCACGACTTCCGCGCTTTCACGCCCACCGAGACGAAGCATCTGTTCTTCGAGCGAACGGTGCTGGCCGCCGGCTGGTCGCATGCGGACGGGCGCTACGAGTTCCGGATCACCGCCAACGCGTTCCTACGGCACATGGTGCGGGTGCTGGTGGGGACGATGCTGGAGGACCCGGACCCGGAGCGCTTCCGGCGGCTGCTCGAGGGCCGTCCCCGCAGTGATGCCGGCCGCACCGCGCCGCCGCAGGGGCTGACCCTGGTCGGGGTCGACTACGGCTCCCCATAGACTGAGGCTCGGTGCACATCCTGCTCACCAACGACGACGGCATCACCTCGCGCGGCCTGTTCGAGGCCAAGCGGGCGCTCGAGCGGCACGGCAGCGTCTCCGTGATCGCTCCCGATTCCAATCGCAGCGGCTCGGCGCGCAGCATCACCATCGACCGCCCGCTGACCGTGGCCGAGGTCGAGCTGCGCGACGGCAGCACCGGCTTTGCGACCGACGGCACGCCGGTTGACTGCGTCCGCTTCGGCGAGCTGGGGCTGGTCGGCGAGCGGCCCGACCTGATCGTGTCGGGCATCAACTACGGCTACAACCTCGGCGACGACGTCACCTACTCGGGCACGGTGGCGGCGGCCTTCGAGGGCATCCTCCTGGGCATCCAGGGCATCGCGATCTCCCAGGGCGCGCCCACGGCGTCGGGCTCCGACTTCCGGCGGCACGAGGACTACGACTTCGGGCCGGCTGCCGACTTTCTGGGCGAGCTGGTGGGGCGCGTGATCGAGCACGGGCTGCCGGCCGGCACCGTGCTGAACGTGAACGTTCCGTCGCAGCCGGACGGGGTGGCGGTGGGCAGGCTGGGGAAGCGCATCTACGCGGACACATTGGAGCAGGAGGCCGACGCGGCCGGGCACCGCCGCTACCGCATCTACGGTGACGAGCCCTCCTACCACGACGAGCCCGGCACCGACTTCCGGGCGATCGCCGAGGGCAAGATCGCGATCACGCCGATCCACCTCGACCTGACCAGCACCCTGGGCATCGAGGCGCTGGGTCGCTGGAGCCTGTAGCACCTAGCCTGAGGGCGACGTCACGTTGAAGCCGGTGATCTTGGGCAAGCCGCCGCGCCACTCGACCACCGCCATCCGGCAGTTGGCCAGCCACAGGTGCCGGTGCAGCGGAGGCGGTCCGCCCAGGAAGTAGCTGGACACGATCAGCCGTGTCAGCGAGCCGTGGCTGACCACCAGCGTGGTGCCCGGCTCGCCCGCGTGCTCGTCCAGGAACGCGGCCGCCCGCGCCAGCGCGGCGTCGAACGTCTCCGCCCCCTCGGGGAACGCGGGATCGGCGTTGGTGTGCCAGCGGGCGTAGTCGTCGGCCAACGGCCCCGACCGCAACTGGTCGGCGGTCATGCCCTCGAACGGCCCGGCGTCGACCTCGATCAGCCGGCCGTCGACGACTACCGCCGGCCGGCCGGGCTGGCGCGCGGCGATCATCTCGGCCGTCACGCGGGCCCGCCGAAGGGGCGAGCTGTAGATGCGATCGATCTCGGTGGCTGCGAGCGCCGCCGCCGCGGCGCCGGCCTGCCCCAGGCCGACCTCGCTGAGCGGTACGTCGCTGTGAGTCGTGAACCGCCGCTCCGCGTTCCAGACCGTCTCGCCGTGTCGGATCAGGAGCAGCGTACGGTGGGGCGCGGTCACGCGCCCCACCGTACCAGTCAGTTCAGGCTCCCACCGTCAGGGTGGTGTCCATGCCCGCCTGCTTGTGCCCGGGTAACGAGCAGAACAGGTCATAGGTGCCCTTCTTGAGGGTGACCGTGAGATCCTCGCTGCCGCCGGCAGCGAAGGTGGAGGTGGCCTTGTCGGATACCCCCGGGCCCTTGATAGTGAGGTTGTGGGAGGACGGGCCGTTGTTCGTGACGTGGAAGGTGTAGGTGCCGGGAGCCAGTCTGCCGGTCGAGGAAACATCGATCGCGAAGTCCTTCAGGGTGACGTCGATCGGACTGCTGCTACGGTTGCCGCCACCGCCGGCCGCGGCCGGCGTAACGGTGGTCGACGGGCTGTTGTTGCTGCTGCCGCTACTGCTGCCACAGGCGCTTGCTGCAAGCGTGACGGCTCCGACCAGCGCCAGGGTCAGAGCGATGCGAGTGAGTCGTAGGTGGGTCATACGCGGCGTTACGCCGCCGTCAGGCCATCGGTTTTACGATGCCGTCACATGTCCGAGCAATCTGTGTGGCTTTTCGACTTCGACGGGACGCTGGCCGACTCCGAGGCGCTGATCCTGGCCTCGTTCCGGTACGCCGCGCAGCGCGTGCTGGGCGCGGTGCCGGACGACGACGTGCTGCGGGCCGGGATCGGCCTGACGCTCGAGCAGCAGGCGCGGAACCTGGCGGGCGAGCGCGCGGACGAGCTGTTCGAGGTGTACGTCGCGCACAACCAGGAGGCCCATGCCGAGCTGCTGACCGGGTTCGACGGCGTACCCGAGATGCTGCGACGGCTGCACGCGGCTGGTGCGCGGCTGGGCATCGTCACGGCCAAGATCCGATCGACGCTCGAGCTTGGGATCGACTGCCTGGGGCTGGAGCGGTCGCTGTTCGAGGTGATTGTCGCCAAAGAGGACACCGCGGCTCACAAGCCCGACCCGGCTCCGCTGCTGTTCGCCCTGCGCGAGCTCAGCGCCGAGCCGGGCGCGGCGGTGTACGTGGGCGACTCGCCGTTCGATCTGCGCGCCGCGCACGGCGCCGGTGTCACGGCAGCCGCTGCCATGTGGGGCGACATCTTCTCGCGCGAGCAGCTGCTTGCCGAGCTCCCCGACCTGGTGTTCGAGTCGCCGGGCGAGGTGGCAGCATGAGCGACGAGGCGCGGGCGGCCGAGCTGCGCGACCGCATCAACGAGGCCAACCACCGCTACCACGTGCTCGATCAGCCGTCGATCGACGACGCCGAGTACGACGCCCTGCTGCGGGAGCTGCTGCAGCTTGAGGCCGAGCACCCTGAGCTGGTCACCCCGGACTCGCCCACCCAGCGTGTGGGGGCTCCGCCGTCCACCCAGTTCGCGACCGTCGCCCACCCGCAGCCGATGCTGTCGCTGGCGAACGCCAAGAACGAGCGGGAGTTCCTGGCCTGGGGCGAGCGGCTGGTACGCAGGCTGGGGGAGGGCGAGCCGTTCCAGCTCGTGACCGAGCCCAAGATCGACGGCCTGGCCGTGTCGCTGGTCTACGAGGGCGGCGTGCTGGTGCGCGGCGCGACGCGCGGCGACGGCGTGCACGGCGAGGACGTGACCGCCAACCTGCGGACGATCCGCTCGATCCCGCTGCGGATCCCGGAGCAGCGGATGGTGGAGGTGCGGGGCGAGGTGTATCTGCCGCTGGCCGGATTCGAGCGGGTCAATGCGGAGCGGGCCGAGGCCGGTCTGCCCACGTTCATGAACCCGCGCAACTCCGCGGCGGGCTCCCTGCGCCAGCAGGATCCAGCGGTCACCGCCTCGCGGCCGCTGTCGGTCTTCACCTACCAGATCGGCGCACACGACGGCCTGCCGCTGGAATCGCACTGGCAGGCGCTGGCCTGGCTGCGGGAGCAGGGCTTCCGGACCAGCGACCGGGTCGAGCTGCACGACTCGGTGGAGTCGGCGCTTGGGGCCTGCCGGACGTGGGAGGCACGGCGCAAGGACATCGACTACGACATCGACGGCTGCGTGGTCAAGGTCTCCAGCTACGCCCAGCAGCGGGAGCTGGGGTCGGTCAACCGCGACCCGCGCTGGGCGATCGCCTTCAAGTTCGCTCCCACCACGGCGCTGACCGAGCTGCTGCGGATCGGCGTGAACGTGGGCCGCACCGGCGCGCTCAACCCCTACGCCGTGATGGAGCCGGTGGTGGTGGGCGGCGTCACCGTCTCGATGGCCACCCTCCACAACGAGGAGGACATCAACCGCAAGGACATCCGCGAGGGGGACACCGTGATCGTGCAGCGGGCGGGCGACGTGATCCCGCAGGTGGTCGGCCCGCATCTGGTCGAGGGCGACAGGCGAAAGCGGCACCGGCCCTGGAGGATGCCGGCGAACTGCCCGGCCTGCGGCACGCCGGTGGTGAAGGTGCCGGGTGAGGTCATGCACCGCTGCCCCAACCGGGCCTGCCCCGCGAAGGGGCTGCAGTGGCTGAAGCACTTCGTCAGCCGCGGCGCGATGGACATCGACGGCGTCGGCGAGAAGCTGGTCGCACGGCTCCTGGAGCTGGGGCTGATCACGCGGCCGCACGACCTGTACGCGCTGACCGTCGACGACCTGCTGCCGCTCGAGGGGTTCCAGGAGCGGTCGGCCGAGAACGTGATCGCGTCGATCGAGCGCTCCAAGAGCCGGCCCTTCGGAAACGTGCTGTTCGCGCTCGGCATCCCGCACGTCGGGTTCGTGAACGCGCAGCTCCTGGCCGACGAGTTCGGCTCGGTCGAGGAGCTCTCGCGTGCCGCGCCGGAGCAGATCGCTGTCACCGCGGGAGTGGGCCCGGTGATCGCCGAGGCGGTGTCGAGCTGGTTCCTGGACGAGGAGCACGCCGAGGTGGTGGAGGGGCTGCGCAGGGCCGGCGTGCGGCTGAGCGGGCCCCGCCGCGAGCGCGCCCCCGACGGCCCGCTGACCGGGAAGGTGGTCGTCGTGACGGGCTCGATCGAGGGGTATTCGCGCGACTCGATCCGTGAGCACCTGGAGGGGCTGGGGGCCAAGGTGACCGACTCGGTCTCCAAGAAGACCGACTACCTGGTGGCCGGCGAGGGCGGCGGCTCGAAGCTGGCGAAGGCCGAGCAGCTGGGGGTGGCAGTCGTCTCGTTGGAGGCGCTGGAGGCGGAGCTGCCGGGCTGAGCCCGCTCAGCCCCGCGGCCGGCTGCCTGCCAGCGCCTGCACGATCCGATCCTGCAGCCTGTGCGCGGCCAGGATGTTCAGCCGCCGGTGGTTGACCAGGATCGAGAACACGATCTGATGGCCGTTGCGGCTGTGCACGTAGCCGGAGAGGGCGGACGCGTCATCCAGCGTGCCGGTCTTGGCCTGCGCGTTTCGGTGGGCGGGGCCTGATCCGCATGCGGTTGCTGAGTGTGCCGTTGACCCCGGCCAGCGGCAGCGACGCTCGCAGCGTCTTGCCATAGCTCTGGGCGCTGACCTTGTTCAGGAGCGCCAGGATCTGGTGTGCCGACAGGCGGTCCCGCGGCGACAGGCCGGAACCGTCGTAGAGCTTCGCCCCGCGCATGGTCACGCCGAGCGAGTTCAGGTAGCGCCGCGTCTCGTGGCGGCCGTTGGCCATCGTACCGGCCATTCCGACGGCCACCGCCACGCGCTTGTTCAGCACCTCGGCGAAGAAGTTGTCCGAGGCGCGGTTCATCAGCAGCACCAGCCGTGAGATCCGGGGTGACGGCTCGGTGGCCACGAGCGTCGCACCGGCCGGCAGCTGCCCCGTGCGCGGGTCGTGTCCCACCTTCACGCCACGCACGTTCAGCGCCCCCCGGAAGACCGTTGCCGCGTGCAGCACGGGGCTCTTGTAGCTCTCGGGCTCGAAGTACGAGATCAGGCTCTTGTTGACCGACAGCGCCGAGATGGGCGGGCAGTCCTGCCAGTAGGAGGGCTTCCAGTACGGCCCCGTGCGCTTGCTGTCGAACATGTTGCGTCGCCGTTGACGCGGCCGGTGACCCGCCGGATGCCGGCCGCGCGCACGGCCGCCGCCAGGTCGGAGAGGTGGCCGGCGGCGCCGCCGAATGCGCGCTTGGCGAAGATGTCGGTGGACAGCGACGGGTCGCCGCCTCCGACCAGCCACAGGCTGCCCGTGAGCTTGCCGCCAGACAGCACGCCGGTGCGGTAGACCCGCGTTGAGAGACGTGCGGTGACGCCCAGATCGGCGAGGGCGACGGCGGAGGTGGTCAGCTTCATGTTGGACGCCGGCTTCAGCTCCGTGCGCTCGTGCAGCCGGAACAGGGGGCGGTGGGTGGTGCTGTCCCAGATGGCGATGCCGGTGCTGGGCTCGCCGAATCCGGATGAGGCCACGATCGCGGATATGTCGCTCTTGACCGACGCGGACGCGGCCGCCGGCCAGGCGAGCAGGAGCAAGAGAACGGCGGCGATCAGGCGGCGGGTCAAGGCTGCGAGCATACGCGGGGCCCCGGCGGGCGGCAGCGCCCGCCGGGGCCCCGGTGGGGTCATCTACTGAGCCTGGAGGGCGCTGACTTCCTTCACAGCTGCAAAGAGGCTCTTGTCAATCTTGCCGTGGTAGATCGGGACTGACTGCTCGTGGCAGAGCCGGATCACCTCTTCGCGCTTCAGGTCAAACTCTTTCGAGAGCTCCTCCGGCGTCAGATGATTCGCCATATGTCCTACTCCCTGTCGTAGGTGATCGGGGCAACAAAAAACCCACCGAGCGCGGCTCGCTCGGTGGGTGTCAGGTCACCCCTCGGTTCTCGCTGATCGCCGGCAACTCAGGCCTGCTCCGATCGCGTATCCATGTGCGGATCGTAGCCTGGAGCCTGGACGGCGTCAATCGCTCAGACGGGGTTGGGGATGTCGATGAAGCCGTGCTCGACGGAGAATCGCTCAGCCAGAAGGGCCCCCAGCGCCTGCACGCCGAACACCTCCGTCGCGTAGTGGCCGGCGGCGATGCAGTGGATGCCGGCCTCGTCCGCGGCCCACTTCGCCTGCTCGTTGGGCTCGCCCGTGATGAAGCACTCGCGCGCCTGCCGCCGCCGCCGCCGCGACGTACTCCGACGCGCCGCCGCTGATCACCGCGACCCGCTCGATGCTGTCCGGGCCGCGCCCCAGCACCAGCGGGCCGGGCCCGATCTGCTGCTCCACGCGCTCGACCAGCTGGGCGATCGAGAGCGGCCGGTCAAGAGCGCCGACGAAGCCGAGCGTGTGGGGGCCGTGCACGCCGAAGGGCTCCCGTTCGCGTATGCCCAGGCGGTCGCAGATGATGGCGTTGTTCCCGACCTGCGGGTGGGCGTCCAGCGCCAGGTGGTACCCGGCTAGCGTGATGTCGTGGTCGAACAGCGCCTTCAGCCGGTTGCGGTCCTGCTCGCTCAGCGGCGGCCGCGGCCCGGAGCCGAAGAACAGGCCGTGGTGGACGATCAGCATGTCCGCTCCATCCTGTGCAGCGCGCTGGAACAGCTCCAGCGATGCGCTGACGCCGGTCGCGACGCGGCGCACCTGCGCCGCTCCCGGCACCTGCATCCCGACCGGCATCCCATCCGGGTAGGCGCCGATGTCGAGCAGCTCGTTCAGGAAGCTCACGATCTGGTCGCGTTCGGCCATTGGCCGACGAGCATACCCGGCCGGCCGCGGGCCGGTCAGCCGCGTGCCGGGTCGATCAGCGAAGCAGCGACTCGGCCTCCGCCACTCCCGCCGCGTAGCCCTTGGCCGCGTACAGATCGGCCGCGGCGCGAGCCTGCTCGCCCGCCGCTGGATCGCCGGCAGCGGCGAGCACGCGGCCAAGCGTCAGCCGCGCGTCGGCGTTCAGCAGCAGCCAGTCACCGCCGGCGGCGACGCTCGCCGCGTCCCGCGCGCAGGCGAGGGCCCGCTTGGGCTCGCCCTCGAACAGGTGCAGCTCGGCCAGCGCCATCCGGGAGCGGGTCAGCGGCTCATACCCGTCGGCGCCCTGCAGGCCCGCCGCCGCCGCGCGGGCGGCATTCAGGTTCCCCAGGCGCACCTCCAGCACCACCAGCGCGCTGCGCGCCACGGGCGCCTCGGGACGACCGAACCGTTCCACCTCTGCGATGAACGGCAGGAGTGTGCCCCGCAGCTCCTCGTACCGCCCCGCGCGCCGCAGCATCGAGGTCTCGGTGCCACTCAGATACAGCCCGGTGCGGCGCCCCAGGTCTCGGTCGAGGCCGCGGGCGGTGTCGAGCAGACGCCACGCTCGGTCGTCGTCGCCGCCCAGCTGAGCGAGCGCAGCCTGCCCTCGCAAGAGCTCGAACCGGAAGGTCGGTCGCACCCCGAACTCGTCCATCAGGTCGCTCAGGACACCCTCGGCCTCCGGCACCGGCACCGGTGAGGCGATCAGCATGTCGCCCAGGATCGCGAGCGCCCAGACGGCATCGTCGCCCGAGCTGCGAAGCGCGTCCAGCGCGCGGCGCGTCGACGCCAGCCCGTCGGCAGCCTGACCCAGGTTGCGCTCGCTCTCGGCTCGGGTGCAGAGGGCCGCGGCCAGGGCGCGCTGATCGCCGAGCGTCTCCAGTTCTTGGAGCGCGGCGTTGGTCTCGTCAAGCGCCTGGCGGTCGTCGTAGGGTCCCTCTGAAGCGCCCAGCCGCAGCACGCGTGCGCGCAGCTCGAGGGCGCGCAGGCCGAGCTGGGCCGCCCGGTCGGCTCCGTCGTCCAGCAGGCGCCTGCGCTCGGAACGGGCCAGGAGGTTCCAGCCGGCGGCCGCCAGCTCGACCATGGCCGCGGCCTGCACCGGGCTGCGGTCGGGGAGCAGTTCCAGCGCGCGCTCCAGCAAGAGGCTGGCGCGCACGGGCTCTCCCATCGCATCCGCTCGCCGGCCGGCCGTCGCGAGCCGCGTCCCGGCCTGCTCGCGGATCGCCGCGGTCGCCTCGTCGGCCAGTCCCAGCTCGGCTCGCAGCCGGAAGGCACGATCCAGGTGATCGCCGACCTCCGCGTCGGACGCGTGCTGATCGTCGAGCCAGCCCGCCCACTGCGTGTGCAGCTCCGCCCGCCGCTGCTTCGGAATCAGACCGTACGCGGCCTCCTGCAGCAGGGTATGGGAGAACTGCCGCTGA
Organism: uncultured Actinomycetes bacterium; assembly: GCA_963737445.1. Classification (GTDB taxonomy): domain Bacteria; phylum Actinomycetota; class Thermoleophilia; order Gaiellales; family JAICJC01; genus JAICYJ01. The sequence continues at coordinate 224,208 of CAVTSO010000015.1, read as the reverse complement.
CCGTGCCGCCCGGTTCGCACGACCAGCTCGTGCTGAGCCAGGTGGCCGAGCTCCTCCTGAATAGCCCTGCCGGTCAGCGCCTCGACCGCCGCCACCGGGAACTCGCGTCCGGCCACGGCGGCAACGCTGACCACCTCGCGCTCGCGCTCGGGCAGCGCCTCCAGCCGCGCGCTCAGGAGCACCTGGATCGATCGAGGCAGCCCGACGGAGGGGTCGTGGTCGGCGATCAGCGCGGCCAGGTGTTCGGCAAACAGCGGATTGCCCTCCGCGGCGGCGACCACCCGATCGGCATCGTCGGCCGGCAGGCCCGGGCTGGCGCGGACGAGCAGGTGGCGAGTTTCCGCGTCGTCCAGGCGTTCCAGCGCGAACGACAGCGTGTTTGCACCGGCGCCCCACCCGGTGCGGCGGTCGACGAACTCGGGCCGGGCCGTGCAGACCACGAGCAGCGACCGCCGTCTGCGACGGTCGGCCAGCTGCTCGATCGCGTCGAGCAGGGCATCCTCGGCCCAGTGCACGTCCTCGAGCATGATCACGACCGGGCCGGCGTTGGCCATCGCTGCGACCAGCCGGGAGATCGCCCAGGCCAGGTCCATGGCGCCGGCCCGATCGGCGGCGGCCAGGCAGGCGGCCACCGATGCGGCCTCGGGATCGCCGGTCATCACTTCGCCGATCGCCTGCTCCGTGGGGCGGCCGCCCGGGATGGCAGCACAGACGGCTTCCACCAGCGGCTCCAGCGGGGAGGATGACGCGGTCGCGCGGCAGTGCCCCGTCAGCGTGGTCGCCCCATCGGCGCGCTGCAGCTCCGACACCAGGCGCGACTTGCCGATGCCGGGCTGGCCCAGGATCGTCACGAGGTGCGGGCGTCGCAGCTGCGCCGTGCGGTCCGCCGTCAGGCGCACGAGCCCCAGCTCGGTCGCACGCCCGACCATGGGCAGGTCGAGGCGGCGGCGGTGGCCTGGCGCCAGCGGGTCGACGATCTCGAGCAGCCAGGCGGCCAGCGGCTCGCTCTTTCCCTTCGCGGCCAGCGGTTCCACCTGGTGACCGTGGGCGGCATGCGCCACCAGTGCCCAGGTGGCCTCTCCCACCAGCACCGTGCCGGGTGCGGCGGCCTGCTCGAGCCGCGCGGCGATGTTGACGGCGTCACCCACCACCAGCGATTCGCCCTGGGTGGCGCCGGTGGCCAGCACATCACCGGTGTTGACGCCGATCCGGGCCTGGATCTCGCCCATGGCGGCAACGGCGTCTCGCATCTCGAGGGCGGCACGCACGGCTCGCAGAGCGTCGTCCTCGTGCACGGCCGGGATGCCGAACACCGCGACCAGGGCGTCGCCGATCACCTTCTCGACCGTGCCGCCGTGGCGCTCCACCGGCTCACGGATGGCGGCGTAGAAGCGCGCCATCACATCGCGCAGGATCTCGGGGTCGAACCGCTCGCCCAGCTGGGTTGATCCGACCACGTCGCAGAACAGCACGGTGACGGTCTTTCGCACCTCGCGGGCGGGCTCATTCTCGGTGCCCACAGGCGCACCGCAGGCATTGCAGAAGCGCGACTGCTCCGGGTTTTCAACGGCGCATCGAGGGCACGTGATCACGCGCGTGAGTCTACGCTGTGGCGGCTGCGGGAAGCCTTCGAGTAGGGTGGGGTGGGTGGTTTTGCCGCCCACCCCCTTGTCAACACGGGGAGAGTGGTGCAGTGTGTCGCGCATGAGGGGGATCGTGTCACTCGAGCAGCGGTTGGACGGGCACGTACCCTCGCCTGCCACGCGCCGCGTAACTCGAGGCTCCTTCAACGGCGCGGCGCGTGGCGGCCTCCGCGCTCGCATTCAGGCGGGCATCGACCGGGCGGTCCGCATCTTCGAGCTCGACCGGCTGTTGTACGACATCGAGGTCGAGGCTCAGGACCGCTGGCTGCGCACGATGATGGCGTTCGACGCCTACTGCGCCAGGCGTGATGCCGGCGGGTCGCCGGACGCACCTGTGCGATAATCCGGCGCTGTCGCGGGGCGTGGCGCAGCCTGGTAGCGCGCACCGTTCGGGTCGGTGAGGTCCCGAGTTCGAATCTCGGCGCCCCGATACGAGGGATCGGCCCAACCAGGCCGATCCCTCCACGTTTTCCGCCACAGAGGGCTGTATAGGGTCTGGACGCGATGGCCGTGCATGGATAGTCGAACACCATGCGGGTGGTGTCGATCGCGGTCACGGTCGCGACCGGCGCAGGCCTTCTGCGCCACCGTGTCGGCGTCCGACGCTGTGCCGATCGTAAAGTCACCAGCCCCGCACTCGACTATCGGGTCCCGGATGCCGAACATTAGGCCGATCGGTGGGCGGGGTTTCGCTTGGACGGGCGGGGCGGTCGGCTTGGCACCATAGAAGCGGTTGGGTTCGACCGCTCAGCTGGCGAGCCGGCTTGGCTGCAGGTCCGCACCGGCCTGTTTGACGAACCGCCGCAGTCCCTTTCGAGGACATCGAGTCGATCAGCCCGATCCGGGGCAGGGTGACGGTCACGACTGCTGGGGCCTCGACGTGATGAGCATCCCTCGGGGGACATGCGGAGGCCGGCCGATCCCGCGGGCTGAGCGCCTGGCTAGGGGCGGGTCGGCGGCGGTGGCCGGTAGATGGAGAGCACGGTTGCTCGGTGACAGGTGCGGCAGACGAGGAGGTTGGTGGCCTTGCCGAACAACTGGCACCTCGTGTTCGCGCACTTGCGATCTGACTTGGCGATGGGGGCTACCCTGCTTCCTGGCTAGAGTGTGAAGCGGTAGGGACGGGGTGTGCGCTGTCCGGCGAAGCCGCCCTCCCGTGGGTCGGCGGCGAATGTGACGACCTCAGACGCGATCTCCCGGATCCGGCGATTGGTGTACCAGGACACGAAGCAGAGCCGCGTCAATGCCTCGTTGGGGCTGCAGGCGTGGCGATCGGAGACGATCGCCTTCGCATCTTCCAGCAGCACGTCGAGACGGAGTGGACCGCTGAGTTCCTGGGCGCGGGTGACCGCCATTGCGACGCCGACTCCGCCGCGCCACGCCTGGTCGAGTGCCCGGTCGGCTGCAAGCAGCTTCGCGTCGATCACGATGGTGCCCCCCTACCAAAATGCTTTGGAGCGGGACGGCACAACGGCCTAGGCGCGATCCGCGATGTCGCCTCGAGGACCCCGACTGTACGCCCATTCGGCGGGCCCGTCAGCGGCATGGGCGCCGCTGGTAGCGCTCACTAGCCCGAGGCTTGGCGCTTTCTGAGCATAGGAATGGCGGGGAACGGCTCCGTCGAGATTTCGCGCACTTTGCGAGAGTTGGCGTGGTCGCCAACCATCCGAAGCGCTTCGCGCGGTGTATTTTGGACGGTTGCCCGTCCCGGTTATGAGCGAAGGAGGTGGGGACGATGCCAGGGGCAGACACCGCGCTTGGGAAGTTCTCCCAACAATACGGCGATCGTGCCTTCACGGTGGAGCCCGCCGAGGGCGGATACGTCTTCGTGCGGGCCGACCACGTCGACGTCGATGCGTCCGGGTGCCTTCTGATCTACGGCCACACCCCGGAGCGCGACGGAGGCATGCTGCTGGCCGCCCTCGGCCAGGGTCAATGGAACAGCATCTGGGTCTGCGACCCGGCCAGCAATACACCGCTCGCTCTCGTCGGTAACAGCACTGCGGAGTCGATCAGCCACTGAGAGGACGATGGCCGCGTTCCGGTCGGAGTTGATCTCGACTTGGGGGAGGCCCGCCGGGGTCAGCTCCAGCACACTCCCCGGCGGGCTACATCCCCTCGCAGGCAACCGTACCGGTCGCCGCGCCGCGGCGGCCTGCCGGTTCGCACGCTTTCGCACCAGGGCACCCGCCCCGGGGTGGGCGTGTCACTCGCGGCGGGCCGGATCAAGACCATCGTCGGTGGCGAGTGTGAGCGTTGCGATGATGCGTGGGTGTCCGTCGATGATTGGGGTGGCGTGGAGCTGGAACCCGGTGAAGCCGGCCAGCTCAGCGAGGCGGCGTAGCGCCTCGGCGGCAAAGCCCCAGTAGACGAACTCGTCGTCGGCGTACACGTCGCCCGGTTGATGCACGCGAATGGATGGGCTGCCATCATCATCGTCGCCGCCGATGCCGTACGTCTCTAGCAGGACGCGGCCGCCGTTTGCGAGGCGCGCGCGCAGGAGGTGCAACAGGCCGAGCGGATCGGTAACGCGGTGCAGGATCCCCAGGCAAAAGACGAAGTCGAACGTCTCGCCCAGCTCATCGAGCCTTGACGCGTCTAGGCGGCGGTATTCAACGCGCGACCCGAGCAGCCGTGCGATCGTGCGGAAGCCCTTGCCGCCCTCCGGCTCAGAGCCCCAGCGGGCGCGTACCCACTCGACGTGCTGCTCGCTGTCGATGGCCACCACCCGCTTCGCGCCGCGTGCCTCAGCGACGAAGGCGTAGAAGCCGTCGAAGGTGCCCACGTCGAGGACGCGCAGATCGGCGAAACTGGCCGGCAAGAATGGCAGCCGATAGCGGTGGTCGACCGCCACGCCCGGCGTGTAGATGCCCTCGGCGCGGTTCAGCGCGAACGTGTGGAACCAGAACGGCACCTCGCCCAGCACACGCCGCGCCACCGCCGCGTCCACCTCAAGCGGCAGGATGTCGGCGACCTCCTGCTCCGGCGTCTTCGCTCCGTCCCTCCCCTCAAGCGGATCCATAACCGCCACCGTATCGCGGGCAGAGGCGGCGGTACCGTCGACGTGGGAAGCGTCGAGCAGTGATCCAGGGTCGAGTCGATGGCGATCCTCGACCTCGCGCGTGACACCGAGCGCGACTTCATGAGCGCCGACGAGGCCGCAGCCGGGGGCTTGGCCGCACGCTTGAGAGTTTACTCGCCCGCACGCGCCGGCCGCCCGCGCTAGCCCGGATGAGAGCTTTCCGCGCCAATGGGCCGCTCCGGAGGTCGATTATGGCGAACGGCCAGGTCGCCACCGGCGAACACCACTTGACCTGGTAGATCACCGCGGCCCCAGATGCCCTCCAGGGCCACACGACACCTTTGCGAGCGTCCCGGAAGTGCGGTGCGGCACCGCTCGCATCGGCGCATCCGTTCGGTGAAGACGGCCACGGGCTGCGACTGTACGCCTCCCGGTGACCGGCGCCGGCCCCGCGGCGCCGAGCAGCCTAGGCTCGCCCGAGCAGGTCGAGCATGTGGCAGCGGCGGTGGCGAACCAGCTTGTGACCGTCGCGTGTGTAGAGGACGACGACGGTTTCGAGATCGACAGACTGGCCGCAGCTCTCACATGCCGCCGTTTCCTTCGTGGTGGCCATGCCTGGGTTATCGGCACCGAAGTGCTGGTCCTGCAGCACTGCGCGCATCAGACCACCGGTATAGCCCAGCAAGCCTTTGGGCTCAAGTGCGTGTCGCTTGTGTCGATAGTAGTTGCACGCGCACACAGTCCCTCTGAGCCTAGGCAGCTCATCCTGAGGGGGTTGAGGCGCGAATCTGAGACGCCTGGCGCCCGGGGAGATCCGAAGCTCCCCGGGCTGCCAGCGCGCCACCACCAGAAGGTCTGCGTGTTCGCAACGCCCGCCTCGCCGCGGACCCGGACCGAGCCTTCGCGAACCGTTGACGCGGCATCAGCGTCTCGTACGGCGTATGTTGCCTGCGGACGCAACCTGGCCCTAGAACCCCCGGGCCAGGATCGTCCGAGGCAGGTCGTCCAGACGGCCCGCCGGCGGTAGGTTGGGAGCCAACCGCCTGCGGGCCGCCCCTTCGTCGTAGGTTAGACGGCCGCCGGCCGCACCGAGTGCCCCAGCGGGTGGAGCCCAGCCGGGAGCGTTTCGCCTCTTAGGCGGCTTGCCTGAGCGTGCCGTCGGTCATCACGCACTGCGCCGAGATGCGATTCGCGACTTGCAGTTGCACTGGCAGCAGATGAGTGCGAGCTCTTCGGCGACGCCGGGGTTGCGCGGCGCCCCGATACGAGGGATCGGCCCAACCAGGCCGATCCCTCTTCTTGCATATGGGGAGCTACTCGAGTCCCTGCTCCGTCATCATCCGCTGGACGCCCGGCCGTTGCAGCACGCGGTCGAAGTGTTCGCGCAGGTTCGGCGAATCCCATGCCGGCGGCTCTTGAAAACGGCCCCACCGGGTGAGCATGAAGAGGAACAGGTCAGCGCCGGTCAGCCCCCCGTCGACGAGCCACGGGCGTGTGGCGAGCTCGCCGTCGATCCAGTCGATGTGCCGGCGCAACGTGGCGGACGCGCGGTCCCGGATCGCCGCCGCCCCTTCGGCGTCGGTCGTGAACCGCTCGGGATAGAACCAGTGCATGTAGCCGGTCTGCACGGCGTACGAGAGGTATGAGAGCCACCGGTAGAGCTCCGAGCGGGCCCGTGTTCCGACAGGGGCTCCGAGGCCGGCCTCGGGGAAGCGATCCGCGATGTGCAGCATGATCGCCACCGCCTCGGTCAGGACGAGATCGCCGTCCTCCAGGGTCGGTACCTGCCCCCACGGGTTGAGCGCGAGGTACGCCGAGGGTCGCTGCCCGCGGTCGTCCTCTTGGACCAGAACCAGCGTGTAATCGGCCCCGACCTCGGCGAGGGCTGCGTGTGGTGCCATCGCCGCCGTGCCGGGAATGTAGTGAAGCCGCAGCATCGGCAGATGGTATCCGCCCGTGCGCGCAGCCTTCGATCTAGCCTGACGGATTCCGAGGGAGCAGTCGGAACGGATCCCAGCCCTTGACGCCGGCCGCGGATGCCCGCAGGTCGAGCAGGTAACGCGCTAACTCGGGATTCGTCTCGATGTCTCCGCGCGCCCCGTCGAGCGCGCAACCGCGGCCAGCCCAGAACGGGCAGGTTTCGCCTGGACACCGCTCGTGGCGTCCCACCGCATCCTGGAGAGTGCAGTTCCGCGCTTCCATCAGACCGACGGAGCCGCGTCCAGCTCGGAGTGCCACTCGAAGGATTCGCTCAGCATCCGCGGGGCCAACACCAGCGTGCCGAGCTTCGCGAGCTGGTCGGCCGCGAGCGTCGAGACGAGGCGTTGGGTGTCCGTGGCAGGCGTGGCACCCTCGAAGATCAGGACGATGTCGTTGTCACCGAGGAACGCCTCGTGTCGGGTGAACCCGTGCTCGGCGAGGTCGAACGGCGGGCCGAGCCGGATCAGCTGCTTCAACTCAGCACGCTTTCCGGGTCGGATCTGGGCGATGACGGCTACCCGGTGCTTTCTCATGGTGTTCCTCCTTGTCCATCCCAGTCTGGTCGCGGGCGGGAGCCCCTCGCATCCGGGTACGCCCCGATCTCGCTACGGACAACCCGCGTTGCAGCCGATTCACTCGCCCGGTGCCTGACCAGGCGGCGATTTCCTCCAGGCTGTATCGGTGGACAGCTGCCGCGCCCAGGTGCCGCACCTGCAAGACTGCGGTTGTGATCGTCGTCGGGATAGATGGCTCCGCCGGCTCCCGGGCAGGGCTCCGGTTCGCCGCCGAGGAGTCCGTGCTTCGGCAGGCCACCCTGAAGGTGGTTTCAGCGTGGCACGTGCCGACCGGGCTCTATACGGCACCGACGTACGTCGACCTCGATCTGGACGCACTCCGGCAGAGCGCCGTCGATGTCGCCAAGCAAGAGATCGTCGAGGTGCTGGGCGCTGATCGCGCGAGTACGGTCGACATCGTGACCCGTGAGGGCAACGCCGCTCAGGCGCTGCTCGAGGAGTCTCGCGACGCCGAGTTGCTGGTTGTGGGATCGCGAGGTCATGGAGGGTTCGCCGGGCTGCTGCTCGGATCGGTCAGCCAGCAGTGCACGGCTCACGCCGTGTGCCCCGTGGTCGTCGTGCACGACCCTCACTCCGGCTGAGCTCGAGGCCCAGGATGAAGGCTGCTGGTGGCGGAGTTTGTGCCTCATGTTGGAAACGCCGATGCCTCTGTCCGAAAACTTCGGAGGGCCGCCCGTCTGGACGACCCTCCGAGGAATCCGCCGTGTGAGGAGACCGTTCTAAGCGGTCACGGCCTGGTCGGCGTGGGAGCGGCGGTGAATGAAACCGACCGCGTTGTCGCGGTTGCGGAGCGCGCCGCCGGCCGCCAGCACCGCGAAGCCGATGCCGGACAGCAGAAGCGCGATGCCGGTCACGATCGCAAACAGCGACAGCTGGCTGGCCATGTAGCTCGACTGGAGCGCGGTGGCGAGCGCCGTCTCGGTCACCCATACCTGCCGTGCGCCGTTGTCCTGCGGCTGACCGTTGAGCTTCACGGCCTGGGCGGGATCGTTGGTGCCCTTGCCGTCGGCGGTCGCGTAGCGCGGCATCTGCGCGTAGGTCTGGCCACCGGTCGCCTCGAGCGCGTGGATCCGCATGTAGTTGGCGAACGTGTGTGCACGGTCTCCGTTGTTGATCGCAAGCCCCGCGACCGACTCGGTCGGGAAGCTGATCGTCGAGACGTCCAGGCCGGCCTGCTTGGCCTCGGCCTTGATCGCCTGTGGCGTCATGTCGGGCGTGCCAACAATCTGCTCCTGTGCCAGCGTGTCGTGCACGGTGCCGCGGGCGTTGATGCCCATCACAATCGCGCCGATGCCAAAGGCGATCAGCACAACAGCTGCAACAAACCCTCCGTATTCAAATGCTCGCCGCATGGTTAATCCTCCCTATCCGTTGAGTCGTGGTCTTCTGGGCAAAGTCTCGGCGGCTCGGGCACGCCGGTCATCGGCTGTGATACGGAGCTACGGGCGGGATTCCTCGCTGGCTGAGTACGCGTTTTCCCGCAGCGAAGCAAAGTCAGGAGACGCCCAGAGCGGAGCGTGGGCAGCCCGGATCCCGACAATGGGCACCCACGCTCTCCTCTCTTGATTACGCGTTTCCTGCGACCGCGGCCGCGTCCGCCGAGTCCGCGTCGTTTCCGGCCGATGCCGGCGGAACGGCGAGCACGGGGCACCGGGCGATATGCAGCAGGCGATGCGTGACGCCGCCGAGGATCAGTCCTGCAACTTGGCGGCGCCCTCGGGTTCCAACCACGATCAGGTCGGCGTGCTCGTCGCGGGCGACGTCAGCCAGCACGTGCGCGGGGCCACCGGCCACCGAGGAGACCACCTTGATCTCGGCGCTCACGCCGGATGCGTTGATGTCGGCGACCTGGTGGCGGACATCGGCCTCGATCTCTTCCTCATTGACGGCAACCGGCTGTCCCCCGGCGCGTCCCAGCAGCACCTCACGAACGTGCACGGCGATGATACGGCCGTCCTCGCCCGCGAGCTCGGTCGCGTACGGAATCGCCCGAACCGAATCGGTCGATCCGTCCAACCCAAGTACAACTGTCTTGGACATCACGTCTCCTCCTCGTCGATTTCGGTTTATCGTCGTACCCGTGGCGTGAAGACGCGTCCGCGCCGCCCACATGGCGTGCTGTGGCTTTGTCGCAGCGCCGTCCGTTCCACCCCTGACGTGGCTGCATCGTCCGTGACTGACGTCAAGTCACCGGCGATCCGGCATAATCGACCTCCATGTCGAACGTGGAACGGCCGCTGCGCATCCTGTTGGTCGACGACCATCGGGTCGTCCGCGCCGGTCTGCGCATGCTGCTTGAGTCCGAGGACGGGCTGGAGGTGGTCGATGAAGCTGGCGACATCCGCGACGCCGTGTTCAAGACGCGTCGCCATGTGCCTGACCTGATCGTGCTCGACGTGCGGCTTCCAGACGGCGATGGAGTCGAGTCGATCGGGCAGCTGCGGATCGAGGCGCCGGAGGCGAAAATTTTGATCCTCTCGATGGAGGATGACGCCCACCACGTCAGACATGCGTTCGCAAACGGCGCAGGCGGCTACGTTCTCAAGGACGCCGCCGAAGAAGAACTGGCAACCGCGGTACGCGAAGTGGCCGCCGGCAACCGATACCTCCACCCCGAACTGGGAGCGCGACTCATGGAGGCGGACCTGGAGGATCGCGAACGAGCCGCCGCGGATCCGCTTTCAGACCGCGAACATGAGGTGCTGCTGCTGCTTGCACAGGGCCACACCAACCAGGAGATCGCCGCCAGGCTGTACATCTCCACGCGCACCGCCGAAACGCATCGCGCGCATATCATGCAGAAGCTTGGGTTCAAGGCGCGATCGGAACTCGTGCAGTATGCGATCGACCAAGGGATGCTGGACAAGCACTGAGCTACGAGGATCGAGGTGAACGGCATCTCCGAGCTGAATGAGGTGGGCGCAGCGCTCGACGAGGCGCGACTCCGGCGCCTGTTGGACGTCGGCCGGTCGATCGTTTCCGAACTTGAGCTGGAGGCTGTGCTTCAGTCGGTACTGGAGGCGGCCCGTGACCTGACGGGGGCACGGTACGCGGCACTCGGCGTGCTCAACCAGCACGGCGACGGCCTCGAGCGGTTCCTGACCTTGGGCTTCGATGAGCAGACCCGCGCCCAGATCGGGGACCTGCCGCAGGGGCACGGTGTGCTCGGGGTCCTGATCTCAGACCCGCAGCCACTGCGGCTGGCAGATGTCGGCAGCCACCCTCGATCGTACGGGTTCCCGTCCGGCCATCCACCTATGACCACCTTCGTCGGCGTGCCTGTGCGTATTCGCAACTCGGTGTTCGGAAACCTCTACCTGACGGACAAGCAGGACGGCGAGTTCACCGCGGAAGACGAGCAGGCGCTGGTCGTGCTCGCCGAGTGGGCCGGCTTTGCCATCGAAAACGCGCGCCTGTACCGGCGGGCGACCGAGCGCCGCGATGAGCTCCAGCGAGCCGTCGCCGGCTTCGAGGCGGCGCTTGCGGTCGCGCGGGCGGTCGGTGACGAAACACATCTCGACCGGATCCTGGAACTGATCGTCAAACGGGGGCGGGCGCTTGTCGGCGCGCGCTCGATGTTCGTCGCACTTGAATCCGGCGGGCGTTTGACGATCGATGCGGTTGCCGGCGAGTTGGAGCGGTCGCTTGAGCATCAGGTCGTGGACGTGCGAGCGACGCCGGCAGCGGCCGCGCTCGAGCGTCGACGGGCGGTGCATCTGGTTGCCGAGCCGGGCGACACCGTGAAGGTCGTCGAGGGAATCGATGCGCGGGCGGCGCTGCTCGTGCCGCTGGTGTTCCGGGGGACGGTGGTCGGCTTGCTGGGCGCACTCGATCCGGAGTCGGGTGCGGATCGATTTTCCGCTGATGCTGAGCGGCTGTTGGACGCGTTCGCCAGCAGCGGCGCAACCGCGGTGGCCACTGGTCGCAATGTGGCTGAGGATCGCGCGCGCCGTGGTATCGAGGCGTCGGAAGGTGAACGCCGACGCTGGGCGCGCGAACTGCACGACGAGACGCTGCAGGACCTGGCCAGCCTGAAGCTGATCCTGTCCTCGGCGCGCCGCACCGAGGACCGGGAGAAGGTCGAGCGCATGCTCGACCAGGCCGTCGAGCAGATCACGCTCGGCATAGCTTCGCTCCGACAACTCATCAACGACCTGCGGCCTCCGATCCTCGACGAGGCCGGTGTTCAGCCTGCACTCGAGCACCTCCTGCATCGGCTCGGTGGCGTGAGCGATCTCGAGGTTGACATGAACATCGACCTCGCATTCGAATGTGGCCGGCGGACGGACCGTCTGTCGGCACCGCTCGAGGACGCGCTGTACCGCGTCGTTCAGGAGGCACTCAACAACGTGATCAAGCACTCCGGGGCGACCAGGGTAGTGGTCTCCGTGATCGAGGGCGATGAGACCATCGACGTACGGGTCGCGGACAACGGGGCCGGCATGGGCGAGCAGCGTGGCACCGAGGGGTTCGGCCTGATCGGGATGCAGGAGCGTGTGGAGTTGATTGGTGGCACGCTTGAGATCCGTACGCCCACCACCGGAGGAACCGAGGTCAGAGTGTCCATACCAGTCGTCACCGACGCTGCGAACCACTGACCGTCGAAGCTAGCCTTCCGGGTGTGGCGTGTCGGCCGGGCCGTCGACCCAGCGAGGCACCGTGCCCGACTCGCCGGCCAGCACTCCCAGCTGGGCTGTCGCCTCCCCATCACGCTGAAGAGCTCCGTCGGCTCCCACTCGCATCGCCTCCAGCTGCCCCTGATTCGGCTCACCGGTCCCGACGAGCACAATGCGCGCGGCGCCGGCCTCCCGTAGCCGCGCGACGGACTTTGGCCCATTCGTAGCAAGGAGCTGGCGCCCGACCAGCACCAATCCATGTTCGACGCGGCCGAGCGCACGAACGGCGTCTGAGATCGACGAGACGCTGGCGACAACTGCCAGATCCGGATGATGCTGGCAGAGCATCTCGAGCGCCAATCGGTCGAAGTCTCGGCGGTCGGCGATGATGACCGACGTCGCGTTTCGGATCCCAGTCAGCGGTGCCATACCGGGGCGCCGTTCAGCCGCCCGCGGGCGGCACGATGACCACCGGGCAGGTCGCGTGGTGTGCGCATTGCTGCCCGACGGAGCCGAGCAGCAGCCCGCGGAACCCATCCAGGCCGCGCGAGCCGAGCACAAGCATGTCCGCTCCACTCGACTGCTGAAGCAGGACATGGGCAGCGTTGCCCTCTTGGACCACAAGCTCGTGCGATAGATCGGGGTACCCGGCGAGGATCTCCGACACCTGACGGTCGGCCGCGGCCCTCATCGAGTGCTCGAACTCATCAATCGGGAAGGATGGGGCCAGCATTCCCCCCGAGTACGCTGGCATCGGGACGTGCCAAACGGCCACGACACGCAGTCCGCGTCTCCGCAGCGTCGCCTCCTTCGCCGCGAACTCCAACGCTCGCGCCGCGCCCTCCGAGCCATCAATGCCGACAACAATCATGCCCCCATGATCGGCGCTTCGATGGGGATCGTCATCGGAGACGACTCCGATCTCGTGTCCGTGTTTTTCCGCACCGGCAGAGCCGTATGCATCGAGTCAGGACGATGGTGCGACGCTGGGCTGAGCATCGTTCGATCCGTTGGGATCGATCATCGGACGACGCGACCGGGCAGTGTGCATAAGAGGCGCAATCCTGGCTGACCGAGCCCAGGAGGCGCCGGTGAAGCCGCCGCGGCCAACGGCGCCATCGACGGGCCGTCGGATTGTGCTCAAGCCGCCAAATGCTCGAAGTCCGCGGCCGGTGCGTAGGCGAACGGGTGATGAAACACATCCATTTCCGATCGCCCGGCCGCCTTGACCTGGAATATGTCGTTCGTCTTGGTGTCGACCACCGCAACGACGACGTGGTTCATCGCCGGGCCACCACAGCAGCGAGACCTCGATCCCGTCATTCGCGCGTGACGCGAGGAAGCAGGGCTGGTGATCCGTTGACGTTGTGAGGAGTGCCGCTCCCATGCCGGCATGATCCTCGGCCAGGGGTGGTCGGTCATCCGGGTAGCCGCGGGTCTGTCCGCGGGTCTTCCGCGACGGGGCGTAGGGGCTCGCCGCAGGCTCGGTATCGGCGATATGGCCGACGCTATGAAGTTCCGCTGCGGCTCGACGCCTGGCGTGGGGTGTACTCCAGCCCGGCAGTGTCGAGGCTGACGATCGTGCCCGCCTCGCCGCGAAGCATCGCGCCAACGTCCTTGAGCTGGCCGATCGCGGCGGTCCTGCCCGGGGTCTGCGCGAACGCACACGCCGCCTGTACCTTGGGTCCCATGGAGCCTTCGGAGAAGGCATGGTCTGAGAGCGCAGCCGGGTTGGCCCATGTCACGGCTCGCTGGTTCGGCTCACCCCAGTCGAGGTAGAGGGCGTCGACGTCGGTGGCGATCACCAGCATGTCGGCGTCGATGTCTGCAGCCAGGCGGGCGCTTGCGTGATCCTTGTCGATCACGCCTTCGATGCCGACGAGACGTCGCCCGGCCGGTGACGGGTCGTTCGTGTACATGGTCGGGATGCCGCCGCCGCCGGCGCAGATGACGACGCAGCCGCGTTCGATCAGCCATTCGATCGGCCGCAGTCCGATGATGCGCTGGGGCCGTGGCGAGGGCACGACGCGTCGGACGCCGTCACCGTCGGGGCGGAACGACCAGCCCTTGCTGTGTGCAAGGCGTTCCGCCTGGTCACGGTCGTAGACCGGCCCGATCGGCTTCGTCGGATGGTCGAATGCCGGGTCGGCGGGGTCGACCTCGATCATTGTCAGGAGGGTGGCGATCGGGGTCTCCCACGGCAGCAGGTTGCCGAGCTCCTGCTCGATCAGGTACCCGATCATGCCCTCGGTCTGGGCGTCGAGCACGTCCAGGGGGTATGTCTCGACCTCGCCGTACGCTGAGCCCTGGAGTGCGAGCAGCCCGACCTGGGGTCCGTTGCCGTGTGAGATCACGAGCTCGTGCTCGGCCGCCACAGGAGCGAGTGCCTCGCAGGCGATGCGGACGTTCTCGCGCTGGTTCTCCGCCGTCAGCGGCTGGTGGCGGCGCAGCAGCGCGTTCCCGCCGAGAGCGACAACGACGCGCACGTCAGGCTCCGAGCGTGGCCACGAGCACGGCCTTGATCGTGTGCAGCCGGTTCTCGGCCTCGTCGAACACGATCGACGCCGGCGACTCGAACACCTCGTCGGTCACCTCCAGAGCATCCATCCCCGACCGGGAAAGGATCTCCGCGCCGACGCTGGTGTCGAGGTTGTGAAACGCCGGCAGGCAGTGCATGAACTTGACGTCGGGGTTACCGCTCAGCGCCAACGCAGTGGCGTTGACCTGATAGGGCCTGAGCAGCTCGATGCGCTCCGCCCACACCTGCTCCGGCTCGCCCATCGACACCCACACGTCGGTGGCGATGGCATCCGTTCCTGCGACCGCGTGCTCGACGTCCTCGGTGATGGTGATCGTGGCGCCGGTGCTCTCGGCGATGTCCCTTGCCAGGTGGACGACCTCGTCGCGCGGCCACAGCGCCCTGGGACTTGCGATCCGCAGATCGATGCCCATCTTGGCTGCTCCCACGAGGTAGGAGTCGGCCATGTTGGCGTGCGCGTCACCCATGTAGCAGAACGACACTTCGGACAGCGGCTTTGCGATGTGCTCGCGGAGCGTCAGGAAGTCGGCCAGGATCTGAGTTGGGTGCCACTCGTCGGTGAGCCCGTTGTAGACCGGCACACCGGCCCAGCGGGCGAGCTCATCGGCGACCGATTCCCCGAAACCTCGGTACTCGATCGCGTCGTACATACGGCCGAGCACGCGCGCGGTGTCCTTGACCGTCTCCTTGTGGCCGATGTGCGATCCGGTGGGGCCGAGGTAGGTCACGTGCGCGCCCTGGTGGTACGCGGCCACCTCGAACGCGCACCGGGTCCGGGTCGAGTCCTTCTCGAAGATCAGGGCGATGGTCTTGCCTGTGAGCTTCTGCTCCTCGCGTCCCTCCCGCCGATCGGCCTTGAGCTGCGCGGCCAGGTCGAGCAGGTATGTCAGCTCGTCGGGGGTGAACTCGGCCAGGGTCAGGAAGCTCCGTCCTCGCAGGTCGGTGACGGTCGTCATGACGACGCTCCGTTCTCGACCGCGTCGCGGATGATCGGGCAGCTCATGCAGCGCGGGCCGCCGCGGCCGCGGCCGAGCTCAAACCCGGCGATCGTGATCACCTCGACGCCCTCGCGCCGAAGCGCGGTGTTGGTCGCGACGTTGCGCTCATAGGCGACGACCACCCCGGGGGCGACTGCGAGCACGTTGTTGCCATCGTCCCATTGCTCTCGCTCGGCTTCGAAACGATCCCCGCCGGTCTCGAACAGTCGCAGCTTGGGCACGTCGATGGCGGCAGCGATGCTCGTCATCGCGTCGGCCGCACGCTCGGCGGTGGTGCCGTGTGCGCCTGACCGAAGCTCGTATGCGGTCAGGCCGGCGCGAACGTCCGGGTAGATCGTGAACGCGTCGCGGTCGACCATGGTCATGACGGTGTCAAGGTGCATCGCGGAGCGCCGCTCGGGCAGGTCGAGGGCGATCACCAGCCTGGCCGCCTCCGCAGCGAACAGCCGGTCGGCCAACTCCTCGACGGCGGCCGGTCGCGTCCGCTCGCCCATGCCGACCAGCACGCAGCCGTTGCCGATCACCAGCACGTCCCCGCCCTCGAGAGACGGGTCGTCGGGCCGGGCGTCGCTCCAGCGCGGGAACTCGGCATCGACGAAGTACGGATGGTGGCTGTAGATCGCGTCCAGGTGCAGCGCCTCCCGCACCCGCGCCGGCTTGGCCATGTGGTTGACGCAGACGCCCTCGTATACCCAGGCCGATGTGTCGCGAGTGAACAGATGGTTGGGCAGTGGGGCGAGCACGAAATCGCCTCGCCGCGCGATCGAGCTGAGCGCGGTGGCGTCGAACGGCAGCTCGTCGTAGGCGACGCCGCCGATCAGGCGCTCCGCCAGCTCCGTGGCCGGAAGCGTGTCCAGCCACTCGCGCAGCGCCGCTCCCAGCCGCGCTCCCTGCCCGGCTGCAGTGATGGTGCGATCGAGCAGGTTCGATCGAACGTCCAGCTGCTCGATCGTCTCGGCCAGCAGGTGCCGTACCTCGAGCACCTGCACGCCGCGCTCGGCCAGCGCGTCGCAGAAGGCGTCGTGCTCCTGCCGGGCGCGCTTGACCCACAGCACGTCGTCGAACAGCAGGTCGTCCTTGTTGCGCGGAGTCAGCCGCTCCAGCTCGAGGCCGGGTCGGTGCACCAGCACCGTTCGCAGCACCCCCACCTCGGAGTGGACGCCCAGCTGGGGGGCGCTGGATGCGCCCCCCATGGTCTGGACGGCCGATGTGGCCGTCGTATCGACGCTGGTCATCGTCCGGCTCCAACCGGCGTCCGCTCAGGTGCGGCCACGCCGTTGGACGTGATCGCCAGCGGCTCCACCGGGATGGCGGTGATGGCCTCGGACTGTCGCCACTTGATCCAGATGTAGATGGGGATTCCGGCCAGCAGGAGCAGGAAGCCCTGCGCGATGTAGGTCTCGCCCGCGCCGTACACCATCCAGAAGGAGTAGGCGAAGGCCAGCACGGCGATGGTCGCGTCGAGCGCCAGGCGCCGGCCGCTGAACCGCTCCGGATCCCTGAACATCAGCATCAGCTGCGCCCCCGCCGAGAAGGCGTAGGGCACCAGCGTGGTGATCGTTGCCAGGACGATGATCTTGACGAACATGTCCGACAGCGACGACTGGTAGTTCATGCCCATCAGTGCGCTCAGCAGCACCGACGAGGCCACCAGCCCGACGACCGGGGTCTTGCGGGTGCCGCTGACCTGGGCGAAGGCCTTCGGGAACAGCCCGTCCTGGGCTGCGGCGAGAGGCACACGTCCCTGGATCAGGATCCAGCCGTTGAGCGCGCCCAGCGTGGAGATCATCGCCACGGCGGCCACCAGCTTGGCCGGCGACACACCCAGCACCGACGATCCGAAGATCTGCTGGGCCGCATCCGCGAACGGCGCGTTCGAGTTCGCCAGCGTCGACGCGGGGATCACGCCCATGATCGACACGGTGGCGAGGATGTAGAGGAGGGTGGTAGCGACGGTGCCGAACATGGTCGCGCGCGGCAGCGTCCGCTCCGGATCCTTGACCTCCTCGGCCGGCACGGTCGCCGACTCGAGGCCGATGAAGGCCCACAGCGTGAGCGTGGCCGCGAACGAGATCGCGTGCCAGTGACCAGCCAGGCTCGCGTGGTGCGGGTCGACCGGAGAGAAGTTGCCGCTGTGCATGTAGAACAGGCCGATCAGGCCGATCAGCAGCACCGGCACGAACTTCAGCACCGTCGTCACCAGCGTGATGACGCCCGACTCGCGCACGCCGGCGACGTTTACAAGTGTGAGCGCCCAGATCAGCGTCAGGCCGACCGCGAACGCCAGCAGGTTATTGGTGCCCAGGCTGGGCCAGAACACGGTTGCATAGCTAACGAAGATGACCGCGATGGCGGCGTTGCCGGCCCAGGCGGCGATCCAGTAACCCCACGCCGTCCAGAACCCGGCGAAGTCGCCGAAAGCCCGACGCGCATAGACGTACGGGCCACCCGTCTGCGGGTAGGCACGACCGAGGTTGGCGAACACGAGTGCCAGCAGGATTGCGCCGGCGCCCGTGATCACCCATGCAAGCAGTGAGATCGGGCCGACGCTCGCAAGTGCGGAAGGCAGTCCAAACACCCCGGAGCCGACCATGTTCCCGATCACCAGCGCTGTCGCCATCGACAGACCCAGCGACCGCTTGAGCTTTGGGCGGGACGTCTGCTCGCCCGAGGATACGACCGACATAACCGCTTCCTTTCGTCTAGGTGGACAATGCGTTGCTGCACCCACTGTCCGCCAACCGCTGGTTCGCCGACATCGGGGAACTGTGCGATCATGGGCGGGGGAAACTACGGAAGCACAGTGCCGGGATGTCCCACAGTCCGGCGGATCCGCAGCCTCCGCAGCTCGTCGACACCCCAGACGACGATCGGAAACGGGAGAACGACGAGGAAGGCCTCGGGCGGCGGAGTCGCCATGCCGAATACATCGCGTAGCGGCGGGACGTACAGCAATGCCGCCGTGAAGACAATCTCGAATCCGATCCCCCAGATCAGCAGCCTGTTCGAGAACACGCCGATCGACCGGAGCGAGGCGCGGTCGGTTCGGGCGGCCATCGCGGTGCCGATCTGACAGGCCACGATGCCGACGAAGGTCATGGTTGTCGCCTGCTGCCAAGCGTGATGCAGCGGGGCGCCGGCGCCGGTCGCGTCGCCAGGATGCCAGCCCGCACGCAGCAGGACGAAGAAGAAGGCGGCCATCACCAGAACGGCCGACGTCATCCCCAGCACCAGCCACGCTCTGGTGAGCATCGACCGCTGCACGATGCCCTGGCCGGCCGGCCGCGGAGCACGATCCATCAGACCGGGCTCGGCGGGTTCCCGCCCCAGTGCGAGCGCCGGCAGCGTCTCCGTGCCCAGGTCGATGGCCAGGATCTGAAGCACGGTCAGCGGCAAGGGGATCGCTCCCCCGCCGAGGGCGAAGCACAGGAAGGGAACCACCTCGGGCGTGGCGTGGGCGAAGACGTAGAGAATGAATTTGCGGACGTTGTCGTAGACTCGTCGGCCTTCGCGAACGGCGGTGACCACCCCGGCGAAGTTATCGTCGGTCAGCACCATCGTCGCCGCCTCCTTGGCCACGTCGGTTCCTGAGAGGCCCATCGCCACCCCGATGTCCGCACGCCGCAGGGCGGGAGCGTCGTTGACGCCATCGCCGGTCATTGCGACCACCTCGCCCAGTCGCCGAAGTGCCTGTGCGATGCGCAGCTTGGTGTCGGGAGAGCTTCGGGCGAAGATCAGCTGGCGGGACTTCCGTAGCACCTGCTCGAGCTCATCGTCGTGCATGCCGGCCAGCTCGTCCCCCGTCACAATGGTCGGTGGCCCGGAGAGGATGCCGACTTGCCGGGCGATCTCCGCGGCCGTCAGGCCGTGGTCGCCGGTGACGACGATGATGCGGATCCCGGCTCGGTGACAGTCCCGGACCGCGTCGGCGACCTCCGCGCGCGGTGGGTCGAACATCGCCGCCAGCCCGATCAAGGTCAGCCCCACCTCGGCCTCGTCACGTCGATCGGGGATCGTGGCGCCGAGGTCGCGCCTCGCGACTGCCAGTACCCGCAGCCCCCGACCGGCGTACTCGGTGACAGCGGCATCAACAGCCTCGCGTGTGTGGCTGTCCAGCCCGACACACCGCGCCAGCACCTCCTCGGGGGCGCCCTTGGTGTACAGGGTCAGCCGGGAGTCGCTCTCGTCCACGGTCGACATCATTCGCAAGGCGGTGTCGAACGCGTACTGACGGCGCCGACGGCTCGCGCGAAGCTCGGCGGACGTCTCGGCGCCCATCCCACGGGCGGCCAGCAGGAGCGCGACCTCGGTCGCATCCCCGCTTCCCTCGTCTGCCGTGACCAGCTGGGCATTTGAACACCGCGCCGCGGCCTGGACGAGAGCGAGCGCATCTTTCGACGAAGGCCCGATCGGCAGCGACGTCTGTGGATCGACCGCGACGGTTCCAGACGGCGTCCACAGCTCGGTGACCCGCATCCGGTTGCGGGTCAGCGTTCCGGTCTTGTCGGTGCAGATCACGCTCGCACTGCCCAGTGTCTCCACAGCGCTCAGCCGTTTCACCAGCGCCCCTTTGCGCGCCAGCACCCGCACGCCGGTCGCCAGGGCGAGCGTGATGGTCGGCAGAAGCCCTTCGGGGACATTGGCCACCAGCAGCCCGATCGCGAACACACCAGCTTGCGCCGGGCTGAGGCCGGCCAGGATGCCGATCGGTACGAAAGCGAGCGCGGCAAGAATCGCGACCAGCGAGATCAGCCATGCCACTCGGTTCACCTGTTTCTCGAGCGGGCTCGCCTCACGCTTGACCCCCTCGGTTAGGGTTGCGACGCGGCCGAGCTGGGTCGCCATGCCCGTTGCCGAGACCACGGCCAGCGCCTCGCCGGCTGTGCAGGACGTGCCGCTGAAGACGAGGTTGGGCGCCTCCAGCGGAGCCGCGTTTGGTGGAACCGGAACGGCGGAACGCTCGACGGGCATTGACTCGCCGGTCAGCGCCGACATGTCGACCTCGACACCGCCCGCGACCAACCGTGCGTCGGCCGAGATCCGATCGCCCTCGCCAATCGCGAGCAGATCGCTCGGAACGAGCGTCCGTGCTTCGACCACCTGACGACGGCCGTCGCGGATCACCGTGGATGTCGCCGGCAGGTAGGCGCGCAACGCCTCGACCGCCCGTTCGGCTTGGCGCTCCTGCAGCACCGCGAATGCAGCGTTCAGAACGATGACGCCGACGATCACGATCGCCAACGTCGGCCCGCTGGTAGGCCAGGCAAGCGCGGCGGCGAGCCAGAGCAGCAGCGCGAGCGGGTGGGTCAGCTGCTTGAGCACATCGCCCGGGAGTGGCGACCGCCGGTTGCTGACCAGCTCGTTCGGCCCCTCGACCTGGAGTCGATGCTCCGCTTCGGCGGAGGTCAATCCTTGAGCGGCCGGCGCGTAATCGGACAGTGCCGACGTGACAGGCCCGGGCTCCGAGAGCCTCATCATCAGCACAGCGTCTCTGCTGTGGCGGCAACGCGCATCGGTGTTTCCACCGAACCGTCCCGGCGGGTTCTCCTCCGGGTTCGTGTGAACCCGCAGTTCGGAATCAGCGGGGGCACGGATGGCACCCACGCCACAGTGCGCGATGATCTCCTCGTGAAGCGCCTCGACAACGCCCCTGATCGCACGGTGGTGATGCCCGTCCGTGTCGTGGCGCCCTCACTTGAGGTATCCTGCGCGACGGCCGAACGCTGCGTCTGCGTCCGCCGCGACCGGCAGACGCCGCGGCGCTTCGCCGGTTCTTCAACCAACTCAGCGAGCGCAGTCGGTATCTGCGCTTCCACGGGATGGCAGACGTCGACACGGCCTTTCTGACACGACACCTGGATCCCGACTGGACGAACACCGGCGCCTACGTCGGTGTTGAGCGGAGGGGACGCAGGTCGACTACCCCGAGTCAGCAGCCGGCGCCCTGGCCAGAGCCGTGGAGTACGTCCGATTACGAGACGCACCCGTGGCGCCGCCCGCCGAGCGACGACCCGCCGACACCGACGTCGTCGAGCGGATCGTCGCCTCGGCACTCGCTGACGAGGATGACGTCTGGCTCGATCCGGATGACACGCAGACGGTGCTTGAGGCATACGGGATCCCGTGTCCCACACAGCGCATCGCCACCACGCGTGCGGCCGCTGTGGAGGCGGCCGGGGATCTCGGCTATCCGGTGGCCGTGAAGATCGCTCGACCCGGGGTGCACAAGACCGAGCTGCGCGCGATAGCGCTCGGGCTTGAGGAGCCGGCGAGGGTGCGCGAGGAGGTCGCGAAGATCGGGACGCCGGTGATCGTCCAGCGCATGGCCGATCCGGGCGTCGAGCTGCTGGTCGGCGCCGTCCGCGACCCCACCTTCGGTCCGGTCGTCGCCGTCGGTCTGGGCGGCGTCATGGCCGAGCTGGTGAAGGACGTGCGCTTTGCCCTGCCGCCGATCTCCGAGACGGAGGCCAGAGCGCTGGTCACCGAGGGCGCGGCGGGCAAGCTGCTGGCCGGGTTCCGTGGTGCTGCCCCTGCCGATTGCGACGGCGCAGTGGAGATCGTGATCCGGGTCGCCCAGCTTGCCGACGACGTTCCCGAACTCGCAGAGCTCGACCTGAACCCGGTGATCTGCAGCGCGAACGCTTGCCAGGCGGTGGACGCCCGGATCAGGCTCGGGGCGGCACCGGCACAGCTCGGGCCAGTGCGGACATGGTAACAATCGACGCGAGGAGGGTCATGCAATGAGCCAGCGTTCCGCCCAGCAGGCCGCGCGCGAACAAGAGGGCACGGCCGCAAGCCGCGACGAGCTCGCTCTGATCGACGCCTACTGGCGGGCCGCGAACTACGTGTCCGTCGGCCAGATCTACCTGCTCGACAACCCGCTCCTGCGAGAGCCGCTTCGGCCCGACCAGGTGAAGCCGCGTCTGATCGGCCACTGGGGCACGACTCCGGGGCTGAACTTCATCTACGCCCACCTGAATCGGCTGATCCGCAGCCGCGATCTAGACATGATCTACGTGATCGGGCCCGGCCACGGCGGCCCTGCCGCCGTCGCCAACGCCTACCTGGAGGGGACGTACAGCGAGGTCTATCCCCACATCGGCCGCGACGAGGCCGGCCTGCGCCAACTGTTCCGGCAGTTCTCGTTCCCCGGAGGCATTCCGTCACACGTGGCCCCCGAGACGCCCGGATCGATCCATGAGGGCGGCGAGCTCGGCTACTCGCTCTCGCACGCCTACGGGGCCGCCTTCGACAACCCCGACCTCATCGTCTGCTGCATCGTCGGCGACGGCGAGGCGGAGACCGGCGCGCTGGCAACCGGCTGGCACTCCAACAAGTTCCTCGACCCGGTCGGCGACGGTGTCGTGCTCCCCATCCTGCACCTGAACGGCTACAAGATCGCCAACCCGACGGTGCTGGCACGGATCGGTGACCGCGAGCTGACCTCGCTGCTGGAGGGGTACGGCCACACCGTGCACTGGGTGGACGGCGACGATCCGGGGCCCATGCACGAGCGGATGGCCAGCGTCCTGGACGAGGTGGCCGGCGAGATCTCGTCGCTGCAGCACGCGGCCCGCGTCGAGGGACGCACCGAGCGACCGCGGTGGCCGATGATCGTGCTGCGCACGCCGAAGGGCTGGACCGGCCCGAAGATGGTGGATGGACTGCCCGCGGAGGGAACCTGGCGATCGCATCAGGTGCCGCTGGCGGAGGTGCGGACGAACCCGGGCCACCTGGCGCAGCTCGAAGAGTGGCTGCGCAGCTACCGGCCGCACGAACTGTTCGACGAGGAGGGGGCGCTCGTGCCCGAGCTTTCCGACATCCCCCCGCGCGGACGCCGGCGGATGAGCGCCAACCCGCATGCCAACGGCGGCCTGCTGCTCGAGGAGCTCGACCTCCCAGATTTCCGGTGCTACGCGATCGAGGTGCCGGCGCCGGCCACGACGTTCAGCGAGGCGACGCGGGTGCTCGGCTGCTACCTGCGTGACGTGATCGCGCGCAACCCCCGCCGCTTCCGCCTGTTCGGGCCGGACGAGACGGCATCCAACCGGCTGTCGGCGGTGTTCGAGGTCACCGACCGCGCCTGGGACGCCTCTCTGCGCGAGGGCGACGACCACCTCGCCCGCGGCGGCCGGGTGATGGAGGTGCTGTCCGAGCATCAGTGCCAGGGCTGGCTCGAGGGCTATCTGCTGACGGGCAGGCACGGCCTCTTCACCAGCTACGAGGCGTTCATCCACGTCGTCGACTCGATGTTCAACCAGCACGCGAAGTGGCTGAAGGTGACGCGCGGCATCCCCTGGCGGCGCCCGGTCGCCTCCCTCAACTACCTGCTCAGCTCCCACGTCTGGCGGCAGGACCACAACGGCTTCTCGCACCAGGACCCCGGTTTCATCGACCATGTGGTCAACAAGAAGGCGGAGATCATTCGCGTCTACCTGCCGCCGGACGCGAACTGCCTCCTGTCCGTTGCCGCCCACTGCCTGGAGTCGCGTCACTACGTGAACGTGATCGTCGCCGGCAAGCAGCTCGCGCTCAACTACCTGTCGATCGACGAGGCCATCATGCACTGCACACGCGGGCTGGGCATCTGGGAGTGGGCCTCAAACGACGAGGGCGACCCGGACGTGGTGATGGCCGGCTGCGGCGACGTGCCCACTCTGGAGACGCTGGCGGCTGTCGACATTCTCCGCCGCGAGTTGCCGGACTTGAAGGTTCGCGTCGTGAACGTCGTCGATCTGATGCGGCTCGAGCCCGACAGCGAACATCCTCATGGTCTTTCCGACCGGGACTTCGACACCTTGTTCACGTCGAACAAACCGGTCATTTTCGCCTATCACGGCTATCCCTGGCTGATCCATCGGCTCACCTACCGGCGCACCAACCACTTCAACTTCCACGTTCGTGGGTACAAAGAGGAGGGCACGACCACCACCCCGTTCGACATGGTCATGCTCAACGACCTCGACCGCTTCCATCTGGTGATGGACGTGATCGACCGCGTGCCGGGCCTGGGGTCACACGCTGCGGAGCTTCGCCAGCGCCTCGCCGACGAGCGCCTGCGCTGCCGGGCGCATACGCGGATTGAGGGGCTCGATCCGCCCGAGGTGCGCGACTGGACGTGGCCGCATACCGTGGGCAGCTGAGTGCGGGTCCTGGTCGTCAACGCCGGCTCGAGCAGCCTCAAGCTGTCGCTGCTCGACGAGCACGACCACCTGCACCATGCGGCCGACGTCCCGCTCCAGCCCGGGCAGGTGGACGAGGCAACGCTCCGCGCGGAGCTTGAGCGGGGCGGCCATGTCGACGCCGTCGGCCACCGCATCGTCCACGGTGGCAGCGAGCTGGTCGATCCCACCCTGATCGACGCCGCGGTGCTCCGGCAACTGTACGCGCTGGCCGACCTCGCGCCGCTCCATCAGCCGGCGGCGCTTCGTGCGCTGGAGGTGGTGGCCCGGCTGCTGCCCGGCATCCCACAGGTGGGCTGCTTCGACACCGCCTTTCACGCATCCATCCCCGCCGCCGCCGCCACCTACGCCCTCCCGGTCGAGTGGCGCACGCGGTGGAACCTCCGCCGGTTCGGCTTCCACGGGCTCTCCCACGCCTACGCCTCGACTCGAGCGGCCGAGCTCGGCGGGCAGGCCATCGAAACCATGCGGATCGTCACCTGCCATCTGGGCGCGGGCGCGTCCCTGGCCGCCGTCGCCGACGGGAGGTCGGTCGATACCACGATGGGTTTCACACCGCTCGAAGGATTGGTGATGGCGACCCGGTCCGGCTCGGTCGATCCCGGACTAATGCTCTGGCTCATCGATCACGCCGGCGTGACGTCCTCCGAACTCCAGGATGCACTCGAGCACCGTTCCGGCCTGCTCGGCCTGACTGGGATCGCCGAGATGGAAGACGCGCTGGCGGCCGAGGAGGCCGGGGACGCGAACGCCGAGCTGGGCGTGGCCGTCTACCTGCACCGGCTCCGCGCCGGAATCGCGGCGATGGCATCCGCGATGGACGGGCTCGACGCGCTGGTCTTCACCGGCGGCGTCGGAGAGAACGCGCGTAGCATCCGCGCGCGCGCTGCGGACGGCCTCGGCTTCCTGGGGATCGCGGTCGACCCCGACCGAAACGCCGCCGCACAGCTCGACGCTGAGATCGGCCCAGCGGACGCCCTCGTCCGCGTCTTCGCGATCCGGGCGCGGGAGGACATCGAGATCGCACGCGGCGTGCGCCGCGCGCTGGGCAGCGGGAACGGCCCCCGATGAGCACCCTCGACCCGATCGCGGACTACGCCGCATGTGCGCGCGAATGGGTGCGCATGGCGACCCGGCACTGCCTGGCGCGGCCGGCCGACCGCCTGGGGATGACGCTCAGCTTCAGGGACGGGACGACGTCGCGGGTAATCCGGGAGACGGTCGTCGTCGATGCCGCGAGCGCCGAGCCGGCGCTGCTCGTGATCGCCTTTCGGCTGGCGTTCCTCGACGACGTTGACCTGTTGCATGACGGGTTCCGCCACGAGTGCCTGATCCACACGCCGCTGTTCGCCGGGTTCCCCGGCTTCCGCTCGAAGCTGTGGCTGGGGGACGACGACACGCGGATCTACCGCGGCGTGTATCAGTGGGAGGGAGCGACGGAGGCGGCCGTCTACGCGGGGCGGATGGTCGGACTGCTCGCGCCGTTCTCCACCCAAGGAACTGCGCGGCACCACGTCGTGCCGGGGTTGACCCGAGCGGAATATCTGCGCGACCCGGATCTGACGTCGGGCGGGGAGTTGGACGCGTGGTGGCGGCTCGCCCACCCTGCGGCGTCGTTCTAGCCGCTTACCGCAGATGCGCGAACTCGTGGCGGACGAACAGCCCGGCCCTGCGACGGATGCGATGGGCGAGCCGTTGTTCGTGGGTTGTCACGCGCCGTGGCCGCACCCGCCGCTGCTCGTGCGCGTAGAAGCGGCTCTTGACGACCTCGACCAGCCCAAGGTACGCCAGCACCATGGCGACCAGGATCAGGAAGAACGCGAGCGGCAGCGTCGCGAAGCCGAGCAGATCGGCCGCCGGCGTAAACGGCAGGATCGCCCCGACGATTGCCATCGCGGTCGGCGTGATCATCATCGCCCGGCTGGGAGTACTACGGAAGAACGGGACGCGGCGCGTGCGGATCAGGAACACCACCAGCGTCTGGGTGGCGAGCGATTCGACAAACCATCCGCTTCGGAACTCGGCATGACTGGCGTGGAGCACGCTCAGCATGACGAAGAAGGTGAGGAAGTCGAAGATCGAGCTGACCGGCCCGAACACCGACATGAAGCGCCGAACAAACCCGATGTCCCAGGTCGCCGGACGGGCGACGGTCTCGGGATCGACGTTGTCCGTCGGGATCGCGAGCTGGCCCACGTCGTAGAGCAGGTTGTTCAGCAGGATCTGGGACGGCAGCATCGGCAGGAACGATAGGAAGAGCGACGCTCCGGCCGCGCTGAACATGTTGCCGAAGTTCGAGGAGGTCGCCATCAGCACGTACTTCATCGTGTTGGCGAAGATCCGGCGACCCTCGACCACGCCGTCGGCGAGCACTCCCAGGCTCTTGTCGAGAAGGACGATGTCGGCCGCGTCTTTGGCGACGTCGGTGGCAGAGTCGACCGAGATGCCAACGTCGGCCGCGTGAAGCGCGACCGCGTCGTTGACGCCATCGCCGAGGAAGGCCACGTCGTCGCCCCGCCTGCGGGCGACTTTGATGATCCGGGACTTCTGGTCGGGACTGACCCGGGCGAACACGGTCGTCGCCGGGATCGCATCGGACAGCTGATCGTCGTCCAGCGCCTCGATCTGCGCGCCACTCAGCACTCCGCTCAGCTCGACGCCGATGTCGCGGCACACCTTGGCGGCGACCGTGCCGTTGTCACCGGTGATGATCTTGACAGTAACGCCCAGCGCCGCGAGTTTGGCAATCGACTCGCCCGCGTCCGCCTTGGGCGGATCGGTGAAGGCGAGGAACCCTGCGAGGTGCAGATCGCGCTCGTCCTCGGGACGAGGGGCATCGGCGCTTGTCGAATCGCGCGTCGCGATGGCCACGACACGCGCGCCTTCGGCGAACAGCCGCTCGAGTGTGCTCGCCGCCTGGCCGGGCACCTCGGCGCAGCGGCTGAGCACTGCCTCGGGAGCACCCTTGGTGACGAGCGCGACGGCTCCGTCGGGAGCCCGGGCGGTCACTGAGACGAGCTGTCGCTCATGATCGAACGGCAGCAGACCGAGTCGCTGATAGACGTCCTTGCCGCTGGCGAGGCTCTCGGCACCGGCGGCCGTCCATAGTGCTTGGTCGAGCATGTTCCCGCCGACCGGACCGTCGGGCGTGAGAGTCGACTCATTGCACACCAGGCCGAGGGTCAGTGGCCTGGACGACGTGCGACCGGACGCGTCCAGCGACCGGTCGAAGGTAATCGTGCCCTCGGTCAACGTACCGGTCTTGTCGGTGAAGAGCAGCCGGATGTTGCCGAGATCCTCGATCGTCACCAGGCGCTTGACCAGCACCCTGCGACGCGCCAGCCCCCGCGACCCCGCCGCGAGGCTGACGCTGACAATGGCCGGTAGCAGCTGCGGGGTGATCCCGATCGCGATCGCCAGCGAAAACAGCACGGCGTCGATTACCGGTCTCGACATGGCGACGTTGATGACGAAGATCGAGACGGTGAGGATGCCCGCGATCCAGACCAGCAGCCGCGAGAACTCGTTCAGCCCGATCTGGAACGCCGTGTAGGCCGGCGGGGAGCCGAGCCCGACCGCGATCCGGCCGAACGCGGTCGCCGATCCGGTCGAGACCACCACCCCGCGGGCCGATCCCTGGTGCACGATCGTGCCCATGAAGGCGCAAGTGGACGGCACGGGATCCGATTCATCGCCCGACGCGGCATGCGCCGACTTCGCGGCGGGCATCGACTCGCCCGTGAGCACCGCCTCGTCGCACTCGAACCGCGTCGCCTCCAGCAGCCGGATGTCGGCCGGGACGACGTTCCCGATGCCCAGCGTGACGATGTCTCCGGGGACGAGTTCGCGGACGTCGATGCGCCGCTCGGCGCCGTCGCGCCGCGCCAGCGTCAAATGGCGGATGTTGTCGTGGAGGGCGACAGCCGCCCGCTCGGAGCGGTACTCGTTGACGAAGCCGAGCCCGACACTGAGCGCCAGGATCGCCGTGATGATCACCGCATCGGCCGGGTCGCCGGTCAGCCCGGAGATCACGGCCGCGCCGAGCAGCAGGAACAGCAGCGGGTTTCGCAGCTGCCGGGCGAGCACGCCGACCGCGGTCACGCGGTGGGTCAGCAGCACGTTCGCGCCGAACGTCAGCAGGCGACGGGCCGCGTCCGCCGAGGTCAGGCCCTCGGAACCGGTGCCCAGCCGGTCGAGCACCGCCTCCGCCGGCAACCGGCTCGCCCAGGCGGCGTCGGGCGGCGCCACCGCCGCCGATGGGGCCTGGCCGGCTGTCACGGCGGAGGTATCCGCAGCACGGCGGAGCCTCGGATCTCGCCCGCATCGAGCACCCGCAGCGCTTTCCCGGCGTTCGCGAGATCGAACACCGTGGTCTCGGGCCGGATCGGGATCTCAACGGCCAGGTCGAGGAAGGCCCGCGCATCGGCACGGGTGAAGTTCGCGACCGATCGCAGGCTCCGCTCCCGCCACAGCAGGTCGTAGGAGAACTCGGGGACGCGGTCGAGGTGGATCGCATTGATGGCTACGGTGCCGCCCGGACCGGTCGCCCGCAGCGCCGAAACCACCACCGATCCGATTGGCGCGAAGGTCACCGCCGCATCCAGCGGCGCCGGGGGCGGATCGTCATAGCCGCCCACCCACACGGCACCCAGCGTGGCGGCAAGCTCACGCTCTTGCTCTGTGTGGCAGAACACGGCCACCTCACAGCCCCAGTGGCGGGCGACCTGAATCGCGAGGTGCGCGGATGAGCCGAAGCCGAACAGCCCCAGTATCCCGCCGGGTGCGATCCCGCTCAGACGGAGCGCTCGATAGCCGATGATCCCTGCGCACAGCAGCGGCGCCGCGTCGATGTCGCTGACGTCTTCGGGCAGCGGGTACACGTAGTCTTCGCGGGCGACCACCTGCTGGGCGTAGCCACCGTTGACCGTCCACCCGGTGAACTCCGCCAACGCGCAGAGGTTCTCCAGCCCCGCGAGACACTGCTTGCAGTGACCACAAGCTCCCCAAAGCCAGGCGAGCCCCACCCGTTCCCCGCTGCCGACGATGCGGCCCACGATCTGGTGGCCGGGAATCAGCGGCGCCTTTCGGAGAGGGAGGTCACCCTTGAAGATCTGCAGATCGGTGCGGCAGACGCCACAAGCGCTCACTTCGATCACGATCTTGCCCTCGCCGGCTACCGGAGCGTCGACCGTCTGCAACTCGAGCTTGCCGGGTTCGGTGAGGACCATCGCCTGCATCACGTCGCTCATCATGACTGGAGATCCCGGCGGATGAACACCTCTACCGCTGCGACGGCGGCGCCCACCGCCACCGCGATCATGACGAGCGCTCCCTGCGTGTCGAATGCAGACTGCGGAACTGCCGCAACGTGATGGAACGGCGAAAGCGCGATCAGCCAGGTGGGCGCGCTGACCAGCGCGCCCAGCAGCTCCCAGAGAAACGCGATTCCCACCAGCGCGAGGGCGCCGCCGCCGCTCAGACGAGGAAACGTGGCGAACAGCAGCGCGCCGAGTCCGAGGAAGCACAGCGCGGCCGGGACACAGTTCGCCCCGGCCTCGACCAGCGAACCGAGGCTGACCCCCGAGCTCTGGCTGGCGGCTCCAGCCCACGCCAGCACGCCGACTATCAGCGCGAGGGCGACACTCGACCCAGCTGCGATGGCAAGCCGACCGGCGAGCCACGAGCGCCTCGCGATGGGAAGGGCGAACAGCGTCTCCAGGCGGCCGGAGCTCTCGTCGTCTCGGATTGCGCTGATGTGGCTGGTGGCGAACAGCGACACAGCGAGGGTGAACAACACGAAGCTGAGCGCCAGGTACCCGCTTGCCGTGGTCACCTGCGTGAACGCATGCAGGTGAATCTTGCTCGCCTGGTCGGCGATGCTCTTGGCGAAGGCGCCGAGGATCGCGGCGAACGTCCCGGCGGCGACCGCCCAGACCAGCAGGGTCGGGAGCTCGGTGCGCACCGCCAGCCGGCCGGTCGAGCCGAGCAGGTGGTCGCGCGACCGCGGCGCGGCGTGGCGGGGAGCGAGGCTCGCACCCAGGTCGCGGCGTGCGGCGACCAGCACGGCCGCTCCACCGGCCACCAGCGCTCCGACCACGAACGGCAGCATCACCCACGGGCGGGACCCGGTCACGGGGTGAAGCTGCTCGGCCCAGCCGAACGGCGTCAGCCAGCGTAGCCAGCCGGCGCCCGAGGTCAGGTCCGCGGCGATCCGCAGCAGCAGGGCAACCGCGATCAGGGCGCCGCCGATCGCCTGGGCGCCGCGATGGCTGCCCGCGATCTGGCACGCCAGCGCGCCCAGCGCCACGAATAACACGCCCGGCAGGACCACGGCGGCGGCGATCAGCATCGCCTGACCCGTGGTCAGGTCGCCGGGAACGGTCCCGACGATCCACAGCGACGCCGTCGTCGCCAGCCACAGCGCTCCGCACTCCAGCAGGAGCGCAGCCAGCACCACCGCGGTTGCATCCGAGCGCGTGACGGCACCAGAGAGCACGAGCTCCCAGCGACCGGCGTCCTCCTCTCCGCGCAGCGCGCGGGCGGCCGCGAACGCCGCCCAGGCCGCAGCCAGCACCGCCATCATGCCGACCACGCGGAACTCGACGTACCCGCCAACGGACGCCAGGTCTCGGGGGATGCCGTAGAAAAGGCGCAACGCCAAGTTGCCCTGGAACGCGGCGGCGAACTGCTGGCGTGAGGCCGCGTCCGGGTAGGTGTCGCGGTAGCCGATCACGTTGCCCACGGCGTTCAGCACCACGATCAGCCCGATCACCGCCAGACGTACACGCTCCAAGCGCAGCGAGCTCTGCAGGATCCAACGAGTCGGCCGACTCGAAGCGAGATCATCCATGCTCTGGGCCGCGGTTGTAGTGAGCCAGGAACAGCTCTTCGAGTGACGGCTCGCGGCTCACCATGGACACCACGCCTGTCCCGGAAAGCGCATCGATCAGCGGTCCCACCGATCCACGCACCGAAAAGTGGAGCGCCGCCGGTCCGGCTCGCTCGACGGTGACGCCGGGCAGGTCGATCGAGGGCGGTTCGCATGCGAAGGTGGCTTGGACGATGTGCTGTGACAGATGGCGAAGCTCGTCGAGCGTCCCCTCCTCGACCCGCCTGCCCTGGCTGAGGATGCCCACCCGGTCGCACAGCGCCTCGACCTCGCTGAGGATGTGTGATGAAAGGAACACGGTGCACCCGGCTGCGCGTGCCTCGCCGATCGTCTCCCGGAAGGCGGCCTCCATCAGCGGGTCGAGGCCGCTGGTGGGCTCGTCCAGGATCAGTAGCTCCGCACGGGTCGCAAACGCGGCGATCAGCTGGATCTTCTGCCTGTTGCCCTTCGAGTAGTCGCGCACGCGCTTGTGCGGCTCGAACTGGAACCGCTCGATCAGCGTCTGGCGGTACTGCTCGTCGACCGAGCCATGCAGTCGCCCCAGGAACAGGAGGCACTCCCAGCCGGTCAGCGCCGGCCACAGCAATGGTTCTCCGGCCACATAGGCGAGTCGCCGATGTACATCGATCGGACGCCGCCACGCATCGACGCCGAACAGGGTCGCCGTCCCGGCCGTGGGGCGCTGCAGTCCCAGTAGCAGCCTGATCGTCGTGGTCTTCCCGGCGCCGTTCGGACCGAGGAACCCGTATACCTCGCCGGGCGGGATCGAGAGGTCAAGCGAGTCGAGCGCCAGGGTCGATCCGTAGCGCTTAGTCAGGCCCCGCGTGCTGATTGCCGCCGTAGCGGCGGTGGATGTGGCCATCTCGAGAATCATGACGTCCCGGCCGAGGTTCGGCCACGCTCGGCGAGGCCACTGCGACCATGATGACGTCCTGATACGCGCCCCGCATGCGCGGAAGCCCCGATCGGGGTTCGGTGACTCCCCGGATGCCGGGCCGGCCCACCGGGGCTCAGTATGCGTCTCATGACGTCCGCAGATCACACCCCGTTTGAGATGCCCCACGAGCTCGTCGCTCGTGCCTCCGACCAGATCGAGGTCACCCTGCTGTGGTGGGAGCACGACAATCGCGTTGCCGTATCCGTAGTCGACCGCAAGTCGAACCGAACCCTCCTCGTCGATGTCGACGGTCACGATCCGCTGGATGTCTTCAGGCACCCGTACGTGTACGCCCCCGAAGCAGCCGGGATCGCGGCATGACGCTCATCTGGTTCGTCGTCTGGCTGATCGCCAACTCGATCGGTGACCACGCACCGCTCCTGACCGATCCCGTGAACGCGTGGACGGGAACGCTCATCTTTGCGATCGCGCTCGACCTCGCCCGGCAGCACACCCGGCTACCCCAACGCTCCGAGAGCTAAGCGCAGTCGATGGACAGCCACCGCGGACGACGCCCACCGATTGGATCCCCCGCTCCGCAACCACCCGGGCGCCAGGGCGAGCACCCTTCGACCCCGAGCTCGAAGCAGGGACCCACCATCAGGTCGATCATCTGGTTGGTCGCAGTGGCCGGCACGCTGATCGCCCTACTGGTTCTCTCGGGCAAGACGACGCATATGACGATCCCGTACAACCCGACGTTCCTCACCCAGGTTCACGTGAACAACATCTCCCAGATCAACTCTCAGGACAACTCCATACAGGGGATGTTCAAGCATCCGATCACGTTCCAGGACCAGCAGATCATCGGGTTTACGACCGAGATTCCCGCCTTCGCCGATTCGGACGCCCTCTACTCAGAACTTGCTGCGAACGACGTCGCGATGACTGCCAAGGCGCCCAGCACGGGGTCGCCGTTCTGGCAGACGCTGTTGCTGTTCTTCGGTCCGATTGCCCTGATCGGCCTCCTGATCTACTACATGATGCGGCGCGCCGGAGCAGGGCTAGGCGGCATCACGAGCTTCGGCCGGTCGCGTGCCCGCCGCTTCGAGCCATCGACAGGCCAACCGAGCTTCGCCGAGGTTGCCGGCATCGACGAGGCAAAGGGAGAGCTGGCCGAGGTGGTCGACTTCCTCCGTCAGCCCGACAAGTACCTTCGGCTGGGCGGGCGCATCCCGCATGGCGTCCTGCTCGTGGGGCCGCCCGGCACGGGCAAGACGCTGCTCGCACGAGCGGTCGCAGGTGAAGCCGGGGTGCCGTTCTTCTGGATCTCCGCGGCAGAGTTCATCGAGATGTTCGTCGGCGTCGGCGCATCCCGCGTTCGCGATCTCTTCGCGCAGGCGAAGCAGGCCGCGCCGGCGATCGTGTTCATCGACGAGCTCGACGCGATCGGCCGCACCCGCGGCGCCGGGAACTTCGGCGCGGGCAGCGGGCACGACGAGCGCGAACAGACCCTGAACCAGATCCTGACGGAGATGGACGGGTTCGACTCAGACAGCCGGGTGATCGTGCTCGCCGCGACCAACCGCCCGGACGTGCTCGACGCCGCGCTGCTCCGCCCGGGCCGGTTCGACCGGCGCGTGGCCGTGCAGCCCCCTGACCGTGCGGGTCGCGAGGCGATCCTCAGCGTGCACGTGCGGTACCTGACGCTGGCGTCGGATGTGGACCTCGGACGGATCGCCGCGACCGCCGTCGGGATGGTCGGCGCCGACCTCGCCAATCTCGTCAACGAGTCGGCGCTTCTGGCTGCTCATCGCAACCGGGACGAGGTCGGCATGGACGAGTTCATGGATGCGATGGAACGGATCATCCTGGGCAGCGAGCGCCGGATCATCATGAGCCCCGACGAACGCCGGCGGACGGCCTACCACGAGGCCGGCCATGCGGTGGTAGGAATGCTCACCCCCGGTGGCGATCCGGTGCGTAAGATCTCGATTATCCCGCGCGGGGTTTCGCTGGGCACGACGCTGTCCGCACCCGATGCGGATCAGCTGAACTACGGCGAACAGAGCCTCTTGGCGAAGATCCGCGTCGCCCTCGGCGGCCGCGTCGCCGAGGAGATCGTGTTCGGCGAGCCGAGCGCGGGCGCGGAGTCCGACATCACACAACTCACGGCGATCGCCGTCCAGATGGTCACCCGCTGGGGCATGAGTGACCGAGTCGGACCGATCGCCGTAGCATCGCCGGACGCCGGGCTGACGTGGCCCGCCCCGGGGACGTCACCCGATTCCCAGTCGCTGGTGGCTGCCGAGGTGCGGCGCATCGTCGAGGAGGCTCATGCGGAGACGGTGCAGCTTCTGACCGCTCACCGCGCGCAACTCGACGCGCTGGCGTCGGAACTCCTCGAGCACGAGACGCTCGACCAGGCCGCGGCGTACGCGGCCGCCGGGATGCCGCAGCCGCATCCGATCGACGTCGGCGTGGTCGTGGCGACTGATGCAGTTGTCAGCGGCTAGCCGGGTCGGACCACCGGACTATCGTCTTTCAGCGTTCAGCATGTGAACCTTGGATAGTCGGCTGCCCTGGTCCTTCACTGACGAATGCGGCTGTTCTCCAAACTCGCGCGCCCCTCCACCAAGCAAGACGACGCGAACCACCGACCTTCAACACTGTCCGTTCGCAGGGAGTCAGGGTCGGTCGCGCCCGTCGACGCCGCTGCAGTTCGCCAATGGGCGCGCGAAAAGGGGATCGATGTGGGAGCGCGTGGACGACTCCACCATGACTTCCTCGACGCATATCTCTGGGATCAGGCGTCTGACATCCAAGAGGAGGGCATCCCAAGCTATGAAGGCCCACCTTTCTAGGTGGGGGCACCCCGGCTGATCACCTGGCTCGAGCAGTGCGGATCGCCGTAGCCGCCGGCGAGCTGTTCAGACTCGATCCATTCGACCTGTTGATGGAGACACCAGCTTCACGGGCGGAAGACCAGTCGGCATCGGCGAGACCACCGAAGTCGGCTTCGGTCGATCCGCAACCGCTATGCACGACCGCGCCCCCGGCGCAGGTAGTGCTCGACGAACACGTCAGATCCCGGATAGAGGATGCTCTCGCGACCGTCGCTCCAGCGGACCCGGTAGGCCGCGCGTTCTCCGTTCAGGACCTCGAGGATCTCGGCATCCTGCTCGGGCTGCCCTTGGCGGTGCGCACGCACCACCAAGCGGTCGCCCACTGCGATCGTGGGATCGCCGGGGGAAACCATCTGGGTGGACATTGTGTGCTCCTTCGCTCGACGACAGATACGGGTCGAGCATGAGCCGACGGGGCGCTTGCCGCATCGGGGCGCGTGCGGTTCACGCGTCAGGGAGTTCGCGGACGAGCCCGCGCCGACTGCACGCGCTTCGCGCGCCGGCTCGGAGGCACAACGGCGCGCCCTCTGCGATGCTTTCGGCATGGATGCACAGAAGACAATCGTCGTGGGAATCGACGGATCGGCCGGCGCCCGTGAGGCGCTGGGATTCGCGGTGCAAGAGGCTCGGCTGCACGGTGACCAGCTTCGCGTCGTCTGGACGTGGCAGATGCCGATCAACCTTTACGCCGGCGGCGGCCTGATGCCGGTGTTGGACGAAGGGACGGCCGAACGGCTCGCGCGCAGGGAGGTCGACGAGGTGCTCGGAGATGATCCTGGCGTTGTTGTCGAGCTGCTCGTCGAAGAGGGAAGCGCGGCGGGGGTGCTCATTCGGGAGTCTGAGAACGCCGAGCTGCTCGTCGTCGGATCACGCGGGCACGGGGGCTTCGTCGGCCTACTGCTTGGCTCCGTTGGCCAGCAATGTGCGGCTCACGCCCGCTGTCCGGTCGTGATCGTCCATCCGGCCACCGCCCCGCCGCCGGAAGTCTGATGTGTTAGACGTCGCTGCGGGCGGTTCGTGCGCGTGCCAAAGCGATGAAGACGAGCAGCGTCGCTCCGGCGTCTTGTGTGAGAACGTGGTCGACGCGTCGGCCGAGCACGTCGCCTGCGTTTCTTGGTAGCGACGGTGGTGACACCGGCGATGGTGGCGAAGAACGCCGCCACGGTGGCTGCGGGGTTCTACGACTAGGGTTCGGCGGGGGCACGGATGCGCTCGAGGGTGTGTATGCCGATAGTGAGGCATGACCTCGGAACGTGAACGGTTGGCTGGAGTGGGTGTGACCCGCGGGCGGGGGTCCCCGGGGTGGGGTCGTCGTGCCGCCCGCTGGCTGGTTGTTCATCGTGCGCGGATTCTGGCGTCGGTGGCAGCGCTGTCGATACTGGTTGGCGGCGCCTTGTACCTCTCAGGTCGGCACGCCGCGGGGACCGACGTGTGGGCCGCGGCGGTGTTGGTACTGGCTGCCGAGCTCGCGTTCGAGGTGGGACGAACGGTGATCGTCGGTCATCACATGGGGGTCGACACGATCGCACTGGTGGCGATGGTGGGAGCGCTCGCGCTGGGTCAGGAGTTTGCGGGCGTGATCATCGGCCTCATGTTCTCGGGTGGCCAGACGCTGGAGGAAGTGGCGTCGACGCGCGCTCGGCGTGAGCTTACGGCGCTGGTTCAGCGGGCTCCGAAGGTGACCCAGCTGCGGGTCGGGGATCGGCTCGAGCAGGTGCCGGTTGCTCAGGTGGAGGCGGGTGATGTCGTGGTTGTTCGCACAGGCGAGGTGGTGCCCGTTGATGGCATCGTGGTCGGCGGGGAGGCCGTCGTGGACACCAGCACGCTGAGCGGCGAGTCGTTACCGGTCACCGTCGGGGTGGGAATGCCGGTACTCAGCGGATCCGCGAACGCCGGCTCCCCGTTCGATGTGCGCGCCGACAGGCCGGCGGCGGAGAGCGCCTACGCGGCGCTCGTTCGCCTGGTCGAGCAGGCGCAGGCGCACCGAGCTCCGTTCGTTCGCATGGCAGACCGTTACGCCGGCTTCTTTCTCCCGGCGACGCTGATCGCCGCTGCGCTCGCGTGGGCGATCAGCGGCGACCCCGTTCGCGCACTGGCAGTGGTGGTGGTCGCCACGCCCTGCCCGCTGATACTGGCCGCGCCGATCGCGCTGGTCTCCGGACTGTCGCGCGCTGCCCGTCGCGGCGTGATCATCAAAGGGGCGGGCGCGATCGAGACGCTTGGCGAAGCGCGGACCGTCCTGTTCGACAAGACCGGCACGCTCACCGTCGGGACTCCCGAAGTTCGCGACATAGTCACGTTCCACGATCGCCAACCCGGGGAGCTGCTCGCGCTGGCGGCCTCGGTCGATCAGATGTCCGCTCACGTGCTCGGTGACGCGCTCGTGCGCTCTGCGGCCGAGGCCGGCCTCGCGCTCTCCACCCCGACCGACGTCCGGGAGGTACCCGGTCAGGGCATTCAAGGCGTTGTCGACGGCCGCATGGTGGCGGTCGGAAGCCGAGCGTTCATGCGTGCGGCGGGAGTGAGCGAGGACGAGATCTCCTCCGCGGCGGTGCTACCCGGCCACGGCTCGGGCGAGGCGCACGTGCTCGTCTGCGTTGACGACCATATTGGTGGGGTGATCGTGATGGCCGACGAGCCGCGCCCAGACGCGGATCGTATCGTGGAGCGATTACGCGCCGAGGGAATCCTCCACGTCGCGATGGTGTCGGGCGACCGCCGGTCGGTGGCCGAACGGATCGGTCGCGCGCTCGGAGTCGACCGCGTCTACGCCGAGCAGACCCCCGAGGAGAAACTCGAGATCGTCCGACGACTGCGCGGCGACCCTGGGCTCCGGCCGGTGATCATGGTCGGTGATGGGGTCAACGACGCGCCCGCGCTGGCACTCGCGGATCTTGGCATCGCGATGGGCGTGGCCGGCGCGACTGTCTCCTCGGAGACGGCAGATGCCGTCATCACCGTCGACCGGATCGATCGAGTGGCGGATGCGGTGCATACCGGCCGACGATCACTCCACATCGCGCGACAAAGCGTGCTCGCCGGGATGGGACTCAGCGTCGCCGCCATGGCCGTCGCCGCCGCCGGATACCTGACACCAGTCGCAGGCGCCCTCCTCCAAGAAACGATCGACCTCGCCGTCATCCTCAACGCTTTGCGAGCACTGCGCGGTTGAACGCACTGATGAAGGGCAGTCGGGCTGGGCACGACCCCAAAGCTGGAGACCCGAGACAGCGATGGGTAGTTCACCGTCGCCGGCATGTGGGGTTCCCAGATGTGCGGAAGAGCCCGGGGGTGCGAGGCTCAGGTCACACGACGACCGGAGGTTGCATCATGTACAAGACCATCGTCCTGGCGCTCGATGAATCCGACGGATCCGCGGCCGCGCTGCCGTACGCGGTGAACCTGGCGCGACGCGATGCGTCAACGCTGGTGATAGCTCACGCACGCACGCACGCGCTGGAGACCTCGCAGGAGGCGATGCTCGAGCAGACGGTCGAGGGCTTGCGGAGTGGGGGGATCGACGCCCAACTGGAGATCCGCACCAGCCTCGTCGAGAAGGTTGCCGATTTCCTGAGCGATGTCGCCACCGAGGCGGACGCCGATCTGATCGTGATCGCAGGACGGGGCCGCTCGGCCCTGGCCGGGGCGGTGCTGGGCAGTGTCACACAGCGGTTGCTGCATGTGGCGCCGTGCCCCGTATTGGTGGTGCCGATGCACACGGACGTGGGGACCGTCAAAGCCGGCGAGTCCGCTGCCGGAGGTGCCACGCGCTGAGCGCGGGTGCGCCGGGGAGCCCTTCTGGATGATGTGGGGGCGCGGCGCTTGCAAGGGGTTCCGTGATCGAAGAAGATCGCGGTCCATACACGACGAACCTGGAGGTACGTCCCATGCACGCGATTCTGCTCGGTTACGACGGCACAGAGGAATCCAAGCGGGCGCTCGAGCGAACCA
The DNA here is from genome assembly GCA_963737445.1 of uncultured Actinomycetes bacterium. Taxonomy (GTDB): domain Bacteria; phylum Actinomycetota; class Thermoleophilia; order Gaiellales; family JAICJC01; genus JAICYJ01. The sequence continues at coordinate 185,030 of CAVTSO010000015.1, read as the reverse complement.
TCGAGTTGGCGAAGGCTTTCCAGGCGAAGCTGCTGGTGACAAGTGTCGCGCCGACGGCGCAAGCAGCGGCCGGCCGGAGTATGGGCGCACTCGATCCGACCGATCCGCCCGAGCGCCATCAGGCCGAGCTCGAGGAAGCCGGAGCAGCGATCAAGGCGGCCGGACTCTCGGCCGAGCTGCTGCCAGCAATCGGCCACCCGGCGGAGACGATCGTCCAGATCGCGCACGATAACAACGCCGACATGATCGTTGTAGGCACGCGCGAACCCGGGTTCGTCCAGCGCTTGCTCGGGCTGAGCATCAGCCAGGCAGTTGCCCGCCATGCCAGCTGCGATGTACTAATCGTCCACTAGCCGCTGCTGCTGCTCTACGACGCGACCGACACCACGCCCATCAGGGCTGCCGCCACGAGACCCGCTGCCTGTGTGCGTGACCGGGCCGTCTCCGCCACCGCAGTGCGCGACGCGCTCGTGCGGATCGGAAGGCCCTGAAACAGCCCGGCGCTGACCGGCGGCAGCCATCGGCATCGCGTTTGTCGCGTTCGCCGACACGGGATCGCTCTCATACAGTTACGCCGCGCGCATCCACCAGGACGTCGATCAGAGATCGAGCAGCGATACGGCCAATGTCGAGAGCACCACCGCCGCCAAGATGCCGGGAGGCTGCGGTCTGACGTGACGGATGGCGACGATGACCGCGAGGGCGGCCACGCCGAGGGCCAGGCTGAGCCGCCGCAGCTCGTCTACGCCCGAATGATCACCGGCAATGGCAACCCGACCAGCGGATGTTGTCGCCGAGGGAATGATGACGTCCCGGCAAAGCAACGGGCCAGTCTCCAGGCCACTCTTCGACGTCAGGTCAGCGAGTCGATGTAGGCGACCAGCTGGGCGATCTGCTTGTCGCTGAGGATCGTGCCCCAGTGCGGCATGCTCACGATCGGCGCCTTGCCGATCACGCTGCCCGTGCGGATGATCTGGGCTATGTCCTTGTCGCTGAACTCGCCGTGGAAATCCTTGCCCACCAGCGGCGGGATCACGGTGTCCGGTGACTGCGGGTTGGGCACCCCGCCGAGGCCGTTGGGGCCGTGGCAGTTGATGCAGCTGTAGCGCTGATAGAGCGCCTGCCCCGCGGCGATGTCGCCCTGGTTGCCGGGCACCGGCACCGGGTCCGCGTACTGCACCCCAGGGAAGCCGGCCTTCATGTAGGCCACCAGAGCGGCGATCTGCTGCTTGGCGATGACGCCGTGCCAGATCGGCATGAACGGCCGCGTGGGGTTGCTTGAGACGCCCGCCCCGTGCTCGATGGTGGACGTCAGCTGGGCGACGGTCAGTCCCGGCGCAAGGCTCTGCAGGGCGGGCACGTAGGGCGAGACCCCGCCGGCGCCGCGATCGCCGTGGCACTGCGCGCAGGCGAACTGGACGAAGGCGTGCGCGCCGACCGCGACCTGCGATGACACGGCCGCAGGAGCCGGGGCCGAGGTGGAGCTGACCGTGGCGGCCGCGGTGGATCGGTGATCGCGCCCCGCGTAGTACGCGGCGACACCGACCCCGATCATTACCAGCACGATCGCAGCAACGGCGACGGCCACCACGGTGGCGTCGCTGCGCGGTGGCCGCTCAGGCTGCTGCATGCGCTGACAATACGCCTTCGGCCCGCCGTTGTGGAACCGCGGACTCACGGAACCCGCCTGCGGGTAACTACGCTTCGCGGCGGGCGACGGTCGAACCCGCCGAAACCACGCGCCGCTGCCGCGAGAATCTTGGGGTCGAACACTGGGCTGGTTGCCCGGTCAGCAACCGCTGCTCAGGTGTCGCGAGGCGCTCCGGATCCGGGCTGGTGCGGGTAGTCGCCGGACTCGGACTCGTGATGCGTCGCCGTCCTGTGCGTTGTGGTTGTGGCCACCGGGGCGGAGCCGGCGCCATCGTCCGGCTCGATCATGGATGCGAACTGGGTGCTCTGTCCGGACGCGGTCTCGGACTGCGTGTCGGCGACCGTCTTGTCGCCGAGTTCCGGCCCGTCTCCGGCGCTCGTCACCGGTGCTTCGGCCGGCTCAGCCGCGTCCGCGGACTGCTCGCGCTCGTGGGCATCGCCGGCAGGCGTCGAACTCGGCCCGGCCGCAGCAGCGATGCGGGACGGGACAGGGTGGGCGTGCGACGGATTCCAGACCGCCACGCCGCCGGCGCTGACGCCGACCGTGGCCGCCGCCAGCATCCCGGCGAGTGCGGCCTTCATGCCGGTGATGCCGCCGCCCAAGACGCTGCCGCCGCCCGTCATGCCGAGCGCGTGAGGTGCGGCGAACAAGGGCACCAGCGCGACGATCGCGACCCGCTGGCTGCCGATCGAGTCCGTGAAGGCGCGGCAGGCGTGACAGTGCACAGAGTGCAGCTGCGCGCGGGCGCGTTCGGCGAGACCCGCCTCGCCGTCGGCGGCTGCGGAGAGCGTCGTACGCACCGACTCGCAGTCCAGTTCGGTCGCCTCGGTCAACTCATGGAGCGACGCCCGTGCTCGGAAGATCAGAACCTTGACGTTGCCCTCGGTGGTGTCGAGCACCTGGCCGATCTCGGAATAGGGCAGCCCGCCCAGCTCCCGCAACAGGATGGCGGTGCGTCCGCGCTCCGGGAGCGCATCCAGCCCTGCCCGCATCAGCGTCAGCTGCTCGGACAGGACGGCGGAGGCATGGGGGCCGGCCGAGCCGGTAGCCGGAAGGCCCGCCTCGACGGCCTCGATGGGCACCGTCGGCTTGCGGCGCCGGAGCAGATCGATCGAGGCGTTGCGGGTGACTCGGAACAGCCATGGCCGCGGATCCTCAGCCGGGGCGGTGCGGACGGCGGCAACAAAAGCGTCGTGCACCGCGTCCTCGGCGTCTGACCGGCTGCCGACGATTCCCTGTGAGAACCGCACCAGCGACGGGTAAAGCTCGCGGTACAGGCCGTCAAGGTCGTCGGTGCGCTGCTGGGCGTTTCGGCGTCTCACGTCAAGACACTACCGGGTCGTGGGGCTGGAACGAAACGGCAACGGTAGCCAAGGCGTCGATATCGGACTCCGGGCGCTTCACGTGGCTGACCTCGCCGGTTGCGACCGCTCGGGCCGGTCGAGCCAGCGCCACCATGCCGCGGCGGCGACGATCGATCCGGACGCGGCGTACGTTGCGATCGCCGGATACGAGCGAGAGTCGGTGCCAGAGGCGATCCCGTGCAACAGCGCCAGCACCCACACCGCGTATCCGAAGTAGTGCAACAGCCTCCAGGAGCGATTGCTCATGAACCCGGCGCGCTTCAGCCGGAACGAGAGCGGCAGCGCCACCGTCAGCCACAGCGCGGTCGCGCCCAGCATTACGGATGGGCGCACGCCCACTCCCACGAGACCGGTCAGCGGCACCCGGGCGTAGTGGTCGAGCAGCACCGCCGACACGTGCAGCACCACCGCGATCAGCCCCAGCGACGACAGGAACCGGTGGAACGCCAGCTGTGGCGCCGCCGGGCGCCAGGCACGGCCGGCCAGCAGCACGCCCCACGCCACCACCAGCGTGTAGCAGCCGAACGCGACGAAAGCACTGGCACGGGCGGTCTCCCATGCGATCACGGCAGCGCCCGACGATCCCACGCCCGCGTGGTGTGGGTGAGAGTGCCGGCTGTGACCATCGCCGTCTCGGCGGCAACGCCGATCAGCCGCGGCCGCAGCGCCAGAGTCTTCGCCATGACGTCGGCCGTGACGACGTCATCGGCGATCACGGTGGCCTGGGTGCGAGGTCCGGGGCGACCGGCGACCGGGTCGATCAGGTGGTGCGCGATCTGGCCGTCACCGTTCACCCATCGCCGGCGCCCGCAACCGGAGGTGGCGACACCCTCGCCCTCGCTGATCGTGATGCGCACGGCGGTCTCGCCGGCCGGCAGGCCCGGGCGGTTGGGCGGCGACACGCCGGGGCGTTCGACGGCGACGATGTGGTGGCCGCGGGCCGAGGCGAGATCGCCGCCCGCATCGACCAGGATGGTTTCATCGTCGCAGCGGTCGGCGAGCATGTCCGCCAGCCGCAGCGCCATCCAGCCCTTGGCGATGCCACCCAGGTCGAGATGAGCCCGGGGCGGTATGCGGACGGTGCCGGCGATCATGTCGAGGTCGATCTTCCCGGTGACCGGTTGGTCGCCGGGGCTGGATTCGGTGCCGGCCGACCGCTCCAGCAGGCTCTTCCGGTATCCCCAGGACTCCAGCACCGCGCCCACCAGCGGCTGGAACACACCGCTGGTGCGCTGCATCCAGTACTGGCAGGCGGCCAGCAGCTCGAGGGTCTCGGGGCTCACACGCACCGCCCGCCCGGCGCCGCTGTTGATCCGGGAGACCTCGCTGGACGGCCGGAACCGCGACCATCGGGCCTCGTCCCGCTCAACAAGCTCGGCAGCGGCCTGCGCGTCTGCGGCGTCGATGCCGCCCGAGTGGTGCACGTGCCACGTGCTGCCGGTGGCCGGCCAGCGCCAGGCAGGGTGGGTGGTCGCGCCGGTCATGGTGCTCATCAGCTGGTCCTCGTGGTCGGTGGTGCGCTGACCGGCGTCGGTGCCACAGTCGAGCTGCTGGCGGCGGGCGCGTACACCGTGCCCCCGGGCACCGTGTGATAGACCGTGGCCTGGGATCCGGCCGTGGCCGCCGCCGACTGGGCGTCCTTGACGGCGCGGAGCAGGCGCTTCTGAGCAGCCGTCGTGCGATGCACCAGGCGGTTGTAGCGGGTGACCAGCAGGTGATTTGCCCTCGTGGTCGCGCGGTCGTGGGCAACCGTTGCCCTCGCAAGCTGCTGCCAGCTGCGGGCATCGGTGGCGCTCGTCGCCGCGAGGTGCTGCTGATTGATGCTCCAGGCCAGCGTGGCGCCGCAGATGAGGGCGATCACCACCGTGTAGGTCTTGATGGCGACGCTAGTCATCGCCGGACCCCGATCCGTCGTCCTGCCCGTAGCCGCCGGAGCTTCCAGCGCTCGTGGGTGGGGCCGCTGTGGTGGGCGCCGCTGACTGCGGCGCGGGTATCACGGTGGGCGGCGCGGTCACGGTCACCACGACCGGCCTGGCCGGGTGCCGGTGCACCTTGGGAACGCGCGGCGCGTGCCACGCGGCCAGGCGCTTGACCAGGCTGTGCGCCGGGCGATTGAGCGACCGCAGGGTGTGTACGGTCGCCGGCTTGGCCGCGGCCTTCGACGCCACCGGCGTGAGACCGCGCATGGCCAATGCCAGGGCACCGATCAGTAGCGCGGAGCCGATTGCGACCCCGGCGATGGTGAGACCGCGTGCGATCACGCTGATATGCACGGGATGCCTCCTTGTTGCGTAGACCCCGGACGGTGTTCACACCATCCGTTCAATGTCCACCACGCGCCAGGCCGCCAGGAGTTACAGAACAGCACTGGAAAGGGGCGGTGCGTCGCTGGCGGTGATCAGCTCGGCACGGACAGCCGAGAGCTGCTCGGGCCGGTCGAGCAGGGCCACGGCCAGGAGCCGCCCGGCCGCGTCCCGGTAGTGAGCAGCGAATCCCTCCAGGGCCCCGTCCATGGTCGGATCGAGCCGCGCATCTATGTGGCCGGCGACCTGGAGCCTGCGTCCGAACTGATCTGTCCAGAAATAGGCGGGGACGGGTGCCGGCGGGGTCGTGCCCACGATCGCGCAGGCCACCGCACGCGCGCTCCAGGCGGCCGCGGTCCAGTGCTCGATGCGATTCACCGAGCCGTTCGCGCGCCGGGCCGCTGCCACGTCACCGCAGGCGAATACCCCGTCCGCAGACGTGCGCCCGCACTCATCGGTGATGATCCCCCGGTCGGCCGCGAGCGCCAGCGAGCCTTCGGCGATCTGGCTGTTGGGCAGGGATCCGATGCCAACCAGCACGGCGTCGCAGTCGATACGCGAGCCGTCCTGCAACTCCAGCGCAACCGCGCGGCTGTCCTCACTCAGCACGCGCCCGATCGAGGTGGCGAGCCGAAGGTCGACACCGGCGTCTCTCGCATTCTGTCCCATCAGCTGTCCGACCGCCGGGCCGAGCGTCATCAGGAAGGGCACCGGCGCCGGGTCGACCACGCTCACGTCGACTCCTAACCTGAGCGCGGCCGATGCCGCTTCGAGGCCGACGAAGCCGGCACCTATCACCGCCAGCCGGCCGGCGCCGAGCAGCGCGTCACGCAGGTTCGCGGCATCGTCGGCGGTACGCAGGTAGTGGACGTTCGTGAGTCCCTCGAGGTCGGGGATGCGGCGGGCGCGGACGCCCGTCGCCAGCACGAGACGCCCCCACCGCAGCTGGTGGCCGCCGGCGGTGGCCCGGCGGGCGCCGACGTCGATCGAATCGACGGTCTCGCCGGTGCGCAGCTCGATGGCGTGGTCGCGCCAGTAGGCGTCCGGGCGCAGCCCGATGGCAGAGACCGGGCACTCGCCGAGCAGCACGCGCTTCGACAGGGCGGGGCGTTCGTACGGCCCGTGCCGCTCGGCGCCGGCGATCACGATGCGGCCGTCGAAACCGGCCGCCCGCAGCCCCTCGGCCACTCTGGCGCCGCCGAGCCCGGCACCTGCGATCAGCACGTCGGTGTGTTCGATGCTCATCGCAGCACGTTCCCGTCGCCGTCGAGCACCGTGATCGCTCCCATCGGGCAGCCCTGGGCGGCCTCGAGCGCCGCGCCGCGGTCGTCGGTCTCCGCGACCGCCGTGGCGACACCGTCGTCACCCATCGCGAACAGCTGAGGCGCGCTCTCTATGCAGGTGCCGAAGCCTGAGCAGGCGCTTCGGTCGATGATGATCTTGTAGCTCATGGTTCCTCCGTGAATTCAACGTTTGGGGTGGTCGGTTGGTTACGTGGACGCCGGCGTGGTGCGGACTCGGGTGCGCGGCGTCAGGATGCGAACGAGCGTGAGCCAGAGCACCGGCCCTCCGGCGACGATCGCCAGGATCGGGCCGCCGATTCCGGCCAGATCGGTGCCTGAGGCCAGTGCATGGCCGAGCGAGAGCAGGAAGGCGGCGAAGCTCGCGTAGTGCAGGCGCCGCCATCCACGCTGGCCGATCCGCCGGCGCATCGGGAAGGACACGGCCAGCATCAGGGTCAGCCAGCCGGCAACGACGCCGGCGGCCACTGCCGCCGGGCGCCAGGGCGCCGCGAACGGCACCAGCACAGCGGCTGGGCCGAAGTGCATCAGCGGATCGAGCATCAGCGCGCCGACGTGGAGGCCGATCAGGCTGAGGCCCGTCCACGCAAGCGTGCGGTGCCAGCCGAGCAGCCGGCCCTGGAACTTCGGCCCCAGGAGTCGTGTGCTCATGCCCAGCCCCAGCCAGGTCGAGAGCGTCAGCACTCCGAAGGCGACCAGGCCGGCCGCTCGTGCGACCAGCCACGCAGTTGGGAGTCCGGCGGCGACGATCATGCTGCCTCGACCACCTCAGCGTCCCGCTCGACCAGCGGAATCCGGCCGCATGTGAACGGGTGGTCGATGGCCGGCACCACCAGCGCCGACAGGCCGGGATGCTGGTCCACGTAGGCCTGCGATTGCTCCACCGGCGTGATCGCGAGCGTGGTTGCGTGCACCTCGGCCTCAGCCGTGGTCGCGGCGACAACCGTCACACCGAGCGGGCCCGGTGCCGCGGGACGGCCCGTCGCAGGGTCGATCAGGTGGTGCCGCGATCGGTCGGGGCCGAACCGGCGGCGGTCGCGGCCAGATGTGGCCACCCCGCCACCGGTCAGAGCCAGCACGCCCAGTCGGCCGCCCGGCGTGCGGGGATCGGCGACCGCGATCCGCCAGGCTCCGTCAGGTGCCAGGCCGTCGACGGCGATGTCTCCGCCCAGGTCGACGAGGGCACCCGGCATCCGGGGCCAGGTCGTGCGCATCGCGTCCAGGGCCGCCGTCGCAGACAGCCCCTTGCCGATCCCCCCGAGATCGATCTTGGCGCCGGGGGCGAGACGAATCCTGCGCCCGACCGGATCAAGATCGATTGCCGCGCCCGCGCTCCAGCCGGCAAGGCTGCCGGCATCGCGCGGTTGCAGTTCCCTAAACGTGCGGTCGTAGCCGGCGGCGATCAGCGCCGGCAGCACTGTTGGATCGAACCGGCCGCCCGTGGTCTCGCGAGCCTCGACCGCGGCCTGCACGGCCCGGAACAGGCGCTCGTCCACCTCGGCCCATGATCCGCTGGCGGCGTTCAGGTTGGACAGGCCGCTGCTCGCATCGAATCGTGATAGCGCTCGCTCGAGTGCAGTCAGCTCCGCCAGCGCTGCGCCGATCGCGCGGTGCGCGATGGCCGTGTCAGACGGCGCGGCGCTCACCACCAGTCCGCAGTCCGTCCCCATCGCAGTGAATGAGTGTCGAAGCAGCGACATCACGAGCTCCTCGTCACGGCTGCGACAGGGGCCGGTGTGGCGGGGGAGCCGCCGACCGGCACGAAGCTGCCCTTGGCATTCTTGACGTACAAGACGGCGGAGCCCGTGCCGCCAGTGGTAGCCGCAGCTGACTGGGTCGCGACGCCGGAACTGGAGGTCGTGGCGTGCACCGTAGAGGGGGCTGTCGTGACGGGCACCAGCGCGCCGCTGGCGGTTCGCGCCATCACGACCGGGGTGCCCGTGGCGGCGGGCGCGACGGGGCGCTGCTGGAACGCGAGCACCCCGAACACCGCGACGACGGCCACGGCCGCGCAAAGGGCGGCATAGACGCGGCGGATCATGACTCGTCACCTGCTTCCTGCTCGTACGCGACTGGAGCGGCGGCGTGCGTCGCTGCGACCACGTAGGCGGGCGCCGGCGCCGAGTGCACGCTTGGCGTGCGCGCGGCGAGCTCGACGGCGGTCACGCCGCCGGCGATCGTCACTGCGCTGAGCGCCGCCGACACTATGAGGATGTGGGACTTCTTGCTGATCATTGTGGGTCTCCTTGGATTCGAAACCTTCGAGACCCACCGTAGGACACGCACTCAAGGCCGCCGACAGAGCCGAGCGAGCGCTTGACGAGGGTTTGGTAAGGGTTCGGGAAGGACGCCGGGCGAGGACTATGGTTGGCCTGTGAACGCGCATTCCCAGCAGGTGTTGGTGGTCGAGGACGACGCTGCGATCGCCCGCCTGATTGAGGTCGAGCTGATCGAGGCCGGCTACCGGGTGACGCTCGCCGGCACCGGTTCGGACGGCCTCGCGGCACTGGAGCGCGAGCACCCGGACCTGGTGATCCTCGACGTGCGCCTGCCCGACATCGATGGACTGACCGTCTGCCGGTCGGCCAGGCGCTCCGGCTTCCGCACACCGATCCTGATGTTGACCGCGCTCGACCGCGTCGGCGATCGCGTGATCGGGTTGGACGCCGGTGCTGACGACTACCTGGCGAAGCCGTTTGCCGTCGAGGAGCTGCTGGCTCGGTTGCGCGCACTCACCCGCCGCGTCGGGGAGCCGGGACCAGCGCTCGAGGTCGGGCCCGTCCGCCTTGACACCGAGCGGCGCGAGGTGGACCTGGACGGCCGGCCGGTCGAGCTGACGGCGCGCGAGTTCGAGCTGCTCGCCTTCCTTATGCATGCGCCCGGGCGTGTGTTCACGCGCGAGCAGATCTACGAGGGCGTGTGGGGCTACTCCTACCTGGGTGACTCGAAGGTGATCGACTTCTTCGTCTCGTCGCTTCGCAAGAAGCTGGGCGGCGGCGCCAACGGCTCGCTGATTCGCACGGTCAGGGGCGTCGGGTACACGATCAAGCCATGAGCTTCAAAACCCGGCTGACGCTCTTGTTCGTGGTCGCGATGACCGCGCTGGTGGCCGCCACTTCCGTTGCCACCTATCTGGTCGTGCGATCGAGCCTGGAGTCGAGCGCTCGCAAGAGCGCCCTATCGTTGGCCAAGAGCGTCGCTTCGATCGAAGATCCGCACGAAACCTCGCTCGACCGCCTCGCCGGCCCAGGTGCACGCATCTGGCTGACCGACGCATCCGGGCGGGTGGTCGCCCGAAGCTTTTCGACCGGCGGGAGCGATAGCTCGGCCGCCGAGGTCGGCGACTCGATCGCCCGTGCGCCGGGCGGATCCACGTCGGCGCGATGGCCTCGACCGGACGGCGGTAATGCGTACGTGTTGCTCGCCAACGATGCGATTGACTCCAGCCTCTCGACGTTGTTTTCGACGCTGCTCGCCGTCGGAGCGGCCATGATTGCCGCGTCCGCGGTGGTGGGAGCGTTGCTGGCGGGCGGTGCGCTGCGACCGATCGAGCGGATGCGCCGGCAGGCGGATGCCATTCCCGGCGATGCGCTGGATCGCCGGCTGAGCGAGGGCTCACCCGATGAGCTGGGCAGGCTGGCCGCGGCGTTCAACCGCCTCCTCGCCCGCGCCGAGCGGGCGACCGAGGAGCAACAAAGGTTCGTGGCGGACGCATCGCACGAGCTGCGAACCCCGGTCACTGCTTTGCAAGGACACGCCCGCATCGTTGCGCGGGCCGCCGAGCGCGGCGATCTCAAGCAGGTGCGCGAGTCTGCCGGCATCGTCTCAACGGAGAGCGAGCGTCTGGCCAGGACGCTGACGGAGCTGCTCTCGCTGGCCGAGGCAGAACGTTCGGAGCGCGTGACGGAGCGCGTCCGGCTGGACGAGGTCGTTCGTGAGGCCTGCGATGAGCTGCGCTTCGTGCACGAGGGCCGGGTGATCGAGGCCGATCTTGCAACTGCGTCGGTGATGGGAGACGCCGGCCGCCTCGCCGAGCTGGTGAGGATACTGATCGACAACGCCATCAAGTACAGCCCGGCCGAGCAGCCGGTATTGGTAACGGTCAGCAACGCGTCAAACCTACCCGTGTTCAGCGTCCGCGATCACGGGCCCGGCCTGTCGGGTACGGACAGCGAACACGCTTTCGACCGCTTCTACCGCGGCGGTGCGTCGCAGGACGTCCCGGGTAGCGGTATCGGCCTTGCGATCGCTCGCAGCATCGCTGTGCGCCACGGGGCGGTGCTTCGCCTCGCGAACGCACCCGGCGGGGGCGCGGTCTCGACAGTCGAGTTCGGTCCGAGCGTCAGCTGAGCGGGACGACGCGCGTGATGGAGCGGCCTTGGCCGTTCCATCACTCACGATTCGAACGTGGGCCTCTGCCTCCGCAGGCCGATTCCTGAGGGTGCAGGCTCCCCCGGCGCTCCGTGTGCGCGTGTGGGGATCGTCCGCGCCGTCCGCTGGCGCGTGCCGGTCGTGAAAGTCCGTGGTAACACCCGCGTAGTCTGCCGAGAACTACGAATCGGGGACGCAGGCCGGGTGGTAGATTCGGGGAGCAGGGGAAGCGACCGGAGGTGCTGTACATGGCGAGTTGGCGATGCTGGGGTGGTTGGTTGCTTACGGCGGCCGTGCTGGATGTGCCGAGCCCGTGTCCGGGCTGCCGTGGACGGGTGGGGATGCGGCGATACCGATGACCGCCGATCAGCCCCGCCATTCCTTCGATGTAGTGATCGCCGGCGGCGGTATTGCGGCGCTGGAGGCGACGCTCGCGCTGCGCGATCTTGCGGGCGACCTGATCGAGGTAACGCTGGTTTCGCCCACCGATCGGTTCACCTTCGCTCCGGCGTCGGTCGGTGTGCCCTTTGGGAAGTCGGTGGTCAGGCAGTTCGACCTGTTTCGCATCGCCAACGATCTGGGTGTGCGGTTGGTGGTCGGCGCGGTGGCGGCTGTGGAGCCGGATCGCAAGCGCGTGATACTTTCGGACGGCAGCCCGCTGGCCTATCGCGCGCTCTTGATCGCCTGCGGCGGGGCCGCGCGCGAGGCGATACCGGGCGCAGCGACGTTTCGCGGGCCGGCGGATGTCGATTCCGTGCGGGCTCTGCTGGGCGAGGTTGCGGACGGGAGCGTCGACCGGTTGCTGTTCGCGATGCCGGCCAGCCTCGGCTGGACACTGCCGCTGTATGAGCTCTGCCTGCTCACGGGCCGCTATCTGGTTGAGCACGATTACGTTCACTACTACGCCAACGGCAACCGGCGACGTACTCCGCCCCAGATCGGCTTGGTCACGCCGGAAGCGGCCCCGCTCGAAGCGTTTGGAGGCGAGGCCAGCGCCGCCGTGGTGGCGCTGCTCGACGAACTGGGAGTCATGTTCCATCCGGGCCAAACGCCTGTGCGCTTCCATGATGGCCGGCTCGTCACACTGCCCGGTGGCGACCTGACGGCCGATCGGGTGCTCGCCATGCCAAGACTGGAAGGCACGCCGATCACGGGCATAACGGTCGACTCCGACGGCTTCATCCGCACCGATCGAAGCGGCCGGGTGGACAACCTGATTGACGTCTATGCGGCCGGCGATGCGACCGCGTTTCCCATCAAGCAGGGAGGCATCGCAGCACAGCAGGCGGTCGCCGCCGCCCAGGCCATTGCGGCAGACGCCGGTGCCGATGTCACGCCCGAGCCATTCGAACCCGTGCTGCGCGGGCTGCTCGTGACCGGCGCCGACGAGCGCTACATGCGTAGCGAGTTGGGGGGCGGCGCGGGACAGACATCGTCGGTCGCCGAGCAGGCTCTGTGGTGGCCACCAGGGAAGCTAGCGGCGCACTATCTGACGCCCTATCTGGCCCGGCTCGCGCAAGACACAACTCAGGCTTTCTGAGGTTTCGTCGCAGCGCCGGCATCCGGCCAGGAGCGCCGGTCCCCGGGGCGAGGTCGGGGGCGCGGCGCAGCCTTGGGATCCTCGCGTCGATTGTTGCTTGGCGGTCTGGTCGGCCCGCGACACTCGACGCGAACGCGCCTTCGTGGGAGGGCGTTCGATTTCCGTCCATCCCGAGTCGAGGTTTCGTGCGGTCTGGATGATGCGGCGCGGGGGCCCGTGTTCGACCCTCCGCTCGTGATCCTCTCCGCCACCACGGTTGATCTGGCGCGGGCCCAGTTTGCGACGACCAGCCGTCTATCACTTCCTGTTCGTCCCGTTGACGCTGGGCTCGGGCCGATCGTCGCGGTCTTCCAGACGTTGTGGCGGCGGACGGGTATGAGTCAGTGGCTGCGGCTGACGCATTTCTTCGGCACGCTGTTCCTGATCAACTTCGCGATCGGCGTCGCGACCGGTCTCGTGCAGGAGTTCCAGTTCGGGATGAACTGGTCGGCCTACTCGAAGTTCGTCGGCAACGTGTTCGGCGCGCCGCTTGCGATCGAGGGCCTGGCGGCGTTCTTCCTGGAGTCGACGTTCCTCGGGCTGTGGATCTTCGGATGGGACCGGCTGTCGCCGCGCCTGCACCTGGCCACGCTGTGGATCGCGGTGGCCGGCACGTGGCTGTCGGCCTACTTCATCCTGGTCGCGAACTCGTTCATGCAGGATCCGGTCGGCTACAAGATCGAGAACGGCCAGGCGAGCTGACGAGCGTCTGGGCGCTGCTCTCGAGCCGCTGGGCGCTCGTATGCCTTCGTGCATACGATCCTGGCCGGCCTCACCTGCGGCGCGGCGGTCGTGTTCGGCGTGTGCTGTTGGCACTTCGCCCGTGGCCGTAACGTGGAGTTGTTCCGTCCGGCGGCGAAGGTGGCGTTGATCGTGCTGGTGCCGGTGGCGTGTTTCAACATGTGGTTCGGCAGCCATTTCGGGATCCTCGTCACGGAGTTGCAGCCGATGAAGATCTCGGCGGCGGAGGCGCAGTGGCAGGATTGCCAGAAGTGCGCGTTCTCGCTGTTCCAGGTCGGCGGGTTCAGCGAGAGCGATCAGACGCCGAGGTTCTCGATCGAGGTCCCGGGGCTGCTCTCGTACCTGTCGACGGGCTCGTTCAACGGCAAGGTGACCGGGCTGACCGAGCTGAACAACCAGTACGAGCGCGATGTACGGGAGGGGCAACTACCTGCCGCCGGTCGAGGTGATCTACTGGAGCATGCGCGGGATGGCCTACGCCGGATCGATTGTGGCGCTGGTGTCGCTGGTCGGCGCGTTCCTGTTTTGGAAGCGGCGGCTGGAGAGACTCAGGTGGTTCCTCTGGGTCGGGGTGGTGACGAGCTCCGTGCCGTTCGTGGCGACCACGTTTGGCTGGCTGCTGACGGAGTTGGGGCGCCAGCCCTGGATCGTGCAGGGGCTGCTGAAGACCTCCGGTGCCAACTCGCCCGCGGTTGGAACCACGTGGCTCGTGATCAGCCTCGCGGTCTTCGTCAGCCCTCTACATCACTCCTGGGCGTGTTCGACATCTGGCTGATGCGGCGCTACGCCGGCCGTGACCCATCGAGCCCGGCCGGCGAGCCGGGCGAGACCTCTCCGGCGCCGGCGGTCGGCTACTAGATGGATCTCCAGATCCTCTGGTTCGTGCTGATCGTCGTGCTCTGGTCGGGCTACTTCCTGCTCGAGGGCTTCGACTTCGGCGTCGGGCATGCTGCTGCCGTTCCTGCCGCGCGACGAGATCGAGCGAGACGCCATGTTCGAGTCGATCGGGCCCGTCTGGGACGGCAACGAGGTCTGGCTGGTGACGGCGGGCGGCGCGACGTTCGCGGCGTTCCCGGCCTGGTATGCGACGATGTTCTCCGGCCTCTACATCGCTCTTCTGGCCGTGCTCGTCTTCCTGATCGTGCGCGTGATCTCGTTCGAGTGGAGGACGAAGAGCACGAGCCCGCGTTGGCGGCGGCTGTGGCTGTGGGCGAACGCGGTCGGGAGCTTCGGCGCCTCGCTGATCTGGGGCATCGGGCTCGCGAACCTGCTGTACGGCACCCCGATCAACTCGCAGGGCGACTTCACGGGATCGTTCTGGGACCTGTTCAACGCCTACACCGTGCTGGCGGGGCTCGCGGTCGTGGCGATCTTCGCCTTCCACGGAGCGACCTACCTGACGCTGCGCACGCCAGGGGGATCTGCTGGAGCGCGCCGGCCGCGCCGTCGCGGCGGCTGTCGATGGTCGCAGCGGCGCTCGGCTCGGTGTTCCTGATCTGGACGGTGAAGGTCGCCGTCGACCGGAACGACAAGAGTGTGCTTCCGCCGGTGCTGCCCGCGGCGATCGGCATCGTCGCGTTCGTGCTCGCGGTCGTCCTCGTCCGCCGGCGCAGCCAGATCTGGGCGTTCGCGATGACCGGCCTGGGCACGATCATGGTCGTGGTCACGCTCTTCATCAGCCTGTTTCCGCGGGTGATGGTCTCCAGCACCGACTTCGCCAACAGCCTCACCGTCAGCGGTACCGCCTCCGCGCACTACACGCTGGCGGTGATGTCGGTCGTCGCCGTGATCTTCGTCCCGCTCGTCCTGCTCTACCAGGGCTGGACGTACCACGTGTTCCGCGCCCGAGTCGGCGGGCCGCGAGACGAGCCGACGCACTAGATGATCGCGCTCGAGGTGTTCGGGGAGTCGGCGTTGCTCGAGCGCGTCGCGAGCACGCTGGATCGGACCGATGGCGTCAGCCACGTGGCGTGCATGGACGCAACCAGGCCCGGGCACGCCCTGCTGTCGGCCAGGGTGCGGCCGCGGTCGGTCGACGCGCTGCTGGACACGCTGCACGGTTTGGGAGTTGCCGACAGCGACGTCACCCTGGATCGGATCGAGGTCGTCGGCGCCCTCTCGCATGGCCGCGCGGAGCGGACGATGGTGTGGGCCGACGTGCTGGGGACGGCGTGGCTGAACGCGCGGCCGCTGGCCCGCTACCTGGCGTTCATGGTCGTCGCCGGCGTGATCGCCAGCTACGGCGTGGTCGACAACAACGGGATCCTGATCGTGGGAGCGATGGCGGTCAGCCCCGACCTGTTGCCGATCACGGCGATCGCCGTGGGCATCGTCGGTCGCCAGGCGGAGCTCGCCAGCCGCGCCCTGCTCACGCTTGCGCTGGGGCTTGCAGCGGCGGGTCTGGCGGCAGCGGCCTCGACGTTCATTCAGGATCACCTCGGCTTCATACCGTCCGGCTACGACATCCGGGCAACCGGGGTGCTAACGGGTCTCACGACCATCAGCAACGAGACGGTGGTGGTGGCCCTCGTCGCCGGTATAGCCGGGATGCTGGCGCTGGAGACCCGCGCGAGCTCCGGAGTCGGCGTGGCCATCTCGGTCACCACCATCCCCGCGGTCGGGTACTTCGGCGTCGCGGTCGGCCTGCGCGAGCTCGACAAGGCCCTCGGCGCGCTGGGCGTGCTGGGCGTGAACGTCCTGATGATGGTGGTCGGAGCGGTCGGCACCCTGCTCCTCCAGCGGGCCATATTGAGCCGCCCCAGAACACACCACTGACTCCCCGCCGGGATAGGCTCGGCGCCGCCCCCGATGCTTGATCCCTGGCAACCCTCCCTCGACCCGGAATGGGCGATCGCCGTCGTCGTGTTCGCGGTCGACTACGCGGTCGTGGCCAGCTCCTACAGCCGCCGCGGGGTGCCCGTGCAGCTGGCGCGCTGCGCGCTGTTTGCCGCCGGCATGGCGCTGATCGCGCTTGCACTGCTCTCGCCGATCGAGCACCTCGCGCTGACCTCGATGCTGAGCTTCCATCTGCTCCAGAACGTGATGATCGCCGATTGGGCCCCGCCGCTCCTGATCCTCGGCCTGCTGACGCCGATGGTGCTGGCCGTCGACCGGCTGCGCATCGTCCGCCGACTGGCACAGCCGGCCGTCGCGATGCTGCTGTGGCTGGTGGCCTGGTATGCGATCCACCTGCCCGTAATCTACGACTACGCGCTCGAGCATCGCTGGGCGCTGGGGTTGGAGCACCTCGTCTTCATCGTCACCGGTCTCCTGTTCTGGTGGGCGGAGATCGTCCCCGGGTACCTGAGCCCGTCCCGGCGCGTGCTCTACCTGTTCATCGCCCTCGTGATGATGATGCCGCTCGACTTCTTCATCGCCCTCTATCCCCGCCCGCTCTACAGCTTCTACGAGCACACGGCCAAGCTGGGCGGCGCGTCGGCGCTCACCGATCAGCGCATCGCCGGCGCGGTCGCGGTGCTCGCGGAAACCGCCGTGTTCGCCGTGGCGCTGTTTGCCGCCGCGGTCGCGCTGCGCCGCGGTCAGTCGCGGTAGCCGGCCGTCTCCCGTTCCTGGCGGTCGAGCAGCGCCGCGATCGCGAAGACGAGCGCCGACAGGAACACGATCGCCTGCTCGGCGTTCATGATCACGCCCCCGAGGTTCTGATCCTCGCTCGGAGACAGGCCCCACAGCCTCGGCGTCTCGACGTAGTACGGGTAAAACGGCCGGGTGATGAACGTGAACGCGAGCCCCAGGAACGAGACCGCGACGAACGCGGCCAGCAGGTAGAGCACGATGTCGCCGCCGATCCGCCTGGTCGCGCCGAACACCGGCCACCAGAAGATCAGCCCGATGCAGATCAGGAATGCGTGCTCGACGTTCAGGAGCTGTGGGTGGCGCAGCAACGCCTGGTACGTGGGCGCCAGGTGCACGCCGTACCAGCCGGTCAGCCAGATCGCGAGGGCGACCGGCAGCGTTGTCAGGGCCGCCAGCGGGCGGCCGCCGCGCCGCTCGATCCCGCCCCGCATGGCGGGCGTGAGCCCGAGGATCAGGAGCGGCGGCGCCCAGTCGGCGATGATCGCGTTCTGCAGCAGGTGCGCCAGCAGCAGGTAGTGCTCGGCCAGCGTCTCGAGCGGCGAGTTGAGCGACACGACCACCAGCAGCAGGCCGAGGCCGAAGACCAGCACCCGCCACACCGGCACGTTGCGACCGCGAGCCGCACGGGCGTACAGCACCGCGGCCGCCGCGGCGGCAATCGCGAAGAACGGTTCGAACGTGAAGCTCGCCGGAGTCGGAGCACTCACGTGATCACGCGGATCGGCTCCATCCCGGCAGCGTAGTTGCGGTGTCGCCTACGCGAAGGTGACGCCGGCCCGCAAGATGGTTGATTCCACGGGATGCGTGAATGCTGGGCGCAGGATGGGGCGCGTTGGACGTCGGGAGCGTCCGATGGGCAGCCTGAATGATGTCCTGGGCAAGGACGATCGTGGCGTCCGGCGTGTCCAAAACCAGTCCAGCGCCGCGCGGCTCGTGGAATCAATCATCTAGCCGTTGCGCCGGGCTATGGCCTGGGCCAGCTCCAGCTTGTTCATCCTGGAACGGCCCTTGACGCCGGCCCGCCGCGCACGCTCGTAGAGCTCGTCCCGGGTATGGCCGCGCACGTCCACGCCGCCGGCCGTGGGCTTGGGGTGGTTAAGCGCAGCCGCGCCGCGCTGCGCGTCCTGGTCGTCTGACGGGCCCTGCACGTCCTTCAGCTCCCAGTGGTCCCCAACCTTCTCGGCCACGTGCTTGACCGAAGCCCAGGCCGCTCGGTGCGCACGCTCCTCTGAGCTGTACTGCTCGTGGGCGCTGTCGAGCGTCTCGCGGTACGTCCTGCGCACCTTCTCAGGCGACCGCCGGATCGTCCCCGGTACTCCCTCGGTGCGGATAGGCATGATTGTTCCTCCAATCAGGTATAGCCACCGGGGAGGGACGTTCCCGGCCGGCACCTCCCCAAAACCAAGAGGCCGCATGCATGCAGATACCCCCGATACCCACTCCCCGAGGCCCGGCTTTCGCCGCGTGGTCATCAGCGCGGTGGTTCATGCCCAGGCCGACCAGATCCCGCACCTGGCCCAGGCGATCGCCTTCAACGGCTTCCTGGCGATCCCCTCGGCGCTGCTGCTGGCGGTGGGCGTGTTCAGCGCCACGGTCGGGCCCGGGTCGATGCAGACGCTGCTCGACCACCTCAACGGCGTGGTGCCCGACAGCGTACTTGCGCTGGTGCGGGCGAGCATGACGCAGCTGCTCGCGTCCGATAGGAGCGACGTCATGATCGCCGTGGGCGCGGTGTTCGCCCTGTGGTCGCTGAGCGGCGCCATGCAGACGGTGATGTGGTCGCTGAACGCCGCCCACGAGCTGACCGAGACGCGCGGATTCGTGCGCAAGCGGATCGTGGCGCTGCTGATGATCCTGGTGGCGCTCCTGGCGGTGGGACTGGTGGTGTTCATGCTGGTGCTGGGCCCGACGATCAGCAGCTGGCTCCAGGATCAGACTGGCATCGGCGCCGTGGCCTGGCTGTGGGACTACGGGCGCTGGCCACTGCTTGTCCTGGGTCTCTTGTTCGTGTTCGGAGGTGTGCTGTTTCTGGGGCCGGACGTTGAGCACCACAAGTTCCGGCTGATCACGCCGGGAGCCGTGCTGGCCGTCACCGTTTGGCTGATCGCCTCAGCCGGGCTCGCGATCTACGCCGACCGCTTCGGCGGTTACAACAAGGTCTGGGGATCGTTGGCGGCCGTGATCGTGACCATGACCTGGCTGTGGCTTTCGAGCCTGGCGCTGCTGGTGGGCGCCGAGCTTGACGCCGAGCTGCAACGCGTCCACGGGACGCCGGAAGCCGAGCCGGCATGAGCCGGCGGCCGCATGCCTCCGGGCTGGCGACCCGCGCGCTCGCCGGGATCGCCGTTCGGCTGCGGTTCCTGGTGGTCCCGGCATTCGCCGCGGCGGCGGTCGTGGCCGGTCTGCACGCGGACCCGTTCCAGCCCGGCGGCCCCGTGCTCAACCTGATCCCCAAGGATTCCCCGGCGCTGCGCGCCGAGGCCGACTCGCTGCGCCTGTTCCGCGCTCCGGCCGGCAGCGACGTGATCGTCGTGCAACGCGACCCCCAGGGCCTCAGCCGCGATGCCCAGTCCCGAGTGATCTCGCGGGCCGTCGCGGTCAGCCGCGGCCAGGACCGATCTGGGGCACGGCTCGCCATCCCGTTCATCAACGTTCCCGGCGCACCCGCGTCCACGGGCGACTCGACCACCGCGATCACCCACCTGGTGTTCGACGGCTCGTACTCGCCGAACGAGCGCACACACGCGGCCCAGGCATATCTGAAGGCGGCGGGGCCCGACGCCGCGCCGGTCGGGGTCACCGGGGTCAGCCCGGCGCGGATCGAGCAGGGCACCCTGATCCTGGATCGGATCGGCCTGGTGGAGCTGCTGACCGTGCTGGTGATCGCCGTGATCGTGCTCGCGGTGTTCCGGGCGCCGGGTGCCGTCGTCGTCACGATGTCGACGATCGGCGTGGCCTTCCCGATCACGCTGTGGGCGCTGACCGAGGTCGCGCGGCTCAGCGGCAACCCGCTGCCGCAGGAGGTGGAGCCGCTGGTGGTGGCGCTGCTGTTGGGAGTGGTCACCGACTACGCCGTGTTCTTCCTGTCGGAGTTCCGGGATCAGCTCCGGTCGGGAGCGGGGTCGCGCGACGGCGTGCGGGCCGCTGCGTTGGCCGTGATCCCGATCGTGTTCACCGGCGGCGTGATCCTGTCCCTGAGCCTGCTGGCGCTGCGCGCCTCCTCGCTCGGATTCTTCCGCGAGCTGGCGCCGGCGCTGGCCGTCACGGTGGCGGTCGCGATGCTGGTTTCGGTGGTGTTCGTGCCCGCCCTGATCGCCCTGCTGGGCCGGTTCTCGGTGTGGCCGCTGCGACCGGTGCGGAACGGAGCCGACGCGGCAACGCGGCGGCCGCTCGGCCGGCGCGTTGCTCATCTGGCGGCGGGGCGGCCGCTGGCGGCTCTGATCGGTCTCGCCTGCGTGGCCCTGCTGGCCGTTGCCGGCTTGCAGTCACGCTCCCTCAACCTGGGCGTGGACGTGATCTCGGGGCTTCCCGCCGACAGCCGGCCGCAGGTGGCGGCCCGCGCCGCCGAGGCCGGCTTCGCTCCCGGCGTCCTGGCGCCGCTGGAGGTGATCGTCCAGGACCAGGGAACCCCGCTTCCGACAGCGCAGCTCGGCCGGCTGGAACAGGAGCTGCGCCGCCAGCCCGGCTTCGCTGCGGCGGTGGGGCCGTCTGAGCGGATCAATGGCACGTCGGTGCAGCCGTTCCTGACGAGCGACCGGCGGGCGGCCAGGTACGTGCTGGTGTCGGATACGGATCCGTTATCTCCCGCCGCGGTTCGCTACCTCGCCCAGCTCCAGGCGCGGATGCCGGAGCTCGCCGGCTCGGCAGGTCTCGGCGGCGCATCCGTGGAGTACGCCGGCCAGACGGCGCTCGCCCAGTCGGCGGTCGACGCCGTGTCCGGCGATGCGCTCAAGATCGCGCTGGCGGTGCTGCTCGTGAACCTGGTGCTGATGGCGCTGTTCATGCGGGCGCTCCTGGCGCCGCTGGTGCTGCTGGCGGTGAACGTGCTCAGCGTGGCCGCCACGCTGGGCCTGACCGTCTGGTTCTTCCAGGACGTGCTGGGATACCCCGACATCACCTACTACGTGCCGTTCGCCGGAGCCGTGCTGCTGGTCTCGCTGAGCTCGGACTACAACGTCCTGATCGTCGGCAAGATCTGGGCGGAGGGAGAGAACCGCCCGATGCGCGATGCGATCGCGAGCGCTGCCCCGCGGGCATCGCGGGCGATCCGTGCGGCCGGGCTGTCGCTTGCTGCCAGCTTCGCACTGGTGGCGCTGATCCCGATCCGGTCGTTCCGCGAGCTGGCCGCGGTGATGTCCGTGGGCATCCTGGTCGAGACTTTCCTCGTCCGTTCCCTGCTGGCGCCCGCCCTGCTCGCGCTGCTGGGCAGGCGCGCCCGATGGCCGGGGCGTTCGGCGGCTGTCGTTTCGTCCGCCCCCGCTGCGGGCATGGACCCCATGACCGAATGATGCAGGCCGGGAGGAGGTACCGGGACATGGGCGAGAACATCGATCAGATGAAGGGCACCGCCAAGGAGAAGGCGGGTCAGCTCAAGGACGATCCGGAGCTCGAGGCCGAGGGCAAGCGCGACCGGGCCAAGGGCGATCTCAAGGAGGGCGTGGACGACGCCGCCGACAAGATCAAGAGCGGAGTCGACAAGGTCACTCCGTAGCGGCAGATTGGGGCCGGCCGAACGGCCGGCCCCAACTCGTCCCCAGGGGACGCCGTGGTTTCACGGCACCGCGGCTCGGGTAGTCAGCCGCCATGCCAGAGTCGTCCATGCCTCAGCCGCCGGATGCGCCGCCGACGCCCGTACCGCCCGATCCGTCGCTGCCGATCCCGGAGCCGCCCACACCGCCCAGTGAGCCGGATCCGGCGCCACCCGTGCCGGACATCCCGCAGCCGGAACCCGATCCGGTGCCTGCGATGCTGACGGGACGGTGACGTGACGGAGAGCATCAACGCCGGCGACCGCATGGCGGCGCTGATCGACATCGACGGCACACTGGTCGACTCGACCTACCTGCACGCCAGCGCGTGGTCGTCCGCGATCCGCGCGTGCGGGTTCGACGTCCCCACGTCCCGTGCGCACAGGCTGATCGGCATGCGGGGTGAGCGGTTGCTCGAGGAGCTGTTGGGGGAGCGCGCTGCTGCGAGCGTTGCGGAGCAGGCGATCGACGAGCACGCTCGCCGCTTCGCCGCCGTCCGCGATCGGGTGGCCCCGCTGCCGCACGCCCGCGACCTGCTGGAACGCCTGGTTGCCCGTGACGTCGTGGTGGTGCTGGTCAGCTCGGCCGAGCGTCATGAGGTGGAGTACTACGTCGGTCTGCTGGAGGCCGAGGATCTTGTCTGGGCATCGACCTCGGCGGCCGACGGGTCGCAATCCAAGCCCGATCCGGAACCGATCCAGATCGCGCTTACACGGTCGGGATGTGACGCGGCGATCGTGATCGGGGACTCGCCGTGGGACTGCCTGGCCGCCTCGGCCGCGGGCCTACCCGCGGTGACGGTGCTGACCGGAGGCTTCGCCCGCAGCGAGCTCGAGGGCGCGGGCGCCGAGGCGGTGTACGAGCATCTGGGTGACCTCGCGGACGACCTCGACCACGTGGGCGGCCTCGTCGCCCACGCGGGCGCGCGCTGACGCTCAGGACGCCGGGGCGATGCCGGCCTCGGCCAGCGCGGACTGGAACGAGCCGTAGCGGGCTTCCAGGTCTTCGACGCTGGCCCAGTCGAGATCCGTCTCCGCCAGAAACCGCCGGTAGGCGCCCTCGTCGAGGGGACCGTTCGTGGCCGCGGCAGCGGCGAGCAGGCCCGCCACCGGCGAATCCGGATCGCTGCCCTTGGTGATCCTCGAGTCCGCCTGCAACGACTCGATCACCGACTCGGCCGCCGTCTCACCAGCCTCGTCCTGGGAGGAGCGCCCCTTCTGAGGCTGGGCGGTGGGCGGATGACCCGTGCGCACCTGACCGTCCTTCACGAGGTTTCCCGCGGCCGGCTCCCCTGCGTCGTCATGCGGCAGGTCGGCGGAGTCGCGGTCGTGTTGGGGAGGTGCCGGACCGGTCGGTGTGTCGGGTATATGTCCCTGTCCATCGGACATGCATGGGTGCTACCCGCAGCGATCACCGTCCACACATGGCGCGGGTTATCGTTGGCCGGATGTCGATCACGATCGAACCGCGCAGGCTCAGCGAGTTGACAGAGATGACCGTCCGTCAGCAGGCCGAGATGACGGCCCGGCAAGGCGAGGGCGGGTCGGGCGCGCCGCCGCGCGACGATGAGTTCGAACCGCCCGACGGCGTGTTCCTGGTGGCGCTGCGCGAGGGCGAGGTGATCGGCTGCGGCGGCATCTGCCGGCACCCCGAGGGCGGCGGCGAGATCCGGCGCATGTACGTGGTGCCGGAGGCGCGCGGCGCCGGCGTGGGCCGGACGGTGCTCGAGGCACTGGAGCGGTGGGCCGTCGAGCTCGGTTTCGACACGCTGCGCCTGGAGACAGGCGACCGCCTGCTCGACGCCATCCACCTCTACGAGCGGGCCGGCTACCGGCGCGACCGCTGCTGGGGGCCGTACCTGACCGACCACAAGAGCGTCTGCTATCAGAAACGGATGACCACGCCCTAGCGGGCGGTGCTACTTCTCCCAGTCTCCGATCTCGTACGCCTTGCCGGGCGTGCCGCCGATCACGAGCAGCGTCGTCGGCGAGGACGCCGACTCGAACTTGCGCGTGGTGCCGGGCTCGACCGCGACCACCGCCCCGGCGGCGGCCGTCAGCGTCTCGCCGTTCAGCGTGACGAGGGCGCTGCCGCGGTGCACGAAGTACACCTCCTGCTGCCCCGACTCGTGCTCGTGATGCTCGGGGATCAGCACCTTGCCCTCGTCCTTGGTGACGGCGTTGATGCCGAACGCGAGGACGCCGAAGTGGTGACGGATCGACTTCCAGGTGTCAGGCCAGTCGGGCTTGACCGGCGGCACCTCATCGACGTGCGCGACGCTCCAGCCGGTACCGCTCTGCGTGGTGCTCATCTCGCTCCCTTCGCACGGGTGGGGGACAAGTTAGTTCATGCGCGGGTCTTCGGGCATCCGTGCCAGCAGCCGGAACTGGTCGCCCATGCGCTCCAGCACCGACGACCACAGCCGCTCCGGCTCGGTGCTGAACACGTCGCCCGGGAGCGCTTGCTCGATGAACCAGGCCTCCTCGTCGATCTCGTCCTCGAGCTGTCCGGTGCTCCAGCCGGCGTACCCGGCGAACACCCGCGCCCGGCTGACCGAGCTGTGCAGGTTGTCGGGATCCTCGTCGAACTCGAGCGACGCGATCGACCCGCAGATGGCCTCGTCCTCGAGCGGGTCGTTGTGGTCGGCCAGCGCGATCACGGTCTCGGGCTGCACCGGCCCGCCCAGGAAGATCGGCTCGTCGTCGAGCAGCACCGCCCGCAGGTCGGGGACCGCCTCCCGCGCCTCGGTGTCGGAGGGGCGGTTGAGGACGACGCCGATCGCGCCCTCCGGCGTGTGCTCGAGCAGCAGCACGACCGTGCGCCGGAAGTTGGGATCGAGCAGCATCGGCGCCGCGATCAGCAGCTGGCCCTTGAGGGAATCGTGCTCCACATTCGGATTCTAGGCATGTGATGGCTCAGGGATGGGCCACCAGAGCGGCACCGTCGGGCGGGCTCTTGAGCAGGCCCTGCGCCTGCATCCAGCGGCCGAACCGGTTCCAGGCGGCGGGATCCAGCGATGTCGTGTCCAGCAGCCGAAGCGTCTCCGGCACCGACGTCTCAAGCGCGTTCTTGTAGTCGCGGGACGAGTTGGCGCGCATCACGGCCAGCGCCGCCGCGGGGTGGGCCTTCGCGTAGGCCGTGCCGGCCGCCAGCGCCGAGACGAACGCGCGCACCTCGTCGCGGTAGCCGCCGTCGCTCGCCAGCCGCTCGCTGTTCGCGACCACCACCAGCTCGTCGTAGCCGGGCACGCCGTAGCGGTCGACCGGGAACACCACCGGATGCATGCCGCGCGCGGCCAGCTCCGCGCCCTCGATGTTCTGGAAGCCGCCGGCGATCGCATCGACGCGGCCTGCCAGCAGCGCGGGCAGCAGGTTGAAGCCGACGGTGACGAGGTGCGCTTCCCCGGGGGCGAGGCCGGCCGTGCGGAGCACCGTGTCGACGTAGGCACTGGTCGAGGCGCTGCCGTCGACGCCGATCGTCTTGCCGCGCAGCCCGGCAGGCGTCGTGATGCCCTGCTCGGTCGTGATGATCGAGTTGAGGGCGGTGGGGACGATCGCCGACACGGCCACCACGGGCGCGTGCTGCTGCTGCGCGAAGAACAGCTCCGGCTCGTAGGAGATCCCGAGCTCGGTGCGCCCGGCGGCGACCAGCTTGATCGGGTCGGACACGTCGGTCGGCTGGCGCGGGGTCACGTTCAGACCGGCGCGCCGGAAGAAGCCGTGGTCGATGGCGGTGTAGAGCCCGACGTGGTCCGGGTTCGGGTACCAGTCGAGCTGCAGCGATACGTCCTTGAGGGCGGCGCCACTCGAGACAGCGCCAGTGCTGCTGCCGCCGCAGCCGGCGGCCAGCGCCAGAAGCGCGACGAGCGGAAGGAGTCGTCGTGGCATTGCTTGCGTCCCTTCGCCGGCATGATCCGGATCAGGTTCGACGGGTCGACGCGGTGCGCGTCCTCTCAGCCCCGGTCGGGACTCCCCGGCAAACGATTACGACGCCTAGTCTAGCCCTCCCGCGCCCACGGGACCATGATCCGCTCGAGCAGCGTCACCAGCCCGAACAGGGCCAGCGCGAGCAGCGCCAGCAGCAGGATCGCGGCGCCCACCAGCTGGGTGTCGAGCTGGTCGTGCATCGAGTCGGCCAGCCCGCCCGAGCCGCCCGCGTACTCCGCGAACAGCGCGGCCACGGCCGCGTAGGACGCGGCGATGCGAGCGCCCGTGAACACCCGCGGCGACGCCCACGGCAGCTCCACCCGCCAGAAGATCGCCCGCGGCGTGGCGTTCAGCGTGCGCATCGTGCTGCGCAGCTCAGCCGGGGCCGACGCGAACCCGTCCAGAGCGTTGGCCGTGATCGGGAAGAAGCAGACCAGCGCCACGATCAGCGCCTTCGGCGACAGGCCGAAGCCGAGGTAGATCACGAGCAGCGGCGCGATCGCGACGACCGGGATGCTCTGCGTCGCCACCAGCAGCGGGTAGACCGCCGAGCGCAGCCAGGGCAGGCGCTGCAGCAGGATCGCCGCGCCCAGGCCGAGGATCACCGCCAGCGCGAACCCGAGCAGCATCTCGCGGGCGGTCACGGCAGCCTGCGACAGCAGCGTGGAGCGCTCGTCCCACAGCGCCGAGGCGATCCCGCTCGGCGACGGCAGCAGGTAGTCGGGCACCGACCGCAGGTCGACCCACGCCTCCCAGGCGAGCAGCAGCCCCGCCAGCACCCCCACCCAGGCGAACCGTTTCACGATCGCAGCGCCTCCATCACGTCCTCGTGGCTGAGCTGCGAGCTGGGCGCATCCAGCAGCAGCCGGCCCGGCCGCGGCGACAGCACGGCCACGCGCTCGCAGGTGCGAAGCGCCTCGTCCACGTCGTGGGTGACGAGCACGACCGTGCGCGGCTCCTGATCAAGCGTCTCTGCCAGCCACCCGCCCAGCTCCTCGCGCGTGAGCGCGTCCAGCGACGCGAACGGCTCGTCCAGCAGCAGCACGCCCTTTCCCGCCAGCAGCGTGCGCAGGAACGCCACCCGCTGCCGCATGCCACCCGACAAGCGGCGCGGCTGCTCCTGCTCGAAGCCCTCCAGCCCGAAGCGGCGGAACAGCGGCAGCGCCGCCTCCCGCGCCTGGCCGCGACCCACCCCGGCGTTCATCAGCGGCAGCGCCGCGTTGTCGAGCGCGCTTCGCCAGGGCAGCAGCAGGTCGTCCTGCGGCATCAGCGCGCAGCCGGCCAGACGACGCTCGGGCAGGTCGTCACCCGCCACCGAGACGGCGCCGGCGCGCGGCTGCTCCAGGCCCGAGATCAGGTGCAGCAGCGTGGACTTGCCGCAGCCGCTGGGACCGACCACCGCCAGTCGGCTGCCCGCTGCGATCTCGAGGCTGACGTCGTGCAGCACCGACAGCGGGCCGTAGCCGTGGCCGACGTGCTCGATCGAGATCGGGGCGCCGGCCATCGTCGCAATCACGGCCGCCTCCGCGTCATCAGGCCACCGGGTTCTCCAGCGTCGCCACACGGTCGACCCGGCAGCGCACGACGTCCCCGTCCCGCAGGAACACTGGCGGGTCGCGAAATGCGCCCACGCCCGCGGGCGTGCCCGTGGCGATCAGGTCGCCCGGTTCGAGCGTGAAGGCCTGCGACAGGTGCGCGACCAGCTTCGGGATGGTGTGGATCATGTTGCCGGTCGACGAGTCCTGCATCAGCTCGTCGTTCACCCAGCAGCGGATCGCCAGATCGTGCGGATCGTGGATCTCGTCGGCGCTGACCAGCTCCGCGGCCAGCGGCGCGAAGGTGTCCAGGCTCTTGGCCCGCGTCCACTGGCCGTCGCCGCGCTGCAGGTCACGCGCGGACACGTCGTTCATGACCGTGTAGCCGGCCACGTGCTGCCAGGCGCTGCTCTCGCCGATGTGCTTGCCGGCGCGGCCGATCACGACCACCAGCTCCGCCTCCCAGTCGACCTGTGAGGTCAGCGGCGACAGGCGGATCGGCTCGCCGTCGGTGATCAGCGCGGACGGGTATTTGGCGAACACCAGCGGCTGGGCCGGCGCCTCGGCGCCCTGCTCGGCCGCGTGCTCACGGTAGTTGCGCCCGATGCACATGATCTTGCCCGGATCGGGAACGGCCGGCAGCGGCTGCACGGCCGCCCGCGGGTGCTGCGAGATCGGCCGCGCCCGGTCGATCCCGCGGGTCAGCAGGTCGCGCATGCCAAGGCCGGTGTCGTGGACGATCGCGCCGTCGCAGATGCCGGCGCGCGGCGGCCCCTCGTCGATGCGGAAGCTGATCAGGCGCACGGCCCGCACGATAGAGCGTGCGGCGTTAGTTGCGCGACTGCAGCAGCAGGATGGCCAGCTGGTAGACCGCGATCAGGGTTCCGATCACGTAGGTGAGGGCGGCGGCGGTCAGCACCTTGCGGGCGACCGGCAGCTCCTCCGGCATCAGGATCCCCTGCGCGCTCAGCATCTGCATGGCGCGGCGGCTGGCTCCGAACTCGACGGGCAGCGTGACCAGCTGGAACACCACCGTGACGGCGAAGATCGCGGCGCCGATCAGTATCAGCGGGCTGGCCGCGCTGCCACCGGCGGAGGTGAAGGCGCCGATCATGACCAGCGGGAACCACGCCTGCGAGGCGAAGCCGACGGCCGGGGCGAGCGATCCGCGCATCCGGAACATGGACTCGCGGCGGGCGTCCTGGAAGGCGTGCCCGGTCTCGTGCGCGGCGACTGCGACGGCGGCGATCGTGTCCGAGTTGCCCACGGGCTGGCTCAGGCGCATCACCTTCGCGCGCGGGTCGTAGTGGTCGCTGAGCGAGCCGCCGATCGACTCGATGCCGACGTCCAGGCCGCCCGACTCCAGCATGCGGCGGGCCACCTGGGCCCCAGTCATGCCGGACGCGGCGTGCACCTTGGAGCCGTCAGCGAAGGCGCGCTTGACCCACATCTGCCCGAGGGCACCGAGGATCAGAGGTGGAATGAACAGCAACAGATACAACATGTGTCGGCGCCCCTCCTCCGGGCGTTTCGACGAGTATTTGCTCTGAAGGGTAGCCGTTCCTGCTTTGCCGAATGGGCCGTGTCACATCACTCGCTAATGTTCGTGGCGTGGCTGACATCGCCGAAATCGAGGGATTGATCCGTACGGCGCTGCCCGGGTCCGATGTGAGCGTCGAGGACATGGCGGGCGGCGACCATCTGTACGCCCACGTTCGCGCGCCGCAGTTCAGCGGTTTGCCGCTGATCGAGCAGCACCGGCTCGTGAACGGCGCGGTCGACCACCTGCTGGGCCCCGGCCGGCCAATCCACGCACTCAAGATCAAGACGGAGGCAACGCAATGATCATCACTGAGGACGAGATCCGCCAGGAGGTGCTGAACTCGATCGCGCAGAATCGCGTGATGCTGTTCATGAAGGGCACCCCGGATATGCCGCGCTGCGGCTTCTCGATGCAGACGGTGGCGCTGCCTGAAGGACACCGGCGTCGAGTTCGCGGCCATGGACATCCTGCCCGATCCCCGCATCCGGCAGCTGCTGTCCGAGCACTCGGGCTGGCCGACCATCCCGCAGCTGTTCGTTGACGGCGAGCTGGTGGGCGGATGCGACATCGTCACGGAGCTGCACGAGACCGGTCAGTTGAAGGAGCTGGTCAACGCCGCCGCATAGTACCGCGGCCGTCGTCGGCGCGGGCGTGATCGGCCTCTCGGCCGCACGCGCACTGCGCGACGACGGGTTTGCGGTCACCGTCTACGAGCAGCACTCGGTGGGCACCCGGCTGGGCAGCTCGCCGGGGCGCTCGCGCATCTACCGCACCAGCTACCGGCACGACGACTACTGCCGGCTGGCGCGGCGCGCGATCGACGAGTGGATGCGGCTGGATCCGCGCCTGCTGCTGCGAAACGGCCTGCTCGAGCACGGGCGCGGCGTGGATCGGCACGCCGCGGTGCTGGAGCGCTGCGGCGAGCGGTACAGCTGGCTGGAGCCGGCCGAGGCCGAGCGGCTGTTCCCGGAGGCGCGGTTCCCCGGGCCGGTGCTGTGGACGCCCGACGCCGGCGCGGTGCTGGCCGACGACGCGCTGGCGCGGTTGCGGCAGGGCGTGGAGGTGGTGGAGGGTGCGCGCATCGCCGACCCCTCGCAGCTGCAGGCCGACGCCGTGGTGGTATGCCCGGGCGCGTGGCTGTCGCGCCTGTACGATCTGCCGGTGTACGGCCAGATCGAGCAGGTCTGCTTCTTTCGCGGCGCGCCCGATTCGCGGCCGTCGCTGGTCGACCACGGCGGTGAGCAGGACGACCGCTTCTGGTACGGGGTGGTGTCGCCCGGCGTCGGCTACAAGGCCGCGCAGGACGGCGCCCGCAAGGGGCCGTTCGACCCCGATCGGCGAGATCGCCCGGTGCTGACGGAGGTGGTCGACGACCTGCGCGCCCACGTTGCCGAGGCGCTTCCCGGCCTCGTCCCCGAGCCGGTGCACCAGGAGGCCTGCCTGTATACGGTCACGCCCGACGGGGACTTCATCCTCGACCAGATCGACGGCGTCGTGGTCTGCGGCGGCGACAGCGGCCACGCGTTCAAGTTCGGCCCGCTGCTGGGGCGCCTGTGCGCCGACCTGGCGCAGGGGCGGCCGCTGCCGCCGGAGTGCGACCGCTTTCGGGCCGACCGCTTCGCGAAGGCGGTGACCTGAGCGTGCAGGATGCGACCGACCTGGCAACGGCGGTTCGGGCGGGAAACGTGTCGGCGACGGAGGTCGCTCGCTATGCGCTTGACCGGGCCGGCGCCGACGAGCTGGGCGCGGTCTGGCTGGTGACCGAGGAGCGGGCGCTGCGGGAGGCCGCCGCGGTGGACGCGGCGGTAGCGGCGGGTCGCGACCCGGGCCCTCTCGCGGGCGTCCCGGTGGGCTGGAAGGACCTGATCGACACCGGCGGCATCCGAACGACGTACGGCAGCGCCATCTACCGCGATCACGTGCCCGATCGCGACGCCGACGTGGTCGCCCGGTCGGCGGCCGCCGGCGCCGTCTGCATCGCCAAGCTGAACACCCACGAGCTGGCGTGGGGCGTCACCTGCGACAACCCCTGGTTCGGCTCGTGCCGCAACCCGCACGACCCCACGCGCATCCCGGGTGGGTCGAGCGGCGGCTCGGGAGCGGCCGTGGCGGCCGGCATCGTGGCGCTGGCGCCGGGAACCGACACCGGCGGCTCGATCCGCTGCCCGTCGTCGGTATGCGGGATCGTGGGGCTGAAGCCGACCCACGGGCGGGTCAGCCTGGCGGGGATCAAGCCGCTCTGCCCGTCGCTCGACCACTGCGGTCCGATGGCCCGGACGGTGCGCGATGCGGCGCTGGCGCTGGAGGTGCTGGCCGGGCCATCGCCGAACGATCCGCGCACGCAGCCGCGTGCCGGTTCCGCGCTACCGCGACGCGCTCGGCGATGGGGTCGAGGGGCGCACGATCGGCGTGGCCGAGCGCTTCTTCTTTGAGCACACCCACCCGGCGCTGGCCGCGATCGTGCGGGAGGCGGTGGCGCTGCTAGAGCGGGCGGGTGCGCGGCTGGTCGAGATCGACATGGAGTGGCCGGTCGCGGGGCTGAACGAGAACAGCTTCTACCTGACCGAGGAGGCCGGGGCGCTCTACGAGCACTGGCCGCAGCGGCGCGCCGATCTGGGGCCGGACATCGTCGCCGAGATGGAGGCGGGCGACCGGCTCAGCGGGCGCGATGCCGGTCACATCATGTTCCTGCGGCTCGCATACCAGGAGCGGATGCTGACGAAGATGCACGAGCAGGGCATCGACATGATCGTCTCGCCGACCGAGCCGATCACCGCGCCCACGATCGGCACGCTGCGGGTGCCGTTCGCCGGCGAGCAGGAGGTGGACGTGACCAGCGTCATGTGCGGGCTGACGGGCGTGTTCAACACGCTCGGCTGGCCGGCGATCTCGGTGCCCTGCGGAATGGACTCGCTGGGGATGCCGGTGGGGCTGCAGATCGCGGCGCGGCCCTGGCGCGAGGTCGACTGCCTGGCCGCGGCGGCCGTGGTCGAGCGCGAGCTGGCCCGGGCTTAGGCCGTCGCGAGACCGCCCAGCGGCGCCGGCAGGAGCTCGTGGCCGCAGGGGCCGTTGCGGCGGAGGGTCATCCGCCCGTCGGCCGGCTCCACGATGATGGTTGCGAGGGTGCGCCAGCGGTCGCCGAAGGGAGCGCTCGGCGACGGGTGGCAGCAGATACCGTCGGGGCCTCCGCCCTGATGGCTGTGCATCGCCTGGAGGATCGCGTCCTGGTCGATCTCGCCCACGAGTATCCGGGACATCGCGCGGGTGGCGTGGTCGAGGCGAAGCACGGTGTTCGGAGCGATCTCGAG
Organism: uncultured Actinomycetes bacterium; assembly: GCA_963737445.1. Lineage (GTDB taxonomy): Bacteria > Actinomycetota > Thermoleophilia > Gaiellales > JAICJC01 > JAICYJ01. Next base: position 153,066 of record CAVTSO010000015.1, on the reverse strand, counting down.
GTCGGTGTCGCCCAGCCTGCCCGGGTCCGCCAGGAAGTGGTTGGTGTGGAAGAGCACGCCCCGCAGGTCGGGGGTCACGAACCCGGGGCCGGCAGGCGACAGCTCGACGGTGCAGACGGTGCCGCCGTCCTCGTCGTCCGCAATCACGGTGACCGCGCTCGAGGCCGACATGGCTGCGTTGGAGAGCATCGCCAGCGCCTCGACACCGTCGCCCGCGCGATCGAGCACGTGACGGTTCAGCACGTGCACAGGTATGCCGATGGGCGGGCCGTCATCGCGGTGCCCGAGGATGTTCAGCAGGATCGCGACGCCCTCGCTGGATACGCCCACCTTGCCGACGATGCCGGCCTCGGTCATGGTCTCGACGCGATGTCCGCCGGGATGGTCGATCGTCCAGCGCATCCAGCTGTCCGAGAGCTCGTCGTGCCAGTCCCAGGTCTGGACGCCGATCGGCGTGCCTGACGAGGTGGCGGTGCCCAGACAGGCGATCACCGAGCACTCGCCGCGGCCGGCCGCCAGCAGCTCGGTGCGGGCGTTGAGCGCGCCGATCAGCTCCGGCGCGAGACCGCTCCCCGCCGCGATGCCCGCGATCTCGTCGCTCAGCTGGGGCGAGAAGTCGCCGATGCGGTCGAGTGCCTCGGCGCCGAACTCGAGCACCTGGCCCTCCTCCAGGCCCCTCAGCCGGAACAGGCGCAGATAGATCTCGGCGGTTGCCGCGATCCGATCGGCCTGGGCGGCGCCGAGGCCGCGGCCGCGGTCGCCCGGTGTCGACTCGGTGGAGTGATGGGCGGGGATGCTCACGAGCTTAGAATACTCGTGGAGTCCGGACCGTCACACGGCTCACTATCCTTGCGCGATGCGAACGCTGACCGGGGTCGATGTGGGCGGCACGTTCACCGACGTGGCGCTGGTGCACGAGGGCCGGCTGACCGCGGTGAAGCTGCCGACCACGACCGACGATCAGTCGCGGGCGGTGCTCGAGGGCGTGGAGCGGGCGCTGGAGCAGGCCGGGCTGGGACCGCGGGAGCTGGGGCACCTCGGGCACGGCACCACGGTGGCGACCAACGCGCTGCTGGAGCGCCGCGGAGCCGTGACCGGGTTCGTGGCCACGCGCGGGTTCGGGGACCTGCTGGCGCTGGCGCGGCAGACGCGTCCGCTGCTGTACCGGCCCTGCGTTGCGCGGCTGGCACCGCTGCCCGAGCTGACCGTCGAGGTGGACGAGAGGATGGGGCCGGACGGGGCGCTGCGGGCGCTGGACGAGCGGTCGGTGGAGCGGGCGGGCCGTGCCCTGCGGCGGGCCGGAGTGGAGGCGGTCGCGATCTGCCTGCTGCACGCCTACGCGCATCCGCAGCACGAGCGGCGGGTGGCGGAGCTGCTGCGGTCGCAGCTGGAGGGCGTGTTCGTCGTCGCGTCGCACGAGCTGGCGGCCGAGTACCGAGAGTTCGAGCGTGGCTCGACCACGTCGATCGACGCCTACCTGGGGCCGTCTGCCGGCCGCTACCTGCGATCGCTGGGCGAGCAGTCGGCGGCACATGGGTTGCCGCAGCCGTTGGTGATGCAGTCGAGCGGCGGGCTGGCACGGCTGGCGGAGGCGGCCGGACACCCTGCGCGGCTGTTGTTGTCGGGGCCGGCCGGAGGCGTGGCCGCGGCGGTGGGAATGGGCGCCGGTGACGCCGTCGCCTTCGACATGGGTGGTACCAGCTGCGACGTCTCACTGATCCGCGCGGGCCGGCCGGGCCGGTCGACCGAGCGCGAGGTGGCGGGCCTGCCGGTGCGGCTGCCGATGCTGGACATCCACACGGTCGGTGCCGGCGGCGGCAGCATCGCGTGGATAGACGAGGGCGGAGCACTGCGGGTGGGTCCGCAGAGCGCCGGTGCCGATCCCGGGCCCGCCTGCTATGGCCGCGGCGGCGACCTGCCGACGGTGACGGACGCGAACCTGGTGCTGGGCCGGCTCGACGCGGCCGTGCCGCTCGCGGGCAGCGTGGGCTTGGACGCGAAGGCGGCCCGGCGCGCGGTCGCGACCGTCGCGGACGGGTTCACCAGCGTGCGCGCAGCGGCTGCCGGGATCGTGGCCGTTGCGAACCAGGAGATGGTGCGGGCGATCAGGGTCGTGTCGGTGGAGCGGGGGCACGACCCGCGCCGGTTCGAGCTGATCGCCTTCGGCGGGGCGGGCCCGTTGCATGCCTGCGAGGTGGCCGAGGAGCTGGGGATGCGGGCGGTGCGCGTGCCCGCCGCCAGCGGAGTGCTGTCGGCGCTCGGCATCGCTGCCGGAGAGCGGCGGCGGGACGCCGTGCGCAGCGTGATGCGGCCGCTGGAGGGGCTGACGCGGCCGCAGATCCGGTCGCAGGTGCCGTGGCCGCAGGCGGAGCGCGGCTCGCAGCGGTGGGCGGGGGCCGACCTGCGCTACGCGGGGCAGGGGTTCGAGCTGGAGGTCGACCTGGAGCCGCTGGCGACGCTGGCCGAGCGGTTCCACGGGCGACACGCCGAGCGGTACGGCCACGAGCAGCGTGGGACGCCGATCGAGCTGGTCAACCTGCGGGCCGCCAGCACGGCGGCAGGGCCGGCGCTGGAACTGGTGCGCTCACCGCGCAAGCGGCCGGTGCCAGGGCCGGCAACGCTGCATCTGGACGGAGCGACGCTGTGGGTGGCGCCGGGGTGGACGGCGCGCGGAGCCGGCGACGGTGGCTGGCGGGTGACGCGATGAGCGATCCGGCCACGCTGCGGGTGCTGGCCTCCGCGCTGCGCGGCGTGGCGGAGGAGATGGGGGCGGCCCTCATCCGGTCGGCGCACTCGGCCAACATCAAGGAACGGCGGGACTGCTCGACGGCGGTGTTCGATCCGGACGGGCGGATGATCGCCCAGGCGGAGCACATCCCGGTGCACCTGGGCGCGATGCCCGATGCGGTGGCGGCGGTGCTGGAGCTGGATCCCGAGCCGGAGGCGGTGTTCGTGCTGAACGATCCGTTCACCGGCGGCACGCACCTGCCGGACATCACGCTCGTCTCGCGGGCGGGGGATCTGGGGCTGCTGGTGTCGCGTGCGCACCATGCGGACGTGGGCGGCATGTGGCCGGGCAGCCTGCCGGCTCACTCGCGGGAGATCTACCAGGAGGGCCTGGTGATCCCGCCGGTGCCGCTGACGGACGAGGTGCTGCGGCTGATGCTGGCGAACATGCGGAACCCCGAACAGCGGGCGGCCGACCTGCGGGCGCAGCTGTCAAGCCACGCGATCGGGGCGCAGCGGCTGGGTGAGCTGGCGGAGCGGTTCGGGCAGAAGGGCCTCCTGCGGGGCATGGACGAGCTGCACGGCTACGCCGAGCGGCGGATGCGGGCGGCGATCCGGCGGGTGCCGGAGGGGCGCTACCAGGCGAGCGACGTTGTCGAGGAGCTGGAGGGCGAGGCGGAAATCCGGGCGACGGTGACGGTGCGAGGCGACGAAGTGCAGATCGACTTCGAGGGCACGGCCGACCAGCGGCCAGGGAACCTGAACTGCCCGCTGTCGGTGACGCGCTCGGCGGTGTACTACGTGGTGCGGGTCCTGTGCGCGCCGGACCTGGAGGCATCGGGCGGCGCGTTCGTGCCGGTACAGGTGCGAGCGCCGGAGGGGTGCCTGGTGAACGCGCGGTTCCCGGCGGCGGTGGTGGCCGGGAACACGGAGACGTCGAGCAGGATCGTGGATGTGGTGATGGCGGCGTTCGGCCAGGCGTTGCCGGTTCCGGCAATGGGCCAGGGGACGATGAACAACACGGTGATCGGGAACGAGCGGTTCACGTACTACGAGACGATCGGCGGCGGCCAGGGGGCGTGTCCGGACGGGGACGGGCCGAGCGCGGTGCACGTGGCGATGTCGAATACGCTGAACACGCCGATCGAGGCGCTCGAGCGCGAGTACCCGCTGCGGATCGAGCGCTACGCGCTGCGACCCGGAAGCGGCGGGGCCGGCCGGCACCGCGGCGGCGACGGAGTGATCAGGGCGATGCGGGTGCTCGAAGACTGCCGGCTGTCGCTGCTGACCGAGCGCCGCAGGCACGCGCCGAGGGGAGCGGCCGGCGGCAGCGACGGCGCGCTGGGCGAGAACCGGCTGAACGGCCGCCCGATCGCGGGCAAGGTCAGCCGCGAGTTGCGCGCCGGTGACCTGCTGGAGATCCGCACGCCCGGCGGCGGCGGCTACGGCCGGCCACCGGCCTGACACATCCGCTACGTCCTCGCAACGCCGGCGGAACCGCCATCGCCACATGTGCCGCCGAGGGGACATGTCACAGCGGGTCACGTCGCCGCAACGGGCGGCTGTCCAGCGAGCGCGTGAATCGCCGCAATCGGACCCCGGGTGTGACGGAGCGCCGTCCACCGCGCCGCTCGTCCGCCGGTGCAGCGTTCGCCGCTCGCTGCCGTCACGCGGCTGCAACGCCGCGGTCGGCGCAACAGCCGCGCCTGGCACCGGTGTTGCCCACGGGAGCGTCACGAGCTGTGCCCTGCCGGCCGCGGAACCGTGTCCGCGGCCGGCACGTGGATCCCTCAGTAGGCCTGGCCCCAGGTGGCGGTCTCGATGCCGGGCCGCCCGCAGACCGGACAGCGCGCGCCGGGATCCTCGGGCTCGAGGGCGAGGCAGCGGAGGGTCGCCGAAGTCTCCGCCTTGATCGCGGCCTCGCACTCCGGCGAGCCGCACCAGGCGGTGACCGCAAAACCGCTGCCCGCCTTCAGGTACTCGATCAGCTCGGCGCGATCGTCGAAGCTCCGGGTGTTGTCGGCCAGGTGTGCGGCGGCGCGGTCGAACAGCTCCTGATGGATCTCGCCCAGCATTCCTTGCATCCGCTCGCCCAGCCGCTCGAGCGGCAGCAACTCGCGCGGCTCGCGATCGCGGCGGGCCACCGACACCTCACCACGGGCCAGCTCGCGCTCGCCCAGCTCTATGCGGATCGGCGCGCCCTTCAGCTCCCACTCGAAGAACTTCGCGCCGGGACGGACATGGACGCGGTCGTCCAGCTTCACGCGGATGCCCGCCGCCCGCAGCTCGGCCGCCAGCGAGTGCGCCTGTTCCAGCACCGATGCCTCCCCCGGCTGGATCGGGATCACCACCACCTGGTGCGGCGCAACCGCCGGTGGCAGCCGCAGGCCCCGCTCGTCGCCGTGCATCATGATCACGGCTCCCACGAGACGGGTGGTGGAGCCCCACGACGTCGCGTAGGGATGGTGCTCGGAGCCGTCCCGTCCGGCGTAGGTGACCCCGTAGGCGCGCGCGAACTCGTCGCCCAGATAGTGGGACGTCGCCGCCTGCAGCGCCTTACGGTCGCCCATCATTGCCTCGGTCGTAAACGTCTCCCTCGCGCCCGGGAACCGCTCGGCCGCGCTCTTTCGCCCCCGCAGCGCGGGCATCGCCAGCACCGAACGCTGGGTGTCGGCGTACACCTCGTGCAGGATCCGCAGGCACTCCGCGACGGCCTCCTGCTCGGTCTCGTGGGCGGTGTGCCCCTCCTGCCACAGGAACTCGCTGGTGCGCAGGAACAGCCGCGGCCGCAGCTCCCAGCGCACCACGTTCGCCCACTGGTTGTAGAGCAAGGGCAGATCGCGGTACGACTGCAGCCAGCGCCCGTACGTGCTCCAGATCACCGCTTCGGACGTCGGCCGCAGCACCAGCGGCTCCTCCAGCTTCGAGCCGCCGGCCTCGGTCACCACAGCGACCTCCGGTGCGAAGCCCTCGACCAGGTCGGCCTCCTTCGCCAGCACCGATGCCGGGATCAGCATCGGGAAGTAGAAGTTCTCGTGGCCGGTGGCCTTGATGCGATCGTCCATCTGGCGCTGCAGCAGCTCCCAGATCGCATACCCGTACGGCTTGATCACCATCATCCCGCGCACGGCCGCGTTCTCGGCTAGGCCGGCCCGGCGCACCACGTCGGCGTACCAGGCGGGAAAGTCGTTCTCGATTGAAGGGAGCGTGTTCATGTGCGCATCCATCTGTCGGCGTTGACGAGGCGAGCGTTCGTCACGGCGTTCCGGGGCGGTGGGCCGGGAACGCCTAGGCCGGGATGCGCGGCAGCACGACGACGACCGGGCCACGGATGTGGGTGATATCGCGTCGCTGCGTCATGTCACAAGCGTACCAGCAGCCACCGGTACACTCGCAATCATGTCCACGGTCGCCCCGCCCGTGCGGAAGCAGAAGCCGCGCACGACCGGCCCCGGCTCCGGCAGCGACCGCCCCTGGCTGGTCGTTGTCAAGAACGACGATCACAACACCTTCGACGGCGTCGCCTTTGCCCTTGCCCGCACCATTCCCGGCCTCACCTTCGAGGGCGGCATGCGCCTCGCCGACCGCATCCACAACGCCGGGCAGGCGATCGTCTGGCAGGGCCAGCTGGAACAGGCCGAGCACTACTGGGAGCAGCTGGTGGGTTTCGGGCTGACGATGGCGCCGCTGACGCAGTCCGGGTGACCCTGCTCGCCGGGCAGTTCGACGCGTGGCGATTCGTCTTCGACCCGGAGTGGGCGGTCGCCCTGCTCCTGTTCGGCGCCTGGTACCTGTGGTCCGCGCACGTTATGTCAGCGCCGCTCTGGCGCCGCGCCTGCTTCCTGTGCGGCCTGCTCCTGATCGCCCTGGCCCTGCTCTCGCCGATCGAGCACGTCGCCCTCGACTCGATGCTCTCCTTCCACCTGCTCCAGAACGTGATGCTCGCCGACTGGGCGCCGCCGCTGCTGGTGCTCGGCCTCACCCCGGCCATGGCCGCCGCCGCCGAGCGCCGTGCCTGGGTGCGCGCCGTCACGCACCCGGCATTCGCGCTGCCTTACTGGCTGGCGGTCTGGTACGTCGTCCACATCCCCGCCGTCTACGGATACGGCCTCGACCACCGCTGGGCGCTCGGCATCGAGCACCTGCTGTTCGTCACCGCCGGCCTCTTCTTCTGGTGGCCGGTGCTCGTTTCCGGGCGCATGCAGCCGATGCCCAAGCTCGTCTACCTGGCCGCCGCCTTCTTCCTCGCCGCGCCCGTCGCGCTCCTGATCGCCCTTGCCCCCAACGCCATCTACCCCTACTACGACACCACGCCCCACCTGTTCGGGCTGTCCCCCCCGACGACCAGCAGCTCGGCGGCATCCTGATGGCTGTGGAGCAGAGCCTGATCCTGTTTGTGGTCTTCAGCCTCACCTTCCACCAGCTGCTCGCGGATGACGAGCGCCGTCCCGAAGAGCTAGGTTCCACCTGATGGATCGCATCACCGCAGCCTGCGTGCAGTTCTCTGCCTCGCGCGACAAGGCCGAGAACATCGCCCGCATGGCCACGCTGGTCGAGGACGCCGCCGCCCGCGGCGCCCGCCTGGTGCTGCTGCCCGAGAAGTGGAACGCCATCGCCGACGGCCGCGAGCTGCTCGCCTACGCCGAGTCGCTCGAGGACGGCGGTGACACTCTCGATGCGTTGTCAGAATGGGCGCGCCGACTGCAACTCGACCTGATCTGCGGCTCGATCGCCATCGCCGACGGCGACCGCGTCGGCAACGTCTCGATCGCCTTCTCTGCCGACGGTGAGCGCGTCGCCGCCTACACCAAGATCCACCTGTTCGACGTCGACGTGGGCGGCATCAGCTACCGCGAGTCCGACGGCACCGCCCCCGGCGGCGAGCTGGTGATGGCGAGCATGTCCGGCCTGCCGGTCGGCCTCTCGGTCTGCTACGACCTGCGCTTCCCCGAAATGTACCGCGCCCTCGAGCAGGCCGGCGCGCTGGTGCTGACGGTGCCGGCCGCCTTCACCCTGGTCACCGGCATGGCCCACTGGGAGCCGCTGCTGCGCGCCCGCGCGATCGAGAACCAGGCGTTCGTGATGGCCGCCAACCAGCACAGCGACCCCGGCGGCTACGGCATGCCGCGCTTTGGCCACAGCATGATCATCGACCCCTGGGGCACGGTCATAGCTCAGGCGGGGCCTACCGGTGACGGCGTGATCGTGGCCGAGCTCGACCTGGCCGCCCAGCGCGCCACACGCAGCACCCTGCCGGCGCTCGACCATCGCCGGCCCGACGCCTACACGTTCGCCGATACGGCTTTCGCGCCGTATGAAGGAGGCGCGTAGATCGTGACGAATCCTGGCAGCAGATATGCGCACCGCCGTTGTCAACGCTCCCCCCGCTGAACCCGACATCGTGATCGCACCGCCCCGGTGTATGCTCGCCGTGCAGGTCCGCTACCCGCACTCGGACTGGGTCACGCTGGCCACCCTCAGCCACCGCCGCACCGCGCTGCGCGCGGCCGCCACGGCCTATCGCGATGCCGAGTCGCCCGAGGGCTCGTCGCCCTACCAGGTTCGCCTGGTAGAGGTCTGACCCACCGTCCTAGCTCGTCGCCTCCGGCTCTTGCTGGCCGATCACGCCCTGGTCGGTGAACCACGTGCGCACCGCGTCCATCAGCGCCTTGGGCTGCTCGATGTGCGTCATGTGCGCCGCCTTCTCGATCACCACCAGCCGCGACCCGGCCACCTCGTCGTGGATCTCCTGGGAACGCGCCACCGTGCACGTGCGGTCGTAGCGCCCCGTCACGATCAGCATCGGCTTGGAGATCCAGCGCAGGTGGTCGACCCACTCGAAGCCGCCGTAGCCGTTCTTCGCGAAGTGCGCCAGCACCTCCGGTGAGTAGACGGTCTCGTCCTTCTCGGTGAACGTGCGGTAGGCGTCGCCCATCTCCCAGAAGTGGAACGGCATCTGCGAGGTCATGATGTCGCGGAACTCGGCCACCGTCGACACGTTCGGCTCGGCGTCCCACGACCGCTTGATCTGCTCGCGCATCGCGGCCGGCTCGAACCGGTCGATCTCGCGCTCGACGTCGGCCGCCAGCGCCTCGCTGGAGGCCGCGCCGCTTGAGATCACGTACTGGCCGGCCGTGCCGCGCTCGAGCGCGTGTGCCAGCGACACGATCGCGCCGAACGAGAAGCCGTACAGGGCGAACTGCTCGAGCTCCAGCGCCCGCGCCAGCCGGTCGACGTCCTGCGCGAACACCTGGATCGTGAGCGATTGCGGGTCGACCCGCTCCGACCCGCCCTGGCCGCGCATGTCCACGTAGATCATCCGGAACCCGGCCCCTGCCAGCGGATCCATCCACGGATGCAGCTCGTGGTGATCGAGCCCCGGGCCGCCGTGCAGCAGGATCAGGGGATGACCGCTGCCGACCTCGGCGATGTTCAGCGAGACGCCGTCGTCCAGCTCGACCAGCCGCTGCGTGGCCTCAGCCATTCAGCTTCCGGTACCCGAGTGCGTGCTCAGCCTGCATCATCTTGTGGATCTGCGTCGTGCCCTCGTAGATGATCGGGGCGCGCGAGTTGCGGAAGTACCGTTCGACCGGGTACTCCGCGGAGTAGCCGTAGGCGCCGTGCACCTGGATCGCCAGGTGGGCGGCCTTGAACGCGCTCTCCGTCGCCTGCCACTTGGCCAGCGAGGTCTCCCGGGTGTTGCGGACGCCCTTGTTCTTGAGGTACGCCGCCTGCATCACCAGCAGCCGGCTGGTCTCGTAGCCCATCACCATGTCGGCGATCATGTCCTGCACGAACTGGTACTTGCCGATCTCCTGGCCGAACGTCTTGCGCTCGTTCGCGTACTTGACCGATGCCTCCAGGCACGCGCGCACGACACCGACGGCGCCGGCCGCCACCGTGAACCGTCCCTGGTCGAGCGAGTGCATTGCGATCTTGAAGCCCTCGCCTTCGGCACCCACCAGGCTCTCGGCCGGCACCTGCACGTTGTCGAAGAACAGCTCACCGGTCGATCCGGCCCAGATTCCCAGCTTGTTCGGGATCTGCCGGGCCTCGATGCCATCCCAGTCCAGCTCGATGATGAACGCCGAGATGCCCTTGTGGGCCGCGGACGGGTCGGTCTTCGCGAACACCAGGCAGTAGGCCGCCTCGGTCGCGTAGCTGATCCAGCTCTTCTGGCCGTTCAGCAGGTAGGTGCCGTCGTCCTGCTTGATCGCGGTGGTCAGCATCGCCGCCACGTCCGAGCCGGCGGCGGGCTCGGTCAGCCCGAAGCAGCCCAGCTTCTCGCCCTTGGCCATCGGCACCAGGTAGCGCTGCTTCTGCTCCTCCGTCCCGAACCTGTACAGCGACAGCGAGTTCAGCCCGACGTGCACCGAGATCAGCGTGCGGAACGCCGACTCGCCGCGCTCGATCTCCTCGCAGATCAGCGCCTCGGAGACGTAGTCGAGCCCGGAGCCGCCGTACTCGGTCGGGATCACCGGGCCCAGCAGCCCCAGCTCGGCCATGCCCTCGATGATGCCCAAGTCGAGGTGGTGGTTGATGTCGTTCTGCTGCGCGACCGGCATGATGCGGCGATCCACGAACTCGCGCACCGTCTCCTGGATCGCGAGCTGCTCGTCGGTCAGATCGAGGTTCAAGACCACTCCTTGGAAGCTTTCGGCAAATCCCGTTAGATCCTAGGCCGTTGCGGTGCTTCCACGCGTCAGCTGGCCGAGGGCAGCCGGCCGCCCGGCTCCCGCTTGGCGCTGTACATCGACTCGTCCGCCGCCCGGAACAGCGACTCCGGGTCGGTGCCCTGCTCGGGGTAGACGGCGACGCCGAAGCTGATCGTGATCTGGGTCATGAGCTCGTCGCCGCTGCCCAGCATGGCGTCGTGGATCCGCTCGGCCACGGCGCGCGCCTCGTCGCTGCCGACCTCGGGCAGGATCAGCGCGAACTCGTCGCCGCCGATCCGGTAGACTCCGTCCACCTCGCGGCGGCCGTCCATCAGCACCCGGCCCACCGACTCCAGCGCCAGGTCGCCCGCGGGATGGCCGCGCCGGTCGTTGACCTGCTTGAACCCGTTGACGTCGCCGACGAGCAGCGCGAACCGCCGTCCGTAGCGATCGGAGCGGGACGTCTCGAGCTCGAGCTGGCGCACGAAGCTGCGCCGGTTCTGGAGCCGCGTGAGCGGGTCATGGTCGGCGAGGAACTCCATCTCCTCGAACTGCGCGGCGGCGTCCAGCGCGGTGGTCGCCTGGTTGGCGAACACGCGCAGGGCCTGCAGCCGCGCCGGCGACGGCACCAGCAGGTCGACCGGGTCATCCGCCCAGATCAGTCCGATCAGCTCGCCGCTGCGCCCGTATAGCGGCACGATCAGCCAGTGGTCGTCCCAGGCGTGCGGGCCCTTGCCGCAGCGCTGCGAGCTGTAGGTGTCGGCCTCGGGCCGCACTCGGGCGCGGGCCTGTTCGCTGGTCAGCAGGTAGCAGCCCTGCGTCTCGAACTCGGGCGCGAGTAGCACCGCGATCTCCGCCAGCGTGAAGCTGCTGTGGACGGCCGGGTCGTCGAGCTCCCACCCGTAGGCCGCGCGCGGCTCGAGGTCGCCGGTGTCGGGGTCGGGCAGGTCGACCGAGACCGTTTCGAAGCCCAGCGCGTGATGGATGCCGTCGCAGACCGCCTGCAGGATCGCGTCGATCGCGAACGTCTCGGTCAGCCGCGAGGACACCCGCAGCAGCTGCTCGAGCGCGTTTCGGTGCCGCGACGACTCGGCCGACTCCTGGGCGCTCTGGATCGCCAGCGCGGCGTGCGAGGCCAGCGCCACCAGCACGTCCAGCTCCTCGTCGGTGGGCTGGCGGCCGGACACGGGCTCGTCGACCGCCATGATCCCCAGCAGCGGCCCGTCCGAGTGGTGCAGCGGCACCATCAGCGCATCCTCCGGGTGCCAGGCGTCCTGCCCGGCTTCGCGCGGCAGCTCGGGGACGTACGACCGGGGCGCCAGCTCGTCCCAGTCGAAGGTGCCGTGCGGGACCAGGTACGCGCCCCTGCGCAGGAACCGGTCGTCGAGCACCTTGCCCCACACGTCCCAGCCGCGGGTGTCGCCCAGCAGCGTCTCGCGGGCGTGCTCGGAGCCGTGCACCGTGGTCGTGCAGAAGTCGTCCCAGGAGCGCCGGTACAGGTTCAGGACCACGGTCCCGAATCCGAGCGACTCGGCGGTGGTACGGGCGATCGCAGCCAGCAGGTGATCGAGGTCCTCGTCGCTGCGGACGAGCCGGGTCACCTCCAGCAGGCCACGCAGTCGCGAGAAGGCTGACAGGTGCTGGGGGTCCACGCACGCTCCGTGGTGTCGGGGTGAGCACCTCTCACTCTGGCAGGTATGGCGCCGCGAATCCACCCCAACCGGGGGAGATCGCCGCCGAGACGCCGGTCAGGCGGCGAAGTGCGTGCGCTCGCCCGACCGCTTGGCCGCATACATGGCCTCGTCCGCTGCCTGAAACAGCGCCTCGGGATCGTCGCCGTCGCGCGGGTACACCGCCACACCGAAGCTGGCCCGCAGGTCCTCGAAACGGGGGTCGTCGTCCTGCACCAAGCCGGTGCTGATCCGGTCGATCACTGCCCGCACCTCCCGCTCCTCCGTCTCGGGCAGCAGCATGGCGAACTCGTCCCCGCCGATCCGGAACGCGGCATCGGTCTGGCGCAAGGCCTCGATCAGCAGGTTGCCCATGCGCTCGAGCGCGAGGTCGCCGGCCAGGTGGCCGTGGCGGTCGTTCAGCGACTTGAACGCGTCCAGGTCGCACGTGACCAGCGCGAACGGGCGGTGGTAGCGGCCCGACCGGGCGGTCTCGATCGCCAGCCGGCGCGTGAATGCGCGCCGGTTGAACAGCCGCGTCAACGGGTCGTGTTCGGCCAGGAACCGCACCTCCTCGAAGTGCGTGGCCGAGTCCAGCGCCGCTGTGGCCTGGTTTGCGAACACGCGCAGCGCCTGCAGCAGCTCCCTCGACGGCAGCAACCGGTCGATCGGGTCGTCCACCCAGATCACGCCCATCAGGCCGCCTTCGCGGTCGTACAGCGGCACCAGCAGCCAGTGGTGCGACCAGGCATGCGGCCCCTCGCCGTTGAACACCGACGCGTAGGAGTGATAGCGGTCCGGCAGGCGCTCCTGGGCCTGTACCCGGGTCAGCAGGTAGCAGCCCTCGATCTCGAACTCGGACACCAGCAGCGGCTCGACCAGGTCGAGGGTGAGCGGCGTGTTCTCGGCGAGATCGCCGAGGCTCCAGCCCACGGCCGATCGCGGCGTCAGGATCCCCGTGTCCGGGTTGGGCAGCTCGATGCTGACCTTCGCGAAGCCGAGCGCATCCGAGATGCCCTCGGCCACCGAGTGCAGCACGGCGTCGATCGAAAGCGTCTCGGTCAGGCGCGACGACACCAGCAGCAGCCGCTCGAGGGCGCTGCGGTAGCGGTTCGCACGCGTGCCTTCCTGCGCGCTCTCGAGCGCCAGAGCCACGTGCTCCGCCAGCGCCACCAGCACCTCCAGCTCCTCGTCGGAGGGACGCAGCCCCGACACGGGCTCGTCCACGGAGAGGATCCCCAGCAGGTGCCCGTCGTTTCGCGTCAGCGGCACGAACAGCGCATCCTCGGGGTGCCAGTCGCTGGGGTCGTCGCTGACCGGGATGTCCGGGGTGATCGACAGCATGTCGTTCTGCCAGTCGTACTCACCGGCCGGCACGAAGTAGACGCCGCCGCGCTTGAACCGGTCGTCCAGCAGCGGCGCCCACACCTTCCAGCCGCCGCGGGTGCCGAGCAGCCGTTCGACCGCCTCCTGGTTGTAGTCGCGCACCGTGGTCACCTCGAAGTCGTCCCAGGCCGGCCGGTAGAGGTTGACCACGACCACCTTGTAGCCGAGCGAGTCGGCGATCGTGCCCGCGATCGCGTTCAGCACCTCGGGCAGCGACTCGTCATCGCGCACCACGCGGGAAACGTCCAGGAGGCCGCGCAGCCGTGCCAGAGTGTCGAGGTCGTCGGGGGCCATTGCGCAAGAGTACGTGGTGGATCTTCTACCGTTTGTCGGGTCGATGCAGCTCCGTCTTGAATGGACAGCTCTGCCGGCGGCGGTGCTGGTGCTCTCGCTCGCCGGCTGCAGCGACGGCGCACAGCCGACGGCGGTCGCGCTCCCGGCGGCGGCACGGGCGCTGGCAGTCGCGCCGGACTTCGCCGGCACGCTGTGGGAGACGACCGGCCGCCGCGCGTGGCGGTCGCACGACGGCGGCCTCAGCTGGAAGCGCGTGCACGGCCCGGGCGGCGGCCTCGCTGTGGCATTCTCGGAGCGGGGCGGGGAGGTGGTCGGGCCGCACGGCGAGCAGCGCGCCGACTACGGTGGGATCGGCCTGACGCCCGCGCGCAGGACGCCGCAGACGTTCATATCGCTGACCACTCCCTACCATCGCACCGACCGGCTCTACGCGCTGGACATGTTCGGCCACCCCTGGGTGTCGGTCGACGCGGGCCGGCACTGGCTGCAGCTGCGGGCGGCCAGGCTGCCGAACACGGGCGTCTCCATCTCGGCGGTTCGCGGCAACGTCACCAAGCCGGACGTGATCTACGTTGCCTGCGGCGCCGGCGGCCTGTGGCGCTCGCTGGACGACGGCGCCACGTTCACGCACATGCCGGAGCCGGCGGTGGCCTATGGGGTTGCGATGACGACCGACGAGCAGAGCCAGGTGCTGGTGGCCGGCGACAAGGTCTACCTCAGCAAGGACTACGGCCGCAGCTTCCTGCCGGTGCTCGACCGGCGGGTGGACGCGGTGGCCTACGACCCCCGCAACGACCGGCTGGCCTACGCCGCTGTGGGGCGGGAGCTGCTGCGCTCCGTCGACGGCGGCGAAACCTGGCCGACCGGCTGATGGTTGATTCCACGGATCCGTGGCTCTGGGCGCAGGACGGGGCGTTCCAGGCGACAGGATCGACCGTAGGGCAGGCTGAACGAAGCCTGTTCAAGGGGGATCGTGGCGCCTGGCGCGGCTCGCACCAGTCCAGAGCCACGCAGCTCGTGGAATCAACCATCTATAGCTGCGTAAGCCACTCCGGCACGCGCACGGGGCGCATGCTGGCGCGGTCGACACAGGCGTGGCGCGTGAACCCGGTCGCCACGATCTCGCCGCCGCGCGCCAGCTCGTACGTGAAGGTGAAGGAGGCCCGCCCCAGGTCGGTGAGGCTGCAGGCGACGTCGAACTCGTCGTCGAACCAGAGCGGCCGCAGGTAGCGGATGCCGGCTTCGGCCACGACCATGTCGATGCCGCCTTGGTGCACCTCGGCGTAGCTGTGGCCGGCGGTGCGCAGGAACTCGATGCGGCCGATCTCGAAGTACTGCAGGTAGGCCGCGTTGTTGGCGACGCCCATCGCGTCGGTCTCGCCGAACCGTACGCGCAGGTGTGCCGTGAAGGTGCGACGGGACTCCGTCATGAGCGCGCATGATACGGTGAAACCGCCTTAGCGCCGCCTGTGAAAGGGGTTCACATGAATGAGCAGAAGAGTCTGATCGACCGCGTCAGCCGCGCCACCGGCGATGTCGGCAAGCCGGTCGTGTCGGCCACGCGCGATCACGCGAAGAAGGCCTCGCGCGCCGCTCGCTCGCAGCTGCCCGCAACCCGCGAGGACATCGCCCGGCTGACCGACCAGCTCGACCGCGTCGAGGCGGCTCTCGCCGAGCTGGCAGACCGGGTCGAGGCTGCCAAGCCCAAGCGCCGCGCCGCGTCAACCGGGAGCGCGAAGCCGGAGAGCTGACGGCACCACCTCGAACGTGGCCGGGGTGAGGCCCGGCTGCTCGCCGTCAGCCTCGATCGGCAGCGGCGAGCGCGGCGTCACCACCACCCGGCGGGCGCGACGGATCGTGGCCTTGGGATGGGTCGTGTGCGTACCGCGGTAGAGCTTGTGCAGGTTGCGGGCCAGGTCGAGCCTGGACACGTCGCCCCACACCAGCACGTCCAGCAGCCCGTCGCTGGGATCGGCGTCCGGCGCGATCTTCATTCCCCCGGCGAAGTAGCGGCAGTTGGCGACGATCGCGTTGTTGCACACCTGGTCGATGCACTCGTGGTCGATCTCGACCGTGAACGGTGAGTTGCGGTAGCCGGCGAAGGTCGCGACCGCTCCCCAGGCGAACGCCATCGTCGCGCCCAATGGCTTGCCGCTGCGGTTGACCCGGTCGGCGACGACCCCGGTCAGGCCGGCGCTGGCGACGTTCACGAAGAGACGGCTCTGGGGCGACCCGTCCCTCCCCGCGTAGCGGACGCGCGCCATGTCGATGGTGCGGGCGGGCGCACGCGCGGCCACCTCCAGCGCACGGTCGGCATCCTTGGAGATGCCGAATGTGCGGATGAAGTCGCATCCCGAGCCGCGCTGCACCACCGCGAGGTCGGTCGCGGCCGCTCCGGCCATGCCGTTTGCGACCTCCGAGACGGTGCCGTCGCCGCCGACCGCTACCACCAGCTTCGCCCCCTCGGCGACGGCCGTCGCGGCCAGCTCGGTCGCGTGTCCGCGCCGCTCGGTCAGACGCACGTCGACATCGAGGCCGTGCGCCTCGGCCCGGCGCGCGATATCGGGCCACTGCTGGGCGGTGCGGCCGTTGGCCGCCGCCGGGTTGACGATCATCACGGTTGCGGTCACGCCTTGGCGTCCACCGCTGCGGCCAGCGCCAGCCGCGTCATCCGCTCGACGCCCAGGGCCAGCTCGTCGTCGGCGATGCGCACCAGCTGCGTGCTCCCGACCAGATCCGAGACGGTCAGGATGCAGGCCGTCTTGACCGACCGCAGCGCGCCGATCGTGAACAGCACGGCGGCCTCCATCTCGACCGCCAGCACGCCGCGCTCGGCCCAGCGCAGGTGGCGCTCCCGGTCGGGGTCGTAGAACGTGTCGGACGAGGCGATGGCGCCCACGTGCGGCTGGATGCCGAGCCCCTTGGCAGCGTGGATGGCTCCGTGCGTGAGGCCGAAATGGGCCGTGGGGGCATGCGGCTCGCCGCCGGTGTAGTGGCGAGAGGTTGCGTCGGCGGGCACCGCCGACAGGGCGATCACGGTGTCGCCCAGCGCCAGGTCGGGCTGCAGCCCGCCGCAGGTGCCGATCCGGATCAGGCGCTTCGCCCCCAGCTGCACGAGCTCCTCGATCACGATCGCCGCGCTGGGACAGCCCATGCCCGTGGCCTGCACCGACACCGGCTGGCCCTCGTAGCTGCCGGTGTAGCCGAGCATGCCGCGCTCGCCGTTCACCTGCCGGGCGTCCTCGAGGAACTCCTCGGCCACGCGGCGGGCCCGCAGCGGGTCGCCGGGGAGCAGCACGGCGGGCGCGTAGTCGCCCATCTCGGCTCGCAGGTGGATCGGCATGGCCGCCCAGCTTACCGTCAGCGCGCCAGCAGGCCGATCGACAGGCCCGGCAGGTCGTAGCCGTCGCCGTCGCGGTAGGGCTCGCACCGCTCGGCGAAGTCGCGCTTGACCGCATCGACCTGGGCGTCGTCCAGCGGTGCGATGACGCCGCCTAGCGACGGCGAGATCTCGGTGATCACGCCCCAGTATTCGTCGATCTCCCGGAAGCGCCAGTGCACCGGCAGGTCGCGCAAATCGAGGGCGCCGAACCCGGCCGCGGCCACGAGGCCGCTCAGCTCGACGCTGTCGGCCAGCCGGAACATGCCCGGCTCGTTCGGATCGGGCGGCGGCGGCAGCAGGCCGTGGGCTGCAAACGCCCCCTGGATGGTCGTGTTCCACGGATTCGCCTCGCGCGGGCCCCATACCGCCAGCGCCAGGCGGCCGCCGGGGCGCAGCACGCGCCGCGTCTCGGCCAGGGCCGCAGCGGGGTCGGGCATCAGCATCAGCCCCCAGCGGCACAGGGCCACGTCGAAGCCGGCGCTGTCGAGATCCATCGCCTGCGCATCGACCCGCCTGAACTCCACGTTCCGCAGCCCCAGCTCGGCGGCCCGGCGCTCGGCGGCGGCCAGCATCTGGGTGGAGAGATCGGTCGTCACCAGCCGCCCGCTCTCCCCGATCAGCTCCGCGGCCAGAAAGCCGGTGTCCCCGGGCCCGGCGGCGATCTCCAGCACCGACTCGCCGGGCGCGGGAGCCGCCATCTCGACCAGTCCCTCGCCGACGGCATGCGAGGACTCCCACATGCGGTCGCGGCGCCGCTCCCAGCCACGGGCGGCCGTGTCCCACGTCGTCTCCGGGCCGGGCGGTTCGCTGGTAGCTTCCGGATCGTGCATTGCCAGAGCGTCGCTGTTCCCGGCGGCCGCGTCAACCTCTACGAGGTCGGCGCCGGGCCGCCGGTGGTGCTGCTGCACGGGCTGCTCGGGTCCCCTGCCTACCTGGCCCCCCTGGGCCGCTCGCTGGCGGCGTCCGGGCGCCGCGTGCTGATCCCGGCTCTGCCCGGCCACGCCGGCAGCCCGCCGCTCGAGCCGTTCACCTTCGAGCGGGCCGCCGACCACCTGGCCGCGGCGATGTCGGCGGCCGGCGCTGAACGCCCGGCGCTGCTCGGTCACTCGCTGGGGGCGACGCTGGCCGTGCACTGGGCTGCCCGGCACCCGCTGCGCGGGCTGGTGGCGGCCTCGCCCGTGGGGATGCTCGAGCTGGACGTGGCGGTGGCGAAGGTGCTGCTGCCCGCCGCTCCACTCGCTGCGGCCGCCGCTCGTCTGGCCGCTCCTATGCTCGCGGGGAGCGCGACCGGACGGCGGCTGGTGTTCGGGTGGTTCGTGGGCATGGCCGGACCGCAGCTGGTGCGGCCGGCGCTGGGGCAGCGCATGATCCGCGACGCCGCCGCAGCGTGGCCCGCGCTGGACGGCGTGATGCCGGAGCTGGGCCGCACCGATCTGGCCGACGTGGCGAGAGACGTGAGCTGCCCGTCAATGGTGGTCTGGGGCGAGCTCGATGCCCATGCGGGCAACGGCGATGCGCTGGCCGGGGCGCTCAGGGGCGAGCGGCTGGCGCTGGCGGGCGTCGGCCACATGCCGATGCTGGAGGTGCCGTTCAGCTTCCGCCGGGCGCTGGACGGTTGGCTGTAGGCTTCGGGCATGGCCGCACCTGACCCCTGGAGCTGCCGGGCCTGCGGCTCGCGGATCGACCTGGCCGACTGCTCGATCGAGGTCGGCCTGGTGCGCCTGGCCACGCGCGGCGGCGACGGATTCCAGCTCGGCGGCGCCGGCATCGAGCCCGAGCTGGCGGCCGTGCTGTCGTCCTGCGAGTGCGGCGGGCGCTTCGCGCCAGGCCCAGGTACCGGCCCGGCGGGGACGGCGCGCTTCGACCCGGATGCCATCCGCGACCCGGCCGTGCGCGGATGGGCCGCGCTCGATGCGACCCCGGCGCTGGCCGAGCTGCGCGAGGTGTGGCGGCCGCGGGCGCTGGTGCTGATGGGGCGCGAGCAGGAGCTGTCCAAGGAGGACGTGCTGCGGCTGCGGCTCGAGAAAAAGCTGGCCGCCCTGCAGGCCGAGGTGGAGCGTGCCACCGCCGCCGGCGACAGCGACGCCGCCGAGGCCGCCCACGCTCGCTACATCGAGCTCGGCACCACCTACGTGCGTCGCTTCGTGCGCTCCCATGAGCCGGCCGCCTGATCTCGCAGACCGGGTCGCCGAGTTCATCGCGGAGCATCAGCTGCTCGAGCCCGGGCAGCCGCTGCTGACGCTCGTCTCCGGGGGCGCCGACTCGCTCTGCCTGTGGGGCGTGATGCGAGAGCTGGGCCATCCGGTGGAGGCGCTGCACGTGGAGCATGGCCTGCGGGGGAGCCGTGGCCTCGACGACGCCGCCTACTGCGCCGCGCTGGGCGCGAGCGTCGTGCCGGTCGACCTGGAGCCGGGCGGAAACCTCGAGGCGCGCGCCCGGGAGGCCCGCTACAGGGCCGCCCGCGAGCAGGCCGGCGGCCGGCCGATCGCCACCGGCCATACACTCAGCGACCAGGCCGAGACGGTGGTCTACCGGCTGGCGTCGTCGTCCGGCCCGCGCGCGATCAGCGCGATGCGACCGGCCGCGGACGGGGTGGTGCGGCCGTTGCTGTGCGTGACGGCGGCCGAGACGCGGGACTGGTGCGCCGGGCAGGGGCTCGAGCCGCGCGACGACGAGACCAACGCCGACCCCGCATTCCGTCGCAACCTGATCCGGCACGAGGTGATGCCGGCGCTGATGCGGGTGCATCCCGGAGCAGAGCTCAACCTGGCGCGAAGCGCCGAGCTGCTGGCCGAGCTCGACGATCTGGTCTCGGAGCTGGCGGGCGGCCACGTCAGCGACGTGATCGACCTCGAGCATTTCGCCGAGCTGCCGCGCGCGCTGCGCGTGCTGGTGCTGCGCGAGGCCGCGGAGCGCGCCGCCGGGCGGCCGCTGCGGCTGCCCAGGGAGCTGAGCGGACGGCTCGAGCAGCTGGCGCAGCGGCGCGGTGGCGTGGAGCGGCTGTCGCTGGCCGCAGATCTCGAGGCGGTGCGCGATCGCACCCACCTCAGCTTTACCGCGCCCGGGCTGTAAGCTAGTGCGACATGAGCTCGTACCTCAACGCTCTCGATCCGGAGCACCTGATCGCGGAGACGCTGGTCGAGGAGGATGCGCTGCAGGCGCGCATCTCCGAGCTCGGCGAGCAGATCTCGCGCGACTATGAGGGGCTCGAGCCGTTGCTGGTGGGAGTGCTGAAGGGCGCGGTGTTCTTCATGGCCGACCTGGTGCGGCGGGTGACGGTGCCCTGCGAGATGGACTTCATGGCCGTCTCCAGCTACGGCAGCGGCACCGACTCGTCGGGGGTGGTGCGGATCCTGAAGGACCTCGATGCCAACATCGAGGGCCGTCACGTTGTCATCATCGAGGACATCGTCGACTCCGGTCTGACACTCTCATATCTGGTGCGGAACCTGCAGGCGCGCTCACCGGTCACGCTCGAGGTGTGCGCGCTCCTGATCAAGCCCGAGCGCCGCCAGACCGACATCACCTGCCGCTACGTCGGCTTCGAGATCCCCAACCGGTTCGCGATCGGCTACGGCCTCGACTACGGCGAGCGCTACCGCAGCCTGCCCTACGTGGCCGCTCTGGACGAGTCGCGCCTGCCAGAGGACCTGCTCTGACCGGCCGTTTCAAGTCGCCACCGGCCGTTGCCGATAGACCTTTTCGTGAGGACATCCGTCGTCGTGCCGGCGGCGTTATCAGTGGTGGTGGTTCGAACGTCGGGCGCCAATGAGCCGGAAAACCTCCGTGATATCGTTCAGGTCAGTTCCCCAGGCAGGTAGGCGAAGCAACCCGTGAGCAGGTTTTTCAAGAGCGCAGCTTTCCCGATCGTCGTGGTCGTCGTGCTGGCATTTTTCGCCCAGAAGATGATCATCGACAACTCCAGCAGCAAGCAGGCGAACACCTGGAACGAGTTCACCCAGGCGGCCAACACCGGCAAGGTCCAGTACCTGAAGACCAACCTCGGTGACAACAGCCTCAAGTACAGCGTCACCAAGTCTGACGGCAGCCAGACGGTCACGATCGGCATCCCCAGCACCTCGCTGATGGACCAGGCGATCTCGGCGGCCGAGGCCAACAACGCGAACGTCGTGGTCGACGGCACGCCCACGTCCGGCTCGCCGTGGTGGAGCATCCTGGTCACGATCCTGCCCTTCGTGCTGTTCTTCGCCTTCTGGATCTTCCTGATGAACCAGATGCAGGGCGGCGGCAGCAAGGTCATGAGCTTCGGCAAGAGCCGCGCCAAGCGGATGTCGGTCGACTCGCCCAAGATCACGTTCAAGGACGTGGCCGGCGTGGACGAGGCGGTCGAGGAGCTGCACGAGATCAAGGAGTTCCTCGAGAACCCGAAGAAGTTCCAGGCGCTGGGCGCGCGCATTCCCAAGGGCGTGCTGCTGTTCGGTCCTCCCGGCACCGGCAAGACGCTGCTGGCGCGGGCCGTGGCGGGCGAGGCCGGCGTGCCGTTCTTCTCGATCTCGGGCTCGGACTTCGTCGAGATGTTCGTCGGCGTCGGCGCCAGCCGCGTGCGCGATCTGTTCGAGCAGGCCAAGCAGAACTGCCCCTGCATCATCTTCATGGACGAGATCGACGCCGTCGGCCGCCATCGCGGCGCCGGCATGGGCGGCGGTCACGACGAGCGCGAGCAGACGCTGAACCAGCTGCTGGTCGAGATGGACGGCTTCGAGATGAAGGACAACATCATCCTGATCGCCGCCACCAACCGCCCGGACATCCTCGACCCGGCGCTGCTGCGCCCGGGGCGGTTCGACCGCCAGGTGGTCGTGGACCGACCCGACCGGGTCGGCCGCAAGCGCATCCTCGAGGTGCACTCGCGCGGCAAGCCGATCGCGCAGTCCGTCGACCTGGAGGCGCTGGCCGGCCAGACGCCGGGCTTCACCGGCGCCGACCTGTCGAACCTGGTGAACGAGGCCGCGCTGCTGGCGGCCCGCAAGGGCAAGCGGCAGATCGAGACGCTGGAGCTGGAAGAGGGCATCATGCGCGTCATCGCCGGCCCCGAGAAGAAGACGCGGCTGCTGTCGCCGAAGGAGCGCGAGATCACGGCCGTCCACGAGATGGGCCACGCGCTGGTCGGCCACTACTTGGAGCACAACGATCCCGTGCACAAGATCTCGATCGTGGGCCGTGGCATGGCGCTGGGCTACGTGATCACGCTCCCCAGCGAGGACAAGTTCATGCGCTCGCGGCCTGAGCTGATGGACACGCTGGCCAAGAGCCTGGGCGGCCGCACCGCCGAGGAGCTGGTGTTCGGAGAGATCACCACCGGCGCCGAGGACGACCTCAACAAGACGACCGACACCGCGAAGCGCATGGTCATGCGTTGGGGGATGTCGGAGAAGCTGGGGCCGCGGACCTTCGGGCGCGATTCCGGCCAGCCCTTCCTGGGCCGCGACTTCGGTCATGAGGCCGATTACTCCGAGGAGATCGCGCGCGAGATCGACGACGAGATCCGCCGCATCGTCGAGGACGCACACGAGCGCGCCCGCAAGGTGCTGTCTGACCACATGGACGAGATGCAGCGCCTCTCGAAGGTGCTGATCGAGTACGAGACGATCGATCGCGAGCAGTTCCAGGCGTTGCTGGCCGGCACTGCGCCGGAAGAGGTCTTCAAGGACCACGAGAAGCACGCCCAGCCGGTGGCCGACGAGCAGCCCGCAAAGCAGCCGTCCAAGCCGCGCACGATCGGCCTGCCGCTGCCCGGCGCTCTGCACCAGAGCAAGCCGCCGGACGCACCTCAGGGCGCGTAGCCACCCCGAGCTCGGCGCGATCACCCGTTCGCGGGGTGGTGTAGCGGTCATGCCGTGACGACACAACCGGGATGGCTTCGCGACGGATTATCCTGCTGCTTGCGAGCGCCGTGGTGGTCTTCGTCGTGTCGACCTCATCCGCTCCGGCAACGCCGCTTCCCGGCCCGATCACGCACCTGCGCGTGGTGTCGCGAACGACCCTGCGCCGGGGCGTCATCTTCACCCATTACCGGGCGAGCGTGCGCGGCTACTCCCGGGTCCAGGAGATCTACAGGATCTCGTGGGCGGTCGGCGACACCCATGTGAGGCTTGGCTCGGCGCTGCTCGGTACCTACCACCCGGCTTCCGAGACGGTCGACGTGCACCCGGTCTCCTCACTCGGCGCACCGGCGGGCCTGCTCGCCGCAATCAACGGCGACTACTCCGCATACACCACCCGTTCCGCCTACCGCAACAGCGGCATCCTGGTCAAGGACAGGAAGATCTACAACTTCGGCTGGGGCGGTCCCGGGGGTGGGATACCTCTCCGCCGGCGACTTCGAGGTCGGCCGGCCGCGCGCGCAGCCGGTCAAGCTGAAGCTCCCCAACCGGCTGACCGCGACGGTCGGCGCGTTCGGCGCCCTGCCGGCAGGCGGCGACCAGGTCGGCGCCTACGACACGGCCGGCACCGTGGTCACGGTGCCGAAGGGATATGCGGCGTTCACGGTCGACTCGACGGCGTTTCGCACGGTGCTCAGCGGCAACCGCACCCTGCGCAACCGCACCGGGAGCGACAGATCCGAGCCGGTGGTCGCGTTTGCCTTCGCGGAGCCCACCTCGGCAGGCACCACGACGTCGCTCCCGATCGTCGGCAGCCAGCCGGCGGGGGCGCAGGTGACCGTGCCGGAGACCGGGACCGTCCTGCTCGCGAAGGTCGGCGGCATCGCGGAGGTGGGACTGTCCGCGCTGGCGGCGTCGGCGCACCCGGTCGTCGACATCAACGGCGACGCCAAGGGCTGGAGCTCCGTGTCGGACGTGATGGGAGGCAAGCCGGAGCTGGTGTCCGATGGGGTTGCGATCTCGTCGCGGCCGACGATCGTCGACTCCTGGCAGTGGACGTGCGGCGGCGGATGCTGGCGGCCGGCGCTGATGCGCACCACCTCCGGACGGGGATCGCTGATCCTGATCGGCGCCCGCGGCGGATCCGGCCTCACGATGCTGAGCTTCGCGCGGGTGCTGCGACAGCTGGGTGCCCAGCAGGCGATCGGGTTCGACAACAACGGCTCGGCGGAGATGTACCGCCCCGGACACAGGCCGTACACGGGCTACGGCTACGAGCGCTGGCTGCCGACGGCGACCACCCTCCGCTACCGGTAGCTCCTAGATGATTGATCGATATCTCTCGCGCGCGCCCGGCCGCTGCGGTAGGTCAGGGTTCGCGGCGGCCAGGATGGCTACGGCTGCGAACCGTCGTCTCCGTCCGCGATCTGGCGTAATCGCAGATCGCTCATGACCGGTGCAAGTCGTTCCGACTTGCACCTGCACGAGACTCGGTTATCGCCCGGGACATCACGGAGATATCGATCAATCATCTAGGTCGCCCGGTAGGCGGCGACGATCGTGGACCGGCGCCGCTCGGGAAGCGCGCGCTCGGCCCAGCGCAGCACGTGCGCAGCACCGGGAACCCGGGCCCCGTAGCGATGGAGCGTTGCGACATACGCGACCGAGCTGGCGGTAAAGCCCGCGGCGTGGGTTGCCGCCTCGAGCGCTGCGGGCGTGTTCGCACGGTATCGAGCCGGGAACACGTCGCGTTCGACAGCGCCGGCGCCGCTGCGTTTGACCAGCACGCGGAGCCGCTGTGGCATCGCCCTGGCGGCGGCCATGAACGGGTTCGACCGGTTGCTGGTCAGCAGCACCAGCCAGCCGTCCGGACGCAGAACCCGGTGGAACTCGCCGAACGTCCGGGCGGGATCGTCGAGATGCTCGACGACGAAGTTGGAGTAGACGAGGTCGAAGGTGGCGTCGTCGAACGGCAGCGGCCCGGACAGATCGGTTTCGATGAACTCATCCAGCGACGCGTTCTCGCGGCCGGCGGCGCCGTCGAGGTCGATCCCGACCAGCCGGGCGATCCGGTCACGGTGGTCGGCCAGCCGCGTCGTGCGTCCACAGCCCGCCTCGAGCACCGTCGCGCCGTCCGGGATCGCCTGCTGGAGCATCCGCGCCTCGACCGCTGTGTGCGACGTCTCCACGGCTGGTCAGTCTAGTGATCCCGTCCACGCCCAGTCGCTACGATCCCGGGGTGATCACCGACCGTCAACCCGTTGGCTGGGGGCGTGCGGTGTTCCTGAGCATGACGCTGTTCGTGCTGCTGTTCGTGCTGGAGGGGCTGGTGGCCGGGCAGCTGACGAACCAGCAGACGACGCTGGCGGCCGGGCTGCTGGCCGCCTTCGCGCTGATGTTCGGCGTGGCCATGATCCTGCCGGTCTGCTTCGAGCTGGCCTTCGCCAACCGGCGGCGCGAGTGGGCCGCGTTCGGCGCGGCCCGGGCTCGCCGCTGGATCTCGGGTATCGCCATCTTCATCCCGGCCGCGATCGGGATCGGGGCCGTGGCGATCGCGATCACGCAGCGCGCTGCACCTGACCGGCACCAACGACCTCGGCGCGGACCACTCCGGCCTCGGCTACAAGATCGCGCTCAGCGCCCTGGCGGTGATGGTGGCGCCGTGGACCGAGGAGGTGGCCATGCGCGGGTTCCTGTTCTCGGCGCTGGCGCGCCGGTTCGGGTTCTGGCCGGGTGCGCTGGTGTCGGGCGTGGTCTGGGCCGGGCTGCACGTCGAGCCGGGGGTGCTGATCCTGTTCTCGGCGGAGGGGATGCTGCTGGCATGGCTGCGCCGGCGGACCGGCTCGCTGCTGCCGGGGATCGCGGTCTCCACGGCAGCTGGAACACGCTGGTGATGGGCACGACCGGCGGCGGCTGGGTGCCGGTGCCGATCCTGGGGCTGCTGTATGCGACCATCTTCTCGGCGGTGCGCTGGATGCCGGACACTCCGGTGTTCGTGCCGCGGCCGGCCGGCCATCGGCGGCGACAGTCCCCGGCCCCGCTGGTGCCGGACACGGTGCTGACGCGGCGCTACCCGGCGCCGGCGCTGATGGGCGTATCAACGTGACGCCGGACTCGTTCTCCGACGGCGGCGACTTCCTGGACCCGGACCGCGGCGATCGCGCACGGGCTGGCGCTGGCCGAGGCAGGGCGCCGACCTGATCGACATCGGCGGCGAGTCCACGCGGCCCGGGGCGGAGCCGGTATCCGACCGGAGCGGGAGCTGGCGCGCGTGCTCCCGGTGGTCGAAGGGCTGGCGGGCGAACGGCGGTGCCGATCTCGATCGACACGATGAAGGCGGAGGTGGCGCGGCGGGCGCTCGCGGCAGGCGCGGTGTTCGTGAACGACGTGTCCGCGCTGCGGCACGATCCGGCCATGGCGGAGGTGGTGCGGGCGGCCGGGGTGCCGGTCTGCCTGATGCACATGCAGGGTACGCCCGGGACGATGCAGGACGACCCCCGCTACGTGGACGTGGTGGCGGAGGTCGGCGAGTTCCTGGCGGAGCGGGCCAGGTTCGCGGAGTCGCAGGGGATCGCTCGCGAGCTGATCTGCATTGATCCCGGCATCGGGTTCGGAAAGACGATCGAGCACAACCTGACGCTGCTGCGGGAGCTCGACCGGATCGCGGCGCTGGGCTACCCGGTGCTGGTGGCGCTGTCGCGGAAGCGGTTTTTGGGGCAGATCACGGGCCGGGCCGAGAAGGAGCGCGTGGCCGGGACCGTGGCCGCGAACCTGGAGGCCTACCGGCGCGGCGGCTGGATGTTCCGGGTGCACGACGTGGCGCCCAACCGCGAGGCGCTGGACGTGGCCGCGGCGGTGGGACGGGGGCGGCCGTGACCGGGCCCGTGGTCGAGGTCGTGGGGCTCGAGGTGTTCGCCCACCACGGGGTCTACGAGCACGAGCGCCGCGACGGCCAGCCGTTCGTGTTCGACGTGCGGCTGACTGGCTCCGGCGCCTCGGAGCAGAGCGACCGGCTCGAGGAAGCGATCGACTACGGCGCCGTCTGCGACCGGGTGGTGGAGCTGGCCGGCGGCGGCCCATACAACCTGCTGGAGCGCCTGGCCGCCGTCATCGCCGACGACCTGATCGAGCGGTTCCCGGCTGAGCGGGTGCAGGTCACCGTACACAAGCCGCAGGCCCCGATCGGCCACCCCTTCGGCGATGTGCGGGTCACCGTGACGCGTCCGTGACCCTCGCATTGGCCCCGTCACGATTCGCCGGCGCAACACGCGCGCCTGGCACCGGTGTTGCACGAATTTCGTAGCCAGACCCCGTCACGGCTACGAAATTCGTAGATCGGGGCCGAGTTCGCCTCGAATTTCGTAGAAGCGGCGGAGGGAGGGTGGGTCCGCTTCTTGGTGGGGTGGTCTTACACCACCCACGATCCCCCCGTATAACGGAGGTATGGAGCAACTGCGCGTTGTCGTCGTTGACGATCACCCGATCTACCGCTGTGGTCTGGTCGGCCTGCTCGAGGCCGGCGGTGTGGCCGTGGCAGGGGTCGCCGATGGCGTGGTGGAGGCCATGGCCGTCGTCCGCGCGACCCGGCCCGACGCGGTGCTCACCGACCTCTACCTCAGCGACGGCAGCGGCATCGAACTGGTCAAGCGCGTCGCCGCCCACGACCCGCGCATCCGCGCCGTGGTGCTGACGGTGTCGCACGACTCCAACGAGATGCTGGCCGCGATCAGGGCCGGCGCCGACGGCTTCCTGACCAAGGAGCAGGCACCCGAGCGGCTTGTCCGGGCGCTCGAGGGCGTGTTCGTGGGAGAGGCGGCGCTCTCGCGCCAGATGACCGGCTATCTCGTCCGCGACCTGCGCGACGGCGACCGCCGCGTCACGCTGGCCTCGCACTTCCCGCACCGGGAACGCCTGACCCCGCGACAGCTGGAGATCCTGCAGCTGATCGCCGCCGGCCACAGCACGGCCGTCATCGCCGAGCGGCTGTGCCTGTCACCCGAGACGGTGCGCTGGCACGTCAAGTCGATCCTGCGCAAGTTGCGTGCCAAGAACCGCGCCGAGGCGGCGGCCACGCTGCGCGAGATCGCTGTCTGAACAGCCGGATGATCCACGGACTGCGCGGCGCTGGACTGGTCTGAGGCACGCTGGGCGCCACGATCGTCCTTGGCCGGGACAGGCCCAGCCTGCCCTGCGGACGCTCCCGACGTCCAGCGCACCCCATCCTGCGCCCAGCATCCACGCATCCCCTGAATCAACCAGCTAGCGGCGCCCGGTGCTCGCCATCTCGGCGGCGCTGCGCATCGCCCACATGGTGACCATCACGCAGTAGGTGATGACGATGCAGGCCACGCTGATCGCCGCGGCGCGGCCAGTGTTGCCGTGCAGCAGCATGCCGACGCCGATCAGAGCGGGTCGCAGCAGCACGAACGCGACCAGGCCGGTGATGCCGATGTGCACGGCCACGCGGCGCAGCTCGGTGGGGCGGATGCTGGGGTACCGTGCGTCGACCCACGCGGCCAGGGCGGCCGGGCAGACGAGCAGCACGATGGTCAGTTCCATGAGGGTCGACATGGCACCTTCCTTGACAAGTTGGGGAGCCCGGCGGCGGCCAACGCAGGTATCCGGCACCGGACTATCTGCATCGTCATTTGTGAAGAAAACATGATGGAAATGTCAGCAAGTGCACCCTTACGAGGGAACCGGGCGTACATCTCTTTGGGGAGTAACCTGGGCGACTCGCTGCAGGCGCTGCGTCGTGCGGCGACCTCGCTGGGCGGGCTGGGCACCGTCGTGGCCGCATCCCCGGTCTACGAGACCGAGCCGGTCGGATTGAGGGAACAGCCGGCGTTCCTGAACGCCGTGGTGGGACTGGATACGACGCTCGCGCCGTTGCCCCTGCTGGATGCGCTGCTCGCGATCGAGGCTGAGGGCGGCCGCGAGCGCGGCATCCGGTTCGGCCCGCGCACGCTCGACCTCGACCTGATCTGGTACGACGGCCGGCAGCTCGAGAGCGACCGCTTGACGCTGCCGCACCCACGCGCCCATGAGCGCGAGTTCGTGCTGCGCCCGCTGGCCGACGTCGCGCCGGAGATCGACCTCCACGGCGAGACCGTCGCAGCCCTGCTGGAGCGCCTGCCGCCGCAGGGCGTGCGCGCCACCGGCACCCCGCTCATGTAGGCCCTGCGGCCCGCCGATAGCAGGAGGGTGGAACGCCTCCCCGTGACACTGCACCTGCTCGGCTCCCGTGGCGTGCCCACGTTCCTGTTCGGGGTGATGGCCCTGCTCGCGGGCACCGCCGCCGCCCGATCGTCCGGCCCGGCCGACTTCATCTTCCACCTGCTGGGAGCCGCGCTCTGGACGATGTTCGCCGTGCTCGTCAACATCCGCCCGGCGCCGCTTCGCCGCGGCCGCAGCGTGATCGGGGTCGCGGCCGCGCTGACCTCGCAGCTGGCGTTCATCCTGATCGGCCTGGTCGCTGGCAGCAGCGGCTCCGGTGCCGTGCTGGTCGCCGGCGACGTCATGCTCGGTGCCGGCCTCCTGTTCGCGATCGCCTCCGTCGCCTTCCTCGGCCGCTGCTTCGGCGTGCTGCCCGACGTGCGCGGCCTGGTCACGCGCGGCCCGTATCGGGTCGTCCGGCATCCGCTTTACCTGGGTGAGCTGACCGCCTCGCTGGGCATCGTCGTCGGCGCCCAGCGCTGGGCGCCGGCCCTAGGTGCCTGGCTGATCTGCCTCGGCCTGCAGCTGGTGCGCACCAAGTACGAGGAGCGATCGCTGCGCGCCCAGTTCCCGGAGTACGCCCCCTACGCGGACCGTACCAAGCGCCTGATTCCAGGCCTGGTGTAGTGTCCGCGGCGGTGCTGGTGCTCTACGACCATCCGATCTCCGGCAACGCGCAGAAGGTGCGGTTCCTGCTGGCCGAGCTGGGCCTCGACTACGAGCGTCGAGGTGTGCCGATCGAGCGCCCGCGGCCGCAGTGGTACGCCGACATCAACCCGTTGATGGGCATCCCGACTCTGCAGGACGGCGACCTGCTGCTGTCGGAGTCGCAGGCGATCCTGCGCTACCTGGCCAACCGCAAAGGCCGCGACGACCTGTATCCGGCCGACCCGCCCGCGCGCGCCCGCGTGGACATGATGCTCGATCGCTTCGCGTTCACCTTCCGCCCCGCCTTCTTCCAGGTCGAGGCGCGGGCGCTGGGCTTCAGCCCCACCGGTGGCTTCGGCGCCGGCCCGGCTGACCCTGCGGCCGCCGTCGCCAAGGCGAAGGAGGTCGCGCCGGTTCTCACCCAGTTCGAGAGCGTGGTCGGCCCGTCCGGGTACTGGCTGGGCGAGTTCTCGCTGGCCGACGTCGCCGCCGCGCCGTTCCTGTACCGCACGCTGGTCACCGGCATGGACATGTCGCCCTACCCGAACCTGATCCGGATGCGCGACACGGCCGTTGCGCGGCCCGCGTTTGCAGCCGTCGAGCCCGAACCGCGGGCTCCCGCGAATTAGACTTCTGCCATGACCTACATCGACGACCTCGAGGAATACGACGCCGAGCTGGAGCTGCGGCTGAAGCGTGAGTACGCGACCGTGTTCGGCCTGTTTCGCTACTGCGTGCTGACCGCGGAGGCGACCTACCTCTGCAACGAGCTCGAGATCCAGCGGAACGACCAGGCCGCCTATCCCTTCGCCCGCCTGACGATGACCGACGTCTGGGTCTGGGACAAGAGCCGCCCGACACGCATCATCCCCCGCACCGAGGTGCACACCACGCAGGACGTCACCATCGAGGAGCTCAAGCCCGACGACGACATCGAGACCACGCTGCCGCGCGGCTTCGAGCTGACCGACGAGTAGCGTGGATGGTTGATTCCACGAGCTACGCGGCGCGCCGTCCGCGATCTGCGTCATCGCAGATCGCTACCGACCGCTGCAAGCCGGGGCTTGCAGCTTCCCGTCGTCCAGCGCGCTCCATCCTGCGCCCAGCAGCCACGTATCCCGTGGAATCAACCATCTAGTGCTACTGGCAATCGACGTCGGCAACACGCAGACCGTCGTCGGCCTTTACGACGGCGAGCTGCTGACCGACCACTGGCGCGTCGCCAGCGTCCGCACCCAGACCGCCGACGAGCTGGCGGTCGAGCTACACGGCCTGCTGTCGGTGCGAGGTCGCGGGTTCGGCGACGTGACCGCGACGGTGGCCTCGTCCGGGGTACCGCAGCTGGCCGAGGCGCTGCGCCAGACCGCCCGCACCCACTTCGGTCACGAGGCGCTCGTGGTGGGTCAGCCGGGCGTCGAGACCGGCCTTGAGCTGCGTGTGCCGACCCCGCAGGAGGTGGGTGCCGACCGCGTCGCCAACTCAGTCGCCGCCCTTGCCCTGCAACCCGCACCGCTGGTTGTTGTCGACTTTGGCACCGCTATCAACTTCGACGCGGTCTCGGCTGACGGCGCCTTCCTGGGCGGGGCGATCGCGCCCGGGCTGGAGATCGCGACCAGCGCGCTGGGCGAGCGGGCGGCCGCGCTGTTCGGGATCGAGCTGCGGGCGCCGGAGCGGGCGATCGGCCGCACCACCGCCGAGAACATGCAGTCGGGCGCGATCTTCGGCTACGCCGGGCTGGTCGACGGCCTGGTCGGCCGGTTCCGTACTGAGCTGGGCGGGAACGCGGGCGTGATCGCAACCGGTGGCCTTGCCGGCGTCGTCGCCCCGCACTGCCTCACGATCGACCGGGTCGAGCCCTGGCTGACGCTCGAGGGGCTACGCCTGATCTGGCTGCGGAACACAACGCGTTCGACCGAGTAGCGCCCGTCGGCGGGACCGTCCGGCCCGAGTCGGGGCTGACATCGGCATCGGTGTCGCGTAGACTCGCGCGACCTTGGCAAGGATGCTCTACAGGCTGGGGCACCTGGTGGCGGCGCATCCGGTGATCGTGCTCGTGTGCTGGATCGCCTTGGCGGCCGGTGTCACGCTGACCGTGAAGCACGTCGGTGCCAACACCGACAACAACATCAGCCTACCCGGCACCGGTAGCCAGGCGGCCACCGACCTGCTGCAGGCCGGGTTCCCGCCCCAGCAGAACGGCTCCAACCCGATCATCTTCCACATCCGTGGTGCCGGCAAGGTCACCGACAAGGACAACAAGCAGGCGATCACCGACTCGTACAAGGCGATCAAGAAGATCAAGTACGTGCATAGCGCCACCAGCCCGTTCGCGCAGGGTGCCGGAGCCCAGATCTCGAAGGACAAGAAGACCGCGTTCATCTCGGCGCTGCTGAACGTCAGCTCCAACGACCTCACTGAGCAGCAGGCGCAGCGAGTGCTGGACGCCGCCAAACCCGGCACGCAGGCCGGCATGGAGGTGGTCGGCGGCGGCTCGATCGGCAGCACGCTGTCGCCGAACGACACGTCCACCAGCGATGTGATCGGCATCCTGGCGGCGATGATCATCCTCACTTTCACCTTCGGCACGCTGGTGGCGATGGGGATGCCGATTGGAACAGCCATCCTCGGCCTGACGACCGCCCTGGGCTTGATCGGGCTGATGGGGCACCTGGTATCGGTGCCGGATATTTCCACCACGATCGCCACAATGATCGGGCTGGCGGTCGGCATCGACTACGCACTGTTCCTGGTCACGCGCCACCGTGGCCAGATGCGCGAGGGCATGGAATTCCACGAGTCGATCGCGCGCGCTGTCGGCACCGCCGGCACCGCCGTGGTGTTCGCCGGCTGTACCGTGGTGGTGGCGCTCTTGTCGCTGTTCGTGGCCGGCATCCCGCTGGTGTCCGCGCTCGGCTACACGGCGGCGGTGGCGGTGGGAACGGCCGTGTTGGCAGCCGTCACGCTGCTACCGGCGCTGATGTCTCTGGCCGGGCGCCACATCGACTCGCTCGCCCTGCCGGTGTGGCTGCACCCCAAGGATGACCCCGCGAAGGAGGGCATCTGGGGACGCTGGGCCGGCTTCGTCACCCGCCACCCGCTGATCCCGGTGCTGCTTGCGGTTGCGCTGATGGTGCCGCTGATCATCCCGGTGCTATCGCTGGAGCTCGGCCAGGAGGACATCGGCCAGACGAATCCGGCAACCATGCAGAGGCGCGCCTACGACCTGATGTCCCAGGGCTACGGACCCGGCTTCAACGGACCGCTGATCATCGCGGTGGCTGTGGCTCCCAAGGCCAAGGGCGACCCCAAGGTGGTCGATCAGGAGAACCAGCTGAAGAGCCTGCAGAAGACCCTCCAGCAGGAGCAGAAGGAGGGCAAGCAGCAGCAGGCCGAGATCAACGCCGAGCAGGCCCAGCTGGAGCAGCAGCAACAACAGTTGGAGCACAAGCAGGCGGTGCTCAATCAGCAGTCGGCATCGCTGCAGGCACAGCAGGCGCAGCTGGAGCAGCAGCAGGCGGCGCTCGAGGCGCAGGGTGCGAAGCTGAAGGTCGAGAACAGCAAGCTGAACGCCGAGCAAAGTCAGCTGGAGGCGGAGGCAGCCGCGCTGAAGCAGGATGCAAAGGCGCTGGCCGTACGGCTGGTCGTCAACCGTGCTGCGCAGGCCAAGGTCGAGCGGAAGTTGCAGAACGCCACC
Organism: uncultured Actinomycetes bacterium; assembly: GCA_963737445.1. Taxonomy (GTDB): domain Bacteria; phylum Actinomycetota; class Thermoleophilia; order Gaiellales; family JAICJC01; genus JAICYJ01. The sequence continues at coordinate 119,551 of CAVTSO010000015.1, read as the reverse complement.
AATCCCACGCGGATCGCCGAGCTGCAGGCGCGGCTGAAGCGGCTCAAGAGACGCGAGCAGGAGTTCATCGCCCAGCTCAGGCACGACAAGGCCGAAGCGAAGAAGCTGTTGCACCAGGCGGAGGCGCTGTTGGCCAAGAAGGAGTCGCTCAAGCAGCAGAAGGAGGCGCTCGATGCGCAGTCCGCCCAGCTCCAGTCGCAGGCGGCCTCGCTGCAGGCGCAGGCCGCAGCGCTCGAGCAACAGGGTGCCACGCTGCAAAAGCAGGGAAACGAGCTGCAGGCACAGGCGAACGATCTCCAGCAGCAGGGCGATCAGCTGAAGGCGCTGCAAAAGAAGGCCAAGAAGCAGCAGAAGCAGGCCGACAAGCTGCACAGCCAGCTGGAGACCACACTGACCAAGGCCGGCGGCGACATCCGAGGCACCGACCCGCGGCTGGTCAAGCTGCAAAATGCGCTGATCAAGACCAAGGGCGACAAGCTCGTGTCTCCGCCGTCCATTTCCAAGAAGGGCAACGACGTCGTCTACAGCGTGATCGCGACCACGGCGCCCTCGTCGCAGGCGACTGCCGACCTGGTCAGGTATCTGCGCTCGACCGTGATACCGAAGAACTCCGAGCAGGGTGTGAAGGCGTTCGTGGGCGGCTCCACCGCCAGCAACGTCGACCTGGCCGCAGAGATCTCGAGCCGGCTTCCGCTGGTGATCGTCACAATCCTGCTGCTCAGCATGCTGGTGCTGCTGGTGGCGTTCCGATCGGTGCTGATCCCGCTGCAGGCGGCGGCCACCAACTTCGTGACGGCGATGGCGGCGTTCGGCATACTCACCGCCTGCTTCCAGTGGGGCTGGGGCATCGACATCGTGGGGGTCAGCACCGATGCCTCGAGCGTGCCGATCGCGAGCTACGTGCCGCTGATGATGTTCGCGATCCTGTTCGGGCTGAGCATGGATTACCAGGTCTTCCTGCTGTCCTCGGTCGACCACCACCGCCTGCACGGTGAGGACGACCGCACCTCCGTCCGCCTGGGGCTGAAGACGAGCGCGCGGGTTATCTCGGCGGCGGCCCTGATCATGATCTCGGTGTTCTCCAGCTTCATCCTGAACGGCGATCCGGTGGTCAAGCAGTTTGGCGTCGGCCTGTCCACGGCGGTGCTGCTGGCGGCGACGATGGTGTTGATGCTGGCGCCCGCGGTGCTCACCCTGCTCGGCCGATGGGCATGGTGGATGCCCGCCTGGCTGGGCAGGATCGTGCCCACCGTCGACATCGAGGGCACCAGCCTGGCTGGCGACACTGAGCCGGCGCCGGCCACGCAGCCGCCGCCGGAACCGGCCTAGGAGCGCTGCCAACAGCTGCGCAGCTGGGAGGCGCCCGGCCTCGGGCATACCGGGATGGTCTATTGTCTGACATGGAGTCCACGACGATCTCTCGGGAGGCGGAACATGCGTAGACGACGACCGTTGATGCGGGCGGCGATGGTTGGTGGGGGGGCGTATGTGGCAGGTAAGCACGTCGCCAACAAGCAGGCCGAGTCGGCCAGCCAGGAGCAGCGCATCGCCGACCTCGAGGCGCAGCAGGCAGCCGCGGCGCCGCAGGACGCGCCGCCGCCGCCGCCGGCTCCAGTGGCCGCGGCGCCGGCGGCTCCCGCGGGCGACGACCTCACGTCGCAGCTGATGGACCTGAAGAACCTGATGGACCAGGGAGTGCTCAGCCCCGAGGAGTTCCAGCAGGCAAAAGCGAAGCTGCTCGGCTCCTAGTGCCGGGCCACGACCAACTCAGGAGACAAGGATGACCATCGGACCGGTGCAATTGCTGATCGTCGGGTTCGCCGGCGGTGAGTTCAAGGGTGAGATCGCCTCCGTACTCGCCGATCTGCGCGAGCGCGACGTGATCCGTCTGATCGACATGGGCTTCGTCCGCAAGGACGAGGACGGCCTGATCACGATGATCGAGCACAGCGACCTCAGCCAGGACGAGACGATCGAGTTCGGCGCCACCGTGGGTGCGCTGATCGGTATGGGCGTAGCGGGCGAGGAGGGCGCCGAGGCCGGCGCGATCGCCGGCGCCGAGGCCGCCCTCGACGGCGGCATGATCGAGGATCAGGTGTGGTATATCGCCGACGAGATCCCCGAGGGCACAGCCGCGGCGGTCGCGCTGATCGAGCACCGCTGGGCGATCCCGCTGCGAAGCGCGATCCTTGATGCGGGAGGCTTTCTCGTCTCCGATGCCTGGATCCATCCGACCGACCTGGTCGCGATCGGGCTGCTGGCGTCCGAGGAGATGGCCGAGTCCTAACGGGGCAGAGGTTCACGGGGCCGGTGCGGCTGCGAAGGGCCGCCCGGCTCCGTCGAACGTCTTAGCGGGCTCAGCCGCCGCCGTAGATCGAGATCGGCAGATCCAGCAGGCGGTCGCTGTCCGAGTCGGGAAGCAGCGCCGTCTCTCGCTCCGCCTCCGCGACCAGCGGCAGCGCCTCCGGGCAGGCGTCTAGCAGCATCGCCTCGGCCAGCTCCACCGACGGCGCCTGCGTCATCTGCACGCGCAGCTCCTTGGCGCCGTCCAGCCCGCGCAGGTACCAGCCGTAGAACTTGCGCAGGAAGCCGACCGACCGCTCCTCGCCCATCTCGCGCACCACCTCGCGCATGAACCGCACCAGTTCGGCCGCCACCTCGGCCCGGTCGGGCGCCTGCGTGGATCCCTCGGACAGCTCGCGCAGCGTCCACGGCCGTCCCTGCGCTCCGCGACCCACCATCACCGCCGCGGCGCCGGTCTCGTCCAGCACCCGCTCGGCGCCGGTGTGGTCGCCGATGTCGCCGGAGGCGATCACCGGCACCGACACCCGCCGCACCAGCTCCGCCGTCAGCGTGTGGTCGGCGGTGCCCGTGTACATCTGCTGCGCGCTGCGCGGGTGCAGCGTCAACGACGCCACGCCCAGCGCCTCCAGCTTCGGCCCCAGCTCGAGCGCAGCGAGCGACCCGTTGCGCACCCCGCGCCGCATCTTGACCGATACCGGCACGTCCACGGCGTCCACCACGGCACCGGCCAGCGCGCAAGCGAGGCCGTGATCCTCGAGCGCGCTTGCGCCCGCGCCGGTCTTGGTCACCTTCCGCACCGGGCAGCCGAAGTTGATGTCGACGATGTCGGCGCCGGCGGCCACGACCATCTGCGCGGCCTCCGCCATCCGCTCCGGCTCGGATCCGAAGATCTGCACGGCCAGCGGGTGCTCGTCGCGCGCGATCCGCAGGTAGCCGAGCGTGCGCTCGTTCCCGTACGAGAGCCCGCACGACGACACCATCTCGCTGCATACCAGCCCGGCGCCGAAGCGCCGCCCCTGGCGGCGAAAGGCCTGCACCGACACACCGGCCATCGGTGCCAGCACGATTCGCGACGGGATCTCGACCTCGCCGATGTACCAGGTGGAGGAGAGCTCGGCCATGGCGCGAAGGGTACTGGACGCCGGCTTGTGGCGGATGTAGCGATCGGTTTGACGGTTTTGCGATGACGCGGGTAGAATGCGTGGTTCCGCGGTGTCGGCCGGAACCTTAAACTGCTGCAGTTCAGCGGTTTCGGTGGGCGCCGCTCGTTTCGTACCATGGCTCCTGGCACGGGCCGTACACCCAATAGAGCAAGGGATATTCCGTGGAGAAGGACGTCATCCTCACCCAGACCGGCTACGAGAAGCTGAAGGCCACCATTTCGGAGCTCGAGACCGTCAAGCGTCGCGAGGTGGCCGAGCGGATCAAGGCCGCCCGCGAGTTCGGCGACATCTCGGAGAACTCGGAGTACGACGACGCCAAGAACGAGCAGGCGCTTCTGGAGACCCGCATCCTGCGCCTCAAGGAGCAGCTGCGCGGCGCCCGTGTGATCGACACCAGCGACATCCCCAAGGACGTCGTTTCGATCGGCTCGAAGGTCAAGGTCAAGTACGTCGACGACGGCGAGACCGACGAGTACGAGATCGTCGGCTCGGCCGAGGCCGACCCCGCCAACAACCGGCTGTCGAATGAGTCGCCGGTCGGCCAGGCCGTGCTCGGCCACAAGAAGGGCGAGGTCGTCGAGGTGGCTGCCCCCAGCGGATCGATCAAGCTGCAGATCGTGAGCATCAAGGCCGCGTAGCCACCCCTGCCCGATCCGCCCGACGTAGACTGCGCGTCGCGATGAGCGAGCCGGGCGACACCGAGCAGCAGATCCGCCAGGACCGCCTGGCCAAACTGGCCGCGGCGCGCTCGCGCGGGGTCGATCCGTACCCGACCGGCTTCCCGCACCGGGTGCCGGTCGCGGTGCTGCGGGCGCGGTTCGGCGAGCTCGAGCCGGGCACCGACAGCGGGCAGCGGCTGCGCGTGGCCGGTCGTGTGATGGCCCGGCGCGGGCACGGCAAGGCTCAGTTCCTCGACCTGGTCGACGCCAGCGGGCGTATCCAGCTGCACGCAACGGCCGACGCCACGCCCGGGTATGAGGAGTTCGGCGGCCTCGACCTGGGCGACCTGATCGGCGTCGAGGGCGAGGTGTTCCAGAGCCGCCGCGGCGAGCTCTCGGTGCGGGTGGCGTCGTGGCAGCTGCTGGCCAAGTGCCTGCGGCCGCTGCCCGAGAAGTGGCACGGCCTGACCGACGTCGAGCAGCGCTACCGCCACCGCTACGTCGACCTGATCACCAACGAGCAGTCGCGCGTCGACGCGGTTGCGCGATCGCGCGCCGTGACCGCGATGCGGGCCGCGCTGGACGAGGAGGGCTTCGTCGAGGTGGAGACGCCGGTGCTGCAGCCGCTCTACGGCGGCGGCGCGGCCAAGCCGTTCACCACCCACAGCAACGAGCTCAAGCGCGACCTGTACCTGCGGATCGCCGACGAGCTGTACCTGAAGCGGCTGATCGTGGGCGGCCTCGACCGCGTCTACGAGCTCAGCAAGGACTTCCGCAACGAGAGCATCAGCTTCAAGCACAGCCCCGAGTTCACGATGCTTGAGTGGTACCAGGCCTACGCCGACTACCGCGACGGGATGGAGCTGGTCGAGAAGGTGGTGTCGCGGGCCGGCGCGGCCGCCGGCACCACGCTCGACCTGACGCCGCCGTGGCCGCGGCGGTCCTTGCGCGAGGCGATCACCGAGGCGGCCGGCATCGACCCGCTGGCCGACCGCGACCGCGACCGGCTGGTGTCGTTCATGCAGGAACAGGGCATGGACACCTCCGGCGACCACACCTGGGCGCAGGCGGTAGACCACCTGCTGTCGCACTTCGTCGAGTCGCGCGTGACGACGCCGCTGTTCATCACCGACTACCCGGTCGAGCTGTCGCCGTTCGCAAAGCGCTCGCCGGATGACGATGCGATCGTCGAGCGGTTCGAGGCCTTCTGCGGCGGCATGGAGATCGCGAACGCCTACAGCGAGCTGAACGATCCGCTGGAGCAGCGCGAGCGCTTCGAGCAGCAGCGGCGCGCGGCCGCGGCCGGCGACGAGGAGACCACGCCGATGGACGAGGACTTCCTGCTGGCGCTGGAGTACGGGATGCCGCCCACCTGCGGGGTCGGCATCGGCATCGACCGGCTGATGATGGTGCTGCTCGACAAGCGCAACATCCGCGAGGTGATCCTGTTCCCGGCGCTGCGCGTGCTGGAGCCGGGCGATGGCGGCGCCTGACGAGCTTCCGGTCAGCTTCCGGGTGATGACCCAGTCCGATGCGGTCGAGATCTCGGGCTGGCGCTATCCGCCTCCCTACGACTTCTACGACGCGACGGCCGACGCAGGCGACCTGGCCGAGCTGCTCGACCCGGAGCTCCGCGCCGGGAACTACCTGGCCGCCGTCGACCGCGGCGGAGCCGTGGTGGGCTTCGCGCAGCTGGTCGCAGACGGCGGCACGGTCGACGTGGGGCTGGGCCTGCGGCCCGACCTGACCGGGCGCGGGCTCGGCGCCGGGTTCCTGGAGGCGGTGCTGGCGGAGGCGCGCAGCTGCCACGCCCCCGAGCGCCTGACGCTGTCGGTGGCGGCATTCAACCGCCGCGCCATCGTCGTCTACGCGCGAGCCGGGTTCGCGGAGGTCGCGCGCCGCCGGCACGCCACGAACGGCGGTGTGCACGAGTTCGTGATGATGGCACGGGCGGAGGCGGCTGAGAGGGATCCGCACGGGTGATCCCGAACCCTGGGACGGGTGATTTCCAGGGCCTCCAAACTCCCCCTCAAGCGCTCGCGCCGAAACGCCGAAGACACGGCCACGAACTCCGGCTCGCGCGAGGGAGCCCGGAGGGGCCGGTGATATACTCAGCTGGTCTCACTCTCCGACCGGACCGTCATTCGAACGCGCCCAGCGCAGACGATTTGACGGGCCGCATTTCTGCATTCTGTAAGGTCATGATTCACCACCACCAACGAGCGAGAAGAAGGGGGCACGAGCATGTTTGAACGATTTACCGAGCGTGCCCGACAGGTCGTCGTCCTGGCGCAGGACGAGGCGCGCACGCTCAAGCACAACTACATCGGCACCGAGCACATCCTGCTGGGACTGCTGCGCGAAGAGGAGGGGCTCGCCGCGCGCGTGCTCGACTCGCTCGACATCACGGTGGAGGAGGTGCGCGCTCAGGTCGCCCGCATCGTCGGCCAGGGTGACGAGGTCACCACCGGACAGATCCCGTTCACGCCGCGCGCCAAGAAGGTGCTGGAGCTGGCGCTGCGCGAGGCGCTGTCGCTGGGCCACAATTACATCGGCACCGAGCACATCCTGTTGGGCCTGGTGCGCGAGAACGAGGGCGTGGCCGCCCGCATCCTGCTCGACTTCGACGCCGACGCCGAGAAGATCCGCAATGAGATCATCCGCATGCTGTCCGGCCCCGGCCGGCGCACGCAGTCGGGCGGCGCCGCGGGCGAGAAGGGCCAGAAGAGCTCGAAGCTGCTCGACCAGTTCGGCCGCAACCTGACCAAGCTGGCCACCGAGGGCAAGCTCGACCCGGTGGTCGGTCGCCAGAACGAGATCGAGCGGGTCATGCAGATCCTGTCGCGCCGCACCAAGAACAACCCGGTGCTGATCGGCGAGCCCGGTGTCGGCAAGACCGCCGTCGTCGAGGGCCTGGCCCAGCGCATCTCCGGGAACCAGGTTCCCGAGCTGCTGAAGGGCAAGCAGATCTACACGCTCGACCTGGCCGCGCTGGTGGCCGGATCCAAGTACCGCGGTGAGTTCGAGGAGCGGCTCAAGAAGGTGATGAAGGAGATCGCCCAGCGCGGCGACATCATCCTGTTCATCGACGAGCTGCACAACCTGGTGGGCGCGGGTGCGGCCGAGGGCGCGATCGACGCGGCCTCGATCCTGAAGCCGGCGCTGGCCCGTGGCGAGCTGCAGACGATCGGCGCCACGACCCTCGACGAGTACCGCAAGTACCTGGAGCGCGACTCCGCGCTGGAGCGCCGCTTCCAGCAGATCAAGGTCGAGGAGCCGACCATCGACGACACCGTGCAGATCCTGCGCGGGCTGCGCGACCGCTACGAGGCCCATCACCGCGTCCGCATCACGGACGAGGCGCTGCAGGCTGCGGCGGAGCTGTCCGACCGCTACATCCAGGAGCGGCAGCTGCCCGACAAGGCCATCGACCTGATCGACGAGGCCGCGTCGCGGATGCGCATCAAGCTGATGACCGCCCCTCCGGTGCACAAGGAGCTCGACGAGGAGATCGAGACCGTGCGCAAGGAGAAGGAGGCCGCGATCGAGTCGCAGGAGTTCGAGAAGGCCGCGAACCTGCGCGACTCCGAGCGCAAGCTGACGCTCAAGAAGCGCGAGATGGAGGACAACTGGAAGTCGTCCGGTGAGGCCGACCAGGCTCAGATCGCCGAGGAGGAGATCGCCGACATCGTCTCGATGTGGACGGGCATCCCGGTGTTCAAGCTGACCGAGGCCGAGTCGCAGCGACTGATCCGGATGGAGGAGGAGCTGCACAAGCGCGTGATCGGCCAGGACGTGGCGATCGAGGCCGTGTCCAAGGCGATCCGGCGTGCCCGCGCGGGCATCAAGGATCCCAAGCGGCCGACCGGCTCGTTCATCTTCCTGGGCCCCTCGGGCGTGGGCAAGACCGAGCTGGCGCGCACGCTGGCCGAGTTCCTGTTCGGCGACGAGGACGCGATGATCCAGGTCGACATGTCGGAGTACATGGAGAAGCACGCCGTGTCGCGGCTGGTCGGCTCGCCTCCCGGGTACGTCGGCTACGACGAGGGCGGCCAGCTGACCGAGGCCGTGCGCCGCAAGCCGTACTCGGTGGTGCTGCTGGACGAGATCGAGAAGGCGCATCCCGACGTGTTCAACATCCTCCTGCAGATGCTGGAGGAGGGACGCCTGACCGACGCCCAGGGCCGGCACGTGGACTTCAAGAACACGATCGTGATCATGACCTCGAACATCGGGGCCGCATCGATCGCGAAGAACACCACGCTCGGCTTCAGCGTCGGCGAGGACGAGATGGGCGTGTCCCACGACGACATGAAGAACCGGATCATGGGCGAGCTGAAGAAGGTGTTCCGCCCCGAGCTGCTGAACCGCATCGACGAGGTGATCGTCTTCCACAAGCTGTCCAAGGACGAGATCAAGATGATCGTCGACCAGCTGATGAAGCGGCTGCGCGAGCAGATGAAGGTGCACGAGGTCTCGATCGAGCTGACCGAGGCGGCCAAGGAGATGATGGTCGAGAAGGGCTACGACCCGACCATGGGCGCCCGCCCGCTGCGGCGTGCGATCCAGCGCTTCATCGAGGATCCGCTGGCCGACTTCGTCCTGGCTCGAAACCTGAAGCCTGGCTCGACCGTGCTGGTCGACCACGTGGAGGGCGACGAGGAGGTGTCCCTGCAGCTGATCGATCCGGTCGACGTGCCGGACGCTCCGCCGGAGGATCTGGTGGCGGCCGAGGTGCCGTCCTCGGACGACGGCGAGGGTGAGCCGCACGACGAGGCGCCGGCTGAGGAGTAGCCGGGAACTCACGATCGATGTACGACGAGGGGGGCGTCGAGAGTGGCGCCCCCCTCGTCGTTTAGGATGGCCGAGATGACCGACCGAGTCGCTTCGTGACCGAGGTCGCCGGCCGCATCCGGAGGCAGCTCGATCAGCTCTCACCGAACGACCTGCGTATCGCCCACCGCCTGCTCGACCACCCGGCGGAAGCGCCGTTCGAGACGGCCGAATCGCTGGCCGCCGCGAGCGGGGTCAGCAAGGCCGCCGTGGTGCGGTTCTCGGTCCGGGTCGGGTTCAGCGGATTCGCCGAACTGCACGACGCGCTGCGGGCGGAGGCGGTGGCCAGGCTGTCGCTGCCACCCCAGCAGGACGGCTCGGGCGACGTGGTGGACGCGGTGGCCGCCCGTGCCGGGTCTGACCTGACTGCGATGCGCACCGGGGTCGACCGTGCCCAGTTCCACGCCGCGGTGGCCCTGCTGGGAAGGGGCACCGGCAAGATCGGCATCTTCGGGCACCGCAAGTCGGCGGCCCTGGCCGAGTACGCCTACTACCTGCTGAACCCGCTGCTCTCCAACACGTGGCCGATCGCCGCGGGCGAGCCGGGCATCGCCGACCAGCTGATCGACCTGGAGCCGGGCGACCGTCTGATCGCCTTCACGTTCCGCCGCTACGCCCGCATCACCGCGCAGGTGGTGCAGAGCTTCCACGAGGCGGGCGCGCCGGTGGTGCTGATCACGGACGACCAGCTGGCCCCGGCCGCCGACCTGGCGACGCACCTGCTGGTGTGCGCGCCGGCCGAGGCGGGCGAGTTCGACACGGCCGCACCCGGCGTGGTGCTGATCGAGGCGCTGGCGGCCGCGATCGCGGCCCGGTCGCGGGGCGGTGACAAGCGCCGCGACCTGGCGGAGCGGCTCTGGAAGCAGTTCGGCACGTACTAACCGCTCCGTAACAAATGGTTCACAAGTTGCAGTAGTTCGATTCATATGATTCACTACGGTCTTGAAGACGGACCGCAGGGATCAGCCGGAACACGACGCCTGCGCGCTGGCCGCCGTGGTGGCGCGCGACGGGCGCGCCTCCGCCTGGCCGCTGCGCCACGCGGTGCGGGCGCTGGAGGCGATGGCCCATCGCGCGGGCAGCGTTGGCGACGAGGGCGACGGCTGCGGGGTGCAGGTCGACATCCCGCGGCGGCTGTGGGCCGATCGCCTGCGCTCGCACCTGCCCTTCTCGCCCGGGTTCGCCGTCGCGCATCTGGCCGCCGACGATCCGGAGCCGGCGCTGCGGGCCCTTGGCGTCGACCTGGTGGCCCTGGTCGAACAGGACGTCGATCGCGCCGCCCTCGGGCCGGGAGGCCGCGACGGCACGCCGCCGCTGTGGCAGGCGGCGCTGCGAGTGCCGGAGGGCATGTCGCTTCTGCGGCACTGGATGGCGCTGGAGCGGGCGGGCGTGCACGTTGCCTCCCTGTCGCGCTCGTCGTGCGTCTACAAGGTGCTCGGCGACCCCTCGCGGCTGCTGCCGTTCGCCGCCGACCTCGAGCATCCGCTGTTCGCGACCCGCGTCGCGATCGCCCACAGCCGCTACTCGACCAACACGCTGCCCGCCTTCGAGCGCGTGCAGCCGTTCGGGCGCCTCGCCCACAACGGCGAGATCAACACCATCCGGCGGCTGCGGCTGGAGCTACCGGGCCTGGGGGCGCAGCCGCTACGCGGGGCGAGCGACACCCAGGACCTGGACCTGCTGGTGGGCGTGCTGCTCGACCGCGGGCTGGCGCTCGACGAGGTGCTGGCGACGCTGCTGCCACCGGTGCGGCCGCGCGGCCCGCTCGACCGCTACCACCGCGCGGTATGCGGGCCGCTGGCGCAGGGCCCGGCCGCGCTGATCGGCCGCAGCGGGGAGCTGGTGGTGGGCGCCGTCGACAGGCTCGGGTTGCGACCGCTGTGGCAGCTGCGGACGCCCGGCGAGCTGTGGCTCTCGTCCGAGCCCGGCGTCCTTGACATCGGCGAGCTCGACGACGACCCCGTGCCCGTGGCCGCCGGCCAGCGGGTGCTGATCGATCTGCGCCGGCCGCGGGGCTTCCGGTCCCCCTCCCGATCGAGCCCCCTGGCCGGCGTGGCGCTGGCGTCCCGGTTCACGCGGCCGCGGGTCCCGCTGCGCGTGGAGGATCGGGTCGACCCGGCCGCGCACGGGTTCACACGCGACGACCTGGCGATGCTGGAGGCGATGGCCGACAGCGGCGAGGAGCCGATCGGGTCGCTCGGGTACGACGGCCCGCTGGCCGCGCTTGACGAGACGCCGTCCGTGTCCGACCACTTCAAGCAGGAGGTGGCCGTCGTCACCAACCCGGCCATCGACCGTGACCGCGAGCGCGAGCAGTTCTCGCTGTGCGTCCTTGCCGGACGACGCCCGCAGCCCGGACGGCCGGCCGGCATGTGGCAGCTCGGCTCGCCGCTGCTGGGCTCGCACGAGGGGCTGCCTTGGACGCGGATCGGCCTCACGCAGGATGTTGCCGGCGACGCCGAGCGCGCCGTGTCGGGCGGCGCCGAACTCGTGCTGCTGGACGACCGGCTGGCCGCCGAGGTCGACCCCCACCTGTCGCTGGCGATGGCGATGCGGCGGCTGCGCGAGCGCGGGCTCGACCGCGACGCGTCGCTGGCGCTGGCGGCGGGCGGCCTGCGCAACCTGCACGACGTGGTGCTGGCGCTCGGCACCGGAGCGGTGGCCGTGGAGCCCTACGCGATGTGGGCGCTGGCCGGTCGCGGGCGCTGCGCCCGCCTTCGCGCCGCGCTCGAGAAGGGCATCGAGAAGGTGCTCTCGACGATGGGCACGCACGAGCTGGCCGGCTACGGGCCGGCCTTCGCGTCGGTCGGGCTGCACCCCGAGGCCGCCCGCGAGTTCCCCTGCCCGGCATTGCTGCCGGGGCGCCGCCGGCCGGTCGCGGTCGCGGCCGACCGGCCTCGCCAGGTATTCCGGATGGCGCCCAAGCTGTGGAAGGCCGCCGGCGCCGTCGCCGACGGCCGCGGCGGCTACGACGAGTTCGCCGCTCAGGCGGCCGCGGTCGAGCGCGAGCACCCGGTCGCGCTGCGGCATCTGCTGGACGCGACGCCGGCGCCGGTGCCGGCGGGCGAGCCGGCCGACCTGTCGGTCGGCGACCATGCGCTGCCGTTCGTGATCAGCGCCATGTCGTTCGGCTCGCAGGGCGAGGCTGCGTTTCGCTCCTACCTGGCCGCGGCCGCGCGTCTCGACATCATCGCCATGAACGGCGAGGGCGGTGAGCTGCCGGAGCTGATCGGGTCGAGCCCGCGCAACCGCGCCCAGCAGGTGGCGAGCGGGCGCTTCGGCGTGAACGCGCGGATGCTCGGCTCCTGCGGCATGATCGAGATCAAGATCGGGCAGGGCGCGAAGCCGGGCGAGGGCGGCCACCTGCCCGGCACCAAGGTCACCCCGAAGGTGGCGGCGGCGCGGTCGGCCGCACCCGGCGTCGACCTGATCTCGCCCGCCAACAACCACGACCTCTACTCGATCGAGGACCTGGCCCAGATCATCGCGGAGCTGCGCGCCGCCAACCCGGGCGCGCGGGTGGGGGTGAAGGTGCCGGTCGTGAGCGGGATCGGCACGATCGCGGTCGGCATCGCCAAGGCCGGCGCCGACGTGATCACGCTCTCGGGCTATGACGGCGGCACCGGCGCGGCCCGCCGCCACGCCTTGCGCCACGCCGGCCTGCCCTCCGACCTGGGCCTGACCCTGGCCCACGGCGCGCTCTCCGAGGCTGGCCTGCGCGGATCGGTGGAGCTGTGGGCCGACGGCGGCATGCGCACCGCCGGCGACGTGCTGAAGCTGATGCTGCTGGGCGCAAACCGGGTCGGGTTCGGCACCGTGTCGATGGTGGCCCTGGGCTGCACGATCTGCCGTGGTTGCCAGTCGGACACGTGCCACGTCGGCATCGCCACCCAGATCGAGGACGAGCGGGAGGCGGCGGCGCGCGGCCTCAAGCGGTTCCTGCCGGTCGATCCCGGCGACGGCGCGACCAGGCTGTGGCGCTTCTTCGACGAGACGGCCGCCGAGCTGCGGCGGCTCGTGTCCGCGATGGGCTCGCACTCCGCCCAGGAGCTGGTCGGTCGCAGCGACCTGCTGGTACAGGCTCGCGGCCTCGACCTGATCGACCTGGCTGCGATGCTGCAGCCCGCGGCCACGGCCGAGCCGCGCAGCCCTGGTCGCAGGCGGCCGCTGATGACTCAGGAGCTGGCGACACGGCTGGGCTCGGTACTCGTCATGGCGGCGCCGGTGCCGGCGGCGGCATCGGCGGGAGAGCGGCCGCTGGTGGCGGCACTCGCGGAGCCGGAGTTCGAGCCCTGCGCCGCCGAGCTGGAGGCGATCGCCGGCGCAGTCGCGGGGTCGGGGCTGGCCGCGTTTGCGGCCGACGGGCTGCCGGTGCGGGTGCGAGGCGGCGGCCAGGACGGCGTCGCCAAGGGCGCCTGCGGCGCTCACGTGGTCGTGCTGAAGGCGCCGGACGCCGCCGGCACGATGCGCGGCGGCTCCGTCGGCAAGGGCTTCGGCTACGGTGCCCAGCGGGGCCTGCTGATGGTTCAGGGCGAGGCCGACGCGCGCGCGGGCATCCGGCTGTCGGGTGCGGACATGCTGATCGGGGGTGAGCCGGCATGGCCCGTGCGGCCACGCGTCTCTGCGGCGGCTGCGCAGGTCAAGGGCTTCGCGTTCGAGTACATGACGGCCGGGCGTGCGGTGGTGCTGGGCGATGTCGGGCCGTGGGCCTTCGCCGGGATGACCGGCGGCGTGGTCTACCTGCGTCACGAGCCGGAGCTGGGGCTGGACGAGGCCGCCATCCGGAGCCGGTTCGCCCGGGCAGCGCGCGTCGCGCTGCGGCCGCTGGATGCGGGCGGCGAGCACGACCTGGCCGAGCTGCTGGGCGCCTACGAGCGGGAGCTCGCGATGTCCGGCCAGCCGCAGGCGGCGCAGCACGTCGCGCGGCTGGCCCGCGACGCCCGCTGGTGCTTTCGCGCGGTCGTGCCGGAGGGGCTGCAGGGCGACCAGGACGTCTCCACGGAGTGACCAGCGCCATCCGCACCCGCTGCCATGATGGTGGGCCCATGTCACGCACCTTCACCGCCTTCGCCTGCTCCGCCTGCGGCTTCGAAAGCCCGCGCTGGCTCGGCCGCTGCACCGCCTGCGGCGAGTGGAACACGCTGATCGAGGAGGTGCGGGAACGCGCCCCCAAGGTTGGTGTCCGGCCTTCCCGGCCGCGCGCCGTCCCGCAGCCGCTGGCCGATGTCGAGCCGGACGCTGCGCGGCGCATCTCGACCGGCTCCGACGAGTTCGACCGCGTGCTGGGCGGCGGCCTGGTGTCGGGGTCGCTGGTGCTGGTCGGTGGCGAACCGGGCGTCGGCAAGAGCTCGCTGCTGTTGCAGGCGCTGGCGGCGATGGGCGCCGCCGGCCGCTCGACGCTGCTCGTGTCGGGCGAGGAGTCGCCCGCGCAGGTGCGGATGCGGGCAGAGCGGATCGGCGGCGTCGACCACATCTCGATCCTGGCCGAGACCGAGCTGGAGACGGTCTGCGAGGCGATCGTCGAGCTGCGCCCCGAGATCTGCGTGATCGACTCCGTGCAGACGCTGGCGTCAGCAGATCTCGCGTCATCGCCGGGTAGCGTCGCTCAGGTGCGCGAGGCGGCCGACCGCCTGCTGCGCATCGCCAAGGGCCACGGCGTCACGATCGTGCTGGTCGGCCACGTCACCAAGGAGGGCACGGTGGCCGGGCCGCGCGTGCTCGAGCACCTGGTGGACGCAGTGCTGCAGATGGAGGGCGACCGCTACCGGTTCCTGCGGGTGCTGCGGGCGGTCAAGAACCGCTTCGGCTCGACCAACGAGATCGGCATCTTCGAGATGACCGACCGCGGCCTGGTGGCCGTGGCCGATCCCTCCGCCGCGTTCGCGTCCGGCGGCCCCGCCGGGCCCGGCTCCGTGCTGCTGCCCGCGATCGAGGGCAGCCGGCCGATCCTGCTCGAGCTGCAGGCGCTGGTAGCACCCAGCGACCTGGCCATGCCGCGGCGCGCCACCACCGGCATCGACCGCAACCGGCTGTCCATGATCGTGGCCGTGCTGGGCCGCCACGCCGGGGTGGCGCTGGGCTCGAGTGACATCTTCGTAAACGTTGCCGGCGGGGTGCGCATCGACGAGCCGGCCGCCGACCTGGCGGTCGCGATCGCGGTCGTGTCGGCGCACCGGGGGGTGGCTGCCAGGGCCGGGCTGGCCTGCTTCGGCGAGCTGGCGCTGACCGGCGCCGTGCGGGCGGTGGGGCAGAGCCAGCGGCGCCTGTCCGAGGCCGCCAAGCTGGGATCCACCGAGGCGCTGGCCCCGGCTGGTACGGTGTCCGTGGCGGGCGTGACCGTGCGCACCGCGGCCACGTTGCAGCAGGCGATCGAGGAGGCATTCGCGTGAGCGAGATGGTGTCCGACCCGCGGCAGGATCCGAAGCTGATGGATGCCCTGCGCCGCGTCTCGCCGGGCACGACCATGCGCCAGGGCATCAACGACATCCTGCGCGGCAGCGAGGGCGCCCTGATCGTGATCGGCGAGCCGGCCGAGCTGTCGTTCCTGTTCTCGGGCGGCATCCGGCTGGATCAGGCCTTCTCGCCCTACCTGCTGTACGAGCTGGCCAAGATGGACGGCGCAATCATCCTCAACTCGAGCGCCACCCGCATCGTCTACGCCAACGTCCAGCTGATGCCGGATCCGACCATCCCGTCGGCCGAGACCGGCACCCGGCACCGCACCGCCGAGCGCGTGGCCAAGCAGACCGGCGCGATCGCCGTCTCGATCAGCCAGCAGCGCGACGTCGTCACCGTGTACGTGGGCGACTCCCGTTACCAGCTGGAGGAGATCCCCGCAGTGCTGGCCAAGACCAACCAGGCCCTGACCACGCTCGAAACCTACCGGGCGCGTCTGGAGCAGGTTTCGACCCGGCTGACGGCGCTCGAGTTCCAGAGCGCGGTGATGCTCGACGACGTACTGACGGCGTTGCAGCGGGGAGAGATGACCACGCGCATGGTGGACGAGATCGAGCGCAACGTGGCCGAGCTGGGCGTCGAGGGCCGGCTGATCAAGATCCAGCTGGACGAGATGACCGAGTGGGTGCCGGCCGACAAGCTGGCGCTGATCCGCGACTACGAGGTGTTCGAGGCGACCGGCGGCGCCGGTCGCGTGCTCGAGCATCTGGCCGGCCTGCCCGATCAGGCGCTGCTCGAGTTCGACGAGCTGGCGGCGGCGTTGGGCTACCCGCGCACCGTCAACCCGATGGACTACGCGGTGGCGCCGCGCGGCTACCGGGTGCTCTCGAAGGTGCCGCGGCTGCCGGACCACGTGATCGACCACGTGGTCGGGCACTTCAACGGCCTGGAGGCGTTCGTGCGGGCCTCGATCGAGGATCTGGAGGAGGTCGACGGGGTCGGCAGCGTGCGGGCGCGTGAGATCCGGGAGGGTCTTCGGCGCCTGCAGGAGCAGAACCTGGTCGACCGCTACCTCAACCTGTGAGCTGCCGCCGGGCGGCGTGCCTGGCCACCCG
The DNA here is from genome assembly GCA_963737445.1 of uncultured Actinomycetes bacterium. Lineage (GTDB taxonomy): Bacteria > Actinomycetota > Thermoleophilia > Gaiellales > JAICJC01 > JAICYJ01. The sequence continues at coordinate 103,081 of CAVTSO010000015.1, read as the reverse complement.
CACGCGATTGCCGCACGCGTCGCTGCACCACCGCCGGCGGGCGCTGGCCGACAGGTACACGCGCCGGCAGCCGTGCGCCTCGCACACGCGCAGGGGCGCCCGCTCGCTCGTCAAGAGCTCGATCACCGACCGGGCGATCACCCCCAGCACGTGCGCGCCGGAGTCGCCGTTGGTGCTCAGCCACATCCGGGGGCGGCCGTTGACCGGCCAGTTCAGCTGCGGCGCCACGGCCGCAGCGGCGCTGCAGGCGTTGAGGTGGTCGATCGCGCCCGCGTCGGCGGCCTCGCCCGTGACAGCGGTGCGCAGCAGGTGGTCGGCGGTTGACTGCAACCGTGCCAGCTCGGCCAGGTTGGCCGTGGTCGGCTCGCTGCGGATGCCGCGGTGAAACAGCCAGCGGGCGGTGGCGCCGGCGTCGTCCAGATCCGGGCCCAGCCGGGCGTCGATGAACTCGATAGCGAGCACGGATCGATCATAACGTCTCGTATTCACTCTGTCCATTAGAGGATCTGTGACTAATGGTTATATCGAACGTAATGAGTTAGTTTTGGCGGCTTTGCAACGAGTTCTGCATGCTCTGGCTGGTTCGCTCGGATGCCGCAAGTCTGGTATGATCTAACCCTCTAGGGGTACAAAAACTGCCGGACCGACGCCGGCGAGGAGGTCACACGCTACGTGTATGAGGTTGGGGACAAGGTCGTGTACCCGCATCACGGCGCGGGCACGGTCGTACGCAAGGAAGAGCGTGACGAGCGCGAATATCTGACGATCCAGATCATTCACAACGATATGACCGTGATGATCCCCTCCGACAGCGCCGACCGGGCCGGTCTCCGCAAGGTGATCGGGGAGGAGACGGTCGAAGAGGTGCTGGGCGTGCTGGGCGGTGACGGCACCAAGATGCCGAAGAACTGGAACCGCCGGTTCAAGCACAACCGCGACAAGATGAAGACCGGAGACATCTTCGAGCTGGCCGAGGTCGTGCGCAACCTCGCGCAACGCGACCAGGAGAAGGGCCTTTCCACCGGCGAGAAGCAGATGTTCTCCAAAGCCAAGCGCATCCTGGCCTCCGAGCTCATGTACGCAAAGGGCATGGAGGAGGAGGAGGCGCGGGAGTTCCTCGAGGAGGTGCTGGAAGAGATCGGCGCCGCGCGAAAAGCACGCGCCTAGAACACACTGTCCCAAGCCCGTCCCCGGAGGCCGCGGCGGCTGAGCCGGTAGATGGGCGATATACGCCTCCCGAGGAGGGAGCAAGGCGATGATCCTGGTTTCACGAATCGTCCTCGCTCTCTTGGCCGCGCTTGGTGCCGTTTACGCGGGTCGTACTTTTGATCTGGTAAACCACTTCGATTCGTCTTCTTACGCGTACACCGTGTTTGGCATCATCGTCTTCCTCGCGTTCGCCGTCGGTTGGATGGTCGGCGGACTCGCGGGGAAGGGACTCGCGCGCGGGTTCAAGAGGGTCGAACGAGCAGCGCAGGCCCGCAGTGCGGGCGAGCTTACGGTTGGCGCGATCGGCCTGCTGGTCGGTCTGCTGGTGTCTGCGCTGCTGTATCTGCCCGTGCACGCGCTGCCCTACATCGGCAACTGGGTGCTGTTGCCGATGGTGCTGGTGCTGAGCTACCTGTTCGCGTTCACAGCGGCCAAGAAGCACCGTGGCATCCTGCGCCTGGTGGGCGTTCACTCGCTGGGCGACGGCGACCCCGACCTCGAGAACGGCTCCAACGTCTCGACACTGGTGGACACGAGCGCCATCATCGACGGCCGCATCGCTGACATTGTGCGAACCGGCTTCCTGGGCGGCGAGCTGGTGGTGCCCGAGTTCGTGCTGAAGGAACTGCAGCAGGTGGCCGACTCGGCCGATCCGCTGAAGCGGGCACGCGGCCGCCGCGGCCTGCAGGTGGTGCAGGATCTGCGCACCGACGTGCAGGTGGCCACCCCCGACGTCGACTTCCCGCAGGTGTCCGACGTGGACGCGAAGCTGCTGAAGCTGGCCAAGGAGCGGGGCATGCCGATCCTGACTACCGACTTCAACCTGAACCGGCTGGCCCAGATCCAGGACGTGCAGGTGCTGAACGTGAACGACCTGGCGAACGCGCTGAAACCGGCGGTGCTGCCGGGCGAGCGCCTGGACGTCCTGCTGATCAAGGAGGGCAAGGAGTCGAACCAGGGGGTCGGCTACCTGGACGACGGCACCATGGTCGTGGTGGAGCGGGCCCGCGAGCGGATCGGCGAGACGCTGCCGGTGCAGGTGACCTCGGTGCTGCAGCAGCCCTCCGGCAAGATCATCTTCACGAAGATCGCCGGCGAAAACGACTGACCTTGGCCGATCTGCTCACCAGTTGGGCGATCGTGGTGGGGGCGGGTGACGGGCGCCGGCTGGGCGATGACCGGCCCAAGGCGTTCGTGGGTGTCGGTGACGAGGTGATGCTGGCCCACTCCGTCAGGATGCTGGACGACCACCCCGCGCTGGATGGGATCGTGCTGGTGGTGCCCGAGGGCTGGGAGGAGCCGGCAACGCTGCTGGCCGACGACCTGGTCGCGGGCAAGGTGGCCGCGGCCGTGACCGGCGGCCGCACCCGGGCGGCGTCGGTCGCCGCCGGGCTGGCCGCCGTGCCCGACGACGCCGACCTGATCCTGGTGCACGACGCGGCGCGGCCGTTCGCGACGCCCGAGCTGGTGTCACGGGTGCTGGAGGCGCTCGGCCAGGCCGACGGGGCGGTGCCCGGCGTGCCTCTCAGCGACACGGTCAAGCGCGTCAGTGGGGGCTTGGTGGTGGAGACACCCGACCGCTCGACGCTGGTGGCGGTGCAGACCCCCCAGGGGTTCCGCGCCGATGCGCTGCGCCGTGCGTACGCGCAGCCGGCGGAGGTGCTGGCGGCGGCCACCGACTGCGCATCGCTGGTGGAGGCGGCCGGCGGCAGGGTCGTCGTCGTCGAGGGAGACCCCGCCAACCTCAAGGTGACCACACCCGATGACCTGGCGGAGGCCCGTCGCCGGTGCTGACCGACTACCACATGCACCTGGTCGACGACGACGTGCCCTACGACGACGGCAGCTTCACGCTCGAGCACCTTGGCCGCTACGTGGCCGTGGCGGCCGGCGTGGGGATCGACGAGATCGGCTTCACCGACCACGTCTACCGCTTCGCCGAGGCGCGCGACTGGTTCGACCACGCGCTCTGGCAGGCCGATGCGGTGGGCGACCTGGGCCGCTACCACGGCGCCGTCTCGGCTGCACGGGACGCCGGCCTGCCGGTGAAGGTCGCGCTCGAGGTCGACTACCTGCGCGGCCGCGAGCAGCAGATCGGCGAGGTGGTCGGGCGATATGACTGGGACTACCTGCTGGGCTCGGTGCACTGGGTGGCCGGGCTGGCGGTGGACTGGGAGCTGGCGCCGATCTGGGATCGATACCCGGCGGACGAGGTCTGGCGCCTCTACTGCGACGACCTCTGCCTGGCGGCGGCGAGCGGTATCTACGACTCGATGGCGCACCCCGACCTGGCCAAGGTGTTCGGGCAGCGGCCGGCGCGGCCGCAGGCGCTGTACCGGCAGATCGCCGACGCCTTCCAGGCGGCCGGGGTCTGCGCCGAGGTGTCGTCGGCCGGGTACCACCAGACGCTTGACGAGCTGTACCCGGATCCGGAGCTGCTGGCGATGCTGCACGAGCGGGGCGTGCCGGTCACGCTGGGCTCGGACGCGCACGCGCCGCGGCGGGTGGGACGCGACTTCCCGCGGGCGCTGGCTGAGCTGCATGCGGCCGGGTACCGGACGCTGACGGTGTTCGATGGTCGGGAAAGGCGGCAGGAAGTGTTCGATGTCTGAGCAGCTGCGGGTGGGGATCGGCTTTGACGCGCACGCGTTCGCGGACGGGCGGCGGCTGGTGCTGGCCGGCGTCGAGATCCCGTCGGCGCGAGGGCTGGCGGGTCACTCCGATGCCGACCTGATCAGCCACGCCGTCACCGACGCGCTGCTCGGGGCGGCCGGCGGCGCCGACATCGGCGAGCTGTACCCCTCCGACGACCCGGCGCTCGAGGGAGCGTCCAGTGTGGAGCTGCTGCGGCGGGCGTGGGCGACGCTGGCGGGGCGCGGCTGGAGCATCGTCAACGTGGACGCGATCGTGATCATGCAGGAGCCGCGGCTGGCGCCGCACCGAGCGGCGATGCGAGACGCGCTGGCGGCGGCGCTCGACGTCGATCGGGAGCGGGTGACGGTGCGCGCGTCCACCACCGACCTGCTCGGGTTCACCGGGCGCGGGGAAGGGGCGGCCTGCCAGGCGGTGGCGCTGCTGGAGGGGCCGCAGTAGGTGCCTCCGGGAGTCGTCTCCTTCGACCTGGATGGGACGCTGTGGGAGTTCGCGCCGATGATGGACGGGGCGCTGGCGGCGGCGATCGACTCGCTGGAGGGGCGGCACCCGGAGCTCGCGGGCCGTCTCACGGTGGCAGATCTGCATCGCCACCGGGAGCTGGTCGGACAGGCGATGCAGGGCACGCTCGAGGAGCTTCGCCGCGAGTCGTTCCGGGAAGCGCTGCAGTCGGTGGGAGGCGACCCGCAGCTGGCCGAGTGGCTGGGCGACGAGCTGCTGACCGCTCGCGCCGACGTGGTCGGCGTGCACTCCGACGTGGAGCCCGTGGTGGACGAGCTGCTTGTGCGCGGTCACGTGGTGGGGGCGATCACGAACGGCAACTTCCCGTTCGAGCAATTGGCGCTGGCTGAGCGGTTCGCGTTCGTCGTTCACGCCGAGCACGTGGGGGAGATGAAGCCAGCTGCGGCGCCGTTTCGCCGCGCCGCCGTGCTGGCCGGCGCCGCCGCCGCGCGCTGGGTGCACGTGGGCGACGAGCTCGGCACCGACGTGGAGGGTGCGCAGGCCTACGGGATACTGGGAGTATGGCTGAATCGGTCGCGGCGGCCGGTGCCGGAGGGCGTTCACCCGGACGGCGAGATCGCGTCGCTCCACGAGCTGCCGGATCTGGTCGACAGGCTGCTGGCAGACCGCTAGCCGGGCAGGGTGGCGACGCCCCCGGATACCTCCGCCAGGCCGTCGACGACCAGCGCGTCCAGCGCCTCACGGTCGTCCAGCGCGGCAACGGCCACGCGCTGCGACGCCACCAGCCGCCTGAGAATCGCGCTTCGGCGATGGCGGAAGGAGCCTTCGAAGCGGGATTGCCTGCGCAGCGGTGCGAAGGTCATGCCGGCCGACGGGCAGCCGGCCGCCAGCGGGCAGAGCACGCAGCGTGGTCGGCGGGCGATGCAGATGCCGCTGCCCAGGTCGAACAGCGCCTGATTCCACTCATAGGCGCGGCCCGGCGGCGGTGGTAGGTCAGGGTCACCGAACGCGCGGCCCAGCACGCGGCGGGCGTTGACGTCGGGCGCCGCCACCTGGTCGCCGAAGGCGAAGCAGGCGATGGCGGCGGCGGTGTAGGGACCGATGCCGGGCAGCGCGCGCAGCTCGGCTTGATCCCGGGGGAATCCACCCCGCTGCGACACCGCCTGCGCGCAGCGGTGCAGGTTGACCGCGCGGCGGTTGTAGCCGAGCCCCGACCACGCCTCGATCACCTCGGCCGGCGTCGCGTCGGCCAGCGCGGCTGCGTGTGGCCAGCGTTCGAGCCAGGCAAGGTAGCGCGGAACGACCCGCGAGACCTGCGTCTGCTGCAGCATCACCTCGGAGACGAGGATCGCGTAGGGATCGTGCGTGTGGCGCCAGGGCAGGTCTCTCCCGTTCTGGCTATACCAAGCCAAAATAGACTCCTGCATCGCCTCTGCTCGCTCGTCGGTCACGGGGCCACGGTACCGCTAGTACCGGCTCCTGCGGCACCGGGATGCCGAACACGCTCCTGCGAACCTGAACCCTTCCTGGCGGATTCGGCAGCCGCAGACAGCGTCTCAGGCCTCCGGTCAGGCGCGGGTCCCGGCGGCCGAGGAGCCGGAACTCCCAAACGGGTCAAGCACGGCCCGGAGGGCCTGTTCTCGGTCGCGGGGCCGCCGATAGGTCTGGTCGTATGAGCGCTCAGCCCAAACCCACCAGCCGGCTCGTCACACAGCCGCCGCCACCGGCACCAACTGGCCGGCCGCTGCTGATCTCCAGGGCCGACGCCGCGCGATGCTTTCCGTCAGCCCGGGGACGATCGACCGGCTCTCGAACGACGGTGCAGATCGAGGCGATCCCCATCCGCAGCACGGTGGAGGCGCTCGTCTCCTCGCTCGACGACTACCTCGAGCGCCAGCTCGAGCAGGCCGAGGCGCAGCGGATCGCCCGCCAGGCACGTACATCGGACAACACACTCGACATGAGCGGCTGTACTGTAGAAGGTTGTGGTCATCTTGTCCAGTGTCTGTCGAATGTGTGTATACTCTCTGAGCGATGGCGACGCTGCCCCTTCCTGAGCCGACTGCTCGCGTTCGCATCGGCGAGCTCAGCGATCGCGTGGGAGAGTCGCCCACGCTGCTGCGAGCGTGGGAACGCCGGTATGATCTCTCCGCCGCTGCGGAGCGCGGTGGTTTTCCTTTGGAGGAGCGGAGGATGAGCGTCGAGTGCGGGCGATGCAGGTGTTGCTGGCGGCCGGCGTTCAGCTAGGCAGGCGGCCGAGGCGGTGCTATCGGCACCGGTCGGAGGCGTGCCGGCGCCGCCGGCCACAGCTTCCAGCGACTCAGGGGGCGGGATCGAAGACCAGCGCTCACGGCTCGCCCAGGCGCTGGGGCGGTTCGATGATGCGGGCGCACCGCCGTGCTCGCATCGGCTGCTCGCCGACGCTGGGCGCCACAACCGTGATCTCTGAGGTGGTCGTCCCCTATCTTGTCGACCTGGGCGAGCGTTGGGAGGCTGGAGCGCGACGATCGCCGGGAGCTTTTCGCGACCAGCCTGATCCGCGGCCGGCTGCTGGGGCTCGCCCGCGGCTGGGACGGCGGCGGAGGCCCGCGCGCCCTCTTAGCGTGCCCGAGCGGGGAGCTTCACGATCTGGGCCTGATCTGCTTTGGGATCGCCCTTCGCGGCCACGGCTGGCGCATCACCTACCTGGGCGCCGACACCCCGCAGTCGACCCTGATCGAAGCCGCGGCCCGGCTCGCACCGAACCTGATCGTGCTGGCGGCGACCAAGTCGTCGCGGCTTCGAGCGCTCGCCCGCGAGGCTCGAACCGCAACGCTGCCGATCGCCATCGCGGGCGGGGCGCACGCGACGGCTCGCCGACGAGCTCGGCGCCACACTCCTCGACACCGATCCCATCACCGCCGCCAACCGGGTCGCGGCGGACATACGGTGAACCTCTCACGCGAAGCCGCCGCCTGGCACGTGGCTCGCTGGGGCCCGCTGGGCTGGATCGAGACCGGCATCAAGTCCCTCGCGTCCCTGTGCGCGTACGTCGCTCTGGCATCGTCGATCACGACCGGATGGTCGGCCCCCGACCGGGTACAGGATCGTCGAACTGGTGCTGGTCGGCATCGCGACTCTCGGGCTCTTGGCGGCGATTGGAGATCGCCTGGTGGAACACGATGTCATCGCGATGGTGTTCGTCTGTTTCAACAACCTCGCCCATCTGGCGCTGCTCGTGAGCCTGCTCACGACGGACGGCCCCGGCCGCCTGCTGACCGCGTTCGCGCTGTTCATGATCTGCGGCGAGCTCGTGAAGATCTGGTTCCTGCACTCCGCCGGATCTCACCGGTTCTAAACACACCGGACGTCATCGTTATCTGGACTCACCGTCGCCTATCCATCGTGTACGCCCTTGCCGCGCTCGTGTGGGTGTGGCGATGATCCGGCCACGCCGATACGAGGCCGGCGAATGGTCGTCGTCGCACCGACGGCGTGGCGATGGTGCAGATCGGAGTTCGACACAGCGATTGATCGCCCCCCGACCAGGTCGTCGAGCACACCGTCGAAGGCGCGATGATCCTGGGAGCCGCGTACTGGCCCAAGGTTAACGCCTGACCAGCGGCTCGTCCAAACAAGAAGCCGCAGCAGCGGTCTGGAACTTCGCGTCACACGGCACCAGCCGAGACGCTAACTCTCCTGCTTCGGTATGCCGCAACTCTCCGTGACTGCGGACTCTGTGTCGACGAGCTATCCGATCACCGGCGGCCTGCTCGCGCGCCGCGCCGCTGGATCGATCACGCTCTCGATGCATGGTGGCGCCGGTGGTGTCGAGCTGCGGTCGGCTATCGCCGGCTACCACCCCACCCTCGCGGCGCGGCCCGGAGCGCCGGAGTGGACCGGCGAGCTGTACGACCAGATCCAGGCGCGCATCCACGCACGGGTCAGTCGACGCTACTTCCACCGCCTCATCGAACGGGGAGCATCATGAGGATCGCCGTCTTCGGTGCGTCGGGCACGGTCGGATCGGCAGTCCTTCCGATTCTCGCAGGCGAGCACGAGGTGATTGCGGTCTCGCGCCGGGCGCGCACCGACAAGAAGCCCAGCATCCGCTGGGTGACCGCGGACGTGACCGAACCAAAGAGCGTGGAGCGCGTCCTCGAGGGCGTCGAGGTCGCGGTCTACCTCGTCCACTCGCTCGGCCATGCCGACTTCGCCGCCCGAGACCGCCGCGCAGCGTCGACCGTCGCACGAGCAGCAGAAACTCAGCGCGTTCGCCAGATCGTGTACCTCGGTGGGCTGGGGGAGGAATCCGACGACCTCTCCGAACATCTCCAGAGCCGCCGCGACACGGAGCGCCATCTTGCCTCGGGCAGCGTGCCGGTCACGACGATTCGCGCCGGCATGGTGGTTGGGCCCGGAAGTGCGGCATTCGACACCATCCTCGCCCTGGTCGACAGGCTTCCGGCGATGATATGCCCGCGCTGGGTGTCAACCCCCACCCAACCGATCGCCATCAACGACATCGCCCGCTACGTCGCCGGAGTCTGCGGCAACCCGGAGGCGATCGGCCAAACCTACGACGCGGGCGGGTCCGAGGTGATGACCTACCGGGAGATGATCGAACGCATCGCCCGCATACGTCACCGCCACCCGATCATCATCGAGGTGCCCTTCCTGACCCCCCGGCTCTCATCTCTCTGGCTGCGGCTCGTCACCCCGGTCCAAGCCGGCGTCGCCCGGCCACTGATCGACGGCCTGCGCAACCCGACGATCGCACACGACAACCGCCTGCAGACGCTCGTGCCGTTTCAGCTCACGAGCTTCGACACAGCCGCCCAGGCCGCCATCACCGCCGCACGACCCCGCGATCGAGGCAATCGGCTGACGTGACATCGCTTCTGTCTGCAATCTCGGTTGGCCGGCGCCGCCGCTGGCTCGTAGTCGGGGTGGCGCTCGTCCTGATCGCTGTCGCCGCGCCGCTTGGCACGAAGTTCCAAAACGCCCAGCAGAACGATCCATCGGCCTTCCTCCCCGGTGGTGCGGAATCGGTACGGTCACTCGACCAGCAACGCCAGTTCCCATCAGGCGCCGAAACACCTGCGGTGACGGTATTTCACCGCGACGGTGGCCTGACAACGGCTGACCGCCAGGCGATCACGGCATTCGCAGACAAGCTGAACTCAGACCCGGTCGCGCACTCCCGGCAGACATCACCGCCCCTGCCATCCGAGGATGGCACATCCGCGCTGGTGGTCACACCGCTCGCCGTGTCCGGCAACGCCGACGCATTGACCTCGGCGGTGGACGAGATCCGAAGCCGCGCGCATGCCGAGCGACACGCGGGGCTGCAGGCCGAGGTGTCGGGACCGGCCGGCTACTCAACCGACGCTATCAAGGTGTTCAACGGGATCAACACGACGTTGTTCGCGGTCGCGCTGACGCTCGTGTTGGTGCTGCTAGTGCTGATCTACCGCAGCCCGATCTTCTGGATCATCCCGATCCTCTCGGTGGTGGCCGCAGAGCAGCTGCTGCGAGCGGCCGGCTATGCGCTGACCGAGGTTGGTGTGACGGTGAACGGGCAGACCGCGGGCATCGCCTTGATCCTGGTGTTCGGCGCGGGCACCGACTACGCCCTGCTCCTGGTCGCCCGCTACAGGGAGGAGCTGCGACGCAACGAGAGCACTTACAAGGCGATGCGACTCGCGCTCGCCGGCGCGGCACCCGCGATCATTGCATCAGGCGGCACCGTCGTCGCGGCGCTGCTGGTCGTGACGCTCGCGGAGGTCAACTCCACGGCTGGGCTCGGTCCGCTCTCGGCGGTGGGCGTAGGACTGGCAATGGTCTCATCGCTGACGCTGCTGCCGGCGCTGCTCCTGATCGGCGGGCGGCGCGCCTTCTGGCCGTTCGTGCCGCACCCCGGTGATCTGGGACGGACGCGACGCACGGCCGGTGGCGCCGGCTCGGCGATCGCATCGCCCAGAGGCCGCGCGCGACCTGGATCGGCAGCCTCGCCATCCTCCTCGATACTTGCGGCCGGGCTGGTGACCTTCTCCACCGACCTCACCACGGCGGACTCGTTCCGCGGAAAGCCCGAGGCCGTGCGCGGACAGCAGCTGATCTCACAGTCATTCCCCGCAGGATCCAACGCGCCAACGGTCGTGATCGTCCCCGAACATGCGCGCGTTGCGGCGGTGACAAGAGCCGCGGCGAGCGTGCCCGGGGTCGCGGAGGTCTCGCCACGCACCGAGCAGGGACCGCCCGGCACGAAGCTGTCGGTGACGCTCGAAGCCGACCCTTACTCGACCAGGGCGTTCGACGTGATCGACCCGCTCCGCACCGCGGTGAAGCACGCCGGAGGCAGCGATGTCACCATCGGCGGGCCGACCGCCGAAGAACACGACCTCCGCGCAGCCTCCGCCCGGGACAACAAGCTGCTCGTCCCGCTGATCCTGACCGTCGTGCTCGTGATCCTCGATCATCCTTCTACGCGCCCTCATCGCGCCACTGCTGCCCATCGCAACCGTGGTCATGTCCTACCTACGCCGCAGTCTGGGCGCAAGCTCCGTGATCTTCACCAAGCTCTTCGGCATTCGCCGCCACCGATCCGTCCTTCCCGCTGCTCGCGTTCCTCTTCCTGGTCGCGCTCAGCATCGACTACAACATCTTCCTGATGGCCCGCGTCCGCGAGGAAGCACCGACGCCACGGCACCCGAGAAGGCATGCTGCGCGGACTCGCCGTCACCGGCGGCGTCATCACCTCCGCAGGCATCATGCTCGCCGGCACCTTCCTGGTACTCGGCGTGCTCCCGCTCGTCGCACTCACCGAGATCGGCTTCGTCGTCGCCCTGGGCGTTCTGCTCGACACCACCCTCGTCCGAAGCGTGCTCGTGCCCGCACTCGTGCTCGACCTCGGCCCGCGAATCTGGTGGCCGTCACGCCTCTCCCCCGAATCACACGCGTCGCCCCGCTAGCAGCAGCGCACGTAGTGTGCGCTGACCTAGACTGGCCAATGGGCGACCCCTCGATAGGCCCTGAATACCGCATGGTCAATGGGTGTTCCGGCGTCACCGTGGACGCGGAATCCGTCCCGTTGCCGGCGCCGCCAACTTGCCCACAAGCGGGGCCGTGACCTCTTTACCCGCTATCCACTGGCAGGCCGTCACGCTGCCATTCCAGGAGGGCGCGTATCGCCGCGGTGGGGATGCGCCATTGGCCGTCGGCCATGTAGGTTGGGAGCTGGCCGTGCAGAATCGCGCGCTGCGAGGATTCCGGTGTGGGCAACGGCCTCGCCAATGGTCATGTATTCGCGATTCGGCAGGTTGTCTGTGAGAGTCAGCATCGCACGTGGAAGGCACTTAGGTTTGCAAAAGCGCGCAATCGTCTCGTGGTCGCGAGGCGTGCGGCCCCGCCGGGCGGACGGGACACGGCGTGGAGGCGTGGTCGCGAGAGCTTGGGCGCCGTTTCGGGCGCTATCGATGCGCCGCCTCCAGGCCGTGCCCGCGTCCGCAGTGGCGGCCTAGGTGGTCTTGGTGATCTGCCTTCGTTCGCGGCTGATCGAGATTCGCTTCGGCTTGGTCTCCTCGGGCTTGGGAATATCACGCTGAGCACGCCGTCGTGGTAGTCGGCCCGAACATCATCGCCGCGCACATTGGGCTGGAGCGTGAAGCTGCGCACGAACCTGCAAGTCCACCGCTCCGATCGGTAGCGACGCGTGGCCTCTTCCTTGGGCCGGCGCTTACCCGTGATCACCAACTGGCCGTCGATCGCCTCCACGGACAGGTTCTCGGAATGGCATCCCGGAACGTCCAACTCGATCACGACGTCATCCGCGGTCTCATAGATGTCTGCCGGCGGAAGCCAGCCGCGCGAGCTCTGACCCTGATTCGCCAGCAATCGGCCAAACGCGCGATCCATGTCCTCACCCATCGCCTGCAACTCGGCCAGCAACGGGTCGCCTCGAAACACGGTCATGATGTACCTCCTCTCCGGGTGTCTTCGGTCTCTACCGGGAGGGGTAAGCACCATGCGGCGGGTGTCAACCCCTAGGGAAGAACCGCACTGCGCAGTTACCAGGGCGCGCTGCCGATCTGGCGGACACGCTCCGCGGACATGCCCAGGCGCGACCTATCTGTGCAACGAGAGCGCATTGGTTCCGCACCGGGCCGCCACTGCAGCACCTGCCGCTCCCGCTCGCTCAGCGTCGAGAGAAGCGTCCGCACGCTGTCGCCGGCCGCCCGAGTGAGCACGTCGTCAAACGCCTGCTCAGACAACGGGTCGCCGATCAGATCCCCCAACCGGTCAATGGCGTCCTCGTCGCCCTGGTACGGCGCGTCCAGCGACACGGCTGGACGCTCCGCTCGCCGCACGTCATCCAGCCGGCGCGGTGTCCAGCCCAGCTCTCGCTCAAGCTCCGACGCGGAGGCCTCCCGTCCCCGGCTGGCGAGCAGCTCGCCTCGCGCCTCACGCAGCTGGTGGATATCCCATAGGACGTGAGTCGGAAGCCGCACCGATGAGACTGCTCGGCGATCGCCTGCCGCATCGCCTGGCGCTGCCACCATCCGGCATATGGAGCTAACGGCACGCCCCGATCCGGGTCAAACCGCTCCAACGCCCGAAGTAGCCCCAGCACCCCCTCCTGCACCAGGTCTGCCAGCTCGACGTCTCGGCCGGAGTACCCCCGCGCCACCCGCATCACCATCGGCAGGCACCGCGCCAACAGACGGTCCCGAGCGCCGCCGTCACCGGCATCCGCACGCGCCGCCAGGTCGGACAGCTCATCCGTCGACAGCTCGACCGACTCCAGCCGCCTGATCCGCCGCTCGACCTCGGCGCCGCTCGCCGCCGTCGCCGCAGCCGGACTATCCCCACCCAGGGCACGGCCCCACTCAACAGCATCATCAAACGACTCCGCAAACCCCATCTCAGACACCATGTCGCCCGCCTCATCCATGCAGGCAATCTACCCTGGCGAGAAGCCGCGAGACAGGCGGCGCGCTGCCTTGACCTGCTGGCTCGTGGGGTGACGTTGCACCTGCGGCGTGTTGGCTGCCCATTGATCCCGAGCCGGTGCGAACACCGCGCGAACACCAGTCTGGAATTCCGCCCGTCAACGGGCTATGGTCGACCCATGACGACCGCTCAATACCGCATGGACACTGGGATCTCAACCCCGCTCCCCACACCGATAGGAGACTGCTGCAGCATCACCTCCGAGACGAGGATCGCGTAGGGGTCGCGTGTGTGCCGCCACGGCAGATCGCGGCCGTTCTCCGCATACCACGCGAGGACGGCTTTCGTGATCGTGCCTGCAGCGGTCATCATCGGCGCACGCTAGGCCCTCCGGATCAGTTGTGGTGCCAGCGGTGCTCGTAGAGCACCCAGGTGCGTGTCGCGGGCCGGTAGCGATAGTGGCGGATCAGCTCGAACTGCGGGCAGCACAGCGGCGCGCTCCCGGTCAGCTCCCCCTGGTGGAGGTTGATCTCCAGCGCCGGGTCATGCGCGGATGGAAGCTGGGCGAGCTTGATCGTCACGCTGTCGTAGCTGTACGTGTGGCCGTTGTGGCGCAGCTTCGGGTAGGGCGGGGCGTATGTCCAGAACCGGTGCACCCGCTGACCGTTCCAGCCGCGGATCCCGGCGTAGGTCGGAGACCCGGCGGTGCCGCCGATATTGCCCACGTAGAACACCTCGGCGCGGCGGGGTTGGGCGTTCATGTCCTCGACCTTGACGTCTGACGCTGTCATGAACTCGACCCGCGGGCTGATCCGCGCGAACACTCGATTGCCGCCTGCGCTGTCGACCACCCGCAGCCAGCGGTGACCGTTTGGTGTGGAGCCGTTCTTCATCAGCTGGACGAGCTCCCGATGCGAGTCGCCGTCCAGGTTCGCATGCCAGGTGTGCACGACCGTCGCCGCTCCGGCCGGTGCAGCCGTGACGAGTGCAACGACCAGCACTGCCAGCGAGCACGTGAACGGCCACCACCTCATGCCGCACATCCTACCCGCGGACGAGGGGTTGTCCCGATGCCATCCGGCGGAGCCGTTCGTAGCGTTGAGTCGTTCGCATGTACTGGATGACTGGAGGATGAGATGAGCCCACGAATGCGCATCGCCGCGGTGATGCTGCCGCTGCGACCGCCTGGGCATCGGTGCCTGACACCCCGTCCGGGCCGGCCGGTCCCATGAGGTGCTTCCCTCGGCCGATGGGGACGCCGGATACCTCGCCTGGACGCAGAACAGCGCCGCTAGGCCGAAGCACTACGACGCCTTCGTTTCGTTGTCGGGCGTGCCCAAGGTGATGGTGAACGCTGCCGGCACCGGTGGTTACAACGGCGGCATCGACGGCACCACGCTCGTGTACCAGCAGGTCCGCCGCGGGCAGTCCGATCTGCGCCTGTTCGACCTGGTCACGCACCAGCGGTCGATCCCGGCGGGCGCGAACACCCAGCAGTGGGAATGGCGACCGTCCATCTCGGGGCCGTGGCTGATGTTCGGCCGCGAGAACCTGCGGTCACGCCCGGTCAAGACCCGGGTGCTCCTGTACAACACCGCCACGTCCCAGACGGTCACGCTGGTCGACACGCCCGGGCTCTCCGAGCCCGGGCAGGTGAACGGCGACTACGCCGTCTACACCCACTGCGGAAGGGTGACGTGCAACGTCTTCCGCTACCAGATCAGCACCGGGCAGCGGGTGAAGATGCCCAACGCCTGGTCGCGGCGTGTGCAATACGCTCCGTCGGTCAACGCCGACGGCACGGTGTACTACGCCTCGAGCCTGTTCGCGTGTGGCAAGGACGTCCGCATCCGCCGCTTCGTGGCGGGTGACGCCAGCGCCTCGCTGATGACGATCCTGCCCGCAGGGCGGGACATCCACACCACCTATGCGGACGACATGACCGACGGTACGACGCGGGTGCTGCACGACCGGGCCTCCTGTAAGGGCAGCAGCGACGACGTCTACCAGGTCGTCGACCCGTAGGGCTGTCAGATCTCCGCCGCATGCCCGTCTCGCCGGCGGCTGCGGCCGGAGGTCTTGCGACGGCCACCGGCTCGCCGACCTCGCTCGGCGCCTCCTCGGCCAGGCTCTGGGTCAGCCGTCTGCTACCGCCGTCATCCCAAGCCGAGTCTAATCATCGAGCCCCGGAATAACCCATTCCTGAGACAATCCGGCCGTGGCCGACGGTCTCGACAAGCAGGACTGGGAGGCGTTGCGCGAGGCCGGCACCGAGCAGGACGCGCCGGCCGGCCAGGTGCTCGTGCGCGAAGGGGCGACCGGCGGCTCGCTGTTCGTGATCCTGAGCGGCACCGTTGCTATCACCCGCGGTGGGCGCCGCGTCGGCGGCCTCGGCGAGGGCGACCTGTTCGGCGAGGTGGCGCTGCTCGAGGGAGGCGCCCGCACTGCCTCGGCGATCGTCGAGCAGGATGCGCGCGTGCTGGTGGTGCCCGGCAGCGCGGTGCGCGCGCTCTTCGACTCGCGTCCGGCGCTGCGCGACCGCATGCTGCGGGAGGCCCAGGCGCGCTTGCTAGCGTAGGCGCGACATGTCCGTCCGCGTCCGCTTCGCTCCCAGCCCCACCGGATCGCTGCACCTCGGCAGCGCGTTGACGGCCGCTGCGAACTGGTTGTTCGCGCGCCAGCAGGGCGGCGATGTCGTGCTCCGCATCGACGATACCGACGAGCAGCGCGAGGTGGAGGGGGCGGAACGTGCGATCGAGCAGGACCTGCGCTGGCTGGGCCTCGGCTGGGACGAGGGACCCGTACGCCAGAGCGAGCGCCGCCAGCGCCACCTCGAGCAGGCCGCCGCGGCCAGGGGAGCGCACACCCGCGACGGGGCCGTCTGGCTGTCGTCTCCGGGGCTGTCCGCGTTCGTGATCGTGCGCAGCGACGGCCGGCCCACGTACCGCTGGGCGTCGGCCGTGGACGACGCCGACATGGGCATCACGCACGTCATCCGCGGCAACGACCACCTGCCCAACGCGGCGCTGCAGATCGCGGCCGTGCGTTCGCTCGGCGCCGAGCCGCCGCAGTACCTGCACCACGCGCTGGTGCGCGGTGAGGGCGGCAAGCTGTCGAAGCGCGACGGCGCCGACTCGATCGCGGCGCTGCGCGAGGAGGGCTATCCGCCGGAGGCGATCGTGAATCTGCTGGCGCTGGTGGCCAGCTCCGGGCCGGGCGACGTGATGACGCTGCCGGAGCTGGTCGAGCGGTTCGACATCGACCGGCTGGCGCGCGGTGAGGTGGTGCTCGAGAGCAAGCGGCTGCGGGCGCTCTCGACCGCGCACATCTCGCGGTTGGAGGAGGACGACCTGGTGACGCGGGTGCTCGAGTTCGCACCTGCGGGCACCGATCCGCAGCTTGTGGCCGCGATGGCGCCGGCGCTTCGCGGCGCCCACACGCTGGCCGAGGCCGGCGACCTGGTGGCATGCGTGACCGAGGCGCCGCTGCGACATTCGTTGCCTGAACTGGCGACGATCCGGGAGCGCTATCCGGAACGGCTGTCCGAGCAGGACGCTCGGGCGCTGGTCGACGAGCTGCGCAGCGCCGGCGTGCCGCTACGGGAAGCGCGGATCGCGCTGACCGGGCGCGAGCGGGGGCCTGAGCTGTGGGCGGTGCTGGCGGCGCTGCCGCGCGGCGAGGCGATCAGGCGGGCGGCATGAGGATCCGCGACTCGCTGTCGGGCGAGCTGCGCGAGCTGCAGCCGGGCGCCGACGGCGCGATCGGCATGTACGTGTGCGGGCCCACCGTCTACAACCGCATCCACGTCGGAAACGCGCGGCCGTTCGTAGTGTTCCAGCTGATGAAGCGCTACCTGGAGTGGCGCGGGCAGCCGGTGCTGCTGGTCGAGAACATCACCGACATCAACGACAAGATCTATGCGGCGGCCGTGCGCCTTGGGGTGCCGTCGGACGGGCTGGCGCGTGAGATGGCCGACGCCTACATCGCCGACACCGACCGGCTGGGACTGGGACGGCCCGACCGCGAGCCGCTGGCAACCGAGACGATGGCCGAGATCCTTGCGCTGATCGAGCAGCTGATCGCGGGTGGGCATGCGTACGAGGCGGGCGGCGACGTCTACTTCGCGTGCGCAGCTTCGACCGCTACGGGATGCTCAGCAACCAGCGCATCGACCAGCTGCTGGAGGGGGCGGGGTCGGCAGAGCCGGGTGAGCACAAGCGCGATCCGCTGGACTTCGCGCTCTGGAAGGGCAACAAGCCCGGCGAGGACACGTGTGGGAGTCGCCCTGGGGGCGGGGGCGGCCGGGCTGGCATATCGAGTGCTCGGCGATGGCGGAGCGGTACCTGGGTCGCGAGTTTGCGCATGCACGGCGGCGGGCGCGATCTGATCTTCCCGCACCACGAGAACGAGATCGCGCAGTCCGAGGCGGTCGGGCCGCCGTTCGCGCAGGTGTGGGCGCACAACGGCATGCTGCGGCTGAGCGGCGAGAAGATGTCGAAGTCGGTCGGGAACATCGAGCCGCTCCACGCGGCGCTTGAGAAGTGGGGCGCCGAGACGCTGATCATGTTCCTGCTGCGCGGGCACTACGCATCGCCGATCGACTACGACGACGAGGCGCTGGAGCAGGCCCGGAGGGCGGCGGAGACGCTGCGGAACCGGCTACGCGACGGCGGCGACACCCAGGACGAGGCGCTGCGGCTGGCCCTGTGCGAGGCGCTGGACGAGGACTTCAACACGCCGCGGGCGCTGGCCCTGCTGTTCGATGCGCCGCCCGAGGCGGCGGGCACGGTGGCGGAGGTGCTGGACGTGCTGGGGCTGGGCGGGCTGGCTCGGGAGGAGCAGGCGCCGGCCGAGCTGCTGGGCAAGGCACGCGAGCGCGATGCGGCCCGGGCCGAGCGGGACTTCGCGCGGGCGGACGCGGTGCGCGACGAGATCGAGGCGGCGGGCTGGGAGGTGCGCGACACCGCCGACGGCACGGTGCTGTATCGCCGTCATGACGGCTGAGGTCGTCTACGGGACGCACCCGGTGCGCGAGGCGCTGCGCGGCCGGCGCGAGGTGCTGAGGGTCTACAGCAGCGACCGGGCGGCGCGCGGGGCGGACTGGCTGCCGGCCGGGGTGGAGGTTGTGCCGTCGGAGCGGCTGTCGGAGCTGGCCGGGAGCGATGACCACCAGGGGCTGGTGGCGGAGGTGGCGCCGTACCCGTATGTGGACGCAGATCGTTTGCTGGAGCGGGATCGCGCGCTGCTGGTGGCGCTGGACGAGGTCACCGACCCACACAACCTTGGGGCCGTGGCGCGGGTCTGCGAAGGAGCGGGAGCGGACGGCCTGCTGATCACCAGACGGCGGTCGGCGGCGGTCACGGCGGCCGTTTGCAGGGCGTCCGCGGGGGCGGTGGAGCACCTCGAGATCGCGCAGGTCGAGAACCTGGCGGACATGCTGATCCGGGCGCGGCGGCCGGGCCTGTGGAGCTACGCGGCAGACGCAGAGGGTGATCTGCCGTACGACCGGAACGACTACCGCGACGGCACGGTGTTCGTGCTGGGAGCGGAGGGGAGAGGTCTGCGGCCGCGGGTCACGGACTCCTGCGACGCGGCGGCGATGATCCCGATGCGGGGGCGTGTCGAGTCGCTGAACGTGGGTACGGCGGCGGCGGTGCTGCTGTTCGAGGCGGTCAGGCGGCGCGGTGGCTGAGGCGCGGACGCCACTGTGGGTGATCGACGGCGACAACGTCGCGCACGTCCGCGGCGGAAGCGATGAGTACGAGCGTGTGCGCGCGGAGCTGGTGGCGGCGGTGGTCGACCACGCGGCGCGATCGGGAGCCGAGACGGTGCTGGTGTTCGACGGGCACGGGCGCGACAGCAAGCTCGGCGCCACGACGGTTCGCTACGCCGGCACCGAGACGGCGGACACGCTGATCGAGCGGCTGGCCTATCCCAGCCAGCACGACCGCGAGGTGACGGTGGTCTCCTCGGACACGGCGCTGCGGCACGTCGCGCAGCGGGGCGGGGTGCACGCGATGAGCGCGCGCGAGTACGTCGACCGCCTGGCGGCACCAGCCGCGCCCCACGCACCGCCCGACCGCGGGCCGCAGCGCTTCCAGCTGGCCGACACGGTCGACCCGGAGGTTCGAGCCGCACTCGAGCGGTTGCGGCGGGGCGAATAAGGCCTGTGCGACGCCCGCGCCTGGCACCAGTGTTGCACGAATTCCGATAGCAAAACGGCACTCCTGCTACGAAATTCGTAGAAACAGGCAGGTTCTCCTACGAAATTCGTGGTTTGGACCGCGACGCGGGTGCCAGGCGCGGCCGTTGCAAAGACCGGTCCTTGACATGGCCGCGTCATCCGCTATGCTCTCAAACCTCAAGTTGTACTTGACGTTCAGCTTGAGGTTGATCGAGTCTTTATTTGTCCTCGTTCTCATTCTTTGGTCGGAGGTGCTCTGGTGGCTAGGTCGAACGCAGCGGTGGCGCGGACGCAGCCGCGTGTCTGGCGCGATACCGGCGAGGTGGCAGTGATCGCGGCCGCCCGCAACGGTGACGAGCGCGCCATGGACACCATCATCCGCCGCTACGAGGGCTTCGTCCGCCTCAAGGCGAGCTCCTACTTCCTGGCCGGCGGCGATTCGCGACGACCTCATCCAGGAGGGCCTGGTCGGTCTGTTCAAGGCCGTCCGCGACTACCGCCTCCGATCGCGACACGTCGTTCCGTTCGTTCGCCGAGCTCTGCATCACGCGTCAGATCATCACCGCCATCAAGACGGCGACCCGGTTCAAGCACGCGCCGCTGAACAGCTATGTCTCGTTCAGCCACACGCCGGCGGGCCAGGAGTCGGAGGCCGACTGCACGCTCGGCGACGCCCTGCCCGGCCCCGGCCGTGGATGATCCCGCCAAGCTGCGTGATCTCGACCGAGGAGCTGCAGAGCCTGCTCCAATGCCTCGGAAGCCACGCCTGCTCCCGGGCTCGAGTCGCAGGTGCTGACTCTGCTACCTGGAGGGCCGCAGCTACGAGGAGATCGGCGATCTGCTCGGGCTGCGACCCCAAGACGGTCGACAACGCCCTGCAGCGCGTCAAGCGCAAGGTGCTCACGCACCTGCAGGCGCGCCGCATCACCGCCTGACCGTCGAGTCGAGGTCGACCCCGGTAGAATCGGCGTGTCGCCGGGATAGCTCAGCTGGTAGAGCTTTCGCCTTGGAAGCGAAGGGTCGCGGGTTCGAGTCCCGCTCCCGGCTCTCGACCGCCGCCACCGCGCAGCGACAATCCCGCACGGCGAGCCGTTTCCCGCCATGCTGAGCGACTCTCCCTCCGGCGACTATGTGCAGGGACTTCGCGGGACTACAGGCGGGGAGGTCAGTTACACGGCGGATCGTGGAGCGCGGCCAGTCGCCCGGAGGCAGTCGATCAGGAGCCCGGCGGACGGTAGTCGACCGAGATCTCCGCGGCCGCGTCGACGTCCTCGGGCGCCAGCAACACCACCACCTCCGAGGCTGCACCGCCCGCGGTGTTTACGGCGATGGAGGCCGCCGCCGCAGTGCGGTTGTCGGGGAGGTCGAGCACCACGTAAGCGTCAGTGTCGCCGAATGCGAAGTAGAACGACTCGAGGCTGCCGCCGAGGCCCTCGGCCATTCTCGCGACGGCATCGCGCCGGCTGGTACCGCCGCCGCTCTGCACGCCCTTCGCGCCCTCCGTCGTGTACGAGGCCTTCACAAGGTACTTCGGCATTGAGCACGCTCCACGTTGGTCTGGACCGTTCGACCGTTTCACACAGCGGGGAATAACGCAACAGCTGCCACGAAGCAACGGCGACTCACGGCGCTTCCACGTCGCGTGCCAGCTGGTCGAGATCGGCGGCCGCCCGAGCTCCGCCCAGGGATCTTGTACTGACTGCGCGAGGTCGAGCGCGGCGGTGAGGCGGGCGCGGGCGCCGTTGATGTCGCCGGCCTCCGCGTCGAGGCGGCCAAGCAGCCGCAGCGCCTCGGATAGGTAAGACCCGGCACCGACGACTCGGCGCCGAGGCGCTCCGCCTCCTCGAGCAGGAGTCGCGCCTGGTCGACCTCACCCTCGTCCAGGTGCACGGAGCCCGTACCTCGAGCGTACATAGCAGCAGCAGCGGCACTTCCAGGGTTCGTGCCAGCTCGAGTGCCTCGTCGGACAGGACACGGGCTCGGTCGAGGGCGCCGCGGTCCTGCTCGGCTCCGGCCAGCACCCACAGGAAGTACGAGATGAAGAACGTGTCGACCAGGCGGCGGCTGACGTCGAGCCCTTCCTCGCCGGCGCGGATCGCCGCGTCGGCATCGTCCGCGCGCCGCGCCGTCAGCGCGATCCCAAACAGCGACATGCGCACACCCTGGAGGTCGGCGCGGCGGCGGGCAAGCCTCAAGCCTTCGATACCCGCGGCGCGACCCTGCTCGAGGCGGCCGACGAGCGGATAGACCGAGCCGATAGTGCCCAGAGCGTCGGCCAGGCACCAGTCGTCCTGCGCGATGCGCGCCTGCGTGATGCTCTCCTCCAGTCGTGCCTGCGCGCCGGGCAGGTCGTTCCCGAAGAAGGCGAGCAGCCCGATTACGTTGAGCGACCGCGCGATCATCCCGTGATCACCGATGCGACGTGCCATGTCCAGGGCCTGCTGTAGGAAGTCGTCGGCGCGCTGATCGGTGATCACGGTTAGGAAGAAGCCGGCGCCCCAGAGTGCGGCTGCTCGCGCCGGAGAGTCGGTGGAATGCGAGCGGTCGAGTAGCGGCTCCAACCATCTCCAGCCCTCCCGGTGACGGCTGCGCAGATACCAGAACAGCACGAGGTCGGCGCCCACGCGCAGCCCGAGCTCGTGGGACTTGGGATCCTGCAGGCACCAGGCGAGCGCTGCGCGCAGGTTGTCGTCCTCGGTGGCCAGCAGGCCGAGCCATGCGTCCTGCCGCGGGCCGGTCAGCTCGGGGGCGGCCCGCTCAGGCAGTGCGGCATAGTGCTGCGCATGACGGCGGCGAATCTCCGCCGCCTCGTCGGAGCCTGCGAGCTTCTCCGCCGCGTAGTCGCGAAGGGTTTCCAGCATGGTGAACCGTCCGTCGGCGGCGCGAACGAGGCTCTTCGTGACGAGCGATTCGAGCCTACCGATGTCCGCCCCGGCGACCTCCTCGGCCGCCTCAAGCGTCCACCCTCCGGCGAACACCGACAGCCGCCGGAACAGCAGCTGCTCGTCGGCATCGAGCAGGTCGTGACTCCAGTCGATGGTCGCTTCCAACGCTTGCTGGCGCGCCGGCAGGTCGCGGGCGCCGCCGGTGAGCAGCGAGAAGCGCTGATCGAGCCGCGCGGCAGCAGCTGGGCCGGCGTCGACAGCCGCGCCCGCGCGGCGGCCAGTTCGACGGCCAGCGGGATCCCATCCAGCCGGCGGCAGAGGTGCCGCACCTCGTCGTCCGAGGTTGTGCTGCCCGGTGTGACGGCACGCGCCCTGCGCATGAACAGTCGGGCCGCGGACTGGTCATCCAGCGGCGCCAGGGGATACTCCCGCTCAGAAGTAAGGTGCAGGCGCTCGCGGCTGGTCGCGAGCACCACTAGGCGTGGGGCCGCGTCCAGCCAGGTTGCGACTGCATCCGCCGCGTCAAGCACGCGCTCGAAGTTGTCCAGCACTAACAACGCGGCGGACGCCCGCAGGTGGTCGGCGACCCGGCCGTGGCTGCCCACAACGGCCGCGACCTGCGGCTCGACGAGACCGGCTTCGGTCACGGGCGGTCGATCGACGAACCAGACGCCGTCGGGGAAGCGTTCGCCGAGACCGGCAGCGACCGCGCGGGCAAGCGTGGTCTTGCCGATGCCACCGAAGCCTGTGAGCGTGATCAGGCGGACGCCCTCGTCTACCACTATCGCTCGCAGCTCGGCCAGTTCGCGCTCGCGGCCGAGCGGCGCCTCACGTGGCGCCGTAAGATTGGTGCGGCCGATCGACTGCACCGGCGGGAACTCGTCATCACCGAGCTGGAACAGCTGCACCTCGCCCACGTCCTTCAAACGGTGGACGCCGAGATCGCGGAGCGGCTCGGGCTGCGATGAGCTCGCGTGTCTGTCGCGAGACCAGGATCTGCCCACCGCTGCCGCTCGCGGCGATACGCGCAGCAACGTGGACGTCCATGCCGACGTAGCCCTGGTCCGAGCGGGCCGGCTCCCCCGTGTGGACGCCAACGCGGATGCGGACGAGCGGGGCCCGCACCCGGCTCGCTCACCGCCTCGCGCGCAGCTGCCAGCGCATCAGACGCGCGATGGAACACGAGAAAGAACGCATCGCCCTGCGTGTCCACCTCGATGCCGTGATGGCACTCGACGATCGCCCGCAGCCGTGCGCGGTGTTCGGCCAGGACAAGGGCGTAGCCGTCACCGAGCTCGCGGAGCAGCGCGGTCGAGCCGGCGATGTCGGTGAAGACCATCGTCACGGTGCCCTCGGGCAGATCGCGCGACACCCCCGTCATGGGGCGACGCTACCGCCTGGGACGGCGGTCGTGCAATCGAGCGATTAGCTGAAGCCGTGGATGATCTCCTTCACGTGGCTGCGAGCCTCCGTAGGAATCCGCAGTGCCTGTAGGTGCGGCCCCCGATGCGGGGTCTTGGCGCGGTGGAATCATCGCTTTCGCCAAGCCGCAATGCGGAGGTGGTTGAGATGCAGCGCGTCGTCGTCGATCACTACGGCGGTCCCGAGGTGGTGCAGGTGGTGCAGGGCGAGGTTCCGCGACCGGGACCGAATGAGGTGCTGGTGAGGGTGATGGCTGCGGGTGTGTCGTTCACGGATTCGCAGTTGCGCGCCGGGACGTACATCCCGGGCGGGCCGAAGCCGCCGTTCACGCCTGGGTACGAGCTGATCGGCGTCGTCGAGGAGCTTGGCGCGGGGTGCGCGCGGTTGCAGGTCGGCGATCGCATTGGCGCACTGACGGTGTGGGGCGCTGACGCGGAGCAGGTGTGTGTGCCCGAGGCGGGTGCGGTGAAGGTGCCGGAGGATCTCGACCCGGCCGAGGTGCTGAGCCTCGTGTTCACCTACATGACCGCGTACCAGGTGCTTCACCGCACGGCCAAGGTGAAGAGTGGCGAGTCGCTGCTGGTTCATGGCGCAGCGGGCCGCGTGGGGACGGCGACGCTCGAACTGGGGAAGGTGGCCGGGCTCCGCATGTTCGGGACCGCCTCCGCTCGCGATCGCGAGAAGTTGGAGCAGTTAGGGGCGGTGGCGATCGACTATCGGAGCGAGGACTTCGTAGCTCGCGTGCGGGAGATGACGGGCGACGGCGTGGACGTCGTCTCCGACTCGCTCGGCGGCCCGATCTCGCTTCGATCATTCCGGGTGCTGCGACGGGGTGGCAGGCTCGTGGTGTTCGGGCGCTATGACACGCTCAAAGAGGGACACAAGGATTGGCCCGCAGTCTTCAAGTGGTATGGGTCGGTGGCTGCCGTCTTTGCCCTGGGCGCACTGTCGCCGCGTCGGAAGGTGCTCAAGTATCAGATCCAGAGGTTCCGCGACGCCGCCCAGCAGCGAGCCGGCGCCGTCGGTGGAGAGCCCCGCTATCCGGCGTGGTTCGAGGAGGACTTCCGGACATTGGTCGACCTGCTTCGCCGCGGCGACATCCATCCGGTGGTCGCCGAGCGGTTGCCGCTTGCCGAGGCGCGCCACGCCCACGAGATCCTCGACAGCTCGGCTGCAAAGGGTAAGCTCGTGCTGGTTCCTTAGGCCGGCAGAGACAGCTTCGACCCGAGAAACGATGTCCCACGTCAACCTCCTCTGAGGTGCCGATCCCACTAGGACACGGACCAGCTGTCCCGGCTCAGGAAGAAGCTGTGGCCGGTGAGGCTGGAGCACTCGAGGCCCGACGTACCGGATAGGCACGTGATGCCGCCGCCGGCCCAGGTGGATCCGTAGTCGAGGAGCGGAGCGGAGTCGTCGTAGATTGTGTCGCTCGCGCAGCTCGGCTTTGCCTCGCCGTGTGAGGTGAGGACGGCGCCGCCCCAGTCACCGGCGCAGCTCTTGGCCGGCGGCGGCTTCAGGCCGCTTCGGATGTCGCACCTCAGGGTCGTGCCACGGAGCTCGCACCCGATGTTCCCCGAGGGCATCTTGAAGGTCGCCGTGGTGAGGGCCGGGTAGCCGAGCGCCTTGCACGCTACGAGCGTCTGATCGTCGAGCGGAATCGACGTGCACCCGATGTCGGTTCCGACGTTGAGGATCTTCCACCGCGACCCGTCCCACGCCATGAGCACCTGGGCCGGGTCGTAGCAGTCCGCCACGCCCTCCTGGCAGCACCTGACCTGGTCCGGCACCGCGATGACGAACGCGTAGTCGATTCCGGCACCGCAGCCACCCTCACCTTGACGATCGTGTACTTCTCGGCCGACCCGTCCATCTTCGCCTTCAGCACGGGCAGCAGGTCGCTCCCGGCGCACGGAGGCGGCCGACCCGGTGCCCGCCCCGGTCGAGCCCGGCCGGTGCCGGTCGCGGTCTCGGTGACCGGTCGTCGTGACCGTCGACGCCGCTCGAGCCCGAGCCGCCGCTCCCGCCGCACGCGGCCGTTGCCGCCGCGAGGATGACCGCGGTCAACAGCACGCCGAGAGCGCGGCCCGCCACGACCGACGGACGCCACCTCACCCCGATCTGACCAGCGAAAGGTCGCGGACGCCCCGAGCTCGAGGAGGAGCCGGGCGGCCCCGCCCGGACGAACTGAATATAGTTGCCGCGATCCCGGTGCAGCAGCCCGGCCGGGATGTCCGGGTGGCGGAACCCGCTCCAGTTCTTGGGCGCCGTCGACCTCAGAGTCCTGACGTACTGCCAGTTGACCCACAGCTCCACCTCGCCCGTCTGCAGGTCGTACCCGCGGTAGCGCAGCCGGTAGCTGCCGGTCACGCCGGGCGTGCGTGCGAATACCTCGTGGGGGTGCGTCCGATCGCCACCGGGGATGCGTCCATCGCCGCGGCGCCGGCAACCCCAACGGAAGCGGCGGGCGCTGCACCGGGTTGGACGGCACCGATGCGAACTCGTCCGACTCTGCGCCCGTGGTCGTGGTCGCCGTACAGGCTGGCTCCGAGCACGCCCCGCTCGCGCTCGGCGTGCACGAACGCCGTCACCTGTTCAACGCTGGCGGTGTCGGCGATGCCGCCGATCACATGGATCGGCAGCGCAGCGTCGCCGGTGCGCCGGCGCAGCAGGCTGATGTTTGCGGCGGTGTAGTCGTGAGCTTCGCCGGCGGTGGCGTAGTGGTAGGTGAAGTAGTCCATCGGCAGGAACACGTCGTACAGACGCCGCAGCTCGCTGAACGGGAAGCCCGGCCAGTAGTCCGGCCGCCGGCGCATGGCCACCGGCGCCGGCACGATCGCGCCCAGCGAGGCCGCTCCGCCGGCGGCCGAGCGGATCGACTTGGACAGGTCGAGCAGCCGGGCAGTTCGCAGTGCCGGGTCAGCGACAGTGGTGGATTCGATATCGAGCGCGAAGGCATCGAAACGTTGACCGTCCGGCGTCCGGAACCTGATGGCGGCGAGCGACCTGGAGCGGTCATACGCCGGCCGCCCAAAGGACGGCAGGTACCAGGCCACCACCCGCATTCCGACGGCGTGGGCGGCGACGACTGAAAGGCCGCGAAACGGATCGTCGGGTCGACGATCGCCGTGGCGGCGCAGCCTCGTTCGACGTCTCGAGATAAGGAGTGCCACCATCGGAGCGCATCGCGGCCACCGCCGCCTCGGGATCGGCACGCAGCGAGCCGTCGTAGAGGTCTATCCAGGTTCCCAGCCCCCGGAAGCTGCCCACGTGGCGATCGGCCCTGGCTGGACCGGACAGCCCCAGCGCGAACAAGGCGATCAACGCTGCCGCAAGGGCAACACGAGAGAGCGCCTCCGCGCGTGACGAATGGGGTAAAGCGGCGTCAGCTGCATTACCGAAGCAGACCACATCGAGCGGCCGCAGGCGTCGGGGCGGTTGCTGACCAGCCTGCGGTTGAGCCGAACCGTTCAGTCTTTCCGCTCGGCAATTGGCCGCAGCCCGGCGTCTGGATATTCCCGATGTGTCGCAGTCAGCGGGCTGCGACACTGGGTGCGTGCTGTCCCGTTCATCCATGCTGAGGTTGGGGATCCGGTTATGCGCCGCGGCCTGAACGATGCCCGCGTGTTCCGCGACAGGAAGGACGCAGGCTGCCAGCTCGCAGACAGGCTGGCCGGAGTGGGGATTCGCTCCGGCGTCGTCATCGGCCTGGCACGCGGGGGCATCGAGGTCGCCGCCGAGGTTGCGGCACGCCTGGGGCTGCGACTCGACGCCCTGGCGGTGCGCAAGGTCGGCCATCCAGTTCCAGCCCGAGTACGCGATCGGCGCGGTCACGGCCGGTGGCACGTACCTGCGGGCCGATCCCGACGCCCTTCCAGACGGCGTGGGAACGGTCGTCGCCCAGGCGCGAGCGGACGCGGAGGCGATCGACCTGCGCCTGCACGGCGCCCGGCCGCGTGCGGACATCCGTGGTCGCCGTTGCATCCTGGTGGACGACGGGCTTGCAACTGGGGCGACGATGACTGCCGCCGCTGACTGGGCGCGGCGTTGTGGTGCCCGCTCGGTCGTGGTTGCGGTCCCGGTGGGGGCTCCACAGACCGTCGACATGCTCAGCCGCTCGTGGAGCAGGTCGTGTGCGTGGAGACGCCGTCCAACCTGCGCGCTGTGGGTGCCTGGTACGAGCGCTTCGACCAGGTCTCGGACGACCGTGTTTGCTCGCTGCTCGACGCGGCGGCGACTCCGGCCGGCGGAACGGTGGTCGTCGAGTCCGGGCCGGTGCTGCTGCCCGGTGAGCTACGCCTCCCCGATGTCGTCACGGGTGCGGTCATCTTCGCCCACGGCAGCGGCAGCAGCCGCCATAGCCCTCGCAATCGGCTCGTGGCCGACCTGCTACATGATGCCGGCCTGGCCACGCTGCTGTTTGACCTGCTTTCGCAGGCTGAGGCCGCAGACCGCGATCGGGTGTTCGACATACCACTGCTGGGGGCGCGGCTGGACGCTGCCCGCGGGTGGTTGCGAACCCGTTCGCCGGTCGGCGACGTCCCCTTTGGCTACTTTGGTGCGAGCACGGGCGCTGCTGCTGCGCTGTGGGCCGACGCCGGATCGGGCGATGTCGCGGCAATCGTCTCGCGCGGCGGACGCCCCGACCTGGCAGGTACGCGGCTTGCCGAGGTGGCGGCGCCAACTCTCCTGATCGTCGGCGGCGACGACGTCCAGGTGTTGGAGCTGAACCGGCAGGCGCGGGAGCAGATTCGGTGCACGAGCGAGCTGGTCACGATCCCCGGGGCCACCCATCTCTTCGAGGAGCCGGGCGCTCTCGAGCAGGTTGCCGGCTTGGCGACGGACTGGTTCTTGCGGTTTCTCGATCGAAGCCGGCCGGGGCGGTGAGCCGCCTGAGGCCGCGTCGCTGCAAATGCCCGCAGCCGCCGCGACCTCACCCGGCGCCACGTCAAGCGGCTGATAGCAGCAGTGCCTGAGCCATCGTCTCGAGCTCCGCGGTCAGCCGCTTCGCCGGGCGCCCCGCTTCGCGCAGCTCGCGATAGGTCTCATAGCTGGTCAGCACCATCAGAGCGTCCAGCGCTCGGGCCGTCTGATCCGGGCCGCAGGACGCCGCTCGCGTGCAGGCGCCGTGCCAGCCGCTGCATCTCACCGCGGCGATCCGCGCGCTGGCGCCGACCAGGTCGCGCGCCGCCGGGTCGATCGCGACAACTCCGTACAGCCCGCTCAGGATCGCGTCCTCAGAGTCCCAGAAGCGCATGGAGAGGGCGATCACCTGGGAGAGTACCGCGCGCGGATCGGGCAGCAGGACTGCACCGCGCAGCTCGATCAGCGCCGGGGTGAGGTCGAACGTCTCGCAGATCGCGTCCACCAGGTCGATCCGCGACCGGAAGTGCTGGTAGACGGTCGCGCGCGACACCCCGGCGCGCTCGGCCACCTGCTCCATGGTCGACTCGTGGAAGCGGCCTTCCCGAAGCAGGTCCCGCACCGCGGTCACGATCCGCTCCCGCGTCTGTTGCCTGCCGACGGCTCGGCTGCGGCTGCGATAGGCACGGGTCGCGGTCATGACGAGGAGTCTAGACGCCGGATCCGTGGTTTGATAGGTTGTCTATACACGATGTCGATCGAATCGATGACCATGGACACGACTCCTGTCAATGCCGCCACCGCAGCCGCGATCGAGGCCGCCGAGGCCAGCGCGTGGGAGGACGTTTACGCTGCTGCGCCACGCGACTGGGCGGCGGATGTCGGACTCGGCACCGACTGGGTGGGCAAGACGCTGGTGCTGCACTGGGCCGCCACCGGCCGGCGGTACTTCAGCCGTGCGATCGGCCTGGGGGTGACCGCGTGCGCGTCCGAGGCCGACATCGACGGGATCCTGGCGCTCTGGGAGCGACTCGGGATCGGCATGTTCCTGGTGCAGTCGATGCCTCAGTGCGCGCCGGCCGCCTACACGAGCTGGCTGCAAGAGCGTGGCATGGAGCCGTTCGACCAGCAGGACCGGATTGTGTGCCGGGTGCAGAGCGCCGTCGCGGCGCCGCCGAATGAGCGTGGGCTGCTCGTGGAGCGCGTCGAGCCGGCCGCCGCCGAGGAGTGGTCGCAATTCCTGCAGCGCGTCTACCGGCTCGACACCGGACCGTGGTTGCCGCTGCTGATCGACCGTCCCGGATGGCACCAGTATGTGGCCCGCGAGCACGGCCGGATCGTGGCGGCGCGTGGCGTGTACATCGGGTCCGACGGCATCGCCTGGCTGGGCATGGAAGGGCCGGTGCCGGGCGTCATGACGAGCGACTACGTGCCCGACGCAGTCATCTGCGCGACGATTGTGGCCGACGGCCCGAAGCTGGGCGCGCGCATGTTCATTGCCGACATCGAGCTGCCCTCCGAGGCGATGGATACTCCCGCGTACGCTGACTTTGCCGCCCTCGGGTTCACCCGCCCGTACACTCGGACGCACTGGGCACGGGTCTGATGCACGCCTCGATCTGGACGTTCAGAGGCGATCCGGACGACCTGCTGCGCCGCTACGACGCGATGGTGGCCGAGATCCCGGCCGCCAACATGCGGCTGCACCTGTGCCTGCGCGCCGACGACGGCATCATCGTCGTCGACACGTGCCCTGACCGCGAGACGTACGAGACGTTCGTGGCCGGGGCGATCACCGGCCTGCTCCAGGCACATGGCCTGCCCGATCCGGAGGTCGAGGACCACGCCGTGCACGCCGCCTTCATCGACGGCCGCCGCCGCTAGCCGGCGGCGTTGGCCAACACCGCGATCGCCCGCCGGTCGCCGTCGCCGCTGACTGTGACGTGGCCGACCTTGCGGCCCGGGCGCGGCGCCTTGCCGTACAGGTGCAGGTGCGCGCCGGGCACGGCAGCAGCTCGGCGGTCGGCAGGCGCTGCGCCGATCAGGTTGACCATCGCGCACGGCCCGCGGCAGCGCCGTGGAGCCGAGCGGCAGGCCGAGCACGGCGCGCAGGTGGTT
Organism: uncultured Actinomycetes bacterium; assembly: GCA_963737445.1. Taxonomy (GTDB): domain Bacteria; phylum Actinomycetota; class Thermoleophilia; order Gaiellales; family JAICJC01; genus JAICYJ01. The sequence continues at coordinate 72,358 of CAVTSO010000015.1, read as the reverse complement.
CTCGAACTGGCTGGTCTCGGCGCCCTCGATGTCCAGTGGCCGGAGTTGTGGACGCGCGGCGCCATCTCGTTGGCCAGCAGCCGCTCGCCCGACCTGGAACAGCTCGAGCGCCAGCACGCCGACGTAGTCGAGCTCGTTCAGCACGGCGGGCGTAGCGCTCGGCCAGCGCCTGCAGCGCCGCGTCGACGTCCGGCGCGGGCGCGAGCGTGAGCGCGCAGGATGCCGTCGCGGTGGTGGTTCTCGACCAGCGGATAGAAGGCGAGCTCCCGTCGCGGCCGCGCACCGCCAGGATCGACAGCTCGCGTCGAAGGGGACGAAGCCTTCGAGGATCAGCGGCACGCTGCCGAGCTCGCGCCACGCCGCCGCGACGTCGGCCGCGTCGCGCAGCACGCGACTGGCCCTTGCCGTCGTAGCCGAGGCGGCGCGTCTTGAGGAGCCGGCAGGCCGATGTGCCGAGCGCGCCGCTCGAGCCGTCGGCGAGTCCGACGCGCGCGAACGGCGGCGTCGGGATGCCGAGCGCGGCGAAGAGCCGCTTCTCGCTGCAAGCGATCCTGGGCCACCGCGAGCGCCGCGGGCGGCGGGCAGCACCGGCACGCGCTCGGCCAGGCGCTCGCGCGGCCGCGACCGGCACGTTCTCGAACTCGTAGGTGACCACGTCGCTCGCGGCGCAGCCGGTCGAGCGCCGTCGGGTCGTCGTAGGCGGCCGACGATCAGCTCGGCCACCTGCGCCGGCGCGGCGTCCGCGGCCGGATCGAGCGAAGCGGAAACGCGAGCCCGAGCGGATAGCCCGCCAGCGCCAGCATGCGCCCGAGCTGACCGCCGCCCAGCACGCCGACGCGCGCATCTCGCTACTCCGCGGATCCGGGTTGGCCGAGGACACGTCTGCGTCTGCGCGCGCGCGGAACGGCTCGAGCGCGGCCGCGACGCTCGGCGTCCGCTGTGGCCAGGATGGCCGCCGCCAGCAGCGCGGCGTTGATCGGCGCCGGCCCGGCCGATCGCCAGCGTGCCCGACCGGGATGCCGGCCGGCATCTGCACGATCGACAGCAGCGAGTCGATGCCGTGCAGCGCCTTGACTCGCACCGGCACGCCGAGCACCGGCAGCACGGTCTTGGCGGCCGCCATGCCGGGCAGGTGGGCCGCGCCGCCCGCCCCGGCGATGATCACCTCGAGCCGCGCGCTCGGCGCCGTGGCCGCGTACTCGAACAGCAGATCGGGCGTGCGATGGGCCGAGCACCACGCGCACCTCGTGCGGCACGCCCAGCTCGCTCGAGCGTCTCGGCCGCGTGGCGCATCGTCTCCCAGTCGGACCGCGAGCCCATGATCACTGCCGACCAGCGGGGCGGTGCCGTCGCTCATGGCGAGGACACTACACTGACCTCCGTGATTGAGGAGTCGCAGGAGCCGGAGGCCGCAGCCACCGGCCTCAGCGAGCAGGAGGCCGCCCGGCGCCTCGCGCAGCGGGGTGAGGTCCCCCCGCCGCCCTCCAGCCGCTCGGTCAAGAGCATCGTGCGGTCCAACACGCTGACGCTGTTCAACCTGATCCTGGCCGTCTTTCTGGTGCTGATCCTGGTCAGCGGCCAGTATGCGGACGGCCTGTTCGCGGGCATCCTGATCGCGAACGCCTCGATCGGGATCATCCAGGAGCTGCGCGCCAAACGTGTGCTCGACCGGGCCGCGCTGCTGGTGGCGCCGCAGGCGCGGGTGGTGCGGGACGGCGCCGAGCGCATGCTGCACCTGAACGACGTCGTCGATGGCGACCTGGTCACGCTGCGCTCCGGCGATCAGGTGCTGGCCGACGGCGATGTGGCGCGCTCGGTGGGCCTGATGCTGGACGAGTCGCCGCTGACGGGTGAGTCGCTGCCGGTGGCGCGGGCCGAGGGCGAGCGCGTGCTGTCCGGCTCGTTCTGCGTCGAGGGCAGCGGCGGCTACCTCGTCACCGGCACCGGCCCCGAGAGCTACGCATGGCAGCTGCTGGGGACGGCCCGGGAGAACACGGCGCAGCGCTCTCCGCTCGAGCAGCAGGTGAACCAGCTGCTGCGGCTGCTGGTTGCGGTGATGGTGCCACTGGGGCCGCCCTGGTGTGGACACTGGCGGCGCGCGACACCCCCTTCCGCGAGGCCGTCGCGACCGCCACGGCCGGCATCGTCACCATGATCCCCGAGGGGCTGGTGCTGTTGATGAGCCTCACCTTCGCGGTCGGCGCCGTGCGGCTGTCGCGCAAGGGCATGCTCGTGCAGTACATGAACGCGATCGAGTCGCTGGCCAACGTCGACACCGTCTGCCTGGACAAGACCGGCACGCTCACCGACGGCAACCTGGCGCTGCACAGCGTTGTCCCGCTGGGCGGCGCCGCGGAGCACGACGTCCGGACGCTCGTCTCCGGCTACGCGGCCAGCGCCGAGGCCCGCAACTCCACCCTGGACGCCGTCGCCGCCGGCCTGCCGGGCGCGCCCGCACACGCGCTGGACGAGGTGCCGTTCTCGTCGCGATGGAAGTGGAGCGGCATCCGGCGCGAGGACGGCTGGCTGGTGCTGGGCGCCCCGGATGTGCTGCTGGCCGGCCGGCTGCCGGCCGAGGTGTCGGGACACGAGCAGGAGGGCCGCCGGGTGCTGGCATTCGGGCGGGCCGAGCAGGTCGTGTCCCCGGCGGATGGCGGTGGCGGTACGCCTCGGATCGAGCCGCTGGCGCTGGTGGTGCTCGAGGAGCGGCTGCGTGACGACGCCGCAGACACGATCGCCTTCCTCTACCGCCAGGACGTCGACGTGAAGGTGATGTCGGGCGACTCGCCGGCGACGGTGGCCGCCGTCGCCGCCCGCGCCGGTATCCGCGTGGCCGGCGCGCCCAGGCAAGGATCCGACCTGCCCCAGGATCCGGCACAGCTGGCGGCCGTTGCGCGCGACGCGACGGTGTTCGCTGGCTCAGCCCCGACCACAAGCGTGCCCTGATCGCAGCGCTGACCGGTCACGGCGCCTACGTGGCCATGATCGGCGACGGCGTCAACGACGTCCCGGCGATGAAGGGCGCGCGGCTGGCTGTGGCTCTGGGTAGCGGCACGCAGCTGGCCAAGAGCGTCGCCGACAGCGTGCTGGTGGCCGATCGTTTCGGCGCCATCCCCGACGCGGTCGGTGAGGGCCGCAAGATCATCAACAACGTGCAGCGCGTGGCCAAGCTGTTCGTCACCAAGTCGGTGTTCGCCGCCTTCGTGATCGCCACGTTCGGGCTGTGGACGGCCGAGTTCCCGCTGCTGCCGCGCCACCTGTCGCTGGCCGCCACCTTCACGGTGGGCGTGCCCGGCTTCCTGCTGGCGCTGGGGCCGGGCGGCAGCACGACCGAGCAGGGGAGCTTCCTGCGGCGCGTGCTGCGGTTCGCTCTGCCGGCCGGGGCGGTGCTGGGCGCCGCCACGCTGACCGCCTACCTGGCGGTGGCCGACGTGCACGGGCACGACCAGCTTGCTGGCCGCACCGCCGCCGTCACGGTGTTCGTCTTCGTCGGCCTCTACCTGTTGCTCGTGCTTGAGGCCGAGCGCATGCAGACCAGCCGGCGCTACGCGGCCGAGGTGGTGGCGCTGGCCGCCTGCCTGGGCGGCGGCTTCCTGGCGATGCTCGGCTCGGAGGACCTGCGCGAGTTCTTCGCCCTGGCCGTGCCGGGTCTGTGGTCGGTGATCGTGATCGTGGTCGTGTCCGTGGCGGCCGCCTGGCTGCTGGGCAAGCTGGGGCTGTCTCCCTACAGGTTCAGCACGGTGCCCGACCCGGCGGCCAAGGCCGAGCGCAGCACGTAGTCGGCGACCACGAGGTCGGCGGCGCCGTTGCCCAGGTTCTGGCACACCACCAGTCCGCCCGGCCGCGGCTGCCGGATCGCCGTTCCGCAGTAGCCGTCCGGGTCGCGGTAGCCGGCGAAGGCGCCGGCGTCGCGGTATCGCAGCAGCTGCTCGACGTCGTCGGCATAGAGCGCGCCCTGCGCGGCCAGGTCGGCCCCGACCGAGGTGCCGTAGTCGAGCGGCAGCAGCAGCGCGTCGACCCGGACCCAGGCGGGATCGAGCAGCAGCCCGGGAACGCCGATCGGCAGCGCGGTGACCACCACCGCTGCCTCCAGCACCGCCTCCCGCGCGGATCCCACACACGTCAGCCGCACGCTCGGCGCGTGCTCGGCCGCCCACTCCCGCAGCTCGGCGGCCGCCTCGTCACGCCGCGCGAACACGGTCACCTGGTCACGGCCGATCGCGGCCAGCATTGTCAGGTGCGTCCGCGCCTGCAGACCGGCGCCCGTGATGGCGACGTGGCCGGGCGCGGCAGGCGCGAGCGCATCGATGCAGGCACCGGAGACGGCGGCCGTGCGGGCACCGGTCAGCGCGGCCGCTCCCATCACCGCCGCCGGCATGCCCGTCTCCGGGCTGGACAACACGACCAGGCCGTTCACGGTGGGCAGGCCATGCGCGACGTTGCCCGGGTATGAGGCCACCCACTTCAGGCCCAGCAGGTCGCCGTCGCGGAGGTATGCGGGCATGGCATTTGCGAATCCGTCGCTGCGCGGATGCACCGCCGGCTTGGGCGGCAGCTCGGCCGATCCGTCGGCCAGCGCCGCCATCGCGTCGCGCACCAATGCGATCGCCTCGCGTGGCGGAGGCAGGTGGTCCTGCACCTCCCGCTCTGACAGGTGCAGCAGGGTAGCGCTGGAGCTCTTGGGCACCGTGGTCAGCCTACACTGCGCAGGTCGTGCGCAAGCCGCCGGAACGGGCCGTCCACCGCAAGCAGGTCGGACTCCGAGCCGCGCTGGATCACGTTGCCGTGATCGACCACCAGGATCTCGTCGGCGCGCCGCACCGTCGCCAGGCGGTGGGCGATGATCACCGACGTGCGGCCGCGGAGCAGCCGGTCGAGCGCGCGCTCGATCTGGATCTCGGTGGGCCGGTCGATGTTCGAGGTGGCCTCGTCCAGGATCAGGATGCGCGGGTCGGCCAGCAGCGCCCGCGCGATCGAGATCAGCTGGCGCTCGCCCGCCGAGAGGCCGGCACCGCCCTCGCGCACCACGTGGTCGAGGCCGCCGTGCAGCCGCGCCGCGATCCGGTCGACGCCGACCGCCGCCGCCGTGTCGCGCACCTGCTCATCGGTCGCGTCCGGCCGCGCGAAGCGGATGTTGTCGGCGATCGTGCCCGAGAACAGGAACGGATCCTGCAGCACCACGCCCAGCTGCCGGCGATAGCTGCGCAGCTGCACGTCGCGCACGTCGATGCCGTCGACCCGCACGGCTCCCTCGACCGGGTCGTAGAAGCGCGCGATCAGCTTGGCCACGGTCGACTTGCCGCCGCCTGATTGGCCCACCAGGGCGAGGCAGCCGCCCGCTGCGACCTCGGCGCCGACGCCGTGCAACACTTCGTTGTCGCCGTAGGCAAAGCGGATCCGGTCGAGCTGCAGGCGGCCGTCAATCTGCGGCATGGGACCGGCGCCCGGCCGGTCGCCGATGTCGCTCTCGGCGTCCAGCACCGAGCTGATCTTGACCATCGCGGCCGCCGCCGACTGCATCTGGCTGTACACGTCGGACAGCTCCTGCAGCGGCTGGAACACCAACTGCAGCAGATACATGGCGGTGATCAGCGTCCCGATGCTGATGTCCCCGTCCACGTAGAGGTGCGCGCCCAGCAGCAGCACGGCGGTGGTGGAGATCAGCCCCAGCAGCTCGATCGACGGGAAGAAGAACGACAGCAGCGTCTGCGTGCGGACGTTGGCCCGGCGGTTCTCCTCGTTCAGCGTGTCGAACTCGTCCTGGAAGGCGCGCTCGCGGTTGAATGCCTGCACGATCGCCATGCCCGCCACCGACTCGGCCATGTGCGCGGTGACCGCGGCGATCCGGTTACGGACCTCCAGCTGGGCCACCGAAGACGTGCGCTGGAACCAGCGCGTCAGCACCAGCGCCGGCGGCAGCACGATGAACGAGATCATGCCCAGACGCCAGTCGACGATGAAGACCACCACGATCGCTGTCGGCAGCAGCACGACGTTCGCCGCCAGCGTCGGCAGGCCCTGCGACAGCGCGTCCGACAGCGCATCCACGTCGCTGGTCAGCCGGGCGATGATCCAGCCCGCGCGCTGCTCGGAGAAGTACCGCAGCGACAGCGAGGTGAGGTGCTCGAACAGGTCGCGGCGCAGCCCCAGCACGATCCCCTGACCGACCCCGGCCAGGCCGCGGATGAGGATGGCGCTGAGCACCCAGCCGATCGCCCCGACCAGGATGTAGATCACGACCACCACGGTCAGGTACTCGCTGTTCGAGTCGCCGATGCCGTTGTCGATCGCGGCGCGCACGAGCAGCCATCCGCCGGTCTGGCAGATGCGCCTGCCCGGTCGCGACCAGCACCAGCACGAACACGGCCAGTCGTCGGCCCTGCAGGTAGGTGGTCAGGCGGCTGAGCCCGCTGCGATGGCTATGCCGCACGCGTCTCGTCTCCGAACAGCGCCGTGAAGTCCCCACCCAGCGCGGCCAGCTCTGCCGGCGTGCCCTGCTCGACGAGCTTGCCGTCCCGCAGCACCACCGCCCGGTCCGCGAGCACCACCGTCGACAGCCGCTGGGTCGCGACCAGCACCGTGCGGCCGCGCAGCGCCGGCCCGACGGTGCGCAGGCAGCGTGCGCTCGGTCTCGGTGTCCACCGCCGACAGCGGGTCGTCCATCAGGATCGCGCCCGACTCGGCCAGCAGCGCCCGCGCCAGCGCGACTCGCTGCCTCTGGCCGCCGGACAGGTTGACCCCGCGCTCGCCGATCATGGTGTCGTAGCCGTCCGGCAGGTCGTTGACGAACGCGGCCACCCCGGCCGCCTCGCTGGCCGCCAGCACCTCATCCCAGCTGGCGTCCGGGCGTCCGATCATGAGGTTGTCGCGCAGCGGGATCGAGAACAGGATCGGCCGCTGCGTCACGATCGACATGGCCGACCGCACGTCCTCGAGCCGCAGGTCGCGCAGGTCGGTGCCGCCCACCAGCACCCGTCCCTCGCGTCGGGTCGTAGAGCCGCGCGGCCAGGTTCAGGAGCGAGGTCTTGCCCGATCCGGTGGCGCCGCACACGGCCACGATCTCACCGGCCCCGACCTCCAGGTCGACGCCGGTCAGCACCTCATCCTCGTCGGCGTACGCGAAGTGCGCGCCCCGGAAGCTGATCGGCTGCGGGCCGGCCGGCGCCGGCAGAGGCTCGGCCGCCTCCGGCAGGCGATCGATGCCCTCGATCCAGGCGAAGCTGCGGCCGGCCGAGGCCAGCGCCCGCTGGGCCAGGTTCGTGATCCAGCCCAGCGACTCCAGCGGCCACGCCAGCTGCAGCAGGATGGTGTTGAACAGGACGAACTGGCCGATCGTGAGATCGCCGTTGATCACGTCGCGGCCGCCGAAGAAGACCACCGCCGCGATCGAGAGCGTGGGCAGGAAGAACAGCCCGGGCAGGTGCTGAGCCTCGACGCCGGCCTGCTCCAGCACCACGTCGCGGACGCTCTCGGCCTTCTCGCCGAAGCGGCCCCGCACATCGTCCTCGCGGCCGAACGCCTGCACCATCTCGATGCCAACGACCGCTTCGTCGGCGGCCTCGGTCACGTCGCCCTTGCGCTGCTGCACGCGGCGTGAGATCGGCATCACGCGGTGGGCGAACAGCCAGGCAAGCAGGCCGATCAGCGGCAGCGAGAGGCCGGTGTAGATGGTCAGCCGCAGGTTCACGAACCCGAGCAGGATGGCCGCGCCCACGATCATCATCGCGCTCTGCGCGCCCTGCACCATGCCCCAGCCGATGAAGTAGCGGATCGGGTACAGGTCGTTGGTCGCGCGCGACACCACCTGGCCGGTGGCGTGGCGGTCGAAGAACGCGCGCGGGAAGTCGAGGTAGGCCGAGTACAGCAGCTCTCGCACGCGCGCCTCGATGTGGACGCCGATCCGCGACGTCGCGTAGCGGCGGATGAAGTTGACGCAGAAGCGCAGCAGACCCAGCACGAACGCCGCCGCCACGTAGGGCGTCAGCTTGGACAGGTCCTTGGGCACGATCGCGTTGTCGATGGCGCGCTGCAGCAGGGTCGGGATCGCCAACGACAACGCCGTGTATGCGAAGGCGCAAACGAGACCGAGCGCGACCGACCGCCACTCCCCACGCCACAGCGTGAGCAGTCGTCGGAGCGTCGGCCACATCGGAAGATCGGGAGGATCCACGTGTGACACGCCAGCCGACAGGCTAGCCGAGCATGACCATTATCGGCTTCGGCTCCCGGTTGGGTTGCCTGAACAGATAACATATCAGTTCCCCAGCTCCTATACCGTCTGCGACGTGTCGTCGCTGGACTCGGACGCGGCGCGCCGGTTCGACGCCGTGTCGTCGGAGGTGGTGGTGCCGGCGGCGGGCGCGCCGGCACCGGGAGCCGGACCCGTCAGCGATGCGAACTGGGTGCCGGCGCCGGCCGACGTCTCGGCCTCATTGTCGCCGCCGCTGCCGCTGCCGTTGCCGTCGCCCGGTTCCGCGCCGGCGCCGGCATCTGCCTGCTCGGACGTGTCGGTGGCCTCGCCCCGAGCCTGCTCGTGGCTGCCCTCGCTGTGGCCGGTGGAGCCGGGAACGCCCGCTGCCGCGATCTGGGGCGGTGGTACGGGGTGAGCGTGCGACTGGTCCCAGACGGCAACGCCTCCGGCGCTGACACCGACCGTGGCCACCGCCAGCATCCCGGCCACCGCGGCCTTGACTCCGGTGATGCCGCCGCCGACAACGCCTCCTCCGCCGGCCATGCCGAGGGCATGCGGCGCCGCGAACAGCGGCACCAGGGCCACGATCGCAACGCGCTGGCTGCCGATCGCGCCCGTGAAGCTACGGCAGGCGTTGCAGTGCGCTGCGTGCAGCCTGGCGCGGGCGCGGTCTGGACCCTGGCCTCGCCGTCCGCGGCGGCCGAGAGCGTCATGCGCACAGACTCGCAGTCGAGCTCGATGGCCTCGGTCGAGCTCGTGGAGCGACGCCCGCGCCCGGAAGATCAGCACCTTGACGTTGCCCTCGGTGGTGTCGAGCACCTGCCGATCTCGGAGTAGGGCAGTCCGCCAGCTCGCGCAGCAGGATCGCGGTGCGCCCGTTCCGGGAGCGCATCCAGCCCCGCCGCATCAGCTCCAGCTGCTCGGTCAGCTCGGCCGAGGCCTGGGGGCCGGCCGAACTGATCGCGGGCAGGCCGGCCTCGCACCGCCTCGATCGGCACAGTTGGCCGGCGTCGCCGGATCAGATCGATGGACGCGTTGCGGGTGATCCGGAACAGCCACGGCCGGGGATCGTCGGCCGGCTCGCTGCGGACTGCGGCGACGAACGCGTCGTGCACCGCGTCCTCGGCGTCCGACCGACTGCCGACGATGCCCTGCGAGAACCGAACGAGCGACGGGTAGAGCTCGCGGTACAGCCCGTCGATGTCGTCGGTCCGCTGCTGGTCTTTCCGGCGTCTCATGTCACCTCGGGATATCGGGTCGCGGGCGTGGGAACGAGAGGGTGAGGGTAGTCGACGCGCCCCGATAAGGTACTGCGGAGTGCTCATGCTGCGGACCTCGCCGGCTGCGAACGCTCGGGGCGGTCGAGCCAGCGCCACCATGCGGCGGCGACGACGATCGATCCGGACGCGGCGTAGGCTGCTATCGCCGGATCAGGAGCGAGAGTCGGTGCCGGAAGCGATCCCGTGCATGAGCGCCAGCACCCACACCGCGTATCCGAAGTAGTGCAGCGCCTCCATCAGCGATTGCTCATGAACCCAGCGCGCTTCAGCCGGAACGAGAGCGGCAGCGCCACCGTCAGCCACAGCGCGGCCGCGCCCAGCATTACGGCCGGCGCACGCCCACTCCCACGAGGCCGGTCAGCGGAACCCGGGCGTAGTCGGTCGAGCAGCACCGCCGACACGTGCAGCACCACCGCGATCAGCCCCAGCGACGACAGAACCGGTGAAACGCCAGCTGTGGCGCCGCCGGGCGCCAGGCACGGCCGGCCAGCAGCACGCCCCACGCAACCACCAGCGTGTAGCAGCCGAATGCGACGAAAGCACTGCACGAGCGGTCTCCCATGCGATCACGCAGCACCCGCCGATCCCACGCCCGCGTGTGTGGGTGAGAGCGCCAGCCGTGATCATCGCCGTTCTCGGCGGCAACGCCGATCAGCCTCGGCCGCAGCGCCAGTGTCTTGGCCAGCACGTCTGCGGTGACGACGTCGCCGGCGATCACGGTGGCCTGAGTGCGAGGTCCAGGGCGACCGGCGGCGGGGTCGATCAGGTGGTGCGCGATCTCGCCGTCGCCGTTCACCCATCGCCGCGCCCGCAACCCGAGGTGGCGACGCCCTCGCCCTCGCCGACGGCGATGCGCACTGCAGCCTCGCCGGTCGGCAGGCCCGGGCGGTTGGGCAGCGAGACGCCGGGCGCTCGACGGCGACGATGTGGTCCCCGCGTGCCGACGCCAGGTCGCCGCCGGCATCGACCAGGATGATGTCGTCGTCGCAGCGGTCCGCGAGCATGTCCGCCAGGCGCCGCGCCATCCAGCCCTTTGCGATGCCACCCAGGTCGAGCTGCGCGTGGGCCGAGTACAGCAGGCCGTGCCGGCCATGATGTCGAGCTGGATCTCCCCGGTGACCGGGTGGTCACCGGGGCTGGATTCGGTGCCGGCCGGTTGTTCCAGCAGGCTTTCCCGGTACCCCCAGGCCTGCAGCACCGCCCCCACCAACGGCTGGAACACGCCGCCGGTGCGCTGCGTCCAGTACCCGCACGCGACCAGCAGCTCGAGCGTCTCACGGCTCACCGGCACGGCCCGTCCGGCACTGCGGTTGATCTGCGAGACGTCGCTGGAAGGCCGGAAGCGCGACCAGCGCGCCTCGTCCCGCTCGACCAGCTCGGCCGCCGCCTGTGCGGCAGCGGCGTCGACGCCGCCGGAGTGGTGTACGTGCCACGTGCTGCCGGTGGCGGGCCAGCGCCAGGCCGGATGGATGGCGGCGTCGGTCATGGTCCCCATCAGCTCGTCCTCGTGGTCGCGGGTGCGCTGACCGGTGCCGGTGCCGCTACCGGCGAGCTGCTCGAGGCAGGCGCGTACACGGTGCCGCCGGAGACGGTGCGGTAGACGGTTGCCTGCGAGCTGGCTGTGGTAGCGGCCGACTGCGCGGCTTTGACCGCGCGCAGCAGCTTGTTCTGCGCGGTCGCGGTGCGATGCACGAGGCGGTTGTAGCGAGTGACGAGCAGGTGGTTCGCATGGGTGGTCGCCCGGTCGTGCGCGACGGTTGCCCTCGCAAGCTGCTGCCAGTTGCGGGCGTCGGCGGCGCTGGTCGCGGCGACATGCTGCTGATCGATGCTCCAGGCCAGCGTGGCGCCGCAGATGAGGGCGATCACCACCGTGTAGGTCTTGATGGCGACGCTAGTCATCGCCGGACTCCGATCCGTCGTCCTGCCCGTAGCCGCCCGAGCTTCCGCTGCTCGTCGGTGGGGCCGTTACGGTGGGTGCCGCTGACTGCGGCGCGGGTATCACGGTCGGCGCGGCGGTCACGGTCACGACGCGCGGCGCGGCCGCGCGGTGCCTGTGCACCTTGGGGACGCGTGGCGCGTGCCACGATCCCAGCTCCTTGACCAGCCTGTGAGCCGGTCGATTCAGCATCCGCAGGCTGCCGGCGGTGGCAGGCTTGGCCGCGGCGCTGGAGGCCACCAGCGCGAGCCCGCGCATGGCCACCGCCAGGGCACCGATCAGAAGCGCCGAGCCGATTGCGACTCCGGCGATGGTGAGACCGCGCGTGATCATACGGGTATGCACAGCTTGCCTCCTCATTGCTAGACCCGGATGACGCCCACGTCATCCATTCAATGTCCACCACGCGCCAGGCCGCCAGGAGTTACAGAACGGCACTCGACAGGGGTGGTGCGTCGTTGGATGTGATCAGTTCGAGACGAGCAGCCCCGAGCTGCTCGGGCCGGTCGAGCAGGGCGACGGCCAGGAGCCGACCGGCCGCGTCCCGGTAGCGGGCGACGAATCCTTCCTCGGCCCCGTCCATGGCCGGGTCGAGCCGCGGGTCTATGTGGCCGGCGACCTGAAGCCTGCGTCCGAACTGATCTGTCCAGAAGTAGGCGGGGACAGGTGCGGGCGGGGTCGTGCCCACGATCGCGCTTGCCACCGCACGCGCGCTCCAGGCGGCCGCGCTCCAGTGCTCGATGCGGTTCACCGACCCGTTCGCGCGTTGAGCGGCTGCCACGTCACCACAGGCGTACACACCGTCCGCAGACGTGCGCCCGCTCACGTCGGTGATGATTCCCCGATCGGCCGCGAGCGCCAGCGAGCCTTCGGCGATCTGGCTGTTGGGCAGGGATCCGATGCCAACCAACACGGCGTCGCAGTCGATATGCGAGCCGTCCTGCAGCTCCAGCGCAACCACGCGGCCGCTCTCACTCACAACGCGCGCGATCGATGTGGCGAGCCGGAGGTCGACCCCAGCGTCTCTCGCATTCTGTCCCATCACGTGTCCGACCGCCGGGCCGAGGGTGGTCAGGAACGGCACCGGCGCCGGGTCGACCACGCTCACGTCGACTCCCAGCCTGAGCGCGGCCGATGCCGCTTCGAAGCCGACGAAGCCGGCACCTATCACCGCCAGCCGTCCAGCGCCGAGCAGCGCGTCACGCAGGTTCGCGGCATCGTCGGCTGTGCGCAGGTAATCGACGTTCGTGAGTCCCTCCAGCTCGGGATGCGGCGGGCGCGGACGCCCGTCGCCAGCACGAGACGCCCCCATCGCAGCTGACGGCCGCCGGCGGTGGCCGTGCGGGCGCCGACGTCGATCGAATCGATGGTCTCGCCGGTGCGCAGCTCGATGGCGTGCTCGCGCCAGTACGCGTCCGGCCGCAGCCCGATGGCAGAGACCGGGCACTCGCCGAGCAGCACCCGCTTCGACAGGGCGGGCGTTCGTACGGCCCATGCTGCTCAGCGCCGGCGACCACGATGCGGCCGTCGAAACCAGCCGCCCGCAGCCCCTCGGCCACTCTGGCGCCGCCGAGCCCGGCGCCCGCGATCAGAACGTCTGTCTGCTCGATGCTCATCGCAGCACGTTCCCGCCGTCGTCGAGCACCGTGATCGCTCCCATCGGGCAGCCCTGGCGGCCTCGAGCGCCGCGCCGCGGTCGTCGGTCTCCGCGGCTGCGGTGGCGACACCGTCGTCGCCCATCGTGAACAGCTGGGGTGCGCTCTCTATGCAGGTGCCGAAGCCTGAACAGGCGCTTCGGTCGATGATGATCTTGTAGCTCATGGTTCCTCCGTTGAATTCACGTTTGGGTGGTCAGTCGGTTACGTGTGACCGGCGCGGGCCGGGGTGTCCGCGGCGTCAGGATGCGAACGATCGTCAGCCAGAGCACCGGCCCTCCGGCGACGATCGCGAGGATCGGCCCGCCGATTCCGGCCAGATCGGTGCCAGCTGCCAGTGCATGGCCAAGCGACGAGCAGGAAGGCGGCGAAGCTCGCGTAGTGCAGGCGCCGCCATCCACGCTGGCCGATCCAGGCCGGCGCATCGGAAGGACACGGCCAGCATCAGGTCAGCCAACCGGCCACAACGCCGGCGGCCACTGCCGCCGGGCGCCAGGGCGCCGCGAACGGCACCAACACCGCGGCTGGGACCAAAGTGCATCAGCGGATCGAAGCATCAGCGCGCCGACGTGGAGGCCGATCATCGAAGTCCAGTCCATGCGAGCGTGCGGTGCCAGCCGAGCAGCGGCCCTGGACTTCGGCCCCAGCAGCCGTGTGCTCATGCCCAGCCCCAGCCAGGTCGAGAGCGTCAGCACTCCAGGCGACCATGCCGGCCGCTCGTGCTACCAGCCACGCAGTGGGAGTCCGCGGCAACCATCATGCTGCACTCGAACCGCATCTCCCGCTCGACCAGCAATGGCCGAGCCGCACTGGTGATCCGTGGCGGCACAACCAGCGCCGACAGCCGGGATGGGTTCACATACGCCTGCGATTGCTCAAGGCGTGATCGCGAGCGTCGTTGCGTGCACCTCTGCCTCTGCCGTGTCGGCGCCACCACCGTCACACCGAGGGACCGGCGCCGCCGGCCGCCCGTGGCAGGGTCGATCAGGTGATGCCGGAGCGTCGGGGCCGAACCGGCGGCGGTCGCGGCCGGATGTGGCCACACCGCCGTCGCTCACGGCAGCGTCGCCAAGGTCTCACCCAGCCGCCGCGGGTCGGCGACGGCGATCCGCCAGCGGCTCCGTCCGGTGCGCCGTCGACGGCGATGTCTCCGCCGAGGTCGACGAGGGCACCCGGCATCCGGCCAGGTCGTGCGCATCGCGTCCAGGGCTGCCGTCGCCGACAAGCCCTTGCCGATCCCACCGAGATCGACGGTGGCGCCGGCGATCGAATCCTGCGCCCGACCGGTCGAGATCGATCGCCGCGCCCGCGCTCCAGCCCCGGCCTGCCGGCATCGCGCGGTTGCAGTTCCGTGAACGTGCGGTCGTAGCCGGCGGCGACGAGCGCCGGCAGCACTGTTGGATCGAAACGGCCGCCCGTGATCTCTCGAGCCTCAACCGCGGCCTTCACGGCATGGAACAGGCGCTCGTCGACCTCGACCCACGATCCGCTTGCCGCGTTCAGGTGGGACAGGCCGCTGCTCGCATCGAACCGTGATAGCGCCCGTTCCAGCGCGCTCAGCTCTGTCAGCGCTGCGCCGATTGCGCGGCGCGCCATGGCCGTGTCGGATTGGGCGGCGGTCACGACCAGTCCGCAGTCCGTCCCCATCGCACTGAACGTGTGTCGTTGCAGCGACATCATGAGCTCCTCGTCACGGCTGCGACAGGGGCCGGTGTGGCGGGGGAGCTGCCGACCGGCACGAAGTTGCCCTTGGCATTCTTGACGTACACGACGGCGGTGCCCGTGCCGCCAGTGGTGGTGGCGGCTGACTGGGTCGCAACGCCGGAACTGGAAGTCGTGGCGTGCACCGTGGAGGGGGCTGTTGTGACGGGAACCAGCGCGCCGCTGGCGGTTCGCGCCATCACAACCGGGGTGCCTGTGGCGGTGGGGGCGACGGTGCGCTGTTGGAACGCGAGCACCCCGAACACGGCGACGACGGCCACGGCCGCGCAAAGGGCGGCATAGATGCGGCGAATCATGACTCCTCACCTGCTTCCTGCTCGTACGCGACTGGGGCGGCGGCGGCGTGCGTCGCTGCGACCACGTAGGCGGGCGCCGGCGCCGAGTGCACGCTTGGCGTGCGCGCGGCGAGCTCGACGGCGGTCACGCCGCCGGCGATCGTCACTGCGCTGAGCGCCGCCGACACTATGAGTATGTGGGACTTCTTGCTGACCATTGTGGGTCTCCTTGGATTCGAAACCTTCGAGACCCACCGTAGGACACGCACTCAAGGCCGCAGACAGCGCCGATCGAGCGCTTGTCGAGAGTTTGGTAAGGGTTCGGGAAGGATGCCGGGCGGGGACTATGGTTGGCTCGTGAACGCCCATTCCCAGCAGGTGTTGGTGGTCGAGGACGATGCCGCGATCGCGCGCCTGATCGAGGTCGAGCTGATCGAGGCCGGCTATCGGGTGACGCTCGCCGGCACCGGCGCGGACGGCCTCGCGGCGCTGGAGCGCGAGCACCCCGACCTGGTGATCCTCGACGTGCGCCTGCCCGACGTCGACGGGTTGACCGTGTGCCGGTCGGCCAGGCGCTCGGGCTTTCGCACGCCGATCCTGATGCTGACCGCGCTCGACCGGATCGGTGATCGCGTGATCGGGCTGGACGCCGGCGCGGATGACTACCTGGCCAAGCCGTTCGCGGTGGAGGAGCTGCTGGCCCGGCTGCGCGCGCTCACCCGCCGCGTCACGGAGCCGGGTCCGGCGCTCGAGGTCGGGCCCATCCGTCTCGACACCGAGCGGCGCGAGGTCGTCATGGACGGGCGGGCGATCGAGCTGACCGCGCGCGAGTTCGAGCTGCTCGCCTTCCTCATGCATGCCCCCGGCCGCGTGTTCACCCGCGAGCAGATCTACGAGGGCGTGTGGGGCTACTCGTATCTGGGTGACTCGAAGGTGATCGACTTCTTCGTCTCATCGCTCCGCAAGAAGCTCGGCGGTGGCGCCAACGGCTCGCTGATCCGCACGGTCAGAGGCGTCGGGTACACCATCAAGCCATGAGCTTCAGGACCCGGCTGACGCTGCTGTTCGTGGTCGCGATGACCGCGCTCGTGGCCGCCACCTCCGTTGCCACCTATCTGGTCGTGCGATCGAGCCTGGAGTCGAGCGCTCGCAAGAGCGCCCTATCGCTGGCCAAGAGCGCTGCGTCGATCGAGGATCCGGGCGAGATGTCGCTCGACCGCCTCGCCGGCCCCGGTGCACGGATATGGCTGACCGACTCCTCCGGAAGGGTGGTCGCCCAGAGCTACTCCACCAGCGGGCGCGACACATCCGGCGCCGAGATCGACAACGCGATTGCCGGAGCGCCCGGCGGGTCGACCTCGGCGCGATGGCCACGGTCGCAGGGCGGAGATGCGGTGGTGCTGCTGGCCAACAGTGCCATCGACTCGAGCCTCTCCACGCTGCTCTCGACGCTGCTGGCCGTGGGGGCGGCGGTGATAGCCGCATCTGCCGTGGTAGGCGCGCTTCTGGCCGGCGGTGCGCTGCGACCGATAGAGCGAATGCGGCGGCAGGCAGATGCAATCCCCGGCGATGAGCTCGACCGCCGGCTGAGCGAGGATTCGGGCGACGAGCTCGGCAGGCTGGCCGCAGCCTTCAACCGGCTGCTCGCGCGCGCCGAGCGAGCGACCGAGGAGCAACAGCGATTCGTGGCTGACGCGTCACATGAGCTGCGAACTCCAGTCACCGCGCTGCAGGGCCACGCACGCATCGTCGCGCGGGCCGCGGAGCGTGGCGATCTCGAGCAGGTGCACGAGTCCGCTGGAATCGTCTCGGATGAGAGCGAGCGCCTGGCCCGAACTCTGACCGAGTTGCTTTCACTGGCTGAGGCTGAGCGCTCCGAACGGTTGAGGGAGCGTGTGCGGCTCGACGAGGTGGTGCAGGAAGCTTGCGATGAGCTGCGCGCTGTGTACGGCGGACGACTGATCGAGGCTGACCTTGCCGTGGCGCCGGTGACGGGGGATTCCGGACGCCTCGGTGAGCTGGTGCGGATCCTTGTCGACAACGCGCTCAAGTACGGCCCGGACGCCGGGGCGGTGTCGGTAACCGTGTCCGCCGGCCCGCATCCCGTCTTGCGTGTCCGCGATCACGGTCCCGGTCTTTCACAGTCAGACGCCGAACACGCCTTCGACCGCTTCTACCGAGGCGCCGCGTCGCGGGGCGTCCCCGGAAGCGGCATCGGACTTGCGATTGCCCACGCCATCGCAGAGCGACACGGTGCGATCCTTCGCCTCGAGAACGCACCTGGTGGAGGTGCGATTGCCACCGTCTCCTTCGAAGAGAACGCCGGCTGAGCGAACCAGCGGTGTGATGAGGCGCGGTCGCGCCGCCCCATCGCCCGTCGCGGTTCTCAGGCGGCGTCCTGCATGCCGCTCAGCTCCGGCAGCCTGGCCAGCTGCGTGAGCGCCTCCTGCTCGAGCTGGCGGACGCGCTCGCGCGTCAGCCCGACCTCGCGGCCCACTGCCTCGAGCAGCATCGGCTCACCGCCGCCGAGCCCGTAGCGAAGCTCGATGATGCGCCGCGTGCGCGGCGTCAGCCGTGCCAGTGCCCGCTCGAGCGTCTCGTTGCGCATGCGCTCGCCAACGGTCTCCGTCACGTCCTCACCGGACGTGTCTGCGATCATGTCGCCCAGCTCGGTGTCGCCCTCGTCGCCGGTCGGCCGCTGCAGCGAGATCGTCTGCAGGCGGGTCTGATCGGCGTCGCGCACCTCGGCCACGCTCAGCTTGGCTTCCTTGGCGACCTCCTCGTCACTGGGCTCGCGGCCCAGCTTGGCCTCCAGCGTGCGGCGGGCGCGATCGATCTTGCGAATGCGATCGTGCACGTGCACCGGAACCCGGATCGTGCGGCTCTGGTTGGCGACCGCGCGCTGCACGGCCTGCCGGATCCACCAAGTTGCGTAGGTGGAGAACTTGAGGTTGCGGCGCCACTCGAACTTCTCGACCGCGCGCACCAGCCCGATCGTGCCCTCCTGGATCAGATCCAGGAAGCCAACGCCGTGGCCACGGTACTTCTTGGCGATCGACACGACCAGCCGCAGGTTGGCCTCGACCATGCGGCGCTTCGCGGCCTCGTCTCCGGCCTCGATGCGCTGGGCGAGCACCTGCTCCTCGTGCTTGGTGAGCAGCGGCGTGCGGCCGATCTGCGCCAGGTACAGGTCGAGTCCATCGATGCTGGCGGGGGCGTACCAGGCAGGCGCGGCCTCCGCGGGCTCACCGGCGTCCGGTCGTCGATTTCGCGCACCGACACGACGTCGACCCCGAGCTCGGTCAGCTCGGCGCGAATCGCGTCCGTATCTTCATCTGTCAGGTCGAGCTCGGCCACAACGGCGGTCAGCTCATCCTCTGTGAGCTCCCCGGCGTCTTGTGCACGCTCGACCAACTGCCGCAGCTGCGGCTCCTGAGTCAACATCCGTAGTACCCCTTCTTGCATTTGCACCCGAATCCGCGACCTTCCGCGGAGGTGCCGTTGTGAAATGTCCTGGTTGAAGGGCTTGGGCGTGCCGTTTGTCTTGAGATTCGGCCCTGATGCGTGCCCTTCGCAATGATTAACGGCACTCCTGCTACCGTTATTCCCGGCTGCACCGTTTTATATGCGGCTGGCATTAGAGCGCTCTTAATTTCAGCAGCAGCCCTCTTTGTACCGGCAGGCCGTGCAGTGCCAGGAGGCCTTGACCCAGATCATCTCGCCACCGCAGCGCGGGCATGAGCTGTCCGACGTCGTGCTGGCGGCGGTGCGAAGGCCGGCGTTACAGCGGGATGTGGGCTGGATGGACGCGATCGGGCCGACGGTAGCGCGCGGCCCGGATGATCCGCCGACTATCGTGGCAACGATGCGCGTTGAGACCGTCGATCCGTCTGAATACACGGCGCTGGGAGATCTCACCGTGCGCGCCTACCAGGTCGCTGCCGGGACACGCCCTCTCGCCGGAGTATGCCGCCGTGCTCGCCGACGTGGCCGGGCGGGCGCGTCAGGCGGAGGTGCTGGTGGTGCGCGACGAGGACGGCGCTCTGCTGGGCGGGGTCACGTACGTGGCCGACGAGGCAAACCCCTACGCCGAGTTCGACGGCGCAGACGCGGCGGCGTTTCGCATGCTTGCCGTCGATCCGGCGGCACAGGGCCGCGGCGTCGGCAGGGCGATGGTGCAGGCCTGCATCGACCGCGCCCGCCGTGACGGAAAGCGCCGGCTGACGCTGATGACCACCGGCTCGATGGATGCAGCCCACCACCTCTACGGGCGCCTCGGATTTCGCCGCACGCCCGAGTCGGACATGATCGTGGAGGATGGGCTGCGGCTGATGGCCTTTGAGCTTGACCTGGAGGAGGTGGCGGATGGCGACGGTGGTGCGTGACTTCCCACGCGCGGTGCGCGTGATCGAGAACACGTGGATCACGCTCTCGGACGGCACCCGCCTGGCCGCCAAGATCTGGCTGCCCGACGACGCCGAGGACGACCCGGTGCCGGGGGTGCTCGAGTTCCTGCCCTACCGCAAGCGCGACGGCACCGCAGCGCGGGACGAGCTGCTGTACCCGTACCTGGCCGGCCACGGCTATGCCGGGGTGCGCGTCGACCTGCGCGGCCACGGCGACTCCGAGGGCCTGCCCGAGGACGAGTACACCCCCCAGGAGCAGGCCGACGGGGCCGAGGTGATCGCCTGGATCGCCGAGCAGCCATGGTGCACCGGGGCGGTGGGGATGCACGGCATCTCGTGGGGTGGGTTCAACAGCCTCCAGATCGCCGCCCTGCGACCGCCGGCGCTGCGGGCGATCATCACGCTCTGCTCGACCGACGACCGCTACAGCGACGACGTGCACTACAAGGGCGGGCTGGTGCTGGGTCTGGACATGCTGCACTGGGCCACATACATGCTGCTGGCGAACGCCGAGCCGCCCGATCCCGAGATGGTGGGCGCGGATCGATGGCGTGACCTGTGGCTGGGCCGCATCGACGCATCGCAGCCGCTGGCCGAGATCTGGCTGGAGCACCAGCGCCGCGACGCCTACTGGAAGCAGGGCTCGGTGATCGAGGACCACTCGGCGATCACCGCAGCGGTCTACGCCGTCGGCGGGTGGCAGGACGGCTACACCAATGCCGTCCCGCGCCTGCTCGAGGGCCTCAGCTGTCCCCGCAAGGGGCTGATCGGGCCGTGGGGCCACGCCTGGCCGCAGAACGCCACTCCGCTGCCGGCGATCGGCTTCCTGCGGGAATCCTTGCGCTGGTGGGACCACTGGCTGAAGGGGATCGACAACGGCATCATGCAGGAGCCGATGCTGCGGGCCTGGGTGCAGGATTCGGTGCGACCGGCGACCACGCATCACGAGCGGCCGGGCCGGTTCGTCAGCGCCGACGCCTGGCCGCCGCCGGCCTCGGTGCGCGACCTGCACATGGGAGATCGAGCGCTGCTGGACGAGCCCGGGCCGGAGGCGGAGTTCAAGATCCTGGGCCGCCAGACCTGCGGGCTGGACGGCGGTGCCTGGTGCGGCGAGGGCGCGACGGCCGACGACCCCGACGACCAGCGCGCCGAGGACGGCATGTCGCTGACGTTCGACTCGGCGCCGCTGGAACGCGACCTGCACGTGCTGGGCTTTCCACAGGTGCGGTTGACGCTCTCGTCCGACCGGCCGCTGGCGCTGCTTTGCGTGCGCCTCTGCGAGGTGTTCCCCGACGGCGCCTCCAAGCTGGTCACCCGGCAGATCCTGAACCTCTGCCACCGCGAATCGAACGAGCATCCATCGCCCCTGGTGCCCGGGTACCCCGAGCAGGTCGTGGTCGAGCTGGACGCGATCGGGCAGGTGCTGGCGGCCGGAAACCGCGTGCGCCTCGCGATCTCGCCCACCTACTGGCCGTGGGCGTGGCCGTCGCCCGAGCCGGTCACGCTGACGGTCATCGCCGGCCCCGGGCCGCTGGTCGAGCTGCCGGAGATCGACGCCGGCGCCGGAGACAGCGGCACGCTGTTCGGGCCGCCGGAGATCTCGGAGGGGCTTCCGATGGAGACGCTGGCGGAGGGACAGACCGGGCGCACGATCATGCGGAACGTCCAGACCGGCCGCACCGACATGCGCTTCCTGTGGGACTCGGGCGGGCACTGCGTCTACCCGCACGGCATGCGTGAGCTGGCCGAGAACGAGGCCGTCTACTCGATCATTGAGGGCGATCCGCTGTCGGCCGAGGTGGCCTGCTACCAGGCGATCGAGTACCAGCGCGGCGACCACCACGTGCGGGTCGAGGCGCGCGGACGCATGACCTGCGACCACGACAGCTTCCTGCTGGAGCACTGGCTCGTCGCCACGGCGGGCGGCCGTGAGGTGCGCTCGCGCGCCTGGTCGAAGCGGATCCCCCGCGACCTCGTGTGACGGGATAATGGCACTGGCACTCGAGATGGGGCTGGACGCGAAGGGCGACCGCGCGATCCGGGACCTCTGGTCGCGGCTCGAGCAGCTGGGCGTACCCTCGCTCCAGGGCCACGTGCCGAGCATCCGCCCGCACCTGTCGCTGGTCGTCACCGACGACGCCGACGGCCTCCGGCAGCACGCTTCCGGCCTCGCGCTGCGCGGCGTCGAGACCGACATCGAGATGGCCGCCTTGGCGCTGTTCCCCGCAGATCCGCCGGTGCTGGTGCTGGCCGTCGCCCCATCTCCCGAGCTGGTCGCCCTGCACGCGCGCGTCAGCGCGGCGCTGGCGGCGGCCGCAGTTGAGGTATGGCCGCACTACCGGCCGGGCACCTGGCTTCCTCACTGCACGCTCTCTATGGCGGTGCCCGCCGAATTGGTCGCCGACGCGCTGGGTGCCTGCCTGGCATCTCCGTTGCCGGTGCGCGCCCGTCTCCACGCTGCCGCTCTGACCGACTCCGCCACCGGAGCGACCACGCCGCTGTGACGCGCCGAACCAGTGATCCCCTAAGCCTCGATGTCGTACCCGGCGGCCTTGGCGGCGGCGGCCACGCAGGCCTCGTCTTGCTCCGCGGTGCCGCCGCTGGCGCCGACGCCGCCCACCAGCTGCCCGTCGCGATAGAGCGGCAGCCCGCCAGCGTAGACGACCACCCGCGGATTGGTGCTCGGGTAGTTCCAGTCCACGCCCCCGGGCTGCGTCGACTCCATGAACTCGCCGGTGCGCATGCCCCACAGCACGGCGGTGTAGGCCTTGTCTGCCGCCAGCGCGGGCGCGCCCAGCGGCGTTCCGTCCATACGCTGGCTGGCGATCAGATGGCCGCCCGCGTCGACCACCGCCGCGGCCAGCGCCAGGCCTTCTGCGGCGGCCGCCTCGCGGACGCCGGCCAGCATCGCCAGAGCGCTGTCGAGCGTCGGGCTGTGTGAGGGGATCAGGTCGGTCATGGCGGCGATTCTACGCTGACGCTAGCCGCCTGTCGGCCCATCGCCGGCCGATCTCGGCCGAGAGCACCAGCACCATCGACAGCGCGACCACGATCGCGCCGATCGCGATCACCTGCGGCTCGAGCGACGGCGTGCGCGTCCCCGAGTACAGGAACACCGGGTAGGTGGGGGAGCCGGGAGGCGCGATGAACGAGGCGATCGCGAACTCGTCGAACGAGATCGTGAAGGCGATGATCACGCTCGCAACCAGCGCCGGCGCCAGCAGCGGCAGCGTCACCAGCATGAAGGCCTTTCTGGGATTCGCGCCCAGGTCGCGGGCGGCCTCGACGATCGAGGCGTCCAGGGTACGCAGCCGCGGCAGCACCACCAGCAGCGAGTAGGGCAACGAGATCGCGATGTGGCCGACCAGCACCGCGCTCAGCGATGACTGGTAGCCGAGCTCGTGCAGCACGATCACCATGCCGATCGCGAGCACGATGTAGGGCACCACCAGCGGCAGCAGCAACAGCGTCGTCCACAACGGGCGCAGGAACAGGTGCCGGCGTGCCAGCGCCACCGCCGCCATCGTGCCCAGCGCCGTCGCCGCCAGGCCGTCTAGCAGACCGATCATCGCGCTGCGTCGAAGTGCCGACGTCAGGTCGGAGTTGGCGAACGCGGTGTGGAACCACTTGGTGGTGAAGCCGGCCCAGCGGCAGCGCCTGGATGTAGCTGTCCTCGAAGGAGAAGACCACGAGCACGACCAGCGGCGCGTACAGGAACAGCACCAGCAGCGTGAAGTAGCCGCTCAGCCCGATCCGCCCCAGCCGGCCGACCGCGCTGCTCATGTCGCCGCGTCCTCGAGGTCGGTGCTGAGGTAGCGCCCGAACAGCAGCAGCAGCACCAGCACGATCGCCACCAGCCACAGGGCCAGCACCGCGCCGTAGTTCCAGTTGGGCGTGTCCGTGAAGAACGACTGGATCGAGTTGCCGAACATGAAGCTGCTGGGCCCGCCCACCAGCAGCGGCGTGATGAACTCACCGGTGGTCGGGATCAGGACGAACACGAAGCCTGCGATCACGCCCGGGATGCTGAGCGGGAACGTGACGCGCAGGAACGCCGTCAGCCGCGACGCGCCGAGGTCGTGCGCGGCCTCGATCAGCGAGCGGTCCATTGTGTCCAGCACCACGAACATGGGCACGGCCACGAACGGCACCCACGAGTAGAACAACACCAGCCCGACCGAGAACTTCGAGTAGATCAGCCAGGGGATGCCGTCGCCGCTGCGGCCGCAGGCCCAGGTCCCACAGCAGCGAGTTGAAGACGCCGTGGTTGTTCAGGATCACCTGCCACGCGATCACGCGCAGCAGGTAGCTGGTGAAGAACGGCGCCAGCAGCACCATCAGCAGCGCGTAGCGCCGCTTGCCGGCGACGAAGGCCAGGAAGTACGCCAGCGGGTAGGCGGCCACGACCGTGATCACCGACACCACCAGCGTGATCGTCATCGAGATCTTGAAGCGGTCCCAGAACGGGTTGGGGCCGGGCGGCAGGAAGTCCTTCCAGTTGGCCGTCGAGAACGCCGTCGGCACGCCCAGCAGGTTGGTCTTGAGGTTGAAGCTGTAGAGGCCGATCAGCACGATCGGCGCAACCAGCACCCCCAGCACCCACACCGCCGGCGGCAGGATCAGCAGGCCGGAGCCAGGCCGCGGGCGCCATGCAGCGCTGCGCGTGCGCGGCCGTGCGGCGCTCATGCGCTGATCAGCTGGAAGCGCATGGTCACTACGCAGCTGTGACCTTCTCCCATGCGGTCTGAACCGCGACCTCGTTCGGCTCCCAGCTCTGCAGGTGCACCTTGCTGGTGTCGGAGAGCACGTTGGGGTCCCCGATCGAGAGTGACTTCGCCAGCAGCGGATCGGTGATCTCGCTCAGCTTCACGGTCGCGTCCGAGCTGCCGTAGTAGAAGTTGTTGGTCAGTGACAGGCAGGCCTGGTGGTTGATGAAGGATTCCACGTACTTGTGCGCGTGATAGTAGTTCGCGGTGTCCTTGCCGAGCATGAACCCGCAGTACCAGCCCAGCCGGCCCTGGCGTGGGCTGCATGAAGTTGAATGGGATCGGCGGCTTGTGCTCTCGTCCGTACACCCACTGGTCCTGCCAGCTGTAGGCGATCCAGATGTCGCCGTTCGTGAGCGCCGGCTGCAGGTTCGTGTACTCGCTGACTCCAGTAGGAACTTGTTCAGCGGCTTCTGCTCGATCAGCGACTGCGTGGCCTGGTCGAGCTGGTCGCTCGAGAGGTTGTCCATCTGCGGGAAGCCGAGCTTCAGCGCGGCGATCTCGAAGTTGGTGGTGGCGCCGTTCCACATCGAGATGCGGCCCTTGTACTTCGGGTTCCAGAACAGCTCCCAGCCGGTTGCGTCGGCGGGGTCGACCATGTCGGTGCGGTAGATGACGCTGCCGTATCCCCAGTCCCACGGGATCGCGTACTGCTGGCCGTTGAACTGGCCGCCCTTGACCAGCGCCGGGTTGAGGTTGGCGAAGCTGGGCAGCAGGCTGGTGTCGAACGGCTGCACGAAGCCGCCGTCCACGTAGTCCTTGAAGTTCTCGGCGCAGGGGTGCAGCAGGTCGAACTTCGAGCCCGTGCGCACCTTGCCGATCGCCTGGCTGTCGTTGGTGATCAAGCTGTAGGCGAGGCCGTTGGCGCCGAACTCGCCGGTGTAGTCCTTGCCGAACTCGATGCCCTTGGTGGTCTGGGCCTTGGTGCCCGCCGCCTGGTAGCCGTCCCACTCGAGGATGGTCATGTTGCCGGGCTCCTGGCCGATCTTCGGGCGCGAGGTGCTTGCCGACGACCCACCTGAGCTGGAGGAGCCACAGCCGGAGAGAATGACCCCGGCTCCAAGACTGGCCGTACCTGCAAGAAACCCGCGTCGATCCATCGACCGCATGAGAACCCTCCGTTCGGTGTCCAGGTGCGCGAATATACCGGTACGGTGAAAGGGATGTCCAGACCGGGTGTGACGGCGCTTGCCTCTTTCGTGGCCGCTCTGCTGGCGGCGTCGGCGTGCGGCAGCGGGTCGGGTGCGTCGTCGTCCTCGCACCCGCCGCCGGCGGTGCTGCCGGCCTCGGCCGTGCCCTACCTGCCCAGCACCGCCCAGGCGCTGGACGCCTCGTCGCTGGCTCACCAGGACGCCCTGCCGGCGGTGGCGGACAAGCTCTCGGGCTGGGGGTTCCGAAGCGCGGCCCAGCGCACCTTCCAGGGCCAGTCGCAGCACCTGCAGATCGTGATCTCGCGCACCGTGCAGTTCGACTCGCCGGCCGGCGCCCGCGCATACCTGAACTACCTCCGCGCCAACGCCAACACGGTCTACGGGGTCTCGACGCAGAAGCCGCAGAGAAACCGCGGCCGCAGCGGAGTGGTGGTGCACCCGCAGGCCTGCGCCTGTCACATGGCCGCGGCCACCTTCATGGGGCTGCTGCAGGACGGGTCGCGGGTCAGCTACCTGTCACTGACCGGGCCCAAAGCCAGCGCCTCGTTGCTGCAGCAGCTCGAGACGCTCGCGCCCTGATGCGGATCCTGCTGCTCTCCAACATGTACCCCAGCCGCGAGCGGCCCGAGTACGGCGTGTTCGTCCAGCGCCTGGCCGAGGCGCTGCGCGCACGCGGCCACGAGCTGGACGAGGCCGTGCTCGAGTCAGGCGCACGCGGGCGGCTGCGCACGCCGCTCGCCTACCTGCAGCTGCTGGTGCGCGCGCGCCGGCTGGTGCGCCAGCGCCACCCTGATGTGATCTACGCCCACTACCTGGTGCCCACCGGGTTGGTGGCGATGGCGGCGGGTCCGCCGTTCGTGATCACCGCGCACGGGCAGGACGTCGCCAACGTCGGCACGGTGCCGTTGGTGGGCGGGCTGACGCGCCGGGTGGTGGCCCGTGCCGCGGCGGTGATCTGCGTGTCGGAGTACCTGGTGCTGCGGCTGCCGGGCCATCCCCGGCGGATCGAGGTGATCGACTGCGGAGTGGACACCGAAGCCTTCGCGTCCTCACCCCGTGCCGAGGGCGAGGGGCCGCGCTACCTGGTGGCGGGCAGCCTCACGGAGCGCAAGAACCCGGGCCGGCTGTTGGAGGCGTTCGGGCGGCTGGGCTCGGGCACGCTGACCGTGGCCGGGGCCGGGCCGCTGGAGGCGGAGCTGCGGGCTGCGGCGCCGGGGCGGGTCACGTTCCTGGGCCGGGTGGAGCCGAGCCGGATGCCCGAGCTCTACCGCGCGTGCGACGTCTACTGCCAGCCCAGCCTGGTGGAGCCGCAGGGCCAGGCGCTGCTGGAGGCGCTGGCAAGCGGGCGGCCGGTTGTGGCGACCAGGGTGGGCGGACCCCCCGAGTACGTCACGGATGCCTGCGGCGTCCTGGTCGATCCGCTCGATGTCGCGGCCATCGCCGAGGGGATGCGAGCCGCGGCCGAGCTGCCGGTGCCGAACCCGGCGGCAGCGGAGGTGGCGCAGCGCCACTCGATCGCGCGCTCCGCTGAGCTGGTGGAACAGCTGCTCGCGGAGGTAACCTCCGGGGGCCATGGTTGAACCCGGACTGCTAGTGCTCAGCGGGCTCGGCGCGGGCGCCGCGCTGATCGAGGGTGTGCGCACGCGCAGGCCGTCGTCGCGGCCGGCCGGCCGCCTCGATCCGGCGGACGTGGGGCTGCGGGAGTTCCCCGCGCGCGGCGCGTTCGTGCAGTACTCGGCGCCCGCCAGCCCGGCCTGCCGCGTCTCCCTCAACCGACTGGCGGCCACCGTCGCGGTGCACCACGCCGATGCGATCGTGATCGAGTTGCACGGCCGCGCCGGAGACCACGGGCGGGCGGTTCCGACGGTGCTGTACGTGGACTCAAGCGGCGAGGTGGTGCAGCGGTGGGCAGGGCCGCCCGAGCGCGCGGAGCTGGCCGAGCTGCTGGGCTAGGCGCCCGGGCCGAGTTCGTCGATGCTCTCCAGCCGGCGTTCGATGAAGGGGCGGAAGCGCTCGTCGATGCCGGCCTCCTCGGCCAGACGTAGGGCCTGCTCGAACGTGCCGCGGGCCTTCGCGTACTTGTCGTCGCCGCCCTGCTTGAGCCGGTTGTCGCCGACGATGATCAGCTTCTTGACGCGTTCTGCAGCCTGGTCGGGATCGATCTCCGGCATGCCATGAGCATAGTGCTGCACCCCCGCCCCGGTACGCTTAGGGGGTGGCGACCCAGATCCGGCTGACAGAGCTCTCGCACGGCGCCGGCTGCGCATGCAAGCTGCCCGCCGGCTCGCTGTCGCAGGTGCTGGCCGGGCTGCCGGCGGCCGCGCGACCGCCGCAGCTGCTGGTCGGAAACGAGTCTCTGGACGACGCGGCGGTCTGGCGCGTGTCCGATGAGCTGGCCGTGGTCACGACCATCGACTTCTTCACACCGCTGGTCGACGACCCGTACACGTTCGGGCGGATCGCCGCCACCAACGCCATCTCCGACATCTACGCGATGGGTGCGACGCCGGCGTTCGCTCTGAACATGGTGGCCTTCCCGAAGGCACTGCCGATGGAGCTGCTCGGCGAGATCCTGCGGGGCGGCGCGGAGGTGGCGGAGGCCGCGGGAGTGGCGATCGCCGGCGGCCACTCGATCGACGACCCCGAGCCCAAGTACGGGATGGCGGTGACCGGGTTCGCGCACCCCGACCGGATCTGGACGAACAGGGGCGGGCGGCCGGGCGATGCGCTGGTTTTCAGCAAGCGGATCGGCACCGGGATCGTCGCAACAGCGATCAAGCGGCAGCAGGCAGAGCCCAGCGTGGTGGAGGCCGCGGTGGAGTCGATGACGACGCTGAACGACCGGGCAGCGGCGCGGCTGCGGGAGCTTGCGCCCAGCGCGGTCACCGACGTGACCGGGTTCGGGCTGGTCGGGCACGCCCGCGAGCTCGCGGCCGGGTCGGGCCTGCAGGCACGGCTGCGGATGGAGGCGATGCCGCTGCTGCCGGGCGTGCGCGAGCTCGCGGAGAGCGGGGTGGTGCCGGGCGGCACGCGCGCCAACCTGGAGGCGGCCGAGGCCTACGCGACGTTCGGCGAGCACCTGGACGAGGTGGAGCGGCTGATCGCCTGTGACGCGCAGACGTCGGGCGGGCTGCTGGCCGCGGTTTCGCCGGCCGACGCAAAGCGGCTGGGGTGGCCTGTGGTGGGCGAGCTGGGCGGCGGGGCGCCCGGAACCGTGTTGGTAGACTGAGATCCATGGCGTTCCTGTTCTCGTTCACGCAGATGATCCTGGCAGGGCTGCTGATCGTGCTGGTGCTGATGCACTCCGGCAAGGATGCCGGGCTGTCCGGCATGTTCAACCCCGGCCAGAGCAGCTTCGGCGGCACCGCCGTGATGGAGCGGAACCTGAACCGCCTCACCGTCCTGGTGGCGATCCTGTTTGCGGCGAACGGGATCGTGCTCGGATTCCTGCTGTAGACTCAGGCGGCCCTCGCGCTGGTGGCGGAATTGGTAGACGCGCAAGGTTGAGGGCCTTGTGACCTGAATGGGTCGTGGAGGTTCAAGTCCTCTCCAGCGCATGCCCCGGAAGCCGCTTGGTTGAGCGGCTTTCGGCGTTTCTTGGGCTGGCCGGGGGGATCGCCGACGGGCGGCGTGGTAGCAGCCGTGGTAGCAGCTTGCGTGAACTCGGCCGGACGGATTTCGCCTCGCCAGCGTCGAGTGATCCTGAGATCCGAGGGTGATCCCGCGCCTTTCAGTCTCCGGGCAGGAGGGCTCCGCGCTGGTAGTTGGGATCCACGATCACATGGGTGATCAGCAGGGGATCGAACCGTTCCCGCGCCTCGTGGACGACGTTTCGTTCGAGCCATCCCGACTGGTCGTGTGGGTGCGTGGCGATGACGATCTCGTCGGCCGGGAACTCACGCAGCGCGTCCTCGATTGCGACGAGAGGGTTCGCGTCACCGACCCGACCCGACATCGGAATGTGGTGGTGATCGAGCTCGCGTCGCAGCGTGTCGATCCGCTCGGCGGCCTGCTCGGTCTCGCGGTCGAGGTCAGAGGCCAGGTAGTGGAGGCGGCTTCGGGTGAGCGCGGGGGCGACGACGAAGACCTCGGAGGGGATCCGGCCGGCGCGATACGTCAGCTCATCGCAGAGCCCACTGCCCTGGCACGACTCGTTCGCGATCACCAGGATCCGATGGGGTTTCGGCACGGATGCCTCGATCGAGCCGAGCGCAGCCGCCAACCGTGTCCAACGCTGTTCCTTGGTGGCGCGGACTTCGCCGAACAGATCAGCGATCTCGTCGTCTCCAACGGCACGGGCCTGCCGCTCGAACAGATCGTACGTCTCGCCTGCTCCTCGCGCCTCGAAGGCGATGGCGTCGCGCACGCTCGCGGCGAGCCCGGCACGATCCTCCTTCTCCATCAACGCATCGACCACAGCGGAGTCGGCCAGCGCATCGAACAGGTCGGCGAGTCGAGCGTCACCGGAGGATCGCGCCTCGCGGGCATCGAGGATGTACCGGCGACAGGCGAATGCCTCGTCGCGCATGGTCTTCTGCAGGTTCTGGTGTGTGGTTGGGTGCATGTCGCCTCCGATTTGCTGACTGACGTTCACCGTAGGCCCGGAGCAGGGGCCCCACATCGGTGCGAGCCCCCAGCCGCGCTTCGGAAGACCCGCAAGACGTCGCGGTGATGTCGGTTTCGGCTGAGCCTCCGGTTGGCTCGCCCGCGTTCCTTGGCGAAGTGGCCCTAGGCCAAACGCGCTGGCACGATCAGGAGTGTCCGAAGGTGACGTCGGGGAGGAGTCGGTCGGCCCAGCGGGGTAGCCACCAGGCCCATTTGCCGAGCAGGCGGAGGGCGACGGGGATGATGATCAGTCGCACCAGCAGGGCGTCGAGCAGGACGGCCACGCCGAGGATGATTCCCATCTCCTTGGGTGGGAGAGGTCCGGACAGGGCGAATGTGAAGAACACGGCGACCATCACGCCCGCGGCGGCAAGGATGACACGGCCGGAGTGGGCGACGCCGCCGATCATCGCGTCGCGGGGATCGCCCGATCGGTCGTGGTGCTCCTTGGCCGAGGCGAGCAGGAAGACGGTGTAGTCCATCGAGATGGCGAAGATCATGGCGAAGAAGAACACCGGTCCCCAGGCGTCGAGGAATCCCTGGGATTCGAACCCGAGGAAGCCGGCGCCGTGACCGTTCTGAAAGATCAGGCGGGCGACGCCGAACGCGGCCCCTGTGGCAAGCAGGTTGGTGAGCACGCCGACCAGTGCGATGATGGGCGCCTGCAGCGCGACCAGCAGCAGCGCGAAGCCGAGCGTGAGGACGACGCCGATAACCCATGGGGTGGCGCGCGAGAGCGCCTTTTCGAGGTCATGGTTTTCGGCCACCGAGCCTCCGAGCAGGGTGCCTTCCGGCAGGCTCGAGCGGAGTCGGTCGATGGTCTGTCCGACGGCCGGGTCGGATGGCCCGGTGGAGGGCACGGCCTGGATCAAGGCCAGATTTCCAGCCCGATCAGGTTGGGTCGGCATGACGGCGGCGATGCCCGGGTCGGCCTTGACGGCGGCTGACACCGCGGCGGCCCGCGAGGCCGGTGTGACGATCTGCAGCGCGCCGGGCGCACCGGCGCCGAATGCGCTCTGTACCTGGCTGTAGCCGACGCGCGATGTGTCGCCCGTGGGGACAACCTTGATGGAAGGCATGCCCGTGCGCAGTCCGACGATGGGCACGGCCAGTGCGAGCAGGATCGCCAGGGCTGCTCCGCCGAAGGCGTAGGGCTGGCGCCAGAGCCGCTCGGCCCAGGCCGCGAAGCGCGGCGAGCGGTGCTCGCCCGAGTGCACCCAGGACAGCGACAGGCGGTCGACGCGGGGGCCGAGCCAGGCGAGCACTGCTGGAAGCAGGGTGAGTGCGGCTGCCAGCACGAAGATCACCGACACCATGATGCCGAGCGCCATCGACCGGAAGGCAGGGCTGGGGACGAGCATGACGGCGGACAGCGAGACCAGCACGGTGAGGCCGGAGAAGAGCACCGCCTTGCCGGCAGTGTCCATCGTCACGGCTGCTGCCTCGACCGACGAGAGGCCGGTGCCGAACAGGGCGGCGCGATAGCGGGCGACGATGAACAGCGCATAGTCGATTCCCAGGGCGAGGGCGAACATGAGCGCGAAGTTCATCGCCCAGATCGAGATGTCGGCGATCTGCGTGCCCAGAAAGAGCACGCCGGCGCTGGCGACGAGGCCGGTGATCGTGAGCATCAGCGGTAGGCCGGCTGCAACCAGCGATCCGAAGGCGAGCACGAGGATGGCGAGCGTGACCGGCCAGCTGAACAGCTCGGACCTCATCATCGCGGTGCGGTTGGCGGTGTTGAAATCCGACCACATGGCGGACGCGCCGGTCGTGTTGACCGAGATGTCACCGGTGTCGGCCTTGGCGAGCTGGCCCTTCAGCCGCTCGGCGGCGCTGACCATCTCTTTCGGGCTGCGCGCCGCGCCGCCCAGGACGATCGCCGTATGTCCGTCGCGGGAGATCGAGGCTCCCGGGCGAGGTGCGGTGACGGACGCGATCGCGGGGTCTGCTCCAAGGGTCTTCTCGACGCGGCTGAGCGTGGCTGCAAAGGCGGGGTCGGATGGGCGCAGGCTGGGCGAGTGGACGACCACCCAAAGCGCGCTGGAGCTGTTGCCGGAAAAGTGCTGCTGCACGAGTGAGCGCGCCTTCACGGACTGAGACCCCGTCGCTTCCCATCCTGCTCCCGACAGCGCTGTCTCGACACGCGGCGCGAGCGCGCCAAGCCCGATGGCGAGCACAACCCACGCCAGCACCACTGTCCGCACATGGGTGGCGGTGAGACGGCCGAGGCGGCCGATCGGCCCGACGGCGCTCATCGTCCGGCTCCCGACTGGAGATGGAATGCCTTGCGCAACACCAGCGAGGAGGGGCAGTCACCGACGAGGACGTACAGCCATTCGCTGACCCCGACGAACGCGGTGAGGAGCAGGAACCAGGGGCTGACCAACAGGGCCAGCAGGACGCTGACCAGTGTGACGGTGCCGGCCATCGCGAACAGGACGAGCTCGAGCGGCGGCCGTGTGGATGTGTGCTGGGTGGTCATCACGAAGATCCTTTGCTAGGGGGTTTGCTGGAGCAACGCCGCCAGCTGAGCGTAGGTCGACCGCAGCGAGCCGCATGCGACCTCGCAGAGCGCGAACACGCTGCGATCGCCGATCGAGTAGATGACTCGGGTGCCGTCCTTCCGGCGGTGGACGATGCCAGCCGCATGCAGGACGTTGAGGTGGCGAGAGATGTTCTGCTGGCCGGCGCCGAGCGCGTCTGCCAGCTCCCCGACCGAGGCCTCTCCGGCTCGCAGCCGTTCCAGCAACCTGATCCGCATCGGCTCGCTGATCACCCGGAATCGCGTTGCGATGGCATCGACCAGGGGTTCCGAGAGCGGAGGCGGAGTGGGGCTTCGGAGTTCCTCTGTGATCATCATTGTGCTATTGTACCACTCTATGATTGTACAAGCGAACAATGGTCTATCGTGCAATGATCGACCGCCCCCGGTTTCCCGGGTGGCGGTGTACGGGTCATCGTGTCCCGCCTGCACGCAGGCAAAGGCGGTGCTCGATCGCTTCCAGATCCGCTACCAGGAGCAGCCGATGTCAGCGTTCCCTCGACGCTTCGGGATCGTCCGGTCGATGCCGCAGATCACCATCGACGATCAGCATCTGGGCGGCCTCAACCAGCTCCTCGGCTTGGCTCGAATAGGAGGCCTTGAGCGGATCGGCCAGGATGATCACGCGCCGTGGGTGCGGATCAAGCGCCGGCTGGGCCGTGGCTATGAGGTTGCTGTGCTCGACCCGCTCGGTCGCGCACTGGTCAGCCAGCGCGCGCGGACCCGCGCCGACGCAGAGCGGATCGCCGAGTCGCTGAGTCTCGTCGATGACGTCACAACGTCGCAGCGGACGAGCGGACCGGCATGAGGCGTTCGGGTTTCCACGGCTCGAGTTCAGAGAAAACCCCGTCGCGAACGCGAACGGCTGAGCCATACCCTGCAATGAGCAGCGGTAGGAGGAATCATGGGCACATCATCCACACCAGCGAGTAACGGTTCCCGGCGCCACAGGGTGGTCGTGGTCGGGTCGAGCTTTGCAGGCCTGACGGCGGCGCTCGAGGCGAAGAAGCGGCTGAAGGATCGGGCCGATGTCACAGTGATCGATCGGCGTGGCTACTTCACCTTCGTGCCGTCGTTGATCTGGGTGCCGTTCGGCAAGCGGGACGGTGAGGACATCACGTTCCCGCTCGCACCGATGTATGAGCGGCGGGACATCACGTTCATCAACGCGTCAGCGGAGCGCTTCGACCTCGACGGCCAGACCGTGGTCACTGATCACGGCGAGATCGCGTACGACCGGATCGTGATCGCGACCGGCCCGCGACTGGCCTTCGAGAAGATTCCCGGACTCGGTCCGGAGCAGGGAAACACCCAGTCGGTGTGCACGCTCGATCACGCCATGAAGACTCGCAAGGCGTGGCAGCAGTTCCTCGAGAACCCCGGGCCGGTCGTGGTCGGCACCGCACAGGGCGGATCCTGCTTCGGCGCCTCGTACGAGTTCCTGCTGAACACGCGCCACCAGCTCGAGAAGGCGGGGCTCTCGGATCACCCGGTCACGTTCATCACCGCCGAGCCCTTCCTCGGCCACTTCGGCCTTGGCGGGGTCGGTGATTCGGAGAAGCGCGTCGAGAAGTTCTTCGACAAGCTGGGGATCCGCGGGATCCCAAACACGACGATCGAATCCGTGGGTGACGGTGAGATGCGGCTGGGGAGCGGAGAGGTGCTCCCGTTCGGGTTCTCGATGGTCGTGCCTCCGTTCGCGGGCGTCGACGCCGTCACCAGGACGGAGGGACTCGGAAACCCGGCTGGCTTCATCCCCGTCACCGACGAGTACCGCCACCCGGATCACCCGGCCGTGTTTGCCGCCGGCGTCGACATCGCGATCGCGCCGCCCAAGCCCACGCTGGTGCCGAGCGGCGTGCCGAAGACCGGCCACATGAGCGAGCACATGGCGAAGGTCGCGGCTCAGAACATCGCCGCCGACCTCGAAGGGGGCGATCACGTCCACATCCCCGTCGACGAGCTGGGCGCGATCTGTATCCTCGACGCCGGCAACACCGGAATGGCAATCAAGACCGATCGCGTGCTGGGCGGCGGCAAGCACACTCACGTGATGGCCGGCCCACAGGCCCACTGGGCCAAGGTCGCCTTCGAGCGAGTCTTTCTCGCAGCACGCAAGCGCGGATCGCTGGTGGTGTAGACCTGTGACAGACGCATACACAACCGGATCCTGGAAGCCGTTCCCCAGCCACGAGGACGAGTTCGTCCAAGCCTGGATCGAGTTCTCGGACTGGGCGAGCACGATGCCGGGAGCCGGCAGGGCCATCCTGGCACGCGATCTGCGTGATCCCGAGCGATTCGTCAGCTTCGTCGAATGGGACAGCATCGACGCCATCCGCGGATGGAAGACGTCTCCCGAGTTCAAGCCGCGGATGGCGCGCGTTCAAGCCCATATCGACAAGTTCGCACCCACCGAGCTGGAAGTCATCGCGGCCTGCGCCGACGGCGACATGACGACTCCGTCGCAACACACCCGAACGAGCAATCGGAGGTACACGATGACGACGACGACCACCACCAACTATGCGATCACCCGAGACCTCGATCAGCCGTTCGACCACGTCGTCGGCCGCATCCGCGAGGAGCTGGCCGCCGAGGGCTTCGGCGTGCTCACGGAGATCGACGTTCAGGCCACGCTCAAGCAGAAGCTGGATCTGGACGTCGCTGCCTACGTGATCCTCGGCGCATGCAACCCCAATCTGGCGAGCAAGGGACTCGACATCGAGCCCGACCTCGGAGTGCTGCTGCCATGCAACGTCGTCGTCCGCAGTCATGGGGAGCAGACCCACGTCGCTGCGATGGAGCCCGCCGCGGCGCTCAAGCTCGCCGATAATCCCGACCTGGAACCCCTCGCGCACGAGGCGCAGGAGCGCATCACCCGCGCAGTCGAGCGGATCTAAGTCATGTCGTCACGGTCGAGCCCGGACAGATCGACCGACGCCTTGCACGCGTACAGGCCCGCGCCCGAGTCGGAGATCATCTCGACGAAGGGCCGGTGGCGGAGTCGAGGAGCGCAGCGAGTTCGGCGACCGTCTCGTGCAGCGATCCGCAGACCGTTTCGCAGAGGGCGAAGACGCTGTCGTCGCTGATCGCATAGAGGACGCGCGTGCCCTCCTTGCGGCGGCTGAGGATGCCGGCAGCGTGCAGCACATTCAGATGGCGGGAGACATTTTGCTGTCCCGCGCCGAGCGACTCCGAAAGCTCGCCGACCGACGCCTCGCCACTGCGCAGCCGGTCGAGCAGCTTGATTCTCATCGGCTCGCCGATCACGCGAAAACGCTCAGCGATGACTTCGACGAGCTGATCGGACAGTGGGGACGGAATGCTCATGAGAATCTCATAGCGGGTCACGCTCGAACGTGCACACTACTCTACAACTAATTGAGTGTGAATGGGATTGAGGGTGGAGACGAACCGACGCTGAGCTCCGCGGGAAGACCGGCAGCCCCCGAGGGCTGCCAGCGACTGTGCATAATGCCTGTCCTTCAGTGAAGGTCGGTTCAATGCGGGGCGAGTATGCGAGCTCGTTCGGATCGGTGGTCGGGGCGCGTCATCCCCTCTCGCGTCAACGCGCGCACACGGTGCGCGCTGCATGCGGTCTCAGGAAGGCGGCGCTCCCCGCGTCGCTCCCCGACCCGTCAGCCGATTCCGTCACGGGGATGGCGAGACGACCTCTATCAAGCCGAACACTCATGGCGTCGTGCGGCGCATCCGGGTAGACATTGACCGCGGTCTACGGTAGTACACGGAATCCAGATCCGGTCCACAGAAAGGGCGGGGATGTGCATCGAGATCCCAACTCGATGTATCAGACGGTGTAGCAGCCAGGCTCTCCATGCCGTCAAACCGTTCCACTATGTTCGACAGGGTGGGGTTGGATACGCGCATCTTCAGCATGCAGCGGTAGCGAACAGAGTTGAGGGCCTTGTGGCCCGTATGGGCCGTGGAGGTTCAAGTCCTCTCCAGCGCATGCCCGGAAGCCGCCTGCCAAGGCGGTTTCTGTTCTTCCAGCTCATTCGCGGTGGGATGACATGAGGTTCGCGATCGGTCGGTGGGTTTCGCGTGGCCGGCGGCGGCGATCCTTGGCCGATCGTGGTTGTCCTGCCGGCGGCGTTCGTGCGGTTTGACGGTCTCGAGAGGCCGGACACCTTCATCGCCGATG
Source organism: uncultured Actinomycetes bacterium (assembly GCA_963737445.1). GTDB lineage: Bacteria > Actinomycetota > Thermoleophilia > Gaiellales > JAICJC01 > JAICYJ01. The sequence goes on along the minus strand of CAVTSO010000015.1, from coordinate 35,664 downwards.
AGGGGTTCTACGCGCCGGACGGTTGCCTGTATGTGCATGCCGCCATCAATGCGATCGCTCCGCGGAGGCTTCCCCGGAACATCCGCCGCTTGGCAAGTGGCTGGTCGGCCTGGGTATCAAGGCGACCAGCTTCACGCCTCAGGGATGGCGGACTGCGCCGGCGATCGCCGGGACTCTCACAGGTGCCCTGCTGTTCCTCCTGGCGCTGCGATTGTCTTCGTCACCTTGTTCGGGGTCTCGCGCTGGCGAAGCCTTCTGGCGGCTCCCGGGTCACATGGCAGTCTGATTCGCGCCCTCGCACACCGTCAGGTCACGATGTGGCGCGACCAGACGGGCAGCTTAGTGCCGAGCGCATACTAGTCACCCCCGTGGTCCTGGCCGCTGTTGAAGCGGCCGGAGGTGCACTATGTGTCGGTGGCGAATCTGGTCGCTGCGGGAGGACAGGGTGCTGGTGCTGGCCCCGGGGGTTGCGGTGTGCGCGTGTCTGCTGCTGGTGTTCTGGTGGCCGGTACTCACGGCCAGCCCGATCTCGTTCGGCGCCTGGCGTTCGCGCGTCGTCTTCCACGATCGCCGATCCAACGACCAGCCGGAGAAGCTGCCGATGGATGCGAACGGCCAGCCGCGGGCGCGGGTGCAGCTCCTGCACGGCGGCCGCCGAGTGGATGGTGCTGGGTCTAGACGGAGTGGCTACGAGTCGTCGCGCCGGGCGGCGTAGTCCGCGGCGACTATGTCCGCGTGTTCGGGGTGCTGCTCGATGTACCAGGTGATAAAGGGGCAGAGGGGTACGACGGCCAGCCCCTGGCGGCGCGCATCGGCCAGCGCGGCCTCGGCGAGGCGGCTGCCGAACCCCCGGCCCTCGTAGGCGGGGTTCACGTTGGTATGGGTGAACGCGATCCGATCCTTGCGCTGCCGGTAGGCCAGCTCCCCGATCCGCTCGCCGTCGACAAGCAGCTCGTACCTGTGCGCCTCGGGCACGTTGACGACCGTCGCCTCGCCGGCCGGCGCCTCCCGCGGCTGGCGCGACTCGAGCTCGCGCGCGTCCCTGAAGTACTCGAGCAGCTTGCCGGCGGCATCGGATTCGCGCGCGTCCCGGTGATCGGCGAAGCGTCGTCGATGCGCCGCAGCAAATCGCCACGGCTCGCGCTCCCGGAGGTGGGCGAAGATCTCACGGGTGCCGCGGAAGATCCGTCCGTCCTCGGTCCGCATGACCGGAATCTGATCTGTTCCAGCCAGCTCGCGGAGCGGCTCGCGTTGCTGGGGCCAGGGCTCCACCTGCCGCACGACGGTATCGATGCCGAGCTCGGTCAGCACCTCGCGAACAGCTGAGGAGAAGGGGCACCACTCTGCCTGGTACAGGGTGACGAGGGAATCGGCCATCAGTCTTTACGTCCTTCGAGTCGACGTGGGTGAGGGGACGCATGGTGCCACGGCATCGCCTCCACCAGGAGGCTCCAAGGCCCCAAATGCAACACCGGCGCCTGGCACCGGTGTTGCACCCGATTCTACGAATTTCGTAGAAAAGAGCCCAAATTCTGCCGAATTTCGAGGCGGCGACCCCGTTTTGCTATCGGAATTCGTGCAACACCGGTGCCAGACGCACGTGTTGCGCCACCGAGCTGTGACCGCGCCGTGACGCGAACAACCAGGCCGCTCAGCCGACCCGCCCGAACGGGTCGCCGGCGATTGACTCGGTGTGAGCCGCGCACAGCCAACGGCCGTCGCGGCGCACCCAGGTCGACGTGTCCGCCGCGTCGAACGCGACCGGATCGCCGTCGACCTCGAGCTGCTCGTGCACCGTGTAGGCGATGACGGCCGTGTCGTCGCCCAGCCGCCGCACGTGCACGTCTTCGCCGATCGTGAAGTCGAGGATCGTCCACCTGGTGTGCTCCATCATGCGGACGTAGCCTGCGTGATCGATCAGCCCGACGCCCTGCGCGCCCGCGACGATGCAGGGCTCGTCGGTCAGCTCTACGGCGGCTGCGACGTCCCTGTCCTTCAGGGCCTGCCAGTACCGCCGCTCGAGATCCACGAGCTCGCGCTCGATCGTGTCTGGCATCGTGCGCCTCCTCTCGGGTTCCCCGAACGGATACCACGCCCGAACGGATACCAAGCCCGCGCGGACCGCGAGGGTCTGAGTGCTACGTTGAGCCACTGTGGGCGGCGTCTTTCTGTTCCTCGCTTCGTTCCTGGCCAGCGCCGTTGAGGGAGTGGAGGCGCTCACGATCGTGCTCGCCGTCGGCGTCTCCCGCGGTTGGCGCTCGACCCTGTTCGGGGTGGGGGCTGCGAGTGCCACACTGGCCGCGGTCGTGCTGGTGCTGGGGCCCGCGTTGACGGTGGTTCCGATCCGCGGCCTCCGGGTCGTCGTCGGCGGTCTGCTGCTGGTGTTCGGGCTGCAGTGGCTGCGCAAGGCGATCCTGCGGGCCAGCGGGTTCAAGGCGCTGCACGACGAGGAGGCGATCTATCGCCGTGAGGCCGCTCAGGCTGCCGCCGCGGGCGAGACGACCCGCGCCGGCATGGACTGGTACTCGTTCACGGTCGCGTTCAAGGGCGTTCTGCTGGAAGGTCTCGAGGTGGCGTTCATCGTCGTCACGTTCGGGAGCAACCAGGGAAACATCCCCCTAGCCGCCGCCGGCGCTGTCGCCGCGATCGTCGTCGTCGCGATCGTCGGCCTGCGCGTCCGCGCGCCCCTGGGCCGGGTGCCGGAGAACACCATGAAGTACGCCGTGGGACTGCTGCTGACCACGTTCGGCACGTTCTGGGCGGCCGAGGGCGCGGGCGTCTCCTGGCCGGGTAGCGACCTGGCGCTGCTCGTCCTGCTCGCCTTCTACGCCGCGGCGTCCTGGGTCCTGGTCAGGCTGCTCACGGATAGGCACGCTGCGCTCTCCCTGCCCGCGGCAGGCACGGCGGCCGGACGATGACCATCCTCGCATCCTTCGGCCGCTTCCTGTACGACTTCGTGATCGGCGACGACTGGACGACGGCGGTCGGCGTCGTGGTCGCCGTCGGCCTCGCCGCTCTGCTCGTCCACGCCGGCTGGGCCGGGTGGTGGCTGCCGCCGCTGGTGGTGGTCGCCTCGCTGTCACTGTCCCTGTGGCGCGGCACTCGGGGTATTGACGCCTAATAGCATTCGCGCTATACATATAGCGCGATGGCTATGTCACCCGGGACGGCGACCCATCATCCACCCAGGTTAAGGGATCTCCCCGACGCCGTTGTGCCGCGCGCCGCGCATGCTCTGTGCATGACGCACCACCGGCATACATCCACGTGCCCGGTTGATTCATGCCTCCATGCCGCCGATACCACAAAAGGAATGCCATGAGCAGAGACGACGACATCACCCGCGCAGAGGTCGTTGCGCTGTCGGCCCAGGTCGGCAGCCTGACGCAGCGCGTCTACCGGCTCGAGCAGACGATCGAGTCGCTGACGGCGGCGCGCCCCGCGCCCGCACCCGCGCCGGCGGCGGCGCCGAGCACGTACGTCGTACCGCGCCGCCAGCCGGCCGCGCCCGCTCCCATGGCGCCGCGACGCGCCACGCCGCCGCCCGCCCCTTCGCGCCCGCCGGTCACCCCGCGACCGCAGCGCGAGCCCGTCAACTGGTCGAAGCTGGCGGAGCAGGCATTCGCCGCGCGCACGCTGGCCTGGGCCGGCGGCATCGCCACCGCTCTCGGCGTCGCTCTGCTGTTCGTGCTGGCCGCCAGCCGCGGATGGGTCACCCCCGAGATGCGGGTGGGACTGGGCGTGCTGGTCTCGCTGGGGCTGCTCGGGGCCGCCTTCGACCTCGACCGGCGCGGTTGGCGCGCCGACGCGATCCTGTCCGCCGGCGGCGCCGGCATCGCCGGGCTCTACGCCACGCTGTGGGCCTCGATCTCGATGTACCACTTCATCTCCGAGGCGCTGGGCCTTCCCTGCGCCGCCGCCATCGCGGCGCTCGCGGTCGCCCTGGCGATCCGGGTCAAGCAGGAGCCGCTGGCCATCTTCGGGATCGTCGCGGCGATGCTGGCACCGACGCTCGTGTCACAGGGCGTCACCGGCGGGGGAGCGCTGTTCTCCTTCGTGATCGCCTGCGCCGGGCTGCCGCTGTTCTGGCGCTACCGGTGGACGTGGCTGTTGGTGTCGATCTGGGGCACCGCCGTCCTGACGCTGGCGCCGCTCTACCTGACCACGCACACCGGGCTGTCCAGCGCCGTCCTGGCGGGCGCGCTGTTCTTCGGCCTGTTCATGGTCGAGGGACTCGTCTCCGAGCTGCGCCCCGAGCAGCGCGACCGGATCACGGAGACCGGATGGCTGCTGCTCGGCACCAGCATCTTGCTCAGCTTCGCCGTCAGCTTCCTCTACGCGGGCGAGCGCGAGGTGCTGGGACGGCACCTGTCCGGGTTCGTCCTGCTGGGCGTGGCCGGCCTCTACGCGCTGCTGGCGGTGACGCCGCTGCTGCTCCGCCGGCGTCACGCCGACGTCACCGACCTGCTGGCCGGGTTCGGGCTGGCCGCGCTGGCCACCGCCACCGGTCTGCTGCTGGGCGGCCCCGGCATGGTCTGCGGCTGGGCGGCCGAGTCCGTCGTCATGATCGCCGTGTCCGAGCGGCTGCTGCGCCGGCACGGTACCCGGCGGCTGCGGCTGACCGTCGCCAGCGGCGTCTACCTGCTGCTCGCGGCCTTCCAGACGTTGATGATCACGGCCCCGACCGAGGTGCACCTCGCCTCAGTCGGTGCAGGCTCCACCGGGGGCTCGGTGGCCCTGGCGGCCGTGACCCTGGCCGGTATCGTGTTCTGCTTCGGCCTTCGCGTCTTCGCCGTCCGGGAGCTGCGCTTCGTGTGGCTGCTGCCGGCCGCGTCGCTCGGCTACCTGCCCGTGTGGGCGCTGGGCGGCCAGTGGGCGGTCATCGCCTACGCCGCGCTGGCGGCGGCCCTGTTCGGCTACCGCCGCTCGCCGTGGATGGTGGGATGGCTGGACGACCAGGTCAGCGTCCTGGTCGCGACCAGCTACTGGGTCGCCGGCCTCGGCGTCTCCGTTGCCGTCGCCGCTCCGCTGAGCGCGATCGACCACGGCCAGTTCGGCAACCGCGACGGCCTGGCCGGGCTGGCAGCGTTGGTGGCGTCCGGCATCGTCGGCACCTGGTCGGTGCGGCGGCTGGCCGTCCGTGGGATCGAGTACGCGGCGCTGGCACCGGCGGCCGTGTTCGGCTACCTGCTATGTGAGACCGTCAGCCGGCACCAGGCGATGTGGACGGCGCTGGCCGTGACCACCGTGGCCGCGGTCGCCGTGCACGTCCCGGCGCTTCGCCGCCGCATCGGCGAGGGTCCGCTGCTCGTGATCGGCGCCGGCTACCTGAGCGCCGCCCTGGCCGGGCTGCTCAGCCTCGACCACGCGGGCCGGGCGATCGCCGACCACGGCCAGAGCAACGGCTGGGGCACGCTGCTCGCCGCCGTCGCCGCCGCCTTCCTGCTCGCGACCGCCGTGCGCGATCCGCGGCTGCGCGGATACGCGATGTGGCTGCCCGCGACCCTCGCCGGTTGGCTGGCGACGCTCGTCCTGTACGGCCAGTATCCGCTGGTCTGCTGGGCCGGGATCAGCGTGATCGTCTCGGCGTTCGTGATCTGGCGGCCCGCGTCGCTGGAGCGGCGGATCGTGCGTCAGCCGCTGCGCGAGCTGGCCGCCGCTTCGGCAGCGCTGGTGACCGTGCTGGTCGTCGCGCACTACGAGACGCCGCACATGCTGTTCACGACCAACCACGACCCCGCGGACGGTCTGGCGGCGGCACTGGCCTCGGTGGCCGCGCTCGCGTTCCTGATCGGGAGCGCCGCGACTCCCCGCGCCGACGGTGAACGGTGGCAGCTGGGCGGCGTGCGCGTGGCCACGGCCGCAGCCGTCACGACCTGCGCGATGGCGCTGTGGACGCTCGCGGCCGCGATCCTGGGCGCAGGGCAGCTGCTCGTGCAGAGCGCGAACCCCGCCTTCCAGGACGTGCACGACCGCTTCCAGCAGGGTCACGTGCTCGTGTCGGTGAGCTGGGTGCTGACCGGGCTCGCGCTGGTCGTGATCTCGCTGCGCGGCAATCGCCGCAGCCTCCGCATTGTCGGCATCGCACTGCTGTTCGCGGCGCTCGGCAAGCTGTTCCTGTACGACCTGGCGTTCCTAACCGCGATGGCGCGTGCCGTCAGCTTCATCGTCACGGGCTCGGTGCTGCTGGTCGCGGCGCTGCTCCTGCAGCGGTTCTCGCCGCAGGTGAAAGCGGTGCTCGGGGAAGACGGCGCCGCCGGTGCGGCGTCATAGAGGCGTTTCCGGCGCCGACGCGCGGGGAACGCCTCAACCATGCAGACCGTGCTGCCAGCATCGACGGAAGCGTCGGACGGGTACGAGACCGAGTCCGCCGACGACCGCCACAATCGCCAGCTGGTGGAGCTCCTGAACGAGCTGCGGGTGGTGCTGCCCGGCGTCCAGATGCTGTTCGGGTTCCTGCTGGCGGTGCCGTTCACGCAGCGCTTCGGAACCATTAGCGATCTGCAGAGCAACGTCTACTACGGCACCTTCCTGGCGGCGACGGGGGCCTCGGTCTTCCTGATCGCCCCGGCCAGCTTCCACCGGATCGTCTGGCGGCACGGCCGCAAGCGCCAACTGCTGCAGGTATCGAATAAGCTGGCCATCATCGGGACGGCCTTCCTGGCGGTCGCGATCGCGGGGTCGGTCGGCCTCGTCACCAGCCTGCTGTTCGGCAACACCTGGGCGGCCGCCGCTGCCGCGTTCGTCGCTGGGCTGATCGCGGCGGTCTGGTTCGTGCTGCCGTTCGTCTCGCGGCTGCTGGGAGCGCCGCGGGAGGAGCGCGCCCGCCGCTGACGGAGCGGCTGGATCCGAACCCTGTAGAGTGCTCGCAGAGAGGATCCCGTGACCGCCGACACTGACCAAACTCGCAGTGACATCGCGTGGCTGGGCAGCCGGCTCCAGCATCTCCAGACGCTGGCCGAGACGCTGGCGGGGGCCCGCACCGAGCACGAGGCGATCGAGGCGACGCTCAACCCGGGTCTGGACGTGTTCGAGGCCGACCAGGCCGTCATCGCGATGCTGGACGAATCGGGCACGGTGTTCCGCATCGTCGCCGTACGCGGCTACCCCGACCAGGTCGAGGCCGACTGGTCGATGTTTCCCAACACCGACGAGTTCCCGCTGTCGGCCGCCGTCCGCACCCGGCAGCCGGTGATCGTGTACGGGCCCGAGGAGCTGATCCGGCGCTACCCGAAGCTGGAGGGCACGGAGCGGTCGGCGGCGCTCGTCTGCCTGCCGATGGGGGACTTCGGCGGCATCGCGCTCGGCTACGAACGCGAGAAGACGTTCGACGATGCGGAGCTCGAGTTCATGACGGCGGTCGTCCGTCAGTGCTCCGAGGCGATCCGGCGCACCGCATTCGACGAGGAGCGGGGGCGCAGAGCCGAGCGGCTCGCGCTGCTGGCCGAGGCCGGCGCGGCGTTCGCCCGGTCGCTGGACTACCGCACCACCCTGGGAGAGGTCGCGAACCTGGCCGTGCCCGCCATGGCGGACTGCTGCATCGTCGACGTGCTCGAGCCCACGGGGCTGCATCAGCTCGCGACGGTGCACGTCGAGCCCGGCAAGATCGCGCGCGTCGCCGAGCTCGAGACCAGCTATCCGGCCGATCCGGCCGAGCCGCACAGCGCGGTGGGCGGGGTGCTCCGCAGCGGTGAGGCGCTGCTGGTCTCGCCCGTCACCGAGGAGTTCGTCCGCAGCGTGACGCGTGACGAGGCGCACCGAGATGCCGTGCACGCGCTCGGCATGCGCTCGCTGATCATCGTTCCGCTGGTCGCGCGCGGCCGGACGCTCGGCGCCATCACGCTCATCTACGACACCTCCAGCCGGCTCTACGACGAGCATGACCTGGCAACCGCCGCCAGCCTGGCCGATCGCGCCGCGCTGGCCATCGACAATGCCCGGCTGCATCAGGCCCAGACCGAGATTGCGCGCACCCTGCAGCACGGGCTGCTGCCGGATGCCCTGCCGGCGATCCCCGGCGTCGAGATCACCGCGCGGTACCTGGCCGCGGGTGAGGGGCTCGAGGTGGGAGGAGACTTCTACGACGTGTGGCTGATGGACGGCTCCTTCGGCGTCGCCATCGGGGACGTGTCGGGCAAGGGGGCACGGGCGGCGGCGATGACGTCGCTGGCGCGACACACGGTGCGCGTGGCCTCGCTGCACGAGCCCACTCCCAGCCGCGTGCTGCGGGTGCTGAACAGCGAGATCCTGCAGCACCGTCCCCCGGACATGTTCTGCACCGCGGCATATGCGCACGCCGCCCCGAGCGCCGACGGCGGCATCGACGTCACGATCGCCCTCGGCGGCCATCCTCCGGGCGTGATCGTGCGTCACGGTGGAGACCTCGAGCAGGCTGGTGACCTGGGCACGCTGCTCGGCGTCCGCGAGGACGTGGCGTTGACAGATGCCGCTTTCCACCTGGCTCCCGGAGACGTGCTGGTGCTCTGCACCGACGGCGTCATCGAGCGCCGCGACGGCGGGCGGATGCTCGGTGAGGAGGGGCTCGCCGAGGTGCTTGCCGGGGCCGGCGCCGGAGCGACCGCCGAGAGCATCGCGATTGCGGTGGAACGCGCGGTGGTGGAGTTCGCCTCCGGTGCCCCGGAGGACGACGTCGCGATCGTGGTGGTTCGGCCCACCGGCGATCCTGCGGGATTATGCTGACGTGTGATGAGCGAGTCGAGTTCGATACAGATCGCCCGTGACGGTGATGTCGCGGTGGTCGTCCTGCAGGGCGAGCATGACCTGTCAACGGCTGATCGGCTGCGCCAGGCGATCGAGCGAGCGCGCGACGGGTCGACGCCCGTGGTGGTCGATCTCACCGAGGCGACGTTCATCGACTCGGCCGTGCTCGGCGTCTTGATCGCCGAGCACGAGCGCGCGGCCTCGAACGGCTCCGCCGTCGGCTACGTGGTCGGGGCGGGCGCCGGCCACAGCGTGCACCGGATCATCGATCTGGCCGGGGTGGCGGCGGTGCTGCCGATCTCGAGCGATCGCGCGACCGCGCTTCAGGCGATCCGGGGCTAGCGGCCTCGGACGGAGGTCACGTCGCGGCGCGCGGCGCGGGCCGACGCGACCAGCGCACCGAGGACCGGGTGCAGCACACCCGTGGTGAGCGACTCCATCTGAGGCTGAAACAGCGTCGCCAGGTAGAAGGGGTGGCCGGGCAGCTCGATGGCCTCCACGCCTGCGTCGTCGGCGTAGGCGCCGATCACCAGCCCCGCGGCGACCAGCGCCTCGCGGTACCGGTCGTTCAGCCCGTAGCTGCAGTAGTGGAAGCCCGAGAAGGGAGCGTCACCGGTCAACGCTGCAAGGCGGGTGCCGGCCACCGGCCAGATCTTGCGCCGTTGCCCGATCAGGCTACATGCGAGCGATGCCACCACCGGCTCGGTCGCGTCCGGATCGACCTCGCCATGGGCCGCGTCGTCGAGGCCGGCAACGTTTCGTGCGAACTCGACCAGCATGTACTGGCAGCCGCCGCAGGTGCCGAGTATCGGCGTCCCTCCGCGCCGAGCAGCCTCGATCGTGCGATAGACGGCGTCATCGTCGCGGTAAGGGCTGCCGGGAGCCACCCAGACCGCGTCGACGGCGTCCACCGCGAGCGGCACGTCGGTACCATGCCAGGCAGCTGCCACGTCCGGCGGCACCAGCGTCAGCGTGTGGTCGATGGCGCGGTGCGTCTCGTACTCGGGGTAGTGGTCGCCGACCACCGCCAGGCGGATCTCGTGCATGGAAATCATCCTAGATGAGTGATCGGTATCTCTCGCGAGCCTGGCCGCTGCGATCGGTCGGGGTCAGTGATGGTCGGGGTGGCTACGGCTGCGAACCGTCCAGGAGCTCACGGAGATACCGATCACTCATCTCGATCGTGCACGGTATGGTCGTCGCCATGCGCAGGACATCCGTTGGAACCACAGGCATCGAGCTGTCGGCGATCGGGCTGGGCGGGTTCGAGCTGGGGGAGACTGCGGCCGACGTGCCGGCTGCGCGCGCCGCCGTCGCCGCTGCGATGGAATCCGGCGTCAACTGGGTGGACACGGCCGACTCCTACCACGCGACGGCCAACGAGTCGGTGATCGGCGAGGCTATGGGCGTCCTGCCCGAGCGGCCGCTGATCTCGTCCAAGCGCTGGCCGGACGGTGACAGCTTCACCCCGGCGGGCATCCATGCCGGCTGCCGGGCGAGCCTGCAGCGGCTCGGAGTCGACCAACTCGACCTCTACTTCCTGCACTGGCCCGACGATCGGATCCCGCTCCAGGAGAGCTGGGGCGCGATGGCCGAGCTGGCCGACCAGGGCCTGGTGCGTGCGATCGGCCTGTCCAACTACACGCTCGCGCAGATCGAGGACTGCCACGCCGCGCGGCCGGTGGACGTGATCCAGGACGGCCTGTCGCTCGTCGACTACCCCGAGAACCGGCACAAGGTCGCCGCGTGCGGGTGCCAGGGCATCGCCGCCGTGATCTACGAGCCGCTGGCAAGCGGCCTGCTGGCGGGCGCCTACGCGAGCGCGGCCGACGTACGCGCGAGGTGGGGCGACGACGTGGACGGGTACGAGTTCTTCGGCCGCCTGTTCGGCCCCGGCCAGGAGCCACGCAGCATGGCGCTGACCGCCGAGCTGAAGCGGGTCGCGGAGGAGCGCGGAGTCGGCATGGCGCAGCTGGCCATCGCCTGGGTGCTGGCGCAGCCGGGTGTCACGTCGGCGATCTGCGGGAGCAGCAACCCCGCGCACGTCAGCAGCAATTCGGCCGCCGTGGGCATCGAGCTCGACAACGACGCACTGGCCGAGCTGGAGGCAGTGATGCAGCTCGGCCCGGCCTTCGCCTGACCGTATACTGCCGCCCATGGCCTTCGTCACGGTGACGGTCCGTGTCCGGCGTCAAACGCCGGCACACCCAGCGGCTCGCTAGCGGTCAACACCTCCTACGCAGCCCACTCGCGGACGAGCTGGCCGCCGCCGCAGGCATCGCCGGCGGCGACCTCGTGGTCGAGATCGGCGCCGGCACCGGCAGGCTGACCTCGGCCCTGGCCGAGCGAGCCGGCCACGTGATCGCGGTCGAGGTCGACCGGCGCCTGGCGCGGCTGCTGCGGCGCAGGTTCCAGGGCGACGGCCGCGTCACCGTGGTCGAGGCGGACGGGCTGGCGGCGGCGCTGCCGGCGAGCCCGTTCCGGGTGGTGGCGAACCTGCCCTTCGCGATCACGACTCCGATGCTACGGCGCCTGCTGGACGACCCCGGCCTGCCGTTGCGCTCGGCCGACCTCGTCGTCCAGCGTGGGTTCGCCGTGAAGCGCTGCTCACCTCGGCCGTGCTCGCTGCTCTCGGCCGGATGGCTGCCGTGGTGGCAGCTGGCGGTGGAGCGGGTGCTGCCGCCGGACTGCTTTCAGCCGCCGCCATCGGTCGAGAGCGCCATCCTCACTGCGCGGCGCCGGCCCCGGCCGCTGGTGGACGCGGTGGCGGCCGACGACTACCGGCTGCTGCTGCGCCGGGCATTCCGGCGCGACAACCGGCCGGTGCGGCTGGCGCTGGGCCTGGAGCGGAGACGCTGGGCAGCGTTCTCACGGCGGCGCGGGCTGGTCGGCGACGCCCGGCCGACGCAGCTCGACGTCTGGGACTGGGCGGCGCTGCACGCCTACCTGGGGCCGTCCACTGCTCCTCTGCTGCGGGGGACGCGGGCATGATGCAGAGGTGGCCGGAATGACGGTAACCAGGGGGTTGCGCAGCTACCGCGACCTGCTGGCCCAGCCGGGCGCGGCCGGGTTGGTGGGATGGGGCCTGCTGGCGCGCATGCCGATCGGCATGATCGGCCTGGCGCAGGTGCTGCTGATGCGCGGATCGGGTGAGAGCTACGCCGACGCCGGGCTGGTCGCTGCAGGCGGAGCCCTGGCGTATGCGGTGGGAGCGCCGGTGGCAGGCCGCCTGATCGATCGCCGCCGGCCGTTCGTCGTCCTGATCGCCTACGGCGTGGTCTACCCTGCCGCGCTGGCGCTGCTGGTGGTGCTGGCGACATCGGATGCGCCGCTCTGGTCGCTGGTCGTGGTGTCGATGGCGTCCGGCGCCTCGCAGCCGCCGGTCGCTCCGACCGTGCGCATGCTGTGGTCGTCGCTGGTCGTCTCCAGCCACCACTCGGCGGCGTTTGCGTTTGAGGCAACGGCCCAGGAGCTGCTGTTCATCACCGGGCCGCTGGTGGTGGGCGTCCTGACCGCGGTGTTCTCGCCCAGCGCCGGCGTGATCGCCGCCGGTGTCGTGTCGATCGTGGGCGTTGCCGGGTTCGTGATGACCGGGCCGGTGCGCGACTGCGTGCCGGAGCCCCATCAGCATGAGCGGCACGGCCATCCGCTGGGCACGCTGGCGCCGCCGATGGTGCGCCGGATCGTCGCGTTCAGCGTCGGCTACGGCCTCGCCTTCGGCGCGGTCGAGGTGGCGATGCCGGCGTTCGCCGAAGCCCACGGCGGCCGCGAGCTGGGCAGCATCTGCCTGGCCGCGTGGTCGGGCGGCAGCCTCATCGGCGGACTGCTGGCCGCCGGCCATCGGCCGGACGACCCGCTCCGCAGCCTGCGGCTGATCAGCGTGCTGTTCGTCGTCTTGCTGCTGCTGCCGCTGTTGGCGGGGTCGGTCTGGATGATGTCCGTGTTCATGCTGATCGCCGGCCTGCCGATCGCCCCCAGCTTCGCGCTCACCTACGGCATGGTGCAGCACACCGCCCGGCCGGGCACCCAGGCAGAGGTGTTCGGGTGGCTGAGCACGGCGATCGTGGTCGGGATCGCCGCCGGAGCCGCCTTCGGGGGTAGCCTGATCACACGCTCCGGAACCAACGCGTCGATCCTGCTGGGCGTCCTCGGCGCGCTCGCGGCGGTGGCGGTGGTGATGCTGCCGCGGCCGGCGCGCTGACCTCCCTTTTCGACGGCTATTGCCTGGAGAGCCACATCTCCGGGATCAGCTCGAAGTAGGAGCCGGTGAAGATCAGGCCGTTCAGCCGTGGTGACACGAACGTGGCCTGCTCCAGGTGCAGGAACGGTGCCCAGCCGGCGTCGTGCTGCATGAAGTAGGCGTCGATCTTGGCCCACTGTGCGTTGCGGGCCGCACCCAGAGGCATCAGCTTGGTGCGGTCGATCATCGCATTTAGCGTGGGGTCGTCGGTGTTGGAGACGTCGTTATTGCCCACGTTCACGATGTGCTCGCCGTTCAGGGTGGTGTCGATGAAGTCTTCGCCCTCAGGAAAGTCCTGGTCGAAGTGGTTGAACGCGATCTGGGGATCTCCGCTCTGGGTAAGCAGCGTGTCCCAGTAGACCGAGTCGTCGACCGCCTTTACGCCGGTCACATTGAGACCGATCTGGCTCAGCACCGAAGCCAGATACTCCGCGGCCTTGGGAGCTGGGTCGGCGTTCGTCGTCCAGATCTGTACGCTTGCGCCGGTGGCGCCCGCTTGCTGGATCAACTGCTTCGCCTTGGCCAGGTCGTGCGGGTAGAGGTTGTGCTCCTGGTAGCTGGAGCCGACCCCGGCGGGAGCACAGTCTCGGAAGGGATGCCCTGGCCGCCGAAGATCTTGACCAGCGCGTTGCGGTCGATCGCGTAATTGACCGCCTGGCGCACCGCCAGCTTGTCGAACGGCGGTTTGCGGGTGTTCATCGAGAAGTAGGTGACGTTGTTGCGCGGGAACAGGAAGGTCTGCTTCGGGTACTGCGCACGCAGCGCCGTGAAACGGTCCGGCGGCACGGCCTCCATGTACCAGTCCAGCTGACCGTCGATCGTCTCGTTCACCGCCTGCTCGGGCGTCGTGCCGATGGTGATGTCGACCTCGTTCACGTGCCCCTTGGGCGACGCCGCAGTCCATTGGTGGAAGTTTGGATTGCGGGCGAGCACGATCTGCTGCTTGGGCGTGTAGGCCTTGATCATGTACGGCCCGGTGGCGACTCGCCACTGAGGGTCGGTGGAGATGTCCTTGTACGGCATCCGTGCCGGCGCGGCGAACGCGAACGGGATCGCCATGTCGTCGAGGAAGGCACCGTCCGGCTTGACCAGGTGGAAGGCGATCGTGCCGGTCTTGTCGTTCGCGACGATGCCCGAGATGTGGGATGCGTGGTGTGCGGCGTAGGCGTCGGCGCCGACGATGTTCGTATAGAAGCCGACGCCGGGCGAGCCGACGTGAAACAGCCGCTCGATCGCGTACTGGAAGTCGGACGGCCGCACCGCTCGATTCACGGGCGGCGAGAACATCACGTTCTTGCGCACCTGGAAGGTGTAGGTGCGGCCGTTGTCTGTGACCACCGGCATGGCGGTGGCGACGTCCGGCTCTATCACCGACTGCTGGCCGCCGCCGGCCTTCTTGAATGTGAGCAGGCCGTTGTTGGTGGCCTCCAGCAGCTCCCATCCTTCGACGGCGAACGAGATGCCGGTGTCGAGGTGATCGGGGTTGTCGGGGATCGCTCCCCGTAGCGTGCCACCGTTGACGGGCGCTCCGGCCGAGCCGGCCGAGCTGGAGCTGCCGGAACCGCACCCGGCCGAGACCGCGAGCAGCAGCGCTGCTACGGAAATCAGATGCGGCGCATGGAATACCTCACGTTGTCCGGCTGCGCGGGTCGAGCCACAGGTAGGCCAGATCCGCGAGCATGTTGAAGAACACGACGAAGAAGGCGCCGTACAGGGTCAGCGCCATCAGCGGTGGTAGGTCGAGGTGGGCGACCGACTCCTGGGCGTACTGACCGACGCCCTCCAGCCCGAAGATCGGCTCGATCAGGATCACCGTGCCGCCCACCACGGCGCCGAAGTCGAGCCCGAACAGCGTCACAACGGGGATCAGACATGTGCGCAGCGTGTGCCGCACGAGTACCCGGGACGGCGACAGCCCCTTGGCCTTGGCCGTGCGCACGTAGTCCTGGTGCCTCGTGTCCAGCAGCGAGTTGCGAACCACGCGCGCATAGAAACCGATCGAGACGACCGCGAGGGTGATCCACGGCAGGAACAGGTGTGTCGCCCACTGGGCCGGGTCCTGCGTGAACGGCACGTAACCGCCGGGCGGGATCCAGGAGAACACCGGCCAGGAGTGGTACTTGTAGGTGAGCAGGTAGAGCAGCACCGCGCCCAGCCAGAAGATCGGTATGGACACTCCGGCCAACGCCACCACCGTCAGCACCCTGTCCAGCCACCGCCCCTGGTAGAGGCCGGACAGCACGCCGATCGTGATGCCGAATATCATCCAGATCAGCGCGGCCCCGATCGCAAGCGACAGCGTGCGCGGGATGCCCCGCCTGATCGCCGGCAGCACCGGCGTCTGGTCCTGGTAGCTGATCAGATCGCGCTCGATGAACAGGTGATTCATCATGTCGAAGTACTGGGTGTAGAGCGGCTGATCGAAGCCCCAGTCGTGCCGGATCTGGCGGATGTTCTGCTGGGTGGGGTGGCGGCCCGCCAGGCGCAGTGCCGGATCTCCGCCCGGGATCACATTGAAGATCACGAACACCATCACCGAGATCGCCACCAACACGGCCACCAATCCAGCCAGCCGGCCAAGCAGCAGGCGCACCATCAGTTGCGGATCCTCAGGCGCGCGTGCGGGTCGAGGGCGTCGCGCAGGGCATCCCCGAGCACGTTCAGCGAGACGACCGTGATCATGATGGCGAGCCCGGGCGCGATCGTCAGCCAGGGTGCGGTAACGATCGTCTGATAGCCCTGCTCGATGATGTTGCCCCAGCTCGGGGTCAGGAGCGGCACACCCACGCCCAGGAACGAGAGCGCCGCTTCGGTCAGGATGTTGGTGGCCACGATCAGCGTGAGGAACACCAGGGCCATCGATGCCACATTGGGCAACAGCTCCGCCAGCATGATCTTGACGGGTCCGGCGCCGCTCGCCACGGCCGCTTCGATGAACTCCATCCGCCGCAGCGACAGCACCTGCCCGCGGATCGGGCGCGCGACGTAGGGGACGTAGACGATGGCGATCACCACGATCGGGATCGCCAGCGACGTCGACGCGACATGGATCGGCCCAACGGCTATCCCATGGACCGCGAACGCGGTGGCCAGAGCCACCGCCAACAGGTAGACGGGGAACGACCAGATCAGGTCGAGCAGCCGTGAGATCGCCGAGTCGGTCATGCCGCCTGCATATGCGGACAGGATCCCCAGCACGAGCGCCACGGTGACGCACACGATGGCCGAGATGAAGCCCACCTCCAGCGAGATGCGGCCGCCGTAGAGCATCCGCACGAACAGGTCCCTGCCGTTGCTGTCAGCCCCCAGGAGGTAGCACGCTCGGAGCCCGGGCCCGATCGGCGTGCCGTCGTTCCTCACCACCGGCACCTTGTGACCGTTCTCGGTGATCGTGCCCTGGATGTTCTGGTCGCTGGGTCCGTGGTTGCAGGCGTGCGACACCCACAACGGCGCGCCGGGGAAGCAGGCGAACACGATTGTCAGAAGCACGATGGCCGACACGATGGCGGCCGGGTTCCGCCGCAGCCGCCGCAGGGCGGTGCGGAAGCCACCGGCCGCCACGGGCGGCGAGTCGATCACTGCGTCAGGTACATCGACGGGAACAGCTCGAAGTAGTTGCCGTTGAAGACCAGGCCGTGCAGGTGGGGCGACACGTACTTGGGCCACTGCCGGTTCATGAAGGGCGCCCAGGCGGCGTCGTTCTTCATGTACAGGTAGTCGAGCTTCGCCCAGATCGCGTTGCGGGCATCGCCCAGCGGCATCCGTTTGGCCTGGTCGATCATCTTGTTGTATGCCGGGATGTTCGTGTTGGTGAGATCGTTGTTGCCGACGTTGACGATGTGCTCGCCGTTGAGTGCCACGTCGATGAAGTCCTGGCCCTCGGGGTAGTCCTGGTTCCAGTCGGTGAATCCGATCTGCGGGTCGCCCTTCTGGGTGGCGATCGTGTCCCAGTAGACCGATTCGTCGAACGTCTTCACGGTCGCCTTGAGGCCGATCTGGTTGAGCACGCCGGCCAGGTACTGGACCGCGGAGGGCGTCGGATCCGTGTTGTGTCCCCATACGGTCACGGCCGCACCCACCACCCCGGCCTGCTGGATCAACTGCTTGGCCTTGGCCAGGTTGTACGGGTAGAGGTTGTGCTTCTTGTAGGCGGTGCCCAGGCCGGGCGGGATGATGTTTTCGGTGGGCGTACCCTGGCCGCCGTAGATCTTCACCAAGGCGTTGCGGTCGATCGCGTAGTTGACCGCCTTGCGAACATCCAGCTTGTTGAACGGGTACTTACGCTCGTTCATGAAGAAGTAGGTGATGTTGTTACGCACGAAGGGGTACACCTGCTTGGGGTACTGCGCCTTCAGCTGAGTCAGGCGATCGGGCGGCACCGACTCGAAGTACCAGTCCAGCTGGCCGTCGGCGATCTCGTTCACCGACTGCTCGGGGGTGACGCCGATCTTGACGTCGATGCCATCCAGGTGGCCGTCGGGCGTGTCCGGTGTCCAGGACTTGAACGTCGGGTTGCGCCTGATCGTGATCGACTGGTGCGGCACGTAGTTGGTGATCCGGTAGGGACCGGTCGCCACCCTCCACTGGGGGATCGTGGAGATGTCCTTGTCGGGCGTGCCCTTGGGTAGCGCGAACGCAAACGGCGTGGCGATGTAGTCGTTGAACGTGCCGTCCGGCTGGGTCAGGTGAAAGGTGATGGTCATCGCCTTGTCGTTGGCGACGATGCCCGAGATGCCGCCCTTGCGGGTCTTGGCGTAGGTGTCCGCCCCCACGATCCCGGTGTAGAAGCCGACGCCGCCGGAGTCGACGCGGAACAGCCGTTCGATCGAGAACTTGAAGTCGGACGGCTTCACCTCGCGGCTGACCGGGGCCGAGAACATCACGCCGGGGCGCACGTGGAAGGTGTACGTCTTGCCGCCGTCGGTAACGGTCGGCATAGCGCTGGCGAGGTCGGGCACGACCGTCGCTCCGGCGCCGCCGGACGCTTTCTTGAAGGTGAGCAGACCGTTGTTCGTAGCTTCGAGGATCTCCCAACCCTCGTTGGTGTAGGACAGGGCGGGGTCGAGGTGGTCGGGGTTGCCGGGGATGCCGGCGCGTAGGATCCCGCCGTTCACGGGGGCGCCGGTGTCGCCGGAGCCGCTGGCGCTGGTGCCGCTGCCGCAGCCCGCCGCCAGCATCGCCGTCGCGGTGGCGAGCGCCAGGAATCCGGTGACACGTCTCATCGCAGTCCTCCCATCGGTCCGACCGAACCATCGGCGAGTGCCGCGGCCACGGCCGGCATTGCATCGGCCGCAGCCTCCAGGGTGCGGTCGACGTCGGCATCGGTGTGTGCCCCGGACATCAGCCAGAGGCCTTCCTGCGGCGGCTGGATCAGCACGCCACGGTCGCGTAGCTCTCGGTAGAGGGCGAAGAACGGGCTGCCGGCGACGATCGCGTTGGCCTCCCGGTAGTCGGTCGGTGGCTGGGGCGAGAACCACAGCTGGAAGAGAGCGCCGACGCCGCTCCAGCAGGCCTCGATCCCGGCCGCCTCGGCGGCGCCGACCAGGCCCTCGGCCAGCCGCGCACCACGGGCGTTGAGATGCTCGTAGAAGCCCTCGTCGCCGGTCTCCCTGCAGGCGGCGATCACGGCCGCGCAGACCAGCGGGCTCGAGTTGTACGTGCCGCCGTGCATGGTGCGGCCGTCGGCTGCCTGCTCCATCACCTCGCGGCTGCCGCCCAGCGCCGCCACAGGGAAGCCTGCGCCGATCGCCTTCGCCATCACGGTCAGATCGGGGTCGATCCCGAACATGCCCTGGGCGCCACCGGGCCCGATCCGGAAACCGGTCAGCACCTCGTCGAAGATCACCAGCGCGCCTGCATCGGTTGCCAGCTCGCGCATCCGCTCCAGGTATCCGGGCGCCGGCATGATGCCGCCGCAGTTGCCGAGGATAGGCTCCGTGATCACAGCCGCCACCCGATCGCCGTGGTCCCGGAAGGCCCGCTCCAGCGTCTCGACGTCGTTCCAGCGCTCGACCAGCAGCGTTTCGCCGACGGCGCTGGGGATGCCGGTCGACCCTGGCAGCACCGTCGGGGCGTCGGCGGCTCCCCAGGTGTCGGCGGAGGGGTGGGCCGACCAGTGAATCGCGTCCGACCAGCCGTGGTAGTGGCCCTCGAAGCGCAGCACCAGGTCGCGTCCGGTGAAAGCGCGTGCGAATCGGAGTGCGTACATGGCCGCCTCGGTGCCGGTGCTCGAGAACCGCACCAGGTCGACGGCGGGCATGCGGTCGGTTATCGCCGCGGCCGCCTCGCCCTCGAGGTCGTGGGCCAGTGAGACCAACGATCCGCGCTGCTGGAGCGTGCGGGTGACCTCGTCGATCACGGCCGCCGGGCGGTGGCCGAGGATCAGCGGACCCTGTCCCATCACGTAGTCGAGGTACCGGTTGTCGTCCTCGTCGGTCAGCCACGCGCCCTTGCCGGAGCGCACGAACACCGGGGCCGGTAGCCATCCCGAGCGCGGCGATCTCGTCCCTGAACCGACGCCCCCCACCAGGTGCTTGCCGGCCTGCTCGAACAACGTCTCCGAACGTGTCGTGATCATGTGTACTCCCATGCTCCGTAGTGCCTGCACGCCTGGGCGGCCGCCACGCTTCCGGCCGCCAGCGCCTGCTCGATCTCCTGTCCCCGAACCCGAGCCGCGATCACGGCTGCGATCAGCGCGTCGCCGGCGCCGAGCGTGTCGATCACCTCGACAGGCTGCGCGGGCACCTCGACGATTGCGCTGTTGAGCGCCATGCTGCCACTGCGACCGCGAGTGACGACGGCCAGCGCCGCGCCGGCCGCCACGGTGCGCTCACCCAGCGCGACCGCCTGCCCGCGGTCGAGGTCCGCGCCGGAGAAGAACGCGATCTCGAGCCGCGGCGCAAGCCGCTCGACCAGCTCCACACCGCCGTCCATGCCGAAGTCGAACGACACCGGCACGTCATCGAGCTGACTTATGAGCGCCTCCGGGTCGGCCAGGTTGACGCAGTGCACCCAACGGCACGCGCGCAAGAAGGCTATGTCGTCGGCGTCGGGTCGGTACCCGGCGCTGGCGCCGTAGCGCTCCTCGACGAACTCGCGGTCACCGTCTGAGCGCAGCCGCACCTCGGTCACACCGGTCGGCTCGGGCAGCCGCCTGACACGGTCGGTGGCGACGTGTGCGCCGCGGGCACCGTGCAGGATCAGCTCGGCGTTCGCGTCCTCTCCCACGGCGCCCAGGTAGTAGGTCCGCAGCCCGGCGGCGGACAGGCCGGCCGCGACGTTCAGAGCGTTGCCGCCGGCAAGCTCGAGCGTTGGAGCGCCAAGGTAGTGGTCGACGCAGTTGTCTCCTACCGATGCGACGATCACGGCCAGCTGGTGCCCTCCTTGGCCAGCAGCTGCCGGCCCATGTAGGCGCGGTCGTCGAGATCCTCGATGCCGCGCATCAGCGTCGCGTAGACGATGAACCACTGCAGCGCCACCTTCAGCACGAACGGCGTCAGCAGCGGGTGCACATCCGGGTACTCGGCCGCGTCGAATACCGCTGTGCGGGCGCCGTGATCGGACGCGAAGTCAAGGGTTCGCAGCGTCATCTGGCGCGACTCGTCGGTGCCGACCAGCACCGCCAGATCGGCGCTGCGCCGGTCCAGCATCTCAGCCGGGCCGTGCCGGAACTCCGCGCTCTCGATCACCGATCCACCGATTCGCATGTTCTCCATGAACACCGTCAAGCCGAACTTGTAGGCAAGGCCGAACAGGGGCCCGGCGCCAAGGCAGTAGAGCAGGTCGGAGTCGGCGAATCGTTCAGCCAACCGGCGTCCCTGGTCGCGTTGTGAGCGGAAGGCGTCGCCCATCTGTCCGGGTAGCGCTGGTACCGCCTCGAGCAGTTGCACGGCCTCGTCGTTCCCGTCCTGCAGGCCCCACTCGGCCGCGAACAGGGTCACCGCCAGCAGCGGCAGGCAGTACAGGCCGGGGGACTCGTAGGCGAAAACGTGGTCGCTACCCGCGGCCAGGGGCGAGTCTCGGTGGCGCACCAGCGCGACCGTCTCGGCGCCGCGGTCGCGCGCGAAGCGCAGCGCCTCGAGCGTGTCCTCGGTGCGCCCCGAGTAGCTGGCCAGAACCACGAGGGCCTCTTTGTCGAGCCCGCGCGGGCCGCGCCAGGTCAGCTCGTAGGACGGCAGCACGTCGCTGACGGCGCCGGTCAGGCGGTCGCAGAGGTACTTGCCCGTGTACATGCTGGCCCAGGAACCGCCGCTGCCCACGAAGTAGACGCGCCGGCCGCCTGCGCGCGTTTGCGAGGCGAGCTCCCGCACCGCTTCGGCCTGCTCCGAGAGGAACCGCGCCGCGTCCCGCTCCAGGTAGGGGGAGGAGAAAAGCTCGGAGCCCTGAGCGCGATCTGCGAGCTCGTCAAGTTGATCCACGCACGTCCTCTCGGTGACCTGGACGAAGAAGCTGAGAACGCTATCATGCTCCGCCATGACTGTCACGGTGAGAGACGTCGCTCGTGTCGCAGGTGTGTCCCAGGCCACCGCCGCGCGCGTTCTGGGCGAGTACGGCTACGCCAGTGACGAGGCAAGGATGCGCGTGCATGCCAGCGCCACGGAGCTTGGATACACGCCCAACGGGGTGGCGCGGGCGCTTGTGTCGCGAGCCACCCAGACCATCGGCCTGGTCGTCGGCGATATCGAGAACCCGTTCTTCGCGGCCGTCGCCCGCGGCCTGTCCGATGTGGTCGAACGCCAGGGCTACACGGTGCTCCTGACGAACGCCGACGAGGATCCCGGGCGGGAGCGGCGGGCGATGCTGGCGCTGCGCTCACGCCGTGTCGACGGCATGGTGGTCGTGCCCGCTCCGGGCGCGGGCCGCGAGGCGTTCCTGGACGGACCGCCGCTGGTGCAGCTCGACAGAGCCGTGCGCGGCGCGGCCACCGATGCGGTGATGGTGCACAACGCAGCCGGTGCGCGCAGCGCGGTCGACCACCTGCTCGCGCTGGGGCATACTCGCATCGGCATGGTGACCGACTCACCCCAGATCAGCTCCTCGGCAGAGCGGATCGCCGGCTACCGGCGGGCACTGCGTGCGAACGGCCTGCTGGATGAGTCGCTGATCTCGGTCGGCGGGTCGAGCCAGGCCGACGGGCTGACGGCCGCACGAGCGCTCCTCGATCGCTCGCAGCGGCCGACCGCGATCTTCACCGCCAACAACTTCATGACCCACGGCGCGCTGCTGGCGGCGCGCGAGCTGCGGCTGCGAATCCCGCGGGACCTGGCACTGGTCGGCTTCGATGACCTCGACTGGACCACGCTGGTGGACCCGCCGCTGACCGTGGTCTCGCAGCCGGTTGGCGACTTGGGACGGGTGGCCGGCGAGCGGCTGCTGGCACGGATCGGTGGCGAGGACGGGCCGCCACGGCGGGTGCGCCTGGCCACGCGGCTGATCGTGCGCGGATCGTGCGGCGCGCTGTGAGCGACGTCGTCGAGCTGCTCGCCGAGCTGGTGCGGGCCGACTCCACGAACCCGACGCTCGAGCGGGACGGTGCGGGCGAGGCCGAGGTAGCTCGGTTGCTTGCCGAACGGATGCGGCGGGCGGGCCTCGAGGTCGATGTCTGGGACGCCGCTCCCGGTCGGCCAAACGTGGTGGGACGGCTTGCCGGCACGGGCGGTGGCCGCACGCTGATGCTGTGCGGCCATACCGACGTGGTGGGAGGCAGTCAGCAGCAGTTCCGGCCGGAGCTCCGCGACGGCCGCATGTACGGCCGTGGCACCAACGACATGAAGGGCGGGATCGCCGCCGCGCAGGTGGCAGTGGAGCGGGTCGCGCAAGGGCCGCGGCCGGCCGGCGACGTGCTGCTCGCCTGGGTGATCGACGAGGAGTGGGCCAGCCTCGGCGCCGAGTCCCTGGTGGAGCGCTACCGGGCGGACGCCGCCCTGCTGCCTGAGCAGTCCGACCTCGATGTCGTGTTCGCTCACGGTGGCTTCGTCTGGTACGACGTGATCAGCACAGGAAAGGAATCGGCGGGCGGGGAGCCGCAGCACGGAGTGGACGGCATCGCGCTGGCGGGAACGTTCCTGTCGGGGATCATTGCGCTCGACCGCGAGCTGGAGACCCGCACGACGCCGGAGTGGGGCCGCCCCAACGTGCACGCCTCGACCATACACGGCGGCCAGAACTATCCCAGCTATCCGGCGGAGTGTGTGATTGCCGTCGAGCGCTGCCTGATGCCGGGTGAGTCAGTGGCGCAGGCCGACGCCGAGATCGAACAGCTCCTGGCGTCGGCTCGTGCAGCCGACGGTCGCTTTCGGGGCCGCGCCGAAACGGTGATCGCGCGGGAGCCCGTCAAGCTGCGCCGCGACGACCCGATCGTGCTGACGGTGGCCGACGCCGCGCGCGACCACTTCGGCAGCGACCCCGTTGTCCGAAGCGATTACGGTTGGATGGACTCCGGCGTACTGGTCGAGGCGGGCATACCCTGTGTGGTGTACGGGCCCGCCGGCGCCGGGGTGCACACGTCGGAAGAGTGGGTCGACTTGCGCTCGGTGGAGGACTGTGTGGCGGTGTTCGAGGAGACGGTGCGCCGCTTCTGCGGTGCCGGGACATGACCGAGGCGCTGCTCGAGCTGCGCGGGCTGCGGGTGTCGTTCCGCACCGAGCAGGGGGTCGTGCAGGCTGTGGACGGGCTGGATCTGACGCTGCAGTCGGGCGAGGTGCTGGGAGTCGTGGGCGAGTCCGGCTCGGGCAAGAGCGTCAGCATGCTGGCGCTGCTGGGGCTGATCGACGATCCCAACGTCGAGATCGAGGGCGAGGCGCTGTTCCGCGGCCGCGATCTGCTGAAGATGGGCGAGCGTGAGCTGCGGGGGCTACGCGGTCGCCAGGT
Organism: uncultured Actinomycetes bacterium; assembly: GCA_963737445.1. Lineage (GTDB taxonomy): Bacteria > Actinomycetota > Thermoleophilia > Gaiellales > JAICJC01 > JAICYJ01. Next base: position 11,834 of record CAVTSO010000015.1, on the reverse strand, counting down.
GTCGATGATCTTCCAGGACCCGATGACCTCGTTGAACCCGGTGTACTCCGTGGGCTGGCAGATCGCCGAGCAGATCCGGACCCACGAACAGGTGCCGAAGCGGGTGGCGCAAAGGCGGGCGGTGGAGCTGCTGGAGAGCGTCGGGATCCCCGACCCCGGCCGCCGTGTCGGCGACTACCCGCACCAGTTCTCGGGCGGCATGCGGCAGCGCGTCATGATCGCGATGGCGCTTTCCTGCAGCCCGGAGCTGCTGATCGCCGACGAGCCGACGACGGCGCTGGACGTCACCATCCAGGCCCAGATCCTGGAGCTGCTGGACAGCCTCCGGATGGACGTCGGGGCGGCCGTGATCCTGATCACCCACGACATCGGCGTGGTGGCGGGGCTGGCCGACCGGGTGATGGTGATGTACGCCGGCCGCACGGTCGAGCGGGCGACCACGCTCGACCTGTTCGACCGTCCCCAGCACCCCTACACCTGGGGGCTCATGGGATCGGTGCCACGGCTGGACGGTGACAAGCCCAAGCGGCTGGCGGCGATCCCCGGCCAGCCGCCGTCGCTGATGGCGCTGCCGCCCGGCTGCAGCTTTGCGCCGCGTTGCCAGCACAGGTTCGACGCCTGCGATCTGGCTCGGCCGGCACTCGAGGCCCGCGCCGGCGAGGGTCACCTGGACGCCTGCCTGCTGCCTGCCGAGGCGCGGGCGGCTGCGCACGCGAACCAGCTGGCGGCTGCGAGGGGCGAGGCATGACGCCGCTGCTCGAGGTGATCGACGTCAGCAAGCACTTCCACACCGGCCGTGGGCTGTTCGGTGGGGGTGACGTTGTGCACGCGGTGGACGGGGTCTCGTTTGAGGTGCAGGAGGGCGAGACCTTGGGCCTTGTCGGAGAGTCGGGCTGTGGCAAGTCGACGCTGGGCAGGTGCATCGTGCGGCTTCACGAGCCGACCGGCGGCAGCATCCGCTTCGACGGCGAGGACATCACACAGGCAAAGGGGAAGCAGCTGCGCGCGTTGCGCCGTGACGTGCAGATCGTCTTCCAGGATCCCTACGCGTCGCTCAACCCGCGCCGGCGCCTGGGGCACATCGTGGGCATGCCGATGCAGGTGCACGGGATGGGTTCGTCCAGCGAGATCCGCGAGCGCGTAGTGGCGCTGCTGCGCCTGGTCGGCCTCAGCCCAGAGCACATCAACCGCTATCCGCACGAGTTCTCGGGTGGGCAGCGGCAGCGGATCGGAGTGGCGCGCGCCCTGGCCGTGAACCCACGACTGGTCGTGTGCGACGAGCCCGTGTCGGCGTTGGACGTCTCGATCCAGGCGCAGGTGATCAACCTGCTGGACGACCTGCAGGATGACCTGGGATTGACCTACGTCTTCATCGCGCACGACCTGGCGGTGGTGCGGCACGTATCCAACAGGATCGCGGTCATGTACCTCGGCAAGCTGGTGGAGGTGGCGCCGGCCGAGGAGCTCTACCGCGCCCCCGTACATCCCTACACAGAGGCGCTGCTTTCGGCCGTTCCCGTGCCCGACCCGCGGGCTCCGCGCGACCGGATCGTGCTGACGGGCGATGTGCCGAGCCCGGTCTCGCCGCCCAGCGGCTGCCGCTTTCACCCCCGCTGCCGGTACGCGAGCGAGATCTGCGGCCGCGAGGAGCCGCCGCTGATCGCGCACGCGGATGGGAGGGTGGCAGCCTGCCATCACCCGCTGAACGTCCCCGCAGCCGCCGCTTCGAACTAGAGCGCGGGCGCCTGCATGGTCACGTCAGGCCATTACCTCGTCGCGCGCGGAGACGAACTGCTCGACGGCAAAGTCGAGCTCCTCGATCGTGTGGGCTGCGGACATCTGGGTGCGGATCCGCGCCTTGCCCTGCGGCACCACCGGGTAGGAGAACGCGACGGCGTACACGCCGCGCCGCATCAGCGCGTCGGCCAGCCGTCCGGCCAGTGCAGCGTCGCCGATCATCACCGGCACGATCGGATGGTCGCCGGGCAGGATGTCGAACCCGAGCTCGGACATGCGATCCCGGAAGTGCGCGGTGTTCGCCTGCAGCGTTTCGCGCAGGTCACCCGACCGCTCGATCAGGTCGAGCGCGGCCAGGGCCGCCCCGGCCACCGGCGGCGGGATGCTGTTCGAGAACAGGTACGGGCGCGAGCGCTGGCGCAGCAGTTCGACGATCTCGCCCCGCGCCGCGACGTAGCCTCCGCTGGCACCGCCCATCGCCTTGCCCAGGGTGCCGGTGAGCACGTCGACGCGGCCGATCACATCGTGCAGCTCGTGCGTGCCGCGTCCGCCCGGGCCGACGAACCCGACCGCGTGCGAGTCGTCCACCATCACCAGGGCATCGTGCCGCTCGGCCAGGTCGCAGATCTCCGCCAGCCGGGCCACGTAGCCGTCCATCGAGAACACACCGTCGGTTGCGATCAGCCGGTAGCGGGCGCCGGACGCCTCCAGCAGCCGCGCCTCCAGCTCGTCCACGTCGCTGTTGCGATACCGCAGCCGCTGCGCCTTGCAGAGCCGGATCCCGTCGATGATCGAGGCGTGGTTGAGCTCGTCGGAGATGACGGCGTCGTCGGGGCCCAGCAGCGCCTCGAACAGGCCGCCGTTCGCGTCGAAGCAGGAGCCGTAGAGGATCGCATCCTCGCTGCCCAGGAACTCGCTGAGCCGCCGCTCCAGTTCTCGGTGGAGGGTCTGGGTACCGCAGATGAAGCGCACGGAGGCCATCCCGAACCCCCAGCGATCGAGCGCCTGGTGCGCGGCCGCCACGATCTCCGGGTGGCTGGCCAGTCCCAGGTAGTTGTTCGCGCAGAGGTTCAGGACGCGGCCCGACCCGGACACGTCGACCATGTCCGCCTGCGGCCCTTCGATCTCGTGTTCCGTCTTGTAGAGCCCCTGGCTGCGCAGCTCGGCGATCCGCGCCGCGAGGTCGGTTGTCAGCGCACCTGTGGTCAGATCTCCCTCCAGTCGAGCAGCACCTTCCCCGAATCACCGGACGCGGCCGCAGTGAACCCGGCCTCGAACTCGTCGTAGCGGAAGCGGTGCGTGATGACGGGCGAGATGTCCAGCCCGGACTGCACCATCACCGTCATCTGGTACCAGGTCTCGTACATCTCACGGCCGTAGATGCCCTTCAAGGTCAGCATGTTGAACACGACCTGCGTCCAGTCGATCGCGATCTCCTCGGTGGGGATGCCCAGCATCGCGATCCGCCCGCCGTGCGACATGTTGGCCAGCATCGCGTGCAGCGCGTCGCCGTTCCCCGACATCTCGAGGCCGATGTCGAAGCCCTCGGTCATGCCCAGCTGCCGCTGCACGTCGGTCAGCGGCTGCGTGCCCGGGTCGATCGTGATCGTCGCACCCAGCCGTACCGCCAGATCGCGGCGGTAGGCGTTGGGGTCGCTGACGGCGACGTGCCGGGCGCCGGCGTGGCGCACGACCGCGGCGGCCATGCAGCCGATCGGGCCGGCGCCCGTGATCAGCACGTCCTCGCCCAGCGCGGGGAAGGCCAGCGCGGTGTGGACGGCGTTGCCGAACGGGTCGAAGATGGCCGCGATCTCGGGGTCGATGCCGGGCCAGTGGTGCCAGATGTTCGTCATCGGCAGGGCGATCAGCTCGGCGAACGCACCCGGGCGGTTGACGCCGACACCCTGCGTGTGCGCGCACAGCTGACGGCGGCCGGCCATGCAGTTGCGGCAGCGGCCGCAGACCACGTGGCCCTCGCCGCTGACCAGGTCGCCGGGGTGGAAGTCGCTGACGTTGTCCCCGACGGCGACGATCTCGCCGACGAACTCGTGGCCCACGACGAGCGGCAGCGGGATCGTGCGCTGCGCCCAGGCGTCCCAGCGGTGGATGTGCACGTCCGTGCCGCAGATGCCGGTGCGGTGCACGCGGATCAGGACGTCGTTGATGCCGTACTCCGGCTCGGGGACATCCTCCAGCCACAGGCCAGGTTCGGCCCGGCTCTTCACGAGTGCGCGCATCGTGACGCATCGTATCGACCCGCGGTTGGGTAACCTCACGGCTCATGCGCGAGCCTCGCTTCGATGTCCTGTTCGAGCCGGTGCAGATCGGCCCCGTCACCGCCCGGAACCGGTTCTTCCAGGTGCCCCACTGCAACGGCATGGGCTACCGCGATCCCACGGCGCACGCGCACATGCGCGGCATCAAGGCCGAGGGCGGCTGGGCGGTGGTCTGCACGGAGGAGGTCGAGATCCACCCCTCGTCCGAGGTCGCCCCCTTCATCGAGGGCAGGCTCTGGGACGACCGCGACATCCCGATGCACGCGCGGCTCTGCGAGCAGGTGCATGCTCACGGCGCGCTGGCCGGGATCGAGCTCTGTTACAACGGCATCGCCGCGCCCAACCGCTACTCGCGGATCTCGCCGATGGCGCCGTCGGCGCTGCCGGTCACGTGGAACGACCCGGTTCAGGCGCGCGCGATGACGAAGGCCGACATCGCGGACGTGCGGCGCTGGCACCGCCGGGCCGTGGCGCGGTCGCTCGAGGCCGGCTACGACATCGTCTACGTCTACGCGGGCCACAACCTGAGCGTTGTCCAGCACTTCCTGTCGCGCCGCTACAACCAGCGCACCGACGAGTACGGCGGCAGCATCGAGAACCGCACCCGGCTGATGCGCGAGGTGCTCGAGGACACGCTGGCCGAGGCCGAGGGGCGGGCCGGCGTCGTCTGCCGCATCGCCGTCGACGAGCTGATCGGCGGCCGCGGGCTCGAGCGCAGCGAGATCGAGGAGGTGCTGGGGCTGGTCGGCGAGCTGCCCGACTGCTGGGACTTCATGCTGGGGTCGTGGCCGGACGATTCGGTCACCTCGCGGTTCCAGGAGGAGGGTGGCCAGGAGCCCTACGTGCGCGGGCTGAAGGCACTGACCACGAAGCCGGTGGTCGGCGTCGGCCGGTTCACCTCGCCGGACACGATGGTGCGGATGATCCGCGACGGTGTGCTGGACTTGATCGGCGCGGCGCGGCCGTCGATCGCGGACCCGTTCCTGCCGGTCAAGCTGGAGGAGGGCCGCTACGAGGACATCCGCGAGTGCATCGGCTGCAACATCTGCGTGTCCGGCGACTTCACGATCTCGCCGATCCGCTGCACCCAGAACCCGAGCATGGGCGAGGAGTGGCGCCGCGGCTGGCATCCCGAGCGGATCCGCCCCAGCCAGAGCGACGCGCGGGTGCTGGTGGTGGGCGCCGGGCCGGCCGGCCTGGAGGCGGCGATGATGCTCGGCCGCCGCGGCTACGAGGTGGTGCTGGCCGAGGCCGGCGGCGAGCTGGGCGGGCGAGTGGCGCGCGAGGCACGGCTGCCGGGGCTGGCCGCATGGATCCGGGTGCTGGACTACCGCAAGGCGCAGCTGGAGCGGCTCGGCAACGTCGAGCTTGCTTTCAACAGCACGCTCGATGCCGACGAGGTCGCCTCCTACGGCTTCGACCATGTGGCCGTCGCGACCGGCGCCACGCTGGCGGCGGGACGGCGTCGCCCGCTGGCGCACCCACCCGATCGAGCTGGACCCGTCGTTGCCGGTTCTGACACCCGACGATCTGATGTCCGGCCGGCGGCCCGCGGGAGAGCACGTTGCCATTTTCGACGACGACCACTACTACATGGGCGGGGCGCTGGCCGAGCTGCTGGTCTCGGAGGGGCGGAGGGTGACGCTGGTGACTCCGTCAGCCCGCGTCTCGGAGTGGGCCGATCACACCATGGAGCAGGAGCGGATCCAGGGCCGGCTGATCGAGCTGGGCGTCGAGCTGCTGACGTCCAAGGGCCTGCTGCGAGCGACCGCGGGCGGTGTGCAGCTGAGTTGCACCTACACCGGGCGCGAGAGCGATCTCGAGTGCGACGCGCTGCTGCTCGTCACGTCGCGGCTGCCGAACGATGGGCTCGCCCAGAGCCTTGCCGGGTCGGGAGGCTCGGTGCGGGCGGTGGGCGACGCGTACAGCCCCGGGACGATCGCGGCCGCCGTCTGGGACGGGCGCCGCTACGCGGAGGAGCTTGACGCCGAGCCGGCCGACCCCGACGAGGCACCGTTCCTGCGCGAGGTGGCCGAGCTGTCGCCGGAACAGGTGCGCGGCCCGATCATCTAGCCCGGCGACGGAATACCGCCGGCTATGAGATCACGTGAACGGTGCGCGCGATCAGCGTCATGTCGAGGATGCGGCGAACCGCCGGCGAGACGTTGATCAGCTCGAGCCTCCCGCCGCGTGCGGACAGCCGTTGCGCCGACGCCAGCAGCACGCCGAGCGCCGTCGAGTCGAGAAAGCTGACGCCGGCAGCGTCGATACGAACGATGTCGCCCTCCCGCTCGGCCGCGTCGAGTGCGGAGCGCAGCGCATCGGTGGATCCGATGTCGAGCTCGCCGTCCACCTGCAGCACGAGGACGACCTCTTCCACGCGGCGGGGTACAAAGTGCGCGTCTCGACTCGTGCTGGCGTCGCCCGGATCTTGCATGGTGAGAACTTACCGCGACCGGGCCGCCGCCAAACGGGTGGTCAGCCCGGATCGATCGCGAAGGTCATCACGACCTCGGTGCCATGCGGGGTCAACGGCCGGATCTCCACCGTCTGCGTGAGCGCGGCGATGACCGGCAGTCCCAGGCCCAGACCGGGGCTGTCGATACGCGGAGCAAAGCCGCGGCCGAGGTCGCGCACGGCCACTTCCAGGATCGAGTCCATGCACTCGGCGGCGAGCTCGATCTGCCGCTCGAGGGCGGTGGGGTCTGACCGGTACGCGTGCTGGACGACGTTGGTGCAGGCCTCGGTGACGGCCAGCAGCACGTCCGCGGCGGTTTCGCCGGTGACCGACCGGCCTTCGAGGAATCCGGCCATGGCGTGGCGCAGCAGCGGGACGTTGTCAGCGGTGGCGGGCACGGAAAGCTGCAGCTCCACACGGCCGCCGTTCACGGCCGTCGAGCCGATCCGTGTGAGTCCTCGGCATGCGGGCCCATGCCAGCACGATACCCGCTGGGGATGTCGGAGAAACGCTGACGCGCGCGACGGCGGGGATCGATCTACCCTGCGATCGTGGAACAGCGACCACCAGCCGTGCGGACGCGGCTCTCGGCGGCGGCACCGCAGGTGGCCGTGCTGGGCCCGCTGGCGCTGGTGATGGGCTCGCGCGCCGGGCTCTCTCTCGAGCAGATAGACGACCTTGCGATGGCCGTCGAGCTGGTGGTGCGGCACCGGCGCGATGAGCGGGAGGCGGAGTTCTTGGCGGAGGGCGGAACGCTGGAGGTGTTCATCAGCGAGGTCGACCAGGCGTGGCTGGAGCAGCACCTGGGGATGCTGGCGGTGCTGGTGTCGGAGACCGAGCTGGACGCCGGAGGGGTGAGGTTGCGAGTCAATGTCTGAGCCGGCTGAGCTGCTGGCCGGACGGGTGGCGCGGGGCGACGATGCGGCGGCTGAGGAGTTGGTGGAAGCCATGCGCCCACTGGTGGCTTCGATGGCGACGCGGTTCCAGGGGCGGGTGCCGCGCTCCGACCTGGAGCAGGCCGGCGTGGTCGGGCTGCTGCGCGCGGCGGCGACGTTCGAGGCGGAGCGGGGCACGCCGTTCGGCGGGTACGCGGCGCCGTTCGTGATGGGCGAGATGCTGGCGTGCGTGCGGCAGCAGGCCGCGCCGGTGCGGGTGCCCCGATCCGTGGCCGAGAACGAGCGCGTGGTGGCGGCATCGGTCGATCTGCTGACGTCGTCGCACGGGCGTAGCCCCACTGTGGCCGAGATCGCGGAGCAGGCCAAGCTGGACGAGGAGGCCGTGCTGGACGCACTGCGTGCGAGCATGGCGCTGAGGCCGGTGTCCCTGGACGAGATCGAGCCGGAGCGGTTCGGCGAGACCGACGAGACGCTTGAGGCGGTGGAGCGTCGGTTGGAGCTGGGGTCGCGCCTGGACCGGCTCGACCGGCGGAGCCGCGCGGTGCTGGTGCTCCGGTTCGGGGTGGAACTGTCGCAGAGGGAGATCGCGGAGCGCCTGGGCATCTCGCAGATGCACGTGTCGCGCTTGCTGCGGGCGGCGATGGCCGATATCGCAGGTCAGGGTGGGGACGATGCGCCTAGCGGTTGATCGAGCGTGCAAAGCTGACCCGGGCCCCGCCCTCGGGGCGCTGCGGATCGATGCTGTGCCGGGTGCTCAAATCGTGCAGCAGCGACAGGCCGAAGCCGGGCTGGTCGGGAAGGCGGCCGCCGGGGAAGCCGCGGCCGTTGTCGCTGACGGCAACCTCGATCTCGTACGGCGACGTGCGAAACTCGACCTCGATCACGCCGGTCGGATCGTTGTCGTAGCCGTGCACGATTGCGTTGGAACAGGCCTCCGAGAGCAGCAGCTTGAGATCGTCGAGCTGATCGTCGGTGACGGCGAGGTCAGCCACGGCGCCGATCAGGGCCTGGCGGCAGACGATCAGGTACGCCGGTTGGGAGGGGACGGTCAGTGTTGCCATGGGAGGGGTCGCGTTGACATCTACCGGTGAGACTACCGTGACGCTGCGTGCCGCAAATGGGAGTTCGGCTGCGGCGATCGCGGGGCACGTGACGATGGCGATGGCGGCGGCTGCCGGTTTCACCCGCTCCTGGCCGAGCGAGCGCGAGCCAGCCTGGCCCAGGCGCTGGGAGCCTGCACGGGTGCGGTGGAGCTGGGACTGGCGGCAGAGCCGGGTCTGCTGACGGCGCGGATCCGGGCGGCCCCCGAGCATCTCGCCGCCATGGCAGGCTGCTCGCGGACATGGCGCCAGTGTGTGTCGACGACCGGCTCGAGCTGCGGTTCGTGCGGCCGCAGCTGGACGTGGTCTGACTCGCTAGCAGAGCGAACCGGGCAGCGCCAGCGCGGGCCAGGCCGGGTGTCAAACACCGCTTCGGGCGTGGTCGGCATTTCGTCACACGCGCTTCACATGCGTCACGGATCCTGTGACAGAGAAATGGCTCAACAAGGCCAAATCGCGTGCGTCAGGGGTTTGACTACGACGCGGCTTGCGACAAGGTTGATGATCGGATTGGCACGGGTCGCGACGGGGTTGGCACGTCACGGAGTGGGCACGGATGGTCACGCCCCCTCCGAGCGCCTGTATCCGAGGTCATGTTTCAGCCGAGAGCGGTCTGCACACCTAGGGAATGCGCCGGCTTCGTCGGGCGCGTCTGCGAGATGAGGAGAGCGATGCCGACGAAAGATCCCCGACCGACGCGAGCTTGTCATGGCCCACCGTGAGGCGGGCGACGACTCGGCCAGAGAGCACTGATTCTGCGCTACTCGGGATTGGCCGTGCGATCGCCCGCCGGTTCGCACGGCGGGGCATGGCGCACGACGACGTCCTCCAGAGCGGCTATCTGGGCCTGATCCAGGCCGTCGACCGGTACGACCCCGCCCGGGGCGTTCCGCTCCAGGCGTACGCCGCCCGCACCATCGAGGGCGAATCATGCACCTCTTCCGTGACCGCGGCTGGGCCGTGCGTGTGCCCCGTCCGCTGCAGGAGCTGAGCCGCTCGCTGGCGGTTGTGTCGGAGCAGCTCGGTCATCGGCTCGGCCGCAAGCCCACGGTCGACGAGCTGGCCGAGGCCACAGGACGCACACACGACGAGATACAGGAGGCGCTGGCCGTCCAGCGTGCCTACGTCGCCGAGCCCTTGTCCGAGCAGGGCGGCGACGACCGCGACGACGATGCCCGGCCGGTGGCGGCGCTGATGGTCGAGGAGTCCGGCTTCGCCTCGGTCAACGACCGCGACCAGGTCGCACACGCGATGCAGCACCTGCCGGCGCGCGAGCGCGAGATCGTGCGCTTGCGGTTCCTGCACGACCTCACCCAGGCGGAGATCGCCGCGCAGATCGGCGTCAGCCAGATGCACGTGTCGCGACTCCTGCGGTCGGCGCTGGACGCGATGGCAGAGGTCATGGACGACCCTGCGCTGCTCGCCTCGTAGGCCGCCGCTTCGCGGTGACGCGCAGGCGGCCTGGTCGCCCCAGGGCACGATCGCGTCCAGGCCGCGCAGCGTATCCAACGCGTCCCGTTCGATCTGGCCGATCCGCTGCCTCGACACATCCATCACCTGGCTGATCGCCTCGACCGTGCGCGGCTCGTCGCCGTTCAGCCCGAACCGCAGCTCGAGCACGGTGCGCTGCCGTTCGGTGAGATGGCACATGGCATCCGCAGGCGTTCTCGCAGCTCGGTCGTCATCACCTCGTCCTCGGCCCGCTCGGGGCCGGCCCTGCGCGAGGCCTCGCCGTCGTCCACGCTCTCCGCGGCGCTGGTGACGTGGTCGATCGCCGCCAGCTGTGCGATCCGCCGCAGCGGTACGTGCATGGCCTCGGCCAGCTCATGGTCGGTGGGGGCGCGTCCAGCCGTACCTCCAGCGTCGCGCGCGTGCGCCGCAGCTTGACCACCCGCTCGGCGGCGTGCACCGGCACCCGGATCGGCCGGCCGTGATTGTGCACGCTGCGCTGGACGGCCTGGCGGATCCACCAGGTGGCGTAGGTCGAGAACTTGAGATCGCGGCGCCAGTCGAACTTGTCGACGGCCCGAAATGAACCTGATGGGTGCTGTTCTGGACCAGGTCGTGAAGAAGGATGTGGTGCCGCGGGAAGTGCTTGCGACCGAGACTACGAAGGGCGGAGGTCGGACTCCGACGATGCGCGGTGCGCGGGCCCCCCCGGCCTCAACGAGGTGTGCTGTGCTGCTGTTCTTCGCCCGTTTTTTTCAGTCGGTGGTGTCAGCTTCACGCCAGAAACGTCTTGAGACTCGCCGTTACGAAAGCGACCGCGTGATGCCCGACGGACGCGGAATGCAAATGGTGCGCCGCCGTCCGCCCGCGCGTCAGGGGGTACAACACGCAACGACACCAAGAAAAACCGCGCGCGACTGGCTCGGGCACGGGAACGCTAAAATGTCTGGGCTGACTGACGAGACTATCGTGGTGGTGGGTGCTGCTGCGCGCTTCTGTGACGCGTCGCGGCCGGCGCTGGATCTGTTTGCAATTCGCAAAGAAGATCGGACTGGACCGTGGTCGAATCTGTCACGGGCGCGACAGGCGTCGGGGGTCGCGGCCGAGCAGTCTGCCTCTTCGTCTGGGCTGGGCCCGAGGAGACGCTCTTCTCGTCCGGTGTTGGAGCCGTGGGACGGGGAGGGGGTCCTCCTCCTCAGGGGGTTGCCATGTGCGAGCGGAGGCGGGATCGGATGCGCCTGCGGCGGCAATCGGCAAGGGTGCTGTGAAGCTGTTGACGATCTTGCTGCTCCACGAGGCCGGCGTCCGACAGTGTGTCTTCCGCTGCCAGCGTCAAGCGCCGTGGGCCTGATCGCGGAGCTGGTCGCGCAGCTGGCCGAAGCGGGCGCTCTCGGCGAGGTCGTCGAGTCGCCGCGACGATCGGCATCGACGCACTGTCCAGCCCGACGGCGCACAGCCTGCAGGGGATCGAGAAGCGAACATCAGCCGGACGGGAGGCGGCGCGAACCTCGGGACGCGCTGGAAGAGCACGACGGTACGCAGCGGACGGCGGTAGCGGTCGCGGGTCATGGGCCGCCTCGACGAGCGAAGTCGAGCGTGCGCGTCAGCGATCTAGGCCGACGAGCCGGTGGAGAAGGTTCATGAACTGGTGCCGTTGCCTGTCTGAGCCGTGAAGCACGGGACGATGAGTGAGGTGAAGAGGTGGGAAGTGTAAGGTGGGCCCGACGACACTGAAGCTATGATAGAATAAACAGGTCACTGTGATCAGCAAAGGGAGGCACTGTGAGCCTTAATCAACGTACTGCTGCTCGACGGAGAACGGGCCGACTCCTGCCTACGCCTGCGACATGACGCGGGCGCATCCGGCGTCAGCGCACGGGCGCCGCGCGCGGTTCCAGGGCTGCTCGGCTCGAACCGA
>CAVTSO010000014.1:0-10593 GCA_963737445.1 uncultured Actinomycetes bacterium | reverse complement strand
CCGCCGTCGAGCTGGCCTTCCGGCACGACCGCACGGTGCTGGTCGAGGAGATGATCGGCTCCCCGAGGTGGAGCTGGGCGTGCTCGGGAACAGCGATCCGCTGGTGAGCCCCCGCCGGGCGGAGATCGTGATCGCAAACGACTCCGACTGGTACGACTATTCGGCCAAGTACGACGAGGGCGCCATGCGGCTGCGGGTGCCGGCCGACCTGCCGGAGTCCGTCACCGCCGAGCTGCAGGACGTCGCCCGCCGCGCATTCGAGGTCTACGGTGCCGCGCGGGATGGCCCGCATCGACTTCTTCGTGACGCCCGCGGATCGGGTGGTGCTGAACGAAATCAACACCATCCCCGGCTTCACCGCCACCAGCGTCTACGCGGAGCTGTTCGAGGCGATCGGCATCGGCTACCCGCAGCTGCTGGAACGGCTGATTGAGCTGGCGCTCGAGCGGCACGCCGACGACCAGACGTACGCCTACTAGCTCGGAGCGGCCGAAGACTGCTCGCGCTTTGACAAGAACTCTTTCGAAAGATATCTTTCGAAGGGATGGATGGCACCGCACTGCCGGCTCACCGACCCCGGGCACTGCGGGCGCTGGCCCACCCCACCCGGCTGCGCCTGGTCGGGCTGCTGCGGCGCGAGGGGCCGCTGACGGCGACGCAGGCGGGCGCGCTGATCGGCGAGGTGCCGGCCAGCGCGTCGTTCCACCTGAGGCAGCTGGCCAAGTACGGGCTGGTCGAGGAGGCGGCGGGCGGGCGCGGCCGCGAGCGGCCCTGCAGGCGACGGCGATGTTCACCAGCTGGTCGGGCGCGGGCGGCTCACCCGACCTGGCCGTCGCCGACCAGATGCTGACCGCTGTGGTGGCCGAGCGCTACGAGGAAGCAGTTGCAGGCGTGGCTGGCCGCGAAGCCCGGCGAGCCGGTCGAGTGGAGGGGGCGGCCGGCTGGGCGACGTGCTGCTGTACGTCACCGCCCACGAGCTGCAGCAGATCACCGAGGGGCTGGACGGTCTGCTGCGGCCCTACCTCGACCGGGTCGCCGATCGCAGCAAGCGGCCCGACGGCGCACGGCTCGTGAGCTTCATCCGGATGGCGCTTCCCACGGACGAACCGGATGCGCGTTGAGCTTCCCGCACGCCGCCTGATCCCGGGGCTGCTGGCCGAAAACGCCGCGTTCCGGGGCCTCTGGATGGCGCAGTCGATCTCGCTGGTGGGCGACCAGGTGTCGTTGCTGGCGCTGCCGCTGGTGGCGGTGCTGACGCTGCACGCGGGGCCGACCGAGATGGGCTACCTGGTCGCCGCCAACCTGGTGCCGAGCCTGCTGTTCTCGCTGCACGCGGGCGTCTGGGCCGACCGCCGCGGCGACCGGCGCGGGCTGATGATCGCCACGGACGTGGGCCGGGCCGCGCTGCTGGCCACGATCCCGGTTGCGGCCGTGCTGGGCGTGCTGTCGATGACGCAGATGTACGTCGTCGCGTTTCTGGTGGGCAGCCTGACGGTGCTGTTCTGGGTCTCCTACAACGCCCTGTTCGTGGTGCTGGTGCCGCGCGAGCAGTTCATCGCGGGCAGCTCGCTGCTGAACGGCAGCCGGGCGGTGTCGTACATGGCCGGCCCCAGCATCGGCGGCCTGCTGGTGCAGGCGCTGACGGCACCGCTGGCGGTGGGCGTGGACGCGCTCTCGTTCGCGGCCTCGGCGCTGTTCATGCGCGGAATCGACTCGCCCGAGCCCGAGCCGGATCCAGACGCCGGCAGCGGCGGCGTCAAGGCGGGACTGCGGTTCATCGCCCGCAACCCGATCATGCGCGCCTCGCTGGGCGCGGCGGCCACCATCAACCTGTTCAACTTCATGTTCTTCGCGCTCTGGATCCTGTTCGCGACCAAGACGCTGCACGTGAACGCCGGCGCGCTGGGCCTGGTGATCGGCGCCGGCGCGATCGGCAGCGTGATCGGGTCGGTCGTGACGGGGGCCGTGCAGCGCCGCGTCGGCGTCGGGCCCGCCTTCGCCATCGGCTGCGTGCTGTTCCCGGCGCCGCTGATGCTGGTGCCGCTGGCGGGCGGCGCCCGGCCGCTGGTGCTGGGCATGCTGTTCCTGGCCGAGTTCTTCAGCGGCATGGGGGTGATGATGCTTGACATCACGGGCGGGGCGATCTCGGCGGCGCTCGTGCCCGCCCGGCTGCGCTCACGGGTTGCGGGGTCATACATGGTGGTGAACTACGGCGTGCGCCCGATCGGCTCGCTGGCGGGCGGACTGATGGGCGCAACGCTGGGTCTGCGGCCGGCCGTGTGGGTGGCCACCGTGGGTGCGGTCGCCGGCGTGCTGTGGCTGCTGCCATCGCCGATCATGCGGCTGCGGGAGCTGCCCCAGCCGGCCGAGCAGCCGGCCGACCTACGCTGACGCGACCGCGGTCAGCTCGGCGAAGCGGGCGGCGCCGACGTTACCGCCGGACAGCACAACGCCCACGCGGCGCCCCGGCAGGTGCACACGGCCGGCCAGGAGCGCGGCCAGCGCGCAGGCGCCGCTGGGCTCGAGCACCACCTTCATGCGGTCGAATGCGAACAGCATCGCGTCGACGATCTCGGCGTCCGAGACCAGCTCGACCGAGTCGGCCAGTCGCCGGTTGACCTCGAACGTGAGCTCACCAGGCATCTCCACCTGCTGGCCGTCGGCGATCGTGCGCGGCACCCGGATCCGCACCCGTTCGCCGGCCGCCAGCGATCGGCGGGTGTCGTCGCCCTGCTCCGGCTCGACCCCGATCACCTCGATGTCCGGCGCGATCGCCTTGGCGGCGGTGGCGCAGCCGGCCATCAGCCCGCCCCCGCCCACCGGCACCAGCAGCGCGTCGAGCCCCGGCGCCTGCTCCAGCAGCTCCAGCGCAGCGGTGCCCTGGCCGCTCATCACCAGCGGATGGTCGTAGGGAGGCACCAGGCTGAGGCCGCGCGACTCGGCCAGCTCGCGGCCGAGCTGGTCGCGATCCTGGGAGTAGCGGTCATAGGTGACCACCTCGGCGCCGTAGCCACGGGTGGCGTCGAGCTTGGCCGGCGGCGCGTCCTCCGGCATCAGGATCACGGCCGGCGCGTCGAGCATCGCCGCCGCGATTGCGACCGCCTGGGCGTGGTTGCCGGACGAGTAGGCGGCGACGCCCCGGGCGCGCTCCTGCGAGGGCACTCGCGAGATCATGGAGTACGCCCCGCGGAACTTGAACGCGCCCCCGCGCTGGTAGCACTCCGCCTTGCAGAACACCGTGGCGCCGGTGGCCGCGTCGAGCGTCCGTGACGACAGCACCGGCGTGCGGTGCGCGACGCCGTCGAGGGCAGCCGCGGCGGAGCGGACGTCATCGATGCCGATCATTGCCGCCGAAGATTACGTGCTCGACGGTGGGCTAGAAGTCGAACGGCAGGATGCCGTCGCTCTCGAGCGCGGAGCGGAAGCGGTCGACCGCCTCGTTCATGTTCTCGCGGGTGACGCGGTCGAGCTCCTCGATCAGGCGGTCGGTGGCGTCGTTCAGCACGTCGTCGAACCGCTCGACCTCGTGCGCGTCGTACGTATCCGTGTGGCGCCACTCGCAGTCGGGGCAGCGCAGGGCCAGCTGCCAGCGCATCTCCTCGACCTCGTTCCACTCGGTGGGATGCACGCGCTCGCCGCCGCAGCCGCCGCACAGCTCGAGGCGGCGGACGTGCAGCTCGGCGCCGGCCTCGATGTCGCGCAGGTCGCTGACGGGCCGCTCGCCGTCGCTCGCCTGGTAGTAGACGATCTCGACGGTCTTGCCGCTCGGCAGCACGATTCGCTTGATGTGAAACTCACCCATCGTCCCGATGTATCGGGCGCGGCAGGGCACTTCTTGAGGGGCAAAATGCGCGAGCTGATCAGATCATGTTGATCAGCGTGCAAACAGGATCAGGGGCCACCAAAATCGTTGGTCACGTAGTAGGAGGTGTTGCCGCTCCAGATGCCTCGCGAGACGCCGATTCCGATCCACCGGTAGTGCCGGCCCAGCAGGTTCGCGCGGTGCGGCGCGCTCGCTATCCAGGCCCGCAGCATCCGACGCGGGCTCCACAGCCCGACCCCGAGGTTCTCGCCCGCCCAGCTCCCGTGGAAGCCGAAGGAGCGCAGTCGCGTGAGCCACGTGGCGCCCGAGGACGAGTAGTGCGTCATCAGGTGGTGACGGGCCATGTACAGGCTGTGCGCGCCGGCCGCATCTCCCAGATGCGGGCCCAGCTTCAGCCGGTGCACCCCATGGTTAGAACGATAGTGGTTGATCCGGCGCAGCAGTTCAAGCCGCCATGCCTTGGCAGAAAACGTCGCCTGCGCGGGCGCCGCGACCGACCCCAGCAGCACCACCGCGAGCAGACAGACTATCACCTTCGCCTTCAACTGTCACCTCCTGTACGCGTTGCAGCGGTTCCGATGCTAGAGCACTTCGCACAAGGCAAGAGGGTGCTTACAAGCTTTTTACGAGAGTCAAACAGACGTATGTTCGACCGCTGGCCGGAGCCGGCGACGGCCCACCGGCGGCTGCGGTCGACGGGCCTAGCGCCCGGTCGCGGCAGCCGCCAGGGGCACGCCCAGCGCCTCGTCCACGGCTGCGTCGAACACGTCAAGTGATTCCTCGACCTGCTCGTCGGTGGCGACCAGCGACACCAGCACGCGCAGGCAATTCCCGTGCATGCCGGCCTTCAGGATCAGCAGCCCGCGGCGCATCGCCGCCTCGGCCACGGACGTTGCCAGATCAGACGCGGGCGCCTTCGAGATCGGGTCCCCGACGAACTCGGCGGCCAGCATCGGGCCCAGGCCGCGCACATCGCCAAGGCGCGGGTGCCGCAGCTGCAGCGCCTGGAACCGCGAGCGCATCCGTTCGCCGATCGCGGTGCCGCGCGCGAGCAGGTCGCGGCGCTCGATCTCGTCCAGCACCGCGATGCCGGCCACACAGCCCAGCGGCGAGCCGACGTACGTGCCGCCGATGGTGGAGTCGCCGGCGGCATCCATCACGGCCGCGCGCCCGATCACGCCCGATATCGGGACGCCGGCCGCGATCGACTTGGCGACGGTGATCAGGTCGGGCTCGACGCCGAAGTGCTCGATGCCGAACATCTTGCCCGTGCGCCCGTAGCCGGACTGCACCTCGTCCGCGATCAGCACGATGCCGTGGGCATCTGCGATCTCGCGCAGGCCGCGCACCCACTCGGCCGGGGGCACCACGAAGCCGCCCTCGCCCTGCACCGGCTCGAAGATGATTGCGGCCACCTGCTCGGCCGCGACGTGGGTGCTGAACATCCCCCGCAGCGCGGCCAGCGCGGCGGCGGCGGGATCGGCCGATTCGTCCCGGTAGGGGAACGGGTACGGAGCGCGGTACACCTCGGGAGCGAACGGCCCGAGGCCGGCCTTGTAGGGATGCTGCTTGGAGGTCAGCGACATCGCCATCAGGGTGCGGCCGTGGAAGGCGCGATCGAAGCAGATCACTGCCGGGCGGCCGGTGGCCAGCTTCGCGATCTTGATCGCATTCTCGACCGCCTCGGCGCCCGAGTTGAAGAACGCGGCCTTCTTGGGGCCGGCGATCGGCGTCTTTGCGAGCAGCCGCTCGGCCAGCTCGATGTAGGACTCGTACGGCACCATCGTGAAGTCGGTGTGCAGGAAGCGGTCGACCTGGGCGTGCAGCGCGGCCGACACCGCCTCGTTGGTGTGCCCCACGTTCAGGCAGCCGATGCCGCCGGTCCAGTCCAGGAAGGTGTTGCCGTCCACGTCGGTGACCGCGACGCCGTGAGCGTGGTCGATCACGATCGGCAGGTAGATGCTCTTCGCATCGGCGATCACGCGCTGCTTGCGCGCCAGGATCTCGGTGGAACGCGGTCCCGGCAGCTCGGTGCGCAGGTCGATCGTCGGTGCCATCTCTCGTCCTTTCCCAGCCGCCGCGGCTGCGACGGGCAAACTGCAGGAGGATACCCAATCCGCTGGGCGCCTTCCTGCGCATACACTCCGCCCGATGGTGCTGTCCGATCACTCGATCCGTGAGGAGATCGCCGCCGGGCGAATCGTGGTCGATCCCTTCGTCGATGCGATGGTGCAGCCGTGCAGCATCGACGTCACGGTCGGGGACAGTTTCCGCGTGTTCCGCAACTCACGCTACCCCTACATCGACGTCAAGCGCGAGATGGAGGATCTCACCGAGCTGGTGCGGGTGGACCGCGACGAGCCGTTCATCCTGCATCCGGGCGAGTTCGTGCTGGGCGTCGTGGCCGAGCGCGTTGCGCTGCCCGACGACATCGTCGCCACGCTGGACGGAAAGAGCTCGCTGGGCCGGCTGGGGCTGGTCGTGCACCAGACCGCGGGCGTGATCGACGCCGGGTTCGACGGCCACATCACCCTGGAGCTCGCGAACATGGCGAACCTGCCGATCACGGTCTACCCGGGCATGCGGATCGCGCAGCTCAGCTTCCTGACCCTGTCTACGCCGGCCGAACATCCCTACGGGTCGAGCAAGCTGGGCAGCAAGTACCAGGGACAGGCCGAGCCCACGCCCAGCCGCTACTACCTGAACTTCGCGGAGCGCCCTTGAGGGTGCTGATTGCCGGCGGCACCGGCTACGTCGGCGCCGAGGTGGTCGCATCACTGGCGTCGGCCGGACACTCGCTGCGGGTGCTCGTGCACGAATCCGAGCCGGCCCTCCCGGAAGCGGCCGAGGCGGTGCGGGGCGACGTCACCGACGCGCCGTCGCTGGAGGCGGCAGCCGCGGGATGCGACGCGATCGTAAACCTGGTCGCGATCCTGGACGGGCCGGACGCAGCCTTCGAGGCGGTCAACGCGGGCGGCCCGCGAAACGTGGTGGCCGCGGCCGACGCGCACGGGATCCGGCGGGTCGTCCACATGTGCGCGCTCGGCGTGACAGCCGAGCACGCGCCGCTGACGCGCTACTGGGGGTCGAAGTACGCGGGCAAGCAGGCCGTCACCTCCAGCGGCCTGGACTGGACGGTGATCGAACCGAGCTTCGTGTTCGGGCGCGGCGGTGGCGCCCTGAAGGCATTCGAGAGCCTGATCCGGATGCCACTGGCACCGGTGATCGGAAACGGCCGCTACCGGCACCAGCCGGTCTGGGCGGGCGATGTGGCCACGGCGTTCGTGCGGGCGCTGGAGCGGCCGGAGACGGCCGGCCAGGTGATCCCGCTGGGCGGGCCGCAGGTGTTCACCTTCGACGAGCTGCTGGACGAACTGGCCCGGGTGACGGGCCGGGCGCCGCGGCGAAAGCTGCACATACCGGCCGGATTGATGAAGGCGCAGACGCCGCTGTTGTCTCGGCTGCCACCGCCACTGAAGGTGACGCGGGAGCAGATCGTGATGCTGCTCGCTGGCACGGAATGCGATCTCGAGCCGATGCGGAGCGCACTCGGCATCGAGCCCGCCGCGATCGCCGAGGCCTACACGCGCTGATCACCGAAACCGGGGGTTTGCGTCGTCGCCCTGCGTTGCTACACTCGCCCTACCACGGAAAGGAGGTGGTCCGACTTGTTAGATGGTTCAAGACGGGCGAGTGGAGGTGCTCGCGGGTAGTCGCGAGTCCCTGAACCTACGGGGAATCGCTGCAGCCGGCGTTGGGACAGCCGCCGCCACCTGCTAGGTGGACGGCAGGCACTCGCCGCTACCCAATCCACGCGAAACGCCGTTAGGGGCGCGCCGGGTATATCCGGCGCGCCCCAATCATCTAAGCGGCTACATTCCCCAGCGGTCGGGGCCGACCAGCTGCAGCTCGGCCGCCGCGGCGCCCAGCGCCGAGATCTCTCCGTCGCCACGGTCGTCCACCCGCACCGAGACCGTGCGGGCCAGGGCGTCCTGCACCCAGACGCTGCCGGACTCGCCGATCAGTTCCGTCTCGGCCTCCTCGCCCTCGCCGCGGCGGGCGGCGACCGTGTAGGTCTGGCCCGGCTCGACGGCATGCCGCTTCATGTAGTGGAGCATCTCCTCGGCCTCGTTCTCGAGCCGCAGGACGACGATCGTGCTGCCCACGGGCACGGCCGGCAGCGGCTCACCCGGCTCCCGCGGGTAATCGCCGATGGGATGGCCGTGCGGGCAGGTGTGCACGTCGCCGATCATCTCCAGCATCTTGGCCTCGAGCCGCGGCGAGATCGAGTGCTCCATCGCGTGGGCCTCCTCGTGGACGTCGTCCCAGGGGATGCCCATCACCTTCACGAGGTAGGCCTCCACCAGGCGGTGGCGCGCGACGATGCGCTCGGCCATCTCGCGGCCGCGGTCGGTGAAGTTGATCAGCTTGGCCTGGTCGCGGCTGACCAGGTCGTCGTCGACCATGCGCCGCAGCATCTCCGAGACCGACGGCTGTGAGACCTGCAGCGCGCGGGCCAGGTTGGCCTGCGTGCGCTCGATGCCCGACTCGTACAGCCAGTAGATGCTCTCGAGGTATTCCTGTGTGGCCTCGGACAGCGTCTCCATGACGGCATCCTAGCCAAGGTCAGGTTTCGATCAGGATCTCGCCGTCGCGCACCGTCACCGGAAACGTCTCGACGCCGGTCGTTGCCGGAAGCGTCAACGCATCACCGGTGCGCAGGTCGAACGTCGCGCCATGGCGCGGGCACTCGACGGTGAGGCCGTCCCGGTCGCCCTCGCAGAGCGGGCCGTCGTCATGGCTGCAGCGGTCCTCGATCGCGTAGTAGCGGCCGTCGATCAGGTAGATGCCCACGAACAGGGAACCGGCCTGGATGATCTTGACGCCGCCCTCGGGGATCTCCCCCTCGGCGGCTACGCGGACTTCCACTCGATCCCGTCGGAGGGGTCGCTCCACTCCGGAGGCAGAGGCTCGCCGGTCAGCTCGCTGAGCGCCACCTTGAGCACGCCCACCGAGAGCATGGCGCACTTCAGCCGGATCGGCGAGAGCGGAATGCCCAGCTCCTCGAGCACGTCCTCCTTGCCGATCTGGGCCAGCTGGTCAACCGGCTTGCCCTTGACGACGTCGGAGAGCATCGACGCGGCGGCCTGGCTGATGGCGCAGCCGCGGCCGCTGTAGCGGATGTCGGTGACGACGCCGTCGTGCACCTCCAGCTCCACCCCCAGCTCGTCGCCGCAGAGCGGGTTCACGCCCTCGGCGGCCGCGGACGGATGGTCGAGATGCCCGTGATTGCGCGGGTTGTTGTAGTGATCGAGGATGTTTTCCCGGTAAAAGTCGTCCATCGCCCTTGAAGTGTACCGATGCCCCGCGAGCCGCCCGTCTACACGGAAAAGGTGCGTTTGACCTTCTCGATGCCGACGGCCAGCGCATCGATGTCGTCGCGGCCGTTGTAGAGGTAGACGCTGGCGCGGGTGGTGGCCTGCAGGTCGAAGCGGCGCATCAGCGGCTGCGTGCAGTGGTGGCCGGCGCGGACGGCGATGCCCTCCGAGTCGAGCACCTGGGCGACGTCGTGGGGGTGGACGTTGCCGACGTTGAAGCTGAGGATGCCGGCCCGGTTGGGCGGCTTGGGCCCGTACTGGGTGACTCCGCTGATGCCGTCGAGGACGTCGTAGGCGTAGGCGGTGAGCGCGTGCTCGTGCGCCTCAATCGCCTCCATGCCGATGCCCTGCAGGTACTGGGCGGCGGCGCCTAGCGCGATCGACTCGGCGATCGCCGGGGTGCCGGCCTCGAACTTCCAGGGTAGGTCGTTCCACGTGGTCTTCTCCAGCGAGACCGTGCGGATCATCTCGCCGCCGGTCAAAAACGGCGGCATCTTCTCGAGCAGCTCGGCGCGGCCCCAGAGGACGCCGGCGCCGGGGCCGCACATCTTGTGGCCGGAGAGGGCGTAGAAGTCGCAGCCAAGCGCCTGGACGTCGACCGGGCGGTGGGGGGCGGCCTGCGCGCCGTCGACGACCAGGACGGCGCCGCGATCGTGAGCCCAGGTGGCCAGCGCCTGGATGTCGTTGATGGTGCCGAGTGAGTTGGAGACGTGGGCGACTGCGACCAGCTTGACGTTCTCGATGGCGGCCAGACGCTCCTGCGAGTCGGGGTCGAGGTTGCCGTCGTCGGTCAGGCGCAAGTAGTGCAGCGTGGCGCCGGTCTGCTGGGCGAGAAACTGCCATGGCACCAGGTTCGAGTGGTGCTCCATCTCGGTGGCGACGATGGCGTCCCCGGGGCCGACGAAGGTGCGGCCGTAGGCATAGGCGACGAGGTTCAGCGCTTCCGTCGCCTCGCGCACGAAGATCACCTCGCGGCGATCGCCGGCGTTGACGAACGCGGCCATGATGTCGCGCGCGCCCTCGTAGAGCTCGGTGGCACGGGCGCCGAGGTAGTAGACGCCGCGATGGACGTTGGCGTAGGAAGTCTCGTAGACGTCGACCAGGGTCTCGATCACCTGACGTGGCTTCTGCGACGACGCCGCGGAATCGAGGAAGACCAGGCGCTTGCCGTGCACGGGCTGGGCCAGGATCGGGAAGTCCGCGCGGATCTTCTCGAGGTCGAGCGGAGTGGTGAACTCGGCGACTGCCATAGCAGCAGTGTAGATGCGCCCGCCTCCCGCCCATCACCTGTCACGGCCGCGCAACGATCCATACCATGCGCAGAATGCCCCGCTTCGCGCCGGTGGTCCCCGGCATTGCAACGGTCCTGCGACGAACCGTCAACGGCGCCTG
>CAVTSO010000013.1:0-106206 GCA_963737445.1 uncultured Actinomycetes bacterium | reverse complement strand
ACGATCGTCAACATGAACGACCTCGAGGACTCAGCCGCTGGGCGCGACGGCGTCGAGGCGCGGTTTGGCCGCAAGCACCTGGACTCCGAGCACCTCGGTGTCAGCGTGTTTCGCTACGGGCCGGGCCACCGCAACACCCTGGGCCACCGGCACCGCGAGCAGGAGGAGGCATACCTCGTCACCGCCGGCTCCGGCCGGATCAAGCTCGGCGACGACATCCTCGACCTCAAGCCCTGGGATCTGGTGCGGATCGCGCCGTCCAGCCTGCGCGCGCTGGAGGCCGGCTCGGACGGGCTCGAGGTGGTCGCGATCGGATCCGACCGTCCCGAGGGCGGCGACGGCGAGACCGTCGAGGACTGGTGGACGGACTGATGCGATGACCGCGGGCAACGTGGTGCCGCCCTCCGGCAGGCAGTTCGAGATCGCACTGGGCGACCAGCGCCTGGTCGTGGTCGAGGTCGGTGGCGGACTGCGCTCCTACACCGTCGACGATGCGGACGTGCTGGACGGCTATGCGGTCGACGGCGCATGCACGTCCGGCCGCGGCCAGGTGCTGATCCCGTGGCCGAACCGGATCGAGGACGGGCGCTACGACTTCGACGCGGTCAGCCATTCGTTGCCCCTGGACGAGGTGCCGAACCGAAACGCGATCCACGGGCTCGTCCGCTGGGCGGCCTGGACCGCGGAGGAGCATGATCCACACCGAGTGGTGATGGCGCACGTCGTGCATCCGCAGCCTGGGTACCCGTTCTCGCTGTCGCTGTCGATCGAGTACTCGCTCTCGGACGCGGGTCTGACGGTGCGCACGACCGCGACCAACGCCGGCGACCGCGACTGCCCGTACGGCTGCGGCGCCCACCCCTACCTGACGGCAGGCACGGGAGTCGTGGACACGCTGGAGCTGCGGATCCCCGCGGACACGGTGCTGCGGTCAGACGAGCGCAGCCTGCCCACCGGCTCGGCGCCGGTCGCGGGTACCGACTACGACTTCCGCACGCGGCGGGCGATCGGCGGTCTCGTGCTCGACAACGCCTTCACAGACCTGGGACGTGACGGCGACGGAATGGCCCGCGTCGAGCTGTGGGACCCGGCGTCGGGCACCGGGCGGACGCTGTGGATGGACGAGGCGTACCCATACGTGATGGTGTTCAGTGGTGACCCGCTGCCGGATGTCGCCCGCAGGGCGCTCGCAGTCGAGCCGATGTCCTGCCCGCCCAACGCGTTTCGCAGCGGCGAGAGCCTGGTGCGGCTGGCGCCGGGCGAATCGCACACCGCGAAGTGGGGCATCTCCGCCCAGCCCGCGTGACGCGGATGCTGCACACCCGTCACGCCAGTCACACCGCCCACACGATCGCGTGGCGTCCCGGCCGCCCGATCAGGGGTTTGACTCCCACTCGGCCCGCGTGAACGGTTCGGCGCGAAGCTGTGACCGGTCGTCACCGGGCCGTCATGCGCGGCCGCGTGGTTGGGCCGGGGGCGGGACGGGAGCCGTGACACTTGTCGCCGGCCGATGGTGCGAGTCGTTGCGGCCGGGGATGAGATCGTTACGGGGCGATGCGGATCGTTGCAGCTTTGCTCGTAATGGAACCGTCACGGCCACGTGGCGGCGCGGACACGCATGCCATGGACTGCGTCGTCCGATCGGGGTGAGAGCACGGCGGCCGGCGGCCGGTAGCGTGCCGCCATGCCGGTGCCGACGACAGTGAGGCCGCGGCGGATCGACCCCCGGCTGCTGCGGCGGACGCGAGGCTCGCGCATCGCGCTGGCGGTCGATGCCGCGCTGGGGGTGCTCGCGGCGCTGCTGGTGCTGGCCCAGGCGGTGCTGATCGCGCACGTCGCCGCGCGCTCGTTCGACGGCGCCGGGCTGCGCGCGCTGGTCGAACCGCTGGCTGCGCTGTGCCTCGTGGTGACCGCGCGTGCGGCCGCCGCCTGGGGATTCGACGTGGTCGGGCGGCTGGCCGCGGCCGACGTGCTGAGCGCGCTTCGCGGCGACCTGGTTCGGAGCCGGCTCAGCGACACCCCCGCCGGCCTCGACGCGCAGGACGATGCCGAGCTGGCCGTGGCGGCGGCGGCCGGCATCGACGCCCTCGAGACGGTGTTCGCGCGCCTGCTGCCACAGCTGGTGCTGGCCGCGGTGGTGCCGGCCGCGGTGCTGGTGTTGGTGGCCGCGATCGACCCGCTGTCGGCGCTGCTGATGCTGCTCACGCTGCCCCTGGTGCCGGCCTTCATGTGGCTGATCGGCCGCACCACCGAGCGCCGGGCGCTGGCACGCTGGCAGGAGCTGTCGCTGCTGTCGTCACACTTCCTCGACGTCGTGCGTGGCCTGCCGACCCTGCGCGCCTTCAACCGCGGCGAGGCCCAGGCGGAACGGATCGACCAGGTCGGCGAGCGGTACCGCAAAGCAACCATGGAGACGCTGCGGCTGGCCTTCCTGTCCGGCGCCGTGCTCGATCTGGCGGCCACGCTGGGGGTCGCGTTGATCGCAGTCACCGTGGGAGTGCGGCTCGTAGAGGGCGACATCGGATTCGAGGCGGCGCTGACGGTGCTGCTGCTGGCGCCCGAGCTGTACCTGCCGCTGCGCAACCTGGCATCCCAGTTCCACGCCGGGGCCGACGGGATGGCGGTGGCCGGGCGGCTGCTGGACGCCGTCACCCCGCCGGCCGCACCCGTGGCGGCGCCGTCGCCGATCCCAGCCGCGGCCACTGTCCGCTTCGACGCGGTCAGCTTCCGCTATCCGCGGACCGACAGGGCGGCGCTCGAGCAGGTCGGGCTCGAGCTGGCGCCGGGAGAGACGGTTGCGCTGGTCGGCCCCAGCGGCAGCGGCAAGAGCACGGTCGCGCGCGCTGCTGCTGCGCCTGGCGGAGCCCAGCGACGGGCGGATCCTGGCCGGCGGAACCGACATCGCCGCCTGCGACCCGGACCTCTGGCGGCGGAGCATCGCGTGGCTGCCGCAGCATCCGACGCTGCTGCACGGCTCGATCGCCGATAACATCCGGCTGGGCGCCCCCGACGCCGCCGACGAGCTCGTGCGTGACGCCGCCGAGGCGGCCGGTGCCGCCGAGTTCATCGCGGAGCTGCCGGCCGGATATGAGACGACGGTGGGCGACGGCGGCCGCCCACTGTCCGCCGGGGAGACGCAGCGGATCGCCCTGGCCCGAGCCCTGCTCCGCGACGCGCCCCTGCTGATCCTGGACGAGCCGACCGCCAACCTCGATCCGGCCAGCGCCGAGCTCGTGCGCGCGGCCGTCGATCGCTGCCGGCATGGCCGGACGGTGCTGGTGATCGCACACGACGACGAGCTCGCGTCCCGTGCCGACCGCATGGTGCGGCTGCAGGCGGCGGCCTCGTGATCCGCCGGCTGGTCGACCTGTCGGGCGTGTCGCGGCCGACGCCTGGCGGTGGTGGTCGCCCTGGGTGCGGTTGCCACTTCCCTCGGCATCGCGCTGATCGCAACCTCCGGCTACCTGATCTCACGCGCCGCGCAGCGGCCGCCGGTGCTGGCGCTGACCGTGACGATCGTGGTCGTGCGGTTCCTGGGCCTGACCCGTCCGCTCGCGCGCTACGTCGACCGGCTGGTGTCCCACGATCTGGCTCTACGGTCGCTGAGTACGATCAGGTCGCGCTTCTTCGCGCGGATCGAGCCGCTCGCGCCCGGCCAGCTGGACGGCTTCCGCCGCGGCGACCTGGTCGCTCGCATGGTCGGCGACGTCGACCGGCTGGACGGCCTCTACGTGCGCGGGCTGTGCCCGCCGCTGAGCGGCGTTGCGGTGGCCGTGCTGTGCGTCTTCGCGGCGGTCGTGATGCTGCCCGCGGCCGGCGCGATCCTAGCGGCCGGCCTGGCGATCGCCGGCCTGGCGGTGCCCGCGCTGGCCGCACGCGGGAACCGCGCGCCGTCCGCCCGTTTGGCGGCCGCTCGTGCGCAGCTGTCGTCCCAGCTGGTCGAGCTGCTGCGCGCCGCGCCGGAGATCGTCGCCTTCGGCGCGGCTGGGTCACGCGCCGAGGCGGTCGCGGAGCTCGACCGGGAACTGGCGGCGCTTACCCGACGCGATGCCGTCCGGGCCGGCCTGGCGGACGCCCTGGTGATGCTCGCCGCCGGCCTCACGACGGCGGCCGTGCTGGCCGCAGCGGTGGGGGCACGGGCGAGCGGGTCGCTTGACCCGGTGCTGGTCGCGACTGTCACGCTGCTCGCCCTGGCGGCGTTCGAGGCGGTCACGCCGATCCCCCGCGCCGCACGCGAGCTGGCCGTCATCACCGCGGCCGGGGGCCGCGTGCTCGACCTCACCTCCCGGCGCCCCGTGATCACCGATCCCGGCGCACCGCTGTCGCCACCGTCGCGCGACGCGACGATCGAGCTGGCCGGCGTCACCGCACGCTACCCCGGATCATCACGGCCGGTGTTGGAGCGGGTCGACCTGCGGCTGGAACCGGGTGGCCGGGTGGCGCTTGTGGGCCCCAGCGGATCCGGGAAGACCACCGTCACCAACGTGCTGCTGCGGTTCCTTGATCCGGAGGCCGGCGCCGTCCTGTTCGACGGCAACGACGCGCGCGACCATCGCCAGGCGGACGTGCGCGCGATGTTCTCGCTGGCCGGCCAGGGAGCCCACCTGTTCAACTCGACGATCCGCCAGAACCTGCTGCTCGCCCGGCCGGACGCCACCGAGGACGAGCTGCGCGCTGTCCTGGCCCGGGCACGGCTGGCGGCCTGGGTGGACGGGCTGCCGGACGGAATCGACACCCTGGTGGGCGAGGAGGGGCGCCGGCTCTCGGGCGGCCAGCGCCAGCGGCTGGTGCTGGCGCGGGCGCTGCTCCGCGACGCTCCCGTCCTGGTGCTGGACGAGCCGACGGCCCATCTCGATGCCGCCACCGCCGAGGCGCTGATGGCCGACGTGTTCGCCGCCACCGGGGACGCCGCGGTGCTGCTGATCACGCATCGCAGCGAGGGCCTGGACGCCGTCGACCAGGTGGTGGCGCTGGATGCCGGCCGGGTGACCTCGGCGGCGGCTATCTAGGATCTAGGCGCAGCGGGAGCGTCCACCACGGCCGCGGTCTCCCCCGGCGCCGCGGTCTCGGGCCGGCCGGGCATCTGCTGTTCGTCGATCACCTGCTGCGGGCGGCTGTGACCGAGGAACGCGAAGCTCCAGGACACGAGCGCAGCGAACCGGTTCTTGAAGCCGGTCATGAACGTGATGTGCACCATCAGCCAGGCCAGCCAGCCCAGGTAGCCGTGCAGCCGGATGCCCCGGAAGCTGACGATCGCCCGGCGGCGGGAGATGGTCGCCATGCTGCCCAGGTCGCGGTACTTGAACGGCTTTGCCTCCTGGCCCTTGAGCCGTCCGCTGATGGTGCGGGCCGCGTGGATGCCCGTCTGCATGGCCACCTCCGCCACCCCCGGCAGGCCGTTCAGCGCCATCATGTCGCCGACCGCGAACACCTCCGGGTGCCCGGGCAGCGAGCAGTCCGGCTGCACCGCGATGCGGCCGGCCCGGTCGCACTCCGCGCCGGACGCGTCGGCCAGCATCCGGGCCAGCGGTGAGGCGGCCACGCCCGCCGCCCAGATCACCGTCCTGGAGACGATCCGCGTGGTCGACCCGTCCGCGGAGCGCACCTCGACGCCCGTCGCATCCACGTTCTGGACGATCGTCTCGGTGCGGATCTCGACGCCCGTGCGCTCGAGCTCGCGGGTGCCCTGTTGCGACAGCCGGTCGCCGAAGGTGGCCAGGATCTCCTTGCCGCCGTCGCACAGGATCACCCGCACGTCGTTCGGCCCGAACCGGGTGAAGCTGTTGCCGATGGCCCGGCGGCCCAGCTCGGCGATCTGCCCGGCGATCTCGACCCCGGTGGGGCCGCCGCCGACGACCACGAACGTCAGCCAGGCGGCGCGGGCCTCGTCATCCTCCTCCAGCTCGGCCATCTCGAGTGCGCCCAGGATCCGGGTGCGCTGCCGGACCGCATCGTCCAGCGTCTTCATGCCGGGCGCCCACTGGGCGAACTCGTCGTGACCAAAGTACGAGCCGCCGGCGCCGGCCGCGACCACCAGGCTGTCGTAGGGCAGCGTCAGCGGGCGTCCGTCCGGTTGCCGGCAGTGCACCTCACGTCCCTCCAGGTCGAACCCGGTCACCTCGGCCATCAGCACCGAGACGTTGCGGTGGCGGCGCAGCACGTCGCGGGTCGCCGGCGCGACCGCGCCCTCCGACAGGATCCCCGTAGCGACCTGGTAGAGCAGGGGCTGGAACAGATGGTGGTTGGTCTTGTCGACCAGCGTTACGTCCACCGGAGCCCGCCGCAGGAAGCGGGCGGCGAACAACCCGCCGAAGCCGGCCCCGACGATGACGACTCGCGAACGTTGTGGTGCGTTGGCGCCGATGCGGTGATGGTGAACCGAGTTGGGCCGCACCGCTTCATCCCGGTTGGATGACGCGGCCCGATCAGCCGGGTGGCACGGTGCCCGCGTGACCACTACACAGACACTCAGCACACGCACGGGCCACGACAGCACGGCACCAGCCGGGGCGCTCGTGGTGTTCGGCATCACCGGCGACCTGGCTCGGGTGATGACCCTGCACTCGCTCTACCGCCTCGAGGCTCGGGGCCTGCTGGACTGCCCGATCATCGGCGTCGCCGCCGACGACTGGAGCATCGATCGCCTCCGCAAGCACGCCCACGAGTCCATCGAGGCGACCGGAGAGACCATCGACGAGGCCGTGTTCGAGCGGTTTGCCGCACGGCTCTCCTACCACCAGGGCGACTTCAACGACGCCGCCACCTACGAGCAGGTGGGGCAGGCACTGTCGGGCATCGAGACGCCGGTCTTCTACCTCGAGATCCCGCCGTTCCTGTTCGGCCGGGTCGTGGGCGGCCTGTCCCAGGCGGGGCTGCTGGAGGGCGCGCGCGTGGTCGTCGAGAAGCCGTTTGGCCACGACCTGGCGTCGGCGCGCGCGCTCGCAGCCGAGCTGCACCAGTACCTGGACGAGTCGCAGCTCTACCGGATCGACCACTTCCTCGGCAAGATGGGCCTCGAGGAGCTGCTGATCCTGCGCTTCAGGAACTCGATGCTGGAGCCGCTGTGGAACCGGCAGCAGATCGCATCGGTGCAGATCACCATGGCGGAGTCGTTCGGCGTCGCGGACCGGGGACACTTCTACGACCCGGTGGGGGCGCTGCGCGACGTGGTGGTGAACCACCTGATGCAGCTGGTCGCGGCGGCGGCCATGGAGCCGCCGGCCGGCCGCGACGCAAAGACGCTGAAGGACGCCCAGCTGACCCTGTTCCGGGCGGTCGCTCCGGCCTCGCCGGCCCGCTACGTGCGCGGGCAGCACGACGGATACCGCTCCATCGACGGCGTGGCGGACGATTCGGCGACCGAGACCTACGCGGCGCTACGGCTCGACATCGACAACTGGCGGTGGGCGGGCACGCCCTTCTACATCCGCACCGGGAAGCTGCTGCCGGTGACCCAGACCGAGATGCGGCTGGTGTTCCGCAGGCCGCCGAAGCTCGGCTACGCGGAGCGCGACTATCCCGGCCCGGAGCCCAACCAGCTGGTGATGAAGCTCGACCCCTCGACCGGCGTACGGATCGTGCTGGACGCACACCGCGCAGACGCCAAGCGGGTCGAGCCGATCACGCTCGACATGGAGTTCGGCGCTGAGGGCGGCGAGGGCCCGACGCCGTACGAGGTGCTGCTGCACGCGGCGATGGAGGGCGACAGCAAGCGCTTCACCAGGCAGGACTGCGTCGAGGAGACGTGGCGGGTGATGCAGCCGCTGCTGGATGACCCGCCGCCGGTGCACCCCTACACGCCGGGGTCATGGGGCCCGAAGGCGGCCGACGACCTGATCGCCGGACACGGCCGCTGGCACGCACCGTGGGTGTCGGCATGAGCACCGCGGCCGCCAAGGACACCAAGGGCCAGCAGAGCGCGGCCGCGCCGTCGCCGTTCCCCGGTATCGCCGACTACGCGTTCCTGTCCAACTGCCACACTGCGGCGCTGGTCGCGCCGGACGGCGCGATCGACTGGCTGTGCGTCCCCAGCTTCGACAGCCAGAGCGTGTTCAGCAGCTTGATCGACCGCGGCGCCGGCACCTTCCGGTTCGGCCCGTTCGGCATCGAGCACCCCACCGCCCGCGGCTACGAGCCGGGCACGAACGTGCTCGTCACCACCTGGAAGACGCCGAACGGCTGGCTGATCGTGCGGGACGCCCTGACGATGGGGCCGCGCCGCCACGAGGACCTGGTCACGCCGCACACGCGCCCTCCCACCGACGACGACGCCGAGCACATGCTGGTGCGAACGGTCGAGTGCATCGACGGCCGGGTCGAGGTGGAGCTGCTCTGCGAGCCGCTGTTCGACTACGGCCGCGTCCCGGGCCAGTGGGCGATGAGCGGCGACGGAGGCCAGACCGCCGACGCCACCGGCGCCGGCCTCACGATCCGGCTGGACAGCGACTTCAACCTCGGCATCGAGGGCAACGGCGTGCGGGCGCGGCACGTGCTGCACGCGGGCGAGAAGGGCTGGTGCGCGCTGTCGTGGGCCGAGCAGCTGGCCACCCCGGCCGACGAGGACGACGCCGTCGCCCGCATCGACACCACCGTGCGGTTCTGGCGCAACTGGCTGGCGCAGGGGCGGTTCCCCGACCACCGCTGGCGCGACCCGATCCAGCGCTCCGCGCTGGCCATCAAGGGCCTCACCTACATGCCCACCGGCGCGACCGTGGCGGCCGCCACCACGTCGCTCCCGGAGACCCCGGGCGGCGAGCGCAACTGGGACTACCGCTACACGTGGATGCGAGACACCACCTTCACGCTGCAGGCGCTGCACTACTTGAACCTGGAGTGGGAGGCCGACGAGTTCATGCAGTTCGTGGCCGACGTCGAGCCCAGCGAGGACGGCAGCCTTCAGATCATGTATGGCATCGACGGCCGCCGCGACCTGACCGAGAGCACCCGCGACGAGCTGACCGGCTACAGGGGCGCGAGGCCGGTGCGGATCGGAAACGGCGCCTTCGACCAGCGTCAGAACGACGTGTTCGGCGCGGTGCTGGACTCGATCCTGCTGCACACACGGCGCAGCAACCGGCTGCCGCCGCGGCTGTGGCCGATCGTGGAGTCACAGGCCCAGTGCGCGACCGAGGTCTGGAAGCACCCCGATCAGGGCATCTGGGAGGCGCGCGGCAAGCCGCAGCACTACGTGTCGTCCAAGATCATGTGCTGGGTGGCGCTCGACCGCGCCGCCAAGGTGGCCGAGATCCGGGGCACCCCCGAGCGCGCAACCGCATGGGCCGAAATCGCGGAGGAGATCAAGGCCGACATCCTCGAACACGGCGTCAGCGACCGCGGCGTGCTGCGGCAGCATTACGAGACCGACTCGCTGGACGCCTCCACCCTGCTGGCCGCGGGGTTCGGCCTGCTGCCGGGCGACGATGAGCGGATGCTGAACACGGTGCTCGCGATCGCCGACGAGCTGACCGAGGACGGCTTCGTCCTACGCTATCGCACCGGCGAGACCGACGATGGGCTGTCGGGCAAGGAGGGGTCGTTCCTGATCTGCTCGTTCTGGCTGGTGTCGGCGCTCGCCATCGTCGGTCACGAGCAGCGCGCCCGCGACATGATGGAGCGGCTGCTGCGGGTGGGCTCGCCGCTCGGCCTCTACGCCGAGGAGTTCGACGTCGCCACCGGCGGGCACCTGGGCAACTTCCCGCAGGCCTTCTCGCACCTGGCCCTGATCGAGGCGGCCGGGCGCATGATCGTGCTGGAACGGCTGGCGGAGCTGTAGCCGTGGATTCGTACGACGTCATCATCATCGGCAGCGGCGCCGGCGGGGGTACGCTCGCGCACCGCCTGGCACCGTCCGGCAAGCGCATCCTGCTGCTCGAGCGCGGCGACTGGCTGGCACGGGAGCCGCGGAACTGGTCGGATCAGGCCGTGTTCGTGGACAACCGCTACATCTCGCCGGACACCTGGATCGATCGCGACGGCAAGGAGTTCCAGCCGCAGGTGCATTACTTCGTGGGCGGTGCGACCAAGCTCTATGGGGCGGCCCTCTACCGGTTCCGGCCGGAGGACTTCGGCGAGCTGCAGCACCACGGCGGCACGTCGCCGGCATGGCCGATCTCCTACGACCAGATGGAGCCGTACTACACCCAGGCCGAGCAGCTCTACGGCGTGCACGGGGCGCGCGGCGAGGATCCCACCGAGGGGCCGTCGAGCGCCCCCTACCCGTTCCCGGCCGTCAGCCACGAGCCGCGCATCCAGCAGCTCTCCGACGACCTCGAGCGGATCGGGCTGCACCCGTTCCATGCCCCCTGCGGTGTGCTGCTGAACGAGACCGACATGCCCTACAGCCGCTGCGTGCGCTGTGGCACCTGCGACGGCTTCCCCTGCCTGGTACACGCGAAGTCGGACGCCGAGGTGATGGCGGTGCGGCCGGCGCTGGAGCATCCGAACGTGACGCTGCTGACGGACGCCCGCGCCGTGAAGCTGGAGACCGACGCGGGCGGCCGCCAGGTCACTCGCGTCGTGGTGATGCAGGGTGAGCGGCGCGAGGAGTACTCGGCCGACATCGTGGTCGTGTCGTGCGGCGCGGCCAACACGGCCGCCCTACTCCTGGCCTCGGCCGGCGACAAGCACCCGCGCGGCCTCGCCAACGGCTCCGACCAGGTCGGCCGCAACTACATGTTCCACAACAGCCAGGCGGTGCTGGCGCTCTCCGAAGAGCCGAACCCGACGGTGTTCCAGAAGACGCTGGGGCTGAACGACTTCTACTTCGGCACCGACGGCTTCGACTTCCCGATGGGCAACATCCAGATGGTGGGCAAGTCCACGGCCGAGATGTACCGCGGCGAGAAGCCGTTGGAGACGGCGCTGGCACCGCAACGGACGCTCCGCAACATCGCCGAGCACGCCGTCGACTTCTGGCTCTCGACGGAGGATCTGCCGTCGTCCGACAACCGGGTCACGCTCGACGACAAGGGCCGCATCCACCTGGCATACACGCCAGCCAACGAGGAGGCGCGCGACCGCCTCTACCACCAGCTCAAGTCGATGCTGGGCGACCTCGGCATGCACCCGCACCACCTGGTGCCGCGCCACGCGTACCTGAAGACGGCGATCCCGGTCGCGGGCGTCGCCCATCAGGCCGGCACCTGCCGGTTCGGCGATGACCCGGACAGCTCGGCGCTCGACCCCAACTGCCGCGCGCACGAGGTGGACAACCTGTACGTGGTCGACACCAGCTGCTTCCCGAGCATCAGCGCGGTCAACCCGGCGCTGACAGCGATGGCAAACGCCTTGCGCGTGGGCGACCACCTGCTTGAGCGGATGGGCGTGGCCGGGGCCGCGCAGGTCGCGGCCGGCTGATCGCTCAGCCCGCCTGTACGATCGCGCCATGAGCGAGCCGACCGACAGGGGGCAACCGCCTAGTGCGCGCCGCCGCCGCACACCGGGCCTGACGATCGCGATCCGCCAGGCGAGCGTGAGCGCAACCCGCGTCACCCTGCTGCTGCCGTTGCGGGTGGCCCGTAGGGCGCCCGGCGTGGCATGGGTGGTGGCGCGGGGAAGCGCGCAGGTCGCCGGTGGCGCCCGCGCCACACGCACCTACGGCGTGGCTCGTCTGGAGGATGCGGCCGGCGAGGTGCTGGGATCACGCGGAGTCGAGCGGGCCTTGGAGCGGGCGTTCGCCGGGCCTCTCCCCGAGCACGTGGCCAACGCCGCGGTCGAGCAGCGCGTGGTGCAGCGGATCGTCGCCGAGGTGCTGGCGAACGTCGACCTCGAGGCCGCCATCGCCTCCGCGCTCGAGCGTGAGCGTGGCGAGGGCCGCCTCGAGCAGATCGTTGGAGAGGCGGCCAGAAGCCCGGCGGCCGAGGAGATCGCGCAGCGCGTGGTCTCAAGCCCGGAGCTGCAACGGCTGATCGAGGAGGTGATCGCGAGCGACGCCGTGCGGACGGCACTCGCCCGCCAGTCAGCGTCGTTCGGCTCCGAGGTGGCGGGCGAGGTGCGGCACCGCACCCAGCGGATCGACGACCGCATCGCTATGACCGGCGGCACGACGTCCGCAGCGCCGTCGCCCTACGCCGGCCTGCTAGGCCGGTTCATCGCCGGGGCCCTCGACCTGGCACTGATGTCGGTCGTCTTCCTCGGCGGCGCCGCGATGGTCGACGTCGTGTCCAACCTGGTGGGGGGCCTGCGGCCGTCATGGCTGGAAGCCGCAATCGCGTCCGTCGGGGCGACGGTCGGCGCCGTCACCTACCTGGTGGTGTTCTGGACGGTCGCCGGCCAGACGCCCGGCATGCGCGCCATGGGCCTGCGCCTGGTCGTGGGCCGGGACGGGAATCAGCCGCCGGGCGCCGGCCGCGCCCTGCTGCGGGTGGTGGGGCTCGTGATCGCGATCGTGCCGTTCTTCGCCGGGTTCCTACCCATCCTGTTCGATCGCCGCCGCCGTGCCATCCAGGACATGCTCGCGGGCACGTCGGTGCGCCTGGATGAGGCCCCTGAGGGCGGGTAGGCGGCCCGCGTCCCCGTGAGCAGCCCCACCCCCACCGGCGCATCTCCGCCCGATCCGGCCCAGCTGCTGCGAAGCCGCAGCTACGTGCTGGTGCTGGTGCTTGGTGCCATCATCGGAGTGCCCGTCGCAGCCATCGCCTACTTCTACCTGAAGGGCGTCGCCGAGGCGCAGACCTGGGTGTTCACGACGCTGCCCGGCGATCTCGGGTTCAGCGGAGAGCCGGCCTTATGGCCGCTGCTGCCCCTGACGGTGAGCGGCCTGCTGGTCGCACTCACGCTTCGCTACCTGCCGGGAACCGGTGGGCACAAGCCCGCCGAGGGGTTCAAGGCGTCCGGGACCCGTGCTTCCGATCGAGCTGCCGGGCATCGTGATTGCGTCGTTCGCCACGCTCAGCCTGGGCGTGGTGCTCGGCCCTGAGGCGCCGCTGATCGCGATCGGCAGCGGCCTGGGGGTACTCGCGGTGCACCTGCTCAAGCGAGACGCGCCCGAGTCGGCGGTTGCGGTGATCGGTGCCGCCGGAAGTTTCGCAGCCGTCAGCACGCTGCTGGGCTCGCCGCTGGCCGGGGCGTTTCTGCTGATGGAGGCGTCGGGGATCGGCGGCCCGATGATGGGAGTGATCCTGATCCCGGGAATGCTCGCCGCGGGAGTCGGCACCCTGATCTTCGTCGGGCTCGACAACTGGACCGGCTACGGCACGTTCTCGCTGTCTGTCCCCAACATCCCGCCGTTCACGACCCCCACGCTGGCCGAGTTCCTGTGGGCGGTCGGGATCGGGCTGGCAGCCGCCGTGATCGGCACCGCGATCAGGCGACCGGCGCTCCTGCTGCAGCCGATCGTGGAGCGGCAGCTGCTGGTGCTGACGCCCGTCGCCGGTCTCGGGATCGGAGCGGCCGCGGTCGCCTTCGGCGAGCTCACGACCCACAGCTCATCGGAGGTGCTGTTCTCGGGCCAGGACGCCCTGCCCTCGCTGATCGAGGGCGCCGCCGGCTGGACGGTGGGGGCGCTGGTCCTACTCGTGATCTGCAAGGGCATCGCCTACACCCTCGCGCTCAGCTGCTTTCGCGGCGGCCCCACCTTTCCGGGAATGTTCATCGGCGCCGCCGGCGGCATCGCGCTGTCGCACCTGCCCGGCCTTCCCATGATCGCCGGCGCCGCGATGGGCATCGGTGCGATGACCGTGGTCATGCTGGGACTGCCACTGACGTCGGTGCTGCTCGTCACGATCTTTCTGAGCGCCGACGGCCTCGCATTGACCCCGCTCGTGATCGTCGCGGTGGTGGTCGCCTACGTCGCCTCGGCGCGCCTCACGCCGCCGCCAGGCGCGACGTCCGCCCCGGCGCAAGCCTCAGCCTCGCCGGACGCCCGGGGCGCTGCCGCGGGCCGATGATCATGGGACACCTGATCGATGCCGACGACTGCGTCCTGATCCTGGTTGACGTGCAGGAGGGGTTCCTGGAGCGCGTGGAGCCCGAGGCGAAGGCCGGCCTGATCGAGCGGATCGCGTTCCTGACGCTGAGCGCACGGTTCTGCGACATCCCGGTGGTCGTGACGGTCGAGTCGCCGGAGGACTGGGGCGGCCTGCAGCCCGGCCTGGTGGAGGCTGTAGGCGACGCGCCGGTGATCGAGAAGGCCGTGTTCGGCCTGGCCGGCGATCCGCTGGCGGGCCCGGCGGTGCGCGACACCGGGCGCGGCACGGCCGCGCTGGCCGGCCTCGAGACCGACGTCTGCGTCGCGCAGTCGGCGCTGGGCCTGCTCGACGAAGGGTGGCGGGTGGTGGTCGTCGAGGACGCCGTTGCCTCGCCCGGCAGCGCGCACGCGGCCGGCATCGAGCGGATGCGCCAGGCCGGGGCGGTCGGGGTGGTCACCAAGCAGCTCCACTACGAGTGGATGCGCACGGTCAGCCGGTCGCGCGAGTTCGACGCCGCCCACCCAGGGCTGGTGCAGCCACCCGGCGTCGAGCTGTGACCGGTCGAGCAGGTTCAGGTTGTAGGGGTTGATGATGTCGTGGGCGTGGCCATACCAGGAGGCGTGGCCCATGTCCGCGAGCAGGTGAAACTCCGCGCTGGGGATGATCTCGGCCATCTCCCGGCCGTCCTGCGGCGGGGCCTGCACGTCCTCCGTGAAGGCGATCACGTGCATCGGCACCCGCACCGACGGCAGCCGGGCACGCTGGTCGTACCGCAGCGACGCCTCCCACTGCGGGATCAGCGACCGCTCGTTCTCCCCGGAGTCCATCCACGCAAGCAGCAGCTCGCGCAGCTTCGGCCACAGCTCGCGGTCGCCCAGCGCGCGCGCCGGGTAGCACATCGACGCGTAATGCGTAACGCCCATCATGCCGTCGAGGCTGCCTCCCGCGCGGCGGAACTCGATCTCCGCCTCCTGGTAGTCCCAGCCCCAGCCGGTGCTCCACGCGCCGGTGCCCATGACCACCGCGCAGCGCAGCAGGTCGGGCCGGTCGATCGCGACCTGCTGGACGATCGCCGATCCCAGCGAGCTGCCCACGATCGCCACCGGCGGCTCGCAGACCGCCTCGATCAGCTCGGCGTGTCGCGGGCGAACGCCTCGATCGGCCACGGCTGCGGCAAGTCGCAGGTGGTGTCACCGATGCCGCGCGCGTCGAAGGTGGTCGACCGATAGCGGTCGTCGAAGAACGGCGTCTGGAACAGGCGCCAGTCGCCCCCGCGCGAGCCGCCGCCGGCCACCCACACCAGGTCGGGGCCTTGCCCCGACTGCTCGTAGGCGATGGTGGCCTCGGATCCGTTGATGCATGGCATGCTCCAACTCTGTCACGTCTGGGTAGGCTGCAGGCGGCAACCCGAAGGAGCGCACCGATGGGATTCGATCAGTACCACGAACCACCCGACGAGCTGCCGGCCGCGACACGAACGTTCGCCCGCCTGTGCGCCTCGCTGACCGAGGAGGCGGAGGCGATCGGCTGGTACGAGCAGCGCCTGGCGGTCGAATCCGACGCCGAGGCGGCCGCGATCATGCGCGACGCCCAGGGCGAGGAGTTCAAGCACTTCTCCATGGACCTCGAGTTCCTGCTCCGGCACACCCCGCTCTGGCGCGAGATCGCGCAGGGCATCCTGTTCCAGGGGGGCGACATCGTCGCCCACGGCGAGGCGGCCGAGGAGTCGGCGGTCGAGGGCGCTGCCGACCGCGGTGAGCCGATGGCCGGCTCGGAGTCGCTCGGCATCGGCAGCGTGAGGGGGGTGGCGTCGTGAGCCATCTGCTGCGCGAGCACGCGCCGATCACGGCCACCGGGTGGGATCGCATCGACGAGGAGGCGCGTGAGCGGCTGACCCCCGCGCTGGCTGCGCGCAAGCTGATCGACTTCGCGGGGCCGCACGGCTGGCAGCACTCGGCCACGAACCTGGGGCGCACCCAGCGGGTCACCAAGCCGCCGGCCGAGGGACTGACCGCCGTCCAGCGCCAGGTGCTGCCGCTGGCCGAGCTGCGCGCGCCGTTTGCGGTGTCACGCGCCGAGCTCGCAGACGCCGATCGTGGCGCCGAGGAAATCGACTTCGCCGCGCTGGACGCGGCGGCGCGTGCACTGGCGGTCGGCGAGAACACGGCGGTCTTCCACGGCTGGAAGGGGGCGGGGATCACCGGGATCGCGCAGGCGTCGACTCACAGGGCGATCGCGCTGGGCGGGGACTGCGAGCGGTATCCGCTGCATGTGGCGAAGGCGGTCGAGGCGCTGCTGTCGGCCGGCATCGACGGCCCCTACGGGATCGCGCTGGGTCCAGATGCCTACACGCGCGTACTGGAGACCAGCGAGCACGGCGGCTACCCGCTGCTGGAGCACCTGCGCGAGATCGCGGGCGGACCGCTGGTGTGGGCGCCCGGCGTCGAGGGGGCGGTGGTCGTCAGCCTGCGCGGCGGCGACTTCCTGTTCGACTCGGGGGAAGACATCTCAATCGGATACCTGGCGCACGACACGGACGCCGTGCAGCTCTACCTGGAAGAGAGCTTCAGCTTCCGGGTGGTGACGCCCGAGGCCGCGGTGCCGCTCAGCCCGTGAGGCGGCGTCAGGTCGGACTCAGACCTGCGCGCGGCGACGCGGCGGATCATCGGAACGGGGTTCGCGGTTCTACCGATGCAAGTCGGGGGCTTCCCGGATGCCGGGATACTGTTGCGCGGCTGGGGGGTCGGCGACCCCTTTGGGCGCGGGCGGTCAGCCATGTTCATCGACGCCAACGGGGACGGCCTACCCCGACCTCTACGTGGCCAATGAGACACCCGGCCAACCGATCCCGATCACGGCCTGAATGGTCAAAATGAGCTTGTTCATCCACGTCGGCGGCCACGGCTACCCACAGGACACGGCGAACGCCTTCGGTCTGAAGGCCATGCCTACCCGAACAACACGCTGACTACACAGCTCCAGACCTCGCTCGTGTCCACCTGCTACGCCTTTGGGCGTTGGTACCGCCAGCCCCGCCGCGGCGACCAGCAGCGTGGCGGTGACCGAGTTGGCCGCCCGCAGGTGCGCGAACCGCCGGTCGCCGAACCGGGCGCCGATCCTGCCACCGGCGGCAGCACCGCAGAGAAACGCCGCAAGCGCTACCAGCGACGCCGGCACCGAGAGCCCGCCCGCTCCGGCCAGCGCGAAGCCGAGGAACACCACGTTGCCGGTCATGTTTGCGACGAACACGTGCCCGAGCGCGAGGTAGCTGACGGCGTCGACGATCCCGGTGACCACCGTCATCGCCACCAGCAGCGGCGCCAGCGGCCCGAAGCCGCTGCCGGCCCAGGGCCACAGTGATCGCTCTGTGCCAGCGCCGGTTACCACTCTTGCGATGATACGCCGTGCCGGTGGCACGGTTCGTCGTCCAACAGCATGACGCCACGACGCTGCACTTCGACCTGCGGATCGAAGACTGCGGAGTGCTGCGCTCGTGGGCCGTGCCGAAGGGGCCGTCGATGGACCCGGCGGTGCACCGTCTGGCGGTGCCGGTCGAGGACCACTCGATGGCCGCGGGCGAGTTCGAGGGCGTGCACGAGGGGAGCGCGCGCGGCAGCGGCGCGGTGATCGTCTGGGACGAGGGCACGGTCGACCTGGTGCGAAACGAACCCGGGCACCTCTCGTTCGTGCTGCACGGCCACAAGCTCGCGGGTGGGTTTGCACTGACCCGTACAGGTGAGCGGCGATGGATCCTGGTCAAGGCCAGAGACGAGCAGGCCCGGCCCGGCTCCGACATCACCGCCGAGCAGCCCGCCAGCGTCCGCAGCGGGCGCACCTACGAGCAACTGCTCTAAGCCGGCAGGCGGTCAAGCAGGCCGAACCACGCGAAGTCCTCCGGGTACAGGAACGCGTTGATCTCGCTGACCCGCGATCCGCTCAGGGCCAGGACGTTCACGCCGTGCGGCAGGAAGCAGCCGGCGCGCTCGTCCCAGCCGTAGTGGGCAAACGCGACCTGGCCGTTGGCGCCCACGGGCAGCAGGCGCCAGCGGCGGCCGGCCCGCAGCGGCAGACGGCCGAAGAAGCCCGCGACAGCCGCCCGCCCGGCGAACCAGGTCGGCATCGGCGGCATCGTCAGGCTGACGTCCTCTGCCAGCATCGCCACCACCGCGTCCAGGTCACCCCGCTCCCAGGCGTCGACGTAGCCGTTGACGATCTCGCTCAGCGCATCATCGCCCAGTGCCCGCAGTGCCGCCTGCTGGCTCTGCTCGGGCAGGCGCTCGTCGACCAGCCGGTGGGCCCGCTGCAGCGCGCTGTTGACCGAGGCGGTAGTGGTGTCGAGCGCCGCGGCCACCTCGCGGGCCGAGAATCCCAGCACGTCGCGCAGGATCAGCGTCGCGCGCTGGCGCGGCGGCAGCTGCTGCAGCGCCGCGATGAACGCCAGCTCGATGCTCTCGCGCTGCTCGTAGCGCGCCTCCGGCGCGACCCAGGGATCGGCGGACACGAGCTCACGGTCGAGATAGGGGCTGACCCAGACCGACTCGACCAGCGGCGTCCCCGGGCCGTCGTGAGGATCGGCGGCCGGCCCGTAGTCGACCGGCAGCACCCGCTTGGGCCGCCGCTCGATCGCTTTCAGGCAGGCGTTGGTGGCGATCGTGTAGAGCCAGGATCGCAGCGAGCTCCGCCCTTCGAACCGGGGCAGCCCCCGCCACGCCCCCAGCAGTGCCTCCTGCAGGGCGTCCTCGGCATCCGGCGCCGACGCCAGCATGCGATAGCAGTGCGCGTGCAGCTGGGCGCGGTGGGGCCCGATCAGCCGTGCATAGGCATCCTCGTCGCCGCGGCGGGCGGCCTCCAGCAGCTCCAGCTCGGCGCCCGCGAGGCTCATCTCGCCCCCTTCGGCTGCCACAGCGCCAGCTCCCCGCCACCGGGCACCGACACCACGCTGCGCCAGCCGGCCGGCCCCTCGCGCGGCTCGAGCAGCACGGTCGCCCCCATCCCCCATGCGCAGGAGGTCACCCGCTCGACGCTCTCGACCTGGACGTAGGGCAGCCACATCGGGCGCTCGGTGCCGCACTCGACGATGCCTCCGCCCAGCCGCCCGCCCAGCTCCATGGCCGTGTAGCAGGCGGAGCCGGCCTCGACCGTGGTCGGGCGCCAGCACAGGAGCTGCGAGTAGTACCCGGCCGCGCCCGCGAGGTCGCCGGTGTGAAGCTCCAGATGTACGACCGGATGGCGCTGCGACTCCATCTCAGGCGGCACCCGCTCCGTCAAGGAAGCGGTAGGAGCCGACCTCGTGCAGCACGGCGGTCACCGGGCGCTCGTCGCGGCGCTCGCCGATCGTCTCCGTGAACCGCTGAAATGCCTGCACATTCGACAGCGGGTTTTGGCCGTCCTGCGTCTCGACCGACGCGACGTGTACGAAGCTGATGCCGTCGTCAAGCCGGAAGGTCGCGTAGCGCAGCCCGTCGGGGCGCGTGCGATCCAGCTCGTCGTAGACCTCGCGCACCAGCGCCTCGTTGGCCTCGGCCTGGTCGGGCCTGACCGTGTAGCGAACCATCACGCGTCTCATATCAGCACCTCCTGTTGATCCTCGTCACCAACAGAGATCCGCCGGGACGCGCGAATTCATCGCTGGCTACTCGTCTGCGGGCATCTGCTTCTCGAGCCAGGCCCTGGCCACACGCTTCTGCGCCCGCGTCAGCCAGGCCTCGGCGATGGTGTCGGCCAGCTCCTCGCGGTCGATGCGGGCGAGGTCGGGGATCCGCATCAGCACGGCCGGGTAGCCGTCGAAGTGGGGCGTTGTGAAGAACACGCCGCGATCGTCGGCCAGCAACAGCTCCTTGACGCCGACGTCGGCGACGCGGAACATCAGCACGTCGTCCATGCACTCGCCGGTCTCCGGGTCGACCGCGTCGGGACGGCGGCCGCGGTGGCAGCAGTAGAGCTTGCCGTGCACTAGGTACCGGGGACGGCCATCGGCCTCCTCCCTGATGGTCTGCGGCATCGCCATCGCCAGCTGGTCGAGGTCGGCCATCGTTGCCACCGCCACACTCTGCCACACGGCTGAGCCCCGGTGACATCGCATGTCCGGCGTCGCAGGAATTCACCACCGCCCGGAGAACCGGCCCCTAGCTGACGTCGACAGGAAGGAGGTGTCACGTGTCGTCAAGCACCTATGACCGATCCAATGGACTTACCGGCTGGTCGATGTTCTCCGCGATCTGGCTGGTCGTTGCCGGTGCCTTCAACCTGGTCGAGGGGCTCACGTCCATCCACCAGTCCAACAACATCAGCTCCGCATTCCTGTTCCAGAACCTGAAGTTCTGGGGCTGGGTGCTGCTGATCGTTGCGATCGTGCAGCTGTTCGCCGGATTCATGGTGTTCAGCGGGAACCCGAGCGGCTACATGCTCGGCGTGCTGGTCGCATCGTTCGCCATGTTCATGTGGTTCTTCTTCCTCTTCACCGCTCCCCTGGGAGCCATGATCGCTGTGATCATCAATGGTCTCGTGATCTACGGGCTCACGATCGGAAGCGAATCCTGAGCAGGCCGGGCTCGGCGGTGGCGTGCCCTCGTGGCCGCGCCGCCGCCGGGCCCGGCCGCGGGTCGCGGCGGCGGGGCACGACGCTCTACTCCTTCACGTTCGGCTGACCCGCGGGTGTGGCTGTATCGTCACGCGGCGTGGCCTCTGATCTGCTCTGGCTC
Organism: uncultured Actinomycetes bacterium; assembly: GCA_963737445.1. Classification (GTDB taxonomy): domain Bacteria; phylum Actinomycetota; class Thermoleophilia; order Gaiellales; family JAICJC01; genus JAICYJ01. The sequence goes on along the minus strand of CAVTSO010000013.1, from coordinate 85,598 downwards.
CCCGCGCTGATCTGCCTGCCGGGCGCGGGGCCGGCGCGGACATGAGGCCGGCGCTGCCCGACCGCGGGTTCCTGATCCGAGCGGCCCTGCTGGTGGCGGCGCTGGCGGCCGCCCTCTTGGTGCTTCGTGGCGCCGCACAGGTGCTGCCGCTGGGCCTGCCGCTGGCCGTCGCCCTGCTGGGTGTGCTGCTGGTGCCCGGCCTTGCCTGCGCGCGCGTCCTGGGCGTGGACGAGCAGCTGGAGGCGCCGGTGCTGCTGGCGGCGGCGATCCCGCTGGGCTGCGCCGTTTGGTCACTGGCGCTGATGGCGGCGCTGATCGTGGGCCTGCCGCTGACTGCGCTGGCGCTGCTCGTGGGAGTGGCCTGCCCCGTCGCGCTGGCCGCGTCGACCCCGCGCATCCACACGTCCGGCAGCGGCGTGCAGTTGGCAGGCGTGGCCGCGGCCGGTGCGCTGATGGCGGTGCTGGCATCGCGTTACGAGACCGTCCTGCACGGCGACGCGCTGTTCCATGCCGGGCGCGTGCGCAAGCTGCTCGACCTGCCGCACCTGACGCTCAGCGGCCTGTCCTCGGTATGGCACGGCTCACCCCACGCCGGCTACGTGGTGCCGGTGCTGCACGCGATCGAGGCGGTCGCGATCCGGATCACTGGGTCGGAGCCATCGGCGGCCTACTCCAGCCTGGCGCCCGGGTGCGCGCTGCTGCTGCCCTTGGCCGCCTACGCCCTGGGCTCGGCCGCGGCGGGCCGCCCGGTCGGCGCCGCCGCCGCGTTCCTGGCCTGCTGGGATGCGCTCGCGCGGGGGTCGCTGGAGGTGTTGCAGCAGCCGCCCGAGTTCACGTTCTACGTCCTCATCCCCGCCCTTCTGGCCCTGCTCGCCGCCGGCGCCCGCGGCGGGTTCGACCGGCGGCTGAACCGGGCGGTGCTGCTCGGTGTGCTTGCCGTCACGCTGATCCACGCCAGCTACACGGTGCTGGTGCTGGCCTGCCTCGCGGGGGTCGTGATCGTGATGCTGCGGGGCTGGCGCCTGCTGGGTGCGTCGGTCGCGCTGACCGGCGTCATCTACGGTGTGATCTGGGCGGTCGCACTGCGCGGCGGGACGAGGCTGCCGCGGCCACCGGTGCTGGACACCGTGTACGTGGTGGTGCACGGGAACCCGGTCATAGCCCGGGCCGGCTGGATGCTCGACGACCGGCCCGAAGTCGCCTTTGGGGTGCTGTCCGTCGTGCCCCTGATGCTGCTGTTCCGGCGGCGCCACGCGGTGCCGGCCGCGATCATGGGCGCCGCGCTGGTGCTCTGTTCGTTCCCGTGGGTGCCGGCGCTGCTCACCTCGGTGCTCGGCTACGGCCAGGTCAAGCGGTTCCCGCGCAGCGGGCTGCCCTGGGGGCTGACCGCGGCCATCGTGGTGGTGGAGGTGGCAGCCGTGACGGGCGGCAGAATGGCCGTCCCGGTCGCGCTGGCCGTGGCGGTGGCCTCACTCGGCTACCAGGCGTACGTGCCCGAGGGCGATCCGCTCACCTTCGCGATCGCCGCGCTGACGGTGGCGGGGGTCGCGGTGTCGGCCTGGCCGGCGATGCGCGGGCGCAACGCCCGGATGAACGCCGCCGCACCGGCCGCGCTGGGCGCTGTTGTCCTGCTCGCGGCCGCCCTGATCGCGGGGTCCGTGCGGGCGCAGCGGACCGAAGTGGGTTCCGACCTGCGGCACGGGCCGGGCGTCAGCGAGGCGCAGCCGCGGCTGCCCGAGCCGGTAATCGGGTTCTTCCGCCAGCACGACGGTGCGCCGTTCCCCGTGGTGCTGGCGGAGGCGTACATCGGCTACCAGCTGGCGGGCGAGGCCACGGTCGACCCGATGGCGCTGCCGCTGGAGCGGGCACGGGGCGAGCCGCGCAACATGCCGGTGGCGCGCAAGCGGGCGGTCAACATCGCGCTTGAGCCGGGCACGTCGCCGTCCGCGCGCGCGGCCATCCTCGACCGTTTCCACGTCCGCTACCTGTTGGTGAACACGAAGACGACGCCGCGGGCGGTTGCGGCGCTGTCCGCCGATCCCGGCCTGCGCGAGGTGTTCCGGTACGGCGACTGGGCGGCGTTCGCGCGGCAGCGCTAGTCGTCCATACGGCCGTCAAAGTGCGCGGCCGCACCGGGGCGCACCAGCTCGTACACCGCGATCCGCTGCCCGCCCGCGGCCGTGAAGCTGGCGCAGGGGCCGTGCGGGATCTCGAGCCGGTGCAGCGCTCCCACACCGCGCCGCTCGAGCTCGCGCACCGCCTGGCCGTAGCTCTCGACCCGGTAGACGAGGATCGGCGCCGATCCCTCGAGATGGCCGCTGAGCAGGATCGCCGGGCCTGACCCCGAAACGCGCAGGCAGGCGACGACGGTGCCCATGCCGCGCACCTTCCAGACCAGCTCGGCGCCGAGCTGGTCGACGTAGCGGCGGGCGGCGTCGTCCACGTCGGCGGCGGGAACGTAGAGGAAGTCGAGCGAGCGGAAGAGTGGTGGCACGGCGAGCTCCTACACGCGGGCGGGACTGGGGTCGCGGCCGGGCGCCAGCGCCGGCCGGTCGGCACGGAACCGCTCCAGGTCCGGCGAGGGAGTGCGGCCCAGGGCGATCTCGCCCAGCATCCTGCCCAGCAGCGAGGCGAACTTGAAGCCGTGGCCGTCGGCCACCGCCGCCACGATGCCGGGGTGCTGCGGCAGCGCCGAGATCACGAAGTCGCGGTCGGGGGTCATCGTGTACAGGCAGGTCTTGGTCAGCACCGGCGGCCCCAGCCCGGGAATCAATCCCGAGACGAAGCGGTGCAGGCGCTCGGTCGCGTCCGGGTCGGGGTCGAAGCTGCGCGTGCGCGCGGTCACCTCGGCACCGCCCTGGTCCTCCGCCGCCTTGACCGCCCGCTCACCGAATGCCGGGAACCCGTAGTACGTGCGGGCGCCGTGCCAGATCCAGACCGGGAACCGGGCGGGACGGAAGCGATCGAGGTCGTCGGCGGCCAGGTAGGAGATCTGCTCCTGGCTGATCGTGAGCGGCAGGCTCGCGCCCAGCGGCTCCAGGAGCTCGTTCAGCCACGCTCCCGCCGAGAGAATCACCGACCGGCAGCGAATCGTGCGCCCGTCCGCCTCCACCAGCAGGTCGCGGCCGGAGGGTCGCACGGCGGTGACGGCACACCCGTCCAGCAGCTCCGCGCCGGCCGCCCGCGCCATCCGCTGGTGGGCGGCGGTGGCGCGCTCGCTGGCGACGAACCCGGCCCGCGCGTGGGCAAGAGCAGGCACGTCGCCGGGCGGCGCCAGCTGCGGCCAGCGGGCCGACACGTCCGCACCGGTCAGCAGCTCCACCTCGGCGCCGCCCTCGATCATGCCGGCCGCGTATACGTCGCGGCCCAGCGGCGCGTCCGAGCCGAATATGTCGATGCCTCCCGTCAGGTGCACCAGCTGCTCGCCGGCGGCGCGCTCGACCTCGTCCCACACGTCGTACGCGGTGGCCGCCAGCCGCACGTAGTCCGGGTGGTGGTAGGCCAGCCGGATCAACCGCGAATGGTCGTGCGACCCGCCCCGATCGTGGCCGAGCGGGAACTGCTCGAGGCCGACCACCCGCGCGCCCATCCGCGCCGCCCAGCATGCCGCGGCGCTGCCCAGGCCGCCCAATCCGACAACGGCCACGTCGGCGGCCGGCTGTGCGCTCATCGCTGCTCCTCCTCGTGGACTCGGTGCGACCGTATTATGGGGGCGCAATGGCGCAGATCGGCTTCGACGAGGTGACCAAGGTCTACGAGGACGGCACGGAGGCCGTGCGCTCCGTCGACCTCACGATCGAGGACGGCACGCTGATGGTGCTGGTCGGCCCGTCCGGCTGCGGCAAGACCACGCTGCTGCGGATGGTGGCCGGGCTGGAGGAGATCACCGGCGGCAGCATCCGCCTCGGCGACGCCGTCATCAACGACGTGGAGGCCAAAAACCGCGACCTGGCGATGGTGTTCCAGAACTACGCCCTCTACCCGCACATGACCTGCTTCGACAACATGGCCTTCGGCCTGAAGCTGCGCAAGGTGCCGCGCAAGGAGATCGACCGCCGCGTGCGCGAGACGGCGAGGACGCTCGGGCTCGAGGATCAGCTCAAGAAGAAGCCACGGGCTCTCTCGGGGGGCCAGCGGCAGCGGGTGGCGATGGGCCGCGCGATCGTGCGCGAACCGCAGGCGTTCCTGATGGACGAGCCGCTGTCGAACCTGGATGCCAAGCTGCGCGTCCAGATGCGCACCGAGATCTCGCGGATCCAGCGCGACCTGGGCACGACCATGATCTACGTCACCCACGACCAGACCGAGGCGATGACGATGGGCGACAGGGTGGCCGTGATGAACCGCGGCGTCCTGCAGCAGGTGGACGCCCCCCAGGACATGTACGACCGTCCCGCCAACCTGTTCGTGGCCGGGTTCATCGGCTCGCCGGCCATGAATATGGTCGACGCTGTGGTGCGCCGCTCCGAGAGCGGCGGCGCGGTCGAGTTCGCAGGCATCAGCCTGCGCGTGCCCGAGGAGACGTTCCAGCAGCGGCCGGCGCTTGCCGCCCGGGACGGCAGCAAGGTGGTGCTGGGCATCCGGCCGGAAGACATCGAGGATCCGCAGTTCATCAACGACCGCCTGGAAGGGTCGGACATCCGGGTGGTCGTCGACATTCGTGAGGCGATGGGCTCGGAGGTCTACGTGCACTTCGGCGTGGACGCACCGCCGGTGATCACCGACGACACGATCGACCTGGCCGCAGACGCCGCGCTGTTGCCCGAGGTCGACGGCGGCGCGCAGACCTCGTTCGTGGCGCGGCTGAACCCCCGCACGTCAGCTCAGCGGGGACAGCCGATCACCCTGCAGGTGGACAACCGCCGGTTGCACTTCTTCGACCGGGATACCGGCGAGGCGATCTGACTATCGATGGTTGGTTCCACGGGATGCGTGGATGCGGGGCGCAGGATGGGCCGCGCTGGACGTCGAGAGCGTCCGCAGGGCAGGCTGGGCATGTCCTGGCCAAGGACGATCGTGGCGTCCAGCGTGTCCCAGACCCCTGGGCGCAAGCCATGGCTTGCGCCGGTCGGGAGCGATCTGCGATGACGCAGATCGCGGACGGCGCGCCGCGCGTAGCTCGTGGAATCAACCATCCTTAACAGTGACCGGGACGCGCTGGACGGCGTTGTTCTCGTAGCCGCCCAGGTTCCACTCCGGGTGCAGCGGCTGGGTGGCGCCGGTCGCGTCGGTGGCGCGGCAGCAGAGCTCGTAGCGACCCGCCCCAGCGGGGTGCCAGCTGACCGACCAGCCCCGCCAGACGTGCGGGCTGCCCTGGTCGCCCAGTTCCGCCGCCCGCCAGCTCTCGCCTCCGTCGGCCGAGAACTCCACCAGCTCGATCGGCCCCCAACCTGACCAGGCCCGCCCCTGCACCGAAACCGGCTCTGCGGCCGAAACGGTGCGCTCGCGGCTCATGAAGTCGGGGATGCCGGGCGGCGCCATCAGCGCCCGCGGCATCATGCGCGTGACCGGCCTTCCGGCCTCGTGCTCTTCCCGGCGCCAGCGGTAGGACTGCGCCTGCTGGTAGCCCGCGAACGGCTCGCTGACGGCCCTGATCGATGACAGCCACTTGACGTTGGTCATGCCGTACCAGCCGGGCACCAACAGCCGCAGCGGGTAGCCGTGCTGCGACGGCAATGGGGCGCCGTTCAGCTCGTAGGCCAGGATCGCGCCGTCGTTGACCGCCTGCTCGATCGTGAGGCTGCGCCCGTAGGTCTGCTCATCGCCGCCCTCCAGGCCGCGATCGAGGCCCTCGAAGACGATCTCGACGGCGTCGTCCAGCAGGGCGGCCTGCTCCAGCAGCGGCGCCAGCGGCGTACCCGTCCACTGACCGGTGCCCACCGCCTCCAGGATCCACGGCTGGCTGGTCACGTGCGGCTCCATCGTCGCGCGGCCGTTGCCGGCGCACTCCATCGTGACCGGCAGGGTCACGGACGGGAGGGCGCGGATGGCGTCCAGATCCAGCTCCAGGGGACGACGCACGCGGCCGTCCACCCGCAGCCTCCACTCCTCGCCCACCGCCGGGATGTCGTAGTGCACCAGCAGGTAGTGCAGTCCCACCGGTGTGATCTCGTGCCGCAGCGCCTCCAGCAGCATGCCGTGGTTGCGGGCGGCGAGCTGCAGCTCCTCGCGGCTGATGCCGGCTGGCTGGGGATCCATGATGGAAGCCTACGCCGCATGGCCAAGGGCCGGGGGGTGCCCGACGCACCCCCCGGCCACGGCCTGCCTCAGCTTGCGGGCTTGATGTTCTGGTTGACGCGGAAGACGTTGTGCGGGTCGTACTGCGCCTTGGCCCGGGCCAGCCGGTCGTAGTTGTCCCGGTACGTGGCCTTCACCCGCTCCTGGCCTTCGTCCATCATGAAGTTGACGTAGGCGCCGCCGGCCGAGTAGGGGTGCGTGGCATCCCAGTAGTCGATCGTCCACTGCTTGATCGCCTCGGCGTTGGCCGGGTCGGGGTCGACGCCCACGATCACCTGCGCCCAGGTCACGTCGCGGTAGCTGAACGCGGTGTCACCCGCGCCGACGTCATGCACGGCCCCATCGATCGGGTACATATGCATGGTCGACTGGCCGGGGCGCATCTCGTTCGCGAACCTGACGTGCTGCTCGATGGCGGCGTCAGGCAGCTCGCGCACGAAGTCGGCCCTCCAGTACCACTGGTCGCCCTTCGGGTAGAGCGCGTCGAAGAACCCGTTCAGCACCGGGAACGGCATCGGGCCGGCCGCGTGCAGCACCGGCTCGACCGCCTCCAGCATCGGCGCCATCGCCGCAGCGGCCTCCTCCTCGCTGCCCGTGTGGCACCACACGATGGCCGCCATCTTGCGGCCGTGCAGCTCCTCGGGGAACACCGGAACGGGCGGCACGGTCACGAACGCGAACCAGCCGTTCAGCTCGCGCGGAGCCGCCGGGAGGAACTCCCGGTAGGCCCGCATCACCTCAGCCGCGTCGTCCAGCGACCAGAAGGTGGGACCGGCCACGACCATGCTCACCGGCTGCATCTTGAACGTGAACGCCGTGACCACGCCGAAGTTGCCGCCGCCGCCGCGGAGCGCCCAGAACAGCTCCGGGTTCTCGTCGGCCGATGCGCGCACGATCGAACCGTCTGCCAGAACGACCTCGGCCTCGAGCAGGTTGTCGACCGTCAGGCCGCCGGAGCGGGCGATGTGCCCGATCCCGCCGCCCAGGGTCAGCCCGCCGACGCCGGTGGTGCCGATGATGCCGCAGGGAACGGTGCCGCCCACCTCGTGCGTGGCGGCGTCGACATCCTTCCAGACGCAGCCGCCGCCGACCCGCACCGTGCGGGCGGCGGCATCGACGTCGATGCTGTTGATCCCGGCCAGGTCGATGACGACGCCGTCATCGACGACGCCCAGGCCGCCGCCGTTGTGGCCGCCGCCGCGGACTGCGATCAGCGCATTCTGCGAGCGGGCGAAGCCGATCACCGCCGCCACATCGGCGGCCGAGGTGCAGCGGGCCACCAGGGCCGGCCGCCGGTCGATCATCGCGTTGTAGACCGAGCGCGCCTCGTCGTATCCGGCGTCGTCCGGTCCCGTCAGGGTGCCGTTGAAGCTGCCGGCAAGAGCCGAGCGAGCTTCCGCGGCGAGTGTTGCGATCGTGCTCATGTGACCTCCGATGGTCTGTATCGCTTGTGCCTATGGAGGCTGACGGTATCGAAGGCGGTAGGGGATCGCATGACCGGGATTGATCCACTTCGTGCGCCTGTGATCGCCGGGTGCAATGATCAATCCTGACTATGGACGTCATCGCCCACTCCGCGCTGCCCGGGCCGCTGCGTCTGCAGCCGTCCTTCCCGTTCGTGGACCGTCCCAGGGAGATGGCCACGCTGCGGTCGCTGCTGCCGCGCGCGCAGAGCGAGGGCCGCCGCATCGCCCTGGTCGGCGGCGAGCCCGGGTCGGGCAAAAGCCGGCTGGTGCGCGAGATCGCCCACCAGGCTGCGAAGGACGGCGCGCTGGTGCTGTACGGCGCCTGCGACGCCGTGGTGCGCACCCCCTACCGGCCGTTCGTGGAGGCGCTCGACCAGCTGGTGCGGGCCAGCGATCCGGCCGAGCTGCGCGACGACCTGGGGCCGGCCGGGGGCGAGCTGACCCGGCTGCTGCCGGACCTGCGCAGCCACGTCGGCGACCTGCCGGAGCCGGTCGTGGCCGACCAGGACACCGAGCGGCATCGCCTGAACGCGGCCGTCAGCGACCTGCTGGTGGCGGCCGGTCGCCGGCGACCGCTGCTGCTGGTGTTCGAGGACGGGCACTGGGCGGACACCCCGACGCTGCTGCTGCTGCGGCACCTCGCGGGCGGAGCCACCGAGGCGCGCATGCTGCTGGTCGCCACGTTCCGCGACACCGAGGCGGATGTGCCGGCCGAGCTGTCGGAGGCGCTGATCGACATGCGTCGCTCGGAGGGGGTGGTACGGGTGCGCGTGGGCGCGCTCACGGGCGAGCAGGTCTCGGAGTTCGTCGAGCGCGCGGCCGGAGCGCCGCTGGGCCCTGCGCTACCGGAGCTGGCGGGCGCCATCACCAGCCTCACCCAGGGCAACGTGTTCCTGGTCACGGAGCTGTGGCGGGAGCTGGTGGAGACGGGAGCGCTCGAGATCGTGGACGGCGTCGCCATCCTGACCCGGCCGCTGAGCGCCCTGGGCACTCCCGAGAGCGTGCGCGAGGTGGTCAACCAGCGGCTGGCGCGGCTGCAGCCGGAGACGGCACTGGTGCTGGAGCTGGCCGCGGTGACCGGGCCCGAGTTCGACCTGTCCGTGCTGCGCGGCGGCGGGTTCACCGACGCCACGCTGTCGGCCGCGCTGGAGCAGTCGCTGCGCAGCGGCATGATCGAGGAGATCCCGGCCAGGCAGCTGCGCTACCGGTTCTCCCACGAGCTCGTGCGCCGCGCCCTGTACGACCGGCTGGCGGGCCTGCGGCGGGCGCAGCTGCACCTGCAGGTGGCGGAGTCGATGGAGGCGTCCGGCGCCGCCGACACGGCGCGCGGACTGGCCGACCTCGCCCACCACTTCGCCGCCGCCGCGCCCATCGACGGTCCCCAGCGGGCGGTCGAGTACAACCTGCGGGCGGCCGACGCCGCCAACGCCGCGCTGGCGTTCGGCGAGGCGGTCGGCCCGCTGCAGACTGCGCTCGAGCTGGGCGTCGACAACGAGACCGCGCACGCCGAGATCGAGCTGGAGCTGGGGGCGGCCCATTACCGGGCCGGCCAGTCCGGCGACTCGCTGGAGGCGTTCCAGGCGGCCGCGGAGACGGCGAGGCGGCTCCACAACCCGGATCTCCTGGCGCGCGCCGCGATCGGGGTGGAGACCGCCTGCTGGCGGGTGGCGATGCTCGACGAGGGCGCGATCGAGCTGCTGGAGGAGGCGCTGGCGGCGCTCGATCTCGGCGACTCAACGATGCGCGTGCTGCTGCTGTCAGGGTTGGCCCGGGCGCGCGCGCTCGTGGGGGAGTCCGAGCGCAGCGCCGAGCTGCGGGACGAGGCGATCGCAATCGCGCGGCGCATGGACTACCGGCCCGGCCTGTCCGTGGTGCTGATGCGCAGCTACTGGGCACGCGGCTCAAACACCCACGACGAGGTGCTGGAGATGCTGGCCGAGGCCCGCACCATCGCCGAGGAGCTGGGCGACATCGAGTCGCAGGCGGAGGCGTCCGAGTGGCGGATCACGGCGCTGATCGGCAAGGGCGACCTGCGCACCGCCGGCCGCGAGCTGGCCGAGGTGCTGGAGATCTCGCGGCGCATGCACCAGCCGTTCATCATCCACGTGGCCGAGCACTACCGCTCGGCGATCGCGCTCTGCGAAGGACGTCTGGCCGAGGCGGAGGAGGCAGCCGAGCGCTCACGCGAGTGGAGCCGGCTGCTGACGGGGCGCGACGCATCCGGGGTCTACGGCGTGCAGATGTTCAGCATCCGCCGCGAGCAGGGACGGCTGGCCGAGCTGGCGCCGGTGGTGCGGGTGCTCGCCGGCGGCGACCGGCGCGGCGGGTCGTGGCGCCCCGGGTTGGCGGCGCTCACGGCCGAGCTGGGGATGCTGGATGAGGCGCGCGCCCAGCTGGCGCTGATCCAGAGCGACGGCCTCGATGTCTACCGGCACGCGCTGTGGGTGGGGTCGCTGACCTACATCGCCGACGCCTGCGTCGCCGTGGGCGACGCCGATCTGTCGGAGCAGGTCTACCGGGAGCTGCTGTCGATCGCGGAGCGGAACGTGATGATCGGGCACGGCGTGGCCTGCTACGGATCGTCCGAGCGATACCTGGGCACCCTGGCGGCAGCCTACGGTGAGCTGGAGCTGGCGGAGCTGCACCTGCAGCGCGCGATCGACTACAACCGCGACATGGGCGCGATCACCTGGCTGGCGCACTCCGACTACGAGTACGCGCGCACGCTGGGCGCGCAGGGCCGGGCCGGCGACGCGGCCGCGCAGGCCGCGCTGGCGGAGGCGTCCGACCTGGCCGAGCGGATCGGTATGCCGGCCCTGCTGGGCCGCATCCGCGGGCTGCTGCCGGCCGGACCGGCGGTGTCGCGGCTGCCCGACGGCCTGTCCGGGCGCGAAGCGGAGATCCTGCGCCTGGTCGCGCAGGGCCGGTCGAACAGGGAGATCGGCCGCACGCTGCACATCAGCGAGCACACGGCTGCAAACCACATCCGCAGCATTCTGCGTAAGACCGGTTGCGCGAACCGCACTGAAGCGGCAAGCTATGCGCACACGCGCGGCCTGACGGAGCGCGGGTGAGTCCAACCAGAAGCGGGGGCGGATGGCACTCTTTTTGATCGAACGGAGCTTCGCGGAGCAGCTCGACCTGACCGGCGAGGACGTACGCGTGATCGAGGACATCAACGCTGACGAGGGTGTCAACTGGCTGTTCTCGTTCCTGAGCGCCGACCGCCGCAGGTCATACTGCCTGTACGAGGCGCCGTCGCCGGATCAGATCATCGCCGCAGCCAAGCGCGCCAACGTGCCGGTCGACCAGGTGGTCGAGGTCAGCAAGTTCCAGCCTGAGCTGGTTCGTTAGGCACCTCTCCTACTGAGGGGTGATCTGGCCGGACGCCAGCATCTGGCGGCTGATCTTCGTGCCCAGCGCGGCCAGTGCGGCCGAGTCGACCGACCCGTCGGCGTGCAGCAACCCGTGCGACCAGGCCTGCCGGCAGATGCGCGTCAGCAGCTTGCGCGTGTCGGCCTCGCTGTAGGGCAGCGATTGGTTGTGGGGCGACGCCAGCGAGCCGGCCACGCACACCGGCACCAGCACCCCTCGCCCGCGGGCGCGGAACAGCGCGTGCTGGTCGAGCCCGTCGTCGGTCAGGAAGGGGCCGAGGTTCTGGCAAGCCTTCGCCGTGAGGGCGTGGACGCCGCCCGGCGGCAGGTAGCGCGCAGCCGCCGCCGTGTCGGCGCCGAGGCTCGCCTGCAGGCTCAGCTGGCAGAGCGGGGACAGCGCATCCGGATGGGACTTCAACAGCGTGCGCAGCTGGTCGGCCGTCGTCGCGCCGTGGTCGTCCAGCAGGCCGGCCTGCTCGGCCTGCGTGCACAGTTCGGACACGGCGTGGTGGGCGGCCGGGGTGTCGGTCAGGCCGCCCCGATACCGTTGCTGGCAGGCGGCCACGCGGTCGCCGGCCGACGACCCACCACCGCACGCGCTCAGGAGAGCCAGCAGCACCACGACCACGCCTGCCGAACCGACTCTCATGCGGCGACGCTAGCAGGGCCCGGGGACGATCAGCCGGGAAAGCTCTCGGGCCGCTCGACCGCGCGCTGCCACAGGTGGTCGTCGATGTTGCGCCCGGTCACGATCAGGACGACGACGCCCTCCAGCCGACCATCCAGCCGGCGCGCGCCCGCCAGGGCGGCCGCCGCGGAGCCCTCGACGCGCATGCCGGCCTCCGCGAACGCTCCCACCGCCTCGGCGATTTCGCGATCGGTGACCTCGGCCATCTCGTCGGCGGCCGTCGCCAGCGCGTCCACGGCGACGGGGATCGCCACCCGCACGGCCATGCCGTCCGCAAACGTGTCGCTGTGCGACGACTCCACCACGTGGCCTGCGTCGAAGCTGCGCGCCATCACCGGCGCACCGGCGGCAACCACCCCGATCCGCCGCGTGGCCGGCGACCGCGCGCCCAGTCGCAGGCCGATCCCAGCCAGCAGCGCGCCGTTTCCCACAGGCACCAGCACCGCACCCGGCGTCACCTCGGCCAGGATCTCGTCCGCGATGTCGCCGTAGCCTTCGTACTGGGCGGGCTCCGCGCCGTCCTGGAAGAACGGCAGCTTCTGCGCCCCGGCGTGTTCGATCCCCGCCGCCTTGGCCTCGTCCAGGTCGGCGCCGCACACCACCAGCTCGGCGCCGAGGCCGCGCAGCAGCTCCAGCTTCGCGGCGCTCGCCTGCTCGGGCACGAACACCACGGCGGTCATGCCGTTCCGGGCAGCGGCCCAGGCGGTGGCGGCGCCGTGGTTGCCGGTCGAGGCGGTGACCACGGATGCGTGGCCCTGCTCGCGGTACTGCTCGACGGCCGGCAGCGCACCCCGCCACTTGAACGCGCCCAGCTCGTGGCCGTCCTCGCGCTTGAGGAACAGCGTGCGGCCGGGAAGCCAGCTGTCCGGTGCCGCCTGCAGCGTCACAGCGCCGCCCGCATCTCCTCGGCGAACGCCAGCACGTGCGCCGCTGCGATCTCGCGCGCCCGCTCTGGGTCGCCCTGCCGGATCGCTTCCAGCAGCTCGCCGTGCTCCCGCATCCGCTGCTCCAACGGCGGCAGCCGGTCCCAGGTGAGGTGCCAGATCCGCAGCGACATGTTCAGGTAGCGATCGAGATCCTGCTCCAGGTACGGGTTGCGGGAGCAGCGGTAGACGAACCGGTGCACCTCCGCGTCCAGCTCGATCAGCCGCCGCTGGCCGGACTCGGCCGCGTCCAGCTTTGCGATCAGGTCGCCGGCCTCGCGGCGGTCGTCGGCGTCGGCCAGCGTCGCGGCGCGCTCGGCGGCGCGCGCCTCGAGCTGCACGCGCACGTCGGTGATGTCGGTCAGGCTGGTGATGTTGATGGTCGCGGCGAAGGTGCCGCGGCGCGGGTAGACGACCACCAGCCGCTCCAGCGCGAGGCGCCGGATCGCCTCACGGACGGGCGTGCGCCCGACGCCCAGCTGCCCGGTCAGTGCCTCCTCGTCGATCGGCGCGCCGGGCGGGATCTCGAGCGACACCAGCCGGTCGCGCAGGGCCGCATAGGCGCGTTCGGAGAGCAGCTCAGTGGGAAGTTGCAGGGTCTGCATGGGTCTGATATATGAGTTGTCTACCAGACCGGAGCCCTCCCGGCAACCCCCCACGCGCACCTGCGCGGGAGAGACCACATGAGCGATCTGCCCACATCTGCCCGCGCCGTCGTGATCGGCGCCGGCATCGTCGGAAACAGCATCTCCTACCACCTGTCCGAGCTGGGCTGGCGCGACCTGGTGCTGCTCGACAAGGGCCCGTTCCCCAACCCCGGCGGCTCAACCGGCCACGCATCCAACTTCATCTTCCCGGTCGACCACTCCAAGGAGATGACGGCGCTGACGCTCGACAGCGTGCGCCAGTATCAGGACCTCGACGTGTTCACCGAGAGCGGCGGCATCGAGGTGGCCCGCACGGAGGAGCGCATGCAGGAGCTGCACCGGCGCATGTCGTCGGCCCACGCCTGGGGGATCGACCGCGTCTCGATGGTGACGCCGGCCGAGATCAAGGAGATGGTGCCGTTCATCGACGAGACGATCCTGCTGGGCGGGTTCTGCTCGCCGGGCGTGGGCGTGGTCGACTCGCTGCGGGCAGGTACGATCATGCGCGAGCGGGCCGTCGCTGCGGGCGCGCTCACGATCTCGGCCAACACCGAGCTGCTCGGCATCGACGTCGAGCGCGGCCGTGTGCGCCGGGTGCGCACCACCCGCGGCGACATCGAGACCGAGGTCGTGGTCGTCGCCTGCGGCGTCTGGAGCCCGGCGATCGCGCACATGGCCGGCGCCTTGATCCCGCTCACCCCGGCCGTCCACCAGATGATCGACATCGGGCCGGTGCCGCGCTTCGCCCGCTCCACGCGCCACATCGAGTACCCGATCGTGCGCGACATGGACACCTTCATGTACGAGCGCCAGGACGGCATCGGCCTCGAGATCGGCTCATACGCGCACCGGCCGATCCTGCACGATCCGGAGGAGATCCCGTCCATCGAGCAGGCCGCCCTGTCGCCCACCGAGCTGCCCTTCACGCAGGCCGACTTCGACAAGCAGATGGAGGACGCGCTGGAGCTGATGCCCGAGATCGTCGGCGACGAGAGCGTGGGCGTGAAGTACGCGATCAACGGCCTGCTGTCGCTGACGCCGGACGGGATGCCGCTCCTGGGCGAGACGCACGAGGTGCGCGGCCTCTGGTCGTGCGCGGCCGTGTGGGTGAAGGAGGGGCCGGGCATCGCCAAGGCGGTGGCCGAGTGGATGACGCACGGCGAGTCGGAGATCGACCTGCACTCGTCGGATATCGCCCGCTTCTGGGACCACCAGAAGACCCGCGCCCACGTCCGCGCCCGCACCTCGGAGGGCTTCAACAAGACCTACGGCATCATCCACCCGTCGGAGCAGTGGGCCTCCAACCGCGACGTCCGCCTGCCGCCCTTCCACGCCCGCCAGAAGGAGCTGGACGCCGTCTTCTTCGAGGCCGCAGGCTGGGAACGGCCGCACTGGTACGAGTCGAACGCGCCGCTGCTCGAGGAGTACGCCGACCGCATCAACCCGCGCGAGGCCGAGTGGGACGCGCGCTGGTGGTCTCCGATCATCAACGCCGAGCACCTGGCGATGCGCGACCGCGCCGGCATGGTCGACCTGTCCGCATTCACCATCTTCGACGTCGCCGGCCCGGGCGCGCTCGAGGCGGTGCAGGGCGTGGCGGTGCGGCAGATGGACGTGCCGATCGGCCGGGTCGTCTACACGCCGGTGCTGACGCCGGGCGGCGGCTTCAAGGCCGACCTCACGATCATGCGGCTGGACGACGAGCTGTTCCGGGTCGTCACCGGCGGCGCCCACGGGCCCGCCGACCGCAAGTGGTTCGCCGACCGCCTGCCGCAGGACGGTACCGCCCAGATCGCCGACCTTACTTCGGCGTGGACGACGCTCGGCCTCTGGGGGCCGCGTGCGCGTGACATCCTGAGCTCGGTGACCCGCGACGACGTCTCCCACGAGGGCTTTCGCTTCGGCAGCTGCCGGACGATCGAGATCGACACGCTGCGGGTGCTGGCCTCGCGCATCTCCTACGTGGGCGACCTCGGCTGGGAGCTGTACGTGCCGATCGAGCAGGGCCAGAAGCTGTGGGACGTGATCGCGGAGGCCGGCCGGCCGCACGGCATCGCGCCGGTCGGGATCGGCGTCTACGGCACCACCGGGCGGCTCGAGAAGTGCTATCGCGCCTACGGCTTCGAGCTGGAGAGCGAATACAACGTGTGCGAGGCCGGCATGGCCGGGCCGAAGGTGAAGGACGAGGACTTCGTCGGCAAGCAGGCCCACCTGCGGCACCGCGACCAGGAGCCGGCCACGATCATGTCCACGCTGACCGTCGACAACCACACATCGACCTCTGGGGTGCAGCGGTACATGCTGGGCCGCGAGCCGATCCAGACCCGCGACGGACAGCCGCTCACCGACAGCAGGGGCCGGCGGTCGTACGTGACCAGCGCCGGCGCCGGGCCGTCGGTCGGCAAGCACCTGCTGATGGCCTACCTGCCGCCGGAGCAGGCGCAGGTCGGCACCGAGCTGGCCGTGGAGTACCTGAACGAGCGCTACCCGGTGACGGTCGCGGTGGCAGGCTCGACGCCGATCTTCGACCCCGAGAACGAGCGGATCCGGTCGTGAACATCCTCGTCTGCGCCAAGCGGGTGCCGATGACCGGCGGCACGATCGTGCTGACCGACGACGAGCAATCGATCCAGACGCGCCACCTCGGCTTCACCATCAGCCCTCATGAGGAGTGCGGCGTCGAGGAGGCGGTTCGGCTGATCGAGGCGAACGGCGGCGAGTCCGTGGTGCTGGCGCTGGGCCCGTCCGAGGCCGAGGAGCAGCTCCGCGACGCGATGGCGCTCGGCATCGACCGCGCGAGCCTGCTCGAGACGGCCGACGAGTTCGATGGCCAGGCCACGGCCGCGGCGATCGTCGCCGCGATCGAGGCCGAGCGGGCCGCCGGCGTCGAGTTCGACCTGATCTTCTTCGGCAACGAGTCGGCCGACTCCGGCAACTACCAGATCGGCATCCGCGTCGCCCACGCCCTGGGGCAGCCCTGCGTGACCGGCGTCAAGGGCATCACGGTGCAGGACGGCCGCGCCCGCTGCGAGCAGGAGACGGCCTCCGGCCGCGACGTCTACGACGTGCCGCTGCCGGCGGTGGTCACCGTCAAGGAGGGCCTCAACCTGCCCCGCTATCCGTCGGTGCCCGGCCGGCTGCGGGCCAAGCGCAAGCCCCTGGCCACGATCGCTCCGGCGGGCCGCGAGCCCGGCGTCGAGAAGCTGCGGCTGCGGCTGCCACCCGGGCAGGGCAAGCAGGCGGAGATCCTGGGCCACGGGCCCGAAGCTGCGCCGGCGGTCGTCGAGGTGCTGCGCCGTGCGGGGCTGGTGGCATGACGCTGGTCTACGTCGAGCATCAGGACGGCCGGCCCGACGACGCCTCGTTGCAGGCGATCGCACTGACCCGTGAGATCGCCGGCGGCGCACCGCTGCACGCGCTGCTGGCCGGTCCCGGCGCCGAGCACGCCGCCGCCGCGCTGGGCGCCCACGGGGTGGCGACCGCGCACATCGCCGACCACGAGGTGCTCGCCACCCATGCGCCCGTGGCATTGGCACGCTGCATCGGCGAGCTGATCGAGCGGCTGTCCCCGTCGGCCGTGGCGGCCGCCGGCAGCGAGCGCGGAAACGAGGTGCTGGCGCACGCGGCGGCGATCGGCGACCTGCCGCTGGCCGCGAACTGCATCGCCGCAGAGGCGGGCGACCCGTTGACCGTGACCCGCATCCGCTGGGGCGGCAGCCTGCTCGAGGACGCGCGCCTGCACGGCCCCGTCAAGCTGCTGACGGTGGCGCCGCACACGGTCGAGGCGGCCGAGGTGGGCGGTGCGCCGGCGGCCGTCGAGCGCTTCTCGCCGTCGCTGGGCGAAGCCGACCTGGTGGTGCGGGTGGTCGAGACCGTGCAGCAGAGCAGCGAGGGCGGGGTCAACCTGGCGGACGCCAAGTTCGTGGTCAGCTGCGGGCGCGGCGCCGGCTCTCCGGAGGGCTTCGCACCGGCCGAGGAGCTGGCGGCGCTGCTGGGCGGAGCCGTCGGGTGCTCGCGGGCCGTCACTATCGCCGGCTGGCGGTCGCACACCGACCAGGTCGGTCAGACCGGCACCAAGATCGCGCCGGAGGTGTACCTGGCCTGCGGCATCAGCGGCGCCACCCAGCACATGGCCGGCTGCAAGGGCGCCAAGCGGATCATCGCGGTCAACGTCGATCCGGAGGCGCCGATCATCGCCAACGCCGACTACGCCGTGATCGGCGACCTGCACGAGGTGATCCCGGCGATCACGGCCGAACTGCGCAAGGCGGGCGCCGGATAGAGCCCGTCGCCCTGATCGCGCTGCTGGTGGCGCTGGCGGTGGCCGGCGGCATCTTCGCCCGTCGCGCCCGGCTGCTCGTCCGGATCATGCGCCTCGGCAGGCCCGCGCCCAGGTTCGACGATGTGCCGCAGCGCCTGCGCCAGGAGGCGGTGGTCGCGATCGGCCAGCGCAAGCTGCTGCAGCGGCTGGGCCCGGGGGTGATGCACGCGCTGATCTTCTGGGGATTCATCGTGCTGTTCCCGACCATCATCATGGCGATGATCGCGGCCGTCGATCGCGACGCGACGTTGCCCTGGCTCGGCCACCAGGGCTGGTTCGCGTTCCTGGTCGACCTGTTCGCGCTGCTGGTGCTGCTGAGCGTGTGCGCGGCGTTCTTCATCCGCAAGGTGCAGCGGCCGGCGCGGTTCGAGGGCAGCCACATGGGCGAGGCCGACTTCATCCTGGCCCTGATCGCGGGCATCGTCACCACCCTGCTCCTGTGGCACGCCACGCGGATCGCGCTGGGGCTGAACGAGTGGCCGGCGTCGTGGTCTCCGGTCGCAAACGCGCTCTCCAACCTGTTCGGCGGCGGCGATGGCACGAAGGTGCTCGAGCGCGTGTTCGTGTGGACGCACGTGCTGCTGATCCTGAGCTTCCTGGCGTACCTGCCCTACTCGAAGCACCTGCACATCATTACCGCCGTGGTCAATGTGTTCTTCGGGCGAACGCGCGCACGCGGCCGTCTCGAGCCGCTCGTGTTCGACGACCCGGAGGTGCCGGAGGACGAGATCCGGCTCGGCTCCGGCACGCTCACCGACATGACCTGGAAGCAGATGGTGGACACCGCAACCTGCACCGAGTGCGGTCGCTGCCAGGACGTCTGCCCGGCCTATGCGACCGGCAAGGAGCTGTCGCCCAAGCTGCTGATCATGGGACTGCGCGATCACCTGCTCGACCAGGGCCCGAAGCTGCTCTCCGGTGCCGAGGGAGCCGATCCGCCGCCGCTGGTGCCAAACGCGGTCACCGACGACGTGGTCTGGGACTGCGTCACGTGCGGCGCCTGCGTCCACGAGTGCCCGGTCTCGATCGAGCACATCGACCACATCGTCGACCTGCGCCGCCACCTGGTGATGGCCGAGGCGCGGTTCCCGGCGGAGGCCGAGCCGATGCTGCGGGACGTCGAGCGATCGTCCAACCCCTGGGGCAAGGCCCAGCAGGAGCGCGGCGACTGGACGCAGGGGCTGGGCGTGACGGTGCTCGAGCCGGGCGACCCGGCGCCCGAGGTGCTCTACTGGGTCGGCTGCGCCGCCTCGTTCGACGAGCGCGCCCGGCAGACGGCGGTGTCGACGGCAAAGCTCTTGCAGGCGGCCGGGGTCGACTTCGCGATCCTGGGCCCGCGCGAGTCGTGCACCGGCGACCCGGCCCGGCGGATGGGAAACGAGTACGTGTTCCAGGCCTTCGCGGAGCAGAACGTCGAGACGCTGAACGGCTCAGGGGTGACGAAGATCGTGGCCAGCTGCCCGCACTGCTTCAACACGCTGGCCAACGAGTACCCGGACTTCGGCGGCCGCTACGAGGTGATGCACCACACCGAGCTGCTGGCCGAGCTGGTCCGCGACGGCCGGATCGAGCCGAAGGCGGGGGACACCCAGATCACCTACCACGACTCCTGCTACCTCGCGCGCCACAACGACGTGACGGCGGATCCGCGGCAGCTGGTGGCGGCGGTGGGCACGCCGGTCGAGATGGAGCGCAGCGGCAAGCGCACGTTCTGCTGCGGCGCCGGCGGCGCGCACATGTGGATGGAGGAGCGCGGCAGCGCCATCAACGAGGAGCGGGTGCGGCAGGCCGATGAGACCGGCGCCGGGACGCTGGCGGTGGCCTGCCCGTTCTGCACCGTGATGCTCGACGACGGCGTCCGCACCAGCGGCAGCACGCTGCGGGTGGCGGACGTGGCCACACTGCTGGCCGAGTCGATCGACCGAGATGGTTGATCGGTATCTCCGTGGTGTCCAAGGCGCAAGGCATCGCCTTGCGCCGGTCATGAGCGATCTGCGATCACGCAGATCGCGGACGGAGACGACGGTTCGCAGCCGTAGCTACCCCAGCCTCCTCCGACTTCAAGCCGTTCGCAGCGGCCAGGCTCGCGAACAACCGATCAACCATCTCAGCTAGATCACGCGATTCAGCTCGACCAGCAGGCCGCGCAGCTGCGCGTAGCGCTTCTCCCCCAGCTCCCGCTCCCACAGGGTCTCCAGCTCGGCCACGGCGTCACGGATCACGTGGGCCGCGGCAACGCCGCGCCGCGTCAGCACGATCCGCCGGGAACGCATGTCCTCAGGATCGGGACGCCGCTCGAGGTAGCCGCGCCGCTCGAGCTGCCCCAGCTGGTAGTTGAGCGCCTGCTTGCTCATGCCCAGCTGCGCGGCCAGATCGGACGGGCGCTCACCCTGCGGGCCGGGATAGCGCAGCACGATCAGGTGGGCCGGATCGATGTCAGCGAAGCCGTGCTCGTGCAGCCGCTCGATCATCTGCCGCCGCACGGCATCGACCGGCATGCGCAGCAGCGCCCCGATCAGCGGCGGGCCCAGCGGCTCGCGCTCTGCAAGGCCATCGGCGAAGCGCCCTTGTGACGTCTCCTGTTCCATATATCGTCAAATCACTTTACCACTCGGCGAGCCGCCCTCGACCGCGGCCGAGCGCTCGTGGTGTGGCAGGCCATCGTCGGGCAGCTCGTACCAGTCGCCTTTCTGGGAGGTGAACCAGTGGCCGGCGATGCGCAGCCCGGTCTCGCCGTCCAGCGACCCGGCCGCGATCGCGACGTAGTCACGCCCAGGCGCGTCCCAGAACAGGCTGGAACCACACTCGCCACAGAAGCCCCGGCGTGCGTGCGCGTCGCTCTCGGGGCCGGCGATCCAGCGCAGCCCGCGCTGCCCGGTCAGGACCAGATCGCCGCGGGCAGCCGCGGTGCTGGCCGCAACGTTGCCGTGCCAGCGCCGGCATTCGACGCAGTGGCAGATCAGGATGTCGCGCAGCGGCCCCCGCACCTCGTAACGCACTGCGCCGCACAGGCAGCCGCCGGTCGCGGGCTCGCTCACGCGTCGCCTCCCAGGTCGAGCACCACCCGCGTGGCATCGCCCGAGCGCACCGCGTCGATGCCGGCGCCGACTTCGTCCAGGGTCAGCCGGTGTGAGATCAGCCGGTCGAGCGGCAGCCGTCCGCGCCGGTAGGCGTCGAGGATCAGCGGGAAGTCGCGGTCGGGCCGGGCCGACCCGTAGATCGATCCCAGCACCCGTCGCTCCATCCGCGGGATCGACCGCGCGGGCACCGTCAGCTCGGCCTCGGCGCGCGGGATGCCGGCCATCACGGCGGCTCCCCGCTTGCGCGTGGACAGGAACGCGGCCCGCATCGGACCGGGCCGTCCGGTGCAGTCGATGGCGTAGTCGACGCCGCCGCCGCTGGCCGACACCACCGCCTCGGCGACCCGCTCCGGCTCACCCTGCCACTGCACGACGGCGCTGGCCCCGAGCTGCTGGGCGCGCTCGAGGCGCTCGTGCCGGCGGTCGACGGCGATCACCTGCGACGCACCCGAGGCGACCGCGCCCATCACAGCCGAGAGCCCGGTGCCGCCGGTACCGATCACCGCCACCCGCTCGCCCGGCCGCACGCCGGCGGTGCGCCAGACGGCGCCGACGCCGCTCGTCACCGCACAGCCGAGCAGCGCCGCCACCTCGAACGGCACGTCGGCGGGGATCTGGACGCACGACCGGGCGGGCACGACCGCACGCTCCGCGAAGGTGGACAGGAAGCAGTAGTGGTGCACCTCCGCCCCGCCGAAGCGGAGGCGGGTGGTGCCGTCGAGCAGACCGCCGCCCAGCATCAGCGGCCAGGCCGTGCCGCACAGGTGCGGCAGATCGCGCAGGCACTCCTCGCACCTGCCGCAGTAGGGGGCCCAGGACAGCGCCACGTGATCGCCGGGCGCAAGCCCCTGCACGCCCTCGCCCAGAGCCTCGACGACGCCGGCTCCCTCGTGGCCGGGCACGACCGGGGCGGGCACGTCGACCGTGCCGTCGAGCAGGTTCAGGTCGTCCTGGCAGACGCCGCTGGAGCGCAGACGCACCAGCACCTCACCGGGGCCGGGCGCGGCCAGCTCGAGCTCGACCACCCGCAGCGGCGTGCCCGGAGCGGGCAGCAGTGCCGCGCGCATCGAGGTCGCGTCGCTCATGCCGCGAGGCGCTCCAGCTGTGCCTCCAGCCCCGACTCGCCCACGTCGCGCACCTCCAGCGGCAGCCCCAGCATGGCGGCCGCCCGCTCGGCCAGCTCCAGCAGGTCGGGCGTTCGCCGCTGCGCCAGCCAGATCACCCGGGTGTAGGAGTGGAAGTAGTCGTCGCGCAGCTCGGGATGCCGGTCGAGGCCCAGCGACCGCCAGACCGTGCGGTCGAAGGTGCGCGCCAGGAAATCGGTCAGGAAGTAGGTGCCGGGCTGCTCGGCCAGCGCCTCGGCCACCTCCGGCCTCCCGAACACGTCGTAGCAGTGGTCGCCCTCCAGCCGCTCGATGCCGCGGCGACGGAGCTCGTGGTCGAGCGCTCCGTAGCTGCCGCAGTCGGCGTAGGCGACCGCCACGCGCTGGTAGCGGCCGGCCAGCTCGTCCACCAGACGGCCGACGGCAGGTGCGATCTGCTCCGGGCGGTTGTGCAGCTCCGGCGGCAGCGGGTGCACATCGATCTCCCAGCCGCGCCGCTCGGCGATGGCGTTCACGTGCAAGGCGAGCGCGCCGCATGCGATCACGGCCGTCGTCATCCCGGGAACGCCAGCTCGTCCATGAACATGTCGTTGAAGTCTGCCCGCCCGGACAGCTCCACGTACTCGACCTCATCCAGAATCGCGTCGGCCGCCGCCCGCTCCCGCAGCGACAGCGCCGCCATCTTGGCGCCCTCACCGGCCACGTTCCCGGCCGAGATGATGCGCGGCAGCGCCAGCTTCGGCACCAGGCCGATGCGCACGGCGCTGGCAGGCGACAGGTAGCTGCCGAAGCTGCCCGCCAGCAGCACCTGGGTGATCTCGTCCTCGCCGAGGCCGAGCTCCTTGATCAGGATCCGCCAGCCGGTCGCGATCGAGGCCTTGGCGAACTGCAGCTCGCGCACGTCGCGCTGCGACAGGTAGATCGAGTTCGCGGGGTCGTCTCCGCGCCATGCCAGCACGAACACCCGCTCCTCGCCCACCTTCACCAGACGCGTGCTCAGCTGCGGGTGCAGCTCGGCGGCGGCGGCGTCGGGGATGAAGCGGCCGGAGTGGTCGAGCAGGCCGGCCGCCACCAGCTGGGCGACGGCATCCACCAGGCCGGAGCCGCACATGCCGACCGGCGTGGCGTCGCCGATCACCTCAAGGGACATCTCCTCGCCGCTGATCGCGACGCCCTCGATCGCGCCCTCGGCGGCACGCATGCCGCAGCGGATCTGGGCGGCCTCGAATGCGGGCCCGGCCGGCGCTGCAGTTGCGACCACCCGCTCGCTCGAGCCGAGCGCGATCTCGGAGTTGGTGCCGACGTCGATGAACAGGCGCACGCGGCGGTCGCGGGTGAGGCCGGTGGCGAGCATGCCGGCGACGATGTCTCCGCCCACGTAGGCGCCCAGCGCCGGGAACACGGCGGCCGGCGCGCGCGGGTGCACGCGCACGCCGAAGTCGGAGGCAACCGCCGGCGGCAGCCGCCGGGCGGTGATGATGAAGGGTGACATGCCCAGCGGCTCGGGGTCGATGCCCAGCGCCAGCTGCATCATCGTGACGTTGCCGCAGACCACGATCTCGTACACCTCCGTCGGGGACAGGCCGGCCTCCTCGCAGACCTCGCCGGCGAGGCCGTTCATCGTCTCATGCGCCCGCTGCTGGAGCATCTCCAGCGCGTCCGGGTCCATCATCGTGGCCGAGACGCGCGAGATCACGTCCGCGCCGAACGGCTGCTGGCGGTTCAGCATCGAGCGCACGGCCAGCGGCTGGCCCGTGGCGAGGTCGAGCAGCGTCGCCACCACCGTGGTCGTGCCCAGGTCGAAGGCGATCGCGTGGCGCCGCTCGGTGGTGTCACCGGGCTCGACGTCGATCAGCACGTCGTCGCAGATGACGGCGGTGACCTTGAAGTTGGATGACCGCAGGGTGCGGCCGATGCCGCGCGCGGCGCCCAGCTCAACCCGCAGCTCGAAGTCCTCGACCGCATCCACCACGCGCTCCATGTCGGCCGCTTGGTCCTCGAGCGACGGCTCCTCCAGCTCCAGGAAGCGTTTCTGCACGGACGGGCGCAGGATCACGTGGCGGCCGACGCCGACCAGCGCCGCCTTGGGGCGGGTCTGCAGCGGCGGCACCTCGACGGCGAGGTCGTGGGTGGCGATCGCGCGGCAGGCCAGCCGCCAGCCGCCGCGCAGCTCGTCGGGGCTGAACGCGCGCGGATCCAGCGTGTCGACCGGCACCTCGCCGTCGGTGATCCGCACCTTGCACTTCTTGCAGGTGCCGTGGCCGCCGCAGGTCGAGTCGATGGCGATGCCGTTCCAGCTGGCCCCGTCGAACACGGTGGTGCCGGCCGGGACGCGCACCTCGCCGCCGTCGGGCGCGAACGTCAGCCGGACGCGTCCGGTTCCTGGCTCGATCGTCTCGGCGTCCACCGACACCGCTAGCTTGTCGCGGCCTGCGCCGCCAGCTTGGCCCGGTGCGCGGCGATCCAGCGCGCGCCCCACTCGTCCTGGCCGAGCAGGAAGTCGGTGGCTCGCACCGACTCGACGCACTCGCGAGCGCGCGCGTCCATGATGGCGCTGGTCAACCCGTGGCTCTGTGAGACCGCCAGGAAGGCGGCGCCCAGGGTGTGGCGGCCGGGCAGCCCGAACGAGGTATTGCTGGCGCCGCAGGTCATGTTCACGCCCAGGTCGTCGCGGATCAGCCGCACCGTCTCCAGGAACAGCGTGACCGCGCGCGGCTCGGCGCCGACCGGCATCGCCAGCGGGTCGATCACGACGTCCTGCGGCGGGATGCCGTGGTCGCCGGCGGCCGAGACGATCTTGCGGGCCACCTCCAGCCGGCGCTCCGGCTCCATCGGGATCTCGTCGTCGTTGGCGAGGCCGATCACCGCCGCGCCGTGGCGGGCCACGATCGGCAGGATCAGGTTCAGCCGCTCGTCCTCACCGGTGACCGAGTTGACGAGCGCCTTGCCCTCGTACGCCCCGAGGCCGGCCTCGAGCGCCTCGATGATGGAGGAGTCGATGCACAGCGGCAGGTCGGTCAGGCCCTGCACCATCGGCACGGCAGCCCGCATCAGCTCGATCTCGTCGGCCAGCGGATCGCCCACGTTGACGTCGAGCACGTCGGCGCCGCCGGCCACCTGCTCGGCCACGTCGATCTCGAGCTGCGACAGGTCGCCGGCCTGCAGCTGCGCCTGGAAGGCCTTGCGGCCGGTGGGGTTGATGCGCTCGCCGATCACGCAGAACGGCGCGCCGTCCCCGATCACGACCGTGCGCGACCGCGACTCAATGGTGGTCTGCATTCAGCATCCTTTCAGCTCTCATCCCGGCACCGCAGCCGGCGCGGTGCGCATCTCGGCCAGCCATCGGGCCGATCGCTCGACCCCGCCGAAGGGGAACAGATGCAGGCCCTCGATCAGGCTGCCGGGATCGTGGACAGTCGATTGCGCGATGTCCTCGGCCAGCTGGTCGGGCCGCCACAGCCGGGTCGTTGCCAGCTTCAGCAACCCGCCCGACTGCTTGCGGAGCACCTCCACGGAGGGGCCGATGCCACAGGCCAGCGCGAACTTGAGCAGCGAGGGGGGCGAGGTCACGCCGGGGATGCCTGCCACCACCGGCAGCCGGTTTCCCGCCTCACGCAGCCCGCGCTCCCAGGTCACGTACGGCTCGGGCGCCAGCGCGAACTGGCTGACGATGCGCAGCTCGATCGCCGATGCGGCGGCGAAGGCGTTCTTCTCGGCGAGGGCCTCGAGGATCGCCTCGGGTGAGATGTCGGGGCTGCCCTCGGGGTGCCCGGCGACGCCGGCGCGAAAGATGCCGTGTCGCTCCAGCAGGCCCGACCGCAGCACGTCCATAGAGCTGTAGTAGTCGCCGGCGACCGTCGCCCCTCCGCCCGCGATCACGAGCACGTCGTCGACCGCGGCGCGCTCGCGGAGTTGCGAGAGCAGCGCATCCAGCGCCTCGTCGCCGGCGATAGCGCGCGCCGTCAGGTGCGGCACCGGCACGTGGCCGGCGGCGCGGATGGTCTCGGCGGCCGTCACCAGGTCGCATGGGTCGGCTCCCGGAAGCGCTGTGATGTAGACCGATGTCCCGGCGGGCAACACGCCGTCGAGCTCGGTCACGGCGGCCACGTGGCGCGGCGTCACCTCGATGCTGGCCGTGGCGGCCAGCGACCGCAACCGTTCGGAGACGGCCTGGGTCATGCCGGCGTCGCCGCCGATCGGCGGTTCTCGATCAGGGTCTTGGCGAGGCGCACCGCGGTGGACGCGTCGGCGGCGTAGCCGTCGGCGCCGACCGCGTCGGCGTACTCCTGGGTCACCGGCGCGCCGCCCACCATCACGATCACGCGGTCGCGCAGGCCCGACTTCTCGAGCGCGTTGATGTTGGCCTTGAACATCGGCATGGTTGTTGTCAGGAAGGCCGAGAAGCCGACGATGTCGGGCTCGTGCTCCTGCACCTGCTCCACGAACTTCTCGGGCGCCACGTTCACGCCCAGGTCGTATACGGTGAAGCCGGCGCCCTCGAGCATGATATTGACGAGGTTCTTGCCGATGTCGTGCACGTCGCCCTTGACGGTGCCCATCACGAACGTGCCGATCGGCTTGGCGCCGGTCTCGGCCAGCAATGGGCGCAGGATGTCCAGGGCGCCCTGCATTGCCCGCGCGGCAATCAGCATCTCCGGGACGAAGAAGTCGCCGCGCTCGAAGCGGGCGCCCACCTCCTCCAGCGACGGGATCAGGGCGTCATAGAGCAGCGTCTCGGGATCCATGCCCATGGCCAGCCCCTCGTTGGTGAGGTCCTTGACGGCCGGCGCGTTTCCGATCAGCGTGTTGTCGAACAGCCCTTGCAGGATCTCGTCGGTGGTCATGCTGCTCCCTCCCCGGCCGGCCGGAATCCCAGGCGCGCCGAAAGCGTTTCCGTCTCCTTCGTCAGGAGTTTGCCAAACCCGTCCAGCCGATCGCTCGGTATCCGGAACTGCGGCCCCGAGATGCTGATCGCAGCCACGGCCCGGCCATCGGCATCAAGCACCGGCGCCGCAACGGCCACCAGGCCCGGCTCCAGCTCGCCCACGGCGGTCGCATATCCGCATACCCGCACCGTATCCAGCTCTGCCGACAGCGCGT
The DNA here is from genome assembly GCA_963737445.1 of uncultured Actinomycetes bacterium. Lineage (GTDB taxonomy): Bacteria > Actinomycetota > Thermoleophilia > Gaiellales > JAICJC01 > JAICYJ01. The sequence continues at coordinate 58,659 of CAVTSO010000013.1, read as the reverse complement.
CGCGATCGGTGATGGTGTCGGGGGTGAGCCGCTCCAGCGCGCCCCGCTGGAGGCCCGCCGCGCCGAACGCGACCAGCACCTTGCCGACCGCGGTGCAGTGGTGGGGCAGGCGCCGTCCCACCCAGTTGGTGGTGCCCAGGATGTGGCGGCTGTCGACCTGGGCGATGTACTGCTCGGAGCCGCCCGGCACGGCGACCGCCAGGTCGATGGTCTCGCCGGTGGCGTCGGCCAGGTTGTCGAGCGCCTCGCGGCACAGCTCGGCGATGTCCTCCTCGCCGACGCCCCGCCGGGCCAGGCCCAGCAGCACCGGCCCCGGGCGGATGCTGCCGCGGGCGCTGCTCCGCTGCACCAGGCCCTGCCGCTCGAGCGCCGACACGGCGCGCGACACGGTGCTCTTGGGGAGTCCGGCGGCCTCGGCCAGCTCGCCGACGCTGCTCGACGACTCGTTCTCGACGACGAGGACGAGCAGCTGGGCGGCACGATCTATCGCCTGGGTTCCGGTCATTGCTTTTCGACTCATCATGTGGAACGATTGTTCCACATACCAAGATCTTAGGGAGAGGGCGAATGTTCGTCAACCGGATGCCGCGCTACGAGATTCTGTCAGAGCAGGCGATCGCCACCCTGGACGGGGGCTGGCGGCGCATCGTCTCGGAGATCGGCGTCGAGTTCATCCTGCCGGAGGCGGTCGAGGTGTTCGCCAAGGCCGGCCAGAAGACCGACGGCGATAAGGTCTTCCTCGACCCCGACTTCGTGCTCGAACAGGTGGCGAAGGCGCCGCACGAGTTCGACGTGCAGGCCCGCAACCCCGAGCACAACATCCACATCGGCGGCGATCACATGGCGTTCGCGTCGGTCTACGGGCCGCCGTTCGTGCGCGAGGGCGACATCCGCCGCGACGCCACGATGCAGGACTTCGAGCGGCTGACCATGCTGTCCCAGTCGTTCGACGAGCTCGACTCGGCCGGCGGCACCATCTGCGAGCCCAACGACCGGCCGCTCGACTCCCGCCACCTGGACATGGTGTTCGCGCTGCAGACGCTGACCGACAAGCCCTACATGGGCTCCGTCACCTCCGGGCCCAACGCGGCCGACTCGGTGCGCATGACCGAGATGCTGCTCGGCGGACGCGAGTCGATCGAGCGCACGCCGGGCGTGATCGGGCTGATCAACGTCAACTCGCCGCTGCGCTACGACGACCGCATGCTGGCGGCCATGTTCGAGTACGTGCGCGCCGGCCAGCCGGTCGTGATCACGCCGTTCCTGCTGATGGGCGCGATGTCGCCGGTAACGATCCCGGCGACGCTCGTCCAGCAGATGGCCGAGGCGCTGGCGGGGATCGCGCTGGCGCAGCTGCTGCGGCCGGGCGCGCCGGTGATCTTCGGGTCGTTCCTCTCGAACACCGACATGCAGTCGGGGTCGCCCAGCTTCGGCACCCCGGAGTCGGCGACAGGCCTGTTCTGCACCGGCCAGATCGCCCGCCACTTCGGCCTGCCGTGGCGGTCCGGCGGCGGCTTCACGTCCAGCCAGACCGTGGACGCGCAGTCGGCCTACGAGGCCTGCATGACCATGATCCCGACCTTCCTGGCCGGCACCAACTGGGTCATGCACTCGGCCGGCTGGCTGGAGTCCGGCCTGGTCTCGTGCTACGAGAAGTTCATCGTCGACATCGAGGTGCTGCGGATGCTGAAGGTCGAGTTCACCCCGCTCGAGGTGGACGAGGCCTCGCTCGCATTCGGGGCGCACGAGGAGGTGGGCCCGGGCGGGCACTTCCTGGGCGCGGCGCACACGCTGGAGCGGTTCCGCGACTGCTTCTACCGGCCGCTGCTGTCGTCGACAGAGAACTTCGAGCGCTGGAAGCGGCTGGGCGAGCGGGACGCGACGGAGCGGGCCGGCGAGATCTGGCGCGAGCGGCTGGAGCAGTACGAGCCGCCCGCGATCGACCCGGAGCTGCGCCAGGAGCTTACCGACTTCGTCACCCGGCGCCGGAAAGAGCTCGGCGACTGAGGCAGAATCCCGGGGCATGACGCTCTCGATCGACACCGCCGACGTCCCGTCGTTCGACATCTCGGATCCCTTCTTCTCCGCCTCGTCCGCGGCCGTGGCGGCGGCGCGCGAGCAGAGCTGGTGGGCGCGCACCAACTTCGGCCTGGCCGTGCTCCGCTACGACGAGGTGAGCGCGCTTCTGAAGGACCGGCGGCTGCGGCAGGGCAGCTTCGCCTGGCCGGCCCAGAACGGCATCGAAGACGGGCTGCTATCGGAGTGGTGGGCCGAGATCATGCTCAGCAAGGAGGGCGACGACCACCGGCGGCTGCGCAAGCTGGCCAACCCGGCCTTCTCGCGGACGCTGATCGAGCGGATGAGCCCGGAGTTCCGGGCGCTGGCCGACGAGCTGATCGACGCGTACGCGGCCGAGGGCGGCTGCGAGTTCGTCTCGCAGTTCGCTGAGCCCTACGCGGCGCGGGTGCTGTGCAAGCTGATCGGCATGGACGAGGCGCGCTGGCACGACCTGTCGCGATGGTCGACCGATCTGGGGCTGTCGTTCGGCGTCACGATCCGCGAAGACCAGGGACGAATCGAGGATGCGCTGCAGAACCTGTACGCGGTGTCGGAGCAGCTGATCGCCGACCGGCGGGTGCGGCCGCGCGACGACGTGGTCTCGAGTTTGGTGCAGGCGCACGACGCCGAGGAGGGGTCGCTGTCGGACATCGAACTGCTGGCGATGGTGTCGCTGATCGTGTTCGGGGGGATGGACACGACCAAGAACCAGCTGGGGCTGGCGATGCAGCTGTTCGTCGAGCACCCCGACCAGTGCGCGCTTCTGGCCGAGCGGCCGGAGCTGGCGCCGAACGCGGTCGAGGAGCTGATCCGCTGGAACCCGACGGTGATGTGGGCGACGCGTCGCACCACGGAGGACATGGAGTTCGGCGGGCTGGCGCTGCCGGAGGGCACGACGCTGCACCTGCTGTCGTACCCCGCCAACACCGACCCGCTGGCGGTGGGCGAGGGCGGGCGGTTCGACATCACGGCCGAGCGGCCGCCGCACTTCGGGTTCGGCGGTGGCGCGCACCACTGCATCGGGCACTGGCTGGCGCGGATCGACATGCGCGAGGCGCTGCCGCTGATCGCGCGCCGGATGCCGAACCCGCGCTACACCGCGGAGCCGGTGGTGCGGCCGGTGAGCGGGCTGACGGGGCCGGTGGAGCTGCCGATCGCGTTCGACCGGGAGGTCGTGGGATGAGGGTGGTGGTCGACGAGCAGACCTGCCAACACCACGGGCAGTGCATGATCGAGTGCCCGGAGGTGTTCCAGCTGGTGTCGCCGCAGCTACTGCGCTATCAGGCGGACGTGGACGAGGCGCTGCGCGACGACGTGGAGGCGGCCGCGGACGCGTGCCCGACCATGTCGATCACGATCGAGGGCTAGATGGTTGATCAGGCTAGGTCTGCACGTGCAGGCCGAGCGCCTCGCGCATCGCTGCCGTGTGCGACGGCGTGCTGCCGCAGCATGAGCCGATCACATCGACACCCAGCTCCTGCATGCGCAGGGCGTAGTCGGCCATCACCTCGGGCGTGCCGCCGTAGCGGAACTCGTCGCCGACCAGCTGCGGCAGGCCGGCGTTGCTCTGGGCGAGCAGCAGCACGCCGTCCGGACGCTCGGCGGACATGGTCACCATCACCGCCTCGATCTCGTCGGGCCCGCTGCCGCAGTTCCCGCCGATCAGCTCGACATCGAGCGCGGATATCTCGGCCAGCGCCTGCGACGGGCTGACGCCCATCATCGTATGGCCCTTCAGGTCGAAGGTCATGGTCACGGCCACGGGCACGTCGGGTGCGGCACGGCGCGCACCCTCGACGCCGGCCCGCACCTCGCCCAGATCGCTGAACGTCTCGAACAGCAGGATGTGGGCGCCGCCGGCGGCCAGGCCGCCGGCCTGCTCGGCGAACAGGTCGACGGCGTCGTTGTGGCCGAGCAGCCCCAGCGGCTCCATCAGGTCGCCGGTAGGGCCGATGCTGCCGAGCACCAGCGCACCGCAGGCGTCGGCCACGTCGCGGGCGATGCGGGCTCCGGCCTCGTTCAGCTCGTGCACGCGATCCTCGTGGCCGTGCAGGGCGAGGCGGGGGCGGGTGCCGCCGAAGGTGTTCGTGGTGAGCAGACGCGCCCCGGCATCGGCGTAGGCGGTGTGGATCACGCGCATGGCATCGGCGCGCTCGACGTTCCAGATCTCGGGCGAGGCGCCGGGCATGAGACCGGCCGCCTGCAGCATGGTGCCGATGGCGCCGTCGCTGAGCGCCGGCCGGGTGTCTCCCAGCAGTGTCGCGATCTGTCCCATCACACCTCCAGCAGCGATTCCAGGCGCGCCGCGTCGTAGTCGTTGTCGAGCCGCTCCGACAGAGTGGCGACCAGCTCGTCGGGCGTTCCGTCCGCCCGCTCCCATTCTCCATGATGCCACTGCTCCAGGTAGGCGTCGGAGCCGACCATGCCCTGGCGCATGGCGGCCTCATCGATGGCCTCCTGGAAGCGGCCGGGCAGCGCCGCCTTGGACGTGGCCGCACCGTCGCGGGCGGTCACCATCGAGGGGATCTCGCGCCAGTAGGTGATCCGGTACTCCGCCATCACCGGATCCTAGTGGCCGTCTAGCATTACTGTGTGAGCACCTTCTCGCGCGATCTGATAGGGCGGTCGGGGTACGCGAACGAGGGGTTCGCCGACCATTACGACGGCGCCCGTCCCAGTCCTCCGGCGGTCGTGCTCGACGTGCTGACACGCTGCGCGGGTGGCCGGCCGAGGCTCGTTGTCGACCTGGGCAGCGGAACGGGGCTCTCGAGCCGAGCCTGGGCAGCCCGCGCCGAGAGGGTGGTCGGCGTGGAGGCGAACCCGGCGATGCTGGCCCGGGCGCGATCGACGACCGCCGACGCCAACGTCACGTTCGCGGAGGCCTACGCCGACGCGACCGGCCTCGAGGCCGGCTCGGCCGACATCGTCACCTGCGCGCAGTCGTTTCACTGGATGGACCCGGGCGCGGTGCTGCCGGAGGTTGCGCGGGTGCTCCGTCCCGGCGGCGTGTTCGGCGCGTACGACTACGACGTCGTGCCGGTGATCGAGCCGCAGGTCGACGCGGCTTTCGCGGCGGTGATCGACGTGCGCTGGGCGGCGCGGGAGCGGCTGGGCATCCACGCCGGGGCGTCGCAGTGGCCGAAGTGCGAGCACGTGGCCCGCCTGCGCGAGAGCGGGCTGTTCGCCTTCGCACGCGAGGTGCACTGCCACGCCAAGACGACGGCCCACGCGGAAGCGGTGATCGACCTCGCCCACTCGCTGGGCGGCCCCACCGCGATCTTCGACGGCCGCGCGCCCGAGCTGGAGGAGACGATGGACGCGCTCATGCGCATCGCCCGGGAACGGCTGCCCGAGCCGCGGCCGATGCTGATCGGCTACACGATCCGGCTCGGCATCACGCCCAGCTGACGTCACGCCGCCGCGACCGATCCGTTGCGCACGAAATGCCCCGCTTCGCAACGCCGGGGCACAGGAACCACCACGCCACCATCGCGGCCAGGTCACGCCGCCCGTGACAACCACCGGCGCACCAGTCACAGACCCGTGACCTTCGCAACGGCAACCCCCCGCCTCTGCAACGGCCGCCGTTTCGGTGTTTGACACCTCCCCGGCTGGCCGCGGCGTTGCGAGATCGTGACGGAACCGTGACGGGTCAGCCGGCCGGCGTTCCCGCCATCAGCGGCCGCTCGCGTAGGTAGGGCAACGGACGCTCCGGGTCGGGCGAGTCGATCTCGCGAGCCAGGCGGTGGCCGTCGAAGATCGCGTCCGCGATCAGGCGCGGTGCGACGCAGTCGCCGATCCGGTAGACCGCCTCGATCCCGGCCGCCTCGAGGGCGGCCGGGTCGCCCGCCAGCTCGCGGTACAGGGCCTCGTCCGAGAGCCGCTGCGTGACCAGCACCACGCCGTCCACCGCCAGCCGCGACGTGGCCTGGAACTCGCCCACCAGGTCGATCCCGCCCTCGTCGATCCGGTCGACCACCACCGCCCGGTGCACCGGCACCCGGATCGCGTTCAGCCGCTCCCGCACCGGCCGGCCCTCGAGCGTCTGATCGCAGTAGGGCGCGACCGCCTCGTGGCTTGTCACGAACTCGACCTCGTAACCGTCGCTGCGCAGCTGCTCGGCCAGCGCCGAACCGACGAAGTAGCCCTCGTAGTCGACGACCGCCACCCGGCTGCCGGGCGGGCGCTTGCCCTCGACCATCACCTGCTCCGGCGTCAGCACGTGGGGCAGCGTGGCATCCGCGCCGGGAATCGGCAGCCGCGTGACACCGCTGATGCCGTCTCCGGCCCAGTGCGAACCAGTCGCCACGATCACGATCTGGGCGCCGTAGTCGAGCACGTCGGCCGCCGACAGCCGCGTGCCGAGCCCCAGCGAGACGTTGTCCAGCCGGTCCATCTGTGCACGCCGGTAGTCAATCACGTGGCCCCACGTCCCGAGTCCCGGCATGCGCGTGATCCAGCTCATGCAGCCACCGATGTCGTCGGCCCCGTCCACCAGGTGCACCAGCTCCATGCCGCGCTTGCCCAGCACCGTGGTGCACTCCATGCCGGCCGGGCCGGCGCCCACCACCAGCACCGACCGGTCGGCGTTCTCGGCGTGATCGAACCGCTCCGGATGCCACCCGCGCCGGTACTCCTCGCCTGCGGTGGCGTTCTGCGTGCAGCCCAGATGCCGGCCCCAGATCGACCGCGAGTAGCAGGCGTTGCAGCCGATGCACTCGCGGATCTCGTCGTAGCGTCCCTGCTCGATCTTCTCCGGCAGGAACGGGTCCGAGATCGACGGCCGCGCCGCGCCGATCAGGTCGACTGTGCCGCCACGCACCAGGTTCGCCATCCGGTCGGGGTCGGTGAACCTGCCCACCACCACGATCGGCTTCTCGGTCGCCTCGCGGGCCCGGCCCGACCAGGTCATCTGGTAGCCCTGGTCGAAGAACCGCGAGGGGCCCGAGTCGAGCCGTCCCGCCCCCCACATCGAGCCGATCACCACGTCCCATAGGTCGACCATCGGGTCGGCCGCGCGGATGAACTCGAGCCCCTCCTCGATCGGGACCCCGGACAGCTCCAGGGAATCGGCGGCGATCCGCACGGCGATCGCGACGTCGTCGCCGACCGCCTCCTTGACCAGCTCGATCGCCTCCAACCAGAAGCGCGCGCGGTTCTCGAAGCTGCCGCCGTATGCGTCGGTGCGCCGGTTGTACACCGGCGACAGGAACTGCGTGGGCAGGTAGGTATGTGACCCGTACACGTAGATGATGTCGAACCCGGCGCCGCGTGCCCGCTTCGCGGCCGCGACCCACTCCCCCTGCGCGCGCCGGATGTCGGCCGGCTCCATCGTCTTTGGCACCACAACGCTGTCCAGGTCGCTGCTGATCTGCGACGGCGCCAGCTGCGGCAGCCGCGACTCGCGGCCCTCGGCGTAGACGCCGCCGTGCCACAGCTCGACCCCGGCCAGCGCGCCGTGGGAGTGCGCGCAGTCGGTCATCATCTGCAGCGCCCGCATGTCCTCGTCATCCCACAGCCGCGCCGACACGTAGGGCGTCTCGTCGGACTCGGGGCTGATCGAGCAGTACTCGGTGCACACCGCCGCCCAGCCGCCCTCCGCCTTCATCCCTCGGAACGCCGCCTGCGTCCACGGCTTCTCGACCCCGAAGCCGGTGCAGTGAGGCACCTGGTAGAACCGGTTGCGCAGCGTCTTCGGCCCGATCCGCACCGGCTCGAACAGGATGTCGTGACGGTGCTCCCGGCCCATCAGAGGGCCGCCTCAATCTCGGCCCTGCGCCGCTGCATGTACTCCTGCAGCTCCTCGTCGACGGCCGGGTCGATGCCGGGATCCACGTAGCTCTCGAGCAGCTTCTTCCACTCGGCGGTGGCCAGCGTGGCGGTGGTGGCCGAGCCCTGCTTCTGCCAGGTCACGTAGGCCTGCGAGCGGAACAGCGGGCTCATGAACATCCACTCCCGGAAGTGCGCGAGCGTGTGGTCGGCGGCCAGGAACATCCCGCCCGGCCCTTCCTCCCGCATCGCGTCGATCGCGAACCGCTCCTCGCTGGTGTCGATGCCCTCGTCGATCATCGCGAACATCCGCAGCATCTCGAGGTCGATCGCGAACTTCTCGTACGACGCCGTCAGGCCGCCCTCGAGCCAGCCGGCGGCGTGCATCACCAGGTGCGAGCCGGACAGCATCGTCGCCCACAGCGTCATGGCCGTCTCCGCCGCCGACGCCATGTCCAGCGAGTTCGACGAGCAGAGGCCGCCGCCGCCCCGGTAGGGCAGGCCGTACCGCCGTGCCAGCTGGCCCCCGGCCAGCGTCCCCAGCACCGACTCAGGCGTGCCGAAGGCGGGACCGCCGGTGCGCATGTCCACGGCGGTGAAGAACGATCCGAACAGGGCGGGCGTACCGGGCCGGATCGCCTGCACCAGTGCCACGCCAGACAACGCCTCCGCCACCTTCAGCACCAGCCCGGAGGCGATCGTGATCGGCGCTGTCGCCCCGGCCAGCAGGAACGGCGTGATCACCACGGGCTGTCCTGCCGATGCCCATTCCGACAACGCATCCACCATCAGGAAGTCCCAGACCAGCGGGCTGTTGGGATTGACGATCCCCATCAGCGCCGGCGTCTGCTCGATCGCCTCGCGACCGCCGCACGCGATCGCCGCCAGGGCGACGGCGTCCCGCGCCTTCGGCCCGGAGGTGCCGTAACAGACGTGCGGCTTGTCGGAGTACCGCAGCACCGAGTAGTCCATGTCCATGTGGCGGCTGTTCTCATCGAGATCGCCGGCCTCGACGGTGCCGCTCTGGTTGCAGGTGATCAGGTCGGCGGCCTGCGCCATCTTGATCAGCTCGACGTGGTCGGCGTACGTGCCGTCCCGGCGTCCGCGCTCGAGGTCGGAGCAGAAGGGCGAGCCGCCCACCGGCGTCAGCACCGGCTTCGAGTCGCCCAGCCGCACCGCCCGCTCGGGGTTGCGACCCCGCAGCGTGAACGCATGCGGCGCCTGGGCCAGCATCTCCATCACGAACTCGCGATCCCAGTGGACACGCTCGCCGTCGATCTTCTGGCCGAGCCCGGCCAGCATCTCGAGCGCCGCCGGGTGGCGCACGTCCGTGCCGATCTCCTCAAGCACCGTCATCGCCCGCTCGTGCACCTGGTCGAGCTGGTCGGGAGTGAGCACGTCGCGGCCGGTGTCAAGGCTGAACATCGGCCGACTGTACCGCAGCCCTGGCGAACGCCCGCCGGTAGCCGTCAGCCCGAGCCGGCCACCACGCGCTCCACGAAGGCGGCGGCGAGCAGCGCCAGCGACGCTCCGATGCGGCGCCCGTCGCGGCTGGCGCCGGCCCGGGCGAACGAGTGGTCGCCGCCCTCTATCGAGACGAGCTCGGCACGCGAGCCCAGGCGCTCCAGCACCTCGGTCAGCAAGGCCGGCTGCGCGAAGCTGTCGCGGGTGCCCTGGAGGAACAGCATCGGCATCCGCAGGCCGTACAGGTGCTCATCGCGGATCTTCTCGGGCCGGCCGGGCGGATGCAGCGGGTAGGCCAGGAACACGAGCCCTGCGGCAGGCATGCCCTCGGCTGCCGCCATCGACGCGATGCGACCGCCCATCGAGCGCCCGCCCGCGAACACCGGCAGCCCCGCCGCCAGCTCGACCGCCCGCGACCACGCCTCCCGGTAGGCCTCGATCAGCACCGGCGCGCGGTCGGGCGCCCGGCGACCGGCCCGCATGTAGGGGAAGTCGAAGCGGTGCGTGGCCACGCCCAGCTCGGCGATCTGCTCGCTGAACCCGGTCAGGAACGGCGACGTCATCGACGATCCGGCGCCGTGCCCGAGCACCAGCATCGCCGTCGCTCCGGCCGGGTGCAGCGTCAGCTCATGATCGTGATCGGCGGCCACGGGGTGGGATGATGCCAGCCATGGCCGGAACGCTCTACCTCGGCACCTCCGGGTTCGGGTACGACGAGTGGCGCCACGGCGTCTTCTACCCGGAGGGTCTGCCCGCCTCGCGCATGTTGTCGTACTATGCAACGATCTTTCGGTCGGTCGAGATCAACTACACGTTCCGCAAGTTTCCGTCGCAGAAGGTGCTCACCTCGTGGCTCCAGCAGACGCCGGAAGGGTTTCGGTTCACCCTCAAGGCCAATCAGCGGATCACGCACGTGCGACGGCTGCGCGGCGTGGCCGGGGAGGTGCGCGCGTTCATGAACGAGGCGGCCGTGCTCGGAGACCGGCTGGGACCGGTCCTGTTCCAGTGCCCGCCGACCGTGGAGTACGACGAGCCGCTGCTGGCGGCGCTCGCCGACGGGCTGCCGCCGGGGATCGGGGCGGTGATGGAGTTCCGCCACCCCAGCTGGCGTGCAGCCTGGCCATTCCTGGCCGAGCGGCAGATAGCACGCTGTGTTGCCGACACAGACGACGCCGCTGCCCGCGGGGACGAGCTGGTGTGGCAGCCGTTCGGATACCTGCGACTGCGACGCGCTGCCTACAGCGACTCCGAGCTCGACGTGTGGGCCGGGCGGATCCAGGCTGCGCTGGACGACGGCAGCGACGTCTACTGCTACTTCAAGCACGAGGACTCGGCCGCGGGGCCGCGGATGGCCAGGCGGCTCGAGCAGCTGATGGTCGGCGAACGCGATTCCCGGAAATAGCGATCTTTACCGTTTACTGGCGCGCGCGGTCTTGCTAGCGTCGGGTGGACATCCGTGGCGGGCCGCTCCGTGTCCCCGCTCGAACAGCTGAACCCAGGAGAAGGCATGAGACGCACGTTGGCCGCGGCGCTCGTTCTGTTCTGTGCGTGGACCGGCATCGCCCAGGCGCAGACGATTACGGGCCGCGTGGACTCGACCGCCGTGCTCGCACCGCGCCGGGCCGACACCGTGTTCCATACACAGCGCACGCGAGACATCACGGCCACGCTGCACTGGCTGAACGCAGACGCCAACCTGCGGCTGTACCTGGCCAGGCACACCCGCAGCGGCACGTGGGTGCCGGTGGCGCGGGCCGTCAGCCGTGCCCACCCCAAGCACCTGATGCTGCGCTCGGCCCGGCCCGGCCGCTACCGGCTGCGGGTGCGCGCGGCGACCGGGCACTCACGGTTTCGCCTGGTGTTCGACGCCGACGCCGTCCAGCGTCCGTCCCCAGCGACGCCGTTTCTGACCCTGCTGTTCTCACGGTCGGAGATCATGAACGCCTCGGACTGCCGGCCCGACCGCACCGGCTCCGTCAACCTGATCACGCAGGTGGCACCCGCGCTGGCGCGCCGCGGCATTGCCGCCACCGGCTCGGTCGAGACCGGCATCACACGCGCCGCGACCCGCGCCTGCGTGCACTACAAACGGACACTGACGGGGTCGTGGGCCGATCTGGCACGGCTGCGCGACCGCTACGGCTGGAAGTTCGTGTCGCACGGCCGTTCGTTCGCAACCAATCTTGCTTCGATGACGCCGAAGCAGCGGTGGTCGGAGACCTGCGGCAGCCTCCTCGATCTCGAGCGCCACGGGCATTGGAGCGGGGACGGGTTGTTCGCCTACCCGGACAACAAGTGGAGCGGAGAGGTCGAGACCGACGTCGTCTCCAAGTGCTTCGCGTTCGGCAGGCGCTACGCGGGCGGCCCCACGACGCGAGCACAGGCGATGGTATTTCCCCACTGGCAACGAACCACCGGGGTTGGCGGCGGCCGCTGCAACGACCCGGCTCTGCCGTGCTCGAAGCTGCAAACCGCGACCACCTACCATTCGCCGGTCGCGCTGATCCAGACGCTGCAACGGCTGGCACCGAACCAGTGGCTGACGCTGCAGAGCTACGTGTTCGTGACCGGCGACCGCAAGGGGCAGTGGCGCTGCAACGCGCGTCACTGGAAGGATCACTGGACGGATGATGCGGAGCGGTACTGCTGGAACGACTACCGGCGGATCCTGAACGCGATCCCGTCTTACGTGCGCGTGAGCGATCCCAAGACGGTAGCCCGCGCCTGGGGCCGGACGAACTACCGGCCGCCGATGCCCTGACCGAAACGACGGGCCGCGGCACGGAACGGTGTCAGGCTCCGTGCCGCGGCACCGTCTGGGGTCAACCGGCGAAGCTGTGGAACGCGCCCAGCTGGGTGGGCAGGTGGGGCGTGAACGGATGGAACTTGAACGCCGTCCGGGTGTTGAACCCGGCCTTGGCCGCGGCCGAGGCATCGACGAACGGGAGCAGCGCGTGGACGGCCTGGCTGATGTTGGTGAGGCCGAGCGTGCGCTCGTAGCCGTTGTTGTTGGGCGGGTCGACGGACTCGCGGACGCCCTGGATGCCCTTCACACGCTCGATCGGGCCCCGGTCCCTGGGCGCGACGCCGGGTGCGACGACGCGTGCCAGCGTGCGATGGTCGCTCTCGATCCCCATGATGCGAGCGGCGGTCACGCGCAGGTCGGCACTCGAGAAGTCACGGACGCCGACCAGGTAGGCGGCGATGAAGGCGTCCTCCAGCGAGACCAGCGTGTTGAGCGTCACGCGGGCGTTGTGGAACATGTGGTGCGGATAGAAGAACGCGGTGTACGGCGAGTCCTTGCCGGTTGCCGACTTCTCCAGCAGGTAATGCGACATTTCCTCCTGGCGTGCCGCCCGCAGATACCCCTGATCGTCGTCCGCAAGGCGCGTGAAGAATGGCGCGTTGAAGATGATGTTGGAGTACGTCGTGACCGCCAGTGCCTCGGCGATCTCGGCGGCGATCAGGATGTCGACGTCGCCCTGGGTGGCTCCCGACGCAAACGACGGCGCCACACCCGTGAGGCCACCCACCGCGAGCCCGACACCCGCGGCGGCGCCGCCTCGGATTAGTGACGCTCGCGTCAGCGTCCGATCCATCATGTCTGTCATCGTGACCCCTTTCTGAGGGCTGCGGGCGGCATCTGCCGCCGGTTTGCGTGCCCATTCGGAAGCGGGGCGGGATCGGTTCTCCCGATCGCTGCGGTCAGGGTCCGATGGTGGCGGTGCGGGTGGAGACGAAGTCGTCGAAGTACAGAACACCGGCCGAGCCGCCGACGAGGCCGCTGGTGGGGCCGAGGCGCACCTGCTCGATCCTCTGGGTGCGTTCCGCAGCCGCTGCGGCTTACCACGACCACGCCGTCGACGCTCAAGCTGGCGGCGGGCACCGACAGTCCCCAGCCCGCGGGCCGGTCGTGCCCGCCTTAGGTGACGTCTGCCGGCGGCGGGTGGCGCCGGATGGCGCGGAGTTCAGCTCTCGGGACGGGCGTCCGTGTCATCGGCACGGCCGGCTGTGGCGATTGTGCGAAGTCGAAGGCGTGGTGGAGGTTGTAGGCGGTGGCATCGCGCGCAGTCAGCGGCTGAAGGCCGAACGTGTGCTCGACGAAGGCATCAATGCTGTCCAGTGATCCGTATGAGTGATCGGTGTACCCGGGCTTTGCCCAGGGCGAGACGATGATGAACGGCAGCCTGATCGCGTCGGTTCCATCTGGAGATGGCACATGGTCGTAGAAGCCGCCGTAGTCGTCGTAGGTGATGATGACGGCGGTGGAGTCCCATTCAGGGCCGTCCATGAGTGCGGACATGATCTGGCCGACGTAGTTGTCGCCATTGAGCATCGAGTAGCCGTTGTGTTGAGAGAGCTTGGACGTCGGGGTGACAATGGCGAAGTTCGGCAAGGTGCCGGCCGACGCATCCTGGAGGACGTCGAACAGTGGCACGTCGTTCGCAGCCTGGCCGGTGTACAAACAATCAGCGAACGTCGGACAGATCGCCCAGCCGTACCCGCCGATCGGGAGGCCCTGCGATGCCATGCTCGGCAGCACCGTGTACAGCTTCCAACTGTCCGAGGCAGCGGCGAGCCGATCCATGATCGTCGGGACCCACTGCACGGGACTCGGGCGGTATGGCCCATTGCCTGCTCGATCGGGGATGCAGGATGGTTCCGACTGTATGGGGGCCCCCGGTGCGGGTCGCCAACGCGCGTCCAACAGCGAATCGCAGCCCCACCCGTTGCGCGGTATGCCGGGAACGTGCACCGGATTTCGCCCGGTGAAACCGTCCAGGTCCCCGCCCGTGGCGAGCTCGAGATGCGACCCCCAGCTCGGGATGCCGTCCGACTCGAAGACACGGTCGGCCACCACAAAATGCCGAGCCAGGCGGGCGAAGTTCGGAATGTCGCGCGGGAGATACTGGACGTAGCAGCGGAAGCGTTGCGCTGCACCGCAACCCGGCACTCGATCGAACCCGTCCATCGCCCCCTTGTCCCAGGAGCGCCGATGCGCCCGGTTACCGTGATTCACGAGGCTGACCCGATCCGCCGGCTCACGCAACGGAATCAGCTTCCCGTTCGAGAGCTCCCCTCGCACAACGCCATCACAGCGGTGGTGCCGGTGACACCAGCCGCCGAGAAGATTGTCGAAGCTGTGGTTCTCCTGCAGGATGACGACGATGTGTCGGATCGGACTCACCGGCGGTGTAGCGGCAGGGTCGGGCCCAGCGGCAGCAGCCGCGGACAGCACCTGCGCGAGCATCGCGACGAGCACAGGAACCCAGACCAATCGTCCGGGTCGCAGCCCACCGGCGCTCGGACTACGCGGGAAAGATGACCGGAGGAAAGGGTCGTCACTCAAGCTGTTCAACCCGGTTCGTATGGGAGGGTCGGCCGTGGTGGCCTCCGCGCCGGACCCGCGCGGTGCCGCGGACTCTACGCCTCGACCTGATCGGGCGGGGAAATGGGCCGTGCAGGGATCGAACCTGCGACCTTGGGATTAAAAGTCCCCTGCTCTACCAGCTGAGCTAACGGCCCCACGGCGATTGTACGGCCCGGCCGGCGACGGCCGTGCCGCGGCGGCGGGAACCGAACCGACGGCCGCTCGCGTCCGTAGTATCGAGTGGAGGCAACCATGAACCAGAAGACACTCGACACGCTGAGGTATTTCCCGGTCGCTCCCGAGGCGGCCTGGCAGCGATACCTCGACACGATCCGACATGCCGGCCCGGAGGAGTACTCCGCGGTCGAAGAGGCCGCCTGGGACCAGCTCCAAGCGATGCTGGCCCGCGCCGCGTCGGGCTCCGTCCCCGCGGCCTGACCATCCGCGGCGATCCCAGGCTGGCGTATCCTGCGAGCCGCGCCCCCATCGGCTAGCGGCCTAGGCCTCCGCCCTTTCAAGGCGGCAACACGGGTTCGAATCCCGTTGGGGGTACTTCCCCGGACGACACGCACGAACCCTTCAGTCGTGAACGCATGGAAAGTAAACGAGTTGACGATGGGCGGTGCCGCGCTCAGCGCGGTTACCGGAGCCGGCGACCGACCGGCCATGCCTCTGCTCCCACCTTGGAGGGCCTGTGAACCCGTGGCATACTGCGTCGTGATGCGACTTATAAGGGTCGTTCAGGCGGGCGCGATCGTGGGGCTGTCGGCGGTCGGGGCTGTGTTCGCTCATGCTGGGCCGGCCGGTATCGTCGACCGCAGATGGCTGGCGGCGGCGGCGGTCGGCGCGGTACTCGCACTGGCAGCACTCATGGTCGCGCTGTGGTTTGCGGTCACTTTGTGGCGAAGCGTCGTGGACGTCGAGCGGGCGCTCTCGGCCGGCCCGGCGGATGTCGCAGAGGAGATCCGGTTCTCGGCGCTGGTCGGGGTCATGCTGGCCTGCCAGGCCTGTGCGCACGTAGCGTTGCTATCGGCGGGGGTGTCGGCGCACACCGGGTCGTCGGGCAGCCTCGCGCTTCACCTGCTGCTGGCGATCGCCGGTGCGCTTGTCGTCGCGCTGGTCGGACGGATCGTGGGCGGGGCTGCAGATGCGGTCGCGCAGGCCGTCGCCCGCGCCCTGGCGCTGCTCCTAGGCGCCCGCGCGGCGCGCCGCGCACCCTGTCTTCACGAGCCCCGGCTGCGACCACCCGCTGGGGGGCCGCGCAGCCGTGCCCCGCCGGTGCCACTGCCCTCCTTGTAGGTCACGCGTTTCCCTGCGACGGCCGGCCGGATACACGGTCGTGTCCGGAGTTGGGCGATTCGCGCCACGTGATCGACACCAGGCCGAGCGAAAGGTCGAGCGATGCGGTGGAATGACGTGCGGTGGGAAGTGTGCGTGGCGGTGCTGTTTGCGCTGTCCGCAGGATGTGGCAGCAGCGGCGCGGCGGCCGGGAACACGTCGCTGGGCTCATCCGGCAACGCTGGCATGTCCGGCATGTCCGGCATGTCCGGTGTCGGGTCGAGCGCCGGCGGCTCGAATGGGATGTCGGCCATGCCGATCGTCCCGCTTGGCCAGGCGGTATGGCAGGGCATGCGCATCCAGGCGCGGGCGACCGCGCCGGCGACGTTCGTGGTCGTGACCGGGACGTCGGAGCGGACGATCCACCCCGCCGCGAAGGCCAGCATGCACCTGATGGTTATGCTGACCGACGCGCGAACCGGCATGCCGATTCCCTACGCGACCGTGTGGGCGACCATCCGCCAGGATGACCGGATCGTCTACGACGCACGCCAGTGGCCGATGCTGTCGCGTAGCATGGGTGTCCATTACGGGAACAACGTCGCCTTGCCGGGAGCCGGTCGCTACGTGCTTGACCTGCTTATAGGACCGCCGGAATCGGCGCGGCACCTCGAGTATGCGCATGTGTGGCTGCATCCCCACCGTGTCAGGCTCACCTTCCACTGGAAGCCGGGGATGTGACGGCGTGCTGACGCGCAGACGGCTGTTGGCGAGTGCGGCCGCGTCCGCTATGGCGCCGACCGCCGGTGCCGGCGTCGCCGACGTCGTCGGCCGTCGCCGCCAGGCCGTGCGGTTGGGCCCCCAGCCGCACGGCCTGCCCGCCGCACAGCACGCGTGGGAGGCGCCGCTGCGCCGCGACGTGGACGGGAACGTCGTGCCACCAAGCCACGCCCGGCTCCTGTTCTTCGACCTTGCCGGCCCGCCGTCAGGGTCGGCAGCCGATCGCCTCGAGCAGGCGCTGCGGGCGCTCGAGCGCCGCTACCGGTGGTCGCCGTCGGGCCTGCTATTCGCGGTCGCGTGGGGGCATCACTACTTCCGCTCATGGCTCGGGGTGCCCTCTCCAGTACCACCGGCGGAGTCGCTGTCGAGCTTCGAGCTGCCCATCCTGGACGAGTACGACGTTTGCCTGCACCTTGCCTGCGACGAGCCGGGCCGACTGGACGCCGTCGAAGCCGCACTGGTGAGGGGCGAGCCGATTGCCGGCGTGGCCGACGAGCTCGACCTGCGTGGCGTGCTGCACTGGCGAGAGACGCGTACCGGGTTCGTGGGGCCGGGACTGCCCGCGTCGCACCAGGGAGTGGCCGGCGTTCCGGCCGGAAACGTCGTGCCCGCGGCCGCGCCGCTGTTCATGGGCTTCCGATCCGGGCTGCGTCGCAACCAGGCGACCGAGCCTGGCGTGACGATCCGCGAGGGCGTGATGGCCGGGGGCACCACGATGCACGTGAGCTATATGCGGCTGCAGCTTGACGACTGGTACCGGCTCCTGGACGAGCCGGGGCGGGTGGCGCGCATGTATGCTCCTCAGGTCACGCTGGCGCGGGCCCGCGCGTTCACCGTTGACGCCCCCTCACACCCCCATCGCTTGGCCGAGGCCGCGCGCCGGTTGGGCGTGGTCGGCCATGCCCAGGCGTCGGCGCGCGCCCGAGTCAATGGCCGCCCGCGTATCCTGCGCCGCGACTTCAACACCGTTGACGGCGGACAGGCCGGCCTGCACTTCGTGTCGCTGCAGCGGACGATCGACGACTTCGTGGCCACGCGCCGTGCCATGAACGCGGCCAGGGCACCGTACATGAACCCGGCCATCACCGAGACGGTCAACAATGGCATCAATGATTTCATCTTCGTGGAGCGGCGAGGAAACTATGCGGTGCCGCCGCGAAGAGACAGGGCGTTCCCTCTGGTGGGGGGAAGCGATGCCTCAAGGTCCCCGGCCCATGCCGGCGGCGGCTCTTCGCCGTGTGGAATGCGCTCACGGCACGCCGCGTGCTCGGTTTCCGTCGCCGCGTACGGGTCTTCGTGAACGGCTCGGCGTGGCGCTGCCGGCCCGCATCGGTTTTGTTCGAGCACGAAGAGATCGTGATCGAAGTGGCCAGGTTCGTGCCTCCGCACGACAACTACGGCTTCCCGAGGCACGGATGAGCCACGCCGCGGCATCGAGACGGCACCGTCGCGCCGCCGCCAGTGGGCTTGCGCTGGTGACCGCTGTGATCGCGCTCGCCGCTTCGGCCGTTTGGTCGCCTGCCGTCGCACGCGCCGACGGCGACCCGGCCAGCGACTACTTGTTCTCGCAGTCTGTGTTCCTGACGCCCAGCGCGCCGGCGGCCGAGCGTGCGCAGCTAGCCCAGCTAGTGGCCATGTCCACCCGCGCTGGCGCCCCGATCAAGGTCGCCGTCATCAGCTCAGCCTACGACCTGGGCTCCATTACACCGCTGTGGCGAAAGCCACAGCCGTATGCCCGGTTCCTAGGGGCCGAGTTGTCATACGTCTACCACGGTCCGTTGCTGGTGGTGATGCCGAACGGGTTCGGCGTCTACGACGGAAAGCGGCCGGTGACGAGCAAGCAGGCGGCCCTGCAAGGCATCGCGATCCCCAGGGGCGTGGGGGGTTTGGTGAAGGCAGCGGGCAACGCGGTCCGCGCCCTGGCCTCGGCGGCTGGGCATCCGCTACCGGCCGGCGGGGCTGCGCCAATGGACACGGCGCGGAGCCGGCCGAATCCGGCGGGCGGGTTCAATCTGCTTCGTGACGCCGTGCTCGGCGTCGGCATCATCCTGATCGTGGCGGCGTGGACGGTCAGTCTGCGCCTGCGACCACCGCCCTGGTTGCCCCGGGCCCGGGCGGCGCGGCTGGCGCGTGCCGCGAGCCGGCTCACCGCACAGCTGAGGCGTCCGACTCCACTTGCGACCTTTCTTATGGTGGGGGTGCCAGTCGCCGTGATCGCAGGTGGCGCCGCAGCGGTGTTCTTGCCCGCGCACATGTCTACCGGCGCGTCACGATCGCTCACCTCATCCTCCAGCATCGATGGGTTTACGTGGCCGGCCGGAACGCGTCCAGCGCCGCCGTTCACACTCCGTGACCAGCTAGGCCGGCCGGTCTCTCTTCGCGCCCTCCGCGGCCGCGTCGTCATCCTGGCGTTCGTCGATCCCGTCTGCCGAAACCTGTGTCCGCTGGAAGCCAGCCTGATCGGCGACATGGAGCGGCGACTGCCGGCCCGAAGCAAACCGGCCGTTGTGGCGGTGAGCGTGAATCCCTGGGGCAATGCACAGTCCCACCTCATTCAAGACGTCCGCAACTGGCAGGTCGGCGACCAGTGGCGCTGGGCGGTCGGGTCGCACGCGCAACTGGCGCAAGTGTGGCGCGCCTACAAGATCGGCGTGCAGGTGAAACGGATGACGCTGGAGGGGCAGGTGGTGCACGAGATCTCCCACACCGAGTTGGTGTATCTGATCGACCGCAACGGGGACGAACGCCAGGTGATCCCCTACCCCTTCACGGTCGGCTCCTTGATCCGCGGCGTGCGACGACTGGAGCCAGCTTGAGTCTGGCCGCCCGCTGGACCCTGCGTTGCGCGGTCGTGGCGGGCATCCTCGCCGCGCCGGCGCTAGAGCCGGCGGCCGCATCCGCCCACGCGGGACACACCGATCCCGTCGCCACGAGCTTTCTCGCGAAGGTCGACGCGGTTCCTCCAGGCATCGCCGTGCGCGTGGTCGACGGCGATCAACGATTGTGGATGAGCGTGAACCCGGTGCTGAGCGTGATCGTGGTGGGCCGGTTCGGCGAGCCGTACCTGCGCTTTAACCAGGCCGGCGTTGACGAAAACATCCGCTCGCCCACTACCTACCTGAACCGGGCGACGCCAATTGCGGCGCCTAAGGGCACCGACGCCACGGCGCCTCCCTCATGGAAGCACATGACCGACTCACACAGCTACATGTGGCACGAGGACCGGTTGCACACGCTGGCCCTCTCGTCGCCAAACGCCGCCGCAGGCGACGTGGGGCCATGGACGGTACCGCTCACGATTAATGGGGCCAAGCACGTAATCAGCGGGCAGCTCTGGCGGGCGGCCGATCCGTCGCTGCTGTGGTTCTGGCCGACCGTGGTCTGCCTGGTCTGCCTGGCCGCGCTGATCCGCGCGCGCGACCAACGCATCATCCAGAGGCTAGGGGCGCTCCTGGCTCTGCTGACCGTGGCGGCGGTGGCGGCCGGCAGGATCGGTCGCGAGCTGTACGGCCATCCGGACGTATCGGCCTGGCAGCGCGTGGATCTCGCCTTGACCGTGGTACTGGCGCTGCTCGCCCTGGTGGCATTCGTCCGGTCAAACGTACGCCCGTTCACCAGCTTCATGGTCGGCGCATTCGGCCTGTACCAGGGTCTGGTGCTGTTACCCACGCTCACACACGGATACGTCATGGCCGCCATGCCGGCCCCGGTGGAACGGTCGGCCGCCTCGGTGTCGCTAGCCTGCGGCATCGGCGCGATGCTCTGCTTCGTCCTCGCCGTTGCCCCCCAGCAGCGCGTCAACCCGCGGCATCTTGCGGCACGCAAGCGCGCGCCCCGCGAGCAGCCGACGCACTGATGATGATCGCATCTGCAACCCGGCTTGGAGAAGCTGACGATTTATACCGTATTACGGTATACTTGGCCAACGTGAGCGCACGCCCGTCTGTGCTTGTGCCATGAGATGGCCGACCACCGGTATCGGCGAAAGATCTCCCCGACGCGGTGAGGCTCATCAGTGTTCGCCAGCTTTGGGTGGGCTTGATCGCGATGGGTTGAACCCAACCGGTATGAGACGCCATTGGAATCGCCGTATCGAGGTCTGGCGGCCATTCGGTCGCCACTCGTACGTGAGTACGCGGGGCGGGTGGAACGAGCTCGTCTCACAACCCGAGGGTAGCGGCGGCTCATGGCGCTCTTGAGTTCCGTCTGGGTGTGGACGTTCCAGCCGCTCGACGTCGTGCCTGCGGTCGCTGTCGCCATGTTGTATCTGCGGCGCGCGGCGACGATCCGTGCGCGCGGACATCCCGTGCCGACCTGGCGAGTTGCTTGCTTCCTCTCGGGCCTAGCGATTGTGCTGCTCGCCTTGGTGTCGCCGATCGATTGGATCGGCGAGCACCGCCTCTTCATGGTGCATATGGTGCAACACATCCTGCTGGGCGACATCGGTCCCCTGCTAATCGTCGCGGGGCTGGACGGAGCCCTCTTGAGGCCGGTGCTTGCCCTGCCCATGGCGGGACGGCTGCGTGCGCTCGCACACCCACTGGTTGCCTTGCCGGTGTGGGCCGCCGATCTCTACGCGTGGCATCTTCCCGGCCCCTACCAGGCCGCGCTTCGCAACGATGCGATTCATGCGGTCGAGCACGGCTGCTTCATCGCCTGCGGCATCTTGCTGTGGTCAGCCTTGCTCGAACCGCTCCCCGGGCCCCGGTGGTTCGGCTCGGGCATCAAGCTGCTCTACATCCTCGGCGTCCGCTTCATCGACACCGTGCTGGCGTTCGCGTTCATGTGGTCGCACACCGTGTTCTTCACCTACTACGCGGCGATCCGTCCACGGCTCTGGGGCATCGGACCGCTGGAGGATCAAAATCTGGCAGGCATCGTCATGCTGACGGAGGGCAGCATCGTCACGATCGTGCTGTTCGCATGGCTGTTCCTGAAATGGCTTCGAGAGGGCGAGATCGGCGACGCGCTGACCGACGCCGGACTACCCGCGGACCGGGTCGCCCGGGCGGTCAGATACGGTCGCAGCGGCGAACTGCTTTCGCGGTCGGAACCGCCTGCTGGGCGACGAGCCTGAACCCGACGCTCGCGTCACGCCTCGGAGCGCCCGGGTGTTTGGCGCGCGCCTCCCTTGTGTGGCGAGCTGCTCGGCCACCCTTGAAGCGCGGGGTCCCGAGACTTCGAGCCGTTCACGTCCGATTCATCTTGACACCGCCTCTGGTGCTCGCAGCAGAGCTGACACCAAAGAGATGCGTCGTGATGCGACGGAGTATACTGGGAAGACTGCGGCGTAACCCGATACATCAGGTCGCTGGATCGCCCTGCTAACCGGTAGCGATCGGGCGGGAACGGAGCGAGCGTGGACACGATCCTGTTTCGTGACGGCAAGTCCCCAGCACGTCAAGTCCGGATCTCCTGTCCGATGTGCGGCCTTCGCGGGCACCTGAACGCAGATTTCGCGCCGGGAGGTGACCTTGGCGGCGTCCCAACCTGGCGCTGTGGCCGGTGTGGGTCGAGTGTGATGATCAGCCAGGGTCGATTCAGGCGAAAGGCGATCTGGGCGGGCGCGGCTGCACCCTCGGGGGCCAACGGGTCGACGGACAGGGTGCCGGGCTGGTGACACAATGAAGACTGCATAGTCGCGGTGATCGTCGCGGTGGCGGCAGCCGGTGCGCTGACCCGTGTGGCGGATTCGTGGGTGGCATGCTTGCCGTTGTCCGAGGCGACCATCGCAACCCTCTTCTCAAGTGGCTGGTCGTCTGGCTCGAACACAGCCATGCACCGCGATGAGCACCAGTCGACTACGACGACTCGAGAGCGCGAGCCGCGCCGCGAGTGCGCTCATTCCCACCGCTTGGCGGGCCGCCCGTCGATAGCGCCCGACGTGCAGGCGGTTTCTGGCTCAGGCCCGACATCAGGCGGGCTTCTGGCTCAGGCGGCGCGCTCGTTCTGAGGCACGCCGCAGGCAAGCTGCCCGGACCGAGGCGGGGGGTGAGCCTCGCGCGATACGGCGTCCAGCAGGTCGTGATGCGGTAAGACTGCCCGGACATGGAATGCGAAGAAGATGTCTGACCGGGCGTATCTGGAGCAGGCTCTGGATGTCGCCCGATTCCGCTCCGCCCTTCGCCATTTTGACGCGGACACCGCCAAGGTCGTGCGCCGGTGCCGGCTCACGCCGCAGCGCTACCTCCTGCTACTGATGATCAAAGGCGCGCCCGACGGAAGCGAATCGGCGACAATAACGTCCATGGCCGAGCGCCTCGCGATGCCCCACAACACACTCTCAGACCTTGTGTCCCGCTGCGTCGATGCTGGCCTTGTCGAAAAGGCGCAAGACCCATCGGATCGGCGATCCGCCGTGCTCTCCTTGACGGCCGAAGGCGAACAGCGGCTCCGTTGCGCCGTGGTGGAGCTCGCCGACCAACGATCCGCGCTTCGCCGGGCGCTGCAACGGCGATGATCCTCTCGCGGCGGACTGGGGCTGCCGCGCTCGGCCGGATCCGCAGCGGCGGCGAGCTCGCCCCGGTGGGAGTGAAGAAGCGCCGGGCGATCGCCGTCGGCATGATCGCCGACAGCACCACCGCGGTCCCCAACAGCGAGAACTGGGTGCGATCGATGATGCCGGCCTGCAGGCCGTACGGCGACGCCATCGTCCCGAAAGTGAGACCGGTCGACATCAGCAGCGTCGTGAACGCGGCGTGCGGGCTGGTGTACTTCCGCGCCAGGGGGTACCCCCACCGAGCTTGGGCATATCCACCACCGGCCCGCAGGAGCCGCATTTCGCTTGGACAGTCTGGGAGAAGCGAGTGCGCGGGCCGGTGGTGGCTACAGGGTCAAGACGCGCGAACGCGACCGGTTCTTCCCGCCTGCGACCTAAACCCGTTCGACGGTGACCTCGACCCCATGCACCGACGTGCTGGCGCCGAAGTCGGCCTTGCGGCCGTCGTTCAGGACGTTCACGTTCGCCTGCTGCTGCTCCCGCTTGAGCCACCGGCCCTTGGGTGAATAGGCCACTCCCTGCGGCACGATGTCCGACACCGTCACCGCCAGCTCGAGCGCGCCGGATGCGTTGGACAGCCGCGCCATGTCGCCCTCGCCGAGGCCGCGGCTGGCGGCGTCGGCCGGGTGCAGCGTCACGCTCGGCCGGCCGATCCGCTTCGTGATCTTGCGATCGTTCGCGAAGCTGTCGTTCATCAGCCAGGGCGAGGCCGGCGACAGCAGCCGCAGACGTCCGGCGGCCGGCCGTGGATCGCTCCAAGGCTGTGGCAGCCGCGGATGGCCGTCCGCCTCGGCCGCGGCGGAGGCGATCTCGATGCGGCCGCTGGGCGTCTCGAACTCGAGGTCGGCGAACTGCACCACCGGCTCCGCCGCCAGCGGCACCGTGCCCACCGCCGCCAGCTGCTCGAAGCTTTCGATCACGCCGGACTGGGCCAGCATAGCGTCGATCATCTCGCGGTCGCCAGCGTGCAGCTCCGGCTCGGTGAAGCCCATCGCGGTCGCCAGCCGGCGGAAGATCTCCTGGTTCGACAGCGCCTCTCCGACCGGGTCGACCACCTTCACCTGTGCCGACAACGATAGGTCGAAGTAGGACGCGACCAGGTCGTCGAACTCCAGGAAGCTCGCGGCCGGCAGCAGCAGGTCGGCGTAGTCGCCCGTGTCGGTCGCGAACAGGTCGACCACCACTGTGAACAGGTCCTCACGGGCGAGCGCGGCCAGCAGCCTGGTCTGCTCGGGGTTGGACGCGGCGATGTTGATGTTCCAGCAAAAGAGGCTGCGGCTGCGCGCCGGATGCTCGAGCCGTGCGGCCAGGTCCATGTGGCTGATCGGCTCCGGCGAATCGCCCAGCTGCGGCGCCGCCAGCCAGTCCTCGTCGATCTCGAAGCGATCGTTGAGGTACAGGAACCCGGCCCCGGGCTTGGCCAGGTTGCCGCTCACGGCCGGCAGCAGCGCCACCGCCCGCATCACGTTCCCGCCGGTGGACTGGCGCTGCAGGCCCTGGCCGATCCAGAGCAGCGACGGCCCGCGACCGTAGATCGCCGCCGCCCGCTCGACCAGCTGCGCCGGCACGCCGGTCACCGGCTCCGCCCACTCCGGCGTGCACGCCTCGAGCTGCGGCTCCAGCTCGTCCCACCCGATCGCGTGGCGCTCGAGCAGCTCCCGGTCGGCCAGCCCGTCGCGCACGATCACGTGCAGCATCGCGAACGCCAGCGCCGCGTCGCTGCCGGGGAACGGCTGCAGGTGCAGGTCGGCCTGCTGCGCCGTCGGCGTGCGGATCGAGTCGATCACGATCACCGTGCCGGGCGCCTCCGGAAGCCAGTGGTCGTGGGCATGCGGAGCCGATGCCGAGGGGTTCGCGCCCCACACCACGATGCACTCCGCATCCCGCGCGCTGCGCGGATCGAAGCCGTTCACGGAGCTGCCGTACATGTAGTCGAGCGCGACGTGGCCGGCCTTGTTGCAGACCGAGTCGGGGTCGACCTCGGTTGCACCCAGCCGCCGGAAGAACCGCGAGCCGAAGGCGAACGCGATCACCGAGCAGGTGCCCGTGTAGTGGGCGTTCAGGATCGCGTCAGGGCCGGTCTCGTCGATGATCGCACGCCAGCGCGATGCGATCTCGGCCATCGCCTCGTCCCAGCTGACCGGCGTGAACCGGCCCTCGCCCTTGGCGCCCACCCGGCGCAGCGGTGTGGTCAGCCGCGCCTGCGGATCGAGGTACACGCCGTTGTAGCCGATCGAGCACTTGCGGCAGAGCTTGCCGCGGCTGACCGGGTGGTCGGGGTCGCCCCGCACTGACCGGATGGCGCCGTTCCGGACGGTGACGAGGATGCCGCAGGCATCGTAGCAATCCCGCGGGCAGGTGGTCAGCACCGTCTGGTCGGTCATCGAGACAGTCAAGCAGACATCGGCGACGGCCGTCGTCTTGGCCGTGCCTCAGGCCCGTCAGGGACCGGGTCCGGCGCTCCAATCTTCCACCAAAGTACGCGTGGGACAGTAGCTGCGACCGAGGAATCAGACCCCTCGAATGGTCACGACGCAGACAACCGTGGCCGCCAGTCGCAAGCGCCGGCTTGACCGGGCCGGCGTGTCTCCCTCCGGCCGCCCGGTATGCCCTCCCCAGGTTCACCGGGCGGCCGCGACCGGCCTCTATGACTCCTTCAGCAGCTCCAGCAGCTGAGCGGCGTTGGCCGGTGCCTGGGCGAATGGATTGCCGTTGACGTCGGTGCTGCGGCCGTTGTTGTTGAACATCGCGAACACCTCGCGGGCGCAGCCGGCCAGCTCCCGCAGCGGCCCCACCCACTCCGCGAGCTCGTCCTGCGAGTAGAGGTGGTCGAACCGCTTCGCGGCGCCGCCGCCACGAGCGTTCCAGGTCGCCGCGTTGCGCCCGTGCAGCCGCAGGTAGGCGGTGTCCGACGTGCGCGCGACGACGGTGGGAGCGACGTTGTCCGACGTCACCCGCGGTGCGTCGACGATCACGTAGGTGGCCGGCAGCCGCTCCAGGAAGGCCAGCGTCTGCTCGCGGTGCTCGTCGGTGAGCCAGCTGCGGTGGCGAAACTCGACCAGCATGTGATGATCGGTGAGCTGCTCCCGCGCCCACTCCAGATAGGCGAACGACGACGGCTTGAAGACCACGTATTGGGGCAGCTGCATCAGCACGCCGCCCAGCTTCCCGGCCTCACGCAGGGGCTCGACGGCGCGCAGGAAGCGCCGGAAAACCGCGCTTCGCAGCTCCCGTGAGGGGCGGTCGATCCGGCCCCGCTCGTCGAACTCGGCCTCCGAGCGCATGTCCGGCGGCAGCTGCTCGACCCGCACCGGGTGGCGGGTCATCATCCCGAACGCCTTGACGTGGAACACGAACCCGGGCGGCGTACGTTGCGCCCAGGCGGTCGCCATCTCCTCGGTGGGCAGGGCGTAGTAGCTGGAGTTGACCTCGACCGTGTCGAAATGCTCCGCGTACCAGCGCAGGCGCGCCTCGGCCGAGCCGACACCGGGCGGGTACCAAAGCTTGCTGAGCGATTCGTCCGCCCAGGAGCAGGTGCCCACCCGCACGCTCACGCGATCCAGCCGTCCACCGGTTCGATCGGCAGCGAGGCGGCGTGCCAGGCCTGCATGCCACCGGCCAGGTTGACGGCATCGACCCCGGACCGCTCCAGCCAGTCTGCCACCACCCCGCTGCGTGCGCCGCTGCGGCAGACGATCGCCAGCCGCCCTTCCGGCAGCTCCGAGACGCGGTCGGCGAACTCGCCCATCGGGATCCAGAGCGCGTCGGTAATGTGACCGGCGTCCCACTCGCCCGGCTCGCGCACGTCGACGGCGGCCAGCTCGCCGCGCTCCAGCGCGGCCGCCACGTCGGTTGCCGACAGCTCGGGAGCACTCATACCGCGGCCGGCTGCGTCTGCTCGATCGGGTAGCCCCGCGCCGCCCAGGTGCCGACGCCGCCGGCGGTGACGTGGATCACCTCGGCGAAGCCGGATCGGCGCACCAGTCCCACCGCCATCGCGCTGCGGCGCCCGGTCGTGCAGATCACGGCCACCGGCCGGTCGCGATCGAGCGGCGGGATCACCCGCCCGGCGTCGTGGTAGACCACGTGCTGCGATCCGGTGATGCGCTGCTCGTCCCACTCGTGCTGGTCGCGCACGTCCAGGATCTGCACCCGGTCGCCGGCGGCGTACAGCTCGTCCACGTCCATCACCTGGAACCGCTCGACGCCGAGCCCGGCCGCCGTCCAGGCCGCGAATCCGCCGGCCAGCATGCCGTCCGCGGACAGGCCGACCGACTCCAGCAATCCCTGCATGTGCAGCGCCGGCGGCTCGTCGTCTGCGACGAGCACCAGCTCGCCTCCGGGCTCCGCGATCCAGGCCGCCTTCGTCCCGAACCCGTTGACGGAGGCGTCGATGCCGATCGTGCCCGGTATGTGCGCGGCGTCGTACTCCGGTGCCGCGCGCCCGTCGATCACCAGCGCGCCGGCGGCGAGGGCCGCGGCCAGCCGCTCGGGCGGGAACGGCGCGACCTCTGAGGCGACGCCGCGTGTCCCGGCCCGGTTGGCCTCGGCGATGGCCTTGAAGTTGGGCGGCTGGGGCGGCAGGTCGTGGATCAGCTCCGTCACGAACAGGGACTCCTCGCCCAGCCGCAGCATCGGGTTGCTGGCGCGCTCGAACCCGATCGTGGAGGACGTTGTCTCGCTCATGCGAGCGCTGCCGCAGAGCGATCCACCGGTGTGCCCGGGGAACACCTCGACCCCGTCGTCCAGCTCCAGCAGCCGGCCGATGGCGTGGTAGAGCTGCGCCGCTCCCTCGTGCTTCTCGACGGCCAGGTCGGGGCGGGCGACGTCGTTCACGAACAGGCTGTCGCCGGTCAGAACGGCGCACGGCAGGCTGGACCGGGAACCGTCGACCACCACCACGGCGGTGTGCTCGGGACGATGGCCGGGCACGTGCAGCGCACGCAGCCGCACCTCGCCCAGCTCGATCTCGGCACCGTCTGCGAACGGGTCGTGCGGATACCCGGCCCCGGCCAGCGGGCTCACCCAGGATCGCGCGCCGGTGGCCTCGACCAGGCCCGCGCGACCGGACACGTGGTCGGCATGGTTGTGGGTCTCGATCACGTGCGTGATCGTGAAGCCGTGGGCGCTCGCCAGCTCGAGGTACTCGGCGACATCCCGCTTGGGGTCGACCACCGCGCCCAGCCCGGCGGCCGTGTCCGCGATCACGTAGGAGGCGCAACCGAGGTCGGGATGCAGCACCTGTCGAAACAGCACCGCCGAAGCCTACGTCACCGCGGCGGCGGGGAGGGCCGCTCTCAGGGAGGGCCGGGGCGGGTGGCGCCGACGTACGTGTTCTGGAACCAGGGGATGTTGAACGACTCGATCTCCACCGTGGCGCCCGTGTGCGGTGCGTGCAGCACGTAGCCGTGGCCGATGTAGATGCCGACGTGCCCGAGCTCGTGGAAGAACACGAGGTCGCCGATCCGAAGGTCGCTCTTGGCGACGAACGGGCCGAGGTGGTACTGGGAGGCGGCGAAGTGCGGCAGCGCCACGCCGTGCCGGGCCCACAGCCACATCACCAGGCCGGAGCAGTCAAACCCGGTCTGGGGCGATGCGCCGCCCCACACGTAGGGCACGCCGATCTGGCCGAGCCCGTCCAGCACCACCTGATCGCGGAGCACCGCGCCCGGATCGCCCTGGTTCTGCTTCATGTCCTGGCGCACCCACGCGGCAGCTTCCAAGGCGACATGGGCCTGGCCGATCGAATCCGCGGCCTCGCCGATCCGCACCTGCGTGCCCAGCGAGCGCATCAGGCGCCGGCGGCGGCGGAGCAATCCCGTGATCTTGTCGCGCCGCTTGGCGATCATCCGTTTCTCGGCGAGCACCTGGACGCGGGTCGCGATCAACTGCAGGCGCTGGGCCTGGATCGTGTCCTTTGCGATCTGGATCTGGTCGACGGCCTCGGTCACCGCGGCGTCGAAGCGCGCCTGGATGTCGAGCGACCCCGTCACCTGGTCGAGCGACGACGCGCCCAGCACGATGTCGAGCGTGGTCGCGTCGAGGCCCTTGTAGCGGGCCACCATCAGGTTCGCGAGCACGCTCTGCTCGTAGGCGAGATGGATCTCGGCCGCCCGCAGGCGGCGGGTCGCCCGCCTGATCTGCACCTTCAGCTGGTGCAGACGCACCACCGCCCCGTCGTACTGCTCGGTCAGCAGCTCGACGCGACCGTCGAGCGCCTGCACCTCGTGGCGGACCTTCGCAAGCTGCGCCTTCTTCTGGTCCAGCTCGGGGTTGGCGGCGGCTGGGCCGGCGTGGGCAAGCGCCGCGCACACCGCGAGCAGGATGGCGACCCAGGCAACCCCGAACAACCGCGGCAGCGGGCGTAGGGCATCCCGGTGCATGCTTCAAACGTCGGCTCGCGCGGCCGCAAACTTGAGGACGGCGGCTCAAGGTCGGGACGCGGGATGCCGAAAGGATCGGGATGCAGATCACCATCGCCTGTCATCAGTGCAACCAGGACAAGCGGCCGCTGACGCCCTGCCCGGCCTGCCAGGCACCGCCGCTGGCCGAGCTCGAGCTGCAGGCCTGGCGCTTTTCGCTGCACACCCTGCACATGGCCCGGATCGAGCGCACGCCGCGGGCGAGCGAGGTCGCCCCCAGCCGCCGACCGCGGATGACGCCGCTGCGCGCCGTCGTCACGGTCGACCTGGAGGATCAGCCGGCCAGGCCGGCAGAGGTGGCGCCGATCGTGCCCATGGAGCCCGCCATCCCCGCGGACGAGGCGCTCTCGTTCGACTGGGGCGACGAGCCGCGCAAGCTCCGCCGCACCGCCTGACCGCGGTCAGCGCAGATCGAGCAGCTCGGCCGGCAGCTCCAGCGGCGCGACCACCACGCCGCGGCCCGCCAGTCTCGCCCAGCAGCGAGTCGTACGCCGCGGCCTCAACCGGGTCGCTCGGCGTCCACTCGTTCAGGTAGCGAACGGCGCTGACGCCGGACTGGTACAGCTCCTTGAGGCAGCCGAAGCAGGGCCGCAGCGTCGAGTAGCAGGCTGCGCCCTGCACGGAGTAGCCGAGCTTCGCCGCCTGCAGCACCGCGTTCTGCTCGGCGTGCACGCAGATGCAGATGTCGTAGCCTCGGCCCTCGGCGTAGCTCTCGGGGTGCGAGCAGCGGTGGCAGCCGCCCTCGTCGCAGTTCGGGAAGCCGGTGGGTGTTCCGTTGTACCCGGTGGCGATGATGCGCTGGTCGGCCACCAGCACCGCGCCCACGTGCCGCCGCAGGCAGTTGGCGCGTTCGCGCGTGGCCACCGCCAGCAGCATGAAGTACTGCTCGCGGGTGGGGCGAGTGGCCGACCGGCGCAGGTCGGCGGACGTGGCGGGATGGGCAACCGGGTCGGCCATGCACACGAGTCTAGCCAGCCGCGGTGCTCATCCCATCGAGTGCCTTCACCACTTCTCAACCGCTTGTTCACCGGAGCACACCCTCGCGGCCGGGGCCGGTCACTACCGTGTCCGCTATGGAAACGTCCAGGCTGGCCGCGATCCCGCTGTTTGCTGATCTCGACGAGGCCGATCTGGCCACGATCGCTGCCGCGGCGGTCGAGGTGGAGGCGGCCGAGGGGGAGACGCTGGCGACGCAGGGCGATCTCGGTCACGCGATGTTCGCGATCGAGAGCGGCACCGTCGAGGTGAGCGCGAACGGCCAGCGACTGGCCACGCTGGGTGCAGGCGACGTCTTCGGCGAGGTGGCCGTGCTGGCGGCCGGGATCCGCATGGCCACGGTCGTCGCCACCTCGCCCGTACGCCTGATCGCGCTGCTCAAGCGCGACGTGTGGGCGATCGAACGCCGCTCCCCGGAGACGGCCGAGCACCTGCGGGAACTGATCAAGCGGCGTCTCGACTTCGGGCGCGACCCGGCAGCTTAGCCTAGCCCTCGCGTGATCGGGCCGCAGGTTCCAGCCGGTCAGGTCAACTTAGCCCGCCGGGCAAGGGTTCTGCATGTACGCGCTTCGGAAGTCGTTGAAGCGCTTCGTGACCGTCCCGAACGGGGCGGTCGGATAGGCGATCGCGCACAGCGGACGCGGCCGGCTGCTGCGCGTCAGCACCGGTTCGGCCCCGTTGCGACCGCTCGAGTGCAACGGGCTGGGGACAGGTCGTCGAGGGACACCGATCTGACAACACCCGCCTGATTCCTCCGGCTTGACGTATGCCGATATCGGAATATGATGACGCCATGGCACGAGCAGCGACGACGTCGGACGTCTTCAACGCGATCGCCGAGCCGCAGCGCCGGGAGATCCTGGTGCTGCTGCGGGCGGGTGAGCGGCCGGTGACCGAGCTGGCCCGGGAGCTGGGGATGACCCAGCCGGGGGCGTCCAAACACCTGCGGGTGCTCCGGGAGGTCGGGCTGGTGCGGGACCGCAAGGCCGGCAAGCAGCGCCTGTACGGCCTGGACGCCCGCGGGCTGCGACCGGTCCACGAGTGGACCGGCGGGTTCGAGCGGTTCTGGAACGAGAGCTTCGACCGGCTGGACGCGTACGTGCAGGACCTCAAGCAGGCAAGGCAGGAGGAGTGACCGATGGAAGCGACAGGACGGGAGCGCCGGCGCAGTCAGCGACGGCCGACCGCGAGATCGTGATCTCCCGGGTCATCGGCGCCCCGCGGGAGCTGGTGTTCGAGGCGTTCACCGCAGGTCCGGCACCTGTCGCGATGGTGGGGACCGGAGGGGTTCACCACCACCACGCGGGCGTTCGAGTTCCGCGTCGGCGGGGAGTGGGACTTCGTGATGCACGGGCCGGACGGGACGGACTACCAGGAGTGGATCTCCTGGACCGAGATCGCCCCGCCGGAGCGGATCGCGCTGCTGCACGGTGAGTCCCGCGGCGACCCGAACGCCTTCGAGTCGGTCATCACGTTCGCGCCCGACGGCGCGGCGACCCGGATCGAGATGCGCACGGTGTTCCCCACCAAGCAGCTGCGCGACGAGGCGGTCGAGAAGTACCACGCGATCGAGGGTGGCCAGCAGACTCTGAGCA
The DNA here is from genome assembly GCA_963737445.1 of uncultured Actinomycetes bacterium. Classification (GTDB taxonomy): domain Bacteria; phylum Actinomycetota; class Thermoleophilia; order Gaiellales; family JAICJC01; genus JAICYJ01. Next base: position 26,427 of record CAVTSO010000013.1, on the reverse strand, counting down.
ACCTGGCCGCCTACGTCACCGAGATCGTTCGGAAGGGAGTCGAGGACTGATGGCCGGCAAGGTGTTCTTCAGCGTGACGATGTCGCTGGACGGGTTCATCGCGCCCGAGCAGCGCACGGACGACCCGGATGGGCAGCGCTGGATGGCGCAGTGGATGGAGCTGCAGCAGTGGATATTCCCGCAGCGGTTCTTCCGGGAGAACCTGAAGCTCGGCGAGGGCGGCGAGGAGGGGCGCGACAACGACATCGCGCGGGAGACGTTCGAGCGCACGGGCGCGAGCGTGATGGGCAAGCGCATGTTCGACGCTCGGCGAGCAGGCGTGGCCGGAGGAGGCGCCGTTCCACACGCCGGTCTTCGTCGTGACGCACGAGCAGCGTGACCCCTGGGAGCGGCCGGGCGGGACCACCTTCCACTTCGTCAACGACGGCATCGAGACCGCGCTCGACCGGGCCCGCGAGGCCGCCGGCGACCGAGACGTCCGCATCGCGGGCGGCGGCGCGACGATCCTGGAGTACGTGAACGCCGGCCTGATCGACGAGTTCTCGATCGCGCTCTCACCCGTGCTGTTCGGCTCCGGAGTCCGCCTGTTCGAGGGCGTGGACGCGGGCCGCGTGGCCCTTGAGCCGGTCCGCGCGGAGCCGACGCAGCGGGTGACCCACCTGACCTACGCGGTCCGGGAGCGGTCACTATCTCGACCTCGCGATGGGCGGTGACGGGATCGAACCGCCGACCCCCTGCGTGTAAAGCGGCCCGCTCGCTTTTCGGTTATTAGCCGTGGTTGCCCGATTTGGCTAGCTCATGCGGTTCTCGTCGGTGTAGGGCGCTGCCGGTTCGCCATCGTTACCCACCGCTGCTTACCACATCCCGACCACGCGGCAGCCTTGTCACCGCACCTCCGACGACTACCTCACCAACCCCATTCAATACCCGGAGGGGCTGCTGCCGTGTCCGCCGGGCTGGTGCGTTAACCCGCGACGCCTGGCACGGTGCTGCCTCCAAGTGCTGACCAGGCGCGGGCTTGGTTGGCGCACATGTCGTAGTTGCGCGTGACGGGGTTGCCGTCAACGACGCCGGTGATCGTGACGTTCCAGCGGATCACACCGCCGATGCAACCGCCGGTTGTCTTGCCGACGTAGCGGGCCGTGTTCTTCTGGATTGACTGGCAGGCTCCCGCTGGGTCGGGGATTGTTCCGCCTGTCGGATCGCAGGAGAGGAACAGCGGTTTGCCAGTCAGCAGCACCAGTTTGTGGTGTTGGAATGCGTTGTGCTGGTAGGTGATCGTCAGTGCGGTGGCCGGTCGTTTGGGCAGCGTGTCGGCGGCGGCCAGTAGCCCCGGCTGCACGTTGCGTCCGTACTGGTAGAGGGTAATGTCGAGGCCGTTGTTGACGACTTCGACGCTGGCTGGGACGCCGTACTTCTCCTGTGCTTTGGACTCGGGGCCGATAAAGGTACGCTGGTCGGGGTTGGATGCTGCGGTCGTGGCGGGCCAGCCGTTCAGGTTGAGGTAGCGAAAGCCGTGAGGCATCTTGCGAAGCGCGGTTGGGTCGCAATGGCAGCCCCAGGGTTTGATGGTCTCAAACACGCCAGACTTCCAGATCAACACTGCTTCATGGGTCTGCGAGGCCCAGACCGAGTCGAGGTTTGCGTCAGAGGCCAAGCGTGACTGGGGCCGCACCAGCGAGAAGCCGACCGCCGCCTCGGCATCTGACAGGCTTGGGTAGCGGCGAGCGAAGTGTGCTTCGGACTGGCGTAGCACCGCCAGCTTCGCCTCGGAGACTTGCGGTGCCGATCCAGTCTGATCGTCCCGGCGCGAATGAGCCGCGAGCGCCAAACCTGCAAGCACCACCACGACACCAACGGTGACTGCCGTCCACCGCAGCGCCACGCCCGCGCCGGGTGGTGTCCTTCGGCTGCTCGATGTTGATGTCCGTGCCTGTTCGGCGCGTCGCACGACATAGCCCCCGACATCCGCTGGCGGCTCCAACCGGGCGACCTCTGCAAGCAACTCGTCCCATTCACGCACGTGCATCCGCCTCCTCCGCCTCTAACGCCGCCCGCAGCGCACGACGCGCCCGATGCAGCCGCACTTTCACCGTGGCAACGGGCGACCCAGTCGCCTCCGCCACTTCGCGGAGCGACATTCCCGCCTGGTAGGTCAGGAACACCACCAATCGTTGGGCCGGAGACAATCGGGCCAGAGCCTCGGACAACTCAGGCGAGAAACTGGTGGGAGCCTCGCGGGCCGCTCGGTCGGGAACGTCGTGCGACACCCGCCTCTCTTGCCGCAACTGGTCAACGACCGCCCGGTAGCCGGTGCGATACAGCCACCCTCGCGGCTCGCGCACCGAGTCGGCATTCGCCACTAGCCGTGCGAACGCCTCTGCCGTCGCCTCCTTCGCCACATCCGCTCGCCCAGCCGAGACGACCAGCAACGCACGCCAAAGCTCACCACCATAGGCCGCGTACAACGCTGCGATTTCCTCCGACTCCAAACGACTTCCTCGCCTAGACGACGAACCAAGGGCCGAAAAGGTTCCACACTGGCGCATCTGGTGGAACCATTCCGGGGCGTGTAGCGTCCTAAGCGATATGTGGCGGAGCGTCTTCCTAGGGGTGGCCTTAGCTGGGGTGTTGTCAGGGTGCAGCCTGGGCGCGGATCAGCAGACCGCGTCCCCACGACCGACGCTCGTCGTGCGGATTCTGAGATTCGGAAACCACGGGAATGAGAAGGTCGTGGCAGGGTGGCGCCTCGGCTGCAATGTGGCTAACGGCGACCACGACTCGTTCGGCTTCTCCGGTTCCGGCCCAGGGCTAACGATCCCGAAGCCGGAGGCAGCTTGTCGTGCGCTTCGCGACTACGCGACGTTGGAGTCGCCGAACCGAGCCTGCTCCTGCGTGATCCCGCAGCAGGGCCAGCAGGAGGCGACGGTGACTGGCCTGCTCGATGGCAAGCGTGTGAACGCCAGCCTGCCGTACTTCGCCTGCCGGTGCAACGTCTCGGCCAGGCAGGTGCGTGATCTGCAAGTCGTAACGGGTCTGCAGTGAGGAGCGGTGCGAGGCTGGTGGAACCCTTCCGAGGAAGCCACGTAGAGCGACCGAGGGTCGCACGACCGGAAGAGAGTCGTGCGACCCGCTCCGCGACTGGGGCTGCACCGAGCTACGTCCGTGAGGCGTTCACCCGGTGCAGCGCTGCCGTTGCGCGGGACGGGCCGCGAGGATGACGGCTGTCTGGCTGTCAGGGATGGGGACGCCCCGATCTAGCACCACGCAGTAGGTCTCGTCGTTCTGAAGGTGGTGACCGCGTATGGCTTTGCAGGCGTACCCGTGGTACCTGCGCCCCTGGTAGCGGAAGGGGCCGTTGTTGAAGCACGCGGCGTCGTCCACGTCGAAGTGCTTGAACGCCGCCTGCTGCGCTGCTGTTGGGCCGTGGTCGTCCGGGATGCAGCCACCCGCGCCGTCGGCGGTGCCGCCCGAGCAGTCACCCGCCATCGTTCCGCACCCGCCGGTGGTCAGTGTGACCACGCCGATGGCGAGGACAACGACGAGCAGCGTGGGCAGAGGCGTTGTCAGTTCGGCACCTGTGATGGTGGTCGGCCGTGGCAAGTCGCCTTGTAGCTGGTGATGGTGGTCGGCCTCCATGCGGCGCGCTTGACGTAGCTGCCATCGTCTGTGCGGGGATTGAAGTACCAGATCAGGTGGAGGCGGGTACCGCGACTGACTGGTGGCCCGGCTGGCACGGGGCCGACGTTGGAGATGGGGATTCCCCAGTCAAAAAGCGCCTGACCGGCCTCGTCATACGCGGTTGCCGTGCAGTCCGGGTAGCCGTTGTTGTCGTGGACGTTGATGATCGTGATGTTGAACCACGGTCGATCCGTTCCGGGTGAGCATGCCGTCGCCTCAACCACCATGCCTAGCCGTCGAACCTCGGCCTGGCAGGCCCGGTGCGACAACGCTGTGATCGGCCGCATCGTCACCCGGTAGCCCGTGTTGGAAGCGTCCGGGAAGGACGAAACGAGCAGCAACGCCAACCCCGCCCCGATGGCTGCCAGCACACCCAGAGAGATTACAACGGTGCGAATCATCACCCGCTAGGACGAGCTAGACCGGCACAAAGTTCCGTGACCGCCGCACCGATGGAACTTCCATAGTCGCCAGAGCGTCTAAGAACCATGCGCTGGTTACTCGCGTTCGCGGCTACAACCCTCACGCTCACGGCTGGCGCGTGGTACACCACGACGCACCCGCCCAGCGAAGGGAGCATGGAGTGCCACGGCACCTTTCGCGGCAATCGCTGCGTCCAGTTCCTGCCCAACCCGCAGGTCACCAAGCTTGTGGCCGCTATGCCCATCACGCCGATGTACGAGCCGCTGACGCAGGTCCGTTGCTACTCGAAAGGTTCGCTGGCGGTGTGCGACTCCACCTTGAAGCACGGCCGCTTTGGTGTGAGTGGCGCTCTTTTCAAAATCCACCCCGATGGCACGGTAAGCCCGATCTGCCGCCGCTTGGGACGCAAGAAGGTGACCAGCGCCTTCTGCTCAAACTGAACAGCCCTCAGGTCAAGCAGTAAGGAGCGGTGCGAGGCTGGTGGAACCCTTCCGAGGCGTGTCGAGCGGTGAGGAGCAGTGCGAGGCTCGGCGCCTGACCTATAGCCATTGCCGCGGTGGCCGATACTGGCAGAGTGTTGACTAGACTCGCAACGTTCGTTGGCGTCGGGGTCTTCAGGGTGATGGTCTGGGCACTCCCGAAGGATCCGAGAGCCGCTGTGGTGGTTGGGTTCTTCTACGTCTGGGTGTTTTGGTCCGGGGTCCTGTACCTGACTCCAACGTTCAGGCTAGCGTCAGGGAATGTCCCGAACCACGCTCACGGCCACATCGCCGACTCGGTAGGTACCGGCCTTGTGTACACGCTGATCTGTCTGTCGTGCGTCGCACTGGTCCTCTATCTCCGCTGGCGTGAAGACCGCTGGCCCTAGTAACCTGACCGACTGCGATGGACCCCGACCTACGTCAGCGAATGGCCAAGATGTACAGGCGCGGCACCATTTCCGGCGCTGTCATCCTCGCGATCTGCGTCGGCGTCATCCTCGCCGGGAACCACTCAACGGCCGTGATCGGAGGGGCCATCTGCTTCGCCCTCTACACCGGAGGCCAGATCTGGGCGGGTCGCCGCAACTAGTTCAGGCGCAGTGCGGAGCGGTGTGAGGCTGGTGGAACCATTCCGGGGCGTGCAGCGTCCTAGGGTTATGTGCCGGAGCTTCACCTTGCTCGTACTCCTCGCCGTAGCATCGACCGGGTGTCTCGGCCAGAGCGTCCAGGGCGACTGCAGTGGCGGCGCTCTGCACGGAAACCACTGCGTTCCCGATACCCCTGGCGAAAGGGCGGCATTGATCCTCGGCGCTATGCCGATTCCGCCCAGAAACGAGTATCCCCAACGCACCCCGACCTGCTCGGTCAAGGGAGAGATAGCGACGTGTGAGGAGTTCGACCATATGGGCAATCTGATCCGCGCTCGATTCAAGATCGTGACGAGGAGGGATCGTTCGGATACGCTCGCGCCGATCTGTCCAAGCGCAACGCACCCCAGTCGCCCGACGAGCGAGTTCTGCACACAGTGAGGTCGTGGTGAAAGAGAAGCGGCGGCGTGACAGGGTCAGCTTCGGCGACTTGGTTGACTCGCTCGGCCCGACGATCATCGGTGCTCTCCTAGTCATCCTGCTGATCCTGATGACGTGGGGCTGCCACAGCGGGACTAGCTGAATCCACGTGAGTGCGACCGACCTTGGCTCGGGTAGCCTTGAGGCGTGGCGGCGGACGACGCGGACGAACTCGATGTCTACGACGCCTCGCTGCGGGTTTTCAGCGAGACCGTCGGCGAATCCGATCTCGTGGCCGCTCTGGGTACCGCGACTAAATCGCACGCCGTGAGGAGCCTCGTCTCGCCCCGCTCCCAGACGCGCCGCACCAACAGTGGCTGGATACTGCACAGCAACGGCCACATGACCACGCAGCCGCTCGACGAACAAATCGAGGAGCTTGTCCAGTTTGCCGAAGCGCACTCGGAGGTGCTCGACCGGCTCCGCTCAACCTGCAACATCGACCTGTTCTGCGGCGTGGGCGAACGCACGATCAACGCCGGATTCCAACTGCGACCCGACCTCACCCAACGGATCGCCGCGTTGGAGCTAACCATCACCGTCCACGTCTACTGAGCGCCCATTGGCTACGCCACCTAGCTTTCGAGAGACATTCCCGCGAGTCGCTGCGGATCTTCTGGGCGGCCTTCGTCGTCGTGGGAGGGAGGATCTGGTCGGCCAAATCCCGAGTCTTGTGGTCTATTCCTGCGGCGTTCAGCGCCCGTCCGGACTGGGTTGGGTTGATCTCGTGCCGGATGATCAGGCCCGGAATGTGATGGGGGCGGCGAACCGCGAGCGTATTTGGTTGGTGCGGCGGGACCACGTGAAGTGGCCGATGCGGGTCGAGGTGGTCGGCGGAGCGATTTGGGTGATCACGCTGGATGATCCTCGAAATCTCAAGCCGAACTTGGAGAGGGTGGAGAAGATGTTGGCCGCGACACGCCAGGCACGATGAACTCGGCCGACGCCTCTTGCCGCGATGGCCCTCCCCGGCTCGTTGGTCCACGAGCGGGTAGTCTGCACGCTCGATGAGCTAGGCAGCCCCGGCCGCTGCAGCCGCGGCGACGGCAGCGATTACGTCGTCGGTGAACGTCTGCGTCCGCACCAAGTCGCGGGTGAGTGCCTGACGCCCGACGGCCTCGTAACGGCGGCGCATGCCTTCTCGAAGGCCGTGACGGCCTCGGTGTCATTCGCCAACAACTCGATCAGGGTGGCGCACTGGCGCTGCATTTCGCGTGAGTTCGGTGGCGGCAAGCTCGGACCCATCGCGGCGTGTCGGAGTGCCATAAGTAGGTGGTAGCGCGCAGGCTTGTACTTGTGATCGACCAGTCGGCTTCGAAAGAAGAACTCCAGACGGTACTGCGCGTAAGCACTCGCGTAGTACATCTCCAGTTGATGATCATTCGCGAAGATCCGGTTTCCGATTTCTTTCAAGAGTGTGGAGAAGTACCGCCCCGCTCTGTGTGGCTCGTCCAAGAACATCGACGCGAACGATCGGATCTGCTGCCCGCGGGTGACGATTCGAACCTTCTCGATGCCAGGCACGCCGTCGTACTGCTTCGATCTACGCTCGTAATACAAGCGCTGCGTCTCCGGGAACGCGGCATAGAAAGTCTCAAGCTTTTTCTGGAACGCGGTAAGCGCTTGCAGATCCTCTGCGCCAATCGGCGTCTGCGAGTTAGTAGCCTGAATAACTGCGTTCGTCACGTCATCGTCGGTCGTTGCGATCAGCTTGATGGGCACGTGAACGTCGTCGGTGATGTGTTCTCTTTCCCGATACAGGACGTGGCTCGTCTGGCAGCCGTTGACGATCTGATAGTCCTCCATGACGACCCGGTTGCCCGTGATCGTGATGCGGCGGGCGACGATGGTAATGCCGTTGTTCAGCAGCGCGAACGATCCGCGCTGTGGCGATTCAAGCGTCTGCCTGATTTGGTCGTTCACAGCGTTGAAGTCCTGGAAGTCTCGGACGTTGTCGTAGAACAGTGAGCGACGAAGCTGATCCGCGTCGTCCACGACCAAAGTGAGATACTCGGCGGCCGGTAGAACTCCTAGGTACGCCTCGGCGACGCCCGCCATGTCTGGAAGAACGGCCCGAGACGGGAACTGGAACTCCGCCGTAACGCGCTGCTGAGTGTCCTGATACAGAGCCTGAAGGCGGTCGGCATCGACTGGGTAGAAGCTCACGCCATCCTCAGCGAACAAGCCGAGATCCTTGAGCGCCTGAACCTCCGTGTTCACGCGACCTTGAAGATGCGTGTCGCCTTGCCACTTCCCCGGGCAGGCGTAGTACAGGTGACAGTGCGGCTTTCCCCTGCGAAAGCGTGCGCTGTGGTTGTAGATCGCGGCCTGCAGCTCGGCAGCGGCTTCGATCCCCTCGTTGCGGGGCAGTGCGGGTTCGTCGGCAAAGAAGTCCCGTACTCCGGTCGCAAACGTGCCGATCTCACCAGCGTCGAAACCGGCTTGCGTCTTTGCTTGTGTGAAAACGAACGCAACCTCGATGTATCCCGAGGCGGTAAGCAAGTCCTCAAGTTCATCGACCGTCGTAATGAGGCTGCCGTTCACCAACACGGCTATCCCGTCGATGCCGGTGTCGTTGCCTCCACTGACAACCACGTCCTCGACGTTGAACGTCTCGGGGTGTTCTCGGGACACAACGCAAAAGCAGGCGAAGCGCTCGAAGGCCTTGTCTTCGGGCAGCTTTCCGAGTCCTTCACTCGCCACGAAGGCTGCCAATAGCGACTTGGTGATCCGGTCCAGCGGCATCGGTGGAATATAGAAGGCCGCTGCGGGCGCCGTCCAACGATCCGTTATCGGCCATGACGGAACCAAACCTTGACCTGCCCCGCCTGGTCAAACAGAGGGGCGACTCCTTCATCGCAGCCACCATCAGCGTAACTTCGAGATACACCGCCCTGGATCGCCGGTGACACTGGCCCCGGCAGTCGCCGCCGCGCCTTGGCCACCGCCATTTCTACACAACGGCCGCCCCTGCCCCATCACCGATGACCGCCGACGGGCAGGTGTCGTCGCGGCTAGCGCATCGCCAGGCCGAACTGGGCTTCCATCGCCGCAGTCGCCTTCTCGGCCTGGCCAGCCTGCTCCCAAAGGGTCGCGTAGGTGTCCAATGTCATGCTGGCCGAGGTGTGGCCAAGCTGCTGCTGCGCGTACTTGACGTTGCAGCCGCCCGCGATGAGGACGCTGGCGTAGGTATGGCGCAGCACGTGCATGCTGACCCCTGTTAGGCCAGCTCGCTTGGCGGCGGCTTCGACGCCGCGGCGGGTCATGTTGCGGCGATCCAGAACGCCTCCGGTCGCCGAGGCGAACACGGGGTCAACGGCGGCAGACCGCGGGGTGGATAGCCGGTGCGCGGCAAGCGTCTTGACGAGCGACGGCGCGAGGTGGACGTCGCGTCTGGCAGCCGCGGTCTTTAGTTCAACCCGCTCGCCGTCTCGTCCTAGCTGCCAACGGACACGGATCACCGCCGCGTCGAGGTCTACGTCCTGCCACCGCAGGCCCAGCAACTCGCCCGATCGAAGGCCAGTGAAGATCGCCGCCTGCAGGAGCACGCGCCACCGGTCACCGGCCCCGGCGAGCAGCCGGTCAATCTCCTCGGCGGAGAGCGTCCGGAGCCGCTTGCGGCCCTGCCTCGGCCGCTCCGAGCGCTCAAGCAGTGTCATCGGGTTGGTCGGGATCACGCGACGTCTCACGGCGTACCGGAGCGTCCCCGACAGCGGCGTCAGGATCGCGCGGATCGACCACTCGGCAAGTCCCCCAGCGCGAAGGCGGGCGACGAACGCAGCGATGTCAGTTTCGGTGACCCGCTGGATGCGCCGGTTGCCCAGCGCGGGGTACAGGTGCTGGTCGAGTCCCCAACGATAGATCTCACGGGTACGCGGCCGAAGCGCAGGGGACTTCCACTCGAACCACTCCTCCGCGACTTCTCGGAAGGTGCGCTTGGTCGGCGCGACGTGCTCGCCGCGGTGCAGCCTGGAGCGGATCTCGCTGATCGCCGCATCGGCTTGTCGCAGCCCACCGCATACGGCCTGCCAGCGCCACCGGCCGTCGGCGTCGGTGTAGCCGATGCAGTAGCTGCGGCCGCCGCTGGCCTTTTCGCGGTAGTAGACGCCGCGGTGACCTCTCACACTCACCCGGCGGTCGCGGCGCACGGTAGCCTCACGCTGCATTCCAACCTCCTACGTTGGGGTGCCACGGCCGGGGGCGTTGGCGCGTCGCCCGGCCACCTCCTTCATTGTAGCTGCCTGACCCACTGCTAGGGAGGCAAGCGACACCCCGCAATCCCGCTCCCAGAGCGGGATTTCGAGGACGTGGTAGGAGAAAGGTAAACCGGTGGAGGGTCACTCGACCTCCCGCTGGCGCTCCAACCACGCGTCCAGGTCGTCTCGACGGAACATCAGGCGAGCGCCGTGCCGGTGGTGCGGGATGTCGGTGAGTTGCTTGTACACTCGCGATCTCGGAAGGTCGAGGTAGTCGGCCGCGGCCTGGGCACCGGCCAACCACGGTGAGGTGATGGCGTCTGTCCCGCGAAGCTCTGAGAGAACCAACTCGGAAGCGCGACGCGCGATCGCTTCGATGGCATCCGCGGGCAGAGTGATGGTGTATGGCTGCACCGTCACTGCGGCCGACTCCTGGACTCGTCGCTGGCGTCCCCTGGCTCGCTAGGCGGGGCGAGGTCGAGGGAGATCGCCTGAGCCTCCGCGACCACGCCCCCCTTAGAGCGGGGGGCGTGGGGCGCGGTCGGGGCAGGTGTGCTCGCCTCACCGCGCCCGACCGCGCCTGAACCGGAGGGCGAGGTGAGGTCGATCGAGTGCAAAAAGGCTTTGCGCGGCCCCGGCTCGCGCTGTACCTCGCCCGAGTCCACCATCCCGTGGAGCACAACTCGAAGCTCGGCGTGGTTCCCCCCAAGCGCCGTCTCTATCTCTGACTGAGAGGAGGCGGGATGCGCCGTGAGGAACTCGACGATCGCGTCTCGCCGGTCATTGGTTCGAGGCGTCGCCGAGACGCGAGCTACGGCGAGGCTGCTCTCAATCTCGTCCAGATACAACGTGATCGGCTTGGCCCTCTCGCTGTCCTTCATCTTGATGACCGACAGGTCGGCAGACAACGGTTTGGTGCCGGAGGCCATCACACGAACGTCGGCCGCCGCTCCTAGAGCACTCGCCCCACGCTCGCGCTTCTTGTCTTCATGGCCGGAGTGGGTAACACCGAGCACAGCCGACCCGTGACGGCGGCGGATCTCGTCGAGACGATCGATCACAACGCCGACATCGCGATTGCTGTTCTCGTCGGCTCCAACCATGCAACGCGCGGCCGTGTCGAACACCAGTAGCAGGGGCGCAACGGGCAGCGTGGCGACCCAGTCGGAGAAGGCGGCTGCCGCCGTGGCATCGAACATGTTGATCGGCTCTGGTATCCACAACATCTCGGGAGGAGAGGTGTTCCGACTGGCGGCCCAGGCTTCCACTCGTTGCCACAACCCGGATCCGCCCTCGGCGGCTACGTACACGACTGGCCCCTGCTTCACCTCCCGCCCGAACCAGTTCATACCGGCCGCGATCGAGCACGACCAGTCCAGCGCGATGAAGCTCTTGTACCGGTCAGAGGATCCGAACAGAATGTTCAGCGCGCCTCTCACGAGGTACTCCTCGATCAGAAACTCGGGCGGAGGGATCGAAGAGAGGTCCGATGTGCTGTAGACAGCGAACGGGGGACGATCTGCTAACGGGAACGTCGCGAGGGTTGCGGCTAGTCGCTCCACGAGCCGTTGCCGCTCCTCCTTCATGATGTCGCCCTTCCCTGCAGCCTCGAGGAGGTGCTGCGCGGCTTCGACCTGTCGCCGCTCGGCGGCTGCCTCCAAGACTTGGTCGATGTACAGCGGCGCGTTCGTGGTCGCTGGGACGTCGGACGCTACGCTGCGAGCGATCAACTTGTCCTCGTCGGAGAGGAAGCGGGAGACGGTGATCGCGTCAACACCGCCGAGTTGATTGGCCAGGGCGATGGCCTCGAACACGCGGCCGTGCGATGGCAGGTAGAAGCTGTCGGCGCTCAGGCGGGCCAGGGCCGACCGACACGCACCCTCCCTGAGCAGCATTGCGCCGAGAACAGCCCTCTCGGCGGACAAGTCACGCATCGGCCTACTCATCGTGCCCTCCGGCGCTCTTCGAAGGGCCGACCGGCTGACCGTCTAGGCCAGGGGCATGCGCGTGGCTAGATCGCCCCGCCGGGTCGTCGGGGTCCCGTCCGCGCCGGTGTCCTCGCCGGTGGGTCGAACTGCTGCGCGGTCGCCGTCCTCGGCGACGCGATGCGTTCGCGGGGACAGGCCTTGAGGCTGGCCTTCTTGCCACGCGAGGCACAAGCGTGCCCGCCGCGGTCCGAAGCCAGAGCCGCCGATGCAGCACCCGCATGAGGCTGCGCCGCTCGGCGGCCGTCATCTCGCTCGCGGGCTTGGTGAGGAGCGCTCTCTGCTCAGCGTACGGCGAGGCGACGCGCAGGACGTGCATCCCGCCTGAGCGCCGACGCCGCCGCGCGTCCTGTTGACCCGATGACGCTGTCGTGTTCCCGACAGCCGATCCGCCTTCTAAGCTTCCCATCAGCACACCTCGTTGGTCTTGCGGCCGCCCTGCCAGGCGGCCGCTGTCATGCGGTCACCTCGTGGTGCCGCTCCGTTTGTTCGCCGCTTCGATCAGATCCTGGACGAGGACGTTCAGCGTCACTCCGCGCTCGCGGGCAAGCGCTGCCACCTCCGCCCGCGTGGCTGCCGGAACTCGCAGGTACAGGACTTCCCGCGCTCCTAGCCGAGTCTCGACGTCGCTGCTTCGAGTGCATCATGCTCGCAAGCTTCGCGCAGCCGTCGGACGTCATTGCTGCACCTCTGGCAAGTTGCGTAACATCGTGTTACACGAAGTGCAGGATTCTCGAGAACCGACCGCAAGCCCCGACGTTCTCGGTCTAGACACCCACGCGGCTGCATGACGGCCAGATCGACATCTCAGCGATGTGCGGCGCGAGTGGCAGAGGCCGCAGTCCGGTCAGACCCGCCGCAACCTAGGCTGTGCGGCGAGGTGCCGCGGGGACGATTCGCATGTCTCCCCTGAACTCTCCGTGGGCCGAGCGAATCTGCTCGATCGCGCCCTCACGGCTGGTGCTCGTCAGCTCGATCACGCCCTGGATGAGCCGCTCGCCCTCCAGTCCGTGCTGCTCCAGCAGGTCGATGATCGTTGGGTGCTTTTTTCGCTGCGTGGTCACCCCTGAAGGATATCGACCGCAGTCAGGGCGATCCTTGATGGCAGCCGAAGCCCCCGCGCACCAAAGGAAACCGGTCTGGACGTGCCGCTACGCGACCGCACGCCGCCACGAACGCATCGCTCGTTGCTTGGGGTTACGCTTGAGCCGCTTTCAGGGACACGGGTTATGGCGCGCGACCGCTCCGCCGAGTCGCGCCGCGCACCTAAGCCGCGCACCTAAAGGGGTCGTGTCGCGCACCGAACGCCCGGCTCTTGCCGCACCACAGTGCGCACCAAACGATCAGTCCAACAGGAGTTCAGCAGCCCCGGCCGCGCAACGGCCGACGGACGACGCGGGGTTATGGCTCTGGTCAGAGCTCGCCTTAGGACGGGCTTTGCGGCCCGCCGCCTTCCGGCCACTCGTCCACCGTGATCACGTGTATACCTGCCGGGACGCTCGAGCGGAGCTCTGCCTCGTAGTCCAGCGCATTCGTTGCGGCCTGCACTTCGTCACGGATTTCGCGTAGATCAAACCGCTCATCACCGAACAGCACCGCCTCCGGCTCGAGCACGAGCACGTTATCGAGGAACTTTTCCGGCGTCATCGATCCGGCCTTGCCACCGTGACGGTGGGAGCGTCCAATCAGCACGCGCTCGTGCAGGTGCTCGATATGGTCACGACCGGCTTTCGCTTGCTGCCTACCCCTGTGGCTCGCGGCCAGCGCACGACTCGCCGCTGCTTCCATGCGCTCGCTGAGCGCGTCTCGCCGCAGCGCCTCGAGCTCTCGCCAAAAGAGATGCGCCGACACGAGCAAGTGATGCGCGTCAGCAGCCGCGCTGAGCAGCCGGATCGCCTGTCGCTCGCCGGACACATCCGCACTCACCTGGCTCGCCGCGTTTGCCGCGAAGGAGGTGGTGTACCGATCGAACGCGAGCTCGCACGCAAACTGCGCGCGCCCCAGTGAGATTGCGTGAACGGCCACCGCACGGAGCTCGCGGCTCCTTTCCTCCGGTATGCCGAATACCCAAAGCGCCTGGAACGATCGCACCCATAGCCGCGCCGCGTCGAGGCCGCGGTCCGCACCATCACTCTGGGTGATGTTTCCTCACCTCCTCGAGCACCGCCTCACGATCGACATACTTGAACCCGCTGATCGCGGCCAGCCGCTTCTGCGCGTCCACGACAGTTCCCACCGTCGACAAGGCGTGCTCCGCTTGCTTCTGACTCATCGCGAGCGAGCCGCCCGGCGCGATCGATGGGCGCAAGCCAATGAGCGTAGATATCGCATACTCGGCCAGCGTAACCATGCGCCAGAGCTCCGGCTCGAGTGAGCGGGCGAGGCGCAACAGCTCATCTGGATAACCGAAACGCTGCACCATGAACTCGTCCGTCCACCACGCCGAGCGCCGAAACGCGGAGCGGAATCTCTACCTCCTTGAAGTGGGCCTGTATCAGACGCGCAGCGCCACGCACCCGCTCTGCCTCTCGCCTTGCCTCGAGGCGGTATTGGATGAACGGCGGGATAATCGCCCCGATCGCCGCGCCGAGTAGTGCTAACCCACCCGCTAGCAACGCGACCTGCGTAGCGTCTACCTGAGTCGAACCGTCCATCCGGCCAGCGTAGGGTACGAGGCGGACGCTCCGCGGCGGCCGCCCGAGACGTCGGCAAGCTGTCGCCATTCCCACGAGCTCGGCGGTCTAACTCGCCCGGGCGTCGGGCACGTCGGCTCGGATTCTGCAAGGCGGGGCAGCGCCTCGAGGGTGAGTCCCAGGCCGTCGGGGCAAGCAAGTTGATAATGGCCGTGATGGTGCGCAGGTCGTCGGTGAGGCAAGGTCAAGCTTCCGGCCACTGATGCCGAACACATAGCCGATGAACCAGTTCGCCACCCGCCATCTCGCATGAGCACCGACGCAGCCTCAGGTCCATCGCCCCTGAGCGTGGGGGCTGCAGGCGAGCACTACGTCGCGATGCGGCTGAACATGTTCGGAGTCGATACGGGACTGGTGCCTGCTGGTAACCCCACGACCGACGTGCTCGCCCATCGCGACGGCGCGACTGCCTCGATCCAGGTGAAGGCGAACCGCGGGCGCATCACCCCGCTCCCCGGTGCGATCCCCATGCGGCCCGAGCGGGCCGTACTGCCCGACTTCCTCGTGATCGTGCTCCTGGGACTCAGCAGCGCACCGGAGACGGCGGAGCCAGTCGCCTTCGTCCTGCCGCGAGAGGTGACGGAGGGTCTGGTCCACGACTTCAACAACCACCATCCCACGATGCCCGTCACGAAAATGACCCTCGGCACCATCGACTACATCACTCCCTACCGGGAGGCGTGGCATCTCGTCACGCAGCACCTCCTGGCTGCCGCGGAGGAGTCGGACTGACAGGCAGAGGAGTGTCCAGAACGTAACTTCGAGATACGCTCGTCTAGATCGCCAGGCGACCTCGCTCTCGACCTGTCGTGGTGTGTTCGCGTCCTCGCGCCCTCTGCGCAACGGCCACCCTGCGGTACGGGCGTACGGTCGCGGGGTGCGGGCTAAACGCCGGTGCCGCCTGCCCAATGAGCACGGTGGTATGCGAGGTACTCGTCGCCCACGACATGATCAGGATGCGTTCGCAAGTACCCGATCTCGACGCCGGTGGCAGTCTCCATGACAACTCCCGCCTCCGAGACGGAGATCGCGCCGTAGTCGAATCGGACGTGGTCGTTGGGGCAGAGGCAGAGCACATTGGCTGGATCGTCCGGCCCATTGTGCGGCACGCCTAGTGGACGGATGTGTGCCGCTTCGGCATACGATCTGCCGTCACCCAACTCGATCCGCGACCCACATATCTGGCATCGGTGGTCATGTAGAGCCTTGACCGCCTTGGCGACCTCAGTGCTTCGCACCAGTCGCTGAACGGTCGTCGGCACTCGGGGCGGACCGTCGGGCGGGGGTGGGGGCGGAGGCGCAATCGTTTCGCCGTCATCGGACGCTCGCACGAGGCGGTACCTGTACCGCAGGAACCCGTGCGTCGGCGGTCGTTCGTGCCAGTGATCCTCAACGTAGAACAAGCCGTCGTACTGGTAACCGGTTGACGGGGCGAAAGCCGACTGGAGTTCCGAACCCCGAATCACACGAACGGGTAGGCCTTCGAGTTGGCTCGTCACAAGGGCGGCGTTCCCGCCGGTCAGTTCCTGATCGCGGACGTTCCTCCCGTTTTCGTCCAGCCCACCCTCGCCCGTGTAGACGATCTCATCGCCACGATCGATGTCGTCGTAGCCGCCACTCATCACAATCGCGTCCGCCCCCTCAACAGATCGACCCGCGATACCACGCATGAGATGGCGATGCAGCCCGGCCGCCCGCACCGCTGCCCGACTTGGGTAGACCGTCCCCGCTGAGACACCTAGGTTCCCTAACGCCACGCTGGAGACGTTACCCGAGGTGTCTCGTGCTCGTACCGAGTCGCCGCCGAGTTGAACGCTGAGCTCACCGCCCCACGGGAGGCTCAGCTCGGCCTAACGATGAGGATCGCACCGGGTTGATGGCTGTATTCTGGCCTGGTGAGACACGCCTCAATCATCCGCCGCACCAACGCCGGGTTGAACCCGGCAACGCTTGTAGTCATCGCGGCGCTGGTACTTCCGTTGGCGCTGAATGGGCACACTAAGGGCTTGGTGATCGCCGTGATCGTCTGGGCGGTGGTCGCGGTGCTACTGGTGCGCTGGTGGCGCGGGCGCAATGATCCGACTAAGCCGCCGACGCACGCTGTCTGAGTGAGGCGCAAGGGTGGTGGGGATCCTGATGCGACTGGATGACGATGATCTGGTCCGTGATCAGTATCGGACGACTGAGAAGTTGGAGACTCGAATCTCGGTTTGGCGTCCCGGATACCTCGTTGCCGTACATAGTGTGCGACACTCGCTCTTCACAGCGACCAGCGCCGAGGCGTCTTGAGGTCTGCCCCAGCAAACCGCGCTCGGCTAGACCCGCGCCTCGATTACCTTCGCCAACGTCGCGACGCTCAGGTTAACGGAGGTAGCACCATGCGAGCTCGGATTATTTTGATGGTCGCTGCGACGGGCATCCTCGTCGTAACGGCCCTGATCGGTGGTATCGCCACCTCGTCGGGCGCGACGCCGGGAAGCGCCGTGCGGGTCGCTACCCGCAGCACCGGAAACCCGGTGGGTACGACCGGTGAGACGTTCCTCAAGCAGACGTTCACGATCAACTACACCGGCGGCACAGTGAAGGTCGCCGGAAATCCGCTCGGCACGGCGCAGATCGATGTCGATGACGCACTGCGCATCACGATCAAGCATCAAGACGGCACCACGGCGTCCTTCTACCACGATTTCAGCGCGAACTGCACGGGGAGCAGCGACGTCCCGATCAACCCGGTCAGCCTGTCCTCCAGGCTCAAGACCGGCGTGAACACGATCACTTTGGCGTTCATGGACAAGTGCGGCAGCGTTGAGGGTGTGTGGGAGACGTGGCTGACGTTGCCATAGACAGGCGTCCGATGGGCAGGTGCGACCGTCGCGGCATATCCGTAGCCGCGGCGCTGCTCCTGATCATTCTCCTCGCTGCCTGCAGCAACTCGGGGAAGGCTCTGACTAGCGGCGGTGCCTCATCCGCGCCCACGTCAGCGGCTCCGCCGCCGCCGACACCAGCAGCGATCTTCGCGAGGTACCTGACCAGGATGCACCGGATCGATCGAATGTGGGAGGCCGCCGCGCACCAGTACGGCCAGGCCTATCGGAAGCTCTCGAACTACCCCGACTCGACGTGGGATACCGGCGCGAAGCAGATGCGACGAGTCCGCCAGCTCTACGACCGCCAAGCAGTGCGCCTCGGTGTGATCACCCCACCCGCTGGGATGAAACACGGCCAGCAGGGCTGGCAGACCAGCATCCAGCTAACCGCACAGGAGACGGACGACATCGCGCAGGGCCTGCAGGATCACAGCGTCACCGAGGTGAACGACTCGTCGCGTTTCGAGGATCGCATCGGCCGGTTACGAACGGCCTGGCGGATCGCCGCGCTGACGCTCGCGCACAAGTACCACGTCAAGGTCGAGAAGTGGGTACGGCAGATCGGCCTGAACCGCGTCCACCAGTAGGGCGCACACAGGCAGCTACCAGCCTCGGTCGGGGCGCTCGCGTCACCCTTGATGTCCGCGCCGAGCCGGTCCCACCATTTCCTACCACGCCAGTCTGATCAGCGCCCGCGGCCGGGTCGCTTCAACTGCCGCAGGCCTCATGGTTGAGCCGAAAACTGACGATGGGCGGTGACGGGATCGAACCGCCGACCCCCTGCGTGTAAAGCAGGTGCTCTCCCAGCTGAGCTAACCGCCCGAGGCGGCTTGAACCTTACTCCGGAACCTTCAGCGCGCGGGCAGCGTCGAACCGGCATGCGACTGCTTCTGGCATGTGCGATCACCGCGGCGATCGCGTCCGGCTGCGGACCGGGCGCGGCCAGGACGCCACCCGAGCACCGGGCGCTTCCGGAAACGGCCCGGATTGTCTGCACCGCGGACGGCACCCGGCTGCTGACTCCGGCGGTGCGGCCCCGGTCAGACGGCGTGCACGTGATTCTGTCCCAGCAAGGCGGGGCACCTGCCACGCTCAGCACCGACCAGACCGGAGGCTGGAAGCCGGAGCCCAAGCCATTCGTCGTGACCCTGCCGCCAGGCGACGCACACCTGGGCTGCATGACCATAGCCGACTGGAACGTCGATCCTCCACGCCATCGCGGCTGGGTGACGCTTCAGGTGGTCGACCAGGACGGCCGGTGGGTCGATGACCGCCCGCTCGGCGGAACGTGCAGCCAGAGTTCCATCGACTACGCGCCGACCGCCGCGGGCGATCCGGAGTCGCAGCTCGCCCGAAAGGCGCTACAGGCGCTGGGTGCCCGGCCCGGTGACCAGGTCGAACGGGCCGGGTACCCGCGTCAGCAGCCGATCGAGTACCGGTTGGTGCGCGACGGCACGGTGGTCGCTCTCGCCACGTACGCGTCCACCGCTCACGGACGCTGGCTGCTCGACGGCGTCCAGAAATGTGATTGAGCCGGCCGGCCGGGGCTACGCGTCTCTCAGCGGCGCGAGCCCTGGCCGCCACACGTCCGCTCCGCACACGTCCGCTCCGCTCTGACAGAATCCGTCGCGATGGACCCATCCCAGCCACCGGCTCCGGTCACCGAGATGGAGCAGCTGTTCGAAAGGCTGAGGAGCGGTCTCGGGGCCGAGTGGGTGGCGCTGGAGCCGGACGACGCAGCACTGGGTGCCGGGGACGACCCCCGTCTGCTGCGCTCGTCGGTACCGCTTGCCGACGGACGGCCGGGCGTGCTGATGGCGCAGCGGGGCAACGACGCGCCCGCGTTCAGCGACGCCGAGCGCGAACTGTTCGTCCATCTCGCCGCGCTCACCGAGACGGTGCTGCGCGTGGCCGTGGAGGCTTCGCAGCGTTCTCGCCGGCTGGCACTGGCACAGGCCGTCGCGGCCGGCGTGGCCGATGCCGTGACCGTGGTCGAGGTGCTGGGAGCGACGGTCGATGCCGTCTTCGACAACTCCGGCTACTACGCCGTCACGGCCACCCTGCTCGACCACGAGACCGACGAGCAGCTGATCGTGGCCGACCGCACCCGCGCACTGCGAAACCATACCGGGATGCGCAGGCCGCTGGCCGCTGGGCTGGTCGGTGCGGTGGCGCTGACCGGCGTACAGCAGCTGCACGGCCGGGCCGGCCGCCATCCCGGGTTCGAATGGCCGGACGAGGACGCGGTCTACAACTCGCTGCTGCTGACACCGGTGATCGTCGACGGACGCTGCGACGCCGTGCTCGAGCTGTGCGACACGCGCGTCAACGCCTTCGATCCACACGACGCCGAGCTGATGGCCTCGGTGGCGGGCATGCTGGCCAGCGCCCTGATGCGCGCGGGTGCGCTCGAGGAGTCACGGCACCGCGCCGCCAGGCTCGCCGTCGGCTCTGCCGTGGCGGCCGCGCTGACCGACGCGCCGTCGCCGGCAGAGGCGCTGAAGAGTGCCGCTTCCACCGTCTTCGCCAACTCCAGCTACGACCTCGTGGC
The DNA here is from genome assembly GCA_963737445.1 of uncultured Actinomycetes bacterium. Lineage (GTDB taxonomy): Bacteria > Actinomycetota > Thermoleophilia > Gaiellales > JAICJC01 > JAICYJ01. The sequence continues at coordinate 6,482 of CAVTSO010000013.1, read as the reverse complement.
AGCCACGATCGTGCTGGAGGACACCCAGGAACAGCTGCTGGTCAGTGACCTCTCGCGCCTCGACGCCCAGCCCGGCAGTCAGCGCCGCCCGCTGCACGCGGGCGTGGTGGGAGCCTCCATCCGGACGCGCGAGCAGATCCTGCTGGGCGATGCCCAGACCGACCCCAGGTTCGACTGGCCGCACCCGCCGCCCCTCAACTCCCTCCTGGTGACCCCAATCGTCGTCGATGATCACTGCGTCGCAGCGCTCGAGATCTGGGACGCCCATCCCGACCGGTTCGACCGGTTCGACGCGGCGCTGATGCAGCACGTCTCCGACCATCTGGCCGCCGCCTGGCGCAGCATCAACCTGCGCGACGAGTCGGAGCGGCGGGCGCAGCGGCTGGAGCTGACGCTGGAGGTGACCCGCGGGGTGGCCGCCGCCACCAGCCCGGAGGGCGCGCTGGCGGCTGTGGTCGCCGCGCTGGCCCGCTCCACCGCCTACGAGACGATGGCGGCGGTACTGGCCGACCGGATCACGGGCGAACAGATACTGGTGGCCTCGCACTACCCGGACGGGGAGCTGCCGACCGGCCTGCGGAGGCCGCTGGGCGACGGCATCACCGGCGTCGCACTCGAGCAGGGCCGTCCGGTGCGGATCGACGACGTGACCGAGCGCAGCGAGTGGCGGCCCTTTGCCTGGGAACCGAGCTACCGCTCCGTGCTGCTGATGCCGGTGGTGGTGGATCGAACCTGTGTGGCCACGCTCGAGCTGGGCGATCATCGCCCCAACCGCTTCAGCGACCAGGACATGGTGCTGATGGCGACCGCGGCCGAGCAGGTGGCCGCCTCGCTGCGGCGCATCGGCCTGGGGCGAGAGTCGTCGCGCCGCGCCGACCGGCTGGCGCTAGCGGGCGAGCTGGCCCGCGGCATCGCCGAGGCGAGCACAGTCGAGCAGGCGCTGGATCTGGCCGCCCGTACCGTGTTCGAGCGGGTCAGCTACACCGCGACGGTGGCGACGCTGGCGCTGCACGAGGAGGGAGAGCAGCTGTTCGTGTCGGACTACAACGCGGACGGGTCAAGCCTAGCCGGAGTGCGGCGAGGGCTGATGGAGGGCGTCATCGGCGAGGTGATCCTGCACTGCGAACCGGTGCTGCTGGCACGGGCCAACGAGCACCCCAGCTACGCGTGGCCCAACGACGTCAACGACGAGGTCTGGGAGTCGATGGTGGCGGTGCCGGTGATGGACGGCGGCCGCTGCCGTGCGGTGATGTCCGTGCACGAGTACGAGCCCGACATGCTGGATGGCGACGACCTTCGCCTGATGGTTGCGGTGGCCGGGCAGGTGGCGGCATCGCTGCGGGGCGTAGAGCTGCGACGCCAGTCGGAGCGGCGCGCTCGGCGGTTGGCACTAACCGCCGAGATCGCGAAGCGCACCGCCTCGGCGGCATCGGAGGACGAGGCCCTGCGGGCGGCCGCGACCGCCCTGTTCGAGGCCATCGAGTACGGCGCGGTGTCGGTCTACCGCTGCCACCACCAGGCGGGCGAGGCGGTGCTGATGGTCAACCTGGAACGCGTCGAATCGGATGCGCCCGAGACGCGCTGGCCGATCGGCCACGGCATCACCGGCCGCACTATCCGCACCGGCCAGGTTGTGCGCCTGGGCCGCGCCACCGAAGATCCCGACTACGCCTGGGAGGGCGAGGGAGACTATCCATCGCTGGTGCAGGCGCCGGTTATGGTGGACGGACGCTGCGAGGCAGTGCTGGAGCTGGCCGAGGATGTCCCCGACCGCTACACCCAGGACGACGAGGTGCTGATGCGCACCGCTGCGGAGCAGGTGGCGGCGGCCATGCGCGGGGCACGGCTGCGTTCGGAGGCGGAGGCCAACGTGCGGCGGCTGGAGCTGACTCTGGCCGCGGCCCGGGCGGTGGCCGCGGCGGACAGCCAGGACGCCGTGCTGGAGACGTTCGTGCGGACCGTGCGCGAGGGCGCCGGGTACGCCACCGTTGAGGCCAGCATCGTGTTGCCGGCCACAGGCGAGCAGCTGGTGGTCGCCTCGGTCATGCCGGACGGCGAGTCGAGTGCCGGCCTCCGCCGCGAGCTGGCCCAGGGGACGACCGGCCTGGCCTTCACGGAGCGCCGGCAGGTGTACGCATGCGACGCCGCCGACGGTTCGATCCCCGGCCTCCTGCAGCCGGATACGTGGCGCTCACGGCTGGCGACACCGGTGCTGATCAACGACGAGGTGGTGGCGGTGCTGAGCGTGGCCGAGAGGGCGCCAAACCGCTACACGGCCGCCGACGAGCTGTTCATGCAGACGGTCGCAGAGCAGGTGGCGGCCGCCCTGCTGGGCGCGCAGCTGCGCGACGAGTCGGCGAAGCGCGCCAGCCGGCTGGAGGTGACGGTCGCGGTGGCCGAGGCGGTGGCAAGCGCAACCGGGGTCGAGCCGACGCTGCGGGCCGCCGCCAACACCATCTCGCGGCTGATCGCCTGCGGCGCTGTAACCGCGTACGTGGCCGAGCCCGAGACCGGCGAGCAGGTGGCGCTCGTCGATGTCGACCTGCACGACGGGAGCATCGAGGGCATGCGGAAGCCGCTGCACGCCCACACCACGGGCCAGGTGTTCGCGGAGGGCCGGCAGCTGCGCATCAACCACATCTCCGAGGATCCAGGCTTCCAGCCCTGGGTGCCCACCGACCGCAAGTACGCCTCAGTGCTGATCACGCCCGTCACCGTCGACGGCCAGACGGTCGCCCTGATCGCACTCTACGACCTCTCCCCAGGACGCTTCGACCAGCAGGACTCGCTGCTGATGCAGGCGGTGGCCGAGCAGATCGCCGCGGCGCTGCGCGGAGCGCACATGCAGTCCGAGCTGCGTCAGCGGGCCGACCGGCTGGGGCTGCTCGAGCAGCGGCACCGTGCCCTGCTGGAGCGGCTGGTGCTGGCGCAGGAGGAGGAACGCTCGCGAGTTGCGGCCGACCTGCACGACGACACCGTGCAGGTGTTGTCGGCCTGCGTGATCGCGCTCGACCGCGTGCGGCGGGCGATCGATCAAGGCGACGTCACCCGTGCCGCAACCGTCCTTGATGAGGTCGCCGAGCTGATGGCGGGCGCCGTCGACCGCACCCGGCGCATGACCTTCGAGCTGCGGCCGGCGGTGCTGTGGCAAAACGGCCTGGAGGCGGCCCTGCGCCAGCTGCTCTCGACCGTGCAGTCGGAGTCGGAGATGCAGGTCAGCTTCGAGGCGCTGGGGGTGGTCGAGCGGCTGGACGAGACGCTGGAGACGATCGCATTTAGGTCGATCGCGGAGCTCACCACGAACGCCCGCAACCACTCGCGGGCGACGCGGCTCTCGATCACGCTGACGACCGAGGGCGGGCTGCTGCATGCCGTGGTCAGCGACGACGGGCGCGGGTTCGACCTCGAGCAGGCGCTGTCGCGGGCGCGGGTCACCAACCACCTGGGGCTGGAGGCGATGATGGAGCGGATCGACGCTGCCGGCGGATCGATCACGATCGAGACCGGCGCCGGCCGCGGTACCACCGCCAGGCTGAGCCTGCCGGTGCGGCCGGCCACATAGACGAAGACGGCGAAAACCGGGTCCCGCAAGGAGCAAGGGGGCACAATGCTCGGCACGGGCCGACCGCGGCGACACTGCGAGACGACGGTTTGCAGCCGTCTTACCCGAGTTGGGCGTCCAGATTGACGGCGGCGGATATCAGTGCCAGGTGAGTGAAGGCCTGCGGGAAGTTGCCAAGCGCCTCGCCGGAGGGGCCGATCTCCTCGGAGTAGAGGCCGAGGTGGTTGGCATAGGTCAGCATCTTCTCGAACGCCAGGCGGGCCTCGTCCAGGTGCCCGGCCCGGGCCATCGCCTCGACGTACCAGAACGTGCAGATCGAGAACGTGCCCTCCTCGCCCTCGAGCCCGTCCGGCGAGGCCTCGATGTTGTAGCGATAGACGAGGCTGTCGGAGACCAGTTCCTCGCCGACCGCGTCCAGCGTCGAGAGCCAGCGCGGATCGCGGGGCGCGATGAACTTGGTCAGCGGCATCAGCAGCACCGAGGCATCCAGCACGTCGGTGTCGTAGTGCTGGACGAAGGCGTTGCGCTGCGGATGCCAGCCCCGCTCCATGATCTGCTGCGTGATGGCGTCACGCTGGTCGCGCCAGCGGTTGAGGTCGGCGGGCAGGCCGCGCTGCCGGGCCATGCGGATGGCGCGCTCGATCGCGACCCAGCACATCATCCGCGAGTAGGTGAAGTTCTGGCGGCCGCCGCGCACCTCCCAGATGCCCTCGTCGGGGCGATCCCAGTTGTCGCAGATCCACTCGACGATCCCGACCAGCGCCGACCAGTCGTCGTAGGAGATGGGCTGGCCGTACTTGTTGTAGAGGTAGACGGAGTCGATCAGCTCGCCATAGGTGTCGAGCTGCAGCTGGGTGGCGGCGCCGTTTCCGACCCGCACGGGGCTGGAGCCGCGGTAGCCCTCGAGGTGGGAGAGCACCGTCTCCTCCGTGTCGGGGCGGCCGTCGATGCAGTACATGATCTGAAGCGGCCCGTCGCACGGCGCGCTCTCGCGGTAGCGGTCTGACAGCCAGCCCATGAAGGCCTCGGCCTCCTCGGTGAAGCCGAGCCGCAGCAGGGCGTAGAGGGAGAAGGCGGCGTCGCGGATCCAGGTGTAGCGGTAGTCCCAGTTGCGCTGCCCGCCGATGGCCTCGGGCAGGCTGGTGGTCGGGGCCGCGACGATGGCGCCGGTGGGGCGGTAGGTGAGGAGCTTCAGGGTGAGCGCGGATCGGTGCACCATCTCGCGCCAGCGCCCGCGGTAGGTCGACTTGGCGAGCCAGCCGCGCCAGTAGCGGACGGTCCGGTTGAAGGCCTCTCCGGCCTCCTCCTCGTCGATCATGCGCGGCTGCTGGTCGGCGTGGCAGACCTCCAGCAGGAACGTGCAGCTGTCACCCGCCTGCAGCGTGTAGGCGGCGCGGACGCCCCGCTCGGTGCGCTCCATCGGCACCTTCGACTCCAGCATGAACGCCAGGGCGGCCGACCGGAAGACCACTCCCGCTCGGTGATGATCGTCTCGTGCTCGGCCCTGGCGTAGTCGAACCGTGGCTCGCACTCCAGCCGGAAGGGCATCTCGCCGCGCACGCAGATCACGCGCCGCACGAGGTGACGGCGGTGGGCAGGGTCGCGGTGGATGGCCATGAAGTCCTGCACCTCGCCCACGCCGTGCGGAGTCAGGAAGCGGGTGATGAGGACGTTGGTGTCGGGGAGGTAGAGCTGCTTGTGGTGTGGCCGTCGCTGCCGGCGCGATCCGGTAGTAGCCGCCGTTCTCGGCGTCGAGGATGGCGGCGAACACGCTCGGCGAGTCGAACCGCTCGGGCAGTACCAGTCGATCGTGCCGTCGGTGCCGACCAGGGCGACCGTGTGCAGGTCGCCGATGATGCCGTGCTGCTCGATCGGAAGGTAGTCAGGCATGCGGGTGGCGCCGGCGGGCCGCACGGCAACCGACCGCGATTGTACGCGGCTTTCCGGTCAGGCTGGATCGTCACGGCGCGGGCTGTAGCGTACTATCGCGGCGCCCGGCAGCGCCCCCGGGGGCGTAGTTCAGCTGGTTAGAACGCCGGCCTGTCACGCCGGAGGTCGCGGGTTCGATCCCGTCGCTCCCGCTCACCGTTTGCCGTTTCCCAGAGCCACCCTCGATGTTCAAGGCAGCTCGAGAATGGTCTCCTCGATCTCGGCGGCGCGTCCCGGAGCAAAGGCCACCTCCGTATCAATCGGGTGGAAGCCCGCCTTCTCAAGGACTCGTAACGACCCGGCGTTGTCGCTCGCGGCGCGGGCTCGGATCGGCCCAACCGAGATCTCCTCGAGGAGCAGTCTGAGAGCCCGCGTTGCGATCCCTTGCCCCCAGCAGGTGCGGTCTATCCAGTAGGTGACCTCGGTCGCTCCCTCCGAGACGTAGCTCCCGATGGTGCCGACGAGCCGAGAATCGCGGGTGATCGCCCAAAGCCTGTTCTCAGAGGAAGATATGATCTTTGCCATGTGGGCGTCGAAGGCGCTTCGATCGCTCGGGTCTTCAGGCGTGAACGCCGCCATGCGCACTGACTCTGGGTCACGCATCTGCTCGAAGATCGCGTCGAGATCTCGCCAACTTATACCGGACGAAGCGCAAACTTTGACATGCGGACGGTCGCTGCCTGTTCCTGGCGTCCAACTCGCCAGTGGTCGACTGGCCACCCTACGCTTCCCGCTCGTATCCGCTATGTGGCAGGGAAACGCGGGGCTGGCGCTTCCTCGAGCAGGGTCACTGCTCGGGGCCGACGTGTGTTGGAGCCGTCACGAACCCGCGTCGTCGGCGGAAGCGGTGTTTGACTCCGATAATTTGACGGAGCCGCGGCTTCGGCTCAACCATCCACTTTGCCACCGGTGTTACGAGTAACGGCATGTGTCGATTCGGTGCCGGAATGCCCCGGTTGCCGATTCTGAGTCTGACCCCGAGCGAGTGACC
>CAVTSO010000012.1:0-12313 GCA_963737445.1 uncultured Actinomycetes bacterium | reverse complement strand
ACTCCTCGAAGCCGGCAGCGGACCCGCGTCGTCGTCATGATCATGGTCGTGATCCCGAGCGGCGCCGATGCCGAGGGCATCGGCGGCGTCCTGCAGCGGGAAGGCATCGTCAGCGACGGCGGCCGCTTCCCGAACTACGCGAAGGACAGGGTCGGGGTCGTCGTTCAAGGCCGGCCGCTACCAGTTCCGGGCGGCACCGACTGCGACATCATCGTCCACGCCCTGGACAACGGCGCCGTCCAGGTGCGGCTGACCAAGCTGGTGGTCCCGGAGGGTTCCGGAACAGCGAGATCGCGGCGCGGGTGCCGACGGTCGGCATCTCGACGGCCGCCTACAACCACGCGCTCGCCCGCGCGAGGCCGCCGGCCGGGTTCGGCCACCCGCGCAGCATGGAAGGATTCCTGTTCCCGGCCACTTACCCGGTGCGGCTGCACGAGCGCGCGGCCACGCTGATCGCCCAGCAGGAGGGCGCCTTCCTGCAGGAGTTCTCGCAGGTGAACATGAGCTACGCGCGGTCGAAGAACCTGACCAACTACGACGTGCTCACGATCGCCTCGATGATCGAGCGTGAGGCGCGGGTGGACAAGGACCAGGCGCTGATCGCGGCCGTCATCTTCAACCGGCTGCACCTGGGGATGACGCTCGGCATCGACGCCACGCTGCTCTACGAGTACGGCTCCTGGACGCACCAGCTGACCGACAGCGAGCTCGTGGCCAACACGCCGTACAACACGCGCGTGCGGCATGGACTAGCCGCCGACGCCGATCTGCAACCCGGGGCTGAAGCGCTGCAGGCGGCCGCGCGCCCCGCGCACGTCGACTACCTCTACTACGTGGCAAAGCCGGACGGCAGCCACTATCACCGACGACTTCCAGACTTCCTGAACCATGGCGGGTGAGCGACGGATCGGGGGCGGCACGCGGCTGGCGGGCGTGATCGGGTGGCCGGTCGAGCACTCCCGCTCGCCGCAGATGCACAACGCGGCCTACGCCGCGCTGGGCATGGACTGGGCCTACGTGGCGATGCCGGTCGAGCCGCTGCGGCTGGAACAGGCGCTGCGCGGGGCGGCGGCTCTCGGTTTTGCGGGAGTGAACGTCACCATCCCCCACAAGCAGGCGACCGCGGCGATCTGCGACGAGCTGTCGCCGGAGGCGCCGGGCGGACTCGGCCAACACGGTGCTGATGCTGGACGGCGGGCGTCTGCGCGGCGAGACCACCGACGGCCAGGGCATGCTGGACGCGATCGGGGACCTGCCCGGGACGGGTGCCCTGGTGCTGGGCGCGGGCGGCGCGGCGCGGGCGGCGGTGGCGGCGCTGCCGGTGCCGGCGCAGCGGTGACGGTGTCCGCCCGGCGCCGGGAGGCGGCCGAGCAGCTGGCACAGGAGCTGGGGGCCACGGCGACCGACTGGCCGGCTCGCGACGCGCCAGAGCTGATCGTGAACGCGACGCCGCTCGGGCAGGCCGGGGAGGCGGCCAGGTTGCCGCTCGATGCGGCGCTGCTGGACGGCCGAGTCGTGTGTGATCTGGCCTATCGCGGAGACGGCGCCGAGACGGGCTTGATCGCGGCCGCGCGGGAACGCGGCGCGCGTGCGGTGGACGGCCTCGAGGTGCTGGTGGGACAGGGAGCGCTGGCTTTCCGGCTGTTCACGGGCGCGGAGCCGCCGATCGAGATCATGCGGGCCGCAGTGCGGAACGCCACAATCGCATAAGCTTGGCGCGTGATCGCGCTCGTGACCGGTGCTTCAGGGGGGATCGGACTGGAGCTGGCGCGGCTGTTCGCCGGCGATGGCCATGACCTCGTGCTGGTAGCCCGAGGGGGCGAGCGGCTGGCCGTGGTCGCCCGCGAGCTGGAGGAACGCTTCCGGGTCGAGGTGCGGCCGATCCCGCGCGACCTGTCCAACCCGATCGCGCCGCTGTCGCTGTTCGACGAGTGCGGCGAGGTGGACTTCCTGGTCAACAACGCGGGGTTCGGGCACCGCGGGTCGTTCGCCGAGGAGGATCCCGCCATCCTCAGCGAGATGCTGCAGGTGAACGTGGCGGCGCTGACCCAGCTGACCCGGATGTTCCTGCCGGCGATGGTCGACCGCGGCTCGGGCCGGATCCTGAACGTCGCCTCCACGGCCGCGTTTCAGCCGGGGCCGCTGATGGCCGTCTACTACGCCAGCAAGGCCTACGTCCTGTCGTTCTCCGAGGCCATCCGGGCGGAGCTGGACGAGACCGGCGTGTCGGTCACGACGCTGTGCCCGGGGCCGACCCGCACGGCCTTCGTCGACCGGGCCGAGCTGTCACGCAACCGGTTCACGAGCTCGCGCGTGATGGAGCCGTTCGAGGTTGCCCGCGAAGGCTTCGCCGGCATGATGGCGGGCCGGGCGGTGGTGATTCCCGGCAAGGTCAACCGCCTGGGAGCGGCCGGAGCACGGCTGGCGCCGCGATCGCTGGCGGCCGGCATCGCCCGTCGCATCCACGAGGCCGACGAGCCGAGCTAGAAGCCGATCAGGTGCCGCGACAAGGGCGGGCCCCAGAGCAGCGCGACCTCGGTGCCGAACGCCAGGAACGGGCCGAACGGGAACGTGGCTTTGCGGGCCCTGGCGCCGAGCCGCAGCAGCAGGTACGCCGACAGGGCGGTGGACGCGATGAAGCCGAACAGCAGCGCCACGTACGCGTAGCGCCCGGTGCCGAGGCCGATCATCAGCGCCATCTTGACGTCGCCGAGGCCCATGCCGCGCGGCGAGATCAGCCAGGCCGTGCCCAGGAACAGGAAGCAGAGGATGCCGCTGATGGCGAACTCCGCGATCCGGTCGGGCTGCGCGATGCACGCCACCACGAACACCAGGACGGCGCCCGGGTAGTTGATCAGGTTGGGGATGATGCGGTGGTTGATGTCGATCACCGACGCGGGCACGATCAGCGCAGTCAGAAGCAGCGCCGGCGCCAGTTGTGGCTCGATCCCGATCTGCCACGTGAGCGCCGCGAACAGGCCGGCCATGAGCCCGGCCATGAGCCAGCGGCGCCGCACCGAGGGCGGCGTGCCCTCACCCAGGGGAAAGCGCTGGATCAGCCACTCGATCGGCCACCCAAGCGCGAAACCCACCATGGGGACTGCGAACTCCATTCGGTAGCTATCGGCCAGGCCGGGCGCGGACTGTAGGCTGGCGCAGTGCCTGACGTGATCGTGATCGGCGGCGGGATCATCGGCGCCACATCCGCGTGGCAGCTGGCCGAGCGCGGGGCCGATGTGCTGCTGCTCGAGCGCGGTCACCTGGCGTCGGGCGCCACCCGTCGCAGCCAGGGCCTGCTGCTCGAGCCCGAGGTCGATCCGATGCAGCCGCTGTTCGCGGAGTCCAACCGGCTTTACGACCAGCTCGCCGAAAGCGCCGATCTCGACCTGGCGCTCGACCGGGACCCGATCGGAACGCTGTTCCTGGCCACCAGCGAGGCTCAGCTGGAGCGCCTCGCCGAAAACGTGCCCGCCGACGGCCGGCTGCTCGACCGAGACGCGGTGCTCGAGGCCGAGCCGGGCCTGGCTCCCACCGTGTCGGGCGGGCTGCTGCTGCCCGGCGGCCGCCGCACCGATCCGGCCGCGCTGACGGCGGCGGCTGCGGAGATGGCGCGGCGGGCCGGTGCCGAGATCCGCTGCCACGTCGACGTCAAGCGGGTCTCCCCGGGCGCGGCCGTCACGGACGGCGGGTTCGAGCGGGCCGGGACGGTCGTACTCGCCGCGGGCGCGTGGTCGCGGCGGCTTGCGCACACGGCCGGCCACGAGCTGCTGATCCGGCCGGTGCGGGGCTGGCTGGCGGTGACCGCGCCGGTGCCGCCGCTGCTCCGCCACGTCGTCTACGAGGCCGGCTACGCCCTGGCCCGAGGCCCACAGCCCGGCGAGCCGGTGCTGATGAGCGACCTCGCGGACGGCGACGTGGCCGTCTTCGGCACGCGCTCGGCCACCGCCATGACGGCGCACCAGAACGCCGACGGCTCGATCATGGTCGGCGCCACACGTGCCCCGGCGCTCCGCGAGGGCGACGAGAGCGCTGGCGCGCTGCGCGACATCGCCGCCCGCGTCTGCCAGCTGCTGCCGGCGATGGCGTCGATCGAGGTGGAGACCACCTGGAGCGGGCTGCGCCCGTTCACGCCCGACGAGCTGCCCTACGTCGGCCACCTCGAGGACGGGCTGGCCGTGTGTGCCGGGCACTCGAGCGACGGCATCCTGGCCGGTGCCGGCTCCGGGCGGCTGGTGGCGGAGATGGTGCTCGGCACGGAGCCGTTCACGGACCCCGCGCCGTTTTCGCCCAGCCGGTCGCATGACGGCGATTAGGAGGGGGGCGGCCGGCGACGCGGCGGCGGCCGCCCAGATCACGAGCGCGGCCTACCGCCCGTACATCGAGCGGATCGGCCGCGAGCCGGCTCCGATGGGCGCCGACTTCGACGCCCTGATCGGGGCCGGTGACGTCTGGGTGGCGACCGACCAGGATCGCGTGGTGGGCGTGCTCGTGCTGCGGTTGCAGGAGACGGCGCTGCTGCTCGAGAGCGTCGCCGTCGACCCGGCCCACCAGGGGCGCGGGATCGGCCGCTCGCTGATCGATCATGCCGAGCAGGTCGCCCGCGACGCCGGGCTGGGCGCCGTCGACCTCTACACGAACGCGCGCATGACCGAGAACCTGCGGCTGTATCCGTCGCTCGGATACGACCTCGTCGGTCGCCGGCGCGAGGACGGCTTCGACCGTGTGTTCTTCCGCAAGTCACTGGCGCCGGGCGGGTAGGCTCTCGGCCAATGGAGCTCTCCTACGTCACAGCCGGCGAATCCCACGGCCCGGGGCTGACCGTCGTGGTCAGCGGCGTGCCGGCCGGCCTCGAGCTCGACCACGAGCTGATCCGCCGCGACCTCGCCCGGCGCCAGGCGGGGTATGGCCGCAGCCCGCGCCAGAAGCTCGAGACCGACGACGTGGTGCCCAACGGCGGCCTGCGTCACGGGCGCACGCTGGGCAGCCCGATCGCCTTCTTCATCGAGAACCGCGACCACAAGAACTGGACCGATCCGATGAACCCGTGGCCGGTGCCGGAGGAGGCGCTCGAGGCCTACGGGTGGCGTGGCAAGCCGATCCGGCTGCCCCGCCCCGGCCACGCCGACCTATCGGGCGTCCTCAAATACGGGCATGCCGACGTGCGCAACGTGCTGGAGCGGGCCAGCGCCCGCGAGACGGCCGCACGGGTCGCGGCGGGCGCGGTGGCCAAGGCCGTCTGCCGCTCGATCGGGATCGAGGTGCGCTCACACGTCGCTGCAGATCGGATCGGTGCGGGCGACGGCTCCGGCCTGGCTGACCGCCGCCGACTTCGACCGCGCCGAGGCCAGCGAGGTGCGGTGCCTCGACCCCAGCGCCGAGCAGGCCATGATCGCCGAGATCGAGGCCGCGAAAAACGACCGCGACACGCTGGGAGGCGTCACCGAGGTGCGGGCGTTCGGCGTGCCGCCCGGACTCGGCTCGCACGTCTCGGCCGGCCAGCGCCTGGACGGTCGCCTGGCCGGTGCGATGCTCTCGATCCAGTCGGCCAAGGGCGTCGAGATCGGCGACGCGATCGCCTCCAGCGGCCGCCGCGGGTCGAGCGTCCACGATGACATCCACTATGACAGTCGTGGGTTCTACCGCGAGACCGACCGGGCCGGCGGCCTCGAGGGTGGGATCACGAACGGTGCGGACCTGATCGTGCGCGTTATCTGGAAGCCGCTTCCGACCCTGATGCGACCGCTCGCAAGCGTCGAGCTGGGCAGCCATGAGCAGCAGGCCGCGCACGTCGAGCGCAGCGATGTGACGGTGCTGCCGGCGGCCGCGGTGGTGGCCGAGGCGGGGGTGGCGTTCGAGCTCGCCCGGGCCGCGCTGGAGAAGTTCGGCGGCGACTCGATCGGGGATTTCGTGGCCGCTCACGCCGCCTACATGGCCCGCGTCGCGCAGGCATGATCCCCGGCCCCTACCGGAACATCGCCCTGATCGGATTCATGGGCTCCGGGAAGTCGACGCTGGCCGGCCAGCTGGCGCGGCGGCTGGGGTGGGATGTGGCCGACAGCGACGCCGAGGTCGAGCGCGAGGCCGGCAAGCCGATCCCGCGCATCTTCCTGGAGGACGGCGAGGCCGCCTTCCGCGAGCTCGAGGAGCGGGCCGTGGCGCGCCTGTCCGAGCGGATGGACGCCGTGATCGCGCTCGGCGGCGGCGCCATCACCTCGCCGGTCACGCGCGAGCGGCTGCGTGACGGCAGCTTCACGGTGCTGCTCGACGTGTCGGTGCAGACGGCCTGGCGGCGGATCGAGGCGGAGGCTGAGGACCGGCCGCTGGCCGTGGAGGCGCGTGGGTTCGCAGACCTCTACGAGCAGCGGCGGCCGCTCTACCACGCGGCCGCCGATGCCCTGGTCGACGCCGAGCAGCTGGAGGGGGGCGAGCCGCTGCTGGTGCCGCTCAGCCGGCCGGCCGCGCTGGCCGAGCTGCCACGGCTGGTGGGCGCGCGGCGCGCCGCCCTGATCGCAGACCGGGCAGTGCTGCGCCTGGTGGGTGCGCCGGTGGAGCCGCTGGTGACGGTGCGGCTGCCCGTGGGCGAGGCGGCCAAGACGGTGGCGGTGGCGCGCCAGGCGTGGACGCGGCTGGCCGACCTGGGCCTGGAGCGCGGTGACGTGGTGGTGGGCCTGGGCGGCGGCGCCGCGACCGACGCGGCCGGGTTCGTGGCCGCGACCTACCAGCGCGGCGTGCCGTGGATCGCGGCGCCGACCTCGCTGGTGGGGATGGTGGACGCGGCCATCGGCGGCAAGACCGGGATCGACCTGCCCGGGGCCAAGAACTACGTGGGCGCGTTCCACCCGGCCGAGTGGGTGGTGGCCGACCCGGGTCTGCTGGAGACGCTGCCGGTGCGGGAGTGGGCCTGCGGCTTCGCCGAGGTGATCAAGACCGGCCTGCTGGCGGGCGGGCGGCTGTGGGAGATGGTGCAGGCGTGGGAGCCGGGCCGGGGATCCACCGAGCAGCGTCTGGAGCTGATCCGCCGCTGCGCCGCCTACAAGGCGCACGTGGTGGCGACCGATCCGCGCGAACAGGGCTCGCGCGCCGTGCTCAACCTGGGACACTCGATCGGCCACGCGATCGAGGCGGCGGCCGGGTTCACGGGCATCGCCCACGGTGAGGCGGTGGCCGTGGGGCTGCTGCCGGCGCTGTGGCTGTCGGGAAAGGTCGCCGGCCTCGACCCCGCGGTGGAGGGCGACGTCCGAGAGCTGCTGCGGATGCACGAGCTGCCCACCGGCTTTGCGGGCGTCGACGCTGCGGCCGTGCGGGAGGCGCTCCGCCGCGACAAGAAGTCGGTCGAGGGCCGCGTCCGGTTCGTGCTGCTGGAGCAGGTCGGCAAGCCTGTCTGGGGGGTGGACATCGACGACGAGCTGATCGACCTCGCGATCGGGCGGGCGCTGGCGGGCTGAACCCGCCAACGCCAGTGAACCCGATCCTCGTCTACGAGAGCAGCACCACCGGCACCCGCACTTGATGCTGCGGCTCGCCGTTGCCGTCGGTGTCGTCATCCGTGACGACGATCGTTCCCAGCTGGTCGCTGCCGACCGAGAACGGCACCAGGATCGTGTAGCCACCGCGGCAGCCGGTGCCGCAGCTGGCGATGGTGTTTGCGTGCGCGATGGTGGTGCCGTTGTGGTTGAGGATGCGGATGTGCAGGCTGCCCTCGAACACGGTGGCGTTGCCGCTGACGCGCACGCTGCCCGAGAGCGCCGTGCCGATGTCCGGGTTCCAGACGGTGATCGGCGGCAGCAGGCCGGCGAAGCTGTCCTGCGTCATCGGCCGCGGCAGCTTCACGCCGGCCAGGCTGGACAGCGCCCGTCCGTTCACCTGCAGGGCGACCCGGTCGATGGTCGGGAACTGCGCCAGCGTCCAGGTCAGCTGGGCAAGGCGCATGCGCACCTGGGCGGTCGTGCCCGAGGCCGCGAACTCGCTGCTGAGATCGACGGTGGCCGTGCCGTTCGCGACCGAGAGGCCGAGCAGGTCGGCCGATGCCGGCACCTGCGAGCCGACGCCCGCGTCCGACTCGGACAGGTTCGGCCCGGCCAGCAGCGCCTGCACGGCGGCGCGCGCCGGGGCGGACGTCAGCGGCTGCTGCCGCTTCACCAGCCACAGCTTGCCGCTGCGCTGGAACCAGACCTTGTAGACGCTGGTCTCGGCGGCCGTGGCGTGGGCGGAGCCGGCCGCCACGGCGATGGCTGCGGCGATCACGGCCAGCAGGGTGCGGAATCGCATTCGAAGTCCTTTCGTCGGGTTGGCCCCAGACTGCATGCGGTCCCCGTCAGCTGTCAGTCACGAGCCGTGCCAGACCTGTCACGGACCCCTCACGCCGGGCGCCGCACGCGCGAGACACGGTGCCGCGGCCTTCCAGTACCCTTCGCGGCCATGCAGGTCACGGTCCTGAACGGCGTCAACCTGAACATGCTCGGTCGCCGTGACCCCGAGCAGTACGGCGAGATGACGCTGCAGCAGCTGGAGACCCGGATCTACGAGTGGGCGCAGGAGCTGAACATGTCGGCCCGCTGCTCCCAGACCAACCACGAAGGCGCGTACGTAGACATGATCCACGAGGCCTGTTCGGGCACCGACGCGCTCGTCGTCAACCCCGGCGCCTGGAGCCATTACAGCTACGCCATCCGCGACGCGCTTGAGATCTTTACGGGCCCGATCGTCGAGGTGCACCTCTCCGACATCGAGCGCCGCGAGCAGTGGCGGCGCCACACGGTGATCGCGGACGTGGTCTCGCACCGCATCAGCGGGCGCGGCGCCGAGGGCTACCGGGACGCCTTCACCTACCTCGCGGAGAACGCCTCATGAACTATCGCGCGCGCGTCGAGCGGCTGGCGGCCGGCCTGGCCGGCCACGAGATCGACGCCCTCCTGATCACGGATCTCACGAACGTCCGCTACCTGACCGGGTACACCGGCAGCAACGGCGCCGTGGTGGCAACGCCGTCAGGCTCCGTCTTCCTGACCGACTTCCGCTACCTGGAGC
Source organism: uncultured Actinomycetes bacterium (assembly GCA_963737445.1). Classification (GTDB taxonomy): domain Bacteria; phylum Actinomycetota; class Thermoleophilia; order Gaiellales; family JAICJC01; genus JAICYJ01. Next base: position 3,286 of record CAVTSO010000012.1, on the reverse strand, counting down.
GGGTTGCGCCGCTGCGCGAGTTCATCGACGTGCGGCAGGCGAACCAGAGACCTGATCCGCTTCGTCTCCACCCGCTGGACCGAGCTCGCACCCGGCGCGGCCAGGGTCGGCTTCGAGTCGGTGCACCTGTCCTACGCCGCTCACGCGCTGCTGGCGGAGGCGTCCGGGGACGTCGAGCTGGTTGGTGTGTCCGGTGCCGTCGAGAGCCTTCGGATCGTCAAGGACGATGACGAGATCGAGGCCATCCGCCGTGCCGCGGCCATCCTCGAGCCGGTCTACGCGCAGCTGGTGGGCGACGGCTTGGCCGGGCGCACGGAGTTCGATGTGGCCTGGCGCGTCCAGGAGCTCGTGCGCGAGCACGGCGGCGACGGCATCGCCTTCGACTCGATCGTGGCCTCCGGTGCGGCCGGCGCCCTGCCGCACGCCGAGCCGCGGCGCGAGGCGATCGCACCCGGCAGCATGGTCACGATCGACATCGGCGCCGTGCTCGACGGCTACCACTCCGACTGCACGCGCACCTTCGCCACCGGCCCGGTCCCCGAGCCGCTGGGCGAGGTCTACGAGCTCGTGCTGAGGGCCCAGCTGGCCGGTCTCGACGCGGTGCGGCCCGGCGTCGCAGGCAAGGACGCGGACGCGGTCGTGCGCGACATCATCACCGAGGTCGGCCACGGCGAGCACTTCCAGCACGGCACCGGTCACGGCGTCGGTCTTCAGATCCACGAGGATCCGCGCCTCTCCGTCACCTATCCCGCAACCCTCGAGCAGGGGATGGTCGTCACAGTGGAGCCGGGCGTCTACCTGCCGGGCGTCGGCGGGGTGCGCATCGAGGATCTCGTGGTGGTCACCGCGGACGGCTGCGAGCGCCTCACCGGCTACCCTAAGGAGTTGATCACGGCCGGCTGACGGCCTCACCATCATGGCTGAAACCATCTCCACCAACCAGTTCAAGAACGGCATGCACGTCGAGGTCGACGGCACCGTCTACCGCATCGTCGACTTCCAGCATGTCAAGCCCGGCAAGGGCGGCGCGTTCGTCCGCACCAAGCTGAAGGCGCTGGAGTCGGGCGGCGTCGTCGACAAGACCTTCCGGGCCGGCGAGAAGATGCCGCGCATCCACACCGAGGTGGTCAACGTCACCTACCTCTACAACGACGGCAACGACGTGCACCTGATGAACTCCGAGACCTTCGACCAGCTGGCGTTCCGGCCGACACCATGCGCGAGGAGCTGCAGTACATGCGCGAGAACGACACCGTGCAACTGCTCACGGTCGACGGCAAGCCGACCTCGCTCCAGCTCCCGGCGGCGGTCGAGCTGAAGGTGGTCGACACCGAGCCGGGCGTCAAGGGCGACACCGTCTCCAACGTGACCAAGCCCGCCACGCTCGAGACCGGCGCCGTCGTCGCGGTACCCCTGTTCGTCAACGTCGGTGACGTGATCCGGGTGGACACGCGCGAGGCGCGGTACATCTCACGCGCGTGACCCGCATCGTCGACACCACGATCCGCCTGCTCTCTCAGCAACCGCTGGTCGGCACCATCTCGACCGCGCGCGTGCTGGAGGTGGCCGAGATCCTCGACCAGGCCGGCTTCGCCGCGCTCGAGGTGAGCGGCGGCGGCTGCTTCGACGCCGCCGTCCAGAAGGGATCCGAGAGCCCGTGGGAGCGGATTCGCGGGGTCAAGGCACGGTGCCGCGGACGCCGCTGCAGATGGCGTGCGCGGGCGGTTCCCGGTCGGCTCGCGGCCCGCTGTCCGACGATCTGGTGCGCCGATTCATCCTCTGCGCGGCCGAGAGCGGCATCGAGATCTTCCGGCTGCACGACCCCCTGAACGACGTGGAGAACCTCGAGTCGGCCGCTGCGGCCGTGCGCGAGGCGGGCGGGCGCCTGTATGCCGGCCTGGCCTTCTCCGGCTTCATGCCGAACCTGCCGCGGGTGGTCGACAAGGCGCGCGACGGCTGGCCGAGCTGGGCGCTGACCACGTGCTGCGTGCACGACCCTGGCCTGCGTGCTCCATCTGGGCACCTGCGGCACGCGTCGTCAACGCAGCTGGCGCGAGGCCTCCGGGCTGCCCGTCGGCCTCTACTGCCAGGGCACCGGCGGAAACGCGCTGGCGATGGCGATCGAGGCCGCCCGCGCACGGCGCCGAGCCCGATCGCCACGGCGGCGCTGCCCGGTCGCCATACACGCTCCACCGGGTCGCCGGCGAGGTGCTCTGCGACGCGCTCGACCGGGCTCGGGCATCGAGCACGGCCTCGACGCTCGACCGCGTCTGGGAGGCGTCGCGATTCATCGACGAGCACGTCACGCTCGCAGATGCCGGCGGTGCCCGATCCCGCCGCCGCATCGCGCTGCGCGGCGCCTGTCAACCGGCTGCCCGTGGGGCTGGTCGCCGAGCTCGACGCGCCGGCTGCGCACGCTCGGGTGCCGCCGACCGCCTGGACGAGGTGCTGGAGGAGTTCAAGCATGGTGCGCCGAGGACTGCGGCAGTGCCGCCGCTGCGCCCAGCCGGTCGGTGGCATCCTCGCCGGCCAGGCCGTGCGGCCACGTGCTGTCGGCCCGGCGCTGGGACGAGGTGTCCGACGAGATGCGCGACCTACCTGCTCCGGCGATCTACGGCCATGCACCCCGGTGCCGATCGTCGGCGGCAGGCGGCCGCTCCACGCCAGGACCTCGCGCGACCGTCGGTGCCCGACGCCGATCTCGACCGAGCTGCGGGCCGACGGCATGGCCGGCCAGCGAGGAGGATCTGCTGCTGCTCGCGCTGTTCGGCGACGACGCCGAGCGGCTGCTTGGCGACGCTGCGCGGCCGCGGCGACCGCGACGATGCGCAGCGCCGACGGGCCTCGAGCCGCGCCAGTCCGAGCGCATCCGCGAGCTGATCGAGATGGTCGAGGACTCCGACGTTGGCGAGCTGACCGTCGAGGACGGCGGCGCGTGCGGATCACGGTGCGCCGCCAGGAGGAGCAGCCGCTCGCTGCCCGTCGCGGCGCGCCCCGCGTCGCCCCAGCTGCGACGGCGCCGCGGAGTCCGGCGCGCCAGCGTGTCGCAGACGGTCATCGATGCCAGTCGCCGATGGTCGGCACGTTCTACCGCTCGCCCGCGCCCGACCAGCCGAGCCGTTCGTCACGCGAGGGCGACACGGTCGCGGTCGGTCAGGCGCTCTGCGTGCTCGAGGCGATGAAGCTGTTCAACGAGCTGCAAGTCCGAGCACGCCGGCGTGATCCGCGCGGTCCTGGTCGAGCGACGCGGACGCCGGTCGAGTTCGGCCAGCCGCTGTTCGAGCTG
>CAVTSO010000011.1:0-108896 GCA_963737445.1 uncultured Actinomycetes bacterium | reverse complement strand
AGATGACGCTCACATCCACGATCAGTCGCCGACTGCCGGCGCCGCCGCACCCGCAATCAGCAGGTCGACCTGCTCACGGCGGGTGGACGCGCCCAGGATGTAGAACGGCACGCCGACCGCGAGGGTGATCACGATCGGCAGGGGCGAGTCAAGGAAGTGGACTACGCAAATACCGCGCGGGCGCGGGGCCCCCTTGAGACCTGCTGGCAGCCGGATCACAGCACCGACGCTGGTATAGTCGCACGCCGGTGTCTCCCGTCGAACCGCCGAACAGCAGCTCGGGCGCTCCGCAAGACGGGCAGGTGATCGCAGGCCCGCGGCTGTTTCGCCGGAACATCGCGATCGGGTTGCTGGTCGGCGTGCCGCTCAGCCTGATCTTCATGTTCCTGGCGGTGCGCGGCCTGCGCCCCGGCGAGGTCGCGGACGCCCTACGCCGGGCCGACCCGCTGCCGGTTGCCGGCGCGGTCGCACTGATCGGCGGCATCTATTCGGTTCAGGCGGCGCGCTGGCGGTGGATCACGCGCCGCTCGGCGCATATGCGCTGGCGCAGCTTCCTGCGGCTGGTGATCGCGAGCGTGGCGGTCAACAACGTCATCCCGGGCCGGCCGGGAGAGCTGATGCGCGGCTACTGGCTGGGCCGCGCCGCCCGCATCCCCCAGAACCGCGCCTTCTCGACGGTGCTGGTCGACCGCTCATCCGACGTCCTCTTCCTGGTGGTGGCATTCAGCCTGATCTTTCCGTTCGTACCGCACCGGTCGTGGCTGCGGCACGTGTTCCTGGCAGCCCTGGTGGTCGGCGGGCTGCTATGCCTGGTGCTGACGATCGCGCGACTGCACACCGGGGGACAGCGGCTAGCACCGGCACGGGTGCTCGACCGGCTGCGGAAGTCGCCGCCGGGCAGGCAGCTGAGCGGACTGGTGCACGGCACGGGCGCGCTCGTCAACCGGCGCGACGCGGTGGTGGTGATGGCGTTCACGGCCGTTGGCTGGAGCTGCTGGGCACTTGCCGCCTGGCTCGTGGCCGACTCGCTCGGCATCGGCGTGTCGCTGCTCGAGATCGCCTTCGTCACCACGGTCATCAACCTCGGCGCGGCGATCCCATCGTCGCCGGGGTTCGTGGGCACCTTTCAGTGGCTGTGCGTCTCGGGCATGGCGCTGTTCGGCGTCGGTCAGGCCGAGGCGCTTGCCTTCTCGATCATCATGCAAGCGATCTGGTACATCCCCACCACCGCGGCCGGCGTCGTCCTGCTCATGCACAGCGGCATCACAGCGTGGTCGTCTGACGGGATGGCGGACCTTTCCTCGCCGGTATGATCCTGCCGGCCCGCAGCGCGGCCACCTATGACCAGGGTCGTTATCACCATGCCCGCGTACCACGCGGCGGACACGCTCGAGCGCACCGTCGCCGACATCCCGGTCGGGATCGCGGATGAGCTGATCCTGGTCGACGACGCCAGCGGCGACGAAACCGTCGCGGTCGCCCGCAAGCTCAACATCACGGTCTACGTCCACGACGAGAACCGTGGCTACGGCGGCAACCAGAAGACGTGTTATCGGCGGGCGCTGGAGCACGGCGCCGACGTCGTGGTGATGCTGCACCCCGACTACCAGTACGACCCGACGGCCGTGCCGCTCTTGATCGCCCCGCTGCTGGCCGGACGCGCCGACATGACGTTCGGCTCACGCTTCGCCGGTCTCTCCGACCCGCGCGGCGGCGGGATGCCGCTGTACCGGTACCTGGGCAATCGCACCGCAACGACGCTCGAGAACCTGATGCTGGGCTCGCGGTTCACGGAGCTGCACAGCGGGCTGCGCGCGTACACGCGCCGGTGCCTGCTGGAGTTGCCGATCCTGCGTTACAGCGACGACTTCGTGTTCGACTCACAGCTGATCGTGGACGCCGTCACCACCGGCCAGCGCGTGGTCGAGGTGCCGATCGAGACGCGCTACACGAACGAGTCATCGTCGATCTCGGTCGCCAGATCGCTTCGCTACGTCGCGCACAGCCTGATCTACTGCGGGCGGCGCACGGCGACGCGCGGACGCCGCGGCCGCCGCTCGGCCGTCACCTTCTCCGGCGCGCGGCAGCGTCGCCGGTCGCTTGGCGGCCGCGTCGAGCACACATGCGCGCTCTGCGGCTCGACCGACGCAGTGCTCCTGTATCCGGCCAACGTCACCGGCGAGGCTTCGGTCAGCGAGTTCTCGTGCACCAGCGGCGGCCTCGCCCGCCACGACGACATCGTCCGCTGCCTGGACTGCGGCATGACCAGCTCACGGCCGGCCGACACGCCGGAACGGATCGTCGAGAACTACACGGCGATGGTGGACGAGCAGTACCTGTCCGAGGCGCAGGGCCGGCGCGAGCTGTTCCGCTGGGTGATCGACCGGCTAGACGGCTACCTGCTGCCCGGCCGGCGGTTGCTGGAGGTCGGCTCGAATGCGGGGCTGTTCCTGTCGGTCGCCGAGCGGGCGGGATGGGATGCGAAGGGCATCGAGCCCAGTCACTGGGCGGTCGAGACCGGCAGGCGATTGTTCGACGTCGATCTGGAACAGGGGACGGTCGAGACGCTCGACGCGGAGCCGGGCAGCCGCGACGCGGTGGTGATGCTGGACGTGCTCGAGCACCTGGTGGACCCGCTGGACACGCTTCGCCGGCTGCGCGGCGTGCTCGACGACGAGGGGATGCTGGCGCTCTCCACCGTGAACGTGGCCGGCCTGCATGCCCGGGTGCGCCACGGCAGCTGGCCCTGGTTCATCCGGCCGCACCTTCACTACTTCACCCCCGAGACGCTCGACATGATGCTGCACAAGGCCGGCTTCACGATGGTGGAGTGGCGGGCGGTGCCCCGCACGTTCCACGCCTCCTACATCGCCGGGCGGCTCGCTTCCAGCCACGGCGCAGCCGGCCGGGCCGCGCAGCGAGTGACACACGTGGTCGACCCGCGGGTGCCCGTGGGCTGGCTGGGTGACGTGGTGTTCGTGCTGGCACGACCTGCCTAATCGTGTCCCGGGGGAGAGGCCGTACACTCGGCGGGTGATGATCTGCGCCGCGTGTGGTCAGGAGAACCCGGAGACGAACAACTTCTGCGGGGAGTGCGCAGCGCCGCTGAGGCAGCCGACGCGCCAGGTGGCAGAGGAGCGCAAGGTCGTGACGGCTCTGTTCTGCGACCTGGTGGGGTTCACCGCGTTGTCGGAATCCGCGGATCCGGAGGACGTGAATACGATGCTCGACACCTACTCGGCGATGGCGCGATCACAGATCGAGAGCCACGGCGGCATTGTTCAGAAGTTCATCGGCGACGCGGTGGTGGGCGTTTTCGGCGTACCGGCCGCGCACGAGGACGACCCGGAGCGGGCGGTGCGGGCCGGTCTCCGAATCCTGGAGGCGGCCGAGGAGCTGGAGGCGGTCGGAGGTGAGCCGCTGCGGCTGCGGGTCGGCATCAATACGGGTGAGGCTTTGGTACGGCTGGACGTGAGCCCCGCGTCGGGTGAGGGCTTCCTGACCGGCGATGCGATCAACACCGCGTCGCGACTGCAGGGTCTGGCGCCGGAGATGGGGGTCGTCGTCGGCGTGGCCACATACGACGCGACGAAGGTGGTGTTCGACTATCAGGAGCTCGAGCCCGCCACCGTGAAGGGCAAGGCCGAACCGGTGCGCGTCTTCCAGCCGCTGGCTCCGCGGGCGCGGTTCGGGTCGGATCTGACGCGCACCCACACCTCGCCGTTCATCGGCCGCGAGATCGACCTGGCGCTGTTGAAGGGGATCTTCGATAAGGCGGTTGCGTCGTCGTCGGTGCAGTTGGTGACGGTGTTGGGCGAGCCCGGCCTGGGTAAGAGCCGGATCGTGGCCGAGCTGTTCGGATACATCGACGCTCGGCCGGGATTTGTGACCTGGCGGCAGGGTCGCTGCTTGCCGTATGGGGAAGGCATCACGTTCTGGGCGCTGGGCGAGATCGTCAAGGCTCACGCTGGGATCCTGGAATCAGACGACCCGAGCACGGCGACCGCCAAGCTCGACGTCGTCCTGCCCGAAGGCGAGGAGCGAGCATGGTTCCGGCAGCGCTTGCTGCCCTTGCTGGGGATTGGGGCATCCAGCTCGGCGGAGCGCGAGGAGCTGTTCACAGCGTGGCGTCGCTGGTTGGAGCTGATCGCCGACGTGGATCCCACGGTGCTGGTGTTCGAGGACCTGCACTGGGCAGACGATGCCCTGCTCGCGTTCCTGGAACACTTGGCAGATCGTGCCGAGGGTGTCCCCCTCATGATCGTGGCAACGACGCGACCCGAGCTCTATGAGCAGCACCCGGATTTCGGCAACGGCCTCCGAAATTCGACTCCCGTCACGCTCGCGCCTCTGTCACCGGAGGAGACTGCACGGCTCGTCCTGGCGCTGCTGGATGCGAGCGTGATCCCGGCCGAGCTACAGCAGCCGATCCTCGATCGCGCCGGTGGGAACCCGCTTTATGCCGAGGAGTTTGTCCGCCTGCTGAAGGACCGGGACTTGTTGGTGCGCAGGGGGTCGACGTGGGAGCTCCGTGAAGGTGCGGAGGTGCCGTTCCCCGACTCGGTGCGGGCCCTGATATCAGCGCGCCTGGACACGCTCACGCCGGATGCGAAGTCGCTGCTGGCGGACGCGGCGGTGGTGGGTAAGGTGTTCTGGGCAGGCGCGGTGGCAGCAATGGGCGACCGCGACCCCGACGTGGTCATCGACATGCTGCGAGAGCTGTCGCGCAAGGAACTCGTCAGACCGGCGCGGCGCTCCTCGATGCAAGGCGAGGCCGAGTACGCCTTCTGGCACATCCTGTCCCGAGACGTCGCCTACAACCAGCTGCCACGTGTCGACCGCGCGGCGCGCCACGTCGGCGCCGCGACATGGATCGAGTCGCAGGCACCCGACCGCGTCGAAGACTTGGCAGACGTCCTCGCCTACCACTACGCGACCGCACTGGAGCTGGCTCGCGCCGCCGGGCATGCGGATCAGGCGGCGGACCTCCAAGAGCCGGCGCGGCGTTTCCTCACCCTCGCCGGCCAACGCGCTCTCGGCCTCGACACGGCGGCGGCCAACACCAACCTCGAGCGGGCACTGGCACTCACCCCCGAGGGCCACCCCGACCGTGCAAACGTCCTTGTCAGCTTTGCCGAGGCCGCCCTCCACGGCGGCCGCACCGGCGAGGCGCGAGCGGCGTTGGAGGAGGCGATCCCAGCCCTTCAAGCGCTCGGAGATCTGCCGGCCCAGGCCCGCGCGCTGAACATGCTCAGCGTCGTGCTCGGCGCCCTCGCGGATCCGCGCTGGGCGGAGCTGCCCGCCCAGGCGTTCGCACTGCTGGAACCACTCCCGCCCGACCGGGACCTGGTCGCAGCGCTCACCGAGGTGGCCGCCGCGGAGATGCTCCAGGGCCGGTCCGAGTCAGCGATCCGCGTCGCACGCCGTGCGCTGAGGCTGGCGGAGGAGCTCGGCCTTGACCGCCCGCCGCGCGCGCTCGGCTACCTCGGCTCGTCGCGCATGGACATCGGAGACTCCGCCGGAGCCGAGGATATGCGCGAGGCGATCCTGCTTGCGAATCGGGCCGGACAGGGCCGCGAGGTCGCGATCCTGCACAACAACCTCGGCCTCGGGCTATGGGTCTTTGAAGGCCCCCAGGCCGCACTCGCCGAACTCGCCACCGGCGTCGCGTACGCCACCGCTCGCGGACTCACCGAGATGGCCGAGTGGGCGACCACGAGCACACTCAGCCCACGCTTCGACACCGGCGAGCCGGACGCGGCCCTCACCCTCGCAGGCGACCTCACCCAACGGTTCCAAAGCGACCAGGCCACCTTGGTCGAGGTTCGAAGCGTCGAGGCGCGTATCCACACCCTACGCGGCCAGCCAGCACTCGCAGCGGACTATCTGGAGTGGCTGGAGACAACCTCTCGCGACACCGCAGCCGCGGAAATCCTGGTCGTCGGGTTGGGATCAGCCGCCATTACCCACGCGGGCCTCGGAAACGTCACACACGCAATCGCCCTTCTCAGCGAACTCGCAGCGAAACCGGACAGCCGCGGTAACTCCATGTACGCCGCCTACCTACCGGCACTCGTCAGGACGGCGGTCGGACTCGATGAGCACGGCACCGCCCAAAGTCTTGCCGTGGACTACCGGCCGCACACGCCATACGCACAGCACGCACTCGTGACCGCCACCGCCGCGCTCGCCGAAGCCCGCGGCGACCACCAAGCCGCCGCGGACGGCTACGCCGACGCCGCCGAGCGTTGGGAACGGTTCGGCGTCATTCCCGAACACGCCTACGCTCTCCAGGGCCACGGCCGCTGCCTCATCACCCTCGGCCGGCCGCACGAGGCTGCACCGGTTCTTCACCGGGCACGAGCGCTGTTCGATCGGCTGGGGGCGATACCGGCACTCGCCGAGAGCGATGCCCTGCTCGAGCAGGCCACGGCACTCAGTTCCTGACAGGGCAGGCATGTCCGCTGGTTGCCTCCGCGACCGCTCTTGGAGACAATGGCGCGCGTGGCTGCGACGCAGATCCAGTATGCGCGGAGTGGCGGAGTCGCGATCGCCTACCAGATCGTGGGTGAGGGAGACACGGATCTCGTCTACGTGCCCGACTACATGTCGAACCTCGTCTACGCGTGGGAGTATCCGAGATGGCGGGATTTCTACCTCCAGCTGGCCTCCCGCTTCAGGCTGATCCTGTTCGACAAGCGTGGCACCGGCCTGTCCGACCACGGTGGCCAGTTCGCCACCCTGGAGACGCGGATGGAGGATCTCCATGCCGTGTTGGACGCAGCAGGGTCGGCCGGGACGGTGATCCTTGCCTCGCACGAAGGTTGTGGCATGGCCGTCCTGTACGCAGCAACCTACCCGGAGCGGACCGCCGCGCTGGCGCTATTCCATCCCCGGGCATGCGGCCACGGTCTCGAAGACGCGGATGGCATCGTCGCGCTCGCTGATCTCCGCCATCGCTGGGGAACCGACGCGCTGTCCGACGAGATCATGCGCGACGGGTGTCCGAGCCTGTTTCGAAGCGAGGAGGAACGGCGCTGGTTCGCGAACTACCTCCGGATCGGCGCAAGCCCCGCGGTGGCCTATGCCCTCAACCGTGCCTTCGAGGAGACCGACCTGCGCGACGTCTTGCCGGCGGTACGGGTACCGACAGTGGTGCTGTATCGCACGTCCGACCGGGCTAACGCCCTTGACGTCGCAGCGCGTATCCCATCGGCGCAAACGATGCTGGTCAGCGGCGACGACTACCTCGAGATCCACCTCTCTCCGGAAATCACCGACCTGGTCGCCGATTTTGTCTCCGGCCAAGCGGCGCCGGACGTTCCCGACAGCGTGCTGGCAACGGTCATGTTCACGGACATCGTGGCCTCTACCAAGAACGCAGCCGGTCTCGGAGACCGTGCCTGGCGCGACCTGCTCGCCCGCCACCACGCGGTGGTGCGACGCGAGTTGGGGAGATTCCGCGGGGAGGAGCGCGACACGGCCGGAGACGGCTTCTTCGCGACGTTCGACGGGCCAGCGCGAGCGATCCGCTGCGGTCAGGCAATTGTGGCAGGGCTCGAACCGCTCGGACTCGAAGCCCGAATCGGCATCCACATCGGTGAGTGCGAGGTGCACGAGAGCAAGCTCGCAGGCCTCGCTGTGGTGATCGGCGCGCGCATCTCTGCCGAAGCAGGCAGTGGGGAGGTGCTCGTCTCGGGAACGGTCAGGGACCTGGTCGCCGGGTCGGGCCTCGAGTTCTCAGACCGCGGCCAGCGCGACCTGAAAGGCGTCCCGGGACAGTGGCCGCTTTACGCGGTGGCGTGATCGCGGTCGGCGAGATCCAACTCGGCCCTCCGTAGGCGGCAAAGCCTCCAAGGCAACGTCGTCGCCCCACGACGGAACGGCCAGATTGGCGGATTCTGTGAGCGGCACATCCGGCGACGGCCGGCCGGCCGTAGTTCGTTCCATTCTGTGATTACGACTACCTGAGGAATGGTGACGATCATGCGTAGCAAGTTGCTGGTAGTGGTGCTCGGAGTTGCGACGGCGGCCGCGGCCTGCGGCGGCACGTCCGGGCAGGGCGGCGGAACCAGTTCCAGCCACTCGGTGAGCACGCAGCCCCCGGCATCGACCGCCAAGGCGCCGTCCACGACGTCCCGGAACGGTGGGGGCAGTGGCGGCGGGAAGTCCACATCGACCGCCAAGGCACCGTCGTCGGGGATCCCCCAGAGCGGCGGCGGCGACGGCGACGGCGACAACTTCGGTGGGCCGAGCGATGGCGATGGCGACCTCTAGCACCGCACGCGCGGTGACCGCTCGAGGCGCGATCGTCGCGGCCGGTCTGATCGTGGCCCTGCTGGCGTCGTCCTGCGGGTCGGCCGGCTCGGCCGCGATGACCGGGCATACCGTGAGTCCCGGCGTTCTCGCCTCGCTGCGAACGCAGGCGGCGCCGCATGGCTGGCGCTCGGTTCGTCTCGCAGCGGGAGGGGCCGCACCCGCGGCCCCTCCCGGCTGGCGCCGGGTGTCCGGGGATCCTGGCTCGGCCACCTTCGTGCTCGGCGCCAACGCCGATCATCCCCGGGCGTATCTGAACGCGACGCCGGCGACGGAGGAGGAGCAGCTCGGCTCATGGGTGGGGTTCCGACTCAGCCACAACCGCGGGGAGGGGGATCGCAATGTGCGGCTGCTCGCCAGCCGTGGCGACCTCCGGCTCGGCGGAGCGGTCGCCGCACGGTGCGTGCAGGACGCATACACCAGCGGCACCACCCGCTACACCGAGATCGCCTGCCTCGCGCAGGCTCGGTCCGGGCGGACGGTGATCGTGGCCGCGTCGCCGACGCCGGCGTGGCAGCAGGAGCGGGCGACGCTCATGCGTGCGATCGACGCGGTTGGGGCCGCGTGAAACGCGCCGACCGCGGCATCGGGCGTCAGATGCTTCGTCGCGCCAGGTTCTAGACTCGGCTGGTGATGATCTGCACGGCGTGTGGTCATGAGAACCCGGAGGCGCACAGGTTTTGCGGCGAGTGCGGGACGCCGCTGCGGGAGCCGGCAGAGCGGATGGCGAAGCAGGGCGGCCCGAATCGGACCGCAGGGAACGAGGACCTTGAGGTGGAGCTGCGCGCGCTGACCCTGGAGGCGAGCGCCTCGCAGCGGCGCCTGCTCGACGTTCTCGAGGGTGTGCAGCTGGTCGCGGTCAGCACTGCCCTCGACGGACGAATCAGGTTCTGCAACCGGTACCTGTGTGAGCTCACCGGGTGGGCGCGGGAAGAGCTCCTGGGTCGCGTCTGGGCAGAGACGTTTAATCCCCAAAGCACGATTGTCGAGCAGCTGGCGGCGGGCAGGGTGGCGGACCACGAGGAGGCTCCGCTCCGCACCCGATCGGGAGAGATTCGCGAGATCTCGTGGAGCACCACCCTCGACCGCGATGCGGACGGCGAAATCACCGGTGCCACCGGTATCGGGCAAGACGTGACCGAGCGAAACCAGGCAGCAGCCGATCTGCGCCGGCTCGCACAGCAACAGGCGGCCCTGCGCCGGGTGGCGACCTGCGTCGCGTCGGAAATCGACTCATCCAGCGTGTTCGATATCGTGGCGGAGGAGGTAGCCTGCCTGCTCAGCGGACGTTCGGCGAACGTCGTTCGGTTCGAGCCTGAGGTCGGCGCCGGCACGATGGTGGGCGGTTGGAGTCGCGGCTTCCGCTCGCTCCCGGTCGGCTCGCGGGTCACGTTCGACGGTCCCACCGCGGTGGGGCAGGTGAGACGACACAACCGCGCAGCCCGCGTTGACGACTACTCGAATGTCACCGGCGAGTTCGCGGCAGTGATCAGAGACCTCGGCATTGACGCGTCGGTAGCAGCACCGATACGCGTCGGCGGGGAGCTCTGGGGCGCAATCGTCGTCTCGACCACCCGCGACGCGCCCCTTACCTCGGACTCCGAAGCGCGCATCGAAGAGTTCGCCGAGCTGGTTGCGCTGGGGCTGGCGAGCGCCGCAGCACGCGCGGAACTGGCCGCTTCACGAGCTCGCATCGTCGCCGCCGGCGACGCCGAGCGCCGCCGGCTGGAGCGAAACCTCCATGACGGGGCGCAGCAACAGCTGGTGTCGCTGTCACTCGCGTTGCGCATGGCGCGCTCAACGGTCGACGAGGCCAGTCCAACCTCTGTCATGCTCGACGCCGCAAGCGACCAGCTGTTGCAGGCGCTCGCCGAGCTGCGAGAGCTCGCGCGGGGCATCCATCCCGCCATTCTTACCGACCAAGGTCTGCGCGCTGCGGTCGAGGCGCTCGCCCGGCGCAGTCCAGTGCCGGTCGAGCTCGAGATCGACCCGCCGCGGGACATTCCAGCGCAGCTCGAGGCGGCGTCCTACTACGTCATCTCGGAAGCCCTCACGAACAGCGCGAAGTATGCGAACGCCCAAACCGTCCGGGTGAGCGTGCGCCGCAACGATGCGCAACTCCACGTCGAGGTCGCCGACGACGGCCGTGGGAGTGCCGATCGCAGGCTGGGGAGCGGCCTGAACGGTCTCGCCGATCGGGTTAGCGCACTTGGCGGACACCTTCGCGTCGTCAGCCCGGCCGGCGTCGGTACCACCGTTACGGCGGACATGCCGATCACGGAGACGTTGGACGCGGACGCCTCGAAGGCGACAAACGGGACGCACCCCTGATTCGCGGCCGTCCGGCGGTCAGACCCGCTGACCGCAGGCGGCGCAGCGGGTGCCGGCGGAGGCGTGGATGGTCTGGTGGTGAGAGCAGAGCAGTCGGCGCAGGCGTCGCATCTCGATCACGCTGCCCGCTCTGAATCGCAGAACATGTGGGGGTGGTTCGGCATGAGGCCAGTCTTGCCTGCCGGCACACGCGACGCAGCAGGGAAAACCCCCGACCCGCGTTCGCGTTTCACCACCTTCACGGGAGGCTGACCGCACCTTGGGGCGCTCCGCGTTAGGGTCAGCCCTGTTCTTGAGCCATCTGCTCGTATTCCGCGGCCGCCTGTTCGGCGCTTTCGGGTTCGAACCACTCGGGATTCGGATACCCGCTCTCGCGTAGCGCCGTTGCCAGAGCGCCGGCGTCAAAGGCGCTGCGGCGTGGCTCCACCGCCGGTCCGAGCAGCGTCCAGTAGGCCCAGCCGGGCTCCCCCTGGTACGCCATCCCCACACTGCCGGCGTTGACCAGCCGCCGGTTCGCCACCACACGGTCGAACTGGACGTGGGTATGCCCGGACACGATCAGGGCTTCGTCGACGCCGTCCAGCATCGGCTCGACCCGTGCCACCGTCGACACGGCCGTGACGATGTCCTCATCACTGCGCGGCGACCCGTGGCAGAAGCAGACCGCGCCGAAGCCGTCGACGTCGATCGTCACGGTCGTGGGTAACCCGGCGAGCGACGCAACCCGTTCCTCACCGACGCGCTGTCGCACCCATTCGCTGGGATCGCGGTCACAGTTCCCGCGCACCCAGACCCGCGGCACCTCGACCGCGTCCAACAGCTCCAGCGTCTCCACCGGCAGCGGCCCCTCCGCCACATCACCGCCCACCACGATAAGGTCGGCACCCGAGCCGGGCACGTCCGCGAGCACCGCTTCAAGTGCCCGAGCGTTGCCATGAATGTCATACAGCGCGGCGACCCTCACCGCGACACGATATCGGGAACGACAGAACTCACGGAACGGCAGACGCGTTGAGATGAGCGACCTCCCACTGACCGGCGGCTGCTACTGCGGAGCGGTGCGGTACGAGGTCACCGCGCCTGTGGTCGCAGCCAGCTACTGCCACTGCAAGCGCTGCCAGCGGCGCAGCGGAGCGGCCGCGTCGCCGAACGCCCATCCCGCACCCGGCGAATTTCGGATCGTCGCGGGCGAGGACGCGCTGCGAATGCGGCAGCCGCCCGGCGGCGGCGAAAAGTGGTTCTGCGGCAGCTGCGGCTCATCGCTGTTCGGGCGGAATGTCAGCCACCCTGACTCCATCGGTATCCGGATGGGCACGTTCGACGAGGACCCCGGGATCCGTCCCAGCGTGCGTCAGTTTGTTGCCTACGCCGCACCATGGGAGCCGATCCCCGACGACGGGCTGGCCCGCCACGACGAAAGCCGCCACCGGTGAGCTGCCCTAGACTCGGTTGACATGGCGAGGGCAGAGTCGAACTGCCGACGCCGCGATTTTCGCCGCAATCGATCTCGGCTGATCTCTGCCGATCTGGAGAAATGCGGTCTCCCTGCGGATTGCCGAGCGCTGGGTTTCGGTGGACATCGGTGGGTCTGGGGTGACACCCGAGTGACACCCAAGGAGCCGATCGCTGACCGCTTCGTGGGCGAGGCCGTGCTCACGATGCACAGTTTCGTGCGGCTTGCTACGTTCACTTCGGTGGACAGCATCGGCCCTCAGGCGGTGGGATCCCCGGCCGGGCGGGAGGCCGCACCGCGGCCATTCGTGGGACGCACCCGCGAGCTGGCCGACCTTTCGATCGCGCTCGACGCCGCCGGCTCCGGCGCCGGGTCGCTGGTGCTGGTCACCGGGGAGCCCGGCATCGGCAAGACTCGACTGATCGCTGAGCTGGCTCATGCCGCGGTCGAGGGCGGCCTGGCCGTGGCCAGCGGCCGCTGCTGGGAGGAGGGTGGCGCACCGCCCTACTGGCCGTGGATCCAGGTGCTGCGCAGGGTCGGCGGTGACCTCGACCAGCTGGCGGCAGCCGCGGAGCCGCGCGCACCCCTGCCCGGCGGGACGGGCGGCGTCACGCCCGAGGGTGAGCGGATCCGACTGTTTGACGCCGTGGGTGCCTTCCTGGCCCATGCGGCGGAGGATCGACCGCTGCTGATCACGCTGGACGACATCCACGCCGCCGACGAGCCATCGCTGTTGCTGTTGCGTTTCCTGGCGGATGCGCTCACCGGCGCCGGGGTAGTGATGGTCGCGTCCTACCGGGACGGGGAGCCGCGCGTCCGTGAGCTGGGCGGAGCCTTCAGCGAACTGGCCCGGGCCGGCCAGCGGCTGGCCCTGCAGGGGCTGGGCTCTGACGACATCGGCGCGTACCTGGCGGCGGTCACGGGCGCGTCGCCGACACCGACGCTGATTACGCGGCTGCACGAGATCACGGCCGGCAATCCCTTCTTCATGGGCGAGGTGATTCGACTGCTCCGCGGATCGGTGGGCGTGGGCGCGCTCGACCCCGCCATCGGCGACCCGTTCCTGCGGATCCCCGAGGAGGTGCGCGTGCTGATCCGCCGGCGCGTGGCCGGGCTGACGGCTGAGGCGGTGGCGACGCTGCGGGTCGCAGCTGTGATCGGGCGCGAGTTCGACCTGCAGGTGTTGCAGCAGATGAGCCGGCTATCGCCGACGAGACTGCTGGAGGTCCTCGGAGAGGCTGCCGCGGTGGGCGTGATCGGGGAGCTGCCGCCTGTGCCGCGCCGCTGCGCGTTCGCGCATGAGCTGGTGCGCGAGACACTCTACGAGGACCTGCCGCCGGCGCGACGGATGAAGCTGCACCGCGAGGTGGGGCAGCTTCTGAAGCGAGTACACGCCGCCGACCTGGATCCCCACTTGTCCGAGATCGCCCGCCACCTGTACCTGGCGGCGCCGCTCGGCGAGCCGGGAGAGGCGCTCGAGTATCTTGTCCGGGCGGGCGATCGGGCGGCGGCGCTGTTCGCATACGAGGAGGCAGCGTTGCACTACCGGCCGGCTATCGAGCTGCTCGCGATGGTGGACGGCGGATCGGGCGAGCGTCGCTGCCGGCTGCTGCTGCGGCTGGGGGACGCCCAATGGCGGTCGGGCGATGGCGTCGAGGCGCGCACCATCTTTGAGGAGGCGATCGACGCGGCCCGCAGACTGGGCAACGGTGAGCTGCTGGCAAGCGCTGCGCTCGGCTATGTCACCGCGCTCGGCGGCTTCCTGTTGTACGCGCGGTTCGAGGTCGGCGGCACCGGAGTCGGGCTGCTGGAGGAGGCGCTGTCGGCGCTGCCTGCGGGCGACAGCGCGCTGCGCGCCCATCTGCTCGCCCACCTGGCACTCGAGATGTGGTCGGGCCACGAACCGGTCGAGCGGCGGGTCGCCGTCAGCGACGAAGCGATCGCGATGGCACGAAAGCTCGGCGACTCCGAGGCGCTGGTGACGGCGCTCCACGCCCGCCACTGGGCGCTGACGACGCCCGGCATGGCATTCGAGCGACTCGCGCATACGGAGGAGATGCTGCGCGTCGCCAAGGACACGATCAACCCCGAGATCGAGTTTCTCGCCCACAACGCCCGCTTCCATTGTTTCCTCGAGCTTTGCGATCGACGCGGGATGGAGGCCGAGACGCAGGCGATGACCGACCTGGCCGAACGGCTTCGCCAGCCCTTCTACCGCTGGCACACGATCTCGCTGAGCACGCTGCGCGCGGCACTCGACGGCCGGTTCGCCGAAGCCGAGCGGCTCGCGCGAGAGGCGCTCGCCCTCGGCGGCCTGCGTCAGAGCGAGTACGCCACGTATGTGTTCCGGTACGCCCAGATGCTCGAGATCCGCTGGGCGCAGGGCCGTCTGGGCGAGCTCTGGCCGGACATCGACGATCACGCCGACCGGTTCCCCTGGATCCCGCGCTGGCGCGACGCGCTGGCCGCCGCCGAGCTTGGCGACGAACAGCGTTGCCGGAGCGAACTGGAGCGCCACGCCTCGCGTGGGTTCACCGATCTGCCTCGGGACGGTCTCTGGATCCTCCATCTGTGTGTGCTGGCCGACGCCAGCGTCACGGTCGCTGACCGCACGCGAGCGTTGCAGCTCTACGAGCTGCTGCGGCCGCACGCGGACGACAACGCCGTCTCCTACACACAGCAGCCGTTCGGGCCGGTTGCCCTGCGGTTGGGACGGCTCGCGGCGCTGCTTGACCGCCCCCAGGAGGCCGACCGCCACTTCGCGGCCGCTCTCGCCCGATGCGAGCTGCTGGGCGCGCCTGCGATCCGCGCTCGCACGCTGATCGAGCACGCCCGCGCGCTTGCGAACCGCGGCGAGCCGGCCGACCGCAGCCGCCAGAGGTCGATGCTGGCGGAGGCGGCGGAGCTGGCCGACCAGCTCGGCTTATCCGGGCTCGCCGACCGCATCGCCACCGTGTCCGAGCCGCCGTCCGCCGGCGATGTGTTCCGGCGCGACGGTGAGCTGTGGACGATCGCCTACCACGGCGACGAGTTCCGGCTGCGCGACGTCAAGGGCCTGGGCTACATCGCGACGCTGCTAGCCGCCCCCGGTCGCGAACTGCACGTGCTCGATCTCGCAGGAGCGGGCCGGCCTCGGCAAGGCGAGGCCGCCGCCCTCGACGTACCCGCCGGCACACCGGCGGCCGGCCAGCCGGTGTTGGACGAGCAGGCCAGGCGCGAGATCCGCGGCCGCCTCGAAGAGCTGGATGCCGAGGTCGACCAGGCACGCGCGTGGGGCGATGCCGAGCGCGCTGCGCAGCTGGCCGAGCACCGCGACCTGCTGATCGCAGAGCTGGCCCGGGCAACCGGCCTGCGCGGCCGCGACCGCAGCTTCGCCTCGCCGGCCGAACGGGCACGGATCAGCGTGACCAAGGCGATCAAGACCGCGATCAGGCTGATCGACCGGCAGTGCCCCGCCCTGGCCGAACACCTGGAGGCGTCGGTGCAGACCGGCCGGTTCTGCTGCTACGCGCCGCCCGGCGCCGTGCCGCCCGTTTGGTCGCTCTAGGTCTCGCGGAACATTCGTTCCGCTCGAGTTCACGCCTGTTGGTCGAGACCACCGACGAAAGGAGTCGCCGTGTCGACCGCAGAGGCCAGCAAGACCATCTATTCACTCGAGGGCTCCCTGATCGAGGCATGTTCGTGCAACGTCAACTGCCCGTGCTGGATTGGCGAGGATCCGGACCTGGGCGAATGCTTCGCCATCGTCGCCTATGGCATCGATCGCGGGCAGATCGACGGCGTCGATGTGTCCGGACTCAACCTGGTGCTGATCTGT
This sequence comes from uncultured Actinomycetes bacterium, assembly GCA_963737445.1. GTDB lineage: Bacteria > Actinomycetota > Thermoleophilia > Gaiellales > JAICJC01 > JAICYJ01. The sequence continues at coordinate 92,979 of CAVTSO010000011.1, read as the reverse complement.
CACATCCCTGGCAACGTGCTGGCCGGCGACTGGAGGATCGTGGCGCTGGTCGATGAGCGAGGCAGCGAGCAACAGCGCGAGGCGATGCTGGGTGCATTCACCGGCAAGCTGGGCGGCCCGCTCGGCGACCTGTGGACGGCGCTGATTGGCGAGGTGAAGGGAGTCGAGTTCGCGCCCATCCACCATCAGGTAGTGGGCGGCAGCGGCACTCTGCGCGTGCCGGGGATGGTCGAGACCGAGATGGAGCCCTACCGGGGCCCCGACGGCAGTATCACCACACTGCAGAACTCGGTGTTCTCGACGGTTCCGGGGTCGCCCGCCTGGATTGCCAAGGCCGGTGTCAACCGCGTCAGCCTGCCTGCCTACGAAATGAGCTGGGAGTACGCCGGCCGCAACGCCATCCAGTCGGAGTGGAAAATCGAGCACGCGGCATGACCGCCGTCACTTCGCAACGGCAACCCACCCGCGCGCGCACACCCTGGCCGGTGATGGCCGCGATCGCCGCCGCCTGGGCGCTCGCGGTCGCTGCCCAGGCGACCGACACCGCCGGCGATGTCCACCACGACACGCTGATCGGCAGCGGCCCGCCGCTGTGGCAGGCGCTTCTGCTGTTCCTGGTCGCCTGGCAGGCGATGTTCGCGGCGATGATGCTGCCAAGCACCCTGCCGCTGATCCGGCTATTCCACGTCGCCAGCCAGGGCCAGGACCATGTCGGCCGCGTCCGGACAGCATTCGTGGCCGGCTACGCCGCGGTCTGGACGCTGTTCGGAACGGCCGCATTCCTCGCCGACGTGGGCGTTCACCGGACGGTCGCACGCAGCCCCTGGCTGGCCGACCGCTCGTGGCTGATCGCCACCGGCGTGCTGGCGGTTGCCGGCGGGTTCCAGTTCTCCGGCCTCAAGGAGCGCTGCCTGTCGAAGTGCCGGCATCCGGCGCCGTACCTGCTGGCACATTACCGGCGAGGCGTCGGCGGCGGCTTCGGGCTCGGGTTCGGACACGGGCTGTTCTGCCTCGGCTGTTGCTGGGCGCTGATGCTGGTCATGTTCGCCGCCGGCGTCGCCGTGCTCTGGTGGATGGCGGTGCTGACTGCCGTGATGGTCTACGAGAAGACCGGTCGCCATGGCGAGGCGCTGACGCCCGTCGTCGGCATCGCGCTCCTCGGGCTGGCGGCGCTCTCGTTCACGCATCCGTTCCTGCTGGGCACGCCCTTTGGGCATCACTGACCGTCGGTTCGCATGAGGCTCGATGGCGAGGGGCAGAGTCGAACCGCCGGGGCAGCGAGTTTCAGATGCAGGGGCTGTTCTCATCCGGTCTCGTTTCCGCTCGGAGTCGTGCCGACACGAGCACGAGCCGGCGCGGGATGCGCAGCTCCCCGTCATGCCGGTAGGGCTCCAGACGCCGCGCCAGCACCTCGGTCACGCCCTCGACCTGCCCAGCAGCGAGCGATGCGTCAAGCCGCGTGTAGTGGTCGATCGTGCTGGCCAGAAACGCCCAGTGCTCGGCGGCGTTTCGGACGGTGACCGCGTCCGTGACCAGCCAACCCTCCACCTGGCTGAATCCCGCGGCGCGATGCAGCTGCTTGAGCTGTGCTAGGTCGCCGAGCCGGCCGAAAGCCCGCGCAAACGACGCCGCTTGGGCCCCGAGCACCTCGGCGACTGCCGCCCGCGGCTCACCGAACCACGGGTTCTCGGCGATGTCCGCCCACACGGCCGTGACGACCACGCCTTCGGGTAGCAGCACACGCGCCGCGTCTCGCAGCAGCCGATCGGGGTCTCGCGAGAGCATCAGAGACAATCGGCTCACCACCGCGCCGAACCGCGCGTCTGGGAACGGCAGGGGCTCGTCCATGTCGGCATGCACCCACTCCACCTCGACGGCGACCGCGTCCGCGCGAGCCCGTGCCCGGGCGAGGCGGCCGTCGCTGGTGTCGATCCCCGTCATCGCCACGCCTCGCTGCGCGAGCACCACAGTCAGCCGGCCGCTGCCACACCCGACGTCAAGGGCCGTCCCCGGACGGCCCACAGCGTCCAGGATCTCGGCCACCCCGAAGGGCAGATCGTCTGGCGGCACCCGCTAGTCGTCGGACTCGTACTTGAAGGAGATGCCGAGCCGGACCCGGTAGCTGGACACCGTGCCGTTCTCGATCGTGACATCGGTGCGGATGACCTCAGCGACACGCAGATCGCGGATCGTCTTTGCCGCAGTCTCGACGGCGTTTCGCGCCGCCGCCTCCCACGACTCGCTGCTGACGCCGATCACGTCGGTAACTCGGTAGACGCTGTCTGACATCGACTTCTCCTCTCGTATCTCGGTTCCTATGGTGGCAATCTACGCCACCGGCGTAAGCAAGCCCAGCTGGCCGTCCACGCGGTGATACAGAACACTCCCGCGCCCGGTGACGCGGTCGCGGAAGTACACGAACCGCTCACCGTCCGCGTCCAGACGCTCGCGCGCCTCGGCGACGGTCAGATCAGGCGCCGTATTCGAGTCAATCGGCGGGAGCTGAATCTCCACCTGGCCCTGCGGACCGGCCGCCCAAGCACGGCAGATTCGCACGAACCCGCCATCGTGAGGGTGGTAGAGCAGGCAGTCGACGCCGTCTGCGGCATCGACGAAGAGCAGGAAGTCGTAGTCGAGCAGGTGCAACTCGTAGACGGCCTCCTCGACGGCCAGCGGCTCGTCGTCATAGCTCTGCCTGGCCACGATCTCTGCGGCTTCCACCGGCCGCGGGTGGAACGGCTGCCGATCGCCGGGAAGATCGCCATGACGCCACTGCCCGGCCTCCGTCGCCGCGCCCCGTCGCTGACGCCGACTCAGTCGCGACGACAACACCTCGAGCCGTCGCCGCAACCGAGCCTCCAGCAGGTCGATCGCCTCCAACACGGTCGCTGCCGTGGCTTGAGCGCGCACCAGTTGGCCGTTCACATCGATGTTCGCCGTCGCCAGGAACGGGCACTCGACCGAGGGGTTGAGATGCTGGTGCAGCTCGACGCGGGCGTGAAGTACCGGTGCCGGTGCCAACTCGATGGCTCGCTGTACCTTGTTCACGGCATAGTCAGCTGCGAGGTCGGGAATCACCCCGCGCCTGATGATCACGACTTCTGGCGCTACGAACATCACGATCACCCTCGCACCTCGCTACGACCTCAGCATCGGGGTAATCCCCGACCGCGGATCAAGCGCAGGCGCCCAACGGCCCGCCGCCCACGACTCGACGCTCTTGCAGCCATGGCGAGGGGCAGAGCCGCCCTGCCGACACCGCGATTTTCGGATACCGAACGCGATCTCGGCTGAGCTCGGGTGACCTGGAGAAATAGTCGGATTCCGGCGGTTGCCGGCATTCGGGTTTCGGTAGATCTCGGTGGGTCTGGGTGACACCCGAGTGACACCCAAGGAGCCGATCGCTGACCCTTTCGCTTGGCGAGGCCGTAGACTCGGCTGGTAATGGGCCGATCCGGGTCGCGGCATTGGCCCGATACGTCCGGAGCTGACGGATCGTCGTCGCGTCTCTTGGACGCTCGGTCATCCCGCACTCGTCAGAGGCCGGACTGCGCGACGATTCTGCCGTCTGCGACCGCCTCTTTCAGAGCCTTGTAGTCGCGCTCGTTCTGGTCGGCGTAGGCCACCGAGTAGTCAGCGATGGCACGATCGAACACGTCGCTGCCGCCCAGGTAGGAGGCGATCGCGATCCTGTCTCCCGAGCGGGCGTGGGCGCGGGCGAGCGTCCACCCGCACACACGACCGTAGATCGCAGCGCCCGTCGGAAGTGCCCCCTCGGTCTCGAACGAGCCCTTCCAATCTTTCAACTGGCGGCCGTAGAAGTCTCGCGACACGCCATCGATACCAGCCTCGACGTGCAGCCAGCCGAGGAAGATGTCGCTCGACGCCTGCATCAAGCGTTGGCCAGCGACCACCCGCTCTCCATGGTTGGCGTACCCGCTCTTGGCGGTGAAGTCCTCGAGCACCGAGGACTGCGCCTCCTTGAACTGCAGGAATAGCGGATCGCTCTCGTCACGACCGATCATCAGGGCAATCCAGGCACGGGTTCCGACGCTTCCGACCCCCACCACCTTGCGGGCCAGGTCGACCAGCTGAAACTCCTCTAGGAGGATCCGCCGGTCGCTCTGTAGCGACTGCCGGTACTGGCGAATCAGCTCGTGCAGCCCCTCCAACACCACCTCCGGATCCATGTCGCCGGAGACGTCTTCGACGCGTTCGATCAGCGGCGGGTCGGCCACGATCTGCGGCTCGCCGTCCACCATCTCCGTCAGTTTGGAGAAGGCGGTCATGCTGTCCTTCGTGCGCGCCTTGGCCACGGTCTTTTCGGCGCGCTTCAGCTGCGCCTTCTTGACCTGGGTGCGGAGCTGGGAAACCAGCTCGTCCATCTCAAGCCGCGAATACCACACCGCTAGCGCGCCCATACCCGCGAACTCGCGCATCGCATTTCGGTAGCCGGCGACCGTCTCCAACAGGATCGCGCGCCGCTCCTTGTCCGAATAGCTGTTGTCGCGGCCGGCCACCTCCATGCTTACCGCCAACCGTTTGACATCCCACTCCCAGGGCCCGGGAAGCGTCTCGTCAAAGTCGTTGAGGTCAAACACCAACCGGCGATCGGGCGAGGCGAACACCCCGAAGTTGGACAGATGCGCATCACCGCAAAGCTGGGCGTGCAACCCTGAGTTCGGGGTGGACGCGAGATCGGCCGCCATGATCAACGCAGCTCCCCGATAGAACGTAAACGGTGATACCAGCATCCGCCCGTACCGGATCGGAACCAACTCGGACACGCGCGACGGCGCCTGCGACTCCAACAACTCGACAGGATCGGGACGATGCGGCGCCGGGCTGAAGTCCGCGTGGCTTGACCGCGGCACCTCACGCCGCGCCGCACGCCCCCGGGCTGCACGCTCGGCCACGCTCAGATGCGGCACCACCCTCCCAGCCTGCCGCCCTTGTGCCCTCCCACCCTTGGCGGACACCTTCACACCACCAACAGTCCCCGGGTCAGAACCTACCTCACTCATCGCCGCACCCTCTCCCTGTCGTCGCACACCAGCGCACACCAGTATGACCCATCGCTCGATCCAAAGGTCGTGATCAAACCCCACACCCTGGTCGCGGCTCAAGAGACGTTGCCCAGCGCTAGCGAAACGGCGGCCGGAACCGGCTCGCCTGTGGCACACCGGGCGATCGCTCAACTCGAAGAGACAGGGCGAATGCCGGCTGCTCGGAGCCGACAGGTGCCTCGCCTGAGCCACCGCTTCTCACGTCCAACGCACCAACCTGGGCTTCGGCCGCTCACCTATCTCCCGACCCAGCCGCCGAGTCCCCCAAGCATCACCAGCTCGGCACGTTGACATCAAGTGGCCTTTTGTGACGTCGAACCATGACGCGACCATCAGAAAAGCGTCTCGCGCCAACGCATTGCTCTCTCGCAGGCACCTGTGACTGCGCCAGCCGCGTGGCGTAGCATCGCTGGGATGCTCCAGGCTGCTCTGCAGGTGCTCTTGTACGCGGTGATCGCCGGCCTCAGCCCGCTGGCGTTCGCCACGACGATCGCGGTGATGCAAGCTGGCCGGCCGACGGCGCTCGCGTTCGCCATCGGATTCGTTGTTTCCCAGTTGCTGGTCTGCTCGCTGTTCGTTGTCGTCGGGGGCTCGGCGGACGTTATGCCTGTTGTCCTCAGTACGTTGCTGCTCCCGTGCGATCCTTGACCATGTACGCAACGATCAGGGCGGCCGGGAAAAAGACCAAGCTGAAGATGAAGAACCCGATGAAGCTGTGCCCTTTCCGACCAGCCACGCGGGCTGGCCAGAACGCGATCGCGATCCAGATTAAGAGGGCCAGCGTCCACCAGAGGATTCCGCTCGCGAGCAACACCATCTGATCACCTTTCGTGTCTCGGGTTGAAGCGAATCCGACGGCTCCACTCGCAACACGTCAGTGCAGCGGCGCGTCGGACTCGGCCACCCTAGGCCTCATCTGACGAAACCCATCATTCGGATGGGATGAATGCGAGAATGCGTTGTGGGCCTCACGCCTCACGCTGCCGCTGGTGCCGGCCTCCGGCATCGTCTTGGCCGCGCGGCGTACACTCGCCACATGCTGGCAACGAGTGCGCGGCGTGCCGGTTTCGCGGCGCTGGTGTTGGTCGCGGTGGCAGCCGGGTGTGGGGCGTCGTCCAGCGGCTCGTCGTCTCTGTCGATCCCATCGGGTGCTTCTTCAACAATCTCATCCGCCGCATCCTCGGCAGTATCGTCCGCGGCCTCGAGCGCGGTAGAGGGACACGTGATCGAGATCGATGTCGCCGACAGCGGGCTTGCGTTCGTCAAGACCTCCGCAACCGCCTCGTCCGGCCCGGTCGTGATCCACTCGATGAACCCGCAATCGACCGGCCACGACATCGCGCGGAAGGGCAACGGCATCGATGAGACCGGCAAGATCGTGTCCAACGGCGGCACCTCCGTGATTACCATCGCTGACCTGAAACCGGGCACCTACACGTTCTACTGCTCGGTGCCTGGCCACGAGCAGGCTGGCATGAAGGGCACGCTCACCGTCAGTTGACGAAGCCGGCTGCCGTTGCGATGTAGTGATGGGCCATCCTGCCGCAACGAGCACATGCGCTTGGAGTCGGCTGCACTCCACGGCGCAGGATGCGAGAGCTGAGCCATGCCACCGAGGGAGAGGCCGGGCTGGTGGCCGCCTTCCCGCGGGCGCGCAGCACCATGCACAGGGCTGTGACTGCGATGTCGGCCGACATAGAAGCCATGGCGAGGGACAGAATCGAACTGTCGACACCGCGATTTTCAGTCGCGTGCTCTACCAACTGAGCTACCTCGCCGCGGGCGTCAGTCTACCGCGGGCGCCGCGGCGGACGGCAACACAGATGAGCGGCCTCCGGGACGGTGCTACCGCTCCGCGAAGGCCGCTCTGTGCCTCTCATCCCACCACTCGCGGCCGGCCGCGTCAAGGGGGGTCGCCCGATTCGTTCAGCTGAGCACGGGCTCGAACTCGATCAGCACCGTGTCCAGCGTGGCGGCGTCCATCAGCTCGCCGGCGTTGCCGCGGTTGATGGCGATCGACAGCCGCTGCTCCGAGTCCTCGTAGAGCACGAGATCGCCCCGTCCGACGTCGGCGAACGTGCGCGCGCAGGTCGCGAAGTAGCTGTCGTCGCCGAGCGTCACCTCGACCCTGCGGCCGCTCTCGAACCGGTCGCCGAGGTCGGCCAGCGCCGCCGACAGCTGGATGTTCCCGAACCGGTCGAGCTGCTGAACCGTGGCCGTCAGCAGCGTCCCCTCGAGGCTCGTCGCCAGCTCGCGCGCACGCACCAGGGTGTCCGTATCGACCGCGTGCCCCAGCCGCTCGGGGTCGAGCCCCGCCGCCAGGTGCCCGCTCACGGGCGCGAACACGTCGCGGCCGTGGAAGGTGCGCGACACCGAGTCCAGCAGGTACTCGGAGCTGGTGATCTCGATCGCCAGCTCGATGCCGCCGCTGGCCTCTGCTGCCGCGATCAGCAGCCCGTTGTCGGGCCCGACGAACAGCCGTCCGTCGGCGCTGCGCACGCAGATCGCCCGCCGCTCCGATCCCACGCCAGGGTCGACCACGGCCATGTGCACGCCCACGGGCAGGTAGGGCACCGACGCCGCCAGCACCCGCGACCCCTGCCCGACCGACTGCGGCTCGATCCCGTGCGCCAGGTGGATCACCGCGGCCTCCGGGCAGGTGCGGACGATCACCCCGTGGCAGACGCCGACGAACGGATCCGACGATCCGAAGTCGGACAGAAACGTGACGACCGGCCGGCTCATCTGCGGTCCGACTCTATCGCCGCCGCCCGCAGCACCGCCGCGACCAGACCCTCCACGTCGTGCGGATCGGCCTCGACCAGCGGCTCGACGCCGTGTGCTCGCAGCGACCTGCTCGTGACCGGCCCGATCGAGATTGCCCGGATCGCGGCCAGGTCGGCCGGCGCCAGCGCCCCCAGCACGTTCTCGACCGTCGATGACGACGTGAACGTGACCAGGTCTGACGCGACCACCGCCTCGCGGTCGACCGGCTCGCGAAGCGTCCGGTAGAGGTGCAGCACATCGACCGCTGCGCCGCGCGCCCGCAGCTCGTCCGGCAGGGCCGTGCGCGCGCCCTCCGCCGTTGCCACCAGCACCCGCTTGCCGCCGACCCCGCCCAGCGCGTCGGGCAGCGCGTCCGCGACCGCCTGCTGCGGCACCACGTCCGCGACGATGCCATGCGCCGCCAGCGCATCGGCCGTGGCGCGGCCGACCGCCGCCACGGTCACTCCGTGCAGCGACCGCACGTCACCGGCCAGCAGCCGCCCCACGCCGTTGGCGCTGGTCAGGCAGACGATGTCGTACGCCGCCAGGTCGGGCGGGCGGAACTCGAGCGGCTCGATCGATATCGCGGGCGCCTCCATCACCTGCGCCCCCAGCTCGGCCAGGCGCGCGGCCAGCCCGCTGGCCTGTGCCCGCGCCCGCGTCACGACCACCCGTAGCCCGAACAGCGGCCGCCGCTCGTACCACGCCAGCTGCTCGCGGAGCGACGCGACGGCGCCGACCAGCGTGATCGCGGGCGCCGGGAGGTCGGCCGCCGCCTCGGCGATCTCGGACAGCGGCGCCACCACCGTCCGCTGCCCGGGGCGGGTGCCGTGGGAGATCACCGCGGCGGGCGTACCCCCGGGCATGCCCTGCTCGATCAAGCGGGCCGCATTCGCCCGCAGCGCGCGCACGCCCATCAGGAATACCAGCGTGCCCGGCGTAGACGCGAGCGAGGCCCAGTCCAGGTCGCTCTCCGGCTTGGTGGGATCCTCGTGGCCGGTGACGACCGTGAGCTGGGCGGCGACCCCGCGCTGGGTGACCGGGATGCCCGCGTAGGCCGGCACCGCGTAGGCCGACGAGATACCGGGCACCACCTCCCAGTCGATGCCCGCCTGCGCCAGCACCTGCGCCTCCTCGCCGCCGCGGCCGAAGACGAACGGATCTCCGCCCTTCAGCCGGACGACGCAGGAATGCCGGCCGGCCAGGTCGACCAGCAGCGCGTTGATCTGGTCCTGGGAGAGCGCGTGGCGGTCCGGCTCCTTGCCCGCGTAGACCCGCTTGGCAGACGCCGGCGCGAGCGCCACGATCCGGGGGTCGGCCAGCCGGTCGTAGACCAGCGCGTCGCAACGGCCAAGCAGCTCCCGCCCGCGCACCGTCAGCAGCCCGGGGTCGCCCGGACCGGCACCCACCAGGTACACCGTCACGGCGCCACCCACGACTGCACCTGCAGCTGGCCCCGCTCGAACCAGGCGTGCGCCGCCACCGGCACCGTGCAGCCGCCGCCCAGCTCGGCGACCCGGGCGCGCTCGGCATCCACGCGCCGGTGCGACGGCGGGTGGTCGAGAGACGACACCATGTCCGCCTCGCCGGCCCGCACCTGCAGCGCCAGCGCGCCCTGCCCGGCCTCGGGCACGAACAGCGAGGGATCGAACAGGAAGCCGATGCGCCCGAGCAGCCCCAGCCGCACCAGCCCGGCGGCGGCCAGCACGATCGCGTCGGCCTCGCCCGCGTCCAGCTTTCGCAGCCGCGTGTCCACGTTGCCGCGCAGCGGCACCACCTCGAGGTCGGGCCGCAGCACGCCCAACAGGCCGGCCCGCCGCGCCGATGACGTGCCGATGCGGGCGCCCGCGGGGATCTCGGCCAGCGAGCCGTACGGCCCGCAGCAGGCATCCCGCGGGTCCTCGCGCTCGGGCACGGCCGCGATCTCGAGGCCCGCCGGCATGTCGCCGGTGAGGTCCTTGGCGCTGTGCACCGCGACGTCGATGCGGCCCCCCAGCAGCGCCTGCTCGATCTCGCGGGTGAACACCGCCCGCCCGTCGCCGATCTGGTCGTAGCGGCGCTCGCGATCGCGGTCGCCGGCCGTCTCGATCACGACCAGCTCGGCACCGTCCAGGCGGTCCGCCACCCACTCTGCCTGGGCCCGAGCCAGCGCGCTGCCGCGCGTGCCCAGCCGGATCACGGCCGTGAGCTGAGGCCGAACAGCTCGTTCATGGCGGCCACGTGCGCGGCGTCGCCGTGCTCGGCGGCGAGCTCCTTCAGCCGCACGGTGGGCCGGTGCAGCAGCTTGTTCAGCATGCTGCGCGTGAGCTGGTCGACGCGCTCGCGGTCGGCCTCGGAGAGCGACTCCCAGCGGCCGTCCATGCGCTCCAGCTCGTCGCGGCGGATCTGCTCGGCCAGCGCCCGCAGCTGCGTGATCGCAGGCACCACCTCGAGCGCGGCCAGCCAGCTGCGAAACTCGTTGGCCTGCGCGGCCACGATCGCGTAGGCCTGGGCCGCCTCGACCTGGCGCAGGCCGATGTTGTGCAGCACCGTCTCCTCGAGGTCGTCGATGTTGACCAGCGTGACACCCTCGATCTCTGCGACGGCCGGATCGATATCCCGAGGCAGCGCCAGGTCCACCAGCACGCGGCGGCCGGGAGGGACGTCGCCGGGGCCGATCAGGTATCCGTCCGACACCGTCGAGCTGACCACGACGTCGGCCTGCGCCAGCGCCTCGGCCAGCCGGTCGAGCGGGACGCTGGTGCCGTTGAACCGCTCGGCCAGCGCGGCGCCGCGCTCACGGCTGCGGTTGGCGACCGCGATCTCGACGCCGCCCCGCGAGGCCAGGTTCTGAGCGACCAGCTCGGCCACCTTGCCCGCGCCCACGATCAGCACGCTGGCGCCGCCGAGGTCGCCCAGCCGCTCGCGCACCAGCTCGGCGGCGACGGATGCAACCGACGCGTTCGAGCGGCCGATCGCGGTCTCGTTGCGGACGCGCTTGCCCGCCTCGAGCGCCTCGTGGAACAGCCGGTTGGAGACCGTGCCGGTCGATCCCATCTCCAGGGCGTGCTGGTAGGACTCGCGGATCTGGGCCAGGATCTGGGCCTCGCCCGGCACCAGCGAGTCGAGCCCGCCGGCCACCTCGAACAGGTGCTCTGCCGCGTCGCCGCCCTCCGCGCACGTACAGCAGCGGCTCGAGCGCGCTCTCGCTGCGGTGCGCGTAGTCGGCCAGCCGCCGCAGCGCCGCCTCGCGCATCGCCTCCGGATCCGACCCCACCATGTACAGCTCGCAGCGGTTGCAGGTGGAGAGCCCCACCGCCTCGATCACCGCGTCCTCGGCGATCACCGCCTCGATCAGCCGCTGACCGTGCGCCTGCGCCGCCAGCTGCTCGCGCACCGCGATCGGGGCGTGCCGGTGGCTGGTGCCGACGAGCAGCAGGTGCACCTGGTCAGGCATCGCTCGCCGCCCTGCGCTCCATCAGCGCCGCGATCTCGTCCAGCTGCCGCTCCATCCGCCCCAGCTTGGCGTTGAGGATCGCGATGTAGGCCAGCGTCACGACCCAGGCCAGCCCGTAGACGGCGGCCACCGACTTGACCGCGAACTCGTCGATCACGCCTCGCCCCCGGCCAGCCGGCGGATGGCGCGCAGGCGGTCGTCGATCCGCTTGCCGCGCAGCTCGATCAGGTACATGGTCACCGACAGCGTGATCATCGCCGCCAGCGCCACCAGGAACGTCAGGAACATGCTGCCGTCCATGTTGGCACCGTTCTCATTGAAGGTGATTGGATGGATCAGCTCGTTGGTCTGGGCGACGTGCACGCCGATCACCGACAGCGGGATCAGGCCCACGCCCAGCACCGCGTAGACGGCCGAGAAGGTGGCACGGCGCTCGCCCGGCTCGACCGAGAAGCGCAGCATGAAGTAGGCGCAGTTGAACAGGAAGATGATCAGGAACGTGGTCAACTGGGTGTCACCCCAAAACCACCACGTACCCCACGCGATGTTGGCCCAGATCGAGCCGGTGACGAGCGTCAGCGAGCCGAAGATCACGCCCAGGTGCATGGGCACGTAGCTTTTCAGGTCGAGCGACATGTCGCGCGTCAGGAGGAAGCGGGCGCCGTTCACCGCCCCCCACGTGAACAGGAAGTACGTGGTCAGCGCGATCGGCACGTGGAAGTAGAAGATGCGCTGCGAGTAGCCCTCGCTGACGTCGGTGGGGACGTAGAAAAAGATCATCGCCAGCGCCAACGCCATCAGCAGCGCGGCCGCCGTGGCGGCGGCAGTGGCCCGGTCCGGGCGGGCCCTGTGCGAGCCGTTCACCAGCGTTCAGTCCTCCACGACGTACTCGAAAAGCGCCCAGCCCAAGAGCGCAAAGATCGTATCATAGAGAGCCAGAAACCCGAGCCCATGCAGTGCGCCCAAACCGCCATTTTGCGGGGGAATTGAGTCCACCGACATGCGCACGGCCACGCTCACAAGCGGCAGCGCGAAGGGCAGGAACAGCACCGGCAGCAGCACCTCGCGGGCACGCACGTTGGAGACCAGCCCGGCCAGCAGCGCGCCCAGCATGGCAACGCCCAGGTCGGCGAGCGCCAGCGCCGCGGCCAGCACGGCCAGCGACGGCGAGCGGCCGTCCTGGAGGAAGAACAGCCAGAACAGCGGCAGCGCCACCGCCTGCGTGACGCCCAGGAACAGGAAGGTGGCGCTGGCCCGCGCGGCCCAGATCGCGGAGCGGTCGGCGGGGGCCGACAGCAGGCCGTCCCAGATGCCGTGCTCGCGCTCCTGGGCGAAGCTGCGCACCAGCGCCAGCATCGACGTGAACACGACCACCACCCAGAGCAGGCCGGTGGCGGCGCGGGTGCCGCCGGCCAGGCGCTCGCCGCCCAGTCCCAGCCGCACCAGCACCAGGGCGCCCACCACGAACACCACCATGGCGGGCACCAGCTCGCGGCCGCGCAGCTCCAGCAGCAGGTCCTTGCGAAGCAGCGCCCGGTAGGCCCTCATGCAGCCCTGCCCGCCGCCAGCCGCAGCCGGCCGTGCTCCAGCCCGGCGAACCAGTCCGGCTCGTGCGTGGCGATCACGGCCGCGCCGCGGTGTGCGGCCAGCACGCCGCGCAGGCGCTCACGACCGTCCTCGTCGAGCCCGGTGGTGGGCTCGTCCAGCAGCAGCAGCGAGGGTGAGTGCAGCATCGCCCGGGCCAGGCCCAGCCGCTGGCGGAGGCCGCGCGACAGCTCGCCGGCCGGGTCGGCGCCGCGGCCGTCGAGCCCGGCCAGGTCGAGCACCTGCTCGATCCGCTCGTGGTCCACGCCGTACAGCGCCGCGTACAGCTCCAGGTTCTCGCGCGCCGTCAGCACGGGATAGACCAGCGGCTCGTGCGCGACGTAGCCGATGGCGGGGCGCACCTTGCGGGCGTCGCGCGGCAGCACGTGGCCGTCGATCTCGACCTCGCCGGCGTGGGGACGCAACACCGTCGCCAACACGCGCAACAGCGTCGTCTTGCCGGCGCCGTTGCCCCCGGTCAGGAGCAGCCGCTCGCCCGGCGCGACCGTCAGGCTGACCGCGTCCAGCGCTACCCGCTCGCCGTAGCGGCGGGTGAGGCCGTCGCAACGGACGGCAGCCGGGGTGCGCTCAGGCGAGGACATCGGCCAGCACCCCGGCCAGAAAGACGACCGAGATGACGCCGTTCAGCGTGAAGAAGGCGACGTTGACGCGAGACAGGTCGTCGGGGTGGACGATCGAGTTCTCGTAGCCGAGCAGCGCCGCCACGGCGGCCAGCCCCAGGTAGTAGAACGGGCCCAGGCTCAGCGACACGCCCACGGCGATCAGCAGGCAGACGGCGAGCAGGTGACAGATCCGCGTGACCGTCAGGGCGGGACCGACCCCGAACCGCGCCGGCAGCGAGTACAGCCCCTCGCGGCGGTCGAAGTCCACGTCACCGGTGGCGTAGATCACGTCGAACCCGCCGATCCAGAGCGCCACCGCGAACCACAGCAGGAACGGCGCCACGGTGACATCGCCGCTGACCGCCAGCCAGGCTCCGATCGGGGCGAGGCCGGTGGACAGGCCCAGCGCGAGGTGGCAGAGCCAGGTGAAGCGCTTGGTGTACGGGTAGAGCACGAACGCCAGCACCGGGATCGGCCATAGCCACCGCACCACCGGGTCGAGCTGCCAGGTGGCGACGAGGAACACGGCCAGCGCCAGCGCGCAGAAGGCCAGCACCTGGATGTTGGACAGGAGCCCGCTGGGGATCTCGCGGGCGGCGGTGCGGGGGTTGCGGGCGTCGATCTCGGCGTCGATTAGGCGGTTCAGCGCCATGGCCAGGCTGCGCGCGCCCACCATCGCCAGCGTCACCCAGCCCAGCGTGGCGGCCGACGGCACCTCGCCGATCGACAGGATGGCGCCCACGAAGGCAAAGGGCAGCGCGAAGATGGTGTGCTCGAACTTGACCAGCGACACGAACCGCCGAGCGGTCACGGCCGTGGTCACGGGTGCTCCGTGGGTCGCGATGTGAGCAGCTCGATGCCGTGGCCGAGCGCCGGTGCGATCGCGTCGAAGCACTCGGCGCAGGCCCGGGGGCTGCCGGGGAAGTTGACGATCAGCGCGGCGCCGCGGATGCCGCTCGAGCCGCGCGACAGCAGGCCGTGCGGCGACGCCCGGCGGGACACCTCGCGCATCGCCTCGTCGAGACCGGGGGTGGGGCGCTCGACGACCGCGGCGGTCGCCTCGGGCGTGACGTCGCGCGGTGCGAACCCCGTGCCGCCGGTGGTCAGCACCAGCTCGGCCAGGCCGGCAAGCTGCTCGAGCGCGCCTGCGATCTGGTCGCGCTCGTCGGCGACGGCGCGCCGCTCGACCACCTCGAACCCGGCCGACGCAGCCCGCTCCGCGAGCACCTCGCCGCTCTTGTCCGCGCGCGACCCGGACGCGACGCCGTCTGACACCGTCAGCACCGCCGCCCTCACTCCGGTCTCCGCCAGTGGCCCGACTTGCCGCCGTCCTTCTCGAGCAGGCAGGCGTGGTCGATCGTGATGGCCGGGTCGAGGCCCTTGGTCATGTCGTAGACGGTCAGCGCCGCCGCCAGCACGGCGGTCAGCGCCTCCATCTCGACGCCGGTCTGGGCGGTGGTCTCGGCCGCGGCCGTGATGGTGACGCCGTCCTCGACAACCACCGGGGTCACGTCCACGCGCGTCAGCGGCAGCGGATGGCACAACGGCACGATGTCGGGCGTGCGCTTCGCGGCCATGATCCCGGCCACGCGCGCCACCGCCAGCACGTCGCCCTTGGGCAGGCTGCCGGCGATGATCCGGTCACGCACCTCGTCGCCGATGGTCACGTGCGCGACCGCGACCGCGCGCCGCCTGCTGACGGGCTTGTCGCCCACGTCGATCATGCGGATCTCCGACATCGCGCGAAGTCTACGGGCTGATCACGCCGAGATTGACCAACAGGCCGAGCGTGGACAACCGGGTGACCCTCCGGCCGAACCGACGCCATTCGAGCCCACCCGAATGTCGCCTCGCGAATATGACAGCCAGATGACAACCTGCGGCGGGGCGGCCGACAGAGTTGACGAACGCATCGGCAGGGTTCTAGGTTGGGCGCCATGGCGAGCACCGCGATCTGCATTTCCCGGGCGAGTGGGGCCGGGTGGCGAGGACATTGGGCGGCTCGTCGCCGACCGGTTGTCGTACCGCTATGTCGACGAGGAGGTGGTCGAGCGTGCCGCCGAGCGAGGTGGGCGATCCCGCGACCGTCTCCAGCGCCGAGGAGCGCCGATCGCTCCTGCACCGACTGGTCGAGACCGCTGGGCCAACCCTCGTCGCGAGGCAAACCGTGCACGCTGACGACTCGTGGTCGTATGTCGAGACCGAGACCGCCCCGGGCGCGCTTCGCAGGCTGATCCGCGAAGCGATCGAGGAGACGGCAGCAGATGGTGAGGTGGTGATCGTCGCCCACGCTGCATCCTTCGCTCTGGCCGACCGGCCAAGCATCCTGCGCGTGCTCGTGACCGGCTCGCCGGATCGCCGCGCCCGCCGTCTCGCCGATGCCGGCGGGGACGAGGTCGTCAAGGCGTCCGACAAGGCCCGCGCCGACTACCTGCGGCGGTTCTACGGGGTCGACCGGGAGTCGCCGACGCACTACGACGTGGTAATCAACTCCGATTGGGTCACGCCGGCACAAGCCGCCGAGATGCTGATCGCGGCCGCCCGCACGGCCTGAACGCCACGCAGAACCAGTGGCCCCATCACGGGCCCCTGGGAGCGACCAGTTCCAGTCGATTGCCGAACGGATCATGCACGTAGAACCGGGCGGTGCCGGCGCTCATGTCGTCCCACTCCACCGGGTACCCGGCCGCCTGCATCCGCGCCGCCAGCGTCTCCAGCGCAGCCCTATCGCCTGCGCGCAGGGCCGGGTGCGCCTTGGCGGATGGGGTGAACGGCTGGGCCACGCCCACGTGCAGCTGCTGGCCGCCGACCCTGAACCAGCAGCCGCCGCGCGCCGCCAGGGCCTCCGGCTTGTCCACCTCGGCCAGCTCCAGCAGCCCGCCGTAGAAGATGCGGGCGGCCGGCTCGCAGCCGGGCGGCGCCGCCACCTGGACGTGATCGATGCCCGTGATCACGCCTTGACGGCGCGCAGCGCGGCCAGGTCCTCCAGCTGCGCGTCGATCCAGCGCGAGATGTCGTGCTCGCGTACCTGGCCGCGCAAGCCCTCGATCCGCTCATGCCGCTCGGTGGCGTGCATGGTCAGCGCCTGGTAGATGGCATCAGCCTGGGCCTGGATGTCAAACGGGTTCACGCACAGCGCCCAGGGAGACAGCTCATGGTGCGCCCCCGCGTTCTCGGACAGGATCAGCACGCCGTCGCGCTGGTTCACCAGCGGCGCCTCCTTGGCCACAAGGTTCATGCCGTCGAAGATCGCGTTCACCAGCAGCACGTCGTAGTGTTTGTACGCGGCCACCGCCTGCGGGAAGTTGTCTGAGATGCGCATGTCGACCGGCGTCCACATGCCGGTCATGTACCAGCGGTCGTTCACCTCGCGCACCGCCCGCTGGATGGCGCCGACGTACTCAGCGTACTCAGGGATCTCCGGCCGGGACGGGTCGAGCAGCGCCAGCATGGTCACGCGGCCGCGCCACTCGGGATGCTGGGACAGGAACAGGTCGTAGGCGCGCAGGCCGCGCACGACGTTCTTGGAGGGGTCGGTGCGATCCACCCGCAGGATCATCTTCTCGGGCCGGGCCAGCACCACCGACGCCTCCTCCTCGCGCACCTCCTCGGAGGCCGCCAGCCGCTCGAACTCGGCCGGGTCGACCGAGATCGGGTAGGCGCGCACCTGCACATCGCGCCCCTGAAAGCGGACGGTACGGGTGGCGAAGTCGACCTCGCCGTCGGTCAACTCGTTGCAGCAGTGCAGGAAGGCGCGCACGTAGCGATCGGTGTGCAGCCCCACGATGTCGCAGTTCAGCAGCGACTCATGGATCGCCCTGCGGATGTCATCGGGCAGGATCCGCCAGTAGTCAGGCATCGGCCAGGGGATGTGCGTGAAGTGCTGGATGCGCGCCCGCGGCGCCCGCTCGCGCACGCCCCGCGGCACCATGAACAGCTGGTAGTCGTGCACCATCACCACCGGCGAGTCGTCGGCCGAGTCCTCGATCTCGGCGGCCACTGCCTCGGCAAAGCGCTCGTTGACCGGCAGGTAGCCGGCATCCCAGGCCAGCCGGATGTTGCGGTCGACGTCCGGCTCCATGGCCAACCCCCACAGGTAGTGGTGGATGAACCACAGCGTCGGGTTGGCGAAGACGTTGTAGTAGCGGTCGTACTCCTCGCGGTCGTGCGCAACCAGGCTGAGACGCAGGTTGCCGTCCTCGTAGACGCCCTCGGCCGCCATCTCGGCATCGTCGTCGGAGAGCGCGCTCGCCACCCAGGACAGCGGCCGCTGCGTCGTCAGCGCAGACAGCGCGGTGACAAGCCCGCCGCCGCCGCGCTTGGCGGTGTGCGACCCGTCGGGGAGCGTTTCGAACCGCATCGGGCCGCGGTTGGACACGATCAGGAGAGCAGGGTCTTCCATCCGCATGACAGGGTAGTCCATGCCCGCAGGCGAGCGGGGCTAGGCGCAGGCGTCGTGGAAGTCGAGGTCAACCTGCTCACCCTCGAAGTGGTGCATCAGCGCCAGCCAGTTGCGCATCAACCGCGGCGTCAGGAACCGCAGGCGCACCTGCTCCTTCCCGCGCCGGGCCATCTGGCGTGCCTCGACCGGGTCGGCCAGGATCTCGAGCGCGCGCTGGGCGCACTCCTGGGAGGAGCTGACCAGGTGCCCGGTCACGCGGTCCTCGATCTGGGAGGTGATGCCCCCGACCTTGCCGCCGATCACCGGGCGCGTCTTCCACAGCGCCTCGGAGACGGTCAGGCCGAAGCCCTCCTTGATCGACTTCTGGATGCAGGCCGCCGCGTGCACCTGGAACGCGTTCACCTCGACCGCGCCGACGTTGTTGAGGTTGCTGAGGATGTGGACGTCGGGGTCGTCGCCGGCGAACTCGACGGTCTGGTTGTAGAACTCCCAGCCCTCGGGGTCGTCGTGCGCCATCGAGCCGACCAGCGCCAGCTGCATCCCCGGGTGGAGCGACTTCACCTCGTGGTAGGCCTGGATCACGCCCAGCGGATCCTTCCACGGGTCGAAGCGTGAGACCTGGAGCAGCATCGGGCGGTTGGCGTCGATGCCGAACTGATCGACGATGTAGGCCGCATCCTCCGGAGCCAGCGCCATGTTCTTGGGCGCCAGCGGGTCGATCGCGGGCGGCCAGATCACCGCGCCGGTGAGCCCGGTCGCGGACGGCACGTACGCGTGCATGTGGAAGATGGAGGCGTCGTAGCTCGAGATCCACGGCAGTAGGAACTCGAGCACGTCCGGATTCGGGTCGGACAGGTCGATGTGGCAGCGCCACACCCACCGCGGCCGGGTGGTCGTGAGCATGCTGCGGATGGCGGCCGGCTGGGGATCGTGCACGACGATCAGATCCCACTCGTCGGCGTCCTCCAGCTCGTCGGCGTTTAGCCGGTTGTAGCGCATGAACACGTCCTTCTGCTCGTCCGTCAGCGACTGCGGGTTCCCCTGCAGGCCGTTGTGGATCGCCTTGGTGACGTCGAAGAACTCGTCGCGGCCGTGGATCACGCGCCACTCGGCCTCGATGCCGACGTCGTTCAGCAGCGGGATCAAGGTGTACTGGATCTCGGCGACGCCGCCGCCGAAGGCGGTCGCCGACAGGTGCAGCATGCGCTTGCCGCGCAGCGGCTCGGCCAGGGTGCGGATCTCGTCGGCGAGCGACCGGCCCACGATCGACGCGTAGTCGGCAAGGGTCTTGTGGCCCACGTTGACGCGCTGCATGGGCGCGGACACTACCAACCGGATCCCCCGGCACGCGCACGGAGGTGAATCGCCTCTTAGAGCGGTCTCACGCCCAGCGTCACGTTGACCGAACGCGACTGGTCGCCGCGCTGCACCTGCAGGTGCAGCACCTGGCCCGGAGCGGCTTCCGCCACCAGCCGCACGAACTGGTCGGAGCCGACCACGGGATGGCCGTTGACGGCGGTGATGACGTCGCCGTCGGGCCGGATCGAGGTGCCCTGGAACTGCTCCAGATCGCCACCCACCTTCAGCCCGGCGTCGTCCGCCGGGCCGCCCGGGGTCACCTCCACCAGCAGCGCGCCGTGCTTCACGGACAGCCCGAACCTGTCCGCGATGGCCGGCGTGACCGTGCTCAGCCGCACGCCCAGCCAGCCGTAGGAGACCTTGCCATGCTCGACCAGCTGCTGCAGCGAGTGCCGGGCCAGGTCGATCGGCACGGCGAAGCCGACGCCCTCGCCGCCGCCGCTGGTGGTCTGGATCTGGGCGTTGATGCCGATCACCTCTCCGGCCGAGTTGAAGAGCGGCCCGCCCGAGTTGCCGTGGTTGATCGCGGCGTCCGTCTGGATTGCCCCCGGGATGGCGAACCCGGTACCGCTCGACAGCGATCGGTTGATGGCCGAGACGACGCCGACCGACAGCGAACCGGCCTCGAGGAACGGGCTGCCGATGGCCGCCACCGGCTCGCCCACGCGCACCCGCGAGGAGTTGCCCAGAGGCACGGGCTCGAGCTTCTCGCCGTCGGCGCTGACCCGCAGCACGGCCACGTCGGCGAACAGGTCGTAGCCGACGATGCTGGCCGCGATCTGGTCGCCGTTCTGAAACCGTACGAAGACGTGGTCGGCCGGCTTGACGTCCCCGGCCTGCACGTTCTGGTCGGCCGAGTTCGTGACCACGTGGGCGTTTGTCAGGATCAGCCCGTCGTTCGAGACCACGAAGCCGCTGCCGCCGGCCTCCCCATCGGGAAACACCGAGGTGATCGTGACCACGCCGCGGATACGCGCCCGGTAGATGGCGGCGGGATCGAAATCGCTCTGCGACGGTGTCACGTTGACCGGGGCGACGGTCGCGGCGCCGGCCGTGATCACGGTGGTCGATCCGTCGAAGGCGCCGTTCGAGGACGCGATCGCGACGGTCACGATTGCGGCCACCACGCCGGCGACCAATCCGGCGATCGCGGCAATCATTGCGGTCGGTCGCATTGACGCAGGTTAGCTTTGCTCGGCCGGGAGGCTGAACGCGAACCGCGTCTCGCCGTCGTCGCTCACCAGCTCCAGCCGCCCGTCCATCCGTTCGGCCAGCTCGCGGGCGATGGCCAGACCGAGGCCGCTGCCGGCCGCGCTTGTGGCCTCGCCCCGGTAGAACCGCTCGAACAGGTGGCGGGCTGTCTGATCGTCGATGGCGGGCCCGTTGTCGGCCACATCCAGCCGCACGCTGCCGTTGTCGGCGGTGACAGCGACGCGAACCTGGGTGCCCGACGGGTTGTGCCGGATGGCGTTGTCGAGCAGCGCCCTGCCCACCTGCTGCACCCGCAGCTCGTCCCCGATCGCGTGCGGTAGGTCGGCATCCGGCTTCACCAGCGAGATGCGGCTGCCATGGCCGACGGCCAGGCCACGGAACTCGCGCACCAGCCCACGCGCTGCCGCAGCCATGTCGATCGGCTCGTGCTCGACCGCCACGGCGTCGGCGTCCAGCCGGGACAGGTCGAGCAGGTCGGTGGCGAGCTTCGTGAGGCGGTTCACCTGCTCCCGCATCTGCTGCATGAACGCCGCCCTCGTCTCATCGTCGAGATCCTCGTCGTCCAGCAGCTCCATGAACCCGCTCAGCGAGAACAGCGGCGTGCGCAGCTCGTGCGAGGCGTTGGCGACGAACTCCTTGCGCACCCGGTCGGCGCGGTCAAGGCGGGTCTGCATCAGGTCGAACGCGCGCCCCAGCTGGCCAAGCTCGTCGGGCGACTGGTCGCCGATGGGACGGTCGAACTCGCCCAGCGCGATCCGCCGAGCGCCCTGCTCGAGGTGCGACAGGCGGCGGGTGACGGCGTGGGCCGACGCCCAGCCGACAAGCATCGCCACCAGCAGGGCCAGCGCGGCCGCGATCAGGATCCGCCGCTCGACCAGGTCGGCGGTCTGGTTGACGTCGCCGACCTGCTGGCTGAGCGCCACCAGGCCCACGTCGCCGACCGTGAAGGCCACCACCAGCGTTCCGCCGCGGTGGCCGCTCGCGAACCCGGTGCGCGCCGCCCGCAGCACGATCGAGTCGCTCTTGGTGACTCCGGCCAGGCCGTTCACGCGCGTGTCCTGGACGGCTCCGCCGATCCGCTCGAAGACGCCCACGCGGGCGTTGGCGAGGCGCCCGATGCGACGCACCGTCTTGTGCGTGCCGGGCGGCAGCACGCCGGTGGCGCTGAGGTGCGCGATCTCGCCCCGCAGGGTCGAGTCCCTGTCCTGCTCGGCATGCGACACCTGCTCCAGCCGTTTGAGACGCCCGGCGATCAGGTTGTCGCGGAGCGTCGGCACCACGTAGAGGAACACGACGCCCATGGCGGTGGCGACAACAGCCGCCAGCACCAGGATCAGGCGCAGGCGCAGCGACCTCACGGCACGGACGGCGCCGGCGCGATGTCGCGGAAGTGGTAGCCGGCTCCGCGCACGGTCAGGATGAACGACGGATCGGCGGGGTCGGCCTCGAGCTTCTCGCGCAGGTGGCGGATGTGCACGTCGATCGTGCGCGGCTCGCGGTAGGCGGAGCCGCCCCACACGGCCTCCAGCAGCGACTGGCGGCTGTACACGCGGCCCGGGTGCGTCGCCAGCGTCCGCAGCACCTCAAACTCCACGTAGGTCAGCTGCACGGGTTCGCCGTCGACCTGGACGGTGCGCTTGGCGGGATCGATCACGAGCCCGTCGACGGCGATCGCCTCGGTGCCGAAGGGCCGCAGCTCCGAGAGCAGCGTCGCCCGCCGCAGCATCGCCCGGATGCGGCTTCGGAACTCGCGGATCGAGAACGGCTTGGTGATGTAGTCGTCGGCGCCGAGCTCCAGGCCCAGCACCTTGTCGACCTCGTCGTCACGCGCCGTCAGCATGATGATCGGCACGGCGGAGGTGGTGCGCAGCCTGCGGCAGACCTCGAGGCCGTCCAGCTTCGGCAGCATCACGTCCAGCACAACCAGATCGACCGGCCCCTCCTGGAAGCGGAGCAGCGCCTCCTCCCCGTCCCGGGCCTGAACCACCCGGTAGCCCTCCCGCTCGAGCGGGAAGGTGAGCAGCTTCTGGATCGACTCCTCGTCGTCCACGAGCAGGATGGTTGCGTCACCGGTCACCCCCACATCGTAGTGCCCCACCCCCCGTGCAAAGGGCGATTGCGTGCTATAAGGCCGCGTGCCGCGCCGTGCTGCCAACACCCGCAGGGGACTGGTCTCATGGCCGCTGTATCGCCTACTGCTGGTGATCGCCCTGGTTCCGGTGCTGGTCGCGGCGCTGGCCACGCGGGAGCCGGCCCTGCCGCCCACGCCGCCGACGCCGCCGACGCCGTTCAACGGAGGCGCTGCGGCCACCCGTGCCGCCTACATGCTGTCGCTGCCGAAGACGCGCGGACCCGGCGGCAAGGGCGATCTCGCAGCGGCCGGCTGGATCAGCTCCCAGCTGCAACGGTTCGGCTACAAGGTGAGCGAGCAGACGTTCGCCGCCGACCTCCCGGGCCAGCCGAACGTGCCAATGAAGAACGTGATGGGCTACCGGCCGGGACGCCTACCCGACCTGATCGCGGTGGTCGCACACCACGACGGCGTCGGTACCGGCGCCGACGACAACGCGTCCTCGGTGGGCGTGATGCTGGAGCTGGCCAGGGAGCTGCGGCCGGCCGCCCTCGAGCACGGGCTGCTGTTCGTGTCCACGGACGGCGGCACCACCGGAGGGCAGGGCGCCGCGTACTTCGCCGAGCACTCACTGCTGGCACGCCGGGTGGTGTCCGCCATCGTGCTGGACTCGGTCGCCGCTCCGGACGGCACTGCGATCCGGATCGTGATCAGGCCGGACACGACCCGGGGCACGTCGCCGACGCTGTTTCGCACGGCGCGCGGCGCGATCCAGCGCACCACCGGTCGATCGCCCGTGGTGCCCGGCCTGCTCGACCAGCTGTCCGGCCTGGCCGTGCCCTATGCCCTGGGCGAGCAGGGACCCTTGCTGGCCCGCAGCGTGCCTGCGCTGTCGCTGACCGCCGGCCCGCCGCCCGACCCGCATGCCACGTTCACCAGCTACAGCCCCGCTCAGCTGACCGACGTCGGCAATGCGACGGCCAGCCTGGTGCAGCAGCTGGACGGCGCGTCCGTGATCGAGCCGGGCGGACGCCCGGACATCTTCCTCGGCACCCGCACGATGCGGGGGTGGCTGGCCGAGACGGCCCTCGTGGCTCTGCTCGCCCCCGCTCTCGCGTGCACGCTGGACATGGCCGCGCGCTGCCGGCGCCGGCGGCTGCCGCTGGCGCCGGCGGTGACGGCGTTGTGCTGGCGGGTGCTGCCGTGGGCCGCGTTCCTGGTCACCCTGTGGCTGCTGCCGGTGCTGCCGGGGGAGCTCGCGTCGGGCCTCAACCTGGCGCCGCGGCCGCACGCCCTTGGCATCACCTGGAGCGGCATCCTGCTGGCGACGCTGGCCGGGGTGGCCGTCTGGAGGTTCGCGACCCGCCCGCGGACGGCGATAGTCACGACCGTGTCCGGCGGCGAGCGCACCAGCGGGCTGGTGGCCGGGCTGCTCGGGCTGGCCTTTGCGTCCACGCTGCTGGTGGCGTTCAACCCGTTCGCGCTGATCCTGGTGCTGCCCGCTGCGCACGCATGGCTGCTGCTCCCCACGGCGGCCCGCGCCGGGCGCCGCTACATGGTGCTGGTCTACCTGATCGGGTTCCTGGGCCCGGCGCTCCTGATGTTCGAGTATGCGACACAGTTCCACCTCGGCCTCTCCACCCCGCGGGCGATGCTGGCGATGACCGCCAGCGGCTACCTGTCACCCGCAATCGCGGTCTGCCTGATCCTGACCGCCGCCTCCGCGGCGCAGGTGGCGGCACTGATCGCGGGCCGGTACGGACCTGCGCATCCGCCGCATCGGCTGTATAACTGAGGCATGGCGACTCGCACCATGGCGGCCGGCACGGCCGCCGGCTCTCCCGGCCGCCGGCTCCGGCGCATCTCCACCACGCTGATCGTGGTGGGCGTTGGCGTGATCCTGTACGCCGGCTTGATCCTGGCCTGGGGCGACCCGGTCACCTGGCTGTGGGCGCACTGGCAGCAGCGGGCGCTGACCTCCGAGTTCCACGAGTCCCAGCAGCAGTTCAAGATCGTCACGCCCCCGCCCGACAACAGCGCCGCCCTGGCACTGGTGCGGAAGGACGCGCTGTCGTTCAAGCACAGCCTCAAGGAGGGACGTGCGTTCGGGCGGCTCACGATCCACCGCATCGGACTGTCGGATGTGGTGGTCGTGCAGGGCACCACGGCCGGCTTCGATGCCGACCTCAGCAAGGGCCCCGGGCACTACATGAACACGTCCTTCCCGGGAATGGGATCCACGGTGGCGATCGCCGGACATCGCACCACCTACGGCGCATGGTTCCGCCACATCGACGAGATCCGCGACGGCGACACGATCACGCTGCAGATGCCGTACGCCACGTTCACCTACCGCGTGCAGATGCACCAGGTGGTGCCCAACACCGACTGGGGCATCATCAAGCCTCCGGGCTACGACCGCCTGGTGCTCTCGGCCTGCCATCCGCTCTACAGCGCCTCGCACCGCTGGGTGGTCTTCGCCCGCGGCGTCTCGGTGACGCTGCCCGGCAAGAACGGCCGCACGGTTCCGCTGCCGAGCTAGCCGAGCTGATGGTTGGAGCCATCTAGATCAGGAGGTAGCTGACCAGGTCACCGGCCGCCGCCTCGCCCTCGCCGGCCGATACCAGCGCCAGCGCGTCGGCCGAAGCAGCGTGCGCGATCATGTGCGAGTCCTGTGCGTCCTGCGGATGCAGCCGCATGCCGTCATCTCCCGGCTCCAGGCGGCAGCGCACCGCGTGATCTCGCCGGCGCAGCCGCTGCACCGGCGCGGCCAGCCGTGCCACCGGCAGCGGCCGCGCCCGGGCGCCGGTCATCGTGTCCAGCGCGGCTCGCACAAACAGCTCGAAGCAGACCAGGCTTGAGACCGGGTTTCCGGGCAGGCCGAATACGAGCGCGCCGGAGGGGGCCGCGCCGAACCAGAGCGGCTTCCCGGGCTTGTGGGCGACACGCCAGAACAGCTCGCGCACGCCCAGCGCCTCCATCGCCGGTTTGACGTGATCGTGCGGGCCCACGGACACACCGCCGGTCGACACCACCACGTCGGCAGCGGCGATGGCGTCGGCGAATGCGCGCTCGGTGGCGGCCGGGTGGTCGGGCACCACACCGGAGGAGATCAGCTCGGCGCCGGCCCGCGCGGCCTGGGCGGCCAGGGCCGTGGCGTTGGACTCATAGATCTGGCCCGGCTCCAGCGGCTGCCCGGGGGCGACCAGCTCGCTGCCGGTGGCCAGCACCGCAACCCGTGGCCGGTCTGCCACCGTCACCCGATCGCAGCCGGACGCGGCCAGGGCCGCCAGCACCGCGGGCGAGAGCGCCGTCCCGGCCGCGGCGACCAGGCCGCCGGCCGCGATGTCCCCGCCGGCCGGCCGGATGCAGGCTCCCAGCGCGGGCCGTTCGGCGATCAACCCGTCCTGCTCGCGCGCGTCCTCGATCGGCACCACAGCGTCGGCGCCCTCCGGAAGCGGGGCGCCCGTGGCGATGCCGGCGCTGCTGCCCGCCGGCAGGCGGCTCGGCCGGTCGCCGGCGGCGACGCGGAACGCGATCGGCACCGGGGCGCCCCCCAGGTCGGCGGCGTGCACGGCGTAGCCGTCCATCGCAGAGGTTGCGAACGGCGGTAGGCTCACCGCGGCGAACACGTCGGCGGCCAGCACCCGGCCGCTCAGCGTCCAGCCCAGCGGCTGCTGCGACGCGCGCACCGGCGGGCTGGCGCCGCGGATCACCTCGAGAGCTTCGACGACCGACAGCACGGACCGATGCTAGATGATTGGTTCCGTCAACCGGACGATCAGGTCGAGGGTGGCGGCCCGCCGCTGCCGCCACCGCTGGTACCGCCGCTGGTACCGCCGCCGCTGGTTCCGCCACCGCTGGTACCGCCGGCCCCGCCCTTGTCTGTCTTGGGGTGGCACTTGACCGTGCAGGGCACGAACGTCGGGAACTGCGAGTGGAACGGCACCCACTGCACGGGGTGCTTCGGCAGCGGCCAGTCGTAGACCGGTGGGAACTTCTTCGGCTCGAGCGCGAACGCCCGCTCCATGTAGGTGCGCCAGATCGTGGCCGGGATGTCGCCGCCGAACGGCGTGTGGCCGTTCAGGTTGGTGAGGGTGATCTCGCCCTTGGGGTAGCCCATCCAGACGCAGGTCGTGAGGTTGGGCGTGTAGCCGCAGAACCAGGCGTCCTTGTAGTCGTTGGTGGTGCCGGTCTTGCCCGCCTCGACGCGGCCGTCGGGGAACTGCGCCGTTGCAGCGGCGGTGCCGCAGCAGATCGGCCCCTCCAGCACCTTGTTTGCCTCGTAGGCGACGCCGTCGGACAGCACGCGCTTGGCCTGGGGCTTGTTGCTCTCAAGGGTGCGGCCCGAGGCGATGCTGTCGATGCTGGTCACGAACTGCGGATCGTGGCGAACGCCGTTGGCGGCCAGGGTCGAGTAGGCGGCCGCCATCCACAGCGGCGAGACCGGGCTGACGCCGAGCGTGATCGACGGGTAGGGCGCCAGCTTGACCGACTTGGGGATCCCGATCTTGTGCGCGGTGTTCACGATCGACGGCGCACCCAGGTCGATTGCCAGCCGCGCGAACACCGTGTTGTCGGACTGGGCGGTGGCGTCGGCGATCGTGCGGGGAGCGTTCAGCTCCTCGCTGTCTGAGGCGGTGTCGACCACCCACGGGTTGCTGGGCCCGAGCGGCGTGTTGGGGAAGGTGTAGGACAGGTGCGCCGACAGCTCCGATGTGGTGTTCGGGTTGTAGCCGTCGGCGATCGACGTGACGAGGGTGAACATCTTGAAGGTGGATCCGACCTGGCGGTAGGCCTCGGCCGGGATGTTGAACTGCGAGGTCTTGCTGAACGGCACCGACGCGTCCATCGCCAGCACCTGGCCGTTGCGGGGGTCGATCGAGACCAGCGCGGCGGCCGGAGCACCCGACCAGCTCATCATGTTGCGGAGCGTGTTGTGGGCGGCCGCCTGCAGCCGTGGGTCAAGCGTGGTGTGGATGGCCAGCCCGCCCTTCTTGACCGTGTTTCGGCCCAGCTTCTCCTCGAGCGTCTGGCGCACCCACGACACGAAGTAGCCCTCGTCGCCCCCGGTCTGATCGAGGTAGCGGCCGGGGTGGGTGCCGAGCTTCGACGAGGAGGCCGCGTCGTACTGGGCCTGCGTGATGTGGCCGGCCGACAGCATCGCCGCCAGCACCTCGTTGCGGCGGGCGCGGGCCGCCGCCTTGTTCGACAGCGGGTTGTATGTGATCGGGTTCTGCGGCAGCCCTGCCAGCAGCGCCGCCTGCTTGATCGTCAGCTTCGAGCAGGGGCGGTCGAAGTAGCGCAGCGCAGCTGCCTGGCAGCCGTACGTGACGGCGCCGTAGGGGACGACGTTCAGGTACTCGGTCAGGATCTTTCGCTTCGACCATTCGTCGGCCATCTGCGTGGCTAGCCAGGCCTCGCGGATCTTGCGGGTGGCCGACTGCTCGTCGGACAGGTAGAGGTTTCGCACCAGCTGCTGCTCCAGCGTGGAGGCGCCCTGGGTGATCTGGCCCGCCTGAAGGTTGTCGAGCGCCGCGCGGATGATGCCGGGATAGTCGAGACCGCCGTGTTGCCAGAAGCGCTTGTCCTCGACGTCGACGGTCGCGATCTTCAGCCACGGCGAGATCTGGCTGGCCTTGACGGGCGTGCGGTTCTCGGTCGACGAGATCGTCTCCAGCAGGTGGCCGTCGCGGTCGTAGATCTGCGAGTTGATCCCGGGCGGGTCCGCCTGGAGCGTGTCCAGGGACACCCCCGTGAGCACTCCATGCACGTAGATCGCACCCGCCACGGCGCCCGAGACCAGCAGCGCCATCACGACTAACACCAGCAGCAGCACGAGCGTCGCCATCGCCGACCGGCGGCCGTTGCGGCGCTCCTGGGACCGTCGCTTGCGGCGCTTGGCGGCGACGTGGGCGAGGACGTCGTCGTACGAGCGGTTGCCGTCGCGGGGCGTCACTTCGCGATCGAGGCCTCGATGCCGCGGAACATGCCGTCGTCGGCCAGGCGCGCCAGCGTCTGCTCGCGCAGCCAGGCTGCCGTCTGCACCGCAGTCTGCGGATCCGCCACCCACACGGCGAGGCTGAACACGGCGCTGTCGGCGGTCAGCTCGGCGACGGCCACGCCCGGATCGGGCCGGTCACCGAGACGGCCGGGCGCGACCAGCACCAGGCCCGCCAGCAGCTCCCGCACGCGCGCCGTGTCGGCGCTCAGGGGCACCGTCACCAGCACCCGCGCCAGGCTGACGGAGTCGATCAGCGTCTGGTTGGTGACACGCGAGCTGGCCAGCTCCTCGTTGGGGATCAGCACCCGCCGGTTGTCGGGTGTGCGCAGGCGCGTGTAGGTGAGCCCGATGTCCTCGACCTGGCCGTCGGCGTCGCCGATCTGGACACGGTCGCCCAGCCGCACGGGCTGGGTGATCGCGATCATCACGCCGGCCACGAAGTTGGCGATCGTCGACCTAGCGGCGAAGCCGACCGCGAGCCCCAGCACCGCGGAGGATGCAAACACCGCCTGCGCGTAGGAGCGCGTGGCCGGGATGCTGAACAGGAGCGCACCCACGGCCAGGAACAGCACCACCGCCGACGCCACTCGCCGCAGCAGGCGGTAGCGGGTCTCGAGCATGGGCCGGTCGGCCACCGGCAGGCGCTCCGACCAGCGGTGGCCGTAGCGGACCAGCATCCGATCGACGGCCCACAAAACCAGCAGGCCGCCGCACGCAATCGCAATCGTGGGCCAGTTATTGTCCAGCCAGTCGGCCGTCGTAGATCACCCTTCCGGTGGCGAGGTCGATCAAGCCGACGGTCACGTTGGGGCCATCCTGGCCCCGGTGCCCCGTCACCTTCCAGAGTAGCTGGGACTTCGTCGTGAGCTCGCGGTTTCCCTGCAGCGTGCGCAAGCGGACGCGACGGTCCGGAAGCCACAGCAAGTCGACGCGGGTGGGCCGCAGCGTGCCGTCGTCGAACGTGCGCAGCGCGATCTGCCGGGCCTCCGCCGGCGTGCCGGCAACCGCGCCCGGCCGCTCACGCGCCGCGGTCAGCACGAACTTCCAGCCCTCGAGCGGGTGAGACAAGAACGACACCGGCTCGTCTGCGGCTGTGGAACGCTGCGCCAGCTCGGCCGGCCCGTAGAGCACGGAGCCGGTCACCAGCACCAGCAGGAACGCCCAGAACAACCAGCTGTGTCGTGTCACGATCGAACAGTACAATCGCGCTCCATGCTGCCCCGGGTGACCGCGCTTGCGCTGATCGTTCTGCTCTGCAGCTCGTGCGGGTTCAAGCCTGAGCCCACGGGCGCACTGCCCGCGTACCCGCAGACGGTGCGTGACGCGCTCGGCCGCCAGGTGCGCATCGACACCGCTCCCCACCACATCGTCTCGCTCGACCCGGGCATGACCGCGGCGCTGTACAGGATCGGGGCGGAGAAGCTGCTGGTCGGGCGCAGCGGCGTCGAGACCTACCCCAAGCAGTCGTTGCACCTGCCCGTCATGTCAACCA
The DNA here is from genome assembly GCA_963737445.1 of uncultured Actinomycetes bacterium. GTDB lineage: Bacteria > Actinomycetota > Thermoleophilia > Gaiellales > JAICJC01 > JAICYJ01. The sequence goes on along the minus strand of CAVTSO010000011.1, from coordinate 62,964 downwards.
ACGGCCGGCCCGATCTGAAGCAGATCCGGCATGCACAGGCCGACGTGGTGCTGGTGCCAGAGTCGATGGTGCCCACGGTTCAGGACGTCGACCGGCTGCAGCTGAAGGCGGCAGCCGAGGTCTACGTGGTGGGCGGCAACTCGGTCAACCAGGTCGAGAACGACATCAGCGCGATGGGCCTGATCACGGACCACGCGGACGCGGCGCGGGCGCTGGCCGGCTCGATCTCCACAGCCGTCGGCCGCGTGCAGCAGTCGGTGGCCGGCGAGCCGCCGGCCCGCACCTACGTCGACGTCGGGCTGGTGACACCGGGGACGTTCACGATCGACCCGACGAGCATGACCGGCGACCTGGTGCGGCTGGCAAACGGCACCAACGTCGCCTCCGAGGTGTCGCCCTCCCAGCCGGTGACGTTCGCCCAGATGGCGGAGCTGGCGCCTGCCGTGTACCTGTCGGAGCAGGGTCAGGGTGCGATGCTGTCGGATCTGCGCAAGCACAAGGCAACCCGCTCGATCCCGGCGGTCGAGAACAAACGGGTGATCCAGCTGCCGGCCTCGGTGCTGAACGAGGACGGACCGCGCGTGGCGGTGGCGCTGGCCCAGATCGCCAATTCGCTGCATCCGGACGCGACCGTTCCGCGGTGAGCAGGTACCGGGCGGTGCTGTTCGATGCGTTCGGCACGCTGATCGAGCTCGACCGCCCCGCGGCCAGGCTGCAGGCCGCCGCGCGCACGCGCCTCGGGAGCGAGATCTCGCACGAGCAGGCGGCGGAGGCGATGCGCGCCGAGCTCACCCACTACGCGGCTCACTGCATTGCGGCGCGCGATCAGCCCACCCTGCTTCACCTGCAGCGGGAGTGCGCGGCGATCGTGCTCGACAGGCTGGGGCTGGAGGCCGACGAGGCCACCGCCCTGGCGGTGCTGTCGGATGCGATCGCGTTTCGCGCCTTCTCGGACGTCGCGCCGGCGCTGCGCATGGTCGGCGAGCGGAAGCTGGCCACGGCCGTCGTGTCGAACGGCGACTGCTCGCTGCCGGGCGCGCTTCTGTCGGCCGGCATCGAGGTGGGCGTCGTGGTCGACTCCGCCACGGGCGGCGCGGCAAAGCCCGACCCGGCCATCTTCGAGCTGGCGCTTTGGCGGCTGGAAGTGGACGCTGCGGCAGCGCTCCACGTGGGAGACACGCCGGAGCTGGACGGCGAGGGCGCGCGCGCGGCCGGCATCGACGTGGTGATCGTCGACCGCAGCCCTGCGCCGGCGGCCGGCACGATCTCGTCGCTGCTCGAACTGGAGCCGCTGCTGGCATGAACGACGGCCCGCGTATCTCCCCGTGGTGGCTGGTCCCGCCGGGGGCGCTGATCGCGCTCAACCTGATCGCGCTCAACACCAGCTCGCCGTCGGACATGCGAAACGGCGTCTACCAGGGATCCGTGGTGGCCTCGGCGCTGGTCTCGGCGATCGCATTCGGCGGCTACTCGGTGATGGCGGCGTGGTTCGCGCGCAGGAACGTGCGCCAGACGCTGGCGCTGCGCCGGCCGCGTGACCTGCGGCAGGCGGTGCTGATGTCGGCCGGCTGCGTGGTCGCGGTGTCGGCTGTCAGCCTGGCGCTCGACCCGTTCCTGCACGGCGACCGCGACCAGGGGCTGACGCCGACCCGCTCGCCGCACGGCAACGAGTGGCTGGTGCTGGCGCTGGCGCTGCTGGTGCTGGGCCTGCTGGTGCCGCTGGGCGAGGAGCTGCTGTTCCGCGGGCTCACGTTCGCCACGCTGGGCCGCTACGCGGTGCCGGGCAGCGCGGTCTTCTTCGCGCTGGCGCACGGCCTGCCGGCGCTGCTGATCCAGGTGCTGATCGCCGGGCTGCTGCTGGGCGAGCTGCGCCGCCGCACCGACTCGTTATGGCCCGGTGTCGCCACCCACGCCACCATCAACATGCTGGGCATCCTGCTGGCGCTGGCGACCGTGTCCCACTAGCTGGCACGGCTGCCGGTAGACTCGAGGGCGATGGATGCCACCCAGGATCCGGTCGTCGCCTCTTACCGCGAGCGCATCAGCGCCGTCGACGACGAGATCCTGGACGCCGTCAACCGGCGGGTGACGCTGGTGGCCGAGCTGCACGGGCACAAGCGCGAGCAGGGCTACCCGATGCGCGATCCCGCCCGGGAGCGGACACTGATCGACAAGCTGAACACCACCAACACGGGGCCGCTGTCCGAACAGCGGCTGGCCGACCTGTACCGGCTCTTGCTCGAGATCTGCACGAGCGAGGCAGCTCGGCTGGCCGATCGGCCGAGCTGAAAGTACGGTTAGCCGCACCCCGCTCGCGAGCTACCCCACCCGCGAACACCGGCCGCACGCACGACCATGCGGTGACATGAACCTTCGGGAGGATTGAATTGAGCGCACCAGCCGAACCCACTGCCACCACGTTGGTTGTGGCCGCCCACGCGGTCACCCGCGACTACGGCGAGGGCGACACCATCGTCCAGGCGCTGCGCGGCGTGGACGTCGAGATCCCGCCGGGCCAGTTCACCGCCGTGATGGGCCCCTCCGGCTCCGGCAAGTCGACGCTGATGCATATCCTGGCCGGGCTCGACCGGCCCACCACCGGCAGCGTCTCGATCGACGGCCAGGAGATCACCGCGATGGGCGACCAGGAGCTGACGCTGCTGCGGCGTAGCCACATCGGCTTCATCTTCCAGTTCTTCAACCTGCTTCCGATGCTGACGGCCGAGGAGAACATCGTGCTGCCGCTGCGGATTGCGGGTCGTGACGCCGAGACAGGCTGGGTGGACGAGGTGATCAGCAAGGTCGGCCTCTCCGACCGCCGCACCCACCGCCCGGCGCATCTCTCCGGCGGCCAGCAGCAGCGTGTGGCGATCGCCCGCGGGCTGGTCTCACGACCGACAGTGTTGTTCGCCGACGAGCCCACCGGCAACCTCGACTCCACCACCGGCGAGGAGATCCTGGTGCTGCTGCGCGAGGCGGTCGAGAGCTACGGGCAGACCACCGTGATGGTCACCCACGACGCCCGCGCGTCGGCGATGGCCGACCGCATCCTGTTCCTGGCCGACGGCCTGATCGTGCGCGACCAGGGCCGCGCCAGCGAGCATGACGTGCTGACGGCGATGGCGGAGGTGTCCGGGCAGTGATCTTGGTCGCCCTGCGAGGCCTGTGGGGCCGCAAGACCCGCGCCGCCCTGACGGCGATCTCGATCGTCCTTGGCACAGCCATGATCGCGGGCACGTTCGTCGTCCGCGACCAGATCACGGGCGCGTTCGACAGCATTTTCCAGACGGGTCTCGAAAAGACCGACGTGCTGGCCTCCAAGCGCACCGCCTTCACCAGCGACAACGGCGCCCAGGCCGGCCCGCTGCCGGCGTCGGTGATCGGCACGATCGCGCACGTCGACGGCGTCGCCAGGGCCGAGGGTCAGATCCAGGCGGCCGGCGCCCTGGTCGTGAACGGCAAGTACGCCGGCTCGAGCAGCGGCGCGCCCAGCCTGGTGATCTCGAGCCTGTCAGACACGTTCAACCCCTACACGTTCTCCGCCGGCCACGCGCCCACTTCCTCGGGCGAGGTCGTCGTGAACTCCAAGCTCGCAGACGACAAGCATCTGACGGTCGGCCAGCACGTCCAGCTGGCCACCGCCGTCGGCCTCAAGCCGGTCACGATCGTGGGCATCTTCAACCTCGGTAACGCCTCGTCGATCGGCGGCGCCACCGTCGTCGGCACCACGTTCCAGGACGCCCAGCAGTGGTATGACCGCGTCGATCAGACGTCCACGATCTCGGTCAAGGCCGACCCGGGCGTCAGCCAGCAGGAGCTGAAGCAGCGCATCATCGCGGCGGTGCCCCACTTCGTGAAGGTGCAGACCGGACCCGAGGCGGCCAAGGAGCAGGCCAACCAGGTGGCCAGCGGCATCAACGACTTCCTGACGCCGCTGCTGCTGGCATTCGCAGGTGCCACCGTGTTCGCGGGCGCCTTCATCATCTTCAACACGTTCTCGATCACGGTCGCCCAGCGCAGCCGCGAGTTCGCCCTGCTGCGCACGATCGGCGCCAGCCGCCGGCAGGTGCTGCGCTCGGTGCTGATCGAGGCGCTGGTGATCGGCCTGCTGGCATCGCTGTCCGGGATCGTGGTCGGGATCGGCTTCGCGAAGCTGCTGGACACGCTGTTCGACAAGACCGGATCAGGGCTGCCCACCTCGGCGATCACCCTGAAGCCGCTGACGGTGCTGCTGCCGCTGTTCGTGGGCACGCTGGTCGCCATGCTGGCGGCGATCGGGCCGGCCTTCCGGGCCACGCGCGTGCCCCCGATCGCAGCGCTGCGCGAGGGCGCCGAGCTGCCGCCCTCGTGGATGGCCCGCCACCGCGGCCTGCTGGCCTCGTTGATGGGCGCCGTCGGCCTGGGCCTGCTGGTGGACGGCGTGTTCGATAAGGGCGGGATCGTGCACGCGTTGTTTGGATTCGGCAGCACGCCGAGCGTCCTGCTCAGCATGGCGGGCGGCGCGATCCTCTGCTTCCTGGCGGTCGCGATGCTGTCGTCCTACGTGGTGCAGCCGCTGGCGAAGGTGATCGGCGTGCCGTTGGGGCTTCTGATCCGCCTCGGGGACTGGATCGGCACACGGGTCATGCGCGTGCCGGGGCTGGGACGTGCATGGTACGTCGTGCGCCGGATCGTCTCATACGTTCTGGCGTTCTTCCTGTTCATGCTGCTGGGCGCGATGGTCTGCGGCATCCTGGCGCTGATCTCCGCTCCGCTGGCGTTGTTCGGTCTGCTGGTGTCGGCGGCGCTTTCGATCTATGCCGTCTTCCGGATCTGGCGGCGCACCGAGACCGAGTGGCCGCCGGAGCGGCCCTCGCCGCTGACCAGCCAGCTGGCGCGTGAGAACACCGCCCGCAACCCGGCCCGCACCGCCGTCACCTCATCGTCGCTGATGATCGGCGTGGCGCTGGTCGTGTTCGTAGCGGTGTTCGTGAACGGGTTCAAGGACTCGTTCCTGGGCGCGCTCGACAACTCAATCACGAGCGACCTGATCATCCAGTCGGACAGCTTCTCGCCGATCCCGGCGGAGGCCGTGCCCGCCGCGCAGGCGGTGCCCGACGTGCAGACCGCGACCGGCATTCAGTTCACCGACGCCAAGATCAACCACGGCGGGATCGACACGGTCAACGGCATCGATCCGCTCGACTTCCCGCAGCTCTACAAGTTCGACTGGCAGAAGGGCGGATCGGACGCGCTGCTGGGACACTTCCAGGGCGACGAGGCGCTGATCGAGGAGCAGTTCGCGAAGTCACACCACCTCAAGATCGGCGACCACTTCCAGATCACCAGCATCGAGGGCAACAAGCTGAACCTGAAGGTGGTCGGCCAGTACAAAGACCCGGTGCTGATGATCGGCGTCTCGATCCCGACGTCGACCTTCGACACCTGGACGACGAACAGCGACCCGGGCGTGCTGCTGGTCAAGTTCAAGCCCGGCGTCAACCTCGACCACGGCAAGGCCCAGGTGGCCGCGGCGCTGAAGCAGTTCCCGGTGGCGACGGTGCGCACCAACGCCGAGTACAAGCAGCACACCGAGAGCCAGGTGAACGGCTTCCTCACGTTCCTGTACGTGCTGCTGGCGATGATCGGCATCATCTCGCTGGTCGGCATCATCAACACCCTGGCGCTGTCGGTGTTCGAGCGCACCCGCGAGATCGGCATGCTGCGCGCCGTCGGCACCACCCGCCGGCAGCTGCGGCGGATGGTGCGCTACGAGAGCGTGATCACCTCGGTGATCGGCGGCGTGATCGGCGTCGGCGTCGGCCTGGTGTTCGGGTGGATCCTGACCAAGGGCCTGAGCGATCAGGGCATCCAGTTCTCGGTGCCGGTCTCGTTCATCATCGTGGTGCTGATGGTGGCCGCGCTGGCGGGCGTTCTGGCGGCGATCCTGCCGGCCCGGCGGGCGGCGCGGCTGGACGTGCTGGAGGCGCTGCAGTACGAGTGAGAACCAGACCTGAGCCTCGGCTGTTCCACCGCGCGCCGCCGCTCTGCTGCGGATCGGGCGTCAGGATCTGAAGCCCCGGCCTGGTTAGGTCGTTCCAATTGTGGATGCCCTGCCACCGCCACGCCGCTCGAATTGGAATTCGCGCATGGTGCCGAACTGTGCGCACGCGTTCGGCGTCACCATCGACGACCTGTTCGCCGACACCGGCAGCTGCGTGCGGGCCGCGGCCCGCAGCTACGAGCACGCCCCGATCCGGCAGCTGGCCGCGCGGGAGCCGCTGGCGAACGGCACCGAGGGCTGATCCCCGCACCCGCAGTTCGCGCTCGCCCCAGCCAGTAGACTGCTCCACCCGGGGCGATTAGCTCAGCGGGAGAGCGCCCGCTTCACACGCGGGAGGTCGCTGGTTCGATCCCAGCATCGCCCATACCCCTCCGGCCGCACCACCTCTCCGCCAGGTCCGGCGCGCCACCTGCCACAATCCAGGCATGACGCTGACTGAGGGCGACCGCACGCCTCCACGTCCCGCCCTGGCGGGATCGCGCGTGCGGGAGCTGGCGGGATCACAGCTGGCCGCCCCGGCCACGGCGCTGCTGCTGGTGGCGGCCTTGACCGCGATGGTGGCGCTGGTCACGCCCACGGTGCCTTACGACGCCGGCGGCGTCATCTACCTGGTGGGCGTGCTCGGCGTGTCGTCCATCTACGGCCTCTGGTGGGGGCTCGCCACCAGCCTGACCTCGGCGCTCGCCTTCAACTTCTTCTTCCTGCCCCCGCAGCACACGCTGGTGATCAACTCGTCCAGCGACTGGGCGGCGCTGGCCGCGTTCGTGCTGACCGCGCTGGTCACGTCGAACCTGGCCTCGCGCGCGCGCCGCGAGCGCGACGAGGCCGCGCGCCGGGCGGCGGAGGCCCGTCTCAGCGAGTCGTTCGCAACGCTGATCGCCGACTCCGACGAGCTGGCCGCGGTGCTGCCGACGCTGGCCAGCCAGGCCTCGCGGGCGCTCGGCGCCGCCGACGGCGTCATCCACCGCGGATCGCCGTCGCCCCCGGAACGGCGCCGCTCGGTGCTGACGCTCGACTTCAACGGCCGCTGGATGGGCGAGCTGCGCCTGATTGATGTGCCGCCGGGAGCGCTCGACGACCCGGCCGCGGCCCGCATCGGGCGCAGCCTGGCCGGCCTGATCGCGCTCGGCGAGGAGCGCGAGCGGCGGCTGCAGCAGCAGGTGCAGGCCGAGGCGCTGGCCCGCTCGAACGAGCTCAAGACGGCACTGCTACGCGCCGTCTCCCACGACATGCGCTCCCCGCTGATGGCGATCACCACGGCCGCGGGCGGCCTCCGCTACGCCGGCCTGGACGCGGACGACCGCGAGCTGCTGGAGACGATCACCGACCAGAGCGCGCGCATGAACCGGATGATCGAGAACCTGCTCGACCTGTCCAAGCTGCAGGCGGGGGTGGTCGCGCCCCACGCCGACTGGCTGGACCCGCGCGACCTGGTGGAGGCCTCGGCCGACGAGCTGCAGCGCAGCCAGCCCGACGCGCGATCGTTTCAGCTCCGGTTCGCGCCCGACCTGCCGCTGGTGCGGGGCGACGCCTCGCAGCTGCAGCGGGTGATCGTGAACCTGCTCGAGAACGCGCGCAAGTTCTCGCCGCCGGACGCACCGGTGCAGGTGGATGTGTCGGCGACGCCGCGGATCGTCCGGATCGCGGTGCAGGACAGCGGGCCGGGCGTGCCGAAGGAGGAGGCCGAGCGCATCTTCGAGCCGTTCTACCGCTCGCCCAGCCGGCGCGAGGCGCCGGGGTCGGGGCTGGGGCTGGCCATCGCCCGCGGGCTGGCAGAGGCCAACGGGTGCCGGCTGGCGGTGGCGCGCCCGGCGGAGGGCGGCAGCCGCTTCACGCTCGAGGTGCCGGTGCCGGCTGCCGGGAAGCCCTCGTGACCGCGGGCTCGACACGGATCCTGGTGGTGGACGACGAGCGGCCGATCCGGCGCGCGCTGGAGGTGACGCTGGCGAAGGCCGGATACACGGTCAGCACCGCGATCGACGCATCCGAGGCACTGACGCAGTCAGCCCTGCAGCCGCCCGATCTGGTGATCCTCGACCTGATGCTGCCCGACGCCGACGGCGCCGACGTGTGCCGCCAGCTGCGCGACTGGATGCAGGCGCCGATCCTGCTGATCTCGGCCGTCGGCGAGGAGCAGGACAAGATCCGCGCGCTGGACGCCGGCGCCGATGACTACCTGACCAAGCCGTTCGGAATCGGCGAACTGCTGGCCCGCGTGCGCGCGCTGCTGCGTCGCTCCGAGGGCACCGTGTCGGGCGAGCAGGTGATCGAGATGGGTGAGCTCACGATCGACCTGCCCCACCGGATCGTGACGGCGGCCGGCAACGAGGTGCACCTCACCCCCACCGAGTTCGACCTGCTGAAGGAGCTGGCGCTGGCCGACGGCCGGCCGCTCACCCACAAGATGCTGCTGCGCAAGGTGTGGGGCACCGGATACGCCCAGGAGATGCAGCTGCTGCGCACGCACATGGGCCGGCTCCGCGACAAGCTGGAGGCCCAGGGCGTGCCGCGCACCTCGATCGAGACGCTGACCGGCGTCGGCTACCGTCTGCGCGGGTAACCACGCACGCGAACGAGGAGGCGGCAATGGCCGACCGAGTGGTGCACTTCGAGGTGACCGGCCCCGACGGCGAGGCGCTGAAGGAGTTCTATGCGAGCATCTTCGACTGGTCGATCGACAGCTCCAACCCCATGAACTACGGGATCGTGCCCGCGCCGGAGGGCGGCGGCATCGGCGGCGGGGTGTCGGCGACGGAGGGCGGCGCCCCCGGGTACGTGACGATCTACGTGGCCGTCGACGACCCGCAGGCGACACTCGACGCGATCGAGGCGGCGGGCGGCCGTACCGTCATGCCGGTGACCGAGATCCCGGGAACGGTCACGCTCGCCCAGTTCCAGGATCCGGCCGGGAACATGGTCGGAATCATCAGGTCCTGAGGGCCTTGATGGAAACGTGATGCCATCGTGATCGAAACGGTGTGCAACCACCCCCGATCGTAATACCGGCGTGACGCGGTTGCTGCCAGGCTTCGATCATGGCATTCACACGTTCCGAGACGGCGAACGGCACCGCGCGCCTGATCACCACCGGGTTCCGGTCGATCCTGATCCCGGTCAACACGGGCCAGCCCGAGCTGCCCTGCGACATGCTGGACGTGGCGGCGTACCTGGCCACCGAGCGGCGCTCGTCGATCGTGCTGGTGACGTTCACCGAGATCCCGCTGTGGGAGGAGATGGACGTCGAGCTCCCCGGACTCGACGGCCACGTCGAGGCGATGGCCAAGCGGGCGCGCGCGATCGCGGCCCGGCGCGGCGTCGGCGTGCACGTGACCGCCCCTCGCACGCGCGATCCGGCCGAACTGATCCTGCGCGAGGCACGGCGGCGAAAGGCGCAGCTGATCGTGCTGGGCGCCACCGGGCGCTCGCGCAATTCCCACAAGGCGCTCGCCCACGATGCGGTCACGCGGCGCATCTCCGATCAGGCGAGCGTCCCCACCATGTTCATCCAGGCGCCGGTAGCCGCGTGAGGCCGAGGCCGGCACCCGCCGGCGTCGCCGCCGGTTCCGCTTCTCGCCCGGTACCGACCGTGACGGCACCCCACCTGCCGCGCGCCGGCCGCCTGGGCGCCCTGGCGCTGTCGCTGGGCGCGCTGGGTGTTGTCTACGGCGACATCGGCACCAGCCCGCTCTACACGGTGCAGCTGGTATTCACGCTGCACCCGTTGGCGCCCACTCCGGCGCACGTCTACGGCGCGATCTCGCTGATCTTCTGGTCGCTGATGATGGTGGTGACGCTCAAGTACGTGCTGCTGATCCTGCGCGCCGACAACCACGGCGAGGGCGGCATCATGGCGCTGGTGGCGTTGATCGAGCGCTGCGTACAGGGACGCCGCAGGACCGCGCTGATCATGGTCGGGATCCTGGGCGCCTCGCTGTTCTACGGGGACGGCATGCTGACGCCGGCCATCTCCGTGGTGTCGGCGGTGTCCGGCCTGCAGGTGGCGTCGCCGTCGCTGGCGGCGCAGATCGTCCCCTTCTCGCTTGCGATCCTGGTGGCGCTGTTCGCGCTGCAACGGTTCGGCACCGGGACGATCGGGGTGCTGTTCGGACCGATCATGCTGATCTGGTTCGCGGTGCTCGCGTCCATCGGCACCAAGCAGGTGCTGCTGCACCCGGACATCCTGAAGGCGCTCTCCCCGAGCTACGGCGCCGCGTTCCTGTTCGGCGAGCCGAGCGCGGGCTTCCTGTCGCTGGCATCCGTGTTCCTGGCCGTGACCGGCGCCGAGTCGATCTACGCCGACATGGGCCACTTCGGCCGCCCCGCCATCACGCGCGCGTGGCTGGTGGTGGCGCTGCCGGCACTGATGCTGAACTACCTGGGCCAGGGCGCGCTGATCATCCAGCGCCCGGGCACGATCTCGAACCCGTTCTTCCTGATGGTGCCCGGCGGGCAGACCGCGCAGACCGCCATGGTGATCCTGGCCACGATGGCGACGGTGATCGCCTCGCAGGCGGTCATCTCGGGCGCCTACTCGGTGACCCAGCAGCTGGTGCAGCTCGGCTTCCTGCCGCGGATCTCGATCCGTCACACGTCGAAGCGGATCATGGGCCAGATCTACATCCCACTGGTGAACTGGTTCCTGCTGGCCGCCGTGGTCATCCTGGTGCTGGTGTTCCGCGACCCGCAGGGCCTGGCGGCAGCCTACGGCGTCGCCCTGAGCGCCATCTTCGCCACGAACACGCTGCTCGCGTTCACCGTGTTCCGCTCGCTGTGGCGGAAGCCGTTGTGGATGGTGCTGCCGGGCGCCGCCGTGTTTCTGACGGTGGAGCTGGCCTTCTTCGCCGCCAACCTCGGCAAGCTGTTCAGCGGCGGCTGGCTGCCGCTGGCCGTGGGAGCGGTGTTCTTCGTGATCCTGACGACCTGGCGGCGGGGACGCGCCATCCTGCGTCGCCAGGTGCGCGATGGGCACATGCCGCTGCGCCGGTTCATCAACCGGCTGATCGACGATCCGCCGCTGCGCGTCCCCGGCACCGCCGTCTTCCTGTCGTCGGCTCCCGATACCGTGCCGGCCGCGCTGCGCAACAACCTCGTGCACAACCACGTGGTGCACGAGCAGGTGATCCTGCTGACGGTGGTGACCAAGGGTATTCCGCATGTGCCGGAGGCGCAGCGGCTTGAGATCACGCGGCAGCGGCTGGGCTTCGTCGGCATCACCGCCAGCTACGGCTACCAGGACGAGCCGGACGTCCCCGCCGCGATCCGCCAGGCGCAGCGCCAGGGACTCGATATCGACCTCGAGCAGACGTCGTACTACGTCAACCACGTGTCGCTGGTGCCGGCCGGCGACGCCCCCATGTCGGGCTGGCGCACCAGGCTGTTCATGCTGCTGCACCGGAACTCGACCCCGGCCGCCCAATACTTCCACATTCCGCCCGACCGGGTGGTCGAGATGGGCGTGTACGTGGCGGTGTGAGCGCCCGGCGGCCTGTCACGGGCCGGTCACGCCCGCGTCACGGCTGTTACGACGGTGCCCGGCACCTCTCTATCAGGCGATCGTCACGACGAGGTCACGCCCGGGCAACGCGTGTAACGACGGTGCCCGGCACCTGCGTTCCAACCGCGCCGGCGACCACTCGCACATGGTCGCGGCGCGTGTGCAACGGAGAGGGCGGGATTCGAACCCGCGAACGAGGAATCCCCCGTTACGCGATTTCCAGTCGCGCTCCTTAAGCCAACTCGGACACCTCTCCTGTGACCCAAGTATGACATCGCGTCGCAGCCCCTTGCTCGCGGGTGCCCAGTCCGCTGTACTATGCGCTCCGCCCGCAAAGAGAGGAGTGGCATGGCAGACGAGCGCATCGAGATCCTGGGACGAGTACCGCTCTTCGACGGCCTACCGGCGGGGGAGCTGGCGGCGGTGGCCAACGCAGCGAAGGAGCGCCGCTACGACACGGGTGACGTGATCGTGGGCGAGGGCGAGGGCGGCATCGGATTCTTTGTGATCGCTGAGGGCACCGCTCGCGTCGAGGCGCACGGAGAGCGCCGCGGCACGCTGGGCCCGGGCGCTTCGTTTGGCGAGGTGGCGCTGTTGGACGAGGGCGGCGGCCGCCGTACGGCGTCGGTGATCGCCGAGTCTCCCGTGCGCGCGTTCGGCCTCACCTCCTGGCAGTTCACGCCGCTGCTCGAGCAGCATCCGCAGATCGCCGTCAAGGTCGCGAAGATCCTGGCACGCCGCCTGCGCGAGGCGGAGGAGCGGGCGACACCGGCAAGCTGATAGCATCCTCCGCGACCGTGCTAAGCGGGGAGATAGCGGTTCCCTGTACCGGCAATCCGCTCTAGCCGGGCCGAATTCCCGCCCAGAGGGGTAGCGTGTTCGGAATCAGGGTCTGTGCGTTCGGTGTTGATCGCCAGGTCCCACGCAACGGAGGCTTGCGAACCGCGTCAGGTCCGGAAGGAAGCAGCGCTAAGCAACGTCACCCGGGTGCCGTGGGTCAGCCTGGAAGGAGCCAGCGTCACCGACACCGTCCGGGTACGTCACTTCGAAGGCGGGTGCACGGTCGCTCTTAGCCCCGCTTGGAGATCCCTCTAAGCTTCGAGACGTGTCAGCTCTCTACCGCACCCATCGCCCGCAGGACTTCGGCCAGGTGGTCGGGCAGGCGCACGTCGTGCAGACGCTCCGAAACGCCGTCGAGCTCGATCGGGTGGCGCACGCGTACCTGTTCGCCGGCCCACGCGGCACCGGCAAGACCTCCATGGCCAAGATCCTGGCCAAGTCGATCAACTGCGAGCAGGGGCCGACCGTCACGCCCTGCCTGGTCTGCGAGTCGTGTCGCAGCATCCACGACGCCACCGCCATCGACGTGATCGAGATGGACGCGGCCAGCCACCGCGGCATCGACGACATCCGCGAGATCCGCGACCGGGTGGCGCTGCGGCCGGCACGCGGCCGCATGAAGGTCTACATCGTGGACGAGGCGCACATGCTCACCAAGGAGGCCTCGAACGCCGTCCTGAAGACGCTGGAGGAGCCGCCCGACCACGTCGTGTTCGTGCTCTGCACGACCGAGCTGCAGGCGATGCTGCCGACCATCCGCAGCCGCTGCCAGCGGTTCGTGTTCCAGCGGCCGGGGCTGGGCGAGATCTCCGAGGTGCTGCGCCGGATCGCGACGGCCGAGGGGATCGAGATCGACGCCGCCGCCGTGCAGCTGGTTGCCCGTGCCGCGGGCGGCAGCTTCCGCGACGGCGTCACCATCCTCGACCAGCTGTCCACCGCTCAGAGCGCCGCCATCGGCGCGGAGGACGTACGCGCGCTGCTCGGCACCGCCGACGAGGCATCGCTGTTCGGCGCGATCGACCTGGTCGGGGCGGGCGACGCCGCCGCCCTCCTGCGCCTGGTCGACGACCTGGCCGAGTCGGGTACCGACCTGGCCTCGTTCACGACCGGCCTGCTCGGGCACCTGCGGGGCCTGTTCCTGACCCAGCAGCTGGGCCAGCCGCCGCTCGACCTGGGGCTGTCTGACTACGAGCAGGAGCGCATGCGCGAGCAGGCCGAGGCGGTCAGCCCGCGCGCGGTGGTGCGCCTGATCGACCTGCTGCGCACCGTCGTCGACGACGTCAAGGAGGGCGGCGACCCGCGCCTGCCGCTGGAGCTGGCGCTGGTCAAGGTGTCGCGCCCGGCCAATGAGCTGGCGCTGGAGGCGCTCGACCAGCGCCTGTCCCAGCTGGAGTCGGACGGCACGTCGTCCGCGCCGCCGAAGCCGCCCCCGGTCGCCGCACCGGCCGCGCCGGTCGCAGCCGCCGCTCCGGCCCCACCGCCCGTTCCCGCACCGTCGGCCGACCCCGACCCCGATCCGGAGGCCGAGCCCGAGGCGGCGGCGGCGCCCATCTCCACCGCGGTGGCGGAGCCGGCCACCCTGGAGCAGGTGAGCGCGCGCTGGTCGGAGGCGATCGTGCCCGAGATCGGGCGCCGCTCGGCGCCGCTTCACTCGCTGGTGCAGTCCGCCCGCCCGGTGTCCTACGAGGACGACACCCTGGTGCTGGGCCTGACGGCATCGAAGGCGTTCGCCAAGAGCATCATCGAGGCACCACAGAACCTGCAGACGATCAGCGACGTGGTCGGCCAGGCGCTTGGCGGCAGCCCGCGCGTGCGGTTCGTGGTGCTGGGCGCGGAGGACGCCCAGGACGCACCCGAGGTGGCCGCCGCACCGGCCGCACAGGTGACCGAGGACGAGCTGGTCTCGCGCCTCACGGAGGAGTTCGACGCACATGAGGTCTGACCAAGGAGCAGGGCGTTGACCAAGATGGACCCGAACAAGATGATGGCGCAGCTGGGACAGATGCAGGCGCAGATGGAGAAGGCGCAGGAGGAGCTGAAGACGGCCTACGTCGAGCACTCCGCCGGCGGCGGAGCGGTGACGGTGAAGGTGTCGGGCGCGCTCGAGGTGGCCGACATCACGATCAAGCCGGAGGCGATCGATCCTGACGATCCGGAGATGCTGCAGGATCTGCTCGTGTCGGCCGTCAACGGTGCGATCACCGCGGCCCAGCAGCTGCAGCAGCAGAAGATGATGGGGCAGCTGGGCGGCATGGGCGGGCTCGGCCTGCCTGGTATGTGAGGGGATGGCCTAGCTCCCGAGCGTGTACTCACCCGCAGTCGAGAACCTGATCACACAGCTGGCCCGCCTGCCCGGCATCGGGCGGCGTACGGCCCAGCGGCTGGCCTTCTACATCCTGCGCTCGACGCCCGACCAGGCGCTGGCGCTGGCCGACGCGATCCGCGAGGTGAAGGAGAAGATCGGCGTCTGCGAGGAGTGCTTCAACCTCGCGGAGGGGCCGCTCTGCTCGATCTGCGCGGATGCCCGTCGCGACCGCACCGTGATCTGCGTGGTCGAGGACCCGAGCGACGTGGTGGCGGTCGAGCGCACCCACGAGTACCGTGGCGTCTACCACGTGCTGGGCGGCGCGCTGTCGCCGATCGACGGCGTTGACCCCGAGCACCTTCGGATCGCCGAGCTGCTGCGGCGGGTTGAGGCAAACGGTGCCGTCGAGGTGGTGCTGGCGACCAACCCGACGATGACCGGCGAGGCCACCGCCGTCTACATCGCCGACCGGCTGCGCGGCCGCTGCCGGGTGACGCGGCTGGCCAGCGGGCTGCCGGTGGGCGGCGATCTCGAGTACGCCGACGAGGTCACCCTGGGCCGCGCGTTCAGCGGCCGCCGCGAGATGTGAGCGCGAAGGCCGCAGTCAGACCCTTCTCCGACGCCGTAGAGTGCGCAGCGATGGACATGCACCGCTACTCCCAGGAGACGGAGGCGCTGGCCCAGTCGATGATGCGGATCGCCCTCGACCGGCTGCGGATGGACGCGCCGCTGGACGGGCCGGTGGACGCGCAGGAGCTGGGCCGGCGGGCCGGCCAGACGATCACGCCGTCCGGCCTCGGCGGCGAGCAGGCCCTGCGCGTCTGGACCGACGTGCTGGCCCCGGCCACGATGTCGGTCGACCACCCCCGCTACCTGGCCTTCATCCCCGGCGCCCCGACCGAAGCTGCGACCCTGTTCGACCTGGTGCTGAGCGTCTCATCGCTCTACGGCGGCAGCTGGCTGGAGAGCTCCGGCGCCGTCTACGCCGAGAACCAGGCGCTGCGCTGGATCGCCGACCTGGTGGGCATGCCGGCCGAGGCCGGCGGCTGCTTCGTGCAGGGCGGCACGGTCGGCAACCTGTCGGCGCTGGTGGCGGCCCGTCACGGCATGCGCGAGCGCCTCGGCGCCGCACCGCCGCCGCGCCTGCGGGCGGCCGTCACCGACCAGACCCACAGCTCCGTCGTCTACGCGCTCCGCGAGGTGATGGACGTCGACCCGCTGCTGGTTCAGGCGGACGAGCGCGGCCGCATGACCGGGCCCGCCCTGCGCGAGGCGCTGGTGCGCGAGGGCTCCGACGGGGTGTTCGCGGCCGTGGCCACGTCCGGCACCACGAACCTAGGCGTCGTCGACGACCTGGCCGGCATCGCCCAGGTCTGCCGCGAGTACGGTCTCTGGTTCCACGTCGACGGCGCCTACGGCGGCGCCGCCCTGGCCGCTCCCTCGGCGCGGCACCTGTTCACCGGCATCGAGCACGCCGACAGCTTCATCGTCGACCCGCACAAGTGGCTGTTCGGCCCGTTCGACTGCTGCGCGCTGGTCTACCGCGACCCCGAGGTGGCGCGCCGCGCGCACACGCAGCACGCCGGCTACCTCGACGCGATCAACGAAGCCGGCGAGTGGAACCCGTCCGACTACGGAGTGCACCTGTCCCGCCGCGCCCGCGGTCTGCCGTTCTGGTTCTCGCTGGCCATGCACGGCAGCGACAGCTACCGCGACGCGATCGAGTCGACGCTGCAGGTGGCGCGCCGCGGCGCAGACGAGATCCGCAGCCGCCCCTACCTGGAGCTGCTGGTGGAGCCCGACCTGACCGTGCTCACATTCAAGCGGGTCGGGTGGACGGCCGAGGACTACGCCGCCTGGACGCAGCGGCTGCTCGACCAGGGATACGCCTTCGTCACCCCCACGACGCACGAGGGCGAGCCCTGCACGCGGTTTGCGATCATCAACCCGCGCACCACGGTGTCCGACCTGACAGGCATCCTGGCGACCATGTCCTAGGACACCCCCCTTTACACTGCACGGGTGAAAGACCCTGCACCCGTACAGGTCGGGCGCGTCAACGTGATGAAGTTCGGCGGCACCTCCGTCGCCGACACCGACAAGATCCGCAGCGTCGCCCGGCGCATGGTCGCGACCCACGAGACCGGCCGCCCGACCGTCGGCGTGGTATCGGCGATGGGCGAGACCACAGACACGCTGGCCGCGCTGGCGGCCGAGGTGTCGCCGCGCCCGCACCCGCGCGAGATGGACATGCTGCTCTCCACAGGGGAGCGCATCACGGCCGCCCTCTGCGCGATGGCGATCGAGGACATGGGCCACCGGGCCGTGTCGCTGACGGGGTCGCAGGCCGGCATCGTCACCGACACCCGGCACACGAACGCGAAGATCGTGGACATCCGGCCGAAGCGGATCACGGAGGCGCTGGACGCGGGCATGATCGTGCTTGTGGCCGGCTTCCAGGGCGTGTCCACGGCCTACGACGTGACCACGCTGGGCCGCGGCGCGTCCGACCTGACCGCCGTGGCGCTGGCGGCAGCGCTGGGGGGCGACTGCGAGATCTACACCGACGTCGAGGGCGTCTACACGGCCGACCCCCGGATCGTGCCGGACGCGCGCAAGCTGGCCAGGGTGTCGCCTCTGGAGATGCTCGAGATGGCCGGATCGGGCGCGCGCGTGCTGCAGCTACGATCGGTGGAGTTCGCCCGCAACCACGGCGTTCCGATCCACGTTCGTTCGACCTTCTCCGGCACGGAGGGGACATGGATACGGGAGGACCCGAGCATGGAAGACGCGATCATCTCCGGCATCACCCACACCGTCGACGAGGCGTACGTGACGCTGACCGACGTGCCCGACAAGCCCGGCACGGCGGCCGGCATCTTCAATGCCGTGGCCACCGCCGGCATCAACGTCGACACGATCATCCAGAACGCCGTCACCCACGGTGACGCCGACGTCACGTTCTCGATCCCGCGCGACGACCTGCCGCTGATGACCGACACCATCGAGGGGCTCTGCCGTGATCTGGGGCTGCACTGGGGCGTGGACGACACGGCCGGCAAGATCAGCATGATCGGCGCCGGCATGAAGAGCCATCCGGGGGTGGCGGCGCGCATGTTCCAGACCCTGGCCGACCACGGCATCAACGTGCGCATGATCGCCACCTCCCCGATCAAGGTGTCCTGCGTGATCGCCCGCGACAGGGTGGACGAGGCGGTGCTGGCGCTGCACGATGCGTTCCAGGTCGAGCTGGAGCTGGCCCAGAGCGGGGCGGCGCATGCCTGATCCGCGCGTGGCCGTGGTGGGGGCGACCGGCGCGGTCGGCCCCGAGGTGCTGGCGATCCTGGCCGAGCGCGGGTTCCCGGCGGCCGAGGTGGTGCCGTTCGCGTCCGCCCGCTCCGCCGGCAGCCGGGTCGGCTTCGCCGGCGAGCAGCTGGAGGTACGGGAGCTGACCGACGAGGGGCTGGCGGGCTTCGACCTGGCCCTGTTCTCGGCCGGCGCCGGCACCTCCAGGCGCTACGCGCCGGAGGCGGTGAAGCGGGGCTGCATGGTGATCGACAAGTCCAGCGCGTTCCGCATGGACGCGCAGGTGCCGCTGGTCGTGCCCGAGGTGAACCCGGAGGCGGCCGACGGCCACCGCGGCATCATCTCCAACCCCAACTGCTCCACCATCCAGCTGGTGGTGGCGCTGAAGCCGCTGCACGACCAGGCCCGCATCAGCAACGTCACGGTCGCCACCTATCAGGCGGTCTCGGGCACCGGCAAGCGGGCGATGGAGGAGCTGCGTGAGCAGTCTGCGGCGGCGCTTGGGGGTGGCGATGTCCAGGCGACGGTGTACCCTCACCCGATCGCGTTCAACGTGCTGCCGCACTGCGACGCCTTCGACGGGCCCGACACCTTCGAGGAGACCAAGCTGATCAAGGAGACCCACAAGATCCTGGGGGACGACAGCATCGGCATCAGCGCCACCTGCGTGCGCGTGCCGGTGTGGCGTTCGCACTCCGAGGCGGTCTGGATCGAGACGGAGCGGCCGCTGACCGCCGACGAGGCCCGGCAGCTGCTGGAGGCCGCGCCCGGCGTCCGCGTGGTGGACGACCCTTCCGCGGCTCGTTATCCGATGCCCAGCGAAGCCGCCGGCGGCGACGACGTGCTGGTCGGCCGCATCCGCGAGGACGGCTCGCGCCGCAACCGGCTGGCGCTGTGGGTGGTCGCCGACAACCTGCGCAAGGGAGCTGCGCTGAACGGCGTGCAGATCGCCGAGCTGCTAGTGCAGCGCAACCTGATCCGTGTCCCCCAGCAGGAGCGTGTGGCTTGACGCTGGCCGCGCGCGGTCACCTGTGCCCGGTCTGCATCCGGCCGGCACCCGCGGGCACGTGCGACGAGCACGGGACGTGGAAGGCCCATCAGCTCCTGACCAGCGCCGACCGGCGGCGCTGCGGCCGCGGCCGCTGGCAGCCGTTCCAGCCGGCCGCCCAGGCCTGTCCCCGCTGCCTGGGTGAAGTAGCCGAGTCGCGAACCGGGTTCATCTGCCTCGACCACGGCCACGACCAGGATCCGCACGGGCCGTTCCGGGTCGACGAGCTGCTCGCGCCGACCGCCCAGCGCGCGTCCGCGGCCGCGCGGCTGCGGCTGACGCGTCGCCGCCAGGCCCGCAAGCGCGAGCCGATCTCGGTGTCGCTGCAGCTGCCCGACCCCGCCCGCAGCGCACGCGTGGTGATCTCGGCCAGCATCGTGGCCGGCACGCTGGCGTTCCTGGTGCGGTAGTCGCTAAATCGACGTCTTGCCCACGACCGGGCCCTTCGGCGCCGAGCCGCCCGCGCCCGGCTCGAGCGTGATCACGATCGTGTCGCCGGCCGAGGCGTTGCGCGTGAGCGTGAACGACATGTCGTTGCCGCCCGCGAACGTGCCCGCCGCCTCTGGCACGGTCTCGCCCTTGGGGATCACCCAGGCCTCGTAGGTGTGATCGGCCGGCGCCGGCTTCAGCCCGCCGAAGACCGTGGCCTGCCCACCGCTGAACGAGACCACGCTGCCCACGTTCGCGATCGGCGCCACCGACCGCACGTCGGCGTCCTTGACGTCGCCGCGCAGCGAGATGTTCCAGACCGCGAGCGCGATCACCGCCACGCCCAGCACCGGCACGGCCGCCGCCGAGAAGCGCGGCCACCACGACCAGCGGCCGCGACGCTCTGGCGGTGCCTCCGGCGGGGTGCTCGGCACCACCTCCGGGCCGATCGCCTTCAGCAGCCGGTCGCGCAGCTCCGGCGGGGGCTCGGCCTGGGGGGCGGCGAAGGCCAGCGCCGCGGCCACCGCCTCCATCTCGCGCAGCTGCACGCGGCAGCGCTCGCACGTCTCGACGTGCTCGAGCACCAGCCGCTCGTCGGCAGCATCGAGGCCGTGCAGGGCGTAGCCCGAGATCAGCTCGTCGACGTGTTCCACTCATGCTCCGGGTTCAGGCCCGACTGGGCCAGCAGCTCGCGCAGGGCGCTCATCGCGGCGAAGGTGCGGCTCTTGACCGTGCCGATCGGCAGCGCCAGCCGCTCGGCCAGCTCGGACTGGGTGTATCCGGCGAAGTAGGCCAGCTCGAGCACCTCGCGGTGAGGATCGGGCAGCTTCGCCATGGCCGACCGCACCTGGTCGCGGGCCACGCTCTGCCAGGCCTGCTGCTCCACGGCGGGCGCAGGGTCGACGCTCTCGCGCACCTCGTCGAGCGCCGCGGCGCGGCGCCGCTGCTCGCGGCGCACGGTGTCGACGGCCTTGTGATGGGTCAATGTCAGTATCCAGCTCGAAGGTTGGCCACGCGCGGGGTCGAACTTCGACGCCTGCCGCCACACGGTCAGAAATGCATCCTGCACCACGTCCGCCGACAGCTCGCGGTCACGCACGATGCGCAAGGCGAGCGCGTAGGCCACGCCGCCGTACATGTCGTACAGACGGGCGAAGGCGTCCCGATCGCCTCGCGCCGTGAGCGCGAGCAGTCCGTGATCGGACAGATGTTCCGTGCTGGGATCCCTTCCTGGCCTGCGATCGGTTATTCGTCGATTGTGCACGGATGGTTCACCCGACGCCAGCCGGCGTCGCCGGCACCACGGCCAGACGGCTCCGCAGCCGGGCCAGGCGGCTCTCATCCGGAGCCCGCTCGATGGCGCGCAGATCCAGCCGTTCCAGCGAGACGCGCCCGGCGCTGCGCTGCGGGTGGAAGCCGAGGTCGCGCAGGAAGTCGGCGGGGAAGATCGTGCGGTGGCCGAGGAACCGTGCGGCGAACCCCTCGTCCGGCGGGAACCGGTAGCCGAACGCCTCCAGCGCCGGCAGCCCGCGGTCGCGGCACTCCCCGATCGCGGCCAGGAACAGGCTCTGCAGCACCCAGGGGCTGTGGGCGTCGGTCAGATAGGCGCACGTCACCAGCACCGCGTCGCGGCCCGGTGGCCCGGCCGGCAGATGGCGGGCGCGGGCGAACCGGTCGCTGGGCCCGTACTGGATCAGCCCGATCACGCGATCGTCCTCGACGTACAGCTTGCCCCATGGTCCGAACTCGTCCTCCAGCTCCCGCTTCCATCGCTGCCGGTCGCCCGGCTTCCCGGCGGGTCGCGTCTGCCACCACATGCAGTCGCGGCACGGCACCGGCGCGACGCCGACGGTGGCGCCGGTCAGGTGCTCGACGCCGGTCATGACGCGGGTGGCGCGACGTCGTCGATCACGACCGCCACCGAGGAGGGCTCGAGCTCGATCATCGACACCAGGTAGTCGCGCACGTGACTCGTGACCTCGCCGGCCACGGCCGGGATGCTGGCCCCCCACTCGGTGACGAGGTGCAGCTCCAGCCCGACGGCGTCGCCGGCGGAGCTGATGCGAACGCCCTTGGGGACGCGGTCGGGGTCGACGCCGCCGGGCTGGCCGCCGGCGATCGCGTGCACTCCGGCGACCTCGATCGCCGCGGCCGCCGCGTAGGTGGCGATCACGGCGTGGCTGATGTGCGCACTGGCGGCGGCCGAGTGGATCGACTCCACCGGAGCGTCGCCGGGTCCGTCGTGCATGCGCGAATTCTACACCGGCGTCACCGTGACACTTGACAGACGTCATAATGATGTCATAATGACGTCATGAACATTGCCGGACACATCGAAGCCCTCCGCGCCGACCTGATCGCGACAGCCGGCATCGGAGACGAGAGCACCCTGCGGGTGGCTGAGCAGCTCAGCAGGGCGCTCGACCCCGCCATGCGCCTGCGGCTCCTGGACATCCTGTCCGAGGCGGCGCTGGAGGTGAACGGCCAGCTCACCAGCGGTCAGATCGAGGTGCGGCTGGCGGGAGGCGACGTCGGGTTCACGTACTCGGAGTCGTCGCACGAGGCGGAGCCGGCCGGGGACGACGCCCTGGCCGCCCGCATCACGCTGCGCATTCCCGAGCAGCTGAAGACACGCGCCGAGGCCGCCGCGGCGGCGGAGGGCGTGTCGCTGAACACCTGGCTGGTGCGCGCGACCTCCCGCGCCCTCGACCGCGGCCGCAGCAGCGGCCGGCCCGGCGGCCAGCGCATCACCGGCTACGCAACGAGCTGACAGGAGGAGCCATGACCGACCCACGCGATTCCATCACCCCCCGTCTGCCGGCAGCGGCAGCCGCCATGTACACGCCCTGGACGCAGCCGGTGCGGACGCCCACCGCGACCCCCACACCGCAGTCCGTGATCCGTTCGCAGCAGACGCTGCGGCTGACCGGCTTCGCCCGTTCGTAAGAGAGGAGCATCCATGACCACCTACCAGACACCCCATCCCGTGCGCCTGCGCCTGAAGCTCGAGGCCGGACGCATCGACATCATCACCTGGGACGAGCCACGCGCCGAGGTCGAGGTGACGTCGCTTGGCGACGACCAGGCATCGATCGAGGCCGCCCAGAACGTCCAGCAGGAGCTGCGCGGCAGCGGCGAGAACCAGGAGCTGTCGGTCGAGGCCCCCAGCGGCCGATCGCTGTTCGGGCTGCGTCGCGGGCCGGAGCTGCGGTTCGCCATCTCGGTGCCGCACGGCAGCTCGATCGACGCCTCCACCGTGTCGGCCGACGTGGCCGGCCGCGGCCGCTTCGGCTCGGCCAAGGTGAACACCACCTCCGGCAACGTCTCGCTGGGGGCGGTTGCGGGCGACGCCAACGTCAAGACCGTCAGCGGCGACCTCGACGTCGAACGCGTCGACGGGAAGGCCAACCTCAGCAGCGTCTCCGGCGACCTCGAGCTGGGGCCGGTGGCTGGTGAGATCTCGGCCAGCACGGTCTCCGGCGACCTGCACGTGACGTCGGCCGGCTCCTCGGTGAACGCCAAGGGCGTCTCCGGCGACGTCACCGTCGAGAGCGTGCGCCGCGGCGAGGCTCGGCTGCAGTCGGTGTCCGGCGACATCACGCTGGGCGTGGCCGCGGGCGCCCGCGTGTGGATGGACGTCAGCTCCATGAGCGGCACCACCCAGTCCGACCTGGAGCCGGACGCGGGCGGCGGGGGCGGCGACGTCGACCTGCGCATCAAGGCCAACTCGGCCAGCGGCGACATCCGCCTGCAGCGGGCAGCGCCCGTGGCCTCGGCCTGAACGGCGGGACGGCGGGGCGGCGCCCTCAGGGACGTCGCCCGGTCAGCCGGCCGTGAGACGCAGCAGCGACGCCTCCGGCCGCGCCAGCAGCCGGAACGGCACCAGCGTCGTGCCGGTGCCGCGCGAGACCACCAGCGTGGTGTCCCCGACGCGGTGGATGCCGTCCAGGTAGCGCCACCGGGTGTGCGACAGACGCAGGCGCCCGCCCGGCCTGGGCAGGCAGATCTGGCCGCCGTGCAGGTGGCCGGCCAGCACCAGCGAGCAGGTCCCGGGCGGCAGGTCGTCGACCACGTCTGGGAAGTGCGCAAGCAGGATCCGCAGCCCACCCGGGCCGGTGAACAGCCGCTCGGGGCGTGACCGCCCCCGAATCCATGGCTCCGGCTCCAGGCCCGCCACCTCGATCGGCACCCCGCCGCGCTCCACCATCACGCTGCGGTCGCGCAGGAGCTGCACGGGGGCGTCGCCCCAGCTGTCCGGCACCACGCCCCGGGAGAACGGGTCGCGCGTGGAGCCGGTGTCGTGGTTGCCCAGGGACGCGTACATGCCGAGCGGCGGATCCAGCCGCGCCAGCTGATCGAACACCGGCTGCTGCCCGCGCGGGTGCGCGATGATGTCGCCGGTCACGACCACCATGTCGGGCTGCTGGGACACGCCGTAGGCGACCGCCGCCTGCATGGTGCGCAGGTTCAGCGAGGGTGTGCCGGCGTGGAAGTCTGAGAGGTGCAGGATGCTGAGGCCGTCCAGCTCGGGCGGCAGCCCGGCCACCGGCACGCGCAGCTCCCGGCGCTCGAGCCACTGGGCCTCGAACAGGCCCCAGCCGGCCAGCAGCCCACCACCCGCAAGCAGCGCGGCGAGCGCGCGTCTAGTCGCTGCCACGCACGCTGTCGAACTCGTCGCGAAGCCTGCGACGCGCGGCTCCGATCCGCTCGCGCAGCATCTCGACACGCTCCTGGTCCGCCGTGTGCCCGTTGCCGCTGGCGGCGACCGGGTCATCCCGGTTCGTCAGCAGGCGCGCAATCACCGCGGCGGTCGCGGCGATCACAACTATGCCAATCAGACGGCGCATGGCCGCAGTCTACCGGTCCTCAACCGCAGGCCGCCCACAGCCCGCGGCCGGCCAGCGCCGCCTCCCGCTCGAGTGCGGACAGGTCGGTTGCGTGAGCGGTGTTGGGCGGGATCGACAGCGTCCGGGCGTACCCGGCCGACACCAGCCGGGCGTTCACGAACAGGTCGGGCCGGCCCGGCCGCTCCAGGTAGATGTACGCCAGCCAGCGTCCGTATCTGTCGTGCAGCTGGCGGTCGTAGACCAGCCGCACCCGGCGGCCCGCCAGCAGGTGCTTGGTGTATGCCGACGCCTCGGGGCCGAAGCAGCCCACCGGCCGCTGAGGGTCGACCGTCTCGGGCGTGTCGATGCCCAGCAGCCGCACGTCCAGCGAGCGCGATCCGGCCCGCACCCAGACGGTGTCGCCGTCGACCACGCGCGACACCGTGGCCTCGGCCGGTGGCGGGCCGGCCCGGTGCACCCACCACCAGCCGGCGGCTGCCAGCGCGGCGACGATCAGGATCGGGATCAGCCGGGACATGTCTCCAAGCTACCGGCGGAAGCAGCAACGGGGTGGTCACGGATGGCGGCAAAACGGTGCCGGAGTCAGCCGCCGGCCGGTGGCGGCCAGAGCAGCTCGAATCGCTCGAGGACGACCTCGGTGTCGTCCTCGGGCGGCGTCCCGGCGGCGGTGAAGAAGCCGACGTGGGCCTCGCGCCAGTAGGCGAGGCTGCGATCGCCCTCACCCTCGGTCCACGCGAACTCCTCGTCCACATCGGCGAAGCGGCGGATCTCGACGTGAGTGGTGCGGATCACGCACAGCGGCCCGCCGTCGCCGTCGAGGATCACGCTCAGCTCGCCTGCCCGCGGGATCGGCTCGCCGTCCTCGTACGCGGAGCGCAGGCTGGCGGTTGCCCGCTTCGGGCCGTCGCGCACCAGCAGGCCGAGCTCGCTCGCCATCCCGGGCTCGCTACCGAACCCCCAGGCGGTGTGGTCGCCGTCCGTGCCCGTGGCCGCGACGAACGCGCTCCAGAAGCGGCTAACCCGGTCGTCCTCCATCATCTGCCGGACGCCGCGCTGCGCACGACCGGGTACCTGCCGTCGGTCTTGACCAGCGTGCCGTCGGCGATCAGCCGGTCGATCACCTCCAGCACCTGGGCCTCGTTGCGGTGGGCGAGGCGTGCATGGCTCTCGAGCTTGTGGTGGCCGGCGGCCAGCAGGTCGCGGGCACGGCCGCCGCGCAGGATCTGGGTCAGCCGCGTGCGCCCGACGGCGCCCCGCGTCTCCTCCACGCACAGCAGCACCGCCTCGCGCTCGTCCACCTTCAGCGGAGAGCGGGCGCGGGTGCCGTGGCTGTCGCAGCACAGCTCGTCGGGCCGCGGCTCGGGCGTGTCGCCGAAGTAGCCGAGCAGGGCGGCGCGCCGGCAGCCGTCGCCGGCCGCGTAGCGGTCGATCGCCTTCAGCCGGTCCCAGCGCAGGTTCTGCTGGCGCTTCATCGCGACCATGGCTGCGGCCGAGTGGCGGCGGCTCAGCGCCGGCTGCGCCAGCCTGCCCGAGAAGGCGCCGCTTCGGGCCGGGAACAGCTCCAGCGCCCCGGCCCGCTCCAGAACGGCGACGGCGACGCGGGGGTCGTCGGCGGGCACGTCCGACTCGGGCACTCGGAACACCCCCGACGGGTCGGCGTTCGCCGCCAGCAGCGCGTGCACCGAGCGCAGCTGCGCCTCGGTCAGCTTCGCGCGGTCGATGAAGTAGGCGATCAGGCCCTTGTCGGCGGCGGTGTAGAGCAGCGTGCAGACGGCGGGGGCACCGTCGCGGCCGGCGCGGCCCGCCTGCTGGTAATACTCCTCGGGCGAGGACGGGATCGTCCAGTGCACGACCGAGCGCACGTCCGCCTTGTCGATGCCCATGCCGAACGCGGTGGTCGCGGCGACGGCCTCGAGCTCGCCGGCCAGAAACTGCTGGAGCGTGGCGGTGCGCTCGTGCGCGGGCAGGCCGGCGTGGTACGGCGCGGCGCTGATGCCGTCGCCGAGCAGATGCGCGGCCACCTGCTCGCAGGTCTTGCGGCGCCCGCAGTAGACGACGGCCGGGAGCCGTTTGCGGTCCTTCAGGTGCGCCAGCAGCATGCGCGGCTTGCCGGCCTCGCCGGCCACGTGCAGCACCTCCAGGAACAGGTTGGGGCGGTCGAAGCCCGTGCGCGCCATCACCGGGTCGCGCAGCTCCAGCGCGGAGACGATGTCGCGAGCAACGCGCGGCGTGGCCGTGGCGGTCAGGGCCAGCGTCGCGGGGGTGCCGAGCCGCTTGCGCACATCCGACAGCCGCAGGTAGTCGGGCCGGAAGTCGTGACCCCACTCCGACAGGCAGTGCGCCTCATCGATCGCCAGGCGGTCGACGTTGGCCTGGCCGATCGCGTCCAGGAAGCGGCGGCTGGAGAAGCGCTCGGGGGCGACGTAGACCAGACGCGCGCGGCCGGCGGCGATGCGGGCAAGGGCCAGGCCCACCTGCTCGCCGGTCATGATCGAGGCGATCATCTCGACGTCGTCGTGGCCGCCGGCGCGAAGCGCGGCCGACTGGTCCTGCATCAGCGCGATCAGGGGTGAGACGACCAGCGTGACGCCCTCGCCGAGCAGCGCCGGCAGCTGGTAGCAGAGCGACTTGCCCGAGCCGGTGGGCATGATCGCGAGCACGTCGCGGCCCGAGAGCGTGCCCTCGATTGCCTCGCGCTGCCCGGGACGGAAGCGCTCGAAGCCGAACAGCCGCTGCAGCTCGGCCGAGAGATTGCTGGTGGCGGTGCCCGCGCCCATGCTCGTCAGTGTCGCACGGATCACGGACACGCCGGGCGGCGTGACAGCACCGCCACCAGGTCGTGACAGCTACGCGGCAGCGCGATCCGCGCTGGACGCCACGGCGTGGCTGGGCTCGCGTCGCAGCCAGTAGCACGCCACCAGCCCGATCGCACTCAGCAGCGCGGCCGCGATGTACGTGTGACGGGCTGCCGGCACCACCGCCGGCACGTGGGCTCCCTTGCGCTCGGCAGCCTTGATCGCCTGATCGGACAACGAGGCCAGGAACACGATGCCGGCCACGGCCGTGCCCAGACCCGCTCCCACCTGGCGCGCCAGCGGGATCGACGAGGTGGACTTGCCCTCACGTCCCGCGTCGCCGTCCGCCAGCACCACCTCGAACAGCGCCGGGCTGGCGATGCCCATGCCCAGGCCGGAGACGGCATAACACACGATCGGCAGCACCACCCCGCCCGCCGGCAGCGCCATCATCAGCGTGCCCACGAACACCAGCAGCGAGCCCAGCACGATCTGGTCACGAGGCGGCGCCCCGATCCGCGCCGCCACCATCGAGCCCGTCGTCCACCCGAGCGTGGTCAGCACGAGCGCTACCGCCACCACCGCCACCGGCTCTCCAAATCCGACCTGCAGCTGCAGCGGCAGGTACACCTCGGCGCCGAGGAACGCGGAGCCCGCCGCCAGCGCCGTCACGTTGGCGGCGATCGACACGGGGCGGTGTGTGAACACCGGCACCGCCGTTCGGCGCTCGTGCGCCAGGAACGCGATCGCCGGCACCAGCGCCACCAGTGCCACGGCAGGCTCACGGGCGGCCACCAGCAGGAACAGCACGGTCGTTCCGAGCAGCACCGGCCCCACGACGTTCAGCGGCTGGGCATCGTGCTTCGGCTCCCGCGCGGGGTGCGACTGCAGCGCCAGGCGCGCCGACCAGGCCACGATCGCGATCAGGGGCAGGTTCACCCAGAACACCCAGCGCCAGCCCACCGAGCCGGTCAGGGCTGCGCCCAGCGCCGGCCCGATCAGGGCCGAGACGCCCCACATGGCCGCGTTCAGGCCGAACGCCCGCGGGCGCAGCTCGTTCGGCACGTACAGCGCGAACAGGCCCAGCGGCACCGCGAACATGAACCCGGCGCCCAGCCCCAGCACGCCCCGGGACAGGGCCACCACCGGCATCGACGGGGCCAGCCCGCCCAGCACGTTCGCAGCCGAAACAGCACGCAGGCGATCGCGAAGCTGCGGCCAACGCCGTAGCGGTCGATCAGCGCACCAGCCAGCGGCAGCGTCATCACGATCGTCACCATCGTGGCGCCCACCGCCAGCGAGATCAGGTCGACGCCGCCGATGTCCTGCGCTGCGCTGGGCAGCGCGGTCACGACCATCAGCGCATCCAGCGAGCCCAGGAAGGTGGCGCCCAGGGCGGCCACCATCATCGCCCGGTAGGGCGAGCGGAACAGCGCGGCGTAGCTGGGGTCACGCGCCCCCTCCGCGGTGCAGGCCGGACGCCCACCGGCGTCAGACCCCCTGGTAGATCTTGTCCGTGACCGGGTAGGCCTTGACGACGTGGCGCTTGAACTGGAGCTCGTCGTAGCTGAGCCCGGCCGCCGCGCCCACCAGCTGGGCGAGGTGGAAGATGGGCAGGTCGAACTCCATGTCGGCCTCGCGTGATGCCTTGCCCTGCCAGGCGTCGAGCGACAGGTGGCAGAGCGGGCACGGAGTCACCATCGCGTCCGCGCCGGCCTCCTTGGCCTCGGCCAGGGGCTGGATCAGCTCGCCCAGCGCCACCTCGGCGCGCGCCAGGACGATCGGAAACCCGCAGCACTTGATCTTGCTCGGATAGTCGACCGCCTCCGCGCCGCAGGCCTCGATGATCCGCTCCAGCGACTGCGGCCGGTCGGGATCCTCAAATCCCAGCAGGCGCGACGGCCGCAGGATCTGGCAGCCGTAGAACGGCGCGATCTTGATGCCCGTCAGCGGCTTCTCGGCGATCAGCTTGAGCTTCTCGTAGCCGTCGCCCTCGGCGATCTCCCACAGCAGGTGGCGAACGTCGACGCCGCCCGAGTAGGACGCCGCGCCGACCTCCTTGAGGTTGCGGTTGACCCGCGCCAGGAGGTCGGGATCGGCCTGCAGCTTGGCGTTGGCCTGGCGCAGGTTGAGCGTGCAGACGTTGCAGATCGTCATCAGCGTGTCCTGGCCGAGCTGCTCGGCCTGGCCGAGGATGCGGGCGTTCAGGTGCAGGTAGTACTCCGGGCGCGCCTCGTGCACGTCGCCGGCGCCGCAGCACGTGAACCCGGGGATGTCGACCAGCGTCATCCCCAGCTTGTCCGCGATCGCGCGGGTGGAGGTGTCGAGCTCCTTCTGCGACAGGCTCGCGAGGCAGCCGGGGTAGTAGGCGTAGCTTGACTTCACTCGGATTCCTTTGCTTGTGCCGGGTCGGCGGGCGGCCTGGTCGGCCCGGCGTTCGCGGCCTCCAGCGTCGCCTGCTCCTGGGACTCGATCAGCTTGTTCAGCTTGCGCACCTCGTCCAGCTTCTTGGCCTTGTGCGGCTTCAGCGGGTTCGGCACCTTGCCGGCCCGGGCCAGCCGCAGCGCGAACGGGATCTCCTTGATCGCGTTGACGGGCCCCACCGTCTCGGGCACCAGGTGCGTCTCCAGCAGGTAGCCGGTCTGGTGCGTCGACTTCACGAACACCTTCGCGTGGCGCGCGCCGCCGTCCGAGTGCATGCCCTCCTGGTAGATGGCCGCACCCACCTTCGCGATCGCGTCCCGCGGGTGCACGCCCTTGGGGCAGCGCTGGTTGCAGAAGTAGCAGCGGGTGCAGTCCCAGACGCCGTGCGGCCCGTTGTAGATCTCGAGCCGGCTCTTGCCGCCGCGGTCGCGCACGTCGTTGACGAAGCGGGCGGCCTTGGCGAGGGCGGCCGGGCCGAGGAAGTCGGGATCGGCCTCCATCGAGTTGCACTCGGACACGCAGCAGCCGCACTGGATGCACAGCGCCTCGGTCATGACGCGGTCGAGCTCCTCCTGCTGGATCCGCCACTCCTTGACCGGCGGCTCCTCGCCGCCGTCGTCCAGGTAGGGCTTGATGGCGCGGAACTTCGCCCAGAAGGGCTCCATGTCCACGACCAGGTCCTTCAGCACCGGCAGGTTGCCCATCGGCGAGATCACCGGCACCTCGCCGGCCTCGACGACCGGGCGCATCGGCGTCTTGCAGGCCAGCACGGCGGCCCCGTCCATGCGCATGCCGCAGGAGCCGCACACCGCCATCCGGCAGGACTTGCGGTAGGTGAGCGACCCGTCCACCTCGTCCTTGATCACGTCCAGCACGTCCAGCAGGGTGGCCTCCTCAACCACGTCCACGCTGAACGTCTCCTGCCGGCTCTCGTCGGACTCGGGGTTATAGCGCTCGATCTTGAGGGTTACCTGCACTCGTGCTCCTAGTAGCTGCGGACGGCGGGCTCGTACTCGGTGATGGTGACTGGCCGGTAGTCGAGACGCACCCGGCCCTCGTCGTAGAACGCCAGGGTATGCCGCAGCCAGGCCTCATCGTCGCGCTCGGGGTAGTCCAGCCGGCTGTGGGCGCCGCGGCTCTCGGTGCGGGCGATCGCGCCGGTGACCAGGCAGTCGGCCATCTCCAGCATCGAGCCCAGCTCGATCGCCTGGATCAGGTCGGTGTTGAAGTCCCGGCCCTTGTCCTGCACGACAACGCCGCGGTCGTAGCGCTCGCGCAGCTCCTCCACCTTCGCCTTGCAGGCCTCGAGCCCCTCGGCCGTGCGGAAGATGCCGGCGTTGTCATACATGGCATCGGCAAGCTCCCGGCGCAGCACATGTGGACGCTCGCCGTCGTTCTTGTCGAGCATCCGGCCGATGCTGCGCTCGGCGAGGCCTGCGGCGGACGGGGAGAACACGCCGCCGGTGCCGTTGCGCCGGACGTCCTGCGCGGCGGCCGCGCCGGTGCGCCGGCCGAACACGACCGTCTCCAGCAGCGAGTTGCCGCCCAGCCGGTTGGCGCCGTGCACCGACACGCAGGCGCACTCGCCGGCCGCGTACAGGCCGGGCATGAGGGTGTGGCCCCAGACGTCCGTGTCGATGCCGCCCATGTGGTAGTGCGATCCCGGCCGCACCGGGATCGGCTCCTCGATCGGATCGACGCCGGCGTAGTCCATGGCCAGCTCGCGGGAGCCGTGCAGCCGCTCGTTGATGCGCTTCGCGCCGAGGTGGGTGAGGTCGAGCAGCACGCAGCCGTCGACCCCGCGGCCCTCGTCGATCTCGGTCTGCTCCGAGCGCGACACCACGTCCCGCGAGGCCAGCTCGCCGGCGTTGGGGGCGTAGTTGAACATGAAGCGGTCGCCCTCGCTGTTGCGCAGGTAGCCGCCCTCGCCGCGGGCGCCCTCGGTGATCAGCACGCCGTTCGACTTGAGGGTGGTGGGGTGGAACTGCATGAACTCCATGTCCTTCAGCGGCACCCCCGCCCGCCATGCCATCGACATGCCGTCGCCGGTGCAGGCGTAGGCGTTGGTGGTGCCGCGGTACATGCGCCCCAGGCCGCCGGTGGCCATGATCACGGCCGACGCCTCCACGCCCTGCACGCCGCCGCGCACCAGATCCCAGGCCGTCACCCCGACGCAGCGCTCTCCGTCGGTGACCAGGTCGAGCGCGAACCACTCCTCGTAGACCGTGACGCCGCTCTTCACCAGCTGCTCGTAGAGCACGTGCAGCAGCACGTGGCCGGTGATGTCGGCCGCGTAACAGGTGCGCGGCGCGCCGCCGGCGCCGAACGGGCGCTGCGCGATGCGGCCGTCATCGGTGCGCGAGAAGATCGCGCCCATGTGCTCGAGCTCGTAGATGTCGCCGGGCCCCTCCTCGCACATGACCGCGATCGCGTCCTGGTCGCCCAGGTAGTCGGAGCCCTTGACGGTGAAGAAGGTGTGCTTCTGCGGGTCGTCCTCGCCGGCGTTCCCGAGCGCGGCGTTGATGCCGCCCTCCGCGGCGCCCGAGTGGCTGCGCGTGGGGTGCAGCTTGGAGACCACCCCCACGTCGACGCCGTAGCGCGATGCCTCGATTGCAGCCCGCATTCCGGCCAATCCGGCACCGACCACCACCACGTCGTGACGCACCATCAACGCCTCCGCTGCTCGAGGGAATCGCTGTCTGCAGCCTACCAAGCCGCACCGGCGGGCCGCGCTGCCAGGCGGGCACGAAGCCGTTGTTACAAGCTTTGTCACAAGCGAAGACAAACCCTCCACCTTGGGGTATCCTGGATGGGCGCGCGACCGCCTCGTCGCGCTCTCATCTGGGAGGAACGTTGGCGAAGATGGCCTTTGCGCTACCTGCCGCACGGCAGGTGCACCACGACCTACCGCAGTCCGAGCTGCTCGCGCGGGCTCTGGCCATGCCCACCGCGCGTGCCACCGAGTACGGCGCGCCGAACGTCCAGACGCAGGTGCTGGCACGCTCCAAGGGCAGCACCTATATCGTCGCCGACGACCCCGATTCGTATCCGCACCAGGCCATCGACCGCGACGAGTGGCAGCGGGTGACCGACCTCCAGAACGCCTACATCGCCGACCAGGAGATGATCGTGGTCGACGGCTACATCGGCGACACCGCCGAGCGCCGGGTACCGGCCCGCCTCTACGTCGAGGCCGCCAACGCCAACATCGCGGGCATGCAGGACGTCCTCTACTTCCACGATCCCGAGTCCGGCGAGTTTGAGCCGGAGCTGCTGGTGATCTACACGCCCAACCTGGCCGTGCCCGGCTACCCGGACGACCGCCTGATCGCGGTCAACCTCGATCTCTACGTCACGCGCGTCTTCAACTCTGACTACTTCGGCGAGTCCAAGAAGGGCGGCCTGCGCATGTGGAACCACCTCGTCTTCGAACGAGGCGGCCTGGCGCTGCACGCCGGCTGCAAGATGATCCCGACCAGCGCCGGCGTCAAGACCGGCCTGATCGTGGGGCTGTCCGGCACCGGCAAGACCACCACCACGTTCACCCGGCAGAATGGATCGCTTCCGGTGCAGGACGACTTCGTCGCCTGGTGGCCGGACGGGACGATCTCCGCCACCGAGGCCGGCTGCTTCGCCAAGACCTTCGCGCTCAACCCGAAGGACGAGCCGACCATCCACGGCGCGGTCACGAAGCCCGGCGCCTATCTCGAGAACGTCAGCATGGACGAGCACGGCGTCGTCGACTTCTTCGACGAGAGCTACACCAAGAACGGCCGCGCCGTGTTCTCGTTCGCGGACATCGAAGCCGCCGAGGCGTCCTCCATCGAACAGGCCGACTTCCTGCTGGTGTTGAACCGGAACGAGAACGTGATCCCGGCCGTCGCCAGGCTGGAGGGCCCGAAGGCGGCCGCCTTCTTCATGCTGGGCGAGACCACCGGAACGGCCGCCGGCGGCAAGGACGAGGAGGGCGTGTTCCTGCGCGTGCCGGGCACCAACCCGTTCTTCCCGATGCACCACGACGGCCAGGGCAACCGCTTCCTGGAGCTGCTCGAGCAGCACCCGATCGACGTCTACATCATGAACACCGGCCGCGTGGGCGGGCCCGAGAGCGAGAGCGGCTCCAAGAAGGTGCGGATCCCCCACTCCTCGGCCATCGTCAAGGCCATCGCCGAGGGCACCATCGAGTGGGAGGTCGACGCCGACTTCGGCTACAAGGTGGCCTCGCATGTGCCCGGCATCGACGCCGCGGACATCGACCTGCTGCAGCCGCGACGGCTGTACGAGGCGACCGGCCGCAGCGACGAGTACCGGCAGCGGGTGGAGCGGCTGAAGGCAGAGCGGGCGGAGTTCCTGGCCCAGTATCCGAGCCTGTCCGCCGAGATCGTCAACTCCGTACGCTGACCGCTGCAAGGCGGCTGGGTAGGCTGCCTGGGTGACCATCAAGGAGCGGATCTGCGGACAGCTGGTATGCCTGGCCACGCTGTCCACCGACTCCGTCGGCGACTGGGTTCGCTGGATGGACGATCCCACCACCACCCGGTACCTCTACGCGCCCGGTGACCAACCGGTGCAGCCGCACTCTCCCAGCTCCCTGCTCGACTGGGGGCGGCGCATCCTCAGCGACCCGGAGCGGGTGGTGTTCGCGCTGCGCCACCGTGAGAGCGACCGTCTGATAGGCGATGCCCGACTCACCCCCGTCGGCCGCCGCCGCGCCAAGTTCTCGATCATGATCGGAGCCGCCGAGTTCCGCGGCCGCGGCATCGGCACCGAGGCCACCGCCATGGTCTGCCGGTTCGGATTCGAGCAGCTGGGTCTGCGCGAGATCACGCTCGAGGTCGACCCCCGCAACCAGGCCGCCGTGCACGCGTACCTCAAGGTCGGCTTCGAGCAAGACGGCACCACCACGATGCGGCTGATGCCCGACCGGCTGGCCCGGGTTGAGCACGCGCCCGCCGCTCAGTAGACTGGGCGACCCGACCAGGAGCGCACACACACATGACGCCGTCCACGCAACACCGCGACCCGATCGCCCGGGCACTCTCGCTGGGCACTGACGGTCGCTCCGTCAAGGCATGGGCCGACGTGCTCAGCACCATCCCGCTGTTCACCGGTCTCTCCCAGCGGCACCTGCGGCGCGTGGCCGGCCAGGCAACGATGAAGCGCTATGCGCCCTATACGGCGATCGTCCGGGTCGATGATCCCGGCGACGCCTTCTACGTGATCCTGGACGGGTCGGCCGCGGTGCGCCGCACCGGCAAGCGCTCGGTGAAGCTGCGCCGTGGCGACTTCTTCGGCGAGCTGGCGCTGCTCGATGCGGCGCCGCGCACGGCCACGGTCGAGGCCGAGTCCGAGGTGCTGACGATGCGCCTGGGGCGATCGGCGTTCCAGAAGGTGCTGGAAAGCGAGCCCAAGGTGGCGCTCGCGATGCTGCGGACGCTGGCGGCGCGGATGCGAGAGTCGGCTCCCTCGGCAGTGGACTGACCCGGAGGCGGCCATGCGGGCACTGACCCCCGTGGCGCGAGCGATACGGCTGGTGGGGCGGAGCCGCCGGCTCTCCTGGGCGCAGGCCGCCTGGGCGGCGTACATCACCGCCGAACAGGGCCTCGAGATCGCGCTCGTGGTGTTCGCCTACGGCCACGGCGGCATCACCGCGGCCGGCCTGCTGGCAGCCGCGCGGTCGGCCGCATCGGCGGTGACGGCACCGTTCACGGCGGGCCTGGGCGACCGCTTCGACCGCCGTCTGGTGCTGATCGCGGCGGCCCTGCTGACATCGGCAGTGGTGGCCTGCATGAGCCTCGCCGTGGCGACGGCCCACAGCCGCTGGCCGGTCTTCGTGCTGGCGGTGGTGGCGGCGGTGGTGATCCCCGTCTACCGGCCGGTGCAGGCCGCGCTGCTGCCGAGGCTGTCGGACACCCCGGCCCAGCTCACGGCCGCGAACGTGATCGTGTCGATGCTCGAGGGCGTCGGCAACCTGGCCGGGCCGGCGCTGGCCGGCGGCCTGATCGTGTGGGCGGGCGCCGCCCCGGCGTTCGCCGCGCTGGCGGCGCTGTCGTTCGCCACCGCGTTGGCGGTCAGCCGCGTGCCGAGCACCCCGGCTGCGGCCCTCGCCGCCGGCGTGTCGCGCATTCGCCGCCTGCTGGCCGGTTTCGCGACGGTCGCCTCCAACGCCGACGTGCGGGTGCTGATGGGCACCTTCGGCCTGTCGATGGTCGTGTGGGGCGCGTTCTTCCAGGTGCTGGTGGTGGCGGTTGCGGTGCAAAGGCTGGGAGCTGCGCAGGGCGGTGCCGGGCTGCTGGCCTCGGCGGCCGGCGTCGGGGCGATCCTGGGCGCGATCGGATCGGCCGGGTTGGTCGGGCGGCCGCGCCTGGTGCCGGCCATGGCGGCGGGGCTGATCGCGTGGTCGGCGGCGCTGGTGGCGCTGGCCGTCACCACCGCGACCGTGGTCGCCTACGCAATGGTGATCGTGACCGGCACCGGCCTGGTGCTGATGGACGTGGTCACGTTCACCCTGTTGCAGCGGGCGGCAGACGACCGGCTGCTGGCGCGCGTGTTCGGGGTGCTCGAGAGCCTGATGCGGGCGGCGATCGGCATCGGCGCGTTGACGGTGGCGGCGCTGGCCTCGGTGACGTCGCTGTCGACCACGCTGGTGCTGGTGGGCGCGCTGCAGCCGATCGGCCTGCTGGTGGCCTGGCGCGGCCTCAGCCGGGTCGACCGGCTGGCGGCGGCCGATCCCGCCCGCATCCGACTGCTGCGCTCGGTCGAGCTGTTCTCGTTCCTGCCACCGGCCGAGATGGAGCGGGCGGCGAGCCACCTGCAGCGGGTCGACGCCGAGTCCGGCGACGTGCTGATGCGGCAGGGGGATCGCGGCGATCGCGTCTTCCTGGTCAAGAGCGGCACCGTCGAGGTGATCAGCGACGGCTTCCACGTGACCGACCTCGGCCCCGGCTCGCTGGTGGGCGAGATCGCGCTGCTGCGAGACGTGCCGCGCACCGCCACCGTGCGGGTGGCAGACCAGGCGGAGCTGTACGCGCTCGAGCGGGACGAGTTCCTGCGGATCGTGACCGGCGACGTGACGGTTGCGGGCCAGGCCGGTGCGATCGCCGATGCCCGGCTCAGCGAACTGGGCGAGCTGCAGGCCTGAGCCGGCGGTTCCTGCGCGCGCCCTGCACGTTTACACTTGACCCTACCGCCGTCCTCTATCGAGGTATCACGTGGCCAACGTCTCCACCGATCGCTCGTCGAAGCTGCGGCCGTTCCTGCCGCGCCTGACCATCCGCTGGATCAGCGAGCAGCCGGACGTGCGGGTGCGGGCGCTCGAAGGGACGGTCGTGTTCGTCGACATCTCGGGCTTCACCAAGATGTCCGAGCGGCTGGCGCGGCTGGGCCGCGTCGGCGCCGAGGAGGTGACCGACGTCGTCGGCTTCGTGTTCCGCCAGCTGCTGGGCACGGCCTACGCCAACGGCGGCGGCCTGATCAAGTTCGGCGGGGACGCCCTGCTCCTGTTCTTCTCGGGTGAGCACCACGCGTCGGACGGCGTCGCCGCTGCGATTGGCATGCGGCGCACGCTCAGCGAGATGGGTGCGATCGACACCTCGGCCGGCAAGGTGCGCCTGCGCATGTCGGTCGGCGTCCACTCCGGCGAGTTCCACTTCTTCCTCGTCGGCGAGCGCCACCGGGAGCTGTTGCTGACCGGCCCTGGAGCGAGCACCGTGGTCGCCATGGAGGGCACGGCCGACGCGGGCGAGGTCGTCGTTAGCCTTGACACCGCGGCACAGCTGCCGCCCGAGCTGCTCTCCCAGCCGAAGGGCGAGGGCATCCGGCTGCGGCGCCACCTGCGGCCGGACGAGGCCAGGAGCTACGAGCCCGATCCACAGCACGTGCCGCCGTCGGTGGATCTGGCGGAGTGCATTCCGGTCTCCCTGCGCGAACTGCTGCTGGCCGGGCACGGCGACCCGGAGCACCGTCGCGTCACCGTCGGCTTCATCCACTACGACGGCCTCGACGAGATGGTCGCCGCCCGCCCGGCGGAGGAGGTGGCCGACGCGCTGGAGGCGCTGGTGTCAGCCGCCCAGGTCGCCTGCGAGGCGCACGGCGTCACCTTCCTGGGCACCGATGTCGACCGCGACGGCGGCAAGCTGATTCTGGTGGCCGGCGCCCCGACCGCCAGCCCGGACGACGAGGCTCGTATGCTGGCGGCGCTGCGCGACGCTGCAGGCCGCCGAACTGCGCATCCCGATCCGGGTCGGCGTCAACACCGGCCCGGTGTTCGCGGGAGATATCGGCCCGTCCTACCGGCGCACCTACACCGTCATGGGCGACGCCGTCAACCTGGCCGCCCGCG
Organism: uncultured Actinomycetes bacterium; assembly: GCA_963737445.1. Classification (GTDB taxonomy): domain Bacteria; phylum Actinomycetota; class Thermoleophilia; order Gaiellales; family JAICJC01; genus JAICYJ01. The sequence goes on along the minus strand of CAVTSO010000011.1, from coordinate 25,092 downwards.
TGATGGGCAAGGCCGAGCCCGGCCAGATCCTGGCCGCGCAGAGCGTGCTGGACGCCTGCTCGGTGACCTTCGAGACGACCGAGCTCGACCCGTTCATGGTCAAGGGCAAGACGCTCCCGGTCTACGCATCGGTGATCGGCCGGCCGCTGGGGACAAAGGCGACGACCGGCGAGCGTGAGCTGCCCATGGTGGGACGCGATTTCGAGACCGGCATCCTGCAGCGCGCCGTCCGCGCCGCGCTGCAAGGAGAGGGCTCGATCGTCGAGATCGTCGGGCCGCCCGGGATCGGGAAGACGCGCATGCTGGCCGCGATGCGGGAGGTGGGCAGCGAGATGCGGCTGCTGTCGGCCAGCTGCGACCTGTACGGCGCCTCGACTCCCTACGCGGCGGTGCGCCCGCTGCTGCTGCAGGCCCTCGAGGTGGATGCCGACGCGTCGCGCGAGGCGATCGTGTCGAGGCTGATGCAGGTGGTGTTGAGCAGCGCCCCGGAGCTGTCCACATGGCTGCCGTTGCTCGGTGTCCCGCTCGACCTGGACATGCCCACGAACCCAGAAGTGGATCAGCTCGGCCAGGAGTTCCGCAGGGCAAGGCTGAACGAGGTTGTGACGAAGCTCTTGAGCAGCATCCTCAGCGGCCCGACGCTGATCGCGATCGAGGACGCGCACTGGATGGACGAGGCGTCCGGTGACCTGCTGCTCCAGCTCTGCCGCGAGGTGGCCGGGCGGGCCTGGCTGATCGGCGTCACCCGGCGCAACGAAGCTTCCGGGTTCGCAGCGCCGGCCGGCGCGGCCACGGTGTCACTTCAGCTCGACACCCTCGCCGAGGAGAAGGTGGTCGAGCTGCTGATCGCTGCGACCGAGGATTCGCCGCTGCGCCCTCACGAGATGTCGATCCTCGCTCGCCGATCGGGCGGCAACCCGCTGTTTCTGCAGGAGCTGCTGAACGCGACGCGTGTGGCGGGCACCACCGAGGGGCTGCCGGACACGGTGGAGGCGATGGTGACGGCGCAGATCGACCAGCTGGCGTCACCCGATCGCCGCCTGCTCCGTGTGGCATCGGTGCTGGGTCTGCGCTTCCGCTCCGAACTCGCCGAGCAGCTACTGGACGAGCCGGTCACCGGCGCGGCGGCCTGGCTGCGGTTGGGCGACTTCGTGACCGAGGATGGCGCCGGCTTCCACCGCTTCCGCCACGCATTGATGCGCGACGCCGCCTACGAGGGGCTGGCATACCGCCGGCGTCGGGATCTGCACGTCCGCGCCGGTGAGACGATCGAGCGGGATCGCGCGGACGACGAAGCCCATCTCGACCTGCTGGCGCTGCACTTCTTCCACGGCCGCGTGCGCGACAAGGCCTGGGTCTACTCGCGACGGGCCGCAGCGATGGCGGAGTCGAAGTTCGCGATCGTCGATGCCGCCGAGCACCTCGAGCATGCGCTGCAGAGCGCGCGGCAGGTTCCCGAGCGTGGACGCGACGACCTCTGCCGAGGTGCACGAGAAGCTCGGCGACCTCCGCGAGCGGATCGGCCAGTATCCCCAGGCGCGCGTGCGCCTACAGCGCCGCGCGGCGGCTGCTAGCCGACGGAATCGCCCAGGGCCGGCTCTTGCTTCAAGCACGCCATCCGTGGCGGAACGGACAGGGCACTACCCGCAGGCGCTGCGCTGGCTGAGTCGCGGCATGGTGCCGCTGGACTCCGCACGCGGCGGACACAGCCGCCGCGCAGCAACATGCGCGGCTGATGCGCGTTCTACGGCCTGATCCGCCAGGCGCAGGGCCGGCGGCTGGATGCGGTCGACTGGCTCGACGCGGCGATCGACGCGGCCAAGCGAGCGAGCGAGCGCGAGGCCCTCGCGCACGCCTACTTCATCCTCGACTGGTTGCTGGTCGAGCTGGGCAGGAGCGATGAGGCGGTGCTACTCCCAGCGGGCGCTCGACTCTACGACGAGCTCGGCAACTCGGCACGCAGGCCACGATCTACAACAACCTCGGCCTGTTCGCATGGCTTGAAGGCCGCTGGGACGAGGCGGTCGAGCAGTACGAACGCGGCCGCGAGCGTCCGCCGCCGGATCGGCGACGAGGTGGACGCCGCGGTGCAGACTCACAACATTGCGGAGGTGCTGAGCGATCAGGGCCACGCTGGACGAGGCGCGCCGCTGTTCGAGGAGTCGCTGCGCGTCTGGCGGGCTGCCGACTACGGGATCGGCGTCGCCTACGCGACCAGCAGTCTCGGTCGCGTGGCCAGCCGCGGCGGCGACTTCGACGCGGGCCGCGAGCTCTTCGCTGCCGCCCGCGAGCAGTTCCATGCGGCGCGGCCGAGGCGGAGCTGGTCGACACCGACGCGCGGATCGCCGAGGCGCTGGTGTTGCAGGCCCGCTGCGAAGAGGCGATCGAGCTCGCCTCCGCGTGCCTGCAACGGACGGCTGTGGGCGGCGGCGCGACCCAGGACCCGTTGCTCCACCGGGTTCGGGGCTACGCCCACGTCCAGCGGGGTGACGGTGATTGCGCCCGGCGGATTTCGACGAGAGCCTGGCCAGGCGCGCGAGCGCCACGCTCGCTACGAGGTCGCGCTCACCCTGGATGCGATGGCGCGGGCCGCCGAACGTCGCGGAGACGACGATCCGCGTCACGCCGGGAAGCCGACGACCTGTTCGCCTCGCTCGGTGTGGTGTTCGTCCCCACCGTCCCGCTCGAGCGCGACCAGGGTCAGCGCGTAGCGTTATCGGGGCTCAGTGGTGGCCCGCGAGGCCGTCGCTGTCCGACGTCAGGTTGATCTGGAACTGGATGTCACCGTTGGCGGCCGGATTTTGCTTGCTGCCGAGGATGTTGAACTTCTTGATGCAGGTGGATCCGGTGAGCGGATCGGCTTAAGGCCTGCTGCGGCGTGAGCGCGTAGCTCTTGTTCGTGCACATCGGCAGCAAGCCGGCCTGGCTGGCCCCGGCCTTCTCGTAGTAAACCGGAATCGAGCCCGGGTTCTGTTCCTCGGCGGACGTGAATGTTGAGAAATCCCAGGTGATGATCTCGAGGATCGGGCGCTTGAAGTCGGTGTAGCCGAAGAACGAGCCGAGGTTCACGGCTCCGGGCTTTGTCCCAGGATTGGTATTGGTGGGTGGGGTGTTCGTAGCAGACTCCGCCGAAGCACGGATTACCGTTGCAGAAGTTGCCGGCGAGCACGAAGTTGCCCTGGGCGCCGAACACTCCACCATTCCCCGACGGGATCACGTACTGGATGCAGGTGGGACTCGTCGGCGACGCCGTCATGCACGACGTGAGCGTCTGGCCCGTATTCGTCGGTACAACGCGTTCTGTGTGTCGGCCGACGGCGTCGCCTGCGCCGTCGCTGTGTCGCCGGTGCCAACGTCGTTCAGCGCCGCGATGCCGAATGAGTACCCGCCGGTGATGGGAGGCAGACCGGTGACAGTGAACTGGTAACAGTCGTGGTTCACACTCTCCGCACAGGCCGTCGTGTGGGGATTCGACGCAGCGAAGAGCGGTAGCGTGGTTGTGCTCCCACCGAACGGCGTAACCTTGATCTGATAATTCCGGATCGGCTTGCCGCCGTCGCTTTGGGGCTTCTCCCACGTCAGGATGGCGTTGTTGGTCCCAGGTATGGCGAACTGGCTGAGCGGTACCGTGGGTACCGTGTCGATGGTTACGCCCGGGCTGTCTGCTGCCGAGTTGTCACTGAGATCGGTAGTCTTGGGTGGCCGAGGTGGTGCCGAAGCCCGAGACAACCGACTCGGAGCCGTTCTTCGGACCGAAGCGGAGTGTGGTATCGGCCGTGGCAGTGACGACGACATCGATCGTCTGGCCGTTCGGGACGGTGCCGGCCGTGCCGATGCTGAGCTCGCCACCGGAGGGATACGGCTGAGCGCTGGAGGGCGTGCAAGGGTCAACACACCACCCGTAGCTGGCGCCGACCAGCTTGCCCGCTCGGCGTCGACGTCACGATCACAGCATGACCATCCGACGGCCCACCGTTGGCGACGCTGAAGGTGTACGTCACGGTGTTCTGTGCCGGATTGCTGTTGGCGTAGATAGGGGGCGTCTGAACGGGCGAGACCGCGAAGTTGGCAAGGGTCAAGTCGGCACGCTCGACGAGGTTGAGCGGGTGCGAGTTCGGTGTCGTTCCCGTTGCTGGGATCAACTGTCTGCGATGAGAAGATCGACGCGCTATCGGTGTACGCCCCGTTGGCCGGCTCACTCGATGCCGTCGTCGCCGCAGTGAACGACGGATCACCGAGCGGCGCCGTCACGGAGCTCACCGTGCACTGGACGGTGTCACCGTTGAGGGCGTCGCCCGGCGCGGCCACCACGCAGCCGCCGGTGCTATCCACGCCGTCAAAGAGCGCGCCGTGCGGCAGCACATCCTGCACCACGAATCCCTGATTATCCGACGGGCCGCCATTCGTCACCGTCAACGTATAGCTGTAGGCGTGCGTGTCGCCCGCGACGACCATGCCGTTCTGCGTGGACGGCTCATAGCTTGCGCCTGTCGGCACCGCCGCCGACTCCGTCAACGCCAGATCCGACCTCGTGACCAGGTTGACGGACTTGCTCGCGGTGTCACCAGGCGTCGGATCCGTGGTCTGCGTGGACGCGATCATCGCGCTATCCGCCCACGCCCCGTTCGCCGGCTCACTCGCCGAGATCTGCGCCCGAATCGTGACCAGCGTCGAATGCGACGGCGTTGTCGCCACGCCCTCCGTGCACGACACCAGATCACCCAATCCAGGACCGCCCGGCGACGCCGTGCAACCGGTCGGACTTGACGAAACAAACGTTGCACCCTCCGGCAACTGATCCGTCACTGTGAAGCCCTGACTGTCCGAGGGCCCGCTATTCGTCACCGTCAACGCATATGCAATCGTCCCACCGGCAACCGCATCACCCACCGTCACACCCGGCGAAGCCGACGGCGTCGCCACATCCGACAGCGCCAGGTCGGCGCTCGTGTCCACGGTGACGGGATCGTCCGCCGTGTTCGACGTCAGCGAGCCATCGGTCGACGACCCAAGGACGTGAACGACGCCGGTGACCGTGTGGTCGGCCTGGAGGTCGACTGTGAACGTGTCGGTCGAGCCAGCCGTAATGACTGGCCTGGCGCACTGCACTGTTCCGGCCCCGGCGGGAGCACAGTTCGATCCGGCGGGAGTCGCGGAACCGTCCAGCGTGACGCCGGACAGGGAGTGAAAGGGTCGTCGTAACGGCGGCAGAATCGCCCGCATCGTTATTGGTGGTCTGCACCGTGAGCTCAAACGGACTGCCGTTGCCGGCGACGGGGTTACTCGCCGGTCCGGAGATCGAAACCGCGAGGTTGGAGGCGGCGCTGGAGCTCGCGGATACGGCGACGCAGCAAGCCGAGCGCGAGCAGGCCGACGCAGGCGATGCGCACGGTTCGATGGCCGGTCACGTCAGTTGACCCCCAAGAATCAGATTATTTCCCACCGGAGCTTCAGCCCGGCTAGCATCTCCCAAAGGCCATCATCTGTCAACCGCGAGCAGATGAAGATCCGCTTACGCCGCTTCCGGCGCCGTCCGCTGCTCGATCGGCTGGTAGGGCACGCAGCGCCGGTCCCACGTACTCCGAGCTGGGCCGGATCAGGCGGTTGTCGCCGTGCTGCTCGATCACGTGCGCAGCCCAGCCCACCACCCGGCTCATCGCGAAGATGGGCGTGAACAGCCCGGTCTCGATCCCGAGGTAGTGGTAGGTGGAGGCGGAGTAGAAGTCCACGTTCGGGTACAGGCCCTTCTCCTCCATCACGGCCTTCTCGATGTGCTCGCTCATCGCGAACCACTGCGGCTCGTCCGAGCGCTCGGCCAGTGACCGCGAGTAGCGCTTGAGGATCACGGCGCGCGGGTCGTACGTCTTGTAGACGCGGTGGCCGAAGCCCATGATCCGCTCCTTGCGATCCAGGCGCCCGCGGATCTCCTGCTCGATGTTCTCGTCGCTGCCGATGTCCATCAGCAGGTGCATGACCTGCTCGTTGGCGCCACCGTGCAGCGGGCCCTTGAGCGCGCCGATGGCGCCGGTGATGGCCGAGTGCATGTCCGACAGCGTCGAGGCGATCACCCGCGCCGTGAACGTGGAGGCGTTCATCTCGTGGTCGGCGTGCAGGATCAGCGCCACGTCGAAGGTGCGGGCCGCCTGCTGGTCGGGCCGCTCGCCCGCCAGCATGTACAGGAAGTTCGCGGCGTGGCCGAGACCCGGATCGGGCTCGACCGGATCCAGCCCGCGGCGGCGGCGGTCATAGCGTGCCACCATCGTCGGCATCTTTGCGATCAGCCGGGTGGCCTTCCGGACGTTGGCCTCCTCCGCGTTCGAGTCCTTGTCCGGGTCGTCGAACGAGTCGGCCGACACGGCGGTGCGCAGCATCTCCATCGGGGCCGCGTGGCTGGCAAGCATGTCGATCACGGCTGCGGTCTCTTCCGACAGCGGGCTGGCCGCGGCCAGGTCGGAGGTGAACGCGTCCAGCTCGTCGCGGCTGGGCAGGTGGCCGCGCAGGATCAGGAAGCACGTCTCCTCGTAGCTCGAGTGCTCGGCGAGGTCGCCGACGTCGTACCCGCCGTAGATGAGAACGCCCTTCTGCCCGTCGATCGAGCAGAGACGGCTGCGCGCGACGACGATCCCCTCGAGTCCACCCTTGTCCGCCATCACGCGCCTTTCCAATCGCTTCGACTTCGACCGGATGGTAGCCGTTCGTGCGAAGATGCCTGCCGCAATTTGAACCGCGAGCAACCGTCTTTACCCGGGGGGAACCACCACTATGAGTCGTCTCAAGATCACGGTCGTCGGTGCCGGTAACGTCGGCGCGACCACTGCCCAGCGGCTGGCCGAGCGGGACTATGCCGACGTCGTTTTGGTCGACATCGTCGAAGGGCTGCCGCAGGGCAAGGCGCTCGACCTGAACCAGACCGGCCCGGTGCTCGGGTACGAGCCCAACGTGGTCGGCACCAACGGGTACGAGGAGACGGCCGGGTCGGACGTCTGCGTGATCACGTCCGGGATCGCGCGCAAGCCGGGTATGAGCCGGGACGACCTGCTCACGACCAACCAGAAGATCGTCGCGGACGTCACCCAGAACCTGGTGTCACGCTCGCCCGACACGATCCTGATTGTGGTCACCAACCCGCTGGACGCCATGTGCCAGGTGGCGTTCGCCGAGGCCAGGCTGCCCCGCGAGCGGGTGATCGGGATGGCCGGTGTGCTCGACTCGGCCCGCTTCCGCACCTTCCTGGCCTGGGAGCTGGGCGTGTCGGTGCGGGACGTCACCGGCTTCGTGCTGGGCGGCCACGGCGACCAGATGGTGCCCGTCACCTCGTACACCAACGTGGCCGGGATCCCCATCACCGACCTGATCGGGCAGGAGCGGCTGGCCGAGATCGTGCAGCGCACCCGCGACGGCGGTGCCGAGGTCGTGAAGCTGCTGAAGTCGGGATCGGCCTACTACGCGCCGTCCGCATCGGTGGTCGAGATGGTCGACTCGATCGTGCACGACCAGAAGCGCGTGCTCCCCTGCGCCGCCTACCTGACCGGCGAGTTCGGGCTGAACGGCATCTTCATGGGCGTCCCCTGCCGCCTGGGCGCGGGCGGGCTGGAGGAGATCATCAAGCTGAACCTGACCTCAGACGAGCAGGCGCAGCTGAACCGCTCGGCCGAGGCCGTGCGGGAGCTGGTCGGCGTCATGGGGCTGTAGCAGCGGCGTCGCGGCGCCCGACGGCCAGCAGCGACAGCATCTCGAAGCAGGCGCTGGCCGCCACCCAGGCGGTGATGTTGGCCGGCTGGTCGTAGACCGGCGCCACCTCGACGCAGTCGAAGCCGCGGAAGTCGATCCTGTGCAGCGCGCGCAGGTAGGCCAGCGCCTGGCCGCTCGACGGCCCGCCCACCTCGGGCGTGCCCGTCGCCGGCGCGAACGCCGGATCGACGAAGTCGATGTCGAACGACAGGAACGCCGGGCGGTCACCGACCCGCGCCCGCACCCGGTTGCCGTACGCCTCCGGAGACAACTGCTCCAGCTCGTCCCAGTAGACGGCGTCGTACCCGAGCCGGCGCGGCTCCTCGATGTCGCTCTCTCCGTAGAGCGTCCCGCGCATCCCCGCCTGCACCGATGCCGAGGCGTCGACCAGCCCCTCCTCGACGGCGCGCTTGAACACGGTGCCGTGGAAGTAGCGGGCGCCGTAGTACGACTCCCAGATGTCCGCGTGGGCATCCAGGTGCACCAGCGCAAGCTGACCGTGCACCGCGGCCGCCGCCCGCAGCTCGGCCAGCACCATCGAGTGGTCGCCGCCGAGGCATAGCGGCACGACGCCGGCGCGGTGCACCGGCTCCAGGTGCTCCTGGATCAGGCCCAGCGTGCGCTCGTGGTAGCCGGGCACCGTCGGCAGATCGCCGTGGTCGATCATCGAGAGGTGCTCGGTCACGTCCACCCGCAGGCGCTGGTTGTAGGGGCGCAGCAGCGCCGACGCGCTGCGGATCGCCTCCGGCCCGAACCGCGCGCCCGACTTGAACGACACCGCGTCGTCGATCGGCACCCCGATCACGGCGACATCCACGTCCTCCAGCGTCTCCACGAACGGCAGGCGCATGAAGGTGCGGACGCCGGTGAAGCGCGGGGTCTTCGAGGAGTCGGCGGGGCCGTAGCGCATGGCGGCGTTATCGTACCGGTCATGGATCTCGGTCTGGAAGGAACGGCGGCTGTCGTCGGCGGGGCATCCTCGGGGATGGGGCTGGCGATCGCCGGGGCGCTCGCGGCCGAGGGCTGCGCCGTGACGATGCTGGCGCGCACCCCGGACAAGCTCGAGCAGGCAGCCGCGGGAATCCCCGGAGCGATCGCGGTGCCCGGGGACGTCCGTGACCAGGGCGCGCTCGAGCAGGCCGTGGGCCGCACCGTGGAGGAACGCGGGCGCCTCGACATCATCGTCAACAACGCCGGCGGCCCGGCACCGGGGACATTCGAGTCAACTCCGGCAGAGGCCTGGGCCGAGGCATTCGAGCTGTCGCTGAACTCGGCCGTGCGCCTGACGCGGCTGGCGCTGCCCCACCTCAAGCAGAGCGGCCGCGGCCGCATCGTCAACATCACCTCGTGGTCGGTGCGCGAGCCGATCCCCAACCTGATGCTGTCCAATGCGATCCGCCCGGGCGTCGTCGGTTGGGCGAAGACGCTGGCGCAGGAGGTCGGCCGGGAGGGCATCACGGTGAACACGATCGCCCCCGGCAAGATCGACACGCCGCGGGTGAGGGAGCTCTGGAGTCACTACCCGGACCCCGAGGCCGCCGCCAAGCGCGACATCGAGGCGATCCCGGTGGGCCGGCTGGCCGCCCCCGCGGAGGTGGGTGCGCTGGTCGCCTACCTCTGCTCTCAGCACGCGGGATATATCACCGGAGCGGTGCTGCCGATCGACGGCGGCGCGCTGCGGGGAATCTGGTAGCAATCTGCGCTACCTACAATTGGGATCCATGGCCACGTGCTATCGCCATCCCGATCGTGAGACCAACGTCAGCTGCTCGAACTGCGGCCGGCCGATCTGTCCCGACTGCATGCGGCAGACGCCGGTGGGCGTCCGCTGCCCGGAGTGCGCCGGCCAGCGCACGCGCAGCCAGGTGCCCGCGTTCATGATGGCCAACGAGCCGCGGCTGACCTACGGCCTGATCGCGGCCAATGTGGTGCTGTTCATCGCCACCAACAACATCAACGGCGGTGGCGGCGGAGGCGGCCTGTTCGGCACCGGCGGCCAGCTGAACTCGCTGGGGTTGCACCTGGCGCTGTGGGGGCCGGCAGTCCACGACGGCCAGTACTACCGGCTTGTCAGTTCCGCCTTCATCCACTATGGGCTGCTGCACCTGGCGTTCAACATGTACGCGCTGTACCTGCTGGGCAGCTCGCTGGAGCGATACGTGGGCAGCCTTCGTTTCGGCCTGATCTACCTGCTCTCGGCGCTGTCCGGCAGCTTCGGCGCCCTGCTGCTGTCACCGAACTCGCTGACGGCCGGCGCCTCCGGGGCGATCTTCGGACTGATGGGGGCGATGCTGGTGCTGGAGCGTCACCGCGGGGTGCAACTGCTGGGCGGATCGATCGGCGGCCTGCTGGTGGTCAACCTGATCTTCACCTTCGCCTACTCCGGGTCGATCTCGGTGGGCGGTCACATCGGCGGGCTGATCGGCGGCGTGCTGACCGGCGTGGTGCTCTCGGGCTACGGGCGCGGCCACCTCGCGCACGGCCGGTTGACGCCCTCGGTGGCGCTGGGGCTGATGCTGATCGCCACCGGCACCATCGCCGGATCGCTGGCGGTGGCGGGCGGATGACGCTGCTACGTCGTGTGCGCTGGTCGCTGGTTGGCGTGGCGGCCTTCTTCCTCGTGCTCGTGGTCGGGGTCTACGGCTGGACCACCCAGTCCGGCTACTTCGCGCTCCTGCCCGACAACGCCCACCCCGCCGCCAACGTCGTCCACGCGCCGGGCGGCAAGCCGCCGGCCGACGGATCGGGCTTCTACTTCGTCGACGTCAACGAGCTGCAGGCCAACCTGATCCAGAAGCTGTGGGCGGAGCACCTGGTCGAGGGCGCACAGCTCGTGCCCGACAACCAGGTGCTGGCCCCGGGCCAGTCCGACCAGGAGCACATCACCGAGGACGCGCGCGCGATGACCAATTCCCAGCAGACCGCGCAGGTGGTGGCGGAGCGCGCGCTGGGCAAACAGGTCGCGATCGAGCAGCTGGGCGCGCAGCTGCTGGGCGTCCAGCCGGGTGACCCGGCCGCCAAGGCCGGCCTCAAGCCGGGCGACATCGTGACCGCCGCTAACGGCCGCCCGGTGCACACGGCGGGGGATCTGATCAGGGCCATGCAGCCGGTCGAGCCGGGGCAGTCGGTGCACCTGACGCTGAAGCAGGCCGGGAACGTCACGCTCGGCACCATCGCCAGCACCGACCACCCGCCCCGCGCGCTGATCGGCGTGTCGATCGGCGACGCCGTGCACGTCGGCCACATCCCGATACCGGTCAGCTTCTCGACCGGCTCGATCGGCGGGCCGTCGGCGGGCCTGGCGTTCGCGCTCGAGATCTACGATTCGCTGAGCGGCCGCCACCTGCTGCGCGGCCACAAGATCGCGGTCACCGGCCAGCTCGACCTGGCCGGCGGCGTGCACGAGATCGGCGGCGTCAACCAGAAGACGATCGGCGCCATCAACGCCGGCGCCGACACATTCCTGGTCCCGGCCGGCGATAATTTCAAGGACGCGCGGCGCACCGCGCACGGCCGCATCCACGTGATCGCCGTGACCGGTTTCGACCAGGCGCTGTCGGTCATCCGCGGGCTGCCGCCACGGTGACGAACCGGTGAATCGATCTGCCGCAAACAGCGCTATTTCTCGTTAGACAACGCTGGATCGGGAGGGGGGCGATTGCGTACACTGCGCCCCTCGGCACGGTCGGCACATCGAAACAGGAAGGTCTCCACGTGGCACAGAAGGCGCGACGCGTCACCTGCAACGACTGCTTTTTTCGCAAGACAAGCCTCTGCGCGCTGGATCTGAGCGAGCCGTGTCCGACCTTCCGGCCGGCCGTCAGAGGCGAGATGGTGGCGCCTCCACAGGCGCGCCTGGTCGAGCCACTCCCCGAGCTGCAGGCCCCCGTCTGGATCGCGGGACCGCGCGTCGCGGCCGCCGGCGCCGCCTGACCGCCCGGGACCCGGCCGTGCCTAGACGCCCGCGGGCGACAGCGCCTCGCTGAAGAGCGCGCCCAGCCTGGCAACGCCCTCGCTGATCTGCTCGGGCGCGACGGCGCTGAAGGCCAGGCGCAGCGAGGAGCGGCCGCGGGGGCTGAACTCCTTGCCGCTGATGTAGGGCACTCCGCGCTCGGCCGCCTGCGGCAGCAGCTCGGCGGTGTCGATCTGCTCCGGCAGGTCGACCCAGTAGAAGTAGCCGCCCTCGGGCGTCGTCCAGCGGGCGCCCGCGGGGAAGTGCTCACGCAGCGCCGCCTCCATCGCGTCGCGCCGCTGCCTGAGGGTGGCCGTGGCCCGTTCCACGTTGGGCTCGAACTTGCCGGCCCGGCAGTAGGCGGCCAGCGCCGCCTCCGCGAACGTGTTGGGCGCGATCAGGGTGTTCTCGGACAGACGCGCCATCGCACCCGCCATCTGCTCGGGCAGCAGTAGGTAGCCGGTGCGGATCCCGGGCGCCACCGTCTTGGTGAACGAGCAGGAGTAGACGACGTTGTCGCCGCCGTCCAGCTCGTGGAGCGTCGGCGCCGGCTCACCCTCGAACCGCAGCAGGCCGTAGGGATCGTCCTCGACCACGAGCACCCCGTGCCGGCGGGCCAGGTCGACCACCCGGCGCCGGCCATCCTCGGGCAGCGACACGCCGGACGGGTTCTGGAAGGTGGGGATCAGGTACAGCATCCGCGCCGTCCGCTGCGCCAGCGTCTGGTCGAGCGCGTCCACGTCGACGCCGGCCGGGGTCACCGGGACGGCGACCACCTCGGCGCCGAACGTGCGCAGCGAGATCAGGGTGCGGTCGTAGGTGGGATCCTCGGTGATCGCGACGCCGCCGCGGCCCAGGAACAGGTACTGCGCCAGGAAGGCGACACCCTGCAGCGAGCCGTTCACGACCAGCACCCGCGCCGGGTCGACGCGGTGGCGCTCGCCGATCCACTCGCGCAGCGGCATGTACCCACCGGGCGAGTAGGCGAGCGCGCGCGCTCCGTCCTCGCGCAGCGCCGTGACCGCCGCCTGCTCCAGGTCGGCCACCGGCAGCATGTCGGCCGACGGGACGCCGCGGGTGAAGGGGATGGCGGTCATGGGCTGCATCGTATCGCCTACCCGAGCCGCTCCGCGGCCAGCCGGGCGGCCGCGGTGGGGCTGTCACCGACCGGGATACCGCGCGCCTGCAGCGCCTCCTGCTTGCCGGCGGCCGTGCCGGACGAGCCCGAGATGATGGCGCCGGCGTGGCCCATGGTCTTGCCGGCAGGCGCCTGGAAGCCGGCGATGTATGCCACCACTGGCTTGCTGACGTGCTGGTCGATGTAGACGCCGGCCTTCTCCTCTTCGTCGCCGCCGATCTCGCCCACCATCACGATCAGATCGGTGCCGGGGTCGGCCTCGAACCGCTCCAGGATGTCGATGAACGAGCTGCCCACGATCGGGTCGCCGCCGATCCCGACGATGGTCGAGTTGCCCAGACCCAGGTCGGCCAGCTCCTTGCCGATCTGGTAGGTGAGCGTGCCTGACCGCGACACCAGCCCCACGCGGCCGGCCGCGAACACCTGAGCCGGGATGATGCCGACGTTGGCGATGCCGGGCGACAGCGCACCGGGGCAGTTGGGCCCGAGCATGGTCACCCCGCGCGGGCGGATGTAGTTGTAGACCCGCAGCATGTCGTGGGCGGGGATGCCCTCGGTGATGCAGATGATGGTGCCGCAGCCCGCATCCACCGCCTCGTAGATCGCGTCGGCCGCGAACCGCGGGGGCACGAACACCATGGCGGTGTTCGCATCCTGCTCGGCGACCGCCTCGGCGACCGTGTCGTAGACCGGCACGCCGTCCACGTCCTGGCCGCCCTTGCCCGGCGTCACGCCGGCCACCACGGGGGTGCCGTAGTCGCGGTTTCGCAGCGCGTGGAAGCTGCCCTCGCGTCCGGTGATGCCCTGCACGACCAGGCGCGTCTCGGCTGTCACGATGATCGGCATCAGGCGGCGCTCCCCTCCACCAGCTCGACCACCCGGGCGGCCGCCCCCAGCATCGTCGCCTCCACGTGGAGGTTGGGCGGCGCGGCGTCGGCCAGGATGCGGCGGCCCTCATCGGCGTTGGTGCCGTCCAGCCGCACCACGATCGGCAGCGTGGCATCCAGCCGCTCGAGCGCCGTCAGGATGCCGTGGGCGACCTCGTCGCCGCGGGTGATGCCGCCGAACACGTTGAACAGCACCGCCCGCACGTTCGGGTCGGAGAGCAGCACCTCCATCGCGGTGGCGATCGCCTCCGCGTCGGCGCCGCCGCCCACGTCCAGGAAGTTGGCGGGGCGGTGGCCGGTGGCCTCGCCCGCCGCAGCCACCACGTCCAGGGTGGACATGGCCAGCCCGGCGCCGTTGGCGAGCGTGCCGATGTCGCCACCGTCGAGCTTCACGAAGTTGACGCCGCGCTCGCGGGCCAGCCGCTCCTGCGGGTCGCCCGACTCGGCGTCGCGCATGCCCGCGATGTCGGGATGGCGGTAGAGCGCGTTGTCGTCGACGGTGTACTTCGAATCGAGCGCGCGCACCATCCCATCCGGGGTGACGATCAGCGGGTTGATCTCGACCAGCATCGCGTCGGTCTCGATGAAGGCGCGGTAGGCGTCCTCGATGATCGCACCCACCTGCTTCACCTCGGCGGCGGGGATGCCGGCGGCGAAGCAGAGGCGGCGAACGTGGAACGGCTGCAGCCCCATCAGCGGGTCGACGTGCAGGCGGGCGAGCTGCTCGGGCGATTCCTCAGCCACCGTCTCGATCTCGACCCCGCCCTCCGTTGTCAGCATCAGCAACGACTGCTTGGCGCCGCGGTCGAAGGTGATCGAGAAGTAGTACTCGCGGGCGATGTCGGAGGCGCGCTCGATCCACAGCTGCCGCACGGTGTGGCCGCGGATGTCCATCCCCAGGATCGCTGCGGCGTGCTGCTCGGCCTCTGCCGGGTCGGCCGCCAGCTTGATGCCGCCGGCCTTCCCGCGCCCACCCACCAGCACCTGAGCCTTCACCACCACCGGTCCGCCGAGCTGCTCGGCCACGGCCCGCGCCTCGGCGGCGGTCGCCGCCGGAGCACCCTCGGAGACGGGCAACCCGAACCGCGCGAACAGCTGCTTGCCCTGGTACTCGAGTAGATCCACGCGCCCCGCCCCGTTCGATGTCACGAAGGGCCTTGAGTGTATCCAGCACCCGCTCGACGGCCTACCGGTCAAAAGACCGACGACCCGCAGAGCGGGCCGTCGGAGGAGGCAGGTAGCTGCGAGGTGTGGGCACGTTCGATCGCAGCGTCCGCAGGCGATTCTCCATGCGCGTTGTCAGGAAAGATCGCCGTTTTGGTTAGGTATTTGTAAAGGCAGGCCATACCGGCTGCGCCTCGCCCCCATGGTTGCGCCGGTCACGGGGCGGGGCGAAAGCCGGCCGCGGCGATCGCTCCGCGGATCGCCTTCACATCTAGGCGGGCCGGGTCGAACGTGACCTCGACCTCGTCGCCGATGTGCTCGGCCGTCACCGACGCCGCTCCCGGCAGCGCCATCACGGCGTCGTGCACGCGCCGCTCGCAGCCGCCGCAGCTCATGCCCGCCACCGCGATCGTCTCGGTGACCATGGCGCTACTGGGTGCTCGCGCCCGGCGGCAGGGGAACCGCGGCCACCGACGCCACGTAGGCGGCGACGTCCTGCGCGTCCTGGCCCTTCAGAAGGTTCGCGGGCATCGGCGTCGGGTGCGCGTAGGGGAACCCGAGCATGATCTGCTCGCGCACCAGCGCCTCGAACGACGAGTCCTCGAAGCCCTCGGCCCGCGGCTCCTCGTAGGCAGCGTCCAGGTTGGGGCCGATCGTGCCCTTGGTGCCGGCGTCCGCCAGCGTGTGGCAGCCTCCGCAGGTGGTGATGAACAGCTTCTTGCCATTCGCGAGATCGGCCTGCCCGGACCCGGCGACGCCGCTCTGGACGCCACAGCCGGATGCGGTGAGTCCCGCTGCGCCCAGTACGGCGGCGGTGACGAGCGTTGCCAGAGGGCGTCTCACGGAGGCGAAGCCTACCAACTCACTCGGGGGCCCTGCGGGGGATACGCACCGCGCCAGGTGACCGCCTGGGCGGCCTGCTCAGCGGCCAGCGCCAGGGCATCGGCGAGCGGCCGGCCGTCCGCCAATCCGAACAGCAAGCCGGCCACGAACGTGTCACCGGCGCCGTAGCTGTCGACCTTGGGGGCCGGCGGCGGCACCGCCCGATAGCCGGTGCCTCCGCGCTCGCCGTCGGTCACGATCACGTGGCGCGGCTGCACGGCCAGGCGCTCCAGGTCGTACTGCTCGCCGCGGTCGCTGCCGCTGCCGACCAGCACGTCCGCCTGCACCCCGCCTTCAGCCAGCACGTCGAACCGGCGCGCCGTCACCACCAGCACCCGGGCCTGCCTGGCCACGCGCAGAGTGGCCGGATCGGAGCCCGTGAAGTAGACGCCGTCGCAGTCCGCCAGCGAGGCCCAGGGCAGCTGATCCTCGGCGGCAGGCTGCAGGTTCGCGCCGATCACGCAGATCGTGCGCTCGCCGCTCGGGTCCCGCATCACCAGCGTACGCGTGTGCCGGCCGGGCCGGGGCGCGGCGTACGTCCGCACCCCCAGCTCCTCCATCGCCTCCACCACCGGCACGTCGTCGCCCGCGGCCGTGAAGAACTGCACGCCGGCGCCCATCCGCACCAGCGCAGCCGCCGTCACCGCTCCGCCGCCCGCGGGCTGGATGAGCGGGTTGGTCAGGTGCACGATCTCGCCCGCCGGCGGGATGAACGGCGCGTCGGTATGGGTGACCCACTCGACGTGCCCCACGACGGCCAGGTTCAGCACGCCGGCACGCTACCCGGGCCGTCGCGGGACGGGGTCGATCGGCTCAGGGGACGTAGACCACCTTCCCCTGCACCTGCAGGTCCTCCATCAGCTGCTGGCCCGAGGCAACGTCGGACAGCGGCAGCACGCGGTCGATCACGGGCTTGATCGCACCCGCCTCGACCGCCCGCAGCGCCGCCGACAGCTCGGCCTTGTTGGACAGGTGCGAGCCGAGCAGGTTCTGCTGCTTGTTCCACAGGAAGCGCAGGTCGGTGACGGCCTCGAAACCGGTCGACGCGCCGCACACGACGAGGCGACCGCCCCAGCGCAGCGCGGCCATCGACGTCGGCCAGGTTTCCTGGCCGGAGTGCTCGAACACGATGTCGGCGCCGGCCTTGCCGGTGATCGCCTTGACCTCGGCCACCACGTCCTGGCTGGAGCGGTCGATCACGTTGACCGCGCCCAGCTGCTCGGCCTTGGCCACCTTTTGCGCGCTACCCACCACAGGGATCGGGTTGGCGCCGAACATCCGGCAGATCTGGATGGCCATGGTGCCGAGGCCGCCCACGCCGCCCCAGATCAGCACGTGCTCGCCGGGCTGCACCTTGGCCCGGCTGACCAGCATCCGCCAGGACGTCTCCAGCACCAGCGGCATCGATGCCGCCTCCTCATGGCTGAGGTTGGAGGGCTTGGGCAGCACGTTCACCGCCGGCATCGTCACGTACTCGGAGTGCCCCCCGTCGTTGGGCCCGCTCTGGAAACCCCAGATGCGGAACTGGCGGCAGAAGAACTCCTGCCCGGTCACGCAGAAGTCGCAGGTACGGCAGGAGAGGCCGGGGTGCACGACCACCTCGTCGCCGACCTGCAGCGACGAGGACCCGAAGCCGGTGCCCGTGACCTCGGAGCCGAGCGCGGCCACCACGCCCGACACGTCCGATCCGGAGACGTGCGGGAAGATCACCTTCATCCCCGGCATCCCCCGCCGGGCCCAGATGTCGTTGAAGTTGGCGCCGGCCGCCTTCACCTCGATCAACACCTCGTAGGGCCCGGGCTCCGGCTCGGGGATGTCGGTGTAGCTGAGCACCTCGGTGCCGCCGTGTTCCTCGAAGACGACCGCCTTCATGCGGACAGCGCCTTCCCGAGATACTCGAAGTTGTCGACGTAGCGCCGCACGTCGTCCTCGCTGTGCTGCACCGACAGCGTCCAGTTCTCGGACTTGCCCCACGGCGCCATGAACACGCCGCGGTTGAACTGCGCCAGCCAGTTCACGTACGCGAGCTGGTCGGACACCTCGAGGTAGTCACGGTAGTTGCGGACGCGCTCGGCCCGGTAGGTGACGGCGCCGCGGGCGCCCAGCACGGTCGTGTAGCCGGCCAGCCCGTTGCTCTCGATCACGCCGTCGCACCCCTCGCGCAGGACCTCGCCCAGGCGCGAGAACTCGGTGTAGGCGTCCGGCACCAGGATCTCGGTCAGCGTCGCGTGCATAGCGGCCATGGTCAGCGGGTTGCCGTTGAACGTGCCAACCTGGTCGATCTTGCCGTCCGCGATCCAGCCCATCACCTCGTCGCTGCCGCCGATCGCCCCGCAGGGCAGCCCGCCGCCGACCGACTTGGCCAGGCACAGCAGGTCGGGCGTCACGCCGAACGCCTCGACGGCGCCGCCGTAGGAGAGCGTGGCACCGGTCTTGACCTCGTCGAACACCAGCAGCGCGCCGTGCTCGTGCAGCAGGTCCTTGACCCCCTGCAGGTAGCCCTCCTCGGGCAGCACGAACCCGGCGTTCATCATCGCCGGCTCCACGATCATGCCGGCCACCTGGCCCTTGTAGCGGTTGAGCGTGCGCTCGAGCGCCTCCAGGTCGTTGAACGGCACCACCCTGGTCAGCTTCACGTAGTCGGCCGGCAGGCCGAGGGTCTGGGGCACCGACACGGGATCGTCGTAGGGGCCGATCTTGTCGGCCGGCGGCGCCACCGACACCATCAGCGCGTCGTGGTGCCCGTGGTAGGAGCCCTCGATCTTGAACAGGATGTCGCGTCCGGTGTAGGCCCGCGCCAGCCGCACGGCGTCCAGCGTCGACTCGGTGCCGGAGTTGCCGAACCGCCACAGCGGCAGGCCGAAGCGCTTCTGCAGGTGCTCCGCGACGGCGATCGAGTCCTCGGTGGGCTGCGCGAAATGGGTGCCGAGGCGGACGCGCTCGGAGACGACCTCGACGATGCGCGGATGCGCATGGCCGACGGCCATCGCGCCGTAGCCGTTGTGGAAGTCGACGTACTCGTTGCCGTCGACGTCGATCACCTTCGACCCGTGCCCCTCGGCCAGGTAGATCGGATGCGGCTCGGTGTCCTGCCAACTGGAGGCGACGCCCCCGGCCAGCGACCGGCGGGCCCGCTCGGTCATCTCCCGCGAATGCTTGTGCCGTTCGTTGAACGTGGCCTCCTCGGCCTCGATCACGCTGGCCAGCCGGGCGGGATCAATGGTGCTTGTTGCGCTCACGACTTCACACCCCCTAGTACCTCTCCATAGCGGTTGTCACGCCAGGCGAGCGCGGCCTTCAGCCCCCTCGACTGGACGATCTGCATGAACTCTCGCTGCTCCGGCGCGTCGGCCGCGTTCAACATGGACGATAGATCGAGATTCATGTTGACCGCCTCCCGCAGCCCCATCGCCTCGTACGCCCGCACCAGCGCGATCTTGGTCAGACGCAGCACCGGCAGCGGCGTCGGCGCGATCTTGCGCACCAGCGCCTCCACCGCTGCATCCAGCTCGTCCTCGGCCACGACGCCGTTGATCATCCCGGCCCGCTCCGCCGCCTGGGCGTCGATCATGTCGCCGGTGAACAGCAGCTCGTTGGTCTTCTTCTGGCCCAGCAGGAACGGCATCAGCAGCGTCACCGGCCCCGATCCGTACCGGATCTCGGGCTCCCCGAAGCGGCCGCTCTCGGTGCTGATGATCATGTCGCAGGCCATCGCCAGCTCACAGCCGCCCGCCAGGCAGTAGCCGCGCACGGCGGCGATGGTGGGCTTCGGCAGCGCCCACAGCTTCATGGTCGCGTCGATGTCGGTGGCCAGCACCTCGTGCCACTCATGGGCCGGGATGTCGGAGTGGGCGGCCTCGGCGGACAGGTCGTAGCCGGCCGAGAACGCGCGCTCGCCGGATCCTGTCACCACCACCACCTTCACCTCGTCGTCGGCCACCGCCCGGTCGAGCGCGGCGTGCAGCCCTTCCAGCACCGCCCCGTTCAGGGCGTTCAGCTTCTCGGGGCGGTTCAGCGTCACCCAGGCCGCGGGGCCACGGGTCTCATAGAGAACGGCTTCGCTCATGCGGCTCGCTCCTCGGGGTTATCCAGCACGATCAGGCAGTCGAGCGCGACGGCGCGCTCGGGCGAGACCAGCAGGGGGTTGACGTCGATCTCTGAGATCTCGGGATGCTCCGCGGCCAGACGCGAGACGGCCACGATCGCCTCGATCAGGTGATCGGGTACGTCGCCGCCCAGCAGCCGCTCGATCACGGGCAGCGACGCAACCAGCTCGCGGGCGCCGTCGGCATCGAGGGGGGCCAGGCTGTGGGTGATCAGCTCCAGCGCCTCCGCCAGGCCGCCGCCGACGCCGACCGAGACGGTGGCGCCGAAGTCGGGGTCGCGGGTGACGCCGATCATCAGCTCGACGCCGCCCAGCACCTGCTCGGCCACGATCACGCGCCCACCCATCCGCCGCGCCGCGTCACGCACTCCGGCGGCGTCGGCCAGGCCCAGCGCCACGCCCCCGACCCTGGCCTTGTGGGCGACGTTGTCGATCTTGACGACGACCGGGTAACCGATCTGCTCGGCGGCCGCGGCGGCCTCGTCGGCGGTCGCGCAGCGCTCCGCGCGCACGTATGAAAGACCGTAGGACGCGGCGATCCCGGCCGACTCCAGCTCCGGCAGGTCGCCGGCGCCGGGCAGCGGCACGGCGGCCGGCAGCAGTCGCGACGCCGGCACGCGCTGCCGGTGCGCCAGCCGCGCGGCCAGCGCCCGCAGCCCGGGTAGCGAGCCCTTCAGCAGCGGGATGTCGTGCTGCCGGGCCCACTCGATGTCCTCGATCGGCGGGTCGGCGGTGGTGACCGTGATCACGCACGGGAACAGATCGGTCTGGTGGCAGGCCGCGCGCAGGTCGTTGGCGATGTTGGTCGCCAACTCGCGCTCGCCCGCATGCAGCCACTGGCTGTGGTCGATGTCGGACACCAGCACGTCGAACTCACCGGACTCGGCCATCAGCTCGAACACGCGCGGAAACACGATCCGGTCGTCGTCGATCGCCCAGCAGTCGACCGGGTTGCCGACGCCGCTGAAGTTCGGGAACTCGGCCACGATTCTGGCCTTCAGCTCCGGCGAGAACTCCTGCAGCGGAAGCCCCGCCTGCTCGGCCTTGTCGGCGAAGTACTCGCCCTCTCCGCCCGAGTTCGTGACCGCGCCGATCCTGCGGCCGCGCGGCGGCGCCGCCCGTGAGAACACCTCAAGGTGCTCCAGCCAGTTGCCGAAGTCGTCGACCCGGATCGCGTTGTAGTACCGCAGCATCCCGGAGAACACCTCGTCGCTGCCGACCATCGCCCCGGTGTGCGTGAGCGCGGCCCTGGCGCCCATCTCCGACGTGCCCACCTTCAGCACGATCGCGACCTTGCCGGCCTCGGCCACCCGCTGCAGGGCCTGCTCGAACGCGGCCGGGCGCCGCACTGCCTCGAGAAACAGGCCGATCACGCGCGTGTCCGGGTCGTCGGCGAAGAAGGCCACCATGTCGGCAACGTCGGTCACGGTCTCGTTGCCTGCCGAGACGACGGTGCGGAAGCCGATGCGGGGGCCCAGCGACACCAGGATCTCGCCGATCGACCCCGAGTGGGCGATGGTCGCGACCGGACCCGCCACGAACGTGGGATGCAGGCTGCCGATCCAGGGCGACGGGTACCCCGGCGTGGCCACGCCCATACAGTTGGGGCCGATCATCGCGATGCCGGCCGCGCGCACCCGGTCGCTGACGATGGCGCTCATGCGCGGCCCCTCGACGGGGCCGGCCTCGTTGCCCAGCCCAGGCGTGATGATCGCCCGCACCCCGGGCACCGACAGGACGTCGTCGATGGCCGCCTCGATGCGGCCGTGCCCGACGCCCATCACGACCATCTCGGGCACCTCGGGGCAGTCGGCCATCGTCGGGTAGCAGACCACTCCGCAGGCCTCGGTCTTGGTCGGATTGATCCCGTAGAAGGGCACGCCGGGCACCGTCATGTTCTCGGCGATCCGCTGCGACGTGCGCTCCGAGATGCCGTAAATCGCAACCGACCGCGGCCGGAAGACACCGTCCAGATCGGTCCGTAGCAGGGGCGAGATGGTAGAGCTCATGCGGCCTTTGGCCCGGTCTGGGGGGTCTCTGCGGGCACCACCGCAAGTCTACGCAATTCGTATTGACTGCGCTGATTTCTACGAATATCGTAGCTCGTGACATGACTGACGATCTCGACCACCGCATCGTCGACTCGCTCGTCGAGGACGGCCGCAAGTCGTTCGTCAAGATCGCGGAGGAGCTGGACGTCTCCGAGGCGACCGTGCGCCAGCGCGTCGCCCGCCTCACCGCCGACGGCGTCATGCAGATCACCGCCGTCACCAACCCGCTGCTGATCGGCTACGACGCGGTGTGCATGTTGGGGCTGCGCGTCGACAAGGCCCAGCTGCAGTCCGCGGCCGACGCGCTGACCGCGCTGGACGAGGTCACCTACCTGATCGCCAGCACCGGCCGCTTCGACTACCTGGCCGAGATCACCTGCCGCAACAACAAGCACCTGCTCGACTTCATGCACCGCCGGCTGCCGAAGGTGCCGGGGGTGCAGGACAGCGAGTCGTTCGGGTACCTGTCCGTGCTCAAGGAGAGCTACCGCGGCAGCGCGTGAATGGATGGTTGGTTCCACGACCTGCACGGCGCTGGACTGGTCTGGGACACGCCGGACGCCACGATCGTCCTCGGCCAGGACATCATCCAGCCTGCCCATCGGACGCTCCCGACGTCCAACGCGCCCCATCCTGCGCCCAGCAACCACGGAGGTCGTGAAACCAACCATCGCCTCCGCCACCTAGCGATCTCCCTGCTCGGTGAAGAAGCGACCCGTCTCGCCGCCCGAGAAGTAGCGCGAAGTGACCGTCTTCTTGCGGGTGTAGAACTCGACCGCATCGGGCCCGTGGGCGTGCAGGTCGCCGAAGAAGCTGCCCTTCCAGCCGGAGAACGGGAAGAACGCGACCGGCGCGGCGACGCCGACGTTGACGCCGACCATCCCCACCTCGACGTCGTGGCGATAGCGGCGGACGGCCGCGCCCGACTCGGTGAAGATCGACGTGCCGTTGCCGTAGCGGCTGGCGTTCACGATCTCGATCGCCTCGTCCAGCGACCCCGCGTGGATCACCGACAGCACCGGCCCGAAGATCTCCTCCTGGGCCACGTCCATTTCCGGGGTGACAGCGTCGAGGATGGTGGGGCCGACGAACGCACCCTCGCTGTTCGCGGAGGGGGTGCGGCCGTCGACGGCCAGCGTCGCGCCGTCGCCGATGCCGCGCTCGATCCACTCCAGGATGCGGTCGCGGGACGCGCACGAGACGACCGGGCCGACGTCGGTGGCGTCGTCGAGGCCGTCGCCGACCGCCAGCTCCCGGGTGCGGGGCACGAGCTCCTCCATCAGCGGCACCTTGGCGTCGCCCACCGCGATCACGACCGAGCCGGCCATGCAGCGCTGGCCGGCGGCGCCGAACGCGCTGCCGATGATGTTGCCGACGGTCTTCGGCATCACGGCATCGGGCATCACCACCATGAAGTTCTTGGCGCCGCCCAGCGCCTGCACCCGCTTGCCGTTGGCGGCCGCCCGCTCGTAGACGTAGCGGGCGACGGTGGCCGAGCCGACGAACGAGACGGCGTCGATGCCGGGATGGTCGAGGATGCCGTTGACGACGTCGACCGAACCGTTGACGAGATTGACGACACCGTCCGGCAGCCCGCCGTGCTCGTGCAGCAGGTTGAAGATCAGCTCCTGCGTCAGCGGCACCTGCTCCGAGGGCTTGAGGATGAAGGTGTTGCCGCAGGCGATCGCAAAGGGCAGGAACCAGAACGGCACCATCGCCGGGAAGTTGAACGGGGCGATCGCGGCGCAGACGCCGACCGGCTGCCGGAAGGTCTCGGTGTCGACGGCCGTGGCCACGTTCTCGAGCACGCGGCCCTGCATGGTCTGGGGGATCGCCGTGGCGGCCTCCACCATCTCGATGGCGCGGCCCACCTCGGCCCGCGCGTCCGGGAAGGTCTTGCCCATCTCGCGCGTCACCGCCCGGGCGATCTCGTCCTGGTGGGCCTCCAGCACCTGACGGAAGCCGAACAGCCAGCGCGCGCGCTCGATCGTGGAGCGGCTGCGCCACGCCGCGAAGGCGGCGCGAGCCGCCGCGACCGCGGCGTCGACGTCATCGGCACCCGATAGCGGCACCCGCGCCAGCACCTCGCCGGTGGCCGGGTTGGTCACGTCGAGCTGGTCTCCGGCCGCTGCCGGGCGCCAGTCGCCGTTGATGTAGTTGCCGAGCAGTCGTGTCTGGATGGCGGCCTGGGACATGGGGATTCCTTCCGTGGATCGGTTCGCCCCCAATGCTGGCAGCCCGGCCGTCGCCGCACCAGCGTACACTGTGTCTCAAATGACCGGAGAATCCGGACACTCTGTCCTGACCGTCGCGGATGTGCTCGCGCTCGAGCTGCTCCGCGACGCGGACCTGAGCGTGGCGGCCGCCGGCCACCGGCTGGGGAACCGGGTGGAGTGGGTGCACGTGTTCGAGACCCCGGCCGTGACCGGGATGCTGCGCGGCGGGGAGTTCCTGCTCACAACCGGCATCGCGCTGGCGGAGACGGCGCCGGCCGAGGTAGATGCCCTGGTCGCGGCGGTGGCCCGGGCCGGCGCGGCCGGGATCGGGCTCGAGCCCAGCCACATCTCGCCGGACGCGCTGACCGCCGCCTGCCGTTCGCACGACCTGCCGCTGCTCGTGTTCGGCAGACCGGTGCGGTTCGTCGACATCACCCACGTGCTGAACGAGCGCCTGGTATCGGGGGAGCTGGCCACGCTGCGGCGGGCGGTGTCGCTGCAGGCGCAGCTGCGTGAGGCGGCGCGCGAGGGGCTGGGACCGGCCGGCCTGGTGGCGGCGCTGGGTGAGGTGCTGGAGGCGCAGGTGCTGCTCGAGCGCGCCGACCGCACGCCGATCGCAAGCGCCCCGGAAGCCGGGCTGGACGTCGCCTTCCTGGAGGCGCTCGACCGCTACCGCCAGCGGCTGCCGACCGCCCTGCACTCGCGGCCGGTACAGCCGGGAGCGCGGCTGCACGTGCTGTCACCGCGCGGTGACGAGCTCGACCTGCTGGCGGTGGACGAGGCGGCGTTCCTGCTGTCGGTGGCGCTGGCCGCGCAGCCGCCGGCCGAGGAGGTGCCGTCGGCGGAGCGGGCGCGTTTGCTGCAACGGCTGGCCGAGGGCCGGGCGGGCAGCCGCCAGGAGATCATGCGGCGGGCGCGATCGGTCGGCGTCGACCTGTCCCGCGGCAAGCTGTGGGCGATTCACGG
>CAVTSO010000010.1:0-33881 GCA_963737445.1 uncultured Actinomycetes bacterium | reverse complement strand
TGCCCGCGGGTCGGTGAGCCGGACTGTGCGCTTGTCATCCATCCCTTCGAAAGATATCTTTCGAAAGAGTTCTTGTCAAAGCGCGAGCAGTCTTCGCCCATCCGAGCTAGTAGGCGTACGTCTGGTCGTCGGCGTGCCGCTCGAGCGCCAGCTCGATCAGCCGGTCGAGCAGCTCCGGGTAGCCGATGCCGGATGCCTCGAACAGCTCGCGCGTAGACGCTGGTGGCGGTGAATCCGGGGATGGTGTTGATCTCGTTCAGCACCACCCGGTCCTCGGGGGTCACGAAGAAGTCGATGCGGGCCATGCCGGCTGCACCCGCAGACCTCGAACGCGCGGCGGGCGACGTCCTGCAGCTCGTCGGTGACGCTCCGCGCATGTCGGCCGGCACCCGCAGCCGCATGGCGCCCGCGGCGTACTTGGCCTAGTAGTCGTACCAGTCGGGCGTTTCGATCACGATCTCGCCCGGCGGGCTCACCAGCGGATCGTCGTTTCCGAGCACGCCCACCTCCACCTCGCGGCCCGCGATCATCTCCTCGACCAGCACCTTGCGGTCGTGCCGGAAGGCCAGCTCGAGGGCGGCGTGCCAGGCCGTCGTGCGGGCGGTGACCTTGCTGATGCCCACGCTGGAGCCGAGGTTGGCCGGCTTGACGAAGCAGGGCTAGCCGAGGCGCTCGACCGCCTCGGCATCGGCTCGCGCCGAACCTTCGGTTCCGCAGCACCACGTGGTCGGCCCGGTCGATGCCCACGCTCGCGCAGCACGTACTTGACCTTGTCCTTGTCCATCGTCAGCGCCGAGGCGGCGACGCCGGATCCGACGTAGGGGATGTCGATCATGTCCAGCAGCCCCTGCAGCCGCCCGTCCTCGCCGAAGGGGCCGTGCAGGATCGGCAGCACCACGTCGATCGGGCCGATCCCGCCGGGCGGGCAGACCGGCCGGCGCTGAGGGCACCAGCGAGCGGCCCTCGGCGCCGGGCTCCAGCGACAGCCGGCCGTACGATTCGATCTGCCAGGCGCCGCCGCGGTCGATCTGCACCGGCGACCACGTCGAAGCGCTCGGGGTCGAGCGCCGCCGCCACCGACGCCGCCGACCGCAGCGACATCTCGTGCTCGGAGCTGCGGCCGCCGCCGAGCACCGCCACCCTGATGCGCGGCCGCTCGCTCACGGACAGGGGGTGGTCGACGTCGAGTCGGCCACGAACACGGTCACGTCGGACTTGGGGTCGACCATGGAGCCGGCCGGCGGGTCGGTCCCGACCACGGTGCCGTCCGGGATGGCTGGGTCGGACGCCAGGCAGTCGCTGCGCTGGGCGTGTAGCCCGTCGTTCTGCAGCGTCTTTTGGGCGGTGTGGTAGTCGGTGTTCGTGACGTCGGGCACCTGCACCTGCGCCGGGCCGCACGAGACCTGAAGCGAGACGGTGCTGCCCTGCGGGGCCTGCGCTCCGGCCGTCGGCGACTGGCTGATCACCTTGCCGGCCGGCACCGTGTCGCTGGGCGCGTTCGTGCAGCTGCCCTGCAGGCTGGACGCGGCCAGCGCCTGCTTGGCGCTGTCGCAGGTCATGCCGACCACGTTCGGCACCTTCACGTTGCCCGTCGACACGAACAGGCTGATGACCGTGTCCGGCGGTATCACCCCCGGCTTGGGGTCGGTGCGCACCACCTGGCCGACCGGCAGCTGGGATGTGACCGGGGTTGAGCTGGAAGGGGCAGGCCGAGGTTGACGATCGCCTGGTCGGCGTCGCTCACCGATTTCCCGACGCAGGTTCGGCAGCGTCACGCTCTTCGGCCCGGTCGACACGATGATGGTCACCTTCGAGCCCTTGTCGACCTCGGTGCCGTGCGTGGGGTCGGTGTCGATCACCTGGCCCTTGACCACCTTCTTGCTCGCCTTGTGGTCGACGGCGGTCGTGAACCCGGCCTGGACCAGCTGCGTCTGTGCCTGCTGCTGGGTGAACCCGCGCACGTCCGGCACCTTCACCTGGCCGCTGCCCTGCAGCTGCTGGTAGACGACGTAGCCGACCACGGCGCTTGCCAGCAAGAGCAGCGCCACCAGCAGCCAGGGAACGGCACTGCGCTTGGCTTGCGGTGGCGGCGCGGTCGGCGGCGGGGCGCCCATCACGCTCGTTGCCTCCCCGGCTGCGTAGGCGCCGATCACCGCCGTAGCCTGCGCCGTGTCCTGCGACACGGCCAGCCCTCGGCGCGTGCGCTCCAGCTCGTCGGCCATCTCGCGGGCCGAGTGGAAGCGCAGCGCCGGGTCCTTGGCCAGCGCCCGCATCACCACCTGCTCGAGGCCATGGGGGATCAGCCGGTTCTTGGTGCTGGGCGGCTGCGGTACCTCGTTCACCTGCTTCATCGCGATCTCGACCGCCGAGCTGCCCGTGAACGGCACCTCGCCGGTCAGCATCTCGTACAGCACCACGCCCATCGAGTAGATGTCCGACTGCGGCCCGACGCTGTGGCCACGTGCCTGCTCGGGCGACAGGTACTGCGCCGTGCCCACGATCGAGCCGACCTCCGTCATCTCCACCTCGTTCGTGGCGCGGGCGATGCCGAAGTCGGTCACCTTCAGCAGGCCGTCGGGCGTCAGCATCATGTTGTGAGGCTTGATGTCGCGGTGGATCACGCCGCGGCGGTGCGCGAACTCGAGCGCCTGCAGAGCCTGCACGGCGTAGCCGACGGCCTCCGCCTCTGGCAGCGGCGCGCGCTCGGTGATCTCCTCCTTGAGCGTCGGGCCCTCGATGTACTCCATCGCGATGTAGTAGGTGCCCTCGGCCTCGCCGCGGTCGTAAATGGAGACGATGTTGGGGTGGCTGAGACCGGCTGCTGCCGTCGCCTCGCGGCGGAACCGCTCCACGAAGCCGGGGTCGCGGGTGTAGCGGTCGGCCAGGATCTTGATCGCCACCCGGCGGTGCAGGGACTCGTCCTGCGCCAGGTACACGTCCGCCATGCCGCCGGCCCCGATCCGGCGCTCCAGCCGGTAGCGGCCGTCGAACAGCTCGCCGATGATGTTGTCTACGCCCAACTAGCTTGGCCCTGCCTTGTAGGTCGGCCCTACTTTGCCACGCCTGACCCCAGGTACGCGGTGATCACCTTGGCCGCGATCGGCGCGGCGATGGTGCCGCCGAACTCCGGGGTGCGCTCGATCGTGACCGCGATAGCTATCTTGGGGTTGTCCGCGGGGGCGAATGCGATGAACCATGCGGTGTTGAGTCCCGACACTCCGGTCTCGGCCGTGCCGGTCTTGCCTGCAACCGACAGGTTTCCAACATTCGCGGCCTGACCGGTGCCCTCCTCTACGACCCGCCGCATCATGTCTCGTAGCTCGTTGGCCGTCTGCGGCGACATCACGCGCACGAGCTGCTGCGGATGTGTGGTGTAGACGCTGCCGCCGCCGGGCGCGACCACCCGGTCGACCAGGCTCGGCCGCATGCGCACGCCGTGGTTGGCGACGGTCGCCACCACCTCGGCCATCTGGAACGGCGTCACCCCCAGCCGCTCCTGCCCGATCGCCACCCTGCCGACGTCGATCGGTGCCCGCTGCGACAGCAGGCGGCCGTGGCTGTAGAGCCCGCTCGGCTCCATCTCGTCGGACGGGTAGTCGAGCGGCGGATCGCGGAAGAACCCGTAGTCCCGCATGGTTGCGTACAGGCGCTGCTGCCCGACGGCCTGTCCCACCTGTGCGAACACCGTGTTGTAGGAGAACGTGAGCGCGTCGGACAGGGACACCACCCCGGCGCTCTCGCCGCCGGCATTGCAGAGCGGCACCGTTTGCACGGTGATGCAGGTGCCGTGCCCGTTGATCAGGGTGTTGGGCGTGAACTTGCCGCTCTCAAGCGCCGCGGTGGCCGTCACCACCTTGAACGTGGAGCCCGGTGCGTACAGGCCCTGCGTGCCGCGGTTGAGCAGCGGAGCACCGCTGCTCGGCTTGTTCAGCTTGGCGAAGTTGCGGGCGACTGTGTTCGGGTTGTAGCCGGGCGTCGAGGCCATCGCCAGCACCCGGCCGGTGCTCGGCTCGATCGCGACGACGGCGCCGGAGTGGCCCGCAAGGCCCTGCATCGCCGCCCGCTGGGCCGGCACCGATAGGCTGGTGACCACGTTGTTGCCCGTCACCGTCTCGCCCTGCAGCTTGTCGCCGATCCGGCCCAGCACGGTGGAGAGGTCGGCGTTGGAGGCGGTCAGGTAGTCGTTCTGGGACAGCTCCAGCCCGGAGCGCCCGGAGCCGACCGTGTTGTACCCGATCGGGTGGCCGAACAACGGCCCCAGCGGATAGCGGCGCAGGAACACGTTCAGGCCGTCCTTCGTCCGCTCCGTGTTGGTGGCCAGCACCGTGTGGCCGTTGGCGGCCAGGATCAGGCCGCGCTTGATCTGCAGCTGCCGGTAGACGAGGCGGGCGTTGTCCTGCCGGGCGGCCAGGCCCGACGCTGCCCAGATCTGCCAGTAGGCGGTGAACGAGATCAGCACCAGGCAGGCGCCAGCGCACAGCTTGAAGAGGGTGCCGATGCGCGGATTCATCTCCGCACCCTGGCCGTGCGCGACGACACCATCAGGAGCAGCGCCAGCAACATGAAGTTCGAGACCACGGAGCTGCCGCCGTAGCTGACGAACGGCAGGGTGATGCCGGTCAGCGGGATCAGGCGCGTGATGCCGCCGACGATCAGGAAGGCCTGGAGCACGACGGTGAACGTGAACCCCGCGGCCAGGAGCTTCGAGAAGCTGTCATCGGCGACGCTCGCGATCTTGAAGCCGCGATAGGCGAACAGCAGGTAGATCAGCAGCATCCCGGCGGCTCCGGCCAGCCCGGTCTCGTTGGCCCAGACCGCATAGATGCCGTCGGTCTGGGCGGCCGGGATCACTGAGCTGCCGTTGCTGAACACCTGGAAGCTGCGGCCCAGGCCGGAGCCGAAGATGCCGCCGTCGGCGATCGACTCGATCGACTGGATGATCTGGTAGCCGTTGGTGTGCGGGGTCTTCCAGGGGTCGAGCCACACCTGGAAGCGCTCCTGCACGTGCGGGGTGAGGCGGTAGACCAGGAACGATCCGCCCACGAACAGCGCCAGCCCGGCCACCGTGTACAGCTGGCGGCCGGTCGCGACGTAGACCATCGCCAGGAAGATGCCGTACAGGAGCAGCGCCGTGCCCATGTCGTTCATGACGGCGACCACCCCCAGGGCAACGCCCGTCATCGCCAGCAACGGCCCCAGGTGCCGGGCCGCCGGCAGGCCCACCCCGAGGATCCGGCGGTGCGCCATCGTCAGCAGCTCCCGCTTCTCGCGCAGGTAGCCGGCCAGGAAGATCACCAGCAGCAGCTTTGCGAACTCGCCCGGCTGCACCTGCACGCCGCCCACTCGCAGCCACAGCTTGGCCCCGTTGATGGTCGTGCCCACAAGCATCGTGATCACCAGCATCGCCACCGCCGCCACGCCTAGCGTGTACTTGTACGACTCCAGCTTGCGCTGGTCTCCGACCAGCAGGATCAGGGCCAGGAACCCGCCCAGGCCGACCACGATCCAGATCGACTGATCCCGCGCCAGCAGCGGGTTCAGGCGGTAGATCTCGGTCAGACCCATCGCCGTCAGTAGCGCCGACAGCGGCAGCAGCCAGGGATCCGCGTCCGGCAGCCCCGCGCGCAGCCCCAGGTGCGCCACGAAGTAGAGCGCAAGGAAGAACGCGGCGTAGATCAGCGAGGTGCTGGTGATCTCCTGCTGGCGGGCCGTGTAGACGCTCAGGAAGCCGACGCCCGTGAGGACGGCGACCGCGAGCAGGTTCCAGAGCTCGCGGAAACGCGCAGACCTCATGGGCCAGTGCTGCCGGCGCTCTCGGCCACCGAGCGGGCGCTGGCGTCGGAGCGGATCGTGTGGTCGAACAGCTTCTTGCGGGTGGCCTGGTTGAGCGCCGCGTAGGCGATGTGCGTGTCCGACACCTCGTGGTAGAGCTTGACGCCGCCGAACAACTCGATGGGAAGGCCCTGATAGACGGCGACGTGGCCGCTCGACTCGTCGGCGCCGACGAAGTGGGCCCAGCGCAGGAAGTAGATGCTGCCGGCGCCCAGGATCGCGATCACGCCCAGCGTCGTCACGACCCGCAGCACGGTGCGCCTGCGGCTCCGGCCCCCCTCGTCGACCGGTTCCAGGTCAGGATCCTGGGTCAGCACCGTACGCGGCTGCGCGGCGTCCTGGGCCTGGCTGGGCCCGATCCGGAACAGCACCGTGGTGACGTTGTCCTCGCCCCCCTGGGCCAGCGCCGCCCGCACCAGGTCGCGCGCGATCTGCTCGCAGCTCTTGTCCGCCGCCAGCAGCTTCGCGAACTCCTCCTCCGCCACCATGTCGGTGAGGCCGTCGCTGCAGAGCAGCACCACGTCGCCGTCCTGTGCCTCCAGCCAGAAGGTGTCGACCTGCACGGTGGCCTCGGCGCCGAGCACCCGCGTGACCACGTTTCGCTGCGGATGGCTGCTGGCCTCCCAGTCGGAGATCTGGCCGGTCGCGACCAGCTCGGCCACCACCGAGTGGTCCTCGGTGAGGCGTTGCAGGGTGCCCTCTCGCAGCAGGTACGCGCGGCTGTCGCCGACGTTGGCCAGCGCCACGCGGCCGTCGCCTTCGACCAGCGCCGCCGTCACGGTGGTGCCCATGCCGGAGGCGGCCGGGTCGCTGGCGGCGCGCTCGTAGATGCGGGTGTTGGCGACGACGATGGCGTCGCGCAGGGCGCCGTCGCCGCGGTTGCGGATCAGGTCGATCTCGGCGAACGCCTGGGCGCACATGGCGGACGCCACCTCACCGGCCGCGGCGCCGCCCATGCCGTCGGCGATCATGAACAGGTCGCCCCGGATCAGGTAGGAGTCCTCGTTGTTGCGTCGCACGTGGCCGGTCTGCGTGAGGCCGGCCTCGTCCACGACGCCCAGCGCGGTCACTTCGGCGCCTCGTAGGTGAGCTGCGTCTGCCCGATCGTGACTACGTCGCCGGGACGCAGCGGCTGTGCGCCGCCCAGCTGCTGGCCGTTCACGTACGTGCCGTTCGTCGACTTGAGGTCCTCGACGATGTCGGACTGGTCTCCGCGCAGGAACCGGGCATGGCGACCGGAAGCGTATCCGTCCGCGGGTATCGAGATGGCGTTATGCGGGTCACGTCCCGCCACCAGCTCGGCCCGGATCTCCAGCCGGGTGCCGGGCGCAAGCTCGGGGCTGGCGGTCACCACCAGCACGCCGCTCGCCCGTACCGGTGCCGCGTCGGGCCGCACCGGGGTCAGGACCATGCTCTCCTGGCCGACCGAGATGTCGCGCGAGGCGACCCGCACCACCCGCCAGATGAAGAGGTAGAGCAGCACCACGAACGCGACCTGAAGGACGAGCAGTAGTTGCTCAACCAAGGCGCCGCTCGAACGTGATCCGGGTCGTGCCGACCGAGATCACGTCGCCGTTCATCAGCGCCGTCTCCTGGATGCGCTGGCCGTTCACCTCGGTGCCGTTGGTCGAGCCCAGGTCGACCAGCGAGTACCCGTCGCCGATCCGCCGCACCTCGGCATGGCGGCGGGACACGTTGGCGTCGTCGACGCGGACGTCGCAGTCGCTGGAGCGGCCGATCGTGACCACCCGCGAGCCGATCGTTACCGTGCCCTCGGCCCATTCCAGCGTGGCCGTCTCCTGGCGCGGCTCCGGCTCGGCCGCGGCCGGGGGCTGCTGCTCGCCGTCATCGTCGCCGGGGGCGTAGATCATGGTGGCGCCCGCGGCCAGCGGCGGGCTCGCGATCGCGGCCGGCGGCAGGTCGGGGAGAGGCGGTGCCGAGGGCGGCGCGGCCGGCGGCTGCGGGTCGCGTGCAGGCGGCTCCGGCGGTGCGGGCTCGGGTGCGCGTGCCGCTTCGGCTGCGCCGGCCGGGCTCTGCGTGGAGACGGCGATCCCGAAGGTGCCGACGGTGAGGTCGTCGTCGGTCTCCAGCAGCACCAGCGGACGCGCCGCCAGCGAGTAGCCCTCGCGCCGGGCGTGCTCGACCAGGTACTCGACCAGCTCGTTGCGCATCTGCGTCTCATAGGCCGCGAACTGCTCGCGATCGGCGGGGTTCAGGAAGAGGGTGTACTCGTCCGGCACGTAGACGCGGTGGATCGAGATGGTCTTGTGATCGTCCATCTCCTTGGCCAGCTTGCGGGCCAGTTCGACCGGCTGTACGGTCGAACGGAACGTGCGCGAGAACACGCCCTCGAAGAGGCCGCTGATCTTCTGCTCGATGTTGCGAAGGAGGGTCAGCCGTGCGTTCCGGTCGGGGAGTACGGTGGCGACGGCCGTTACCGGCCCAGCCGGAAGCGGGGCGCAGCAACCGCCGAGGCGGCAGGCAGTATAGCCACGAGAGCCGCCGCTCCTACCGCAGGTGCTAGCGCCCCTGGATGGCTTGCCAGAGCCGCCGGCAGTCCGGCGGCGACCAGCGCAAACCCGATTCCCCAAAGCGCCAGCGCCTGCACCCGCCGCCCTCCGGCCTGCGACCACGCGACGGGCAGCAGCACGCTGAAACCGATCACCGCGAGCCAGACCAGCACGGTCGCCGGTGAGCGCTCGAGCGCGGTCAGGTAGACCAGGGGCGAGTTCGCACCGGGCAGCCCCTGCGTCGCCCGTGCCGCGATCAGGGGCGCGGTCACGATCGCGACCAGTCCGCCGGCCGCCGCCTCTGCCGCCCGGCGCCGCGGAGTGGGTGCGGTGGCTGCCACCAGCACCACGGCCGGGCCGATCCCGAGCAGGGTCAGCGGGATGGCGGTCAACGGCACCAGCATGCGTGCACCCCACTTGCGGCCGGCCCGGATCCAGATGGCGGCCAGGGGCGCGTAGATCAGCGCGGCCGCCTGCGAGTAGTTCCAGAACGCGGGCAGGCACAGGGCAGCTGCCACGCTCGTGGCCACCACCGGCCAGCGCCAGTACAGGGCCGCCACCACCGCCGCCAGCGGCAGCGTCCAGGCCTGCGGGTAGACCGGGAAGGCGGTCAGCACGTACACCAGCGACAGCGACAGCATGGCGGTCGCCGCGGGCCGCTGCACGCGCTCGAACCGAGGTAGCTCGCGCGGAGCGCGCTTGTGCGCGGCGCTGACCACGTCGTCGTCGTCGACCTCGGATCGCATCGCCGCCAGCAGGCCGTCTCGCAACTCGATCGCCGAGGGACGCCTGCGGGGGTCGCGGTGCAGTGCCTGCTGGACGATGCGGGACAGCGCCCGCGGCAGGTCCGGCCGCTCCTGCACCAGCGGCGTGGTGCCCGCGGCCAGCCGCTCCAGCAGGTCGCTGAGCGACTTCGTGCGGAAGGGGTTGGCGCCGGTCAGCGCCTCGTACAGCGTCAGCGCCGCCGCCCACACGTCGGTGGCGCCGGTGGCCTGGTCGCCGGACGCCTGCTCGGGCGCCATGTAGGAGAGCGTGCCCAGGACGCGCTCGTCCAGCGTCTGGTCGCGGGCGTCCTCGTCGCGTGCGATGCCGAAGTCGGTGAGCACGATCGCACCGTCGTCGCCGATCAGGATGTTCGACGGTTTCACGTCGCGGTGCACGACGCCGCGCTCGTGCGCGTGGGCGAGCGCGTCTGCCACCGCAGCGATCGCGCGCACGGCCTCCTCGTCGGAGAGCTGCGACCGGTCGAGCCGCTTGCCGACCACGAGGCGCGAGATCAGGTAGGCGTGCTCCTCGTCCTGTTCGACGCCCAGACAGGTGTGGATGTTCGGATGGTCGAGCTTGGTCGCCGTGCGGGCCTCACGTGCCGCGCGCGAGGCGAACCCCTCGGAGCGGCTGAACACCTTCACCGCCACCTCCCCGGCGCCGGACAGGTCGCGACCCGAGTAGACGGTGCCGAATCCGCCGCGTCCCAGCAGGCCCGTCAGCACGTAGCGCTCGGCGACCGTGCGGCCGGTCAGCTCGAGCGATGGTGCGACAGATGCAGGCTGGGCCACGTCCAGGGATTTTGCCTTGCAGGGCCGGACTCCTGCCGGGATTTGCATCCGCGGGCGGTGATAGGGTCCGTTCGTGCCGCCAGACGACTTCTTCGATGGCGAGTGGGAGGAGCCGAGCCGCACTCAGGAAACCGCTCCCACGCGTCCCGCAGGCGAAGAAGGTCGGTCGCCAGACCGGCCTGCACGGCCCCCGCGCGAACGCAGCCGCGGCCGGTCGTTCGGCAAGCGCCCAACCATCTCACGGCCGGCCGGCATGCCGTCGCTGGAGGGTCTCGAGTGGGGCCGGCTGGGCATGCTGGCGGCGGGCATCGTTCTCGTGGTGCTGGTGCTGCTGCTGCTCACCCGGGCCTGCAGCGGCAGCAGCGCGACCTCGAAGAACCAGGCCTACTTCAACGAGGTGAAGACGGTGCTGGCCAAGTCCGACGCCGCCGGTGCCCAGCTGCACGACCTGCTGAACTCGCAGCAGCCGGTCAAGCTGAAGCAGGTGCGTGCACGGCTGACCACAATGCGTGCGCAGGCGCAGTCCGCAGTCACCGCGGCCACCAACCTCAAGCCCACCAAGCAGGTGGCATCGCTGCAGCCGTGGCTCCTGCAGACGCTGTCCTATCGCGTGAACGGGCTCGACTGCATGATCACCGCGATGCCGCAGGCCTACCACGCGAAGCCGGCGCTGGCCGGCGGCAAGCTGCTGGTGCCCTGCACGCAGCGGATGCTCGCCTCCGACATCATCTACACCGACTCGTACTCGGCGCCGGCGACGGTCACCCTGCACAACGACAACATCGACGTCCAGGTGCCGACGTCGGTGTTCCTCGACGAGTCCGACGCGGAGGTGCTGACCCCGGCCGGCATGGCGGCGGTGCTGCAGCGCTGGAAGCCCAGCAGCGCGGCCCACGGCCTGCACGGGCTGAGCCTGAACACGGTGGTGGCGAAGCAGGGCGACGGCAAGCTGGTGACCCTGCAGGCGGGGACGGTGAACGCGGTCAAGGTGCACGGGATGTCGTTCCTGATCACCGCCACCAACGGCGGCGACTTCACCGAGTACAACATCCCGGTCAAGCTCACGATCGGAACCGGTGCGAACCAGGTTACGAAGACCGCCACGATCACCAAGATCACCAAGGGCCAGAAGGAGACGGTCTCGATCGGCGGCTTCGAGTCGACCACGCTGCAGTTCGACAAGGCGGTGCCGCTGAAGGTGCTCGTGACGCCGGTTCCCGGTGAGCGCACCGCCAGCAACAACTCGCAGACGTATCAAGTCATCTTCAGCCTGTGAGCACCGCCGACACCGCCCTGCTGGTCGCCGCCGTTGCCTGCGCGCTGGCCGTCCTGCTGGGGCTGGCCACGATCTACCTGATCGTGCAGTTGCGCCGGATGCGGCGCGGCCAGCGGCTGCTGCTGGGCGCCGACCAGCAGGATCTGGTCGAGTACGCCGTGGGCCTGCTGGCGCGGGTCGAGCACGTCGAGTCGCGGGCCGACCACGTCGAGCAGGGACTGCGGCAGGTGACCGGGCGGCTCGACGGCGTCCTGCAGCGCTGGGCGCTCCTGCGCTATGACGCGCTCGAGGGCACGGGCGGGCGCCAGTCGGTGTCGCTGGCGTTGCTGGATGCAGGGTCGAACGGGATGATCCTGACGGCGATCCAGGATCGCGAGTACGCGCGCATCTACATCAAGCAGGTGACGGCGGGCGAGAGCGACCTGGAGCTGTCGCCGGAGGAGACCCGCGCCCTGGAGCAGGCCACGGCACTCTGATCTGACTTCGGTTCAGCCGCCGACCGCGTCGTCGCCGCGGCGGATCTGCAGCAGCGCGTGCTCGGCGCCCTCCCGTTCCACCTGCAGCGTGGAGTGGGTGACCCCGAAGTGCCGCTCCAGCATCTCGGCCATCCGGCGCCGCACCAGGGACGGCTCCGCGCTCGCGGCCACGGTGACGTGCGCGGCGACCGCGGCGAAGCCGGAGGTGACCGTCCACACGTGCAGGTCGTGCACCTCGATGACGCCGTCCACTCCCGCCATCGCCTGGCCCATCCGCTCCACGTCGATGCCCGCCGGCGCCGCCTCCAGCAGCACGTCCAGCGACTCGCGCACGATCGAGACGGCCGCCAGCAGGATCATCACCGCGATCGCGACGCTGACAAGGGGGTCGGCGATCTGCCAGCCGAAGAGGATGATGCAGAGCGCCGCCAGGATCACTCCGAACGACGAGAGCGCATCGGCCAGCACGTGGCGCAGGGCCGCCCGCACGTTCAGGCCCCCGCCCGAGCGCATCAGCACCCCACCGGACGCCAGGTTGAACACGAGACCGGCGGTCGCCACCAGCAGGGTGATTCCGCCCTCGACGGTGGGCGGGTCGGACATCCTCTGCAGGGCTGCGTACAGCGTGGCGGCCGCGATCAGCGCCAGCACCAGCCCGTTGGCCAGTGCGGCCAGGATCTCGGCCCGCTGCCAGCCGAAGGTGTGCCGGCCGCGGGCGGGACGGCTCGCCATCCACCCGGCCAACAGCGCCAGCAGCAGTGCGGCTGCGTCGGTCAGCATGTGGCCCGCGTCGGCCAGGAGCGCCAGGCTCCCGCCCACCAGGCCGCCCAGCACCTCCGCCGCGAACACGGCCAGCGTCAGCCCCAGGGCGATCGTCAGCCCGCGGCGACCGCGTTCGCGATCGGGCTGAGGGTGGTGGTGCCCGTGGTGGTGGGCGTGCGCCATGCCGTTTATCAGGCTAGATGATCCGATCTAGTGAGTGTCGGTCGAGACCGAAACCGGCGGCAGCGGTGTTCGGTTCGACCAGGGGCGCTGCGGGTCGATCGCGAACAGCCAGGGCCACCAGTCGCACCAGGCAGCCGCCGGCGAGGTGGCGTTGCCGGCGCCGTTGGCGGGATGAACCGGGGTGGCAGTGATGCGATCGTTCACGGCGGCGGTCGTTGCAGTATCAACTGGAGGCCGGACGGCAGAGCCTGCGGCCGAGCCGGTTTCGGCCCTTGGCGACTGCTCCAGCAGCAGGTGTCCCGTTTGCAGTAGAGCCGTTACCCGGAACTGGGGATTGCATATCTTCGACGTCATCGCCTAGGTTCCCTGCAGATGCCTCACCGTACTCGGGTCACCGCCGTCCCGGCCGACGCGTCCGACGCCTCGCTGGACCTCGTGGCGACCCTCGCCGAGCTCAGCTCCAAACGCGAGCGTGCCGCTCTGCTCGAGGCGGGATGCGCCGCCTTCGGGCGCCTGCTGGCACTGGACGCCGTCGCGGCGGTCAAGCTGACCGAGACCGGCCTTGCCTGCGAGGGCCGCTGGGCGCGCTCCGGCGCCCGGCCCAACCGGGTCGGCGAAGCCCGCATGGCCGCCGCCGTCGAGCTCTGCGATGGCCATGGCAGCGGGGTCACGCAGGGCGCGTTCGGCCGGCTGCAGCTGGTCGCGGTGCCGATCGTGTCCGAGGGCGCGGTCAGCTACGTGATCGCCGCCACCGCACATCCCGGCCGCGAGCTGTCGGAGACCGACCAAGCCTGCGCCGCCGCTCTGGCCGCACATCTGGCCTCCTGTCTGGAGATGGTGGCCGCGGTGTCGGCCGCGCGCGAGTACATGCTGCTGGAGCAGGCGATGGCACCGGGGCAGACCGCTCGCGGCGACCGCGCGCTCGAGCAGATGCAGCTCGTGCGATCGCTGGCCGGAGCCTTCATCGGGGTGCGGTCGCTGCCCGAGGTGGGACGGATCGTCGTCGGGCAGCTGCACACGCTGATCGACTACCACTCCTGCCGGTTCTACGTCGTCTCGCGGGACGGAGACCTGCTGCTTCCCGCCGCGCTGATGGGCGTGGGCGAGGTCTACGCCGGCGAGGACGTCGAGGATCTGGTCGTTGCGGTCGGCGAGGGCATCACCGGCCGCGTGTTCGAGACCAGGAAGCCCTTGCGGATCGACGACGCGTCGGCCGTGCCCTTCAGCGTCGAGATCCCGGGCACCGAATCGATCGACGAGTCGATGCTGGTGGCGCCGATGGTTTCCGAGCACGGATCCGTGGGCGTGATCGTGCTCAGCAAGGAGGGCCTGGCCCGGTTCGACGACGACGACCTGCGCCTGCTCGAGGTGATCGCGGCGCACGCCGCCATCGCCTGCGAGAACGTGCGCCTGATCGCAGAGCAGCAGGAGGCCGCCGACATCTCGGAGGCGCTGCTCGAACTGGGCGCGGCACTGTCGCTGCAGGAGAACGTCGAGGGCATCGCGTCCATGCTGGCGATCGCGATCGACCGGTTGGTCGAGTGCGCCGGAATCTCGATCTGGGAGCGCGACGGAGACATGCTGGTGCCCGCGACCACGGTCGGCTACACGCCCCGCGAGGCGCACCGCCTGATGCGCACCAGGCTGCGCGTCACCGACCAGCCGCTGGCCGCGGCGCTCTCGGGCCGCGGCATCGCGTCGCTCGATCTCGACCAGACCCCTGCCCTGACGGGATGCCTCGATGCCGCGCCGGCCGGCACCACCTATGCGGTGATCGCGATCGGCGAGCGGTCGCGCAACCGCGGCGCCGTGATCGTGCAGCGGGGGCCGCGCCGCGGGCCGATCTCTCCGCGCGACCAGCGGATGCTGCTCGGCATCGCCGATCAGGCGCTGCTTGCGATCACCAACCGCGCCCTCTACGACGAGCTCGACACCTCGTTCCTGGCCACCATGCAGGCCCTCGGCAACGCGCTCGACGCGAAGGACGCCTACACCAACGACCACGCCCAGGCCCTGGTCGGCCTGTGCACGGCGGTCGCCGACCGGCTCGGAGTCTCCGGCTCCGAGCTGCGCGACCTCAGCGTGGCCGCGGCCCTGCACGACATCGGCAAGATCGGGATCCCGGCCGAGATCCTCAACAAGCCGGGGCCGCTGACGGCGTCTGAGTGGGCCGTGATGAAGACGCACCCGCAGCTGGGCGCGCAGATCCTGGAGCCGGTGCGGGCGCTGGCCGGCGCGGCAGAGCTGGTGATCAGCTGCCACGAGCACTGGGACGGCAGCGGCTACCCCAACGGCCTGGCCGGCCCCGAGATCCCGCTGGGGGCGCGTGTGATCCTGGCCTGCGACGCGTACGACGCGATCACCACCGACCGCGTGTACCGCGGGGCGCGGCCCTCGCAGGAGGCGGTGCAGGAGCTGCGCCGCTGCTCGGGCAGGGACTTCGACCCGCAGGTCGTGGACGTGCTGGCGGCCGTGATCGCCGCGACCGGCTAGCTCGCAGCCCCGCCGCGACACCCCATCCGCGCGATCGGCTATCGTGCTCAGGTGGTCGGCAACGGCGCCGGCCGCGAGGGGCGATGACGCCTCCAGGTGACTCCGTCGGGAGCCACCTGGGGGCGTTTTTTTGTGCCCGGAAACCGAGCGAAGGGAGCACGATGGAGACGATCGACACCACCACGGCCGGGGCCGAGGCGCGCCAGCGGGTGCTGCACGAGGTCGGCGAGGCGGAGATCAAGTTCGTGCGGCTGTGGTTCACCGATCTGGTCGGCAGGCTCAAGAGCTTCGCGATCACGCGCGACGAGCTGGCATCCGCACTCGATCACGGGATGGGCTTCGACGGGTCGTCGGTGACCGGCTTCAACGCGATCGAGGAGTCCGACATGATCGCCATGCCGGATCCCGCCACCTTCAGGATGATGCCGCCGGAGTCGGGCGAGCACGC
Organism: uncultured Actinomycetes bacterium; assembly: GCA_963737445.1. Taxonomy (GTDB): domain Bacteria; phylum Actinomycetota; class Thermoleophilia; order Gaiellales; family JAICJC01; genus JAICYJ01. Next base: position 18,345 of record CAVTSO010000010.1, on the reverse strand, counting down.
GTCGGCGCGGATGTTCTGCGACATCCGCACCCCCGACGGGGAGCCGTACGAGGCCGATTCGCGGCAGGTGCTGCGAAGCGCGCTCGACCGTATGGCCGGGCTCGGCTTCGACAGCTTCAAGATCGGTCCCGAGCTCGAGTTCTTCCTGTTTCGGATGGACGAGCAGGGCCGGCCGCACACGCTGGATGCGGGCGGCTACTTCGAGGACACGACCATGGACGCCGCGGTCAACCTGCGCAAGGAGATCGTGCTGGCGCTCGAGGAGATGGGCATCCCGGTCGAGTACCTGCACCACGAGGTCGGCCCCAGCCAGCACGAGATCGACATCCGCTACGCGGACGCGCTGCAGATGGCCGACCACTGCATGACCTACCGCTCGCTGGTGAAGGAGGTCGCGCAGCGGCACGGGCTGCATGCCACGTTCATGCCGAAGCCGCTGTTCGGCGAGAACGGCTCCGGCATGCACACGCACCAGTCGCTGTTCATCGGCGACTCGAACGCGTTCTTCGACGCCGACGACCCCTGGTACCTGTCCGACGTGGCCAAGAGCTTCATCGCCGGCCAGCTGCGGCACGCCCGGGAGATCTCGCTGCTGTTCGCGCAGTGGGTGAACAGCTACAAGCGGCTGGTACCGGGCTACGAGGCGCCGGTGTACGTGGCCTGGTCGCGGCGCAACCGCTCCGCGCTGATCAGGGTGCCGCTGTACCACCCCGGCAAGGAGAAGGCGACCCGCGCCGAGATCCGCTGCCCCGATCCCGCCTGCAACCCGTACCTGGCGTTCGCCGGCCTGCTGCACGCCGGGCTGGAGGGGATCGAGCGCGGCTACGAGCTGCCCGATCCGATGGAGACCAACCTCTACGAGCTGACGGCCCCCGAGCGCCGCTCGCTGGGCATCGAGTCGCTGCCCGAGAGCCTGGGCGAGGCGATCGCGGCCGCCGAGGAGTCCGAGGTGGTCGAGAAGGCGCTCGGCCCCGAGCTGCGCGACCGGCTGCTGGCGCTGAAGCGGCGCGAGTGGGACGAGTACCGGGTGCAGCTGTCGGCCTGGGAGCTCGACCGCTACCTGCCGATGCTCTAGGAGATCGATCCGGCTGAGCCGGGTCAGGCGTCCCCTTCCGGGGCGCCCGGCCCGGCCGCCGGCCGGAACCCGTGGCCGTCCCAGACCTGTGGCTGCACCTGCACGCCGGCGGCGTCGAGCGTGATCACGTTGTAGGCGTTGGGCTGCCCGCGGCGCCGGCGCGAGAACGCGGTTCCGGCCTGCACCGACAGCGGCCCGGCGTCGCCGCCGACCACGTCGGCGTAGCCCACGTGCAGGTGGCCCGCAAGCAGCAGCTCCACGCCCGCGTCGCGGATGGCCCGAAGCGCCGCCTCGCGGCCGTGCACCACGATCGCCTGGGGCAGCGACGGCGGCGGCAGAAACGGGTGGTGGGTGACCAGCACCCGCCGGGCCGTGGCCGGCGCGCCGGCGAAGCTGGTTCGGATCAGCTCCACCTGGGCCGGTGAGATGCTCCCCTCCTTCCAACGTCCCGGCCGGGTCGTGTTCAGCCCCAGCACGACCAGGTCGCCGTCCACGTGGAACGGGTTCAGCTCGTCGGTCACCATCGACCGGTAGCGGCCCATCGGTGACAGCGCTCGCCGGGTGAGGTCGTAGAGCGGGATGTCGTGGTTGCCGGGCACGACCAGCAGCGGGCCCAGCCGGTCGAGGTAGGCGCGGGCGGCTGCGAACTGGCGGCGCCGGGCGCGCTGCGTGAGGTCGCCGCTGACCACGGTCAGACGCGGGCGCAGCTCCCCGATGTCGTCCAGCAGCCGCGCGGCCATCGTCCAGTCCTCGGTGCCGAAGTGCAGGTCGGACAGGTGCGCGAGGGTGATCGCGGGCGGCTCGGGCGAGCTCATCGGTCGATCTGGTCGACGAGGCACTCCGAGGGGAGCTTGTCGTCGCGGAAGCGCAGCAGCTTCGCGCCGTGGCGGATGCGCCCGCCGCTGGTGTGCTCGATCTGCACCTCGCAGACCAGCTCCGGCCGCAGGCTGTGCCAGGCGGTCTCGCGCTCGCCGGTCCAGCGGTTGGGCCCGGGCTCGCCGTGCTCGCCGGTCTCGAGCGGCCGGACGACGTCGAGCAGCTCGCGCGCGCGCTTGGCGGTGAAACCGGATGTGTGCCCGACGTGCCGCAGCTCTCCGTCCGCGTCATAGAGGGCCAGGATCAGCGAGGCGACGGCGCCGCCGGCCTTGCGTTCGCGCCAGCCGATCGCGACGGCGTCGATCGTGCGCCGCCGGCGCACCTTCACCATGCCCACCCGCTCACCCGGGCGGTAGGGAGCGTCGTCCAGCTTGGCGACCACGCCCTCGCGCTCCTGCAGCCAGCGAGCCGCACGCTTGGGGTCGGTGGTCTGGTCGATCAGGATCACAGGGTCGGCCACCACCTGCTCGAGCAGCGCCCGCCGTGCGGCCAGCTCCTGGTCGAGGGTGACGGTGTCCTCATGTGCGAGCAGGTCGAACGCGACGAACCGCGCCGGCGTCTGCTCGGCCAGCATCTGCACGCGCGAGGCGGCCGGGTGGATGCGGTTCTGGAGCGCCTCGAAGTCCTCGGCCTCGCCGTCGGGGATGACCAGCTCGCCGTCCAGCACGTAGCGGCCGGGTGGGAAGCCCAGCTCCGGGAAGTAGCGGTCCATCGGCCGGCCGTTCCGCGACTGCAGCATGTGTGAGTCGCCGTCGACGAAGACGATCGTCCGGAACCCGTCCAGCTTGGGCTCGTAGCACCAGCCCTCGCCCTCGGGCAGCTCGTCCCGGGGCTTCGCGAGCTGGGGTTTGATCGGTGGCTTCAGCGGAAGTGTCATCGTGGCACTCTCGCATATGAGGGAACCCGCGCATCTACACTCACCTATGGCCGCCACCGACCGCACGGCTCGCCACCTCGAGCTGCTCACCGACACGATCGCCGCGGTCAACTCCTCGCTCGACCTCGACGTCGTGTTCGAGCGGATCGCCGCCAAGGTCACCTCCGCGCTCGAGGCGGACGCGTGCTTCGTCTACTTGTACGACGAGACGGACGACGTGCTGGAGCTGCGCGCCACGCACGACGGGCGCTTCGGCGACCCCAGCCACCGCCCGCGCATGCACCTGGGCGAGGGCATCACCGGGACATCGGCGGCCGAGGGCCGTCCGGTGATGATCGCCGAGGCGGCGCACCTGGACGCGCGCTTCGTCGGCTTCCCCAACCTGCCCGAGGACGAGTACGAGTCGATCCTGGCGGTGCCGGTGCACGCGCGCGACCGGCTGGAGGGAGCGCTGAACGTGCGCACGCGGCTGCCCCGCGCCTTCGGCGAGGACGAGGTGGCGCTGCTGACGGCCATCGCAGGGCAGGTCGGACAGGCCATCGAGAACGCCAAGCTGTACGAGCAGACGCGGGCGCGGGTGTCGGAGCTGGAGTCGCTGGCCGTCCAGGAGATCCACCACCGGGTCAAGAACAACCTGCAGACCGTGGCCTCGCTGCTGCGCCTGCAGGCGCGCGCGATCGACGATCCGGCGGCCGAGCGGGCGCTCGAGGAGAGCGTGCACCGGATCCTGTCGATCGCGGCCGTGCACGACCTGCTGACCACGTCGCACCATGACGACGTCGACTGCGCCGGGCTGATCGGGCGGCTGGAGGCGATGCTGGGGCAGGGCCTGGGCGGGCGCGAGGTGGTCAGCCGGCTGCAGCCGGTGGTGCTTCCCGGCCAGCGGGCGACGGCGGTGGCGCTGGTGTTCTGCGAGCTGTTCCAGAACGCGCTCGAGCACGGCCGCGGCCGCATCTCGGTGGAACTGGTGCGCGACGGCGGCAGCATCGTGATGAGCGTCGGCGACGAGGGTCAGGGGCCGCCGCCCGGCCCCCGCCAGGGACTGGGCCTGACGATCGCGGCGGCGCTGGTGCGCGAGGAGCTGCGCGGGCGCATCGACCTGCGAGGGAAGGCGGTGGCGCGATTTCCGGCCGTGTCCTGATCGCGGAGGACGAGACCATCATCCGCCTGGACGTGCGGGCGATGCTGGAACGGGCCGGGTTCGAGGTGGTGGCCGAGGCACGGGACGGGCGCGAGGCGGTCGCGCTGGCCGCGGAGCACCGGCCCGACCTGGCGGTGATGGACGTCAAGATGCCGGAGCTGGACGGCATCGAGGCCGCCCGCCAGATGCTCCAGCAGCGGCAGATCCCGATCGTGATGCTGACCGCGTTCTCGGAGGCGGCGCTGGTCGGCCGCGCCGTCGACGCCGGCGTGTTCGGCTACCTGGTGAAGCCGTTCCGCGAGAGCGACCTGCTGCCCGCGATCGAGGCGGCGCGGGCCCGGCACGCCGAGCTGCAGGCGCTGCGCGACGAGGCCGGCTCGCTGCGCGACGCGCTGGAGGCGCGCAAGCTGATCGAGCGCGCCAAGGGCCTGCTGATGGAGAAGGACGGGCTCAGCGAGGCGGAGGCGTTCGCGCGCCTGCGCGGCGCCAGCCAGCAGACGGGCAGGCCGCTGCGCGAGGTGGCAGAGGCCGTGTGTGCAGCGTTCGGCGATTGACCGCGAATCTGATCATATTGACCAATCCGCATTGAACATGTACGTTGGGGACGAAGTAGCAGGTATACCACCCTGAAAGCAGCGGCTCCAACGGATGGAACGAATCGCTCCCATCGCCCGTGTCGCGGTATGCGACCCGAGCGAGATCTCGGTCGTCGGCATCGCGCACTCCCTGTCGAAGCAGGGAGCGGACGTTGCCGGCACCGCGCTTGAACCGGTCGCCGCCTTCTCGCTGATCGGCAGCGGACTGGCCAACGTCGCGCTGGTCGACACCTCGATGCAGTCGTTCGGCGAGCTGATACGAAGCGCGGTGCTGGCCGGCATGCCGGTGATCGCGATCGGCGTGGCGGCCGATCCCGCGAACGCCTTCGCGGCCCTGCGCGCCGGTGCATGCGGGTACATCACGAAGGATCTGCCGGCCCGGTCGTGGGTGGAGGCGATCAAGGCCGCGCTTCGGGGCGAGGCCCCGCTCTCCCGCGCTATGACCGCCTGTCTGGTGGAGGAGTTCCGGTCACTGGGGCCGCCGGCCGCCATCCTCGAGTACCTGCCGTCCAACCGCCGTCTCACCAAGCGGGAGTGGGAGGTGCTGTCATGCATCGCGGAGGGCTACACGAACCGGCGGGTCGCGGCGCAGCTCAGCATCTCGATGGAGACGGTGAGAACGCACGTCTCGAACATCCTCGCCAAGCTGGAGACGCCCAACCGCTCGGCCGCGGCGGCGAAGTACCACCAGCTGCGCTCGGCCCAGTAGGGCCGGCCCCGCGCTGCGGGTGACGATTTCTCCCCCGCAAAATCGGACGTTTGTGCGATGTCGGGGTCGCCGCCTGGCCCCGACACTCGGGCAATGAACGTGCGTCGCGTCCGATCGGCCGAGTCCCGCCGTACCAAGCGGGTTCTGCTGGTCGGCTTTCCTCCGCTAATGCTTGGTGGCCTCGAGCCGGCGTTCTCGTCGGTCTCCGAGGTGCTGTGCGTGCCGTTCCCCGGCGCGCCGTTCGAGCGGGCGGCGGAGGAGTTCGACCCCGACCTGGTCGTGGTCGACGTCACCTACCTGGACGAGCATGCCGTCCGCCCCGAAATCACCCGTCGCGTCCTGCGGAGTAAGCCGACGGTGGTCTACCTCTCAGACCGCGGGGCGTTCGTGGATGACCTCCGGGAACAGACGACCGTCTCGCTCGAGGACTCGAGCATTGCCGGTCTGGTGGCGCTGGCATCAGGCTCCCCTCTGACGCTGGTGGCGGAGCGGTGATGGGAACGGCGCACGATGACCTGCGGCCCAGCGTTGCTGCGGACGCTCTCTGCGACATGAAGAAGGGGGGGAAACCACATGATGGAGCTGATTTCCAAGCTCTTCGCGACTCGCGAGGACGGTCAGACCATGGCGGAGTATGCCGTGATCCTGGGCGTCATCGGTCTTGCGATCGTGACTCGCGCTGGGCGTGCTGTCCGGTGCCATCGCGACCGCGATCGGCAAGGTCGCCGGCTACATGTAGGACGACGACACGGAGCAGGGGAGGCGGCGGTGCCGCCGCCTCCCCCTGACGTGCCACACCACTGGAGGACATCCGATGCTGACGTTTCGCTCGCATGCGAGGACGGTCAGACGATGGCGGAGTATGCCGTGATCCTGGGCGTCATCGCCCTGGCGATCGTGGCCGCGGTCGGGTCGCTCTCGACCGCGATCAGCGGGCGCCATCACCTCGGTAGCCGGCCTGATGTGACCGGCTCGGCGCATGAGCCGGCGAGGTTCGGCCGCTCCCCGGCGCGCCGCGCCGGATCTGAGAGCGGCCAGAGCCTCGTCGAGTTCGTGCTGGTGCTGGGGCCGCTGCTGCTGATCCTGTTCGGGATCCTGGAGCTGGGGCTCGTCATGTTCGACAAGGTCACGGTCGTGAACGACGCGCGCGAGGCGGCACGGCTGGCGGCTGTCAACGATGCGTCCGGAAAGACGCTGCTGGGAGATGCTCCCGCCGGCAGCAGCCTCACGTTCACCTGCGCCACCGACCCCAACAGCGGCAACGCCCAGGGCTCCCTCAACGTCGGCGACAAGATCACCGCGCACGTCACCTACGTGCACAGCTTCGTGACGCCCCTGATCAGCACGATCCTGGGGGGCACCATCGACCTCTCGTCCAACGCGACCATGACCCTCGAGGGTCCGCCGACGAACTTCTGCTGATGCGAACGCCGAGTGCACAAGACGGTGCGGTCCTGCTCCTGGTGGCGGTGTCGCTGACCGTGCTGCTGGGCATGGCGGCGCTTGTGGCCGATCTCGGCCAGTTCCGCGCCCATCGCCGCCAGCTGCAGACGGCCGCCGATGCGGGGGCGCTGGCCGGGGCTCTGCAGCTGCCGCCCTTCAGCGACGGCTCCAACTCCTGCGCACGCGCGAACACGATTGAGCGGCAGAACTCGAATCTCACCGACGGCAAGAACATGGTCGTCAACGGCAACCTCAACACCAGCTACTGCGAGATCCTCGGTGGCTCCGTACGGGTGAAGCCGGTGGAGTCGAACGTGCCCTACATCTTCGGACGGGTGCTGGGTTTTGCGAGCACGACCATCGACGCGCGCGCACGCGCGCGGGTCGTGTACCTCACCCGGTCGACCGGACTGCTGCCGTTCGGCGTCGAGGACCTGCGACCGAAGACGGTCACGCTGTTCCTGGGCGCCGACCCCAACAACCCCGTCCAGACCTGGCCGATGGGAGTCGGTGGCTGTCAGGCGCCGACGCCGGAGGGCTACCCCTACTGGTGCACCACCGGAAGCGTCCACATCAACTCGCTGCCCGCGGGGGGCCTGCCGCTGGGCCTGAAGGTGGTCGACACGACCAACAAGACCATCACCTGGTCGTACGTCGGCTACGTCGGCAGCACCCAGACGATTCCGGGCACGACGATCAGCGTCGACAACGCCCAGACGTTGCCCGTCGCGCAGACCTACTACTACTCGTCCAACACGCCGCCCAGCCTGACGCTGCAGGCGCACCTGACCGGGGTCTCCGGTGAGACCATCCAGTTCTCCTACGACGGCGGCAAGTTCGCCGACGCGACGTCGCTGGGCTCGGGCTGGTACCAGGCGGTGGTGCCGGGGTCCGGCACCGAGTCCACGACCGGGCAGCCGCTGCTGGTCAGGGTTGGCAAGAACGGGCCGACGACCTCGGCGCCGGTCATCAACACGTACGCCCGCGATGACGGCGACATCCTCCAGCAGCTCACGCAGAGCGTGCACTTCCTGCCCAACAGCGGCGGCGACATCGCCGTCCAGGCAGCGTTCCAGGTGTTGGTCAAGGGCAAGATCATCACCCTCAAGCTCGGCGGCGGCGGTGCGCAGGGCAACTCGGGCAACTACCAGGGCCTGGATCTGGACACGAACTCCAGCTGGCCGGTCTACCACTGCTATCCCCAGGCGGGCGTTCCGAACACCGCCGACGAGGTCCAGCACGGATCCTGCACGCCCTACTCGATCGGCGATCCGGTCGACACCCAGACCGGGAACTTCGCCGGCCAGGTCAACAACGGGCTGCAGGCGCGCATCGGGACGTCGCCCAACAACTGGACCACGGTCGCGAACCCGCCGCCGCCGGGGGACCCCCGCTGGATGAGCCTGATCCTGGTGCCGCCCGTCACGTTCGCGAACTGCAACGGCACGTGCACGACCCAGGTCGTCGGCTTCGGCAGCTTCTACATCACCGACTGGTCGGGCCAGCAGGGCTCGACCCTGAAGCAGGGCGAGGTCCGCGGCGTCTTCTGGGACCGGCCCGTCTCCATCAACCAGTACTCGACCACCTGCAACGACCCCCAGGGCATCTGCCTTGCATCCGTTGCGCTGATGCCCTGGGACGGCTGAAGCCGTTTCACACCATTGAAAGGACTGATCTGAGATGACCCGTTTGCTCTCCACGCGATTTGGCGCTCTCGCGGTGGCCGCGCTGCTGGCCGTGGCTGCCGTTGGGATCGTGCTCGTCTATGCGCACAAGTACCGTTCCGAGCGTCGACAGTGCGAACGGCGAGGTCAGCGTCCTTGTCGCCAACCGGGCGATCAACCAGTACACGCCGGGCAGCCAGGTGGTGGACGGAGCGATGTTCTCCAGCCGCCAGGTTCCGGCGGACGCCGCGGTCGACGGGGCTGTCTCGAATCCGGATCAGCTCAAGGGCCTGGTGGCGCGGAGCGACATCTACCCCGGCGAGCAGCTGACCACGAACCAGTTCGTCAAGTCGAGCACGACCAGCCCGACCGTGAAGCTGACTCCCAATCAGCGTGCCGTCGGCTTCCCGGTCGACGCCGCCTCCGGGCTGGTTGGTCAGGTGCAGGCCGGCGACCGCGTCGACGTGGTCGCGACCTTCGACGTGACCCCGATCGGTGCCAACGGCCTGCCCATAAGCGGTGCCCAGCCGATCGCGCTGACCAAGACGATCGTGTCCGACGCGCTGGTGCTCAATGCTCCGGCGGCGCCCAGCAGCACCGACGCAGGCCGTTCCAATCCGGTGCTGACGCTGGCCATCGACGTGAACGACGTGCAGCGGGCGCTGTTCGCCCAGGAGAAGGGCACCATCTGGTTCGCGCTGCGGCCGCCGGGCTCGGCCGAGAACGTCAAGCCCACCGTGCTCGACGTCGGTGCCGTGCTTCGCGGCAGCGGCGCGGCTCCCGGCCCGGTGCTTCGCCTGACGGGAGCGGGACGGTGAGCAGCACACGTCTGAGCATCGCGGCTCATCGCGAGTTTCCCGGCCAGCTCCTGGACGGGGCGATTCCCAACGGCGAGAGCGGGCTGCTCGTCGCCTCCGGGATGAGCGACTTCGGCCGGGCGCTGATGGCGGCCGACCGTGACAACAGCCAGGCGCTGCTGATGTTCACGCCCACCGTGGGTGACGTCGAGGAGCTGCTCGTCGCCAGCCATCAGATGCGGCCGGAGATGGCGCTGATCGTGGCGCTACCGGGACCGGGGAACGGCTCGATCGGCGAGGCGCTCAAAGCCGGCGCGCACGAGATCGTGCTGCTTCCGGCCGAGTCGGCCGCCGTCACGGCGGCCGTCCACAAGGCGCTGGCCCGGGTCACGCAGGCTGCCGAGAACCCCAGCCCCGTTGCCGACCAGGCGCCGCTGGTGGTGGTGCTGGGCCCGAAGGGTGGTGTCGGCAAGACCACCGTGGCCACGAACCTGGCCGTCGATCTGGCCGGCCGTGGCCACAGCACGCTGATCATCGATCTCGACCTGCAGTTCGGTGACGTCGGCATCGCGATGGGCGTCGAGCCGGAGCGGACGATCTGGGACCTGGTGTCGGCGCCCGGACATCTCGACGGGGAGCGCCTGCGGGCTTTCCTCGGAGAATCGGCCGACGGGGTGCACGTGCTGCTCGCGCCGGTGCGGCCCGACCAGGCCGAGTCGGTCACTCCGGAGCTGCTGGACGAGGTGCTCCAGGTTGCGCGCGCCGAGTTCGACGTCGTGATCGCCGACACGCCGCCGGCGTTCACGCCGACATCGATCCTGGCCATCGACCGGGCCGATCAGACCATCATGGTCGGGACGCTCGACCTGTCGGGAACCAAGAACATGAAGATCGGGCTGGAGACGCTCGAGCTGATGGGAAGGCCACGGGACCGCGTGCTGGTGGTCCTCAACCGGGCCGATTCGAAGGTCGGGCTGACCCACGCCGACGTGAAGGGCGTGCTGTCTCGCTCTCACGACGTTGCCGTGCCCTCCGATCGCTGGCTGCCGCGCAGCCTGAATGCCGCGCGGCCGATCATCGCATCGGAGCCGAAGTCCGCCCCCGCGAAGTCGCTTCGCGATCTTGGTGATCGCGTCGTCGCGGCCGTCCTGCAACCGAAGGATGCGTGACAGCATGTCGCTCACCGAACGCCTGTCCTTTCCAACCAACGGCCTGGCTCCTGACCAGAACGACGAGATGGTGGAGGTGCGAAACCGCGTCCACCAGGTCGTGATCGAGACGCTCGGCACCGCCATGCTGTCGGCCGACGTCGACGAGAGCTCGTTGCTACAACGGCTCGGCCTCGTGGTCGACCAGGCGCTGGAGGCCGAGGAGGTGCCGCTGTCGCGACCCGACCGCGAGGCCCTTGCCCGTGAGATCGCGGACGAGATCCTCGGGTACGGCCCGCTTCAGCGATTCCTGAAGGACGAGACCGTGACCGAGATCATGGTCAACAACCATCGCGAGATCTACATCGAGCGGGGTGGTCGCATCTTCCCGACCGATGCCCGTTTTGCCGACGATTCGCATCTTCGCCGAACGCTCGACAAGATCGTGGCGCAGGTCGGCCGCAGGATCGACGAGTCCTCGGCGATGGTGGACGCCAGGCTGCCGGACGGCTCGCGGGTGAACGCCATCATCCCGCCGCTGTCGCTGAACGGCCCGCGCCATGACCATCCGCAAGTTCGCCACGCGACGCCTCACCATGGCCGACCTGGTCGGCCTTGGCACGCTGTCCGAGGAGATGGGCGACTTCATCGGCCTGTGCGTGCGCGCCCGCCTCAACATCCTGGTCACGGGCGGCACCGGCAGCGGCAAGACCACGATGCTGAACATCCTGTCGAGCTACATCCCGGAGGAGGAGCGGATCGTCACGATCGAGGACGCCGCCGAGCTGAAGCTCGACCAGCGGCACTGGCTGCGGCTCGAGTCGCGCCCGGCCAACGTCGAGGGTCAGGGCCAGGTCGGCATCCGCGACCTGCTGCGCAACGCCCTGCGCATGCGACCGGACCGGATCGTGGTCGGCGAGGTGCGCGGGCCCGAGGCCCTGGACATGCTCCAGGCCATGAACACGGGCCACGACGGGTCGCTCTCGACGGTACACTGCAACTCGCCGCGCGATGCGGTGTCACGCCTGGAGACGATGGTGCTGATGGCCGGGTTCGACCTGCCGGTGCGGGCGATCCGGGAGCAGGTCGCTTCGGCCCTGCACCTGATCGTGCACACGGAGCGTCTCCACGACGGCTCCCGCAAGGTCGTGCGCATCACCGAGGTGCAGAGGATGGAGGGCGAGCAGGTGACCCTCCAGGACCTGTTCGTCTTCAACGTCCACGGCGAGTCCTCGACGGGCAGCATCGCCGGGGCGCTGGAGTCGACCGGGCTGCATCCCACGTTCAAGGAAGACTTCCACCGCCGCGGCATCGAGCTGCCGGCCGACCTGTTCGCACTCCGATGATCAGGCGGCTGCTCGCACCCTTCCTGGTGATGATGCTGGTGTTCGTCTCGAGCGCCTCCGCGGACGCCGGCGGCGCCCGCATCTCGCTGCAGCCGGGAGCCCAGTTCCCGCACGGCAGTTCGTCGTGACGCTGCCCGCCGGCGCCCATCCCTACGACGTGCACGTCAGCGAGAACGGCGTGCCGGTGATCCCGCATCTGGTCTCGCTGAACACCAAGGCCGTGCCGGTCAGCCTGGTGGTGCTGCTCGACACCAGCAACAGCATGCGCGGTAGGCCGCTCACAGCGGCGCTGGACGCGGCCCAGACCCTGATCGACCAGAAGTCCCTCCGCTCAGAGGTCGCCGTCTACGGGTTCTCCCAGCACCCCTACGTGATCCACCAGTGGGCGACCGACCGCTCCGCCTTCCAGGCGTCGCTGGCATCGGTCAGCGTCACGCACGGAACGGCGCTGTGGGATGCCGTCACCTATGCCAGCCAGGAGCTGCGTGGTCGCACCGGCAGCTCGAAGGCGATCGTCGTCCTGACCGACGGCGCCGACATCTCGAGCACCGCCACGGCCGCATCTGCGACAGCCGTTGCCGGCTCCGTCGGCGCGCACGTGTACGCGGTCGGGCTGCCGGGCGTGCGCTCCGAGGCGACCGACGTCCAGTCGCTGGTCGATGAGACCGGCGGAGACTTCATCCGCGTCTCGTCGCTTGCCGACCTCAAGTCCGTCTACGCGGGGCTGGCGACGAGGCTCAAGCAGCAGTACCAGCTGAGCTACGAGTCGCAGCTGCGGGGTGTTGGCAAGCAGGTGACCGTGCGCCTCGACGTGAACGGGGTCAGCGCCGAGCAGCGCTACACGATCCCGCCCACCAGGGCCGCCGTGGTCGCCGCACCGTCGGCCTGGTGGACCGGTACCGGCGCGCTCGTGGGAATCGCGCTCGCGGTCGGGCTGGTGATCCTCGTCTCCGCGTACCTGGCACTTCGTCCGGTGCCGATCAGCGCCCGCCGGCGGCTGCGGCGGTACGGCCAGAAGGGTGCGCCCGACACGATCTCGCTGCCGGACGCGCTGCCGCAACGGCCGCGTCCGAATGCTGCGGACGGCAACCGCTGGTGGGCCAGGTTCGTGGCCGACGTCGATCGCGGGGAGATCGACCTGACGCCGATGCGGGTGCTCGCCGCCGGTATGGTGGGCGGCGCGATCGTGCTCGGAGTGGTCGGACTTGCCACCGGATACCCGCTGATCGTGCTGGCGGGCCCTCCGCTGGGGGTCGTAGCCGCATGGGCTTATGTCGGCCGGCGCGCCGCCGCCTGGCACAAGACCTTCGACGCTGCGCTGGCCGACTCGCTGCTGGTGCTGGCATCGTCGCTTCGAGCGGGGCACTCGCTGCTGCAGGCGGTGGCCAACGTGGCGGAGGAGGCGGATGAGAAGAGCGCCCGCGAGTGGAACGAGGTGGTGAGACGCACCCGCCTCGGCGTTTCCGTAGAGGATGCGCTGGACGAGATGGTGGTGCGGGTCGGGAACCGCGATCTGCAGTGGATCGCGCTGGTGGCGCGTGTGCAGCACCAGGTGGGCGGCAACATGGCCGAGATGTTCGACATCGTCGCCGACACGGTGCGCCAGCGGCAGCGCCTCCGCGAGGCCCTGCACACGCTGACGGCGCAGGGCCGCATGACCCGCTGGATCCTCACGTTCGCGCCGCTCGCGATCGGACTGATGCTGTTCCTCCAGTCCCCGACGTACATCAGGTCATTTCTTCACGACCCGATCGGGCAGGCGTTGCTGGCCGGCGCCGTGGTGTTGATCGTGATCGGGTCGCTCTGGCTCAAACGAATCGTCGAAATCGAGGTGTGAGCACATGCAGCTGCTACTGATCGTTCTCATGGCGGTGATGGTCGGCGCCTCAGGCTACGTGGTCGTGCGCGCCGTGCGGCTCGGCCGTCAGTCGACCGCCCGGTCGCTCAGCGCCGTCAGCCGGTACGGCTATGACGCGCCGGCGCCGGTAGTGTTCGAGTCGCCCAAGGCCCAGAACCTCACGCTCGAGAAGTCGCTGGCCAGGATCGCAGGGCGGCTCAGCCGGGAGGACTACGAGCAGCGCCTGAAGCTGCGTCTGCTGCAGGCGGGCATGTACGGGACGCGACCGTCGCGCTTCCTCATGGTGCGTCTGATGTCGCTGCTCGCGTTCGCCTCGATCGGGATGCTGCGCGCCTCGTCGACCTCCAACCACTTCCTGGCCATCGCCGAGATCGTGATCGCGCCCTACCTCGGATGGATGCTCCCCGACACGCTGCTGTCCAGCCGCATCTCGCGCCGCCAGAAGCAGATCGAGCGAGACGGGGCCGACATGATCGACCTACTCGCCATCACCGTGCATGCCGGTCTCGGCCTCGACCAGGCGCTGCGCGTCACCTCAGAGCGGCTGACCGGCCCTCTGGCCGATGAGGTGCGGCTAATGCTGAACGAGATCCGGGTCGGCCAGAGCCGGCAGGAGGCACTGCGGCGGCTGTCGGAGCGCGTGGATACGCCGACGATCAGGTCGTTCTCGCGCTCGATCGCGCAGAGCGAGTCGATGGGCGTCTCGATCAGCCAGATCCTGAAGGCGCTGGCGGTGGAGTCGAGAGCTCGCAAGAAGGCCGCCGCGGAGGAGCACGCGCAGAAGGCGCCGATCAAGATGGTGTTCCCGCTGGCCGTGTGCCTGTTCCCGGCGATCCTGATAGTCGCCGCCGGCCCGGGGTTGCTGAGCGTCATCCACACCCTGCGCGGGACCTAGTCCGAGAAGCGACCAGGCCCTGGGCGTCCGATCGGCCGACCCGCCAGTCGGGGGCTGCGCGGATCCTGGCCGCGAGCTGCGGGTGACGGCTGGAGCTGATGGCCAGCAGGTCATAGCCGCCGGTCGCCGCGTCCCATCCCGGCGCGCCGTCGTTGAAGCGAAACCAGCCGACGACCCGGGACTGCCTGTAGATCTCGAACCGGGTGTCGAACCCGACCCGGCCCGCCAGTTCCGGATGCTGCCAGAGCAGGGCCGGCGCGACCGCGTAGTCGGCCATGACGCGGGCGCAGGGCGTGTGCCGCATGGTCTGGGAGACTGCTGTCACCGTCGCCGCCGGGACGACGCGCTGGAACGTGCCGTTCGAGGTGCTCGCGAGCACGGCCGCGGAGATGGCCGCCGCCACGAGCGGGACTGCGCCGGCCGCTCGCCGCGTGGTCTGCCCGAACAGCGTGCGTGCGCCGCCGGACGTGAAGGCGAGCGCCTCCGCCGCGACGATCGCGCCCGGGATCGCGAACCAGACCTGGTAGCGGATCGCGTACACGCCGGCGACGACCGTCCCGGCGGCGAGCGCGGCGGGCACGGGATTCGGCCGGTGTCCGCGGCGCATCGCCCAGACCACCGCCGTCGCTGCCAGCAGCGCCGTCGCCGCGAAATGGATGCTGAAGAAGCTGTCCGGCGACCACCGACCCCAGATGTCGACGTTCTGGCGAATCGCGGAGTTTCCGAGCACCGAGCGGTAGTACGCGCCGATGTCCGTGCCGTACGGGGTCGCCACGGCGGCGATTGGGGTCAACAGGACCAGGGCGACGCATCTCCATCGGGAGCGGCCGGTCACGAGTCCCCACATCCCGTAGGCGGCGGCGATCGCCGCACCCATCAGCACGGTTCCATGCAGATTCGCCCAGACAGCGAGCAGGGGAATCGCCAGCAGCAGCCTGGTCCGGGTATCGGGCTGACGCTGGTCGTCGTAGATCAACGCCACCAGCAGGGCGAACAGGGGGATGGCGAAGCTTTCGGCCCAGATCTGCGTGTGCGTCAGCATCAGCAGGTAGGCGGGAATCAGCATGGCCACGGTGATGCCGGGAGAGCCGGTGCGCCGCACCATCAGCCAGGCGGCCACGCCGACCGCCGTCGCGACCAAGAGCGCCGAGAGCGCACCCACCAGCGCGTAGCCGCCGAGCTGCCACATCCGGTAGAAGATGAGGTGCGAGAGCCACTGCTGGTCGATCCAGACGCGGCCCTGTCCTTCCACGGTGAACGGATCGTGGCGGGGAAGCCCATGGGCGGCGATCCAGCGACCGGAGTACAGGTCGAGATAGGCGTCGGGTGTGAGCAGCCGTGCCGTCGTCAGCGCGACGCCCGCGAATGCAGCGGCGGCGCAACCCAGGGCCGCCGCCGCCGTCTGCCGGCGCGAAGATGACGCGCCTACGGCATGCTGCCTCGCAGCGCTCCCTGGATCGACCTCACCAGCCACAGCACGGCGAGGCACGCGTAGGCGAGCCCGGGCAGCACGATGCCTATCGAGGCGCACAGACGCCCTCCGGGCAGGCCCGACGAGACCAGCAGGTCACCGAGCAGCCCCGAGACCAGGCGGCTGACGAGGAACGCCACGGCCAGATGGATGAGCGCGCCGCGCATGTCCCGGGGGCGAATGCCCGGGAACCGGGCGTCGACCCACAGCGCCAGCAATCCGGCACTTGCCACGAAGGCAACGCTGAAGACCAGCAATTCCATCGCCTCGCTCCTTTCCGCCCGTGCAGCATACCGAGCGGATCGGCAAATCGGGTGGCCGGCTCAAGCGGCCGCCCGATCCGAGACGTCAGGCGGGCATCGCTGAGCGGAGCATGCGAAGCGTCCACAGGCACACCAGGAGCGAAAACGTGAGCGCGGCGAGCCCGAACACCATCACGCTCACGATCGGCGCGGTCAGGTGCAGCACGAGGCCGATGTTCGCATCGATCAGCATCGAGGCAGCGACGAGCAGGCCCACGGCACGCCAGCTGGACGGCCGCCGCCCGGCCAGGCGCACGTCGATCCACGCCGCCATCGCGGCCGCTCCGCTCATGTACGCGATCACGAAAAGCGGCTGGGTGCTCATGAGCCGGCGACCCGTAGCGTCGGCCCTGCCACTAGGGCGCAGATGGCCTCCGGGTCGGTTGCGGTCATCCGGCCGGAGGTTCCAGTCCGGAGGTCGTCCCACCATCCCTCACCGGTCTCGCTGACGAACACCACCATCGGCCGGATCGTCTCGAACCGGTGCAGGATCAGCGGCCGCACCCGCGCCTCGTCCAGATATGTCACGTCGACGACGACGAGATCCGCCGCGTATCCGGCGGCGGCGCGGTCGAAGGCCGGGCCCGGAAACGGTACGACCAGCAGCTCGCCGAGTGCGCTCAGCGGTGCCTCGAGCGCGCGCGTAGTGGGGACGGTGGGGCCGACCAGCAGCAGCCGCCGTCTTCGACGGCGGGCACCACGTGGTCGCCTCTGCCCCAACATGCTGCAATGTTCCGGTCGTTCGGGCTAGCCCGCAATACGCGGTTTGGCCGATGCGGGGGGTGAGGAATCCTCCCCCGTCGCCGGCGCAGGATCCGGGCCCGAGGCGGTCAGGCCGGCGCCGCCACCAGCGTCAGCGCCGGCCGCGCCACCAGCGCCAGCAGCGCCGCCACCGTGAACGTCTCCATCGGGCCGGAGCAGCCCGACTCGAGGTCGTCGCTCCAGGCTCGGCCGCTCTCCGACACGAACACCAGCACCGGCCCCTTCCGCGAGAAGCGGTCGATCATCAGCGGCCGCACGCGCGCCTCGTCCAGGTAGGTGACGTCGACCACCACCAGGCACGGCCGCAGCTCCGCGGCGGCCGCCTCGAAGGCGTCGCCGGGGAAGGCAACCGCCGCCACGTCCATGCGCAGCGCCAGCGGTCCCTCCAGCGCCCGTGTCATCATCGGCGTCAGCCCCACCAGCAGCGCCAGACGGGGACGCATCGGTCGCATACGACGGCGTGAGGCGCTTCGGGCCATGATCGATTCTGCACCCCGTTTTGCAGATGGTCAACGCCGAGGGCCGTCAGCCCACCCGCCGCTCCCACTCGCGGTACAGGTGGGCCAGCTCCACCTGGAGCTGCTGGTGGCGGTGGCCGTCCTCGGCTAACGCGGTGTGATCCTGGTAGGCGTCGGGCTGGGAGAGCCGTGCCGAGACAGCGCCCAGCTCCTCCTCGAGCCGCTCGATCTGCGACTCCAGCTCCCGTGCCTCGCGCACCGAGCGGCCACTGCGGGCCGGCTTCGCCGCCGCCTTGGTCGGGGCCGGCCGCAGCTGCTTCGGCTTCGGCGGTGTCTGCCGTGGCGGATCCTTGGCGACGACCGGCTCGTGGTCGCGCGCGTACTCGCCGAACGCGCCGTCCCGCAAACGCAGGCGCCCGTCCTCGATGGCGATGGTGCGCGTCGCCAGCGCCTCGATCAGGGCGCGGTCGTGGGACACGAACAGAATCGTGCCGGGGAAGCTGTCGAGGGCGTCCTCGAGCGCCTCGCGGCTCTCGATGTCGAGGTGGTTGGTGGGCTCGTCCAGCACCAGCAGGTTGGCGCCCGAGACCACGATCCGGGCCAGCGCCAGCCGCCGCCGCTCGCCGCCGGAGAGCACGCTGACCGGCTTCTCGACCTGGTCGCCGGAGAACAGGAAGCGACCCAGCAGCATCCGTGCCTGTGGTCCTGTCAGCTTCGTGCCGTGACCGACGGCGTCCACCAGCCGCGCCTGCTCCGGCAGCTCCAGCGACTGCTGCGAGTAGTAGGCCAGGGACACGCCGTGGCCGAGCTTCGCGCGGCCGTGCTCCGCCGGCCGGCGGCCCAGCAGCGTCTCCAGGAGCGTGGTCTTGCCGGCGCCGTTGCGCCCGATCAGCGCCACCCGCTGGCCGCGCTCGATGTGGAAGGTGG
>CAVTSO010000009.1:482500-662939 GCA_963737445.1 uncultured Actinomycetes bacterium | reverse complement strand
GCGGTGGCGCGCCAGGCGTGGACGCGGCTGGCCGACCTGGGCCTGGAGCGCGGTGACGTGGTGGTGGGCCTGGGCGGCGGCGCCGCGACCGACGCGGCCGGGTTCGTGGCCGCGACCTACCAGCGCGGCGTGCCGTGGATCGCGGCGCCGACCTCGCTGGTGGGGATGGTGGACGCGGCCATCGGCGGCAAGACCGGGATCGACCTGCCCGGGGCCAAGAACTACGTGGGCGCGTTCCACCCAGCCAGTGGGTGGTGGCCGACCCGGGTCTGCTGGAGACGCTGCCGGTGCGGGAGTCGGCCTGCGGCTTCGCCGAGGTGATCAAGACCGGCCTGCTGGCGGGCGGGCGGCTGTGGGAGATGGTGCAGGCGTGGGAGCCGGGCCGGGGATCCACCGAGCAGCGTCTGGAGCTGATCCGCCGCTGCGCCGCCTACAAGGCGCACGTGGTGGCGACCGATCCGCGCGAACAGGGCTCGCGCGCCGTGCTCAACCTGGGACACTCGATCGGCCACGCGATCGAGGCGGCGGCCGGGTTCACGGGCATCGCCCACGGTGAGGCGGTGGCCGTGGGGCTGCTGCCGGCGCTGTGGCTGTCGGGAAAGGTCGCCGGCCTCGACCCCGCGGTGGAGGGCGACGTCCGAGAGCTGCTGCGGATGCACGAGCTGCCCATCGGCTTTGCGGGCGTCGACGCTGCGGCCGTGCGGGAGGCGCTCCGCCGCGACAAGAAGTCGGTCGAGGGCCGCGTCCGGTTCGTGCTGCTGGAGCAGGTCGGCAAGCCTGTCTGGGGGGTGGACATCGACGACGAGCTGATCGACCTCGCGATCGGGCGGGCGCTGGCGGGCTGAACCCGCCAACGCCAGTGAACCCGATCCTCGTCTACGAGAGCAGCACCACCGGCACCCGCACTTGATGCTGCGGCTCGCCGTTGCCGTCGGTGTCGTCATCCGTGACGACGATCGTTCCCAGCTGGTCGCTGCCGACCGAGAACGGCACCAGGATCGTGTAGCCACCGCGGCAGCCGGTGCCGCAGCTGGCGATGGTGTTTGCGTGCGCGATGGTGGTGCCGTTGTGGTTGAGGATGCGGATGTGCAGGCTGCCCTCGAACACGGTGGCGTTGCCGCTGACGCGCACGCTGCCCGAGAGCGCCGTGCCGATGTCCGGGTTCCAGACGGTGATCGGCGGCAGCAGGCCGGCGAAGCTGTCCTGCGTCATCGGCCGCGGCAGCTTCACGCCGGCCAGGCTGGACAGCGCCCGTCCGTTCACCTGCAGGGCGACCCGGTCGATGGTCGGGAACTGCGCCAGCGTCCAGGTCAGCTGGGCAAGGCGCATGCGCACCTGGGCGGTCGTGCCCGAGGCCGCGAACTCGCTGCTGAGATCGACGGTGGCCGTGCCGTTCGCGACCGAGAGGCCGAGCAGGTCGGCCGATGCCGGCACCTGCGAGCCGACGCCCGCGTCCGACTCGGACAGGTTCGGCCCGGCCAGCAGCGCCTGCACGGCGGCGCGCGCCGGGGCGGACGTCAGCGGCTGCTGCCGCTTCACCAGCCACAGCTTGCCGCTGCGCTGGAACCAGACCTTGTAGACGCTGGTCTCGGCGGCCGTGGCGTGGGCGGAGCCGGCCGCCACGGCGATGGCTGCGGCGATCACGGCCAGCAGGGTGCGGAATCGCATTCGAAGTCCTTTCGTCGGGTTGGCCCCAGACTGCATGCGGTCCCCGTCAGCTGTCAGTCACGAGCCGTGCCAGACCTGTCACGGACCCCTCACGCCGGGCGCCGCACGCGCGAGACACGGTGCCGCGGCCTTCCAGTACCCTTCGCGGCCATGCAGGTCACGGTCCTGAACGGCGTCAACCTGAACATGCTCGGTCGCCGTGACCCCGAGCAGTACGGCGAGATGACGCTGCAGCAGCTGGAGACCCGGATCTACGAGTGGGCGCAGGAGCTGAACATGTCGGCCCGCTGCTCCCAGACCAACCACGAAGGCGCGTACGTAGACATGATCCACGAGGCCTGTTCGGGCACCGACGCGCTCGTCGTCAACCCCGGCGCCTGGAGCCATTACAGCTACGCCATCCGCGACGCGCTTGAGATCTTTACGGGCCCGATCGTCGAGGTGCACCTCTCCGACATCGAGCGCCGCGAGCAGTGGCGGCGCCACACGGTGATCGCGGACGTGGTCTCGCACCGCATCAGCGGGCGCGGCGCCGAGGGCTACCGGGACGCCTTCACCTACCTCGCGGAGAACGCCTCATGAACTATCGCGCGCGCGTCGAGCGGCTGGCGGCCGGCCTGGCCGGCCACGAGATCGACGCCCTCCTGATCACGGATCTCACGAACGTCCGCTACCTGACCGGGTACACCGGCAGCAACGGCGCCGTGGTGGCAACGCCGTCAGGCTCCGTCTTCCTGACCGACTTCCGCTACCTGGAGCGGGTTGCGCCGCTGCGCGAGTTCATCGACGTGCGGCAGGCGAACCAAGACCTGATCCGCTTCGTCTCCACCCGCTGGACCGAGCTCGCACCCGGCGCGGCCAGGGTCGGCTTCGAGTCGGTGCACCTGTCCTACGCCGCTCACGCGCTGCTGGCGGAGGCGTCCGGGGACGTCGAGCTGGTTGGTGTGTCCGGTGCCGTCGAGAGCCTTCGGATCGTCAAGGACGATGACGAGATCGAGGCCATCCGCCGTGCCGCGGCCATCCTCGAGCCGGTCTACGCGCAGCTGGTGGGCGACGGCTTGGCCGGGCGCACGGAGTTCGATGTGGCCTGGCGCGTCCAGGAGCTCGTGCGCGAGCACGGCGGCGACGGCATCGCCTTCGACTCGATCGTGGCCTCCGGTGCGGCCGGCGCCCTGCCGCACGCCGACCCGCGGCGCGAGGCGATCGCACCCGGCAGCATGGTCACGATCGACATCGGCGCCGTGCTCGACGGCTACCACTCCGACTGCACGCGCACCTTCGCCACCGGCCCGGTCCCCGAGCCGCTGGGCGAGGTCTACGAGCTCGTGCTGAGGGCACAGCTGGCCGGTCTCGACGCGGTGCGGCCCGGCGTCGCAGGCAAGGACGCGGACGCGGTCGTGCGCGACATCATCACCGAGGTCGGCCACGGCGAGCACTTCCAGCACGGCACCGGTCACGGCGTCGGTCTTCAGATCCACGAGGATCCGCGCCTCTCCGTCACCTATCCCGCAACCCTCGAGCAGGGGATGGTCGTCACAGTGGAGCCGGGCGTCTACCTGCCGGGCGTCGGCGGGGTGCGCATCGAGGATCTCGTGGTGGTCACCGCGGACGGCTGCGAGCGCCTCACCGGCTACCCTAAGGAGTTGATCACGGCCGGCTGACGGCCTCACCATCATGGCTGAAACCATCTCCACCAACCAGTTCAAGAACGGCATGCACGTCGAGGTCGACGGCACCATCTACCGCATCGTCGACTTCCAGCATGTCAAGCCCGGCAAGGGCGGCGCGTTCGTCCGCACCAAGCTGAAGGCGCTGGAGTCGGGCGGCGTCGTCGACAAGACCTTCCGGGCCGGCGAGAAGATGCCGCGCATCCACACCGAGGTGGTGAACGTCACGTACCTCTACAACGACGGCAACGACGTGCACCTGATGAACTCCGAGACCTTCGACCAGCTGGCGTTCCCGGCCGACACCATGCGCGAGGAGCTGCAGTACATGCGCGAGAACGACACCGTGCAACTGCTCACGGTCGACGGCAAGCCGACCTCGCTCCAGCTCCCGGCGGCGGTCGAGCTGAAGGTGGTCGACACCGAGCCGGGCGTCAAGGGCGACACCGTCTCCAACGTGACCAAGCCCGCCACGCTCGAGACCGGCGCCGTCGTGGCGGTACCCCTGTTCGTCAACGTCGGTGACGTGATCCGGGTGGACACGCGCGAGGCGCGGTACATCTCACGCGCGTGACCCGCATAGTCGACACCACGATCCGCCTGCTCTCTCAGCAACCGCTGGTCGGCACCATCTCGACCGCGCGCGTGCTGGAGGTGGCCGAGATCCTCGACCAGGCCGGCTTCGCCGCGCTCGAGGTGAGCGGCGGCGGCTGCTTCGACGCCGCCGTCC
This sequence comes from uncultured Actinomycetes bacterium, assembly GCA_963737445.1. Classification (GTDB taxonomy): domain Bacteria; phylum Actinomycetota; class Thermoleophilia; order Gaiellales; family JAICJC01; genus JAICYJ01. The sequence goes on along the minus strand of CAVTSO010000009.1, from coordinate 658,874 downwards.
AGAAGGGAACCGAGAGCCCATGGGAGCGGATTCGCGGGGTCAAGGCGCGGTGCCGCGAGACGCCGCTGCAGATGGCGCTGCGCGGGCGGTTCCTGGTCGGCTCGCGGCCGCTGTCCGACGATCTGGTGCGCCGCTTCATCCTCTGCGCGGCCGAGAGCGGCATCGAGATCTTCCGGCTGCACGATCCCCTGAACGACGTGCAGAACCTCGAGTCGGCCGCCGCGGCCGTGCGCGAGGCGGGCGGCCGCCTGTACGCCGGCCTGGCCTTCTCCGGCAACATGCCGAACCTGCCGCGGGTGGTCGACAAGGCGCGGCGGCTGGCCGAGCTCGGTGCCGACCACGTGCTGGTGCACGACCCGGCGGGCGCGCTCGATCCGGGCACGTGCGACCGCGTCATCAACGAGCTGGCGGAGGCCTCCGGGCTGCCCGTCGGCCTCTACTGCCAGGGCACCGGCGGAAACGCGCTGGCGATGGCGATCGAGGCCGCCCGCCACGGCGCGGAGCCGATCGCCACGGCCGTGCTGCCGGTCGCCTACACGCTGCACCGGGTGGCCGGGGAGGTGCTGTGCGACTCGCTCACCGGGCTCGGGCTCGAGCACGGCGTCGACGCCGACCGCGTCTGGGAGGCGTCGCGATTCATCGACGAACACGTCACGTCGCAGATGCCGGCGCTGCCGATCCCGCCCCGCATCACGCTGCGCACCGCCTTCAACCGGCTGCCCGTGGGGCTGGTCTCCGAGCTGGACGCGCGGCTGCGGATGCTTGGCGCCGCAGACCGCCTGGACGAGGTGCTCGAGGAGTTCAAGCAGGTGCGCCTCGACTGCGGGGTGCCTCCGCTCGCGCAGCCGGTGGGAGGCATCCTGGCCGGCCAGGCCGTGCGGCACGTGCTGTCGGCCCGGCGCTGGGACGAGGTGTCACCCGACATGCGCGACTACCTGTCGGGCATCTACGGCAATCCACCCCAGGCCATCGCACCGGCGGCGGCCGTCCACGCCGACCCCAACGCGGCCGTCGATCCGATCACCCGATCTCGACCAGATGCGGGCCGAGGGCCTGGCCGCCAGCGAGGAGGATCTGCTGCTGATCGCGCTGTTCGGCGACGATGCCAGCAGGCTGCTGGCCACGTTGCGCGGCCGCGGCGATCGCGAGGATGCGCAGCGCGACGGCCTCGAGCGAAGCCAGTCCGAGCGCATCCGCGAGCTGATCGAGATGGTCGAGGGCTCAGACGTGGGCGAGCTCACCGTCGAGGACGCGGGCGTGCGGATCACGGTCCGCCGCCAGGACGAGCGGCCGCTCGCTCCCGTCGCGGCCGCCTCTGCCGTGACCCCAGCTGACAACGGCGCCGCGGAGTCCGCCGCACCGAGCGTGTCGCAGACGGTCACCGTGCCGTCGCCGATGGTGGGCACGTTCTACCGCTCGCCCTCGCCGACCGCCGAGCCGTTCGTCAGCGAGGGCGACACCGTCGCCGTCGATCAGGTGCTGTGCGTGCTGGAGGCGATGAAGCTGTTCAACGAGCTCAAGTCCGAGCACGCCGGCGTGATCCGTGCGGTGCTGGTCGGCAACGCCGAGCCGGTCGAGTACGGCCAGCCGTTGTTCGAGCTGGAACTGGCCTAGTTAGATGGTTGACTCCATGAGTTGCGCGGCGCGCCGTCCGCGATCTGCGTCATCGCAGATCGCTCCCGACCGGCGCAAGCCATGGCTTGCGCCTAGGTCTGGGACACGCTGGACGCCACGATCGTCCTTGGCCAGGACATCATCCAGCCTGCCCAGCGCCGTCCGCGATCTGCGTGAATCGCAGATCGCTACCGACCGCTGCAAGCCAAGGCTTGCAGCTTCCCGTCGTCCAGCGCGCCCCATCCTGCGCCCAGCATCCACGCACCCCATGGAATCAACCATCAGTCGATGCTCCGCCGCGTCCTGATCGCGAACCGCGGGGAGGCGGCGGTGCGCCTGGTGCGCGCCTGCCACGACCTCGGCGCGGAGGCGGTTGCCGTGTACTCGACCGCAGACAGCGACGGGCTGTGGGTTGGGCTGGCCGATCGTGCGGTGTGCATCGGGCCGCACGCGCCGGCCGACAGCTACCTGCGGGTGCCGAACCTGATCGCGGCCGCCGAGACCACCGGCTGCGATGCCGTCCATCCCGGCTGGGGGTTCCTGGCCGAGAACGCCGGTTTCGTGCGCGCCTGCGAGGACAACGACCTGGTGTTCGTGGGCCCGTCGGCTGAGGCGATCGAGCTGATGGGCGACAAGAGCCGCGCCAAGCAGACCATGGCCGGCGCCGGCGTGCCGCTGGTGCCGGGCAGCCGGGGGCGGCTGTCGGGTGCCGCCGAGGCGGTCCAGCTGGCCGGCCAGGTCGGCTACCCGGTGCTGCTGAAAGCGTCTGCCGGTGGCGGTGGCCGCGGCATGCGCATGGTCGCCGGGCCGGATCAGGTCGAGGAGGCCTACCGGATGGCGTCGGCCGAGGCCGAGAGCGCCTTCGGCGACGGCAGCATGTACCTCGAGAAGGCGATCGTCGAGCCCCGCCACGTCGAGATGCAGGTGCTGGCCGACAGCGAGGGCGGCGTGCTGGTGCTGGGCGAGCGGGACTGCTCGGTGCAGCGCAGGCACCAGAAGCTGATCGAGGAGGGGCCCAGCCCGGCGCTGGACGAGTCCACCCGTGCCGCCATGGCCGAGGCCGCGGGCCGCGCCTGCAGCGCCTGCGACTACGTCAACGCCGGCACCGTCGAGTTCCTGGTCGACCGCGACGGCGGGTTCTCGTTCATCGAGATGAACACTCGCCTGCAGGTCGAGCACCCCGTGTCGGAGCTGCTGACCGGCATGGACATCGCTGTCTGGCAGCTGCGGATCGCGGGCGGCGAGCGCCTGCCGGCCACCGGCCTGGCGCCGCTCGTCGGCCACGCCATCGAGTTTCGCATCAACTGCGAGGACCCTCGCCGCGGGTTCATGCCGGCCGCCGGCACCGTCAGCCGCTTCCGGCCGCCGCTCGGCGCCGGCGTGCGCGTCGACACCCACGCCTACCAGGGCTACCGGGTGCCGCCGTTCTACGACTCGCTGCTGGCCAAGGTGATCGTCCACGGCGGCGATCGCGAGCAGGCCATGGCGAGGGGCCGCCGTGCGCTGGGCGAGCTCGAGATCGAGGGCGTCGCCACCACCCGCGAGCTGTTCCTGGAGATCCTGGACGAGCCCCGCTTCGGCTCCGGCCGCTACACGACCGCCTACCTCGACGATGCCCGGGGCGCGCTGCCGTCGCTGGCGGAGCAGGTGGCATGAGCGTGCAGCTGGCGAACGCGACCATCTCCGACGAGGCGCTCATCTCGATCGTGCGTGGCGCCGTCGGGCGGGTGGAGGGTGTGCGCCTCGACCAGCCCGGCCGCGTGTCGCGCGTGCTGCCGGGCCGGCGGGGCGCGGTCAGCTGGGAGCTGGACACCCGGGGCGTCGCCTTCGACGTGGACGTGGCAGCCTCCTACGGCGTGCCGTTACGGCGGGCCGCCGCAGACGTGCGCGAGCAGGTGGCGGCCGCCGTGATCGGCATGACCGGGCTGCCGGTGCGCTCGGTGGACGTCACGGTGACGGGCGTGGAGCGATGAGCCGGCGCGGCGAGCGCAAGGCTGCGGCCTTCCTGCTCTACCAGCACGATCTGATGGACGAGCCGTTCGAGTCGCTCTACGAGTCCTACCAGCGCGACACCGGCGAGGCCGTCAGCGACTTCACCCGTGTGCGTGTGGAGGGCGTGTGGGCATCCCGTGGGCGCCTCGACCATGCCATCGACGAGGCCGCGCAGGGCTGGACGAGCGAGCGGATGGCGGTGCTGGAACGGAACATCCTGCGGCTGGCGGTATGGGAGATGGGCGAGGGGGATGTGCCGGCCGCGGTGGCGATCGACCAGGCCGTGACGCTGGCCAAGCGTTACGCCTCGCCCGAGGCGGCCACGCTCGTGAACGGTATCCTGGGCCGGATCGCGCGCACCGAGGGGGTGGGAACCTGAGCGACGACGTGCTTGCAGAGTTGGCGACACAGATCGAGCAGCTGCGCGGTCGGCTGGATGGCGAGCGGCTGGACCCCGCCGAGACCGCCGACCTGCTCGAGCAGATCACGCAGCTCGCTCAGCAGGCGCTGGACGAGATCGAGCGCCGTGCCGAGGGGCTCGAGACGACGGAGCCCTCGCCCTGATCGAGCCGTACCTGGAGGGCCTGGCCGCCCAGTCGCAGCTCGACGGCATGGACGACGCTGTCCGCTACTCGCTGCTGTCACCGGGAAAGCGCGTGCGCCCGCGGCTGTGCCTGGCTGCGACCAGGGCCGCGGGCGGCGATCCCGAGCGGGCGCTGCCGGCCGCGGCGGCCCTGGAGATGATCCACGCCTTCTCGCTCGTCCACGACGACCTGCCGGCGCTCGACGACGACGACCTGCGGCGGGGCCGGCCCGCCAGCCACGTTCGCTACGGCGAGGCGGTGGCAGTGCTGGCCGGCGACGCGCTGCTGAACGCTGCCTACAGCCACGTCATCCGGCACCTGGCCGAGCCGGCCGACGTGAAGCTGGCGGTGCTGGCGGAGCTTTCGGGCGGCGTGGCGGCGATGATCGACGGGCAGTACCTGGACGTGACCGCGGCCGCGCCGAGCGAGGACGACCTGGCGCGGCTGCACCGGCTCAAGACGGGCGCGCTGATCGAGGCGTCGGTGGCCTGCGGCCTGTGGGTGGCCGGGCTGCCGCTCGACGATCAGGGCCCGTACCGCAGGTTCGCCGCCGAGCTGGGACTGCTGTTCCAGATCGTCGACGACGTGCTCGACGACGGCACCGACGGCGAGCCCAGCTACGTCACGCTGCTGGGACGAGACCGGGCCCGCGAGATGGCGCACGAGTCGCACGAGCGCGCCCTCCAGCTGCTGGCCGCGATCGACGGTGACCGCTCGCAGCTGGCGGAGCTGACAGAGCTGATCGCCCGCCGCAGCGCGTGATCGCGGTCGTGCCCTACGATCCCGGCTGGCCGGGCATGTACGCGGCCGAGCGCGACCGCCTGGCCGCCGCGCTGGACGAGGTCGCAGTGCGGATCGACCACATCGGATCGACGGCGGTGCCCGGGCTCGCTGCCAAGCCGTGGATCGACATCCAGGTGCAGGTGCGCAGCATGCGGCCCTGGGACGCCTACCGCGACCCGCTGCTGGCGCTCGGCTACGTGCACCACCCGGACGACGACGACCACGAGTTCTTCGACCGCCGCCCGTATCACGTCCACGTCTGCGCTGCGGGCGGCGACTGGGCCCGGCGCCATCTCGCCTTCCGCGACCTGCTGCGGCGGGACGCGGCCGCGCGGACCGCCTACCAGGACGAGAAGCTGCGCCTGGCGGCCGAGCATGACGACGTCCTCGCCTACACGGAGGCCAAGACGTCGATCATCCGCCGCCTGCAGGACGCTTCTATCCTGCCGCCATGACCTCGCGCCGTCGCCTGGACGCCGAGCTGGTCGAGCGCGGGCTGGCCGAGAACCGCAGCCGCGCGCAGGCGCTGGTCATGGCGGGGCGCGTGACTGTCGGCGGGCGGATGGTGGACAAGGCCGGCGCCGCCGTCGCAAACGACGCCGACATCGCCGTCACCGAGCGGCCGCGCTATGTGTCCCGCGGCGGCGACAAGCTCGAGACCGGCCTGCGCCGCTGGCACGTGGACGTCACCGGCGAGCGCTGCCTGGACGTGGGCGCCTCCACCGGCGGCTTCACCGATTGCCTGCTGCAGCACGGCGCGGCCGAGGTGATCGCGCTCGACGTGGGCCGCGGCCAGCTGCACGAGCGGCTGCGCTCGAACCCGTCCGTACACGTGATCGAGCGCGTGAACGCGCGCGCGCTGACCGCGGCCGACCTGCCCTACCGGCCCGGCTTCGTGACGGCCGACGTGTCGTTCATCTCGCTGCGGCTGGTGCTGCCCCCGGTCGTCACGGCCGCCGCCTCGGAGTGGCGCGCGATCGTGCTGGTGAAGCCGCAGTTCGAAGCCGGGCGGGAGCTGGTCAGGGACGGCGTGGTGCGCGACCCGGCCGTGCGCGGGCAGGTGTTGCACGATCTTTGCGCGTTCGTGACCGGATCGGGCTCCGCCATCCTGGGCGTGTGCGATTCTTCCCACCCGGGGCCGGCGGGCAACCGCGAGTACCTCCTGTACCTCGCCTCGCCCGGCCATCCGGTGAGCCAGGAGCGCGAGGTCGATGTCGACGCGGAGATCCGAGATGCTGTCCACAACCCCGGCTAGCGGGCCCGTGACGCGGGCGGCCGTGGTCACGCACGGCCGCATCGAGCGGATCGGCGACGCCGCCGACCGCCTGCGCTCAGTCGCCGAGCGCTGTGGCGTGGAGCTGGTCGAGGACACGAGCGCCGACCTAGCGGTCGTGCTGGGCGGCGACGGCACCACCCTGCGGGCGCTGCACCGCTACCTCGGCACCGAGGTGCCCTGTCTGGGCGTCAACTTCGGCCGGGTCGGCTTCCTGACGAGCGTCGACGCCGGCCAGCTGGAGGCCGGCATCGAGCAGGCCTTCCGCGGCGGCTACGAGGTGATCGACCTGCCCACGCTACGCGGCCACGACGGCCTGCACGACCTGGTGGCGGTCAACGACATCGTGCTCACCAGCGGCATCCTGGGGCGGATGGTGATCCTCGAGTGGAGCGTCGACGGCACGTCGCTGGGCGAGGTCGGCTGCGACGGCGCGATCCTGGCCACGCCCACCGGCTCGACCGCCTACAACCTCTCGGCCGGCGGCCCGGTGCTGGCGTGGGGAGCCGACGCCTTCGTGCTCTCGTTCGCCTCGCCGCACTCGCTGCACGCCCGCTCGATGGTGCTGGGCGAGGAGCACCGGGTCGAGGTGCACAACCGCTCCGACGACGTCCCCCTGCAGGTGGTGCAGGACGGCCACACGATGGGTGACGTGCCGTCGGGCGGGCGCATGACGGTGGGCATGGGGGAGCAGCGCGCGCGTCTCGCGCGGCTGGCCGGCACCTCGTTCTTCAGCCGCTACCGGGAGACGTTCACGGCGTGACGCTGCTGCGCCTGCAGATCGACAACCTGGCCCTGATCGACCACGCCGAGCTGGACCTGGGGCCGGGCCTGAACGTCTTCACGGGCGAGACCGGCGCCGGCAAGACGATGCTCGCGCAGGCGATCGGGCTGCTGGCCGGTGCCGCACCGGCCGCCGGCATGGTCGGCCCGCACGGAGCGGAGACGTACGTGGAGGCGGAGTTCGCGGTCCCCGACGAGTTCTTCGAGCACCGGGCTCCGGAGGCGGTGGCGGCGCTGCGACCGGAGGGAGAGACGACGCTTGTGGTGGCACGGCGGATCGCCGCCGGCGGCCGCAGCCGGGCGCTGGTATGGGGGCGGAGCTGCGCCCGCGACGATCTCGAGCAGCTGGGCGAGCTGCTGCTCGAGGTGTCCTCGCAGCACGAGGCGCGGCGCCTGGCCCGGCCCGCCACGCAGCTCGACCTGCTCGACTCGGCCGCCGGCAACGCCACGCTGCGCTCGGCCATGGCTGCCGCCTGGCGCGATCTGCGCGCGGCCCGCGAGCAGCTGGCGGAGGCCCGGGAGGCGGCCGCAGACGCCGAGCACCGGCGCGGCGAGCTCGAAGAGCTGGTCGGCCGTGTCGGTGAGGCCGCGATCGATCCCGGCGAGCCGGTCGCCCTGGCCCAGGAGCGCGAGCGGCTGCGGCATCTGGACGAGCTGGTGGCGGCGATCGCCGGTGCGGCCGCCCTGGTCAACCCGGAAGAGGGCGACGGCGCTCTCAGCCTGGCTGCCCGCGCAGCTGAGCTGCTCGGCGACGCCGAGCGCTACCAGCCGGAGCTGGGGGCGGTGGCGGCCGAGCTGCGCGACTGCTCGCTGCGCATGCAGGAGGCTGCGATCGAGCTGCGCGCCCAGCTGGACGGCCTCGAGCCGGAGCCCGGCCGGCTCGAGCACGTCGAGCAGCGGCTGCTCCTGTTCTCGGAGCTCGAGCACCGCTTCGGAACGCCCGCCGCCGACCTGCCCGCGCGCTGCGCGGAGGCGCAGGCGGCGCTCGACCTGATCGATACCGGAGGACGCCGGCTGGCCGGGTTGGAGGCCGCCCTAGCCGAGGCGACGACCGCGGCGGAGCGCGCGGCCGCCCGCCTGCACGCGGCCCGCAGCAAGGCGGCGAAGCCGTTCTTGCAGGCGGTCGAGGCAGAGCTGGCCGACCTCGGCATGGACGGCGCGCGGCTGCAGGTGCAGATCGAGCCGGCCGAGCTGGGCGTGCGCGGCGCCGACCGGGTGACGCTGCTCCTGGCCGCCAACGCCGGCCTGTCGCCGGGCCCGATCGCGAGCGTTGCCTCGGGAGGCGAGCTGTCGCGGATCGCGCTGGCGGTGCGGGTGGTGGCGAGGTCCGCGGGCGGCGCTGGCACCCTGCTGCTAGACGAGGTCGACGCCGGCGTGGGCGGGCGCACGGCGCACGCGGTGGCCGAGAAGCTGAAGCGCCTGTCGGCGGGCGCGCAACTGCTGTGCATCACCCACCTGCCCCAGATCGCCGGGTCGGCCGACGTGCACTTCCGGGTCGAGAAGGCGCAGGGCGATCCGGCCGTGACGGCCGTCGCCCGGCTCGAGGGCGACGCCATCGTCGAAGAGGTCGCGCGCATGCTGGGCGGCCTCGAAGGCGACGAGACCGCCCTGCGGCACGCCGCCGCGATGCTGGGCTGACCGACGCCCGGGCCGCCGTCGTGGTGCTCGCGTATGATGCCTTCCCGGGGCCGGTCACTCTCGGAAAGGTGGGCACCAGGTGAGCAAGCAGGTCAAGTACGTGTTCGTGACCGGCGGGGTCGTCTCGTCGTTGGGGAAGGGCATCACGGCAGCCTCACTGGGCCGGCTGCTGAAGTCGCGCGGCCTCAAGGTCTCGCTGCAGAAGTTCGACCCCTATATCAACGTCGACCCGGGCACCATGAGCCCGTTCCAGCACGGCGAGGTGTTCGTCACCGAGGACGGAGCCGAGACCGACCTCGACCTGGGCCACTACGAGCGGTTCGTCGACGAGTTCCTGTCGCGTAACTCGAACCACACGACCGGCTCCATCTACAACGCGATCATCCGCAAAGAGCGCAAGGGCGAGTACCTGGGCTCGACCGTGCAGGTGATCCCGCACGTCACCGACGAGATCAAGCGCCGCATCCAGCGCGTGGCGCAGTCCGAGGAGGTCGACGTCGTCATCACCGAGATCGGCGGAACGGTGGGCGACATCGAGAGCTTGCCGTTCCTGGAGGCGATCCGCCAGTTCCGCAACCAGGTCGGACGCGACAACGCGATGTACATCCACTGCACGCTCGTGCCCTTCATCGAGGTGGCCGGGGAGCTGAAGACCAAACCCACGCAGCACTCCGTACAGGAGCTGCGCCGGATCGGTATCTCGCCGGACGTGATCGTGTGCCGGTCGAAGCACCCGCTGGGCACCGACATCCGGGAGAAGATCGCGCTGTTCGCCGACGTGCCGGCCGAGGCGGTGATCTCGGCCTCCGACGCCGCGAGCATCTACGAGATCCCGCTGATGATGCAGGAACAGGGCCTCGACCGGCTGGCCTGCGAACGGCTCGGTCTGGTCACAGGCCCGGCCGACATGCGCGAGTGGGAGGCGGTGGTCGACCGCGTGCACGCCGCCGAGGGCAGCGTCCGCATCGCCATCGTCGGCAAGTACGTGCAGCTGCAGGACGCCTACCTGTCGGTGGTGGAGGCGCTCAACCACTCGGCCATCCACCACGGCACCCGCCTCGAGGTGATCTGGGTCGACGCCGAGACGTTGTCCAAGCAGGAGGCGGAGGGCAAGCTGGCGGAGGCGGACGGCGTGCTGATCCCCGGGGGCTTCGGCATCCGCGGGATCGAGGGCAAGATCGCCGCCGCGCGCTTCGCCCGTGAGAACGAGGTGCCCTACCTGGGAGTCTGCCTGGGAATGCAGGTGGCCGTGGTCGAGTTCGCGCGCCACGTGGCCGGCCTGGACGGGGCCAACTCGAGCGAGTTCGACCCGGAGACGCCGTACCCGGTGATCGACCTGCTGCCTGAGCAGAAGGAGGTCGAGGACATGGGCGGCACCATGCGCCTGGGCGCCGACTCGGTGACGCTGGTCGAGGGCAGCCGCGCGCACGCCGCCTACGGCGAGCGCGTGGTGCAGGAGCGCCACCGCCATCGCTACGAGGTCAACAACCAGTACCGCTCCAAGCTGGTGGCCAGGGGCCTGCTGGTCTCCGGCACCTACCAGGACGAGCGCCTGGTCGAGGTGATCGAGCTGCCCGACCACCCGTGGTTCGTGGCCAGCCAGTACCACCCCGAGTTCAAGTCGCGCCCCAACCGGCCACAGCCGCTGTTCCGCGACTTCGTCGGCGCCGCCGTCGCCCGCCGTCTGGGCGTTGCGCCGGCCGTGGAGAACGTCCCCGCGTGAGCGAATCGCGAGCGGACGATCCGGGAATGACGACGGTCGACGACACCTGGTCGGAGCTGACCGCGCGCATGCGCGGGTTCGCCGACCTCAGCAACGTCAACGCGCTCCTGGGTTGGGACCAGGAGACCTACATGCCGCTGCGCGGCAGCGACGCCCGCGCCCGCCAGATGGCGACGATGCGGGTGATCCGGCACGAGATGCTGGTGAACCCGCGGCTTGGCGAGCTGCTCGACCGGGCCGGCGATGAGCCGCTCGACCGGCCGCGGCAGGAGATGGTGCGACTGCTGCGCCGTGACCGCGACCGCGCGGTGAAGCTGCCGCCGGAGTTCGTGCGGCGGCTGGCGCTGGCCGAAGGGCGAGGCGCGGTGGCGTGGCGGGTGGCGCGTGAGGAGGGTGACTTCGCCCTCTACGAGCCCGCGCTCGAGGAGATCATCGCCGCCAAGCGGGACGAGGCCGACCTGATCGGCTTCGACGGGGAGCGCTACGACGCGCTGCTCGACCAGTTCGAGCCGGGGATGCGGGTCGCGCGCCTGGAGCCGCTGCTGGCCCCGTTGCGCGCGGAGCTGGGTGAGCTGCTGGCCGCGATCGTGGCGGCGCCGCAGCTGGAGCAGGCCCCGTTCGAGCAACGGCTGTTCCCGGATGCGCAGCAGTGGGATCTGACCATGCGGCTGCTGGGCGACCTCGGGTTCGACCTCACCGCCGGGCGCCAGGACCGCTCCGCGCACCCGTTCACCCAGACCATGGCTCTGGGCGACATCCGCGTGACGACGCGCATCGACGAGCGCCATCCGCTGAGCGGGATCTACTCGACCGTGCACGAGGCCGGGCACGGCCTGTACGAGCAGGGCTTCGAGCCCCGGTTCGAGGACACGCCGCTGGCCGCGGCGCCGTCGCTGGGACTGCACGAGTCACAGTCGCGGCTGTGGGAGAACATCGTGGGGCGCAGCCGGCCGTTCTGGGATCACTACGCACCGGTCATGCGCGAGATCTTCCCCGACGTGGCGGCGGACATCACGGCCCAGCAGCTGTACGTGGCCTGCAACCGCGTGCAGCCGTCGCTGATCCGCGTCGAGGCTGACGAGGTCACCTACAACCTGCACATCCTGATCCGCTTCGAGCTGGAGCTGGCGCTGATGCGCGACCAGCTGGAGGCGGCGGAGCTGCCAGGAGCGTGGGGCGATGCCTACGAGCGAACGCTCGGACTGCGCCCCGAGAACGATGTGCTGGGCGTGATGCAGGACATCCACTGGTCACACGGATCGTTCGGCTACTTCCCGACCTACACGCTGGGCAACCTGTACTCGGCCCTGCTCTGGGATGCCTACTGCAAGGACGATCCCGCGGCCGAGGAGCACATCGGTGCGGGTGAGTTCCAGCACGTCCTGGGGTGGATGCGCGAGCACGTGCACCGAGCGGGCGCCATCGACCAGGGCGAGGATCTGATCCGGCGCGTGACCGGCTCCGGGCTCGACCACGCTCCGTTCATGCGGTACCTGTGGGCGAAGTACCGAACGCTGTACAGCCTCTCTTGAACTCGACCGACTCCGTCCTCGACATGTTCCTGGAGCTGGCCGCCATCAGCAGCCCGCCCGGTCACGAGCGGGAGGTCGCCGACCGCGTCCACGGGTTCCTGCACCAGCTCGGCCTCGAGACCGACGAGGACGAGGCCGGGGCCGCGATCGGGTCGGAGATCGGGAACATCATGTGCCGCGTGCCGGCCACCGCTCCCGGCACGCCCATCTTCCTGAACGCGCACCTGGACACCGTGCCGCCCACCGATGCGATCGAGCCGGTCGTCAACGACGGCGTGGTCACCAACAGCCGGGACGCGATCCTGGGCGCCGACAACAAGGCGGCGGTTGCGTCGATGCTGGCGGCCGTGCGCGACCTCGTGCAGCGCGGGGGTGAGCACGCTGGGCTGGAGCTCGTGTTCACGCCGATGGAGGAGATCGGGCTGAGGGGTGCCAAGCGGTTCGACGTCTCGCGGCTGCAGGCCGAGTTCGGCTACTGCTACGACCACGCGGCGCCGATCGGCCAGATCGTGCTGGCCGCGCCGTCCCAGCGCACGCTGCGGATCACCTTCCGGGGACGGCCGTCGCACTCGGGCATGGTCCCCGAGCAGGGACGCAGTGCAATCCTGGCCGCGGCGCGCGCGATCGCGGCGATGCCGCTCGGCCGCATCGACCCGGAGACCACGACCAACGTCGGCCTGATCGAGGGCGGCGTGGCCGGCAACATCGTCCCGCCGCTGTGCGTGGTCAGCGCGGAGGCCCGCAGCCGCAGCGCCGTCAGGCTGAGCGAGACGGTGCAGGCGATCCTCGACGCCTGCACGGCCGCCGCCAGCGAGACGGGATGCGAGGTCGAGGCGGCGGTCTCCAGCGAGTACGAGACCTACCGCTTCTCCGGCGACGAGCGCCCGGTCGCGCTCGCGGTGCGCGCGCTGGCCGCATGCGGCTACGAGCCCGGCTTCATCGAGTCGGGCGGCGGCGCCGATGCCAACGTGTTCAACGCTGCCGGCATGCCCTGTCTGAACCTGTGCAACGGCGCCGCCGAGATCCACACGTCGACCGAGCACATCTCTGTGGCCGACCTCGAGGGGATGACCGCGGTCACCGCCGCGTTGATCGATCTTGCCCATAACGGCGGATGAGGCCGTACAATCTCCGGGTTTGACCGGCCGCACCCGCGGGATCTTCGGGCGCCCGGGTCCCTGCCATCCAAAGAGGGTATGTCCACATGAAGATCGGCGTAGCCAAGGAGATCAAGCAGGACGAGTACCGTGTCGCGCTGACCAACGCCGGCGCGCGCGAGCTGATCCACCGCGGCCATGAGGTCGTGATCGAGACCGGGGCCGGCGAGGGCAGCGCCATCTCGGACGGCGACTACCTCACCGCCGGCGCCTCGATCGCCGACGTCGACACGGTCTGGCACGAGTCGGAGATGGTGCTGAAGGTGAAGGAGCCGCTGGACGGCGAGTACCAGAAGCTCTCGCCCGGCCAGGTGCTGTTCACCTATCTGCACCTGGCGGCGGCGCCGGTGCTGACGCGCGGCCTGGTCGAGAGCGGCGCCACCGCGATCGCCTACGAGACGGTGGAGACGCCCGACCATCGGCTGCCGCTGCTGGCGCCGATGAGCGAGGTGGCGGGACGGCTGTCCGCCCAGGTCGGCGCCTACTACCTGATGAAGCCGTTCGGCGGCCGTGGCCGGCTGATGGGCGGCGTGCCGGGCGTGCTGCCGGCCAAGGTGCTGGTGCTGGGCGGCGGCATCGTCGGGTACAACGCCGCGCTGATCGCCCAGGGCATGCAGTGCGACGTCACCATCTTCGAGCGCAGCGTCGATCGCATGCGCGAGCTCGACGTCAGCCTGGGCCGCACGGTGCTCCTGCAGATGTCCAGCCGGCATACCATCGAGGAGGCGCTGCCCGAGGCCGACCTGGTGATCGGCGGGGTGCTGATCCCCGGCGCGAAGGCCCCGCACCTGATCACCCGCGAGATGCTGGGCACGATGAAGCCGGCCTCGGTGCTCGTGGACGTAGCGATCGACCAGGGCGGCTGCTTCGAGACCTCGCGGCCGACAACGCACACCGATCCCACCTACGTGGTGGACGACGTGCTCCACTACTGCGTCGCGAACATGCCGGGAGCGGTGCCGATCACGTCGACCGGGGCGCTCACGAACGTCACGCTGCCCTACGTCGAGGCGATCGCCGACAAGGGCGTCAGCCGCGCCATCGCCGAGGATCCGGCGCTTGCCAAGGGCGTCAACGTGATCGACGGCAAGCTCACGTACGAGCCGGTCGCCGAGGCGGTGGGGATGGAGTACACGCCGCTCGATCAGGTGGCGCTGCCGGCCTGACCGGCCGGGGTACGCGCGCTCGTCGCCGTTTGCGCGGAGTCGTATGCTGCACGAAGAGGGATCGTTGCCCCCGTGACGAAACCCCGTACGTGATGCGCACCTATGACACCAAACTGGCGGAGTTCCTGACGAGCCTGCAGCTGGAGCGGGGTGCCTCGCCACACACGATCGAGGCCTACAAGCGCGACCTGATCGATCTCGGCGACTTCGTCGAGCACGTCGACCCGGATCAGATCGAGGTGGGCGTCCTGGACGACTACGCCGTTGCGCTGCAGGACCGCGGCCTGTCACCGGCAACGGTGCGGCGCCGGCTCGCGGCCGTGCGCGCCTTTCTCAAGTACCGGGCCCGCGAGGGCGGCCGTCCCGATGCCGGACGCACGGTGCCGCTGCCGCGGCTGGGTCGCAGGCTGCCGGAGCCGCTGACGCCGCAAGAGGCGGAAGCGATCGTGACCAGCCCGGACGCGTCTCCGCGCGGCCTCCGCGACCGCGCCATGCTGGAGCTGATGTACGGGGCCGGGCTGCGGGTGTCCGAGCTGGTGTCTCTGCGGGTGTCCGACATCGACCTCGAGGAGGGACTGGTGCGCTGCATGGGCAAGGGCGCCAAGCAGCGGGTCGTGCCGACGGGCGGCCGCGCGATCGAGGCGATCCGCATCTACATGCAGCGCGGCCGGCCCTACCTGGGCCGCATGCAGCGCGGCGACATCCTGTTCCTGAACCATCGCGGCCAGGGCATCACCCGCCAGGCCGTCTTCCAGCTGGTGCGCGAGCACGCTCGCGAGGCCGGTATCGAGAAGATCGTGACGCCGCACACGCTGCGCCACTCGTTCGCGACGCACCTGATCGAGAACGGTTGTGACCTGCGAAGCGTGCAGGAGATGCTCGGGCACGCGTCGATCGAGACCACGCAGGTCTACACTCACGTCTCGGTCGAGCACGTCCGCGAGGCGTACCAGAAGGCGCACCCCCGGGCTTGAGCCCCGAGGTCAGGCCGCTCCGGGCGCAGGACGTCGCCTGGCTGGCCGACCTCCACAACGCTGCCTTCGCCGACTATCCGGTGCCGGCCGTGCTGGACGCCTCGTCGCTCGGTTTCTACCTGACCGAGACCGACGTCGACCCGGCGCTGTCGCGGGTGGCGTTCGTCGACGGAGCGCCTGCAAGCTTCTGCCTCGGTGCCCTGCGCGGCGACCGCGCCAGCATCCGCGGCGAGGGCACGGCGCCGGGTTTCCGGCGATCGGGGCTGGGCCGGCTGGTGCTGGAGCAGACGCTCGAGGCAATGGCCGCGGCGGGCGCGCGAACCGTCACGCTGGAGGTGCTGAACGGCAACGACGCGGCCGTCGGCCTCTACCGCCGCAGCGGCTTCGAGCAGCGCCGGCGGCTGCTCGGCTACCGGCTGGCGCGCCCCGGCCGCGGCCTTCGCTCACGCCTCTCGGGAGGGCTGGCGGAGTGCGACACCGATACCGCGATCGACAGGCTGTCGCGGTGGGGCTGGCGCGACCCGCCCTGGCAACTGGAGACGGAGTCCCTGGCGCACATCCCGGCACAGCACCTGGACGGACGTGCCGTGCTGCTCGGCAAGCGGCGCGGCGACCACCTCTGGCTGTACGCGCTGGCGGTCGACCCCGAGCACCGGCGCAAGGGGCTGGCGACGCGCGCCGTGTCGCTGCTCCCGGCCGCATGGGTCGGCATCCCGGCGCTGATACCGGAGGAGTGGTGGGAGGCGGGGGCGCTGCTGCGCTCGCTGGCGGTCGAGACGGAGGGGCACTGGCAGTGGGAGATGCGGCGGTCGCTCGCATCCGGCTAGCGCAGGCCGGTGGTCATCTAGATTGCGCGGGATGGCCCGAGCCTGCGTGATCGTGCTGGACGCCGTCGGCGTCGGCGACCTGCCCGACGCCGACCGGTTCGGCACGGCCGGGTCGAACACGCTGGGGCACGTGGCGGAAGCGGTCGGCGGCCTCGAGCTGCCGGCGCTGCAGCAGCTCGGGCTGGGCAACGTGCTGCCGCTGGCGGGGTGCCCGCCGCGCGCGGATGCCCCGGCCGTGTGGGGCCGTCTGGCCGAGCGCAGCCTCGGAATGGACACCACCACCGGGCACTGGGAGATGATGGGCATCATCACCGAGCGCCCGTTCCCGACCTTCCCCGACGGCTTTCCGCAGGAGCTGCTCGACCGCTTCAGCGTGGCCACCGGCCGCGGCGTGATCGGGAACGTGGCCGCCTCCGGCACCGAGATCATCGAGCGGCTGGGGGAGCAGCACCAGCGCACCGGCGACTGGATCGTGTACACGTCCGCCGACAGCGTGTTCCAGGTCGCGGCGCACGAGCAGAAGGTACCGCTGGAGGAGCTGTACGCGGCCTGCCGCGCCGCCCGCGAGATGCTGACCGGTGATCTCGCCGTAGGACGGGTGATCGCGCGGCCGTTCGAGGGCGAGCCGGGCTCGTTCGCGCGCACGCCCCGCCGCCACGATTTCTCCCTGCTGCCGCCGCGGCCGAACCACCTGCAGCGCATGCGTGCGGCCGGCGTGACGGTGCACGGGGTCGGCAAGATCTCCGACATCTTCGCGGGGCAGGATGTGGACACCTCCAGCCCGACCGAGTCGAACGGCCATGGCATCGCCCGCACGATCGCCCGGCTCCGCGATTCGGACGACGGCGACCTGGTGTTCACCAACCTGGTCGAGACCGACATGATCTGGGGGCACCGCAACGACCCCGCCGGGTTCGCCGACTGCCTCAGTGAGTTCGACGAGGAGCTGCCGCGCCTGATGGCTGCGCTGCGGCATGGAGACCTGCTGGTGCTGACCTCGGATCACGGCTGCGATCCCACCACGGCCTCCACCGACCACTCGCGCGAGCACGGGCTGCTGCTGGCCCACATCGTGGGCAGGCCGGCCAGCGGCCGGCGCCACGACGGCGACACGTTTGCCGACATCGGAGCCACTGTGCAGCGGCATCTCACGGGCAGCCACGACCCCGACCTGCCGGGCACCCCGGTGATCTGAGTGGCCACGCGCATCACCGACCTGATCGCGCGCAAGCGCGACGGCGGAGAGCTGTCGGCCGCCGAGATCGCCGCCATGGTCGCGCCCGATGTGCCCGACTACCAGCTGTCGGCCTTCCTGATGGCGGTCGTGCTGCGCGGCCTCAGCGACTACGAGACGCGCGGGCTGCTGGACGCCATGGTGGCGTCCGGGCGGCGCGTGTCCTGGCCGTGGCCGGTGGCCGACAAGCACTCGACGGGCGGGGTCGGCGACTCGACGACGCTCGTGCTCGCGCCGCTGCTGGCCGCCTGCGGTGTGCTGATCGCCAAGATGAGCGGACGCGGCCTGGGGCACACGGGCGGGACGCTCGACAAGCTCGAGGCGATCCCGGGCATGCGCGTGTCGCTGTCCCTGGCGGGGATGCGCCGGCAGGTGGAGCAGGTGGGCGTCGCGGTGTGCGGCCAGACGCCCGAGCTGGCCCCGGCCGACGGTCGCCTGTACGCGCTGCGCGACGCCACCGGCACCGGCTACAGCCTGCCGCTGATCGCCGCCAGCATCATGTCGAAGAAGGTTGCGGCCGGCGCGTCGCGGCTGCTGCTCGACGTCAAGGTGGGGGAGGGCGCGCTGCTGCCGGATCCGGACGCCGCCCGCCGGCTGGCCGGCCTGATGGTGAGGCTGGGACGCGACCACGACATCGACACGCGCGCGCTGCTCTCGAACATGTCCGAGCCGCTGGGCGCCGCTGTCGGCGACGCGCTGGAGGTGGCCGAGGCGGTGGACACGCTGCGCGGCCACGGCCCGGCCGACATCACGGAGCTCTGCGTCCACCAGGCGACGGTGCTGGCGGGCGACGAGGCGGTGGTTCGCCGTGCCCTCGACTCGGGTGCGGCGTACGAGCGATACCAGCGCTGGGTGGCCGCGCAGGGTGGCGACCCCGAAGCCCCGCTGCCGCAGGCGCCGCTCGTCGTCGAGGTGCCGGCGCCGCGCTCCGGTATCGTCCAGCGCTGTCACGCCCGTGAAATCGGCGAGCAGGTGATGCGGCTGGGGGCCGGCCGCGCCACGAAGGAGGACGTCGTCGACCACGCCGTCGGCGTCCTCGTCCACCGCAAGCGCGGCGAGCGCGTCCAGGCGGGCGAGCCGCTGGCGACGGTGCACGCCCGCGGCGAGGCCGACCTGGATGCGGTGGCCGCGTGCTTCGATATCGGCGACGCGCCGGCCGACCGGGAGCCGCTGCTGCTCGGGGACGTCGATGCCTGAGCTGCCCGAGGTGGAGACCGTGCGGCGGGGGCTGGTCAAGGTGCTGGTCGGGCGGGAGCTGGTGGGCGTCGACATCCGCGACGGCCGCCTGACGGCGCCGGATGATCCGACGGCGGTCGCCCACGAGCTGCTGGGCGCGGTCGTGACCGGGGTCGGGCGGCGCGGCAAGTACCTGGCCCTCGGGCTCGACGACGGGCGCACGCTGGTCTGCCACCTGCGTATGACCGGGTGGTTCCATCACGTCACCGAGCTCAGCGAGCGCCCGCACCTGCGTGCGGTGTTCGAGCTGGACGACGGCACCTGGCTGCTCTACAGCGATCAGCGGCGGTTCGGCACGATGCGGCTGATCGAGGCCGGCGGGCTCGAGGACTACTGGCGCGGCCGGGTCGGGCCGGAGCCGCTGGACGGCGACTGGACCGCGCAACAGCTGCGCGCCGCGCTGCGGGGGCGCACGGCGCCGGTGAAGGCGCTCCTGCTCGACCAGCGCGTGGTGGCCGGCGTCGGCAACATCTACGCCGACGAGGCGCTGTGGGAGGCGCGGGTGCACCCGCTCACTCCCGGCGGCCGGATCGGCGCCGTGCGCTCGGCCCGCGTGCACGACGCCGTGATCGCCGTGCTGGAGCGCGGGATCGACGCGCGGGGGGCCAGCATCGACAGCTACCGGTCCGTGGATGGCACGCCCGGCTCGATGCAGGAGCGGTTCCACGTCTTCGACCGTGCCGGCGAACCGTGCCCGCGCTGCGGATCGGTTATCGTCAAGACCCGCGTTGCCCAGCGGGGCACCCACCTATGTCCGAGATGCACCCCACGGCCGTGAGGTTCCAGGAGCGCGCGCAGGCGGCGGGCCTGGACGTGCGCGCGCAGGAGCTGTCGGGGTCCACGAGAACGGCGGTGGAGGCGGCCGAAGCGGTCGGCTGCGAGCTGGGCCAGATCGTGAAGTCGGTGGTGCTGCAGGACGCGGGCGGCGAGTTGCTGCTGTGCCTCTGCGCCGGCGACCGGCGGATCGATCTGGAGCGGGTGGGCCAGGGAGTCACGATGGCCCGCGGCCGCGACGTCAAGGAGCAGACCGGCTACGCCATCGGCGGCATCCCGCCGCTCGGCCACGACCGGCCGCTGCACACCGTCGTCGACAGCTCGCTGCGGCGGTTCCAGACGGTCTGGTGCGCCGCCGGGACGCCGAACGCGGTGTTCGAGGTGCGGCTCAACGACCTGCTGGCGGCGATGCCCGACGCGGACGTGCGCGACGTCGCTGACCCGTAGGCACGCCGCCTAGACTGAGCCCGATGGGCCGAAGCTACAAGACCGACGCCGTGGTGCTGCGATCGATCCGCTTCTCGGAAGCCGACCGCGTGCTGCACCTGTACACGCTCGAGCGGGGGCGCGTGAACGCGATCGCCAAGGGCGTGCGCAAGACCGGCTCGCGGTTCGGCGCGCGGCTGGAGCCGCTGACCCGATCGGCGCTGATCCTGCACGAGGGCCGCGGCGAGCTGCACACCGTCTCGGGCGCCGACATCATCAGCTCGCAGGAGCAGGTGCGGGCCGACGGCTACGCACTGGCGGTCGGCCAGATCGGGGCGGAGGCGGTGCTGAAGCTGTTCGCTGAGCCCGAGCCGAACGCGCGTGCCTACGAGGGCCTGTGCCGGTTCCTGGAGCTGCTTGCCGGGCCGCTCGAACGCGCCCCGGACCCCCAGCACGACGGCCTGGGACTGGCCTTCCAGCTGAAGCTGCTGGCGCTCTCGGGCTACCTGCCGCATCTCGACTCGTGCGCGTCGTGCGGGTCGGCCGGCCCGCTGGCCGGCTTCTCGGCAGCGGCCGGCGGGGCGGTCTGCACGGGCTGCATGGTGGCGAGCGGCGGCTTCCGGATGGCGGACGGGGCGATCGCCGCCATCGAGGGGCTGCTGGAGCGCCCGCTGGCGCCGGTGGTGCTGTCGCCCGATGCCGCGGCCGGCGCGCTGCGGGTGGTCGAGGAGACCTACGCGCACCACGGCGGCTTTCGCCTGCGCACCCTTCAGCCGAGCTGAAACAGCAGCTGCACGTTGCTGCCCAGGATCCGAACGGCCCAGCGCTCGCGGCCGTGACCCGGGATGCGGATGCTGCAGACGTGGTCGGGTGCCGCCGTCGCGGTCGAGCCGGCCGGTGCTGCGGGCGAGCCCGCCTTGCAGCGCGCCTTGGCCGCCGTCCCGCCGTTCAGGAGCGCCATCTCGGCCGAGAACGCCTTCGCCACGTCGACGGTCGCGGCCGGCTGGCCGTTGCCGTTGTGGTCGGTCCGGTAGAGCAGCTGCACCGGGTGGCTGGCGCCCAGGTCGAGCACGTTCACCGCCCACACCTGGGTGGGCGTCCCGTTGCTGAACTTCACGGTGCAGGTGTGGTCGGCGACCACCGTGCCCAGCCCGCCCGCGACCGTGTCGGGCGGCGGCACCTGGTTGCTGCAGTCGACCGATGAGACGACCTGACGGCCGCCCTGCTGCGCCACCACGGCGGCCTCCACCTTCGTGTCCAGCGTCTTGCCGCTGGGGGCGCCGCAGGCCGCCGCGGCCAGCACCAGGAGAGGGAGAAGCGCGTATCCGCCGCGTCGCATGGAGCCGTTATCGGCAGGTCGCTGCCGGCGATCAAGCGTCTGATAGCTTGCGCCCTCGATGGCGACCTTCCAGCAGATGATCGCGCAGCTGCAGGCCTTCTGGGAGGCCGAGGGGTGCGCGATCATGCAGCCGTACCACACGGAGGTGGGGGCCGGCACGTCCAACCCCGCGACGCTGCTGCGCGTGCTCGGCCCCAGGCCGTGGCGAACGGCCTACGTCGAGCCCTCGATCCGGCCCGACGACGGCCGCTACGGCGAGAACCCCTACCGCTTCCAGCAGCACTACCAGTACCAGGTGATCCTCAAGCCGGCGCCCGACGACAGCCAGGACGTCTACCTGCGCTCGCTGGCCGCCATCGGCATCGACCCCCTCGAGCACGACATCCGGTTCGTCGAGGACAACTGGGAGAGCCCCAGCCTGGGCGCGTGGGGGCTCGGCTGGGAGGTGTGGATGGACGGGATGGAGATCACCCAGTTCACCTATTTCCAGCAGGCCGGCGGAATCGAGCTGGAGCCGGTGTCGGTGGAGATGACCTATGGCCTCGAGCGGATCGGCATGCACCTGCAGAAGGTGCGGCGGGCCCAGGACATGGAGTGGGCGCCGGGCGTGTCGTGGGCTGACGTGTACCTCGAGAACGAGCGCCAGTTCTCGGTCTACAACTACGAGCTGGCCGACACCGAGATGCTGGCGCGGCACTTCGACGACCACGAGGCCGAGGCCGGCCGCTGCCTGGAGGCGAACCTGCCGCTGCCCGCCTACGACCAGGTGCTGAAGTGCTCGCACGCGTTCAACCTGCTCGACTCGCGGCGGGCGATCGCCGTCACCGACCGTCAGGCATACATCCTGCGCATGCGGCGGCTGACACAGACGGTGGCGCGGGCGTATCTGGCCACGCAGCAGGGCGAGCATGCCTGACCTGCTGATCGAGATCGGCTGCGAGGAGCTGCCGGCGGCGGCCTGCCGCGAGGCCGAGCGTCAGCTGCCCGAGCTGCTGACCCACTCGCTCGCCGAAGCCGGCCTGGAGTCGCGCGACGCCCGCATCCACGTCGGGCCGAGGCGGTTGGTGGCGATCGCGAGCGTGCCGCGGCAGCGAGACGCCGTCGCGACGCAGCAGCGCGGCCCGCGCGCCGACGCCCCGGAGGCGGCCAGGGCCGGGTTCGCGCGAAAGCACGGACTGGCGGTGGACGAGCTCGAGCAGCGAGAGGGCTTCGTATGGGCCGTCAGCGACGGCCGGCCCGCGCCGGCGGTGGAGCTGGTGCCGGACGCCGTGCACCGCATCGTGGCGGGCCTGCAGTTCGCAAAGACGATGCGCTGGCCGGGCGGCCGGTTCTCGCGGCCGATCCGGTGGCTGGTGGTCAAGCTCGACGACGAGGTGGTTGCGATGGAGCTGGCGGGGGTGGCCAGCGGCGGGGAGTCCCGCGGCCACCGGTCGCTGGGCGCGGTCCGGGTGGGCTCGGCCGAGAGCTACCTGGAGGACCTGCGCGGCGTGCACGTGCTGGCCGACGCGGCCGAGCGCCGGGAGCTGATCGTGGAGGGGCTCAACACGGCCGGGGAGTGGATCGACCCGATGGGCAAGCTGGACGAGGTCGTGCACCTGGTGGAGTGGCCCTTGGTGCTCGAGGGCCGGTTCCACGAGCGCTACCTGGAGCTGCCCGAGCGCGTCCCGATCACCGCGATGCAGTCCCACCAGCGCTACTTCCCGATCGTCCGCGAGGGTCGCCTCGACGCCCGCTTCGCATTCGTCGCAAACGGCGGCGTCCCGGCGGTTGTCGCGGCTGGAAACGAGGAGGTGCTGGTGGGGCGGCTGGAGGACGCCGTCTTCGCGTACGACAAGGACCAGGCGCGCGGCATCGCCGCGATGCTGGCCGAGCTGCCCCGGGTCAGCTTCCTGGAGGGCGCGGGGTCGCTGGCCGACAAGGCCGAGCGGGTGCGCGAGATATCGCGGCAGCTGTGCGACCGGGTCGAGGTCGAGCCGCCGCTGCGCGAGGCGGTGGCGCGGGCGGCGGCGCTGTGCAAGGCCGACCTGGTGTCGAGCCTGGTGGCCGAGTTCTCCGACCTGCAGGGGTACGCCGGGTCGCTGTACGCCCGCGACGCGGGTGAGCCACCCGAGGTGTGCGAGGCGATCGCGGACCATCACCTCCCGATCGAGGCCGGCGGGGCGCTCCCGGCGGACGAGGGTGCCGCGCTACTGTCGGTCTCCGACAAGGCCGACACGGTGGCGGTGGCGTTCGCCCTCGGTGCGCAGCCCACCGGCAGCCGCGATCCCTATGGGCTGCGACGGGCCGCGGCGGGCATCGTCGCGATCGCGCTCGAGCGCGGCTACGAGCTTGGTCTGGTCGACCTGATGGCCGAGTCGGTGCACATGCTGGTGTCGCAGGGCCACGAGCTGCGCCGAAAGCCGCTCGAGGCGGTGCCCGACGCCGTCGACTTCGTGCTCGACCGGGTCGAGCCGCTGATGGCCGAGGAGGGCGTGACCATCGATGAGATGCGAGCCGCGCGAGGCTCCGGGGTGACCGGGCCGCTGCCCCTGGCCGCACTCTGCCGGGCGCTGCGCGACGCCCGCGGCACCGACTGGCTGGCGGCCGTCCGCGACGCCTACGGACGCTGCATCCGGATCACGGCCAGGGCCGCCGAGCAGACCGCCTCCGAGGTGCGGACCTCGATGTTCGAAACGGACGAGGAGCGGGCACTGTGCGCCGCGCTGACGTCCGCGGACATCGAGATCGCCGACGCCGCCGCGCGGCGCGACTACGCGTCCGCGCTGGACGCGGCCGCGCTGATGGTGGAGCCGATCAACGCGTACTTCGAGCAGGTGATGGTGATGGCCGAGGATCCAGCCCTGCGCGGGAACCGTCTCAAGCTGCTGGCCGACGTGGTCTCGACGCTGCGCCTGGTCGGCGACTTCGAGCAACTTCCCGGCTAGAGCAACGAAGCCCGCTGGGCGAACCTCCGCCAGGCCACGTAGTCCGCGTCGGCCCCGCGCATGTCACCCGGCTGGAACCGCCGTCCCCCCGCCGCCAGCTGCGCCAGGTCGTCGATCGTGCACAGGCCCGCCCCGACGGCCGCGGCCGCGGCCGCGCCGAGCGCAGTCGTCTCAGGCATCTCGGCCACCTCCACCGGCATGTCCAGCACGTCGGCCTGGCGCTGCACGAGGTAGCGGTTCGCGGTCAGCCCGCCGTCGACCCGCAGCACGTCCGGCCGCACCGGCAGCGCGTCGACGAGGTCGCGCACGCGGAAGCAGAGCGAGTCGAGTGCGGCACGGACGATGTGGGCGCGGGTCGTGGCGGCGGTGATCCCGGCGACCACCGCCCGCGCGTCTGCACGCCACCAGGGAGCGCCCATCCCGGCCAGCGCGGGCAGGAACCTGACGCCGTCGGTATCCGGAACGGAGTTCGCCATCGCCTCGCTCTCCGACGGGTCCTGGAACGCGCCGAGGCCGTGGCGCAGCCACGTCAGCACGGTTCCGGCGGAGAACACGCCGCCGTCAAGCGCGTAGCTGGGCCGGCCTTCGGCCAGCTCCCAGGCGACCACCGATAGCAGACCGCCGGTCTCGGTGGGCGGCGCGACGCCGGCCTGCTGGAGCAGGAAGATGCCGGTGCCGTACGTGGCCTTCGCCATCCCCGGCAGCAGGCAGCCGTGGCCGGCCAGGGAGGCGGTCTGGTCGACCAGCAGCGCGCGCAGCGGCAGGCCCGCCAGTTTGCCGAACGTGCCCCGCCGACGGCCCGATCGGCGGCAGCCAGCCGGGATCGATGCCGTGCAGCTCGAGCAGCTCGGGGTGCCAGCTGCCGGGTGCGGCCAGCGCCTGCAGCTGCGTGCGCCCGGCCGTGGATGGCTCGGTGCGGGCGCCGTCGCCCAGCCGTGCGCAGACGTAGGCATCCAGCGTTCCGGCGCGCAGGCGGCCGTCCGCAGCGGCCGCCGCGACCGCCACGTCGTTCTCGACCAGCCAGCGGATCTTGGTGGCCGAGAAGTAGGGGTCGAGCGGCAGGCCGGACAGTTCTTGGATGCGCGGACCGTGGCCGGCCGCCTCCAGCCGCTCCACGATCGGCTGGCTGCGACGGCATCCCCACACGATCGCGGGCGCCAGCGGCCGCAGCGTCTCCGCGTCCCACGCCACCACCGTCTCGCCCTCGTTGTCCAGGCCGACCGCCGCGACTTGCCGTCCGAGCTGCGCCGCCAGGTCGCCCAGGGCGCGCTCCACCGTGGCCACCGTCTCGTCCGCGTCCTTCTCGATCCATCCCGGCTGAGGATGGCTGACGTGGGCCGGCTGGTAGCTCTCGCCGAGCGGGCGTAGGCGCTCGTCGAAGGCCACGGCGCGGGTGCCACTGGTGCCCTGGTCGACCCCGATCAGGATCGTCATCGGCAGCGCAGCAGGGCGATACCGGCCAGGCCCAGGCAGGCCGCGATCAGCGGGCCGCGGAACGCGCGACCCAGCATCGGCAGGTCCTCGGCGCCGACCTCGATCCGCGACCGCCAGGCACCCAACTCGCCCTCGACAACCACGTGCCCGTCGTGCAACGAGACGCCGCGCACGACGAACGGCAGCTCACCGATTGGCGATGTCACCTTCATGGACGCTCCTCCTGGTCGATCAGTGACCGTACCGCGGCGGCCGCCTCGGCGCCGGCCGCGCGCGCCTGCTCCACCGTGGCCGGGTCCGCCAGCGGCTGCGAGTAGACCGTGCGGTCGCCCGCCCAGACGGCGCCGTCCACGTTGCGCAGCGCCGCCACTCCGTGGGCCAGCACCACCGCGTCGCATCCCAGCGTCTCGCCGGACGCGAGCGTGGCCGTGCGCACCCGCGGCGTGCCGGCGACCGACACGACGCGGTCGTGCTCCCGCACGTGCACGGCATCGTCCACCGGGCGCTCGCGCAGCAGCCCATCCGGGCAGACCAGGGTGGCCCGCTCGGCACCGGCCGCGCGCAGCTCGCCCGCGGCCCGGATCGCCCAGTCCCCGCCGCCCATGATCAGCGGGCGCCGCCCCGCCAGCAGGCCGTTCTCGGCCAGGTGGCAGGCGACGGTTGCGGCCACGATGCCGGCAGGGCGGCCGCCGGCGATGCCCAGCTCGGCACGGCCCAGCGGCCGCGCGCCGGTCGCGATCACGAGCGCGGAGGCCGCCAGGCGCTGTGGGCCGTCCTGCCCGATCGCGAGCAGCGTCAGGCCGTCCCAGCGGATCGCCGTTTCGCCCAGCCTCAGGTGCGCGCCGCAGGCCTGTGCCAGCTCGCGTGTCTCGGCGGCCTCCCAGCCGTGCACGCCGCCCGGCACGGGGATGCGGTCGATGACCGTGACCTCGGCGACGTCGCGCAGCGCGTGCGCGCACGCCAGGCCGGTGATGCCCGCGCCGACGATCGCGACCGGCGGGCGGTCAGGCATCGTCCGCACCCACGCCCAGCGTCGCGCCGGGTTCCGAGACGGCGATCTGCTGCGGGCGGCGACCGGCGTGCAGCGAGTGCAGGAACGAGACGCCGGACAGGCAGAACGCGCCCTGGCAGCGACCGCCCGTCGCCCGCGTGCGCTTGCGGACGCCCTCGAGCGAGGTGGGTGGCACGGCCATGCCGTGCACGGCCGCGATCTCGGCTGCCGTCACCTGCTCGCACGCGCAGATCACCTGGCCGTAGCGCGGGTCGCGGGCGAACAGCTGCTCGGGGCTGGGATGCCCGAGCAGCCGTGCCAGCGGCTCCAACTCGGTGATCGCGTCCGGCCGCTCATCCCCGACCGGCAGGCCCAGCCCCTCCAGCAGCCCGCGCACCATCTCGGCGACGGCCGGTGACGACGACACCCCAGTCGAGCGGATGCCGGCCGCGTGCACGAGGTTGGTGACCTCGGCGTCGACGGCGATCCGGTAGGTGGGATCGGAGGCCGGGCGGTTGGACGCGAACGTCTTGATCGCGTGCTGGCGGCCGATCGAGGGCACCAGCCGCTGTGCCGCGTCGAACACGTGGTCGAGCGTCTCGGCATCCACCGCCCGGTCGGCGCGGTCCTCGTGGTCGACCGCAGTGGGTCCCAGCAGCAGCGACCGGTTGGTGGTCGGCACGCAGTAGATGCCGCGGGTGACCGGTGTCGGGACGCCGCCCACCACCTTGCGGAACCGGCCCCCCAACTCGCGGTCGAGCAGCCAGTACTGGCCCTGCCGCGGCCACGTCCGAAACTGCTCGCCGCCGGCCAGCCGCGAGATGGTGTCCGCCTCGACGCCGGCTGCGTTCACGACCGATCGGGTCGCGATCCGCCGGTCGCCGGCCGTGACGGCAACGATCCGGTCCCGGTCGCGCTCGATCGAGTGCACGGGCGCGCCGCGCAGCACCTCGACGCCGTTGCGCGCGGCCAGCTCCGCATACCCGATGGTCAGGCGGATTGAGTCGATGATGCCGTCGTCGGGGAAGTGCAGCGCGGCGCGGGCCTGCCGGCTGATCAGCGGCTCCAGCGCGCGCGCCTGGTCGCCTGTCACGATCTCCGCGGCCGCTCCGGTGTCCTGTGCGTCGGGCAGGAGCTCCGGCAGGCGGCGCTCCTCCTCCTCGGTCAGCGCCACGGCAAGCGTGCCGATGCGGTGGAAGGGCGTGTCCAGCCGCGCGCACAGCGCCTCCCAGCCGGGGCTGGACCGGCGAACGAGCTCGAGCTCGAGCGTTCCGGGATGGCAGTCGCCGCCGCTGGTGGCGATGCCGGTGTTGCCCTTCGAGGCGCCCTCGCAGAGGTCGTGAGCGGCCTCGATCAACGTCACACCGGCGGCGGTGCTCGACAGCCGCCAGGCCACCGCGCAGCCGACCACCCCACCGCCGATCACGACAACGTCGCGCACGCGCGCTTGTATACCTCACCCGCGACGGCGACGGGCGGTAGAGTCCGGGCCGTGGCGGACACGCTCGAGATCCACATCATCTCCGACTCCACCGGAGACACTGCGGCACGGGTGGCGCGGGCGGCCCAGTCGCAGTTCGGCGACTCCGAGATCGAGCTGCACCGCCACGCGCGGGTGAAGTCGCGGGAGCAGCTGGCGCGCGCGCTTGAGGCGGCCACCGGGCGCCGCGCCGCCGTGTTCTACACGCTGGTCGATCCCGGGCTGCGCGAGGCGGTGGTCGAGATCTCGCGGCAGCACCGGCTGGTGGCGCTGGACGTGCTCGGCCCCGCGCTGAACGCGATCACGACCGCCTCCGGCATGCAGGCGATGCAGGTGCCCGGCCGCCAGGCGCCGCTGGACGCGCAGTACTTCCGGCGGATCGCCGCCATCGAGTTCGCCGTCAAGCACGACGACGGCCGCGGCGCCGACGATCTGCAGCAGGCCGATGTGGTGCTGGTGGGGGTGTCGCGCACGTCCAAGACGCCGACCTCGATGCACCTCGGCTACATGGGGCTGATGGCCGCGAACATCCCGATCGTGAAGGGCATCGATCCGCCCCCGGCGCTGTTCACCGTAGATCCCTGGAAGATCGTGGGGCTGACCATCGACGCCGACCGTCTGGCCGAGATCCGCCGCCGCCGGGTGCGGGCGCTGGCCGCAGGCTCGTCGGCGCGCTACGCCGACCTGGCCGAGATCTACGAGGAGCTCGAGACCACCGCCAACCTGCACAAGCGGCTGGGCTGCCCGGTCATCGACGTCACCAAGCTGGCGATCGAAGAGGCCGCCGCGCGCTGCGCGGAGTTGGTCGAGGAGCGGCGCCGGGCCGCACTCGAGGGCGCGCTCTCGCGCGGATGAGCCGCTACGTCTACGACTTCTCGGAGGGGTCGGCCGAGATGCGCCGGCTGCTCGGCGGCAAGGGTGCCAACCTGGCCGAGATGACCTCGATCGGGTTGCCGGTGCCGGGCGGGTTCACCGTCACCACCGAGGCCTGCCTGGCCTGCCTGGCCAACGACGGCCGCCACCCCGACGGCCTCGACGCAGAGCTGGACGCGCACCTGGCGGCGCTCGAACAGCGCGTCGGCAAGCGGCTGGGTGCGCGTACCGATCCGCTGCTGGTGTCGGTGCGGTCGGGCGCTGCATTCTCCATGCCCGGCATGATGGACACGATCCTGAACCTGGGCATCAACGACGAGTCGGTGCAGGGTCTGGCCGAGGCCGGCGGCGACGAGCGGTTCGCCTACGACTCCTACAGGCGGTTCGTACAGATGTACGGCGACGTCGTCGCGGGGGTGGAGGGCCACCTGTTCGAGAACGCCCTGGGCCACATGAAGATGGCCCGCGGTGCGGCCGCCGACGTCGACCTGTCGGCCGACGACCTGCGCGCGCTGGTGGCGGAATTCCTCGATATCTACCGGCACGCCAGTGGGGAGCGGTTCCCACAGGATCCGGGCGTGCAGCTACAGCGGTCGATCGATGCGGTGTTCGCGTCGTGGAACACGCCGCGGGCCCGCACGTACCGCCGCGAATACCACATCGCCGACGATCTGGGCACAGCGGTGAACGTCGTGCAGATGGTGTTCGGCAACATGGGCGACGACTCTGCCACGGGCGTCTGTTTCACCCGCAACCCGTCGACCGGGGAGCGCGAGCGCTACGGCGAGTTCCTGGTGAACGCGCAGGGCGAGGACGTCGTGGCAGGCATCCGCACGCCCCAGCCGCTGGCCGAGATGGGCCCGATGATGCCCGATGCCTACCGTCGGCTGGGCGAGCAGATGGACGTGCTCGAGCAGCACTACGGCGACATGCAGGACATCGAGTTCACGGTCGAGCGGGGCACGCTCTACATCCTGCAGACCCGGGCCGGCAAGCGCACCGCCGCAGCTGCCGTGCGGGTCGCGCGGGACATGGTGGGGGAGGGCGTGATCGACCGGCGGACGGCGCTGCTGCGGGTGGATCCAATGCAGCTCGACCAACTGCTGCACCCGGCGATCGATCCAGCCGCGCCCAGGCAGGTGCTCACGCACGGCCTGAACGCCTCGCCGGGCGCGGCCGTCGGGGCCGTCGTGTTCGATGCAGACACGGCCGAGGAGCGCGGCAAGGCCGGGCAGCCGGTGATCCTGGTGCGGTGGGAGACGACGCCGGACGACATCCACGGCGTGCTGCAGGCGCAGGGCGTGCTGACGGCCCGCGGCGGCATGACGTCGCACGCAGCGGTGGTCGCACGTCAGATGGGGAAGCCCTGCGTGGCCGGGGCGGAGCACCTGCAGATCGACGACGAGGCGCGCAGGTTCAGCGTCGACGGCACGGTCGTGTCCGAGGGCGACCAGATCACGATCGACGGCGCCACCGGTGAGGTCATGCTGGGCGCGGTGCCGCTGGTTCCGGCACAGCTGAACGAGGACTTCGAGACGATCACGCGCTGGGCCGACGAGGTGCGGCGGCTGCAGGTGCGGGCCAACGCCGACACGCCCGGCGACGCCGCCAAGGCGCGCGAGCTGGGTGCCGAGGGGATCGGCCTGTGCCGTACCGAGCACATGTTCTTCGGGGACGAGCGGCTGCCGGTGGTGCAAGCCATGATCATGGCAGTCGACGAGGCGCAGCGCCGCGTGCAGCTCGACCGGCTGCTGCCGTTCCAGGAGGCCGACTTCCGCGGCATCTTCGAGGCGATGGCAGGGCTGCCCGTGACGATCCGGCTGCTCGACCCGCCGCTGCACGAGTTCCTACCCGACGCCGGCGACCTGGCCGAGGAGATTGCCCACGGGCGCGCCGAGGACCGTCCGGAAGCCGAGATCGCCGAGCTGGAGCGGATCGCCGGCCGGGTGCGGTCGCTGGCCGAGCAGAACCCGATGCTGGGCACGCGCGGCTGCCGGCTGGGCCTGATGTACCCCGAGATCTACGAGATGCAGGTGCGCGCGATCGTGCGCGCGGCGATCGCTGTCTCGGCCGAGGGCGTCGAGATCATGCACCCCCTGATCGGCTTCGCCGAGGAGCTGCGGCGGCTGCGAGCGCTGACCGAGGATGTGATCGAGCAAGAGGGCGGCAACGGGCTGGGCATCCACATCGGCACCATGATCGAGGTGCCGCGGGCCGCGCTCACCGCCGACGAGATCGCCGATCAGGCCGACTTCTTCTCGTTCGGCACCAACGACCTCACGCAGATGACGCTGGCGTTCTCGCGCGACGACGCGGAGGGCAAGTTCCTGACGTACTACCTGGAGGAGGGCGTGCTCGACCGCAATCCGTTCCAGACGCTCGACCAGCTCGGCGTGGGACGGCTGATCGAGCACGCGGCCGGGCTCGCCCGCGGCACCCACCCGGACATCAAGCTGGGCATCTGCGGCGAGCACGGCGGCGACCCCGATTCGATCGCGTTCTGCGACCGCGCGGGCCTGGACTACGTGTCGTGCTCGCCGTTCCGGGTGCCGATCGCCCGGCTGGCCGCGGCACAGGCGGCGCTGCGCGCGGGGGAGCGGACGGTGTGAGGATCGACGTCGCCTTCACGCCGGGAGAGCCGGAGGACGCCTCCGTGGCGATCGTGATCGACGTGCTGCGCGCGACCACCACCATCGCCTATGCGCTGGCGCAGGGCTATCAGCGGGTGCTGGCGTGCGGGGAGGTCGACCAGGCGCGGGCGCTGGCGGAGCGGGTGAACGGCGGCGCCGTGCTGGCGGGCGAGCGCAAGTGCGTGAAGCCCGAGGGGTT
Source organism: uncultured Actinomycetes bacterium (assembly GCA_963737445.1). GTDB lineage: Bacteria > Actinomycetota > Thermoleophilia > Gaiellales > JAICJC01 > JAICYJ01. The sequence continues at coordinate 627,288 of CAVTSO010000009.1, read as the reverse complement.
CGACCTGGGCAACTCGCCGCGCGAGTTCGCCGGTGACCGGCTGGGGGACACGCTCGTGATCACGACCACGAACGGCACGCGTGCGATCGTGACGGCGGCCGCGCACGCCGAGACGGTGGCGATCGGCAGCCTCGCAAATCTCACCTCGTGCGCCGCGGCGGTGGCACGGACAGCCCGAAAGCAGAGTGGCGACGTGCTGATCCAGTGCGCGGGCGTGAAGGGCGGGTTCACGATGGACGACGCCTATACGGCCGGACGGTTCGTGCAGGAGCTGGCGGTCTGGCTGGCCGAGTGGGAACGGTCGGACGCGGCCCACGCGGCCGAGGCGATCTCGCGCAGCTTCGAGACCGGCGGCGAGGGGCTGAGCGCGTCGCAGAGCGCCCGCAACCTGCGCGCGGCCGACCTCTACGACGACGTCCGGTTCTGCGCGCACGAGAGCGTGCTCGAGATCGTGCCGAAGGTGGCCGACGTGGACGCCGGTGTGGCCCTGATCACCGCCTGAGCGGCGCCCCTGCGGCAGACCCCCGTACGGGGGGTTACCTGTGCGCGGGCACCCTGTACGCTCACAGTGGGGAGCAGAAGGGGGTCTTCTGATGCGCTGGATGGACTTGGACGACGAGGAGGTCGACGAGTACGGCGGACGTGCGACCGTTCTGGACTGGGCGCAGCAGCGCCCGCTGACGGCGGTCGTCATGGTGCTGGTCGTCTGGTTGGCCTTCATCTTCGTGCTGAACACGGTGTACGGGCTGTTCCTGTAGCGGCGGCCTGCCAGAGTCGATAGAAGGGGTCTAGATGCGTGGATTGCGGTCTGCGGACACGTTCGAGTACGGACGCCGCGGCGCCATGGGCTGGGCGCAGGAGCACGTGCTGGTGTGCGCGGTGGGGGCGGTGTGCGGCTGGCTGGTGGTGATCTACGCAGTCTTCAGCGCAGCGCTGACGGTGCGCTAGCGCTAGCGCCGTCCCCGGCCGAAGCTGTTCGGATAGGGCGCCGCGGCTCGCAGTTCGCCCACGTCGGGCGTCTCGGCAGGGGCCGGCCCGATCTCGGCCCGGCCCTGGTGGCTGAGCGCGGTGATCCGCTCGGCCAGCACGTTGATCGTGCCCTCGCGGCGCTCCAGGCGGCCGGTCACCTCGAGCAGCGGCTCGGCCCGCACGGCGATGCGGTCGCGGCTGTAGACGTCGGGCGGCACGATCGCGTTGCTCAGGCCGTGCTCGTCCTCGAGCAGCAGGAACACGATGCCCTTGGCGGTGCCCGGGCGCTGGCGCGCCACCACGATCCCGGCGATGGTGACGGTGGAGCCGGGCGGGTCGGTGGCCAGGTCGCGCGATGTGCGGATGTGCTCGGGGAGCGCGGGGCGCAGCAGCGCCATCGGGTGGGGGCCGGTGGTGAGGCGCATCGTCTCGTGGTCGGCGATCATCCGCTCCCACTGCGACTGTGACGGCAGCGGCGGCGCCGGGGCGGCGTCCAGCGCCAGCGCCAGCTGGCCGGACTCGGGGGCGCGGTGCAGGCGGATCTCCCACAGCAGCCGCCGGCGGTCGCTGGAGAAGGGGTCGAGCGCACCCGCCCGCACCATCTGGGCGAGCACGTCGCGGCCGACCGGCGCCCGCCGCACCAGGTCGCCGGCGTCGCGGTAGGGGCCGCCGCGGTCGCGCTCGGCGACCACGTCCGAGGCGGCCTTGCCGACGCCCTTGATGTAGCCGAGGCCGATGCGGACGGCGCCCTGCTCTATCGCGCACTCGGAGTGGCTGCGGTTGATGTCGGGCGCGAGCACGGTCACGCCCCGCCGCTCGCCGTCGCGGAGCAGCGTGGCGGGCGGGTAGAAGCCCATCGGCTGCTCGTTCAGGAGCGAGCAGAGGAACTCGGCGGGGTGGTGCAGGTGTAGCCAGGCCGACTGGTAGGCCAGGATCGCGAAGGCGGCGGCGTGCGACTTGGGGAAGCCGAACCCGGAGAAGCCGAGCACGTTCTCGAACACGGCTGCGGCCGTCTCGCGGGGGACGCCCTGTGCCTTCGCGCCGTCGCAGAATCGCTCGCGGTGCACGGCCAGCGCCTCGTGGCTGCGCTTGCGGCTCATAGCCCGGCGCAGCGACTCGGCCTCGCCGGGGGTGAAGCCGGCCAGCGCGATCGCCACCTCCAGCACCTGGTCCTGGTAGACGATCACGCCCAGCGTGTCTGCCAGCGGGCCCTCGAGCAGCGGGTGGTCGAAGGGCACCCGGTAGTCGGGGTTCTCGCGCAGCAGTTTGCGGCGCTTGATGTAGGGGTTGACGGCCTTGCCCACGATCGGGCCCGGCCGCACCAGCGCCACCTGGACGGTCAGGTCGCCGAGGTTCTCGGGCTGGGTGCGCACGATCGACTGCATCTGGGCGCGGCTCTCGATCTGGAACACGCCGACGGTGTCGCCGGCCTGGATCTCGGAGTAGACCGCGGGGTCGTCGAAGCCGATGCGGGACAGGTCGACGGGCTCGGCGGCGGTGTCGGCGATCAGCTCGACGCAGCGCTCCACCGCCGACAGCATGCCCAGGCCGAGCAGGTCGATCTTGAGGAAGCCGGCGTCGGCGCAGGAGTCCTTGTCCCACTGGCAGATGCGACGGCCCTCCATGGCGGCCGGTAGCACCGGCACCAGCTCGACCAGCGGGGTGGAGGAGATGACCATGCCGCCGGAGTGCTGGCTGATGTGGCGGGGCAGGCCCATGATCTCGTCCATCAGGAAGCGGAAGGCGCGCCAGCGGGGGCTGTCGGAGCCGTCCGGCAGGCGCGCCGACTCGGCGCCGTGGTCCCAGCCGTCGGTCATGCGCGCCATCCGCTCGACCTCGCCCTGTGGCAGCGCCAGCGCTTTGCCCAGGTCGCGGATGGCGCCGCGCACCCGGTAGGTGGGGAAGGCGGCCACCAGCGCGGCGTGGTCGTCGCCGTAGCGGCGCTGGACCTCGAGGATCAGGCCCTCGCGGATGTCGCGCGGGAAGTCGAGGTCGATGTCCGGGATGCTGGTCTGGTCGCGCGACAGGAACCGGCCCAGGAACAGCTGCGCCGACACCGGGTCGACGTGAGAGAGGCCGATCAGGTAGCAGACGATCGAGCCGACGCTGGAGCCGCGGCCGCGGCCGGGAGGCAACAGGCGGCGGGCGGCGCTTTGGCCGCGCACCTGGAGGGCGACGTCGCGGGCCAGCTCGAGGATGTCGCGGTGCAGGAGGAAGAAGCCGGCCAGGCCGTGGTGGTCGATCAGGGCCAGCTCCTCGTCCAGGCGGCGGCGGGCCTCGTGCAGGTCGCGGCTGCCGGCGTAGCGGAGTTCGAGCTGGTCGCGGCAGATGCGGTACAGGGCCTGGGAGGCCGACTCGCCGGTGTCGGAGACGAAGTCGGGGTAGCTGTAGCCGAGGTCGTTGGCGAGGTCGAAGCGGCAGCGGTCGGCCACCTCGAGGGCGCCGCGGACGGCGTCGTCGGGGAAGCGGGCGGCCATCTCGGCGGGGGTGCGCAGCACGGCCTCGCGGTTGCCGCGGCGGTCGCGCCCGCAGGCGTCGAGCGTGGTGTTGAGGCGGATCGCGACCAGGGTGTCCTGCAGGAAGGCGCGGCGGGCGTTGTGGGCGTGGACGTCGCCGGTGGCGACGGTGCGCAGGCGCAGCTCTGCGGCGAGCTCGGCCAGCAGGCGGTTGCGGCGGGCGTCGCCGCGCCAGTAGGGGCGCTGCAGCTCGATCGCGAATCGGTCGCGGCCGAAGATGCCGCGCAGCCGGCGGGCGGCGGCGTCGGCCTGGCGGGGGCGGCCGGCGACCTCGCGCGCGACCAGGCCGTCGCGGGCGCAGCCGGACAGGCAGTGCAGGCCGTCGGCGTGGACGGCCAGCTGGTCGAGGGTGACGGAGGGGGCGCGGCGGTCGTCGGCGTGAGCGAGGGTGAGCAGGCGGCAGAGGTTGCGGTAGCCGGCCTGGGTCTCGACCAGGAGGGTGAGGTGGGCGCCGCCGGCCAGGGTCAGCTCGCAGCCGGTGATGGGGCGCAGGCCGGCGTCGTGAGCGGCATGGGCGAACTCGAGCGAGCCGGACAGGCTGTCGTGGTCGGTCAGCGCCAGGGTCTGGTGGCCGAGGCCGGCGGCGGTCAGGGCCAACTCCTGGGGCTGGGAGGCGCCGTCCAGGAAGGAGTAGCAGGAGTGGGCGTGCAGCTCGATCATGCGCGCTGCTCGTACCAGCGGCCGTGGCGGCGATCGCAGAAGACGACGGTGTTGCGGCCGTCGGCCAGCACCAGGTCGAAGTAGATGCGGTGGACGGGGCGGCGCGTCCACCAGCCCTCCTCGACCCGCCACTCGTCGCGGGTGACGGAGACGGGGCGGTTGGCGACGGCCACGGGCAGGCCGGCCTGGTCGGTGGTGACGTGGATGGGGCGGGGAAGCCCCAGCCGGCGTACGTATGTGCGATCCATGACCCCCTTCACCTTCGGTTACTCGTACGGCACGAGCAGCTCCCGGCCCTCCGGCAGGCGTGACCAGGGGGCGACCTCGACGACGCGCAGCAGGTGGCCCTCGCCCATGGCGGCGCGCAGCTGGCGGGCCGCCTCCGAGGCGCGCTCGCGGCGCACCTCGGAGGCGGGGCGCATCAGGAGCTGCTGGCGGCCGCCCGGCTCGCCCAGCTCGGCCAGCTCCATGGTCAGCCGGTCGAGCGCGCCGGGCAGGCCGGAGAGGGCGGGGAGCAGGGCGTCGCGCAGGCGACGCGGCTCGGAGGTGGCGTCGCGCAGGCGCACGGGGCGGCGCCAGGATCCGCCGGCGGACAGTCGCGCGGAGAGCGTGAGCGTGCGGACGGGACGGCCGGCCCGGCGGGGAGTGGCCAGCAGGCGCTCGACCAGCAGGGTGGCGGCCTGCTGGAGGGTGGCCTCGTCGCCCACCGGCTCGGGGAAGTCGATCCACTCGCGCAGCGGCTGGGGTGGCATGCGCGGCGCGACGTGGTCCTCGTCCTCACCCTGGGCGAGGCGGCGGCCGGCGATGCCGGCGGGGCCGAAGCGATCGGCCACGGCGGGGAGCGGGAGCGCGGCCAGCGCGCCGGCGGTGCGGATGCCGAGCGCCTCCAGCTCGTCGGTGATGCGAGGGTCGAGGCCCAGGCGGCCGATCGCCATGCGGCCGATGAAGCCGGGCGCGCCGTCTGCGTCGACCACGCGCGGGCGGCCGGGTCGGGCCTTGATGGCGGCGGCCCGGGCGGTGAAGCGGCCGGGACCGGCGCCGATCCGGCCCCCAGGCGGGAGCAGCTGCCCGGCGGCGTGCAGCAGGCGGCCGAGGCCGCCGTGCATGCGCAGCAGGCCGTCGGCGCGGAACAGCGCGTGGCCGGGCTCGAGCGGCTCGACGGCGGCGCCGATCGCCTCCAGGCCGGCCAGCAGCTCCTCGGCGGCATCGGCAACGGCACCGGGGTCGGCGGTGACCAGCCGGATTCCCGGGCAGCGGGCGATCGCCTCGCCGGCACGCATCCCGGGCCGCACGCCAAAGGTGGCCGCGGCGGCATTCACCTCGCCCACCAGCGGCGAGTCGCCCGCCTCCGGGGCCAGCGCCGCCGGGACATCGCCCAGCGACCCGCCCATCGCCACCCGCAGCGCGAAGCGGGGGACGAGCGCACAGACCAGGATGCGGGGGCGTTTCGGCAAGGGCTCTCCAGCATAGGCGAACATGTGTTCGTATGCAACGGCCGCGATGACACTTCCGGGAGCGCAACAGCCGCGCCTGGCACCGGTGTTGCCCGCAAGGTGCTTGCGAGCGGTGACGGCGGGGTTGCAATTCGTGCGCGTGACGGGCGCGTTGACGCTTCTGGGAGCGCAACAGCCGCGCCTGGCACCGGTGTTGCCACCAAGGTTGCGTCAGGCGCTGACAGCCGGGTTGCGATCTGCTCGCGTAACGGGCGCGTTGACCGTTCCGTGAGCGCAACAGTCGCGCCTGGCACCCGTGTTGCCTCCAAGATGCATACGAGCCGTCATGGCGCGGTTGCGATCAGTGCGTGTTACGGGTGCGTGGACACTTCTGGGAGCGCAACAGCCGCGCCTGGCACTCGTGTTGCCTCCAGATTCGTCACGGGCCGTGACGAATCACCGACGGGCTGCGCTAGCCGGCGACGTCCATGTGCAGCTGCGGCTCGAACAGCTGCAGGCCCGGGTTGTGCCGCTCGACGACGGCCAGGTCGAAGACCTTGCCGCAGGAGTCGCACATGAAGCGCTGGCGCCCTTCCAGCCACCGCAGCGAGCGCCGGTGGCACGAGTGGCACCGGGGCTGCTGGCGCTTCTTGGGCGTTCGGGCCATGGACGCCGGAGGCTAGCCGCGGGCTCGGACGCGATGCAGGACGAACACCCCCGCCACGGCCGCCGCCGCCACCGCCGCCGCCACCGGCCCGACGCTGGCCTCGATCGCCGCCAGCGACTCCCCGAACACAAACCCGGCTCCTGTCACGATCACCACCCAGGCCACTGCACCGACCACGTTCCACGCCGCGAAATGGCGCAGCGGCATCCCCGCTGCCCCCGCCATCCAGGGCGCGAAGATCCGCACGAACGGCACGAACCGCGCGCCCACCAGCGACTTGCCGCCGTGCCGCCCGAAGAACTCCTCGACCCGCAGCACCTGCTGCTGCCGCGGCCACCCGCGCGCCACCAGCCGGTCCAGCAGCGGCCGCCCGCCGATCCGCCCGATCTCGTATCCCCCCAGCGCGCCCAGCGTCGCCGCGATCGCTGCCACCGCCATCACCAGCAGCACGTTCAGATGTCCCGCCGCCGCCGCCGCTCCGGCGCCGATCAGGATCGTCTCAGACGGAAACGGCACCCCCACCAGCTCCAGCGTCACCGTCACGAACACGAGCAGGTAGGCGTGGTTCTCGAACCAGCCGACCAGCGTGCTCACATCTCACTCGTCAAGATCCGGATCCATCGCGCGCTGGTAGATGCGCCGCACCACCAGCGACGGCAGCCGCCTCTCCGCCGCCTTCGAAAACTCGCGCTCGTACCGCATCCGATCCCGCGCCGCCATCGTCTCCGCATACCGGTCGCGCAGCGCCAGCAGCTCCTCCTCCGCCTCCTCGACCAGGTCCATGTAGTCGCCGTAGCGTTCCTCCGCCTCGCTCGCGCCCGCATGCGTGTACGACACCCGCGCCTGCTCGACCCGCAGCATCAGGTCGCGGTGGTCGTCGGCGAACATCGCCAGCTGCCGCGCAATCACGTCTCCGAACCGAGCCCTCCCGGGAATCCTCATGCCCGGGATGCTACCGGTGCCCGGCGGTCGCCCGGTAGCATCGCCCTCGTGAGCGATCCCGTACGCATCCGACGTCCGCGCCTGGAACATCGCCCACGGCCGCGACATCCCGCCCGACCGACAGCACGGTCACGTCCATCGCAAGCTGCTCGATGAGATGTGCGAGCTGATCGTCCGCGACGCGCCCGACCTCGTTCTGCTGCAGGAGGTGCCGGTGTGGGCCGGCGCTCTCATGAGCGAGCGCACCGGCATGGGCCTAACGCTGGCCCCCGCCTACGGCGCCCACATCCCGTTCTTGCACGTGCCCCTGCCGCTGGCGCTCGGTGCCGCAGTGGGTCGCGCCCTGCCCGACCTCGTCCGCACTCAGGTCGAGGGCCAGGCCAACGCCGTCCTCTACGGCGCCGAGCTGCTGCTCGTGTCGGCCCGCCGCGTCCAGATCAACGACCGCCGCCGACTTCGCGGAGAGCCCCGCATCGCCCAGCTGGTGCGCCTCCGCCACCGATCCGCCGGCCGCGAGCTCACGCTCGCCAACGTCCACGCCGACTCCGGCGACAACCGCCAGCAGCTGGAGCGTGCCGGCTACGTGCTCGAGCGCTTCGCACGCGGCGCCCCGATGCTCCTGGGCGGCGACCTCAACGCCGAGGCCCGCTCGCCCGGCCTGCAGGCGCTCGCCGCACGCGGCTGGATCGAGGACGCCACCAAGCTGCATCCCGGCGTCGATCACCTCTTCGTCCGCGGCATGCAGGTCGAGTCGCCACCGGCGGCGTGGCCGCCCGAGCTCCGCGACCTGTACCTGGACGACGACCTGCCCGTGCGCCTCTCTGACCATGATCCCGTCGACGTGGTGGTGACATTGTGAGCATCCGGTCCGATCTGCCCTCGGTGGAGGGCGTTGCCTACCTGAACGCCGGCACCAACGGGCCGCTGCCCCGGCCTGCCGCCGAGGCCATGCGGCGCGAGCTGGACAAGTCTCTTGCCGAGCCCCGCATCGGCATGGCCGCCTTCCAGCACTACCGCGAGCTGCGCGACCGCGCCCGCGCCGCGCTGGGCCGTGCCGTCGGCGCGCCGCCCGAGCAGATCGCGCTGACCAGCTCCACCACGCAGGGCGTCGGCATCGTCATCTCGGGCATCGACTGGCAGGCCGGCGACGAGGTGCTGACCACCACCGAGGAGCACCCCGGCATCCGCAGCCCGCTGGATGTGATCGCCCGCCGTGCGGGCGTGCGCGTCGTCGAACTGCCCCCCGAGCGCCTGCTGGACGGCATCGGCGACGGCACCCGCATGGTGGCCGTGTCGCACGTGCTGTGGACGACCGGCCGGGTGCTGGACGTGGCCGCGATCTCCGTGGCCGCGCACGCGGTCGGAGCGTCGCTGCTCCTGGACGGCGCCCAGTCGGCCGGCGCGATCGCCGTCGACGCGGCCGCCAGCGGCGCCGACTTCTACGCCTTCTCCGGCCAGAAGTGGCTGCTCGGCCCGCAGGGCAGTGGCGGCCTGTGGGTGTCCCCGCAGTGGCAGGACCGTGCGTGGACGGCCCAGTCGAGCTACTGGAACCTCGAGCAGGGAGTGGTCGGCGACTTCCTCCCGACCGCGGCCCGCTTCGACGGCGGCACGCTCGACACCGTCACCGTGGCCGGCATCGGCGCCGCCATCGAGTGGGTCGAATCGCTGCCCGGCGGCCGCGAGGCCTGGCTGGGGCAGACCGCCGAAAACGCGAGCCGCGCCCGCGAGCGCCTGCGCCGGCAGCCCGGCGTCACCGTCGCCGATCACGGCAACGACGGCGCACCGCTGATAGCCCTCACCGTGGCCGGGCAGGAGGACACCGTCGCCCTCAACGAGCGGCTCGCGGCGCAGGGCATCCTCGCGCGCTACATCCCCGACACGCCCTGGCTGCGCGTCTCCATCGGCGCATGGACGAGCGACGACGACGTGGAGCGCCTGGCGGCCGCGCTCGGCTAGCTGCGCAGGCCCAGCTCGGCCGAGATCGGCCGCAGCGCCGCGATCACGAACGTGATGTGCTCGTCTAGGTCGACGCCGAGCTGCTCGGCTCCCTGGACGACGTCGTCGCGGTTCACGCCCTTCGCGAAGCTGGGCTGCTTCAGCTTTTTTCGCACCGACTTCGCCTCCAGCGACGTCAGCCCGTCCGGCCGCACCAGGCCGCACGCGTGGACGAACCCCGACACCTCGTCGCAGGCGTAGAGCGTGCGCTCGAGCTGTGACTCGCGCGGCACGCCGGTGTGGTCGCCGTGCGACTGGATGGCGCGGATGAACCACTCCGGATAGCCCTTTTCGCGCAGCACCGGCGCGCCATCGGACGGGTGCTTGTCCAGCGTCGGGTGGCGTTCGTAGTCGAAGTCGTGCAGTAGCGCGACGTTGCCCCACGCATCCACGTCCTCGTCGAACGAGCCCGCGTACGCGCGCACCGATGCTTCCACCGCCAGCGCGTGGCGGCGCAGGGCCTCGCTCTGCGTCCAATCGGTGAGCAGCGCCCACGCCGCGTCACGATCGCGTACCAGTTGCTCGTCCATGCGGCGAAAATAGCAGGAACCACGGGCAAACGGGTCGAATGGGGCTACCCTAGATGGCCATGGCTACCGCGACGCGAGAGGGCACTGTGGAGGCATTCCTGATCGAGGGCTGTCAGCCGCTGTCGGGCGCCATCAGGCCGGCCGGCAACAAGAACGCGGCCCTCCCGATCCTCGCCGCCTGCCTGCTCACCGGGGAGCCCGTCATCCTCGAGAACGTCCCGCACATCCGCGACGTCGAGGAGATGATCGAGCTGATCGCGGCGCTTGGCGTCGACGTCGAGTGGCAGGGCCCGAACACCGTGCGGGTGTGGGCGGCCGAGGTCAACGGCACCAAGCTCGACCCCGAGCTGTGCACCCGCATCCGCGCCTCGATCCTGCTGGCCGGGCCGCTGCTGGCCCGCTTCGGCGCTGCCGACGTGCCGCCTCCCGGCGGCGACGTGATCGGCCGGCGCCGGGTAGACACCCACCTGATGGCGTTCGCCGCGCTGGGCGCCGACGTGCAGGTCGATCGCGAGTACCGCCTGCGCGCGCCCGACGGCCTCGACGGCGCCGAGATCCACCTCGACGAGGCCAGCGTCACCGGTACCGAGAACGCGCTGATGGCCGCCGCCCGCGCCCGCGGCACGACCGTGATCATGAACGCCGCCTGCGAGCCGCACGTGCAGGACCTCTGCCACCTGCTCTGCAAGATGGGCGTCGGCATCGAGGGGATCGGCTCGAACGTGCTCGTGATCGAGGGCGCCGACGCGCTGCACGGCTGCACCCACCGGGTCGGGCCCGACCACATCGAGGTGGCCTCGTTCATCGGCTTGGCCGCCGTCACCGGCGGCGACCTCCTGATCGAGGACGCGGCCGTCGAGCACTTGCGCGCGATCCGTCACAGCTTCCGGCGGCTGGGCGTCGAGATCCAGGTCCAGGGCACCAGCGTGCGCGTGCCCCCCGGCCAGGAGCTGGTGGTGGTCGACGACATCCACGATCAGGTGCCGAAGATCGACGACGGGCCGTGGCCGATGTTCCCCGCCGACCTGACGTCGATCGCGGTTGCGGTGGCGACCCAGGCCAAGGGCACGGTGCTGATCTTCGAGAAGATGTTCGAGAACCGGCTGGTGTTCACCGACAAGCTGGTCTCGATGGGCGCCCGCATCATCCTGTGCGATCCCCACCGCGCCGTCGTCACCGGCCCCAGCAAGCTCTACGGCTACCGCATGGAGAGCCCGGACATCCGCGCCGGCATGGCGATGCTGATGGCCAGCCTCTGCGCGGAGGGCACGAGCCGGATCGGCAACGTCGGCCAGATCGACCGCGGCTACGAGCGCATCGACGAGCGCCTGCGCAACCTGGGCGCCCGCATCGAGCGGGTCGAGGCGTGAGCGTCGACGGCTGCCTGTCGGCGCTGCTGACGCGCGGGCTGGTGCGCACGCGCCCGGCCGCCGACATGCTGGCGCCGTCCTCCCTGCTGTCCGGGTCGGGCGCGCCCCTACCGCTCGACCACGCCCGGCTGCTCTCACTCAGCAACGGCCTCGACGCCTACGGCGGCTACTTCCGCGTGTTCGGCGTCGGCCCCTGGTCGGTGCGCGACATGCGCCGCTGGAACGCCCCCGACGGCTGGCGGCAGGCATGGGACGGTCGGGCCGACGGCTGGTGGTTCATCGGCGAGACCGCCTGGGGCGACCAGTACGCCTACGCCACCGGCGACGATCCCCTGGAGTTCGATGCGACCGTCTACCGGCTGGACGCGTGCCGGCTCGAGGCGGAGCCGATCGCGGCCTGCTTCGCGGACTTCCTGCGCGACGAGCTGGCCCGCAACGCGGCCGCTCCGCGCGACGAGACGACCGTAGTCGCACGCCGCCGCTTCGGCGATCTGGAGCCATCGCTGCAGCTCACCTACGTGCCCTCGCTGCTGGCCGGCGGTGACGAGGATCTCGCCCACGTGGTGGAGCTGGGTGCCCGCGAGGCGATGACGCTGGCCGGCGACAGCTACCGCGCGCTGGCCGCCGTACCGGCCGCCACGGCGTAGTTCCGGCCTCACTAGACTGCTGGCGTGGAGACCCGTCAGATAACGGCCGCCATGGTCACGGAGACGGTTCGGGCGCTGCGTCCAACTGACGAGGACCGGGAGCGCGTCAAGGGCTCGGTGGCCGACATCGTGGAGATGGTGCGAAGCGGGGGCGACGCCGCCGTACGCCGTCTCACCGCCCGTCTCGACGGCGTCGACGTGGAGCGTGCGCGAGTGTCGCCTGCGGCCATCAAGCGCTCGCTGAAGGAGACCTCGCCGGGCGTGCTGCGGGCGCTCGAGACGCTTACCGAGAACCTGCGCGCCACCGCGCGCGAGACGATGCCGCAGCCCAGCCGCCAGGTGCTGGCCCAGGGGCAGATCGTCAGCACCCGCCCGATGCCGGTCGACCGCGCCGGCGTGTACGCGCCCGGTGGCCGCGCCGCCTACCCGTCCAGCGCCGTGATGGCGCTGGTGCCCGCGCAGGTGGCCGGGGTCAAGGAGATCGCCGTGTGCTCGCCGCCCGGCCCGGACGGCCTGCCCTCGCACGCCGTGCTGGCCGCGTGCAGCCTGGCAGGCGTCGAGGAGGTGTACGCCATCGGTGGCGCCCAGGCGGTGGCCGCGATGGCGCTCGGGACGGAGACGATCCGGCCCGTGGACGTGCTGGTCGGCCCCGGCAACGCGTTCGTCGAGGAGGCCAAGCGCGGCCTGTTCGGCGAGGTCGGCATCGAGTCGCTGGCCGGGCCCAGCGAGCTGATCGTGCTGGCCGACGAGACCGCCCCGCCCGACGTCGTGGCCTGGGACCTGCGCGCCCAGGCCGAGCACGGCGCGGGGTCGCAGTCGGTGCTGGTGGCCGTGGACGAGGCCTTGCTCGCGGCCGTGTCGGCCGAGCTGCCCGATCCCGCCGGCATCACGCTGCTGCAGACCGACTCGTGGGACACCGCCATCGAGCTGGTCAACGCCTACGCGCCGGAGCACCTGCAGCTGATGGTGGCCGACCCGCAGGCGCTGCTCGAGCGCGTGCGGCACGCCGGCGCCATCTTCATCGGCATGATGAGCGGGACGGCGTTCGGCGACTACGTGGCCGGCTCGAACCACATCCTGCCCACGGGCGGCCGCGGCCGCTTCTCGTCGGGCCTGGCCACGAGCGTGTTTCTGCGCATCCAGGAGGTGGTCGAGATCCCCGACGCCGCTGTCGAGCGGCTGGCCGGGCCGCTGGCCGACCTGGCCCGCGCCGAGGGCCTGCCCGCCCACGCCCGTTCGGCCGAGGTGCGGGCCGAGCGCCTCGCCAAAGCACCGTCACTGACCGAAGGAGCCGCAACGTGAGCAGGACCGTGATCGCCGTCGACGGCGCGCCCCGCCCATTCCAGGGCGCCCCCTACAACCAGGCCATCCGCACCGACGGGCTGGTCTTCTGCGCCGGCCAGGTGGGGCTCGATCCCGACACCGGCGACATGGTCGAGGGCGACGTCGCGGCCCAGACCGAGCGCGCGCTGCAGAACCTGAAGGCGGTGCTGGAGGGCGCCGGCAGCGGCCTCAACCAGGTGGTCAAGACCACCGTGTTCATGACCGACCTGGGCGAGTTCGCGGCCATGAACGACGTGTACGCCACCTACTTCGTGAGCGACCCGCCGGCCCGCTCCACCGTGCAGGTCGCGGGCCTGCCGGCGGGCGCCCGCGTGGAGATCGAGGCGATCGCACTGACGTAGAGCTCCGGTACCCTCTGCGCATGCGGCCGGCAGAGGTGATCATCTCCCACCAGAACACGGATTTCGACGCCCTCGGCTCGATGCTGGCGGCGCGCCGGCTGTACCCCGGCGCGACCGTGCTCGTGCACGGCGGGCTCAACCGCAACGTGCGCGAGTTCGCCGCGCTGCACGGGCAGGAGCTGGCCCTGGCCGATGCCTCCCGCTGCGACCTGTCCGCCGTCTCCAGGGTGATCGTGGTCGAGACCTCACAGCTGGGCCGCCTGGGCGACCTGGCCGAGCTGGTGGAGCGTCCCGGGGTGGAGACCATGCTGTTCGACCACCACGGCACGGAGCCGCCCGCGTGGGTCGCTCACGAGCGTTACCTCTGCTCCGGCGACGGCGCCCTCAGCAGCACCATGGCCGGCATCCTGGCCGAGCGCGGGATCGAGCCGACGCCGACCGAGGCGACCGTGCTGGCGCTGGGCATCCACGAGGATACGGGATCGCTGACGTACACCTCGACCACCGTCCGCGACGTGGAGGCACTGGCGTTCTGCGTCCGCCACGGCGCGAATCAGGAGCTGATCGGCGGCTTTCTGCATACGCCCCTGGATGCCGACCACCGCGCGCTCCTGACCACCCTGATCGACGCGTCCGAGCAGCTCGAGCTGGGCGGCGTGGCGGTGCTCGTGGCGGCCGCCCGCTGGCCGCGCTACGTGGACGGCGTGTCCACCCTCGCCTCCAAGATCACCGACCTCACCGACAGCCCGGCGATGGTGATGCTGGTGGAGATGGACGGCCGGGTGTTCGCGGTCGGGCGCAGCCGCACGGCCGCGTTCGACGTGGCCGCGGTGATGGCCGCGCTGGGCGGCGGCGGCCACGCGCAGGCGGCCTCGGCGCTGGTGCGCGACGAGACGCTCGAGGGCGCCCGCGCCCGGCTGGGTGCGGCGCTGGTGCTGGGGATCGCGGCCGGCCCGCGAGCGGCCGACATCATGTCGGCGCCGCCCTGGTTCGTGGAAGCCGACAGCACCATCGACGATGCCCTGGCCGAGTGCCGGCGCCGCGGAACCTCCGGCGTGCCGGTCGCCTCCGGCGGCGTGATGGTTGGCATCGTAGCCGGCGAAGACATGGGTCGCGCGATCGGCCACGGCCTCGGCCACGCGCCGGTGCGCGGCATCATGAGCGCCGAGGTGGCGGGGCTGCCGCCGCACGCGACCCTGGCCGACGTGCAGCGGGTGCTGCTGCGCGGGGTCGGCCGCCTGGCCGTCACCCGGGACGGCCACGACGGGCCGCACCCGACCGCCGACGTGCTTGGGATCATCACCCGCGGCGACCTGCTGCGGGCGCTGCGCGATGCCCCGCCCGGCGCGCCGCCGAAGCGCCCGACCGACCTGAGCGACCGGCTGCGCGCCATGCCCGGCCTGGAGCGCCTGTGGCCAGCCGCCGCGGCGGCCGCTGACGACGCCGGCGTCTACCTCGTGGGCGGCGCCGTGCGCGACCTGCTCCTGGAGGAGCCCAGCTTCGACATCGATCTTGCCTACGAGGGCGACGGCATCGCCTTCGCCGAGCGTCTTGCGACGGCGCTGGACGGCCGCATGCACGCCCACGAGAAGTTCCACACCGCGGTGGTGCTGGCCGGCGACCTGCGCGTCGACGTGGCCAGCGCCCGCACCGAGCACTACGAGTACCCGGCCGCCCTGCCCACCGTCGAGCACTCCTCGATTCGCCAGGACCTGCACCGCCGGGACTTCACCATCAACGCGATGGCCGTCTCGCTGCTGCCCGCCGAGTTCGGTCTGCTGTTCGACCCCTACGGCGGCGAGGGCGACCTGGGCCGCGGCATCGTGCGGGTGCTGCACAACCTGTCCTTCATCGAGGACCCCACGCGCATCTTCCGCGCCATCCGCTACCAGAACCGCTACGGGTTCGACATGGACGGCCTCACCCTCCAGCTGGCCCGAAGCTGCGTGGAGATGGGGCTGGTGGGCGACCTGTCCGGGGCGCGCGTGCGGGACGAGCTGGTGGCGCTGCTGGGCGAGGACGAGGTGGCGGGCGCGCTCGCCAGCCTCGACCAGCTGGGTTTGGCCGGCGCCGTGCACCCGGCGCTCGACTGCGGCCCGGCGTCGGTGCACCTGGTGGAGCGTCTCGACCGCGCCCGGCGGCGCCACGCGCCAGAGCTGCCGGCGTGGCGCGGCCGACTGGCCGCGATCGCGCGCAGCATCCCGGGCGGCGAGCTGGACGAGTGGCTGGAGCGGCTGCGCGTGCGGCGCCGCGACGCCCGCGTGGTGGCGTCGGCCGCCGTGGTGCCGCCGCGGCTGGCGGGGGCGCTGGCGGAGACGGCCGAGCCGGCGCGGATCGCGGAGCTGCTGGCGCCGCATCCGGCCGAGGTGGCGCTGATGGTGGTGGCGCTGGAAGGGCCCGCGGCCGAGTCCGCCGAGCTGTACCTGGCGCAGCTGCGCGACCTGCGGCTGGACATCGACGGGGACACGCTGCGCGATCAGCTGGGGATGCCGGAGTCGCCGCAGGTGGGCGCGCTCCTGGCGGAGCTGCTGCGGCGCCGCCGAAACGGCGAGCTTGGCGGCCGCGAGGAACAGCTCGAGGCCGCGCGAGAGCTGCTCGCCGAGGTCGCGGGATGAGGCTCAGCGCCGCCAACGCCAGCCGCTGGCGCGGCCAGCCGGGCCACTACGAGGCCTGGCACCTGCGGCTCGGCGACCCGCACAGCGCCGCGTCGGCGTGGATCCGCCACAGCTTCCACGTGCCCCCGGAGGCCGCACCCGGCGAGTCCACCGCCGAGCTGTGGTTCGTCGGACGCGACCCCGAGGGCGTCGCCTATGCCCGCCGCCAGAGCTTCTCGATCGACCAGTTCCGAACCGGCGCCGGCGGCTTCCCGCTCACGCTCGGCCCCAGCTCGCTGGACGTGGCCAGCGCCAGCGGCCGCGTCGACGAGGCGCGCTGGGACCTGCGGTGGTCGCCCACCGGCGAGCCGTTCGGCTACGGGGGCGGCGGTGGCCGGCGGCGTCGCGCCGAGATCGTCGTCAGCCAGCCGACGATCCGCGCCAGCGGCACCTTCGTGATCCGATCGCAGGAGCTGGAGGTGCGCTCCTGGCCGGCCCATCAGCTGCACGCCTGGGGCAACCGCCACGCCGAGGCGTCGGCGCGTGTGCACTGCAACGCCTTCGCATCCCCGGACGACTTCGTCGAGGTGTTCAGCCGCCGCTACGACAATCTCGGCAAGCACACCCCGGTGATCTCGACCGGCGCGGTGGTCGCGCAGGGCGAGCGCCACGAGCTGCACGGCGCCCTCCGCGGGCTGGCGGCGCGCGCCACCATCGAGCCGAACCGCTACCGGTTCACGATCCGGGGGCCGTTCCTGAGCATCGAGGGCGAGGTGCACTGCGCGCTCGCGGATATGGTCGGCGTCTGCTACCGCGATCCCGACGGTGGCCGCGTGTACGCGTACGCCGCCGACCACGCCGTGATCGAGGTCGAGGTGCGCCGCCGGACGGTGCGCGGCTGGTCGCGGGCAGCGCGGCTGTCGGCCGGCAGCTGCGCCTATGAGTACGCCAGCCGGATGCAGGTGCCGGGCGTCGAGGTGGTGCTGTGAGCGCCGGGCTGGCCTGGCGCCAGGAGCCGCTGCCGCTGCTGGACTGGGTCGCGGCGCCGGCCGGCGTGCGGGTGTCATTCACCTGCCGTCACGGCGGCGTCTCTTCGGGGGAGTTCGCCTCGCTCAACCTGGGCGCGCTGACGGCGGACGACGCGGCGAACGTGGCCGAGAACCGGCGGCGGGCCGTGGCCGGCGCGGGCGGCGACGGCGAGACCGCGACGATGGCCTGGCAGGTGCACGGCACGGACATCCGCGAGGTGACCGAAAGGCCGTCCTCGGGGCGCTTCCTGCGGCCCGGCGCCGAGCCGTTCCCGAAGTCGGACGGCCTGGTCACGAGCAGCCGCGGCCGGGCACTGACGCTGCTCACCGCCGATTGCCTGCCGGTCGCGATCGCAGCTGCCGACGGCAGCCGGCTGGCGCTGCTGCACGCCGGCTGGCGTGGCATCGAGGCTGGCGTGATCGAGGGCGGCGTGGCGTCGGTGGGCGGCCAGGCGGTGGCCGCGATCGGGCCGGGGGCGGGGCCCTGCTGCTACGAGGTGGGCGAGGACGTGGCCGGCCCGCTGATCCGGCGCTTCGGCGAGGGCGTGGTCCGCGACGGCCGCGCCGACCTGTGGCTGTGCGCCGAGCGCGCGCTTCGCATGTGCGGCGTCGAGCAGGTGGCCGTTGCGGGCGAGTGTACGATCTGCACCGAGGATTGCTACTTCTCGCACCGGCGCGACCACGGCGTCACCGGCCGGCAGGGGGTGGTGGGGCTGCTTGCTTGACCCTTCCCTGATCGCGGAGAACCTGGCGCTGGTGCGCGAGCGGGTGGGGCCGGACGTACAGATCCTGGCCGCCACCAAGTACGTCGAGGCCGACGACCTGCCGGCGCTGCACGAGGGTGGCGTGCGGCTGGTCGGCGAGAACCGGTCGGACGCGCTGATCACCAAGCAGGAGGCGCACCGCGACCTGTTCACCTGGGACTTCATCGGCCACGTGCAGAGCCGCAAGGTGCGCGAGCTGGTCGGCCGCGTACGGCTGATCCACGCCATCGACTCGCTGTCTGCCTGCCGCCGGATGCAGGACCAGGCCGAGAGCCCGGTGGACTGCCTCCTGCAGGTGAACGTGGCCGGCGAGGACACCAAGGCGGGTGTGGGGCTCGGCGATGTCGACGGATTCCTCGCCGATGTGGCGGCGCTCGAGCATGTCCGGTTCCAGGGGCTGATGACGATGCCGCCGTTGGTCGACGACCCAAACGCCGCACGGCCCTGGTTCGCGGCGCTCCGCGAGCTGCGGGATCGGCTGGCGCCGGCCTGGCAGGGACGGCACGAATTCCGGGAGCTCTCGATGGGCACCAGCCAGGACTACGAGGCGGCTGCGGCAGAGGGCGCGACGATCGTACGGGTGGGGAGCGTCCTCTATGGGCGGTAAAGTGAGGGGCGCATGAGTGTAAAGGATATGTGGCAACGCACCCAGGTCTACTTCGGCATCAAGGAGGAGGACTGGGAGGATGACTACTTCGACGACGACGGCTCCGCCGCCCACGAGGACCTCGAGAGCCGCTACAACGAGCGGCCGAACGTCCGGCGGCTGAACCCGCGACGCCGCTCCGGCGCGGACTTCGACGACATCTTCTCCGACGAGCCGCCTCCCCAGCGCGGCCGCGGGCGGCAACCCGCCGCGCAGAACGGCGGCCAGCGCCACGCGGCGCAGGTCGAGCTGATCGTGCCGAAGTCGTTCAACGATGCCCAGAAGGTGGCCGACAAGCTGAAGGCCGACGTGCCCGTGATCATCAACCTGCAGGCGGCGGACTCCGACCTGGCCAAGCGGCTGATCGACTTCTCGAGCGGGCTCACCTACGCGCTGGACGGCGCCATGCAGCGCGTCGCCGACCGCGTGTTCCTGCTCACCCCCGCCCACGTGACGGTGTCCGCAGAGGATAAGGCGTCATTGATGGAGCGCGGCTTCTTCAATCAGTACTGACGCCTGCAAACCGTCGTCTCGCTTTGTCGCTGCGGTCGGGCCGTGCCGAGCACTGTCCCTCGCTTGCTCCTCGCGAGACTCGGTTTTCGGCGTCAGGGTTTGTCAGCTACATGCGAGCCAGCCACCGCGCGCAGTCGATCATCGCCGCGTCGGCCTGTTCGCCCTCGACGCCCCAGGCCAGGGCGTGCACGATCGCCCAGCAGCGCATCCGCTCGCGGTCGAGCCCGAGCAGCTTCGACAGCAGATCCAGCCGCCGCCGCACCATCCGCTCGTCGATGCGCTCGCGTGTGTCCCGGATCAGCGACGCCAGGTCGAACTCGCGCTCGCCCACCAGTGGCTTCGGATCGATCGCCAGCCACGGCGATCGCTCCGCCCGCAGCACGTTGCCGCCGTGCAGATCCTGGTGCAGCACCACCTGCTGGCCCTGCGACTGCGCCAGCTCGGCCGCGAGCGTCCCGCCCAGGCCGGCCAGCTCCCGTTCGAACGGCTCGCTCAGCGCCGCCCACGCCTCCGGGATCTCTGTCGACCACCGCATCGCATCGCCGGCCAGCGTGCGGAACGGATGACCGTCCGCGGGAGCGTGCCAGAGCTGCTCGAGCAGGCCCGCCACGATCCGCGCCGCCTCGTCGTCGTCCTCCAGCTGCCAGAGGCTCGTGCCCGGCCCCAGCCGCTCCAGCAGGAGCGCTCCCGGCTCGTCCTCCAGCAGCCGCACCGCGCCGTGGCCGCCGTAATGGCGCAGCGCGTCGGCCTCATGCCGGTTCTCGAGGTCGGGCAGGAACACCTTCAGCACCGCCTCCGAGCCGCCCGCCCTGGTGGCCGGCGCCACCCACGAGACGGCGCCCTCGTCGCCGAACGGCTCCCCGACCGTCAGCCCCCAGCGGGCCGCGAGCCCGGCCACCGCAGCCGGCAGCGCCTCCAGCCAGTCCGATCCCGCCCGCCCGTGCCAGCTGCGGATGTTCTCGTCCAGCTG
Organism: uncultured Actinomycetes bacterium; assembly: GCA_963737445.1. Classification (GTDB taxonomy): domain Bacteria; phylum Actinomycetota; class Thermoleophilia; order Gaiellales; family JAICJC01; genus JAICYJ01. The sequence continues at coordinate 607,359 of CAVTSO010000009.1, read as the reverse complement.
TGGCGGGATGGTCACCATGGCCGGACTGTACGGGACGGTGTTCCGGTACGCTCTTGGGCCTCGTGGCCTCCTCCTCGTTCACCCTCGGCCTGCTCGGCGCAGGCAACATGGCATCCGCCATGGTGCGCGGCTGGGTGCGGGCCGACCCGGACATGGCCGGGCGGATCCTGGTCACCGACCGCGGCTCCGGCCGCGCCGCCGCGCTGGCCGAGCACCACGGCGTGCGGCACCTCGAGCACAACGCCGAGGTGGCGTCCGAGGCCGACCTGGTGGTGCTGTGCGTGAAGCCGGTCGACGTCGAGCGGGTGCTGCGTGAGGTGAGCGAGCTGATCACGCCCACCAAGGCGATCGCGTCGGTGGCAGCCGGGGTGCCCACGTCCACGCTGGAGACGATCCTCGACGTGGACGCACCCGTCTTCCGCTTCATGCCCAACGTGGGCGTGCAGGTCGGCATGGGCACGCTCGCCTACTCGGCCGGACGGTTCATCGACACCGCCGCCGAGCAGCAGGTGCTGGAGGCGTTCGCGCTGCTGGGCGAGGTGGTGCGGCTGGAGGAGCGCGCTTTCGACGCAGCCACAGCCCTGTCCGGCTCCGGCCCCGCCTTCCTGGCGCTGATCATCGAGGCGTTCGAGGACGCCGGCATCGTCAGCGGGCTCAGCTACGCCGACGCCCGCGCCCTGATCCTGACCACGGTCACCGGCACCGCCGGCCTGATGCGCGAGGAGGACATGCCGGCCAGCGCGCTGAGGCGGATGGTTACCTCGCCCGGCGGCACCGCGGCTGCCGGCCTGGCCGAGATGGAGCGCCAGGGCGTCCGCGGCGCCATCATCGACGGGGTCGTGGCGGCCATGCGCCGGGCCGGCGAGCTAGGCTAGCCGGCCGTGATCTCCACCCTCGTCAGCTTCCTGACGGCTCTGTACTACGTGTACACGATCCTGATCCTGCTCTACATCATCATGTCGTGGGTGCAGCTGCCCTACAACGTGTGGATCGGGCGCGTGCGGACGTTCCTGCACGACACGGTCGATCCCTACCTGGGGCTGTTCCGCCGCATGATCCCGCCGATCGGCGCGTTCGACCTGTCGCCGATCGTGGCGCTGATCGTGCTGGGGCTGGTCTACCAGATCCTCGCGAACATCCTGACCAACCTGGAGTAGCAGGACTGGGGGCGCGGTCGTCGAAACCGGACGGCATGTCTCTCTCACCCGCAGAACTCAGGCACCAGCGTCCCAAGCGGACGTTCATCGGCTACCGCGTCTCCGAAGTCGACGAGATCATGACCCACGCCACCTCCGCGTTCGAGACGGTGTGGCGCGACCGTGCCGACCTCGAGGACCGGGTGCACGAACTGGAGACCTCGCTGGGCGAGCTCCGCGACACCGAGCACGCGATGCGCGACGCGCTCGTGACGGCCCAGCGCACGGCCGACGAGCTGCGCGCGTCCGCGGGCCGTGACGCCGAGCTGATCGTCCGCGAAGCCGAGGCACGGGCCCGCGAGATCATCCACAAGACCTACGCCGAGCGCGAGCAGGTGCGGCGCGAGGTCGAGCGTCTGCGCGCCGACGAGCGGCAGTTCCGCACGCGGCTGCGAACGCTGCTGGGCACCACCCTGCAGACGGTGCGCGACCACGAGGAGATGATCGCGGAGCCCGCCGGCGAGCTGACCGTGGCCGGATAGGCCGCTCGCGCGGTCTTCGGGAAGGGCCGCCCTGGCTATACTAGGCGCTGGTTTGAGCATCTCTCGCCAGCCCCGTCGTGACCGTCATCCGAACTCGATTCTCGCTCCGCGTCTCATCCGGCGCCCGCCGCTCGGCGACCGCCGGGCGCTACGCTGACGGGCGGAAGGCGTGCGGGGAGGTGGGGGCGTGACCGTCGACATGGATTCCGCTCGTGACCGGCTGATGGCGGAGCGCCTTCGCGTGACCTCGGAGATGCAGGCCCTCCAGGACGACCTGTCGCACTCGCTCGAGGACCAGACCGACGAGGACGGCAACGACTCGCACATGGCCGACAGCGCCAGCGAGACCGTCGACCGCGAGATCGAGCAGTCGCTCGAGGACAATGCCGAGCACCTGCTGGCCTGCATCGACGCCGCCCTCGACAGGATCGACGCCGGCTCCTACGGCAAGTGCGAGCGCTGCGCCGAGCCGATCTCGGAGGAGCGGCTGGAGGCGCTGCCATACGCGACCAAGTGCATCGAGTGCAAACGGCTCGAGGAACGAGGCTGATCGAGCAACTCCCCCCGCTGGAGCCGACGCCGCGCTCCGCGGGCTCGTTGCAGTGGGCGGGCCTGCTGGCCGTGGCCGCCGCCGTCGTGGTCGCGGACCAGGTCACGAAGCACCTGATCGTCGACCGGATCGCGCTCGGTGACGGCCACCGGGTGCTGCCCTTCCTGGAGATCACGCACCTGCGCAACACCGGCATCGCGTTCGGCATCTTCCCCGGCCGCCTGGAGGTCGTGTCCCTGCTGACGGCGCTGGCGGTGGTCTGGATGCTGGCCCACTTCGCGAAGTCGGGCTCGCGCCACGTGCTGTTCCCGGTGGCGCTCGGCTTCCTGATCGGCGGCAGCGTCTCGAACCTGTTCGACCGCATCACCAACGGCTATGTGACCGACTTCATCCACGTCTCGCACTGGCCCACGTTCAACCTGGCCGACTGCTTCATCGTGGTGGGCGTGGTACTGCTGCTCGTGGGGCTGGGCCGGCTCGACCACGGCGCCTCCGCGGAACCCGGCGGCCCGCCCGGCGAGCTGGTCTGATGCACTCGCTGACGGTGCCGGACGACGCCGCCGGCGGCCGTCTCGACCGGTTCCTGGCCTCGCTGGAGGAGGTCGGATCGCGAGCGGCCGCCGAGCGCCTGATCGAGACCGGCGCGGTCACGGTGGACGGCCGGCCTCGGCCCAAGTCGCACAGGCTGGCGGCCGGCCAGACGGTCTCCTTCCCGGCGGTCGAGCCGGTCATGTCGGAGCTGGTGCCCCAGGAGATGGACATCCCCGTGCTCTACCGCGACGACCACCTGCTGGTGGTCGACAAGCCGGCCGGGCTGCTCGTACACCCGGTGCCGGGCTACGGCGGGCCGACCCTGGTACACGGCCTGCTGCACGAGATCGGCGGCGAGGGCCCGCGGCCGGGGATCGTCCACCGGCTCGATCGCGACACGTCCGGCCTGCTGGTGGTGGCTCGCGACGACCGCACCCTGGCACGGCTGCAGTCGCTCCTGCGACGGCGACGCATCCACCGCAGCTACTCGGCGCTGGTGCGCGGCCGCCCGGCGTCGCGCCGTGGCACCATCGAGGCCCCGATCGGCCGCGACCGGCGTGACCCGACCCGCGTCTCGCTCGACTCGGACGTGGCCAAGCCGGCCGTCACCCACTTCACGATCGCCGAGCTGTGCCCGGGCCGCACGCTGCTGGACGTAGAGCTCGAGACCGGGCGCACCCACCAGATCCGCGTGCACCTGGCGGCGATCGGCTGCCCGGTGGTGGGCGACCGCGTCTACGGGCACGGGCTTGAGCTCGGCCTCGATCGCCAGTTCCTGCACGCCGCGCGGCTGCGGTTCCCGCATCCCTGGAGCGGTGAGCAGATCGATGTCCGCTCGCCGCTGCCGCCTGACCTGGCGGCTGCGCTGAAGCTGGCGCGGGGCGGCGCGGTCCGGGCGGAACCGGGTTTCCGCTAGAATCGTCCGGCGTTTCCGTTCGTCAACCCTCTCCCCGGCGGGCATCAGTCGCCCGGTGGTGCCTCTGCGCAGCTGCGAGGCTCCGGTCGTCTCCGCCGCCTACATACCCAACAACCATGTTTCAAGGAGGCGATTGCGTGCCCACAACCGCAGTCACCATGCGAGAGCTGCTGGAGGCCGGCGTCCACTTCGGCCATCAGACACGGCGCTGGAACCCGAAGATGCGCCGCTTCATCTTCGGCGAGCGCGGCGGCATCTACATCATCGATCTGCAGCAGTCGATCGTGATGCTGCAGGACGCCTACGACTACGTCCGCAACATCGCCGAGCGCAACGGCACGGTGCTGTTCGTGGGCACCAAGAAGCAGGCCCAGGACGCGGTCGAGGAGCAGGCCCGACGGGTCGGGCAGCCCTACGTCAACCACCGTTGGCTGGGCGGCTTGCTCACGAACTACCGCACCATCCAGGATCGCATCGCCGCGCTGCACGAGCTGCGCCGGCAGAAGGCCGAGGGCCAGCTCGAGCTGCTGCCCTCGAAGGAGCGGCAGAGCACCATCGCCGAGCTCGACAAGCTCGAGACCAACCTCGGCGGCCTGGCCGACACGCGCAAGCTGCCCGACGCGGTGGTCGTGATCGACATGAAGAAGGAGGCCCTGGCCGTGCGCGAGGCGCGCCGGCTGGGCATCACGGTGATCGGCCTGGTCGACACCAACTGCGACCCCGACGACGCCGACTTCATCATCCCCGGAAACGACGATGCGATCCGCTCCACCGGCCTGATCGTGCGGGTGCTGGCCGACGCGGTCGCAGAGGGTCAGCTGAAGGTGCGGGCCGCGGAGATGGAGGCCGAGGCGGCACGTCGCGCGGCCGAGGAGGCGGCTGCGGCGGAGGCCGAGGCAGCCGCGGCGGCCGCGGCTGAGGCCGAGGCTGCGGCGACCGCCACGGAGGGCCGGCCCGCCGCCGAGGAGGGGCCGGTCGCGGTCGCGGCCGAGCAGGAGACGACGAGCAGCGAGGATGCATCGTGAGCGACGTGGCATACAGGCCGTCAGCGGCCGAGGTGAAGGAGCTCCGCGAGCAGACCCAGGCGGGGATGATGGACTGCAAGCGCGCCCTTGAGGAGGCCGCAGGCGACATGGACGCGGCCAAGAAGTGGCTGCGCGAGAAGGGCCTGGCGGCCGCCGGCAAGCGCGCCGGCCGCGGCACCGGCGCCGGCGTGGTCGAAAGCTACGTCCACGCCACCGGCACCATCGGCGCGATGGTTGAGGTCGGTTGTGAGACCGACTTCGTCGCCCGCAACGACACGTTCAAGGCGTTCGCCCGCGACGTGGCACTGCAGATCGCGGCCGGACGTTCGCTGCAGTTCGTGTCCGAGGACGAGATCCCCGACGCGTTCCGGTCGGCCGAGATCGACACCTTCCGGAGCAAGGCCTCGAACGAGGGCAAGCCCGAGAACATGCTGGACAAGATCGCCGAGGGCATGTGGAACAAGTCGCTGGTCGACACGGTGCTGCTGAAGCAGCCGTCGATCAAGCCCGAGCACGACGGCAAGACGATCGAGACGCTGCGGGCCGAGCTGTCCGGCACCATCGGCGAAAACATCGAGATCAAGCGCTTTGCGCGCTTCGAGGTGGGCGAGGAGTGAGCGAGCCGGCCTTTGAGCGGGTGCTCCTGAAGCTGTCCGGGGAGGCCCTGATGGGCGACCGCGAATACGGGCAGGCGCCGGAGCGGATCGCGGCCGTCGCGCGGGCCGTGGGCGAGGTGGTCGAGACCGGCGTCGAGATGGCGATCGTGGTCGGCGGCGGCAACATCCTGCGCGGCACCCAGGAGGCGGCGCGCGGTATGGACCGGGCCACCGCCGACTACGCGGGCATGCTGGCCACGGTGCTGAACGCCCTCACCGTGCAGGACGCGCTCGAGCAGCTGGGCGTGTTCACGCGGGTGATGTCGGCGATCGACGTGTCGGAGGTGGCCGAGCCCTACATCCGCCGCCGCGCCATCCGCCACCTCGAGAAGGGGCGCGTGGTGATCTTCGCGGCCGGCACCGGCAACCCATTCTTCACCACGGACACGGCGGCCGCGCTGCGGGCGCTGGAGATCGGCGCACAGGCGATCCTGATGGGCAAGAACGGCGTGGACGGCGTGCTGGACGACGATCCCCGCACCAACCCGAAGGCGCGGCTGATCCCGCAGATCACCCACATCGAGGCGATCGAGCGAGGGCTGAAGGTGATGGACACGACCGCCCTGTCGCTCTGCATGGACAACGCGCTGCCGCTGTACGTGTTTAATCTCGACGACGAGCACAACATCGCCCGGATTGCGCGCGGCGAGCGGCTCGGAACCATCATCTCGAGCGTCCCTGGAGGTCTCCCGGTGCAGGTCACACCATGATCGACGACGTGCTGAAGGATGCGGCTCGGCGGATGGACAAGTCCGTCGAGGCGACCCGTCACGAGTTCACTACCATCCGCACCGGCCGCGCGTCCGCCGCGCTGCTGGAGCGCATCAACGTCAGCGCCTACGGGACGAAGATGCCGATCAACCAGCTGGCCACAATCAGCGTGCCGGAGCCGCGGCTGCTGACGATCACGCCGTTCGACAAGGGCGTGATGAGGGACATCGAGAAGGCGATCATGGAGTCGGATCTGGGGCTGACGCCGAACAACGACGGCCAGCTGATCCGCCTGCCGATCCCGCAGCTGACCGAGGAGCGCCGCAAGGAGCTGGTCAAGCAGGTGCGGCACCTGGCGGAGGAAGGCCGAGTGGCCGCGCGCAACGTGCGCCGCGACGCCCAGCATCACCTCAAGGAGGCCGAGAAGAACGGCGAGACGGGGGCGGACGACGTTCACCGCGCCGAGGAGCGGCTGCAGAAGGTGACCGACGAGCACGTGGCGGCGATCGACGCCGCGCTGAAGGCCAAAGAGGCCGAGATCATGGAGGTCTGAGGTAGGTTCGCCTGCCAGACCCTGGCTCAGCCCGCCGCTTCCCGCACCAGCTCCATCGTGGAGCAGTGCACCCCGCCGCCGCCCTTCTGGATCTCCGCGTAGGGCACCGTCACCACCTCGACGCCGTGCGCCGCAAGCCGGTCGATCGTGTGCGGGAAGCCCTCACACATCAGCACCCGCCGCGGCGCCAGCGCCAGCGAGTTGATCGCCCACTCCTCGCCCGGCACGCATGGCACGGTCTCGATGCCGAGCGCTCGCAGCCGGTCGACGAACCACCAGGGCAGCCCCAGCGGGTCGATCAGCGCCAGGTCGGGCGCGATCATCCCGAGGTGCCCGTCGATGTGGATCGAGTAGGGCGACAGGGGCACCACGATCAGCTCGATTCCGAGCGGCCGCAGCGCCGCCTCCAACTGCTGGGCGGCCTCGTCGTTGCAGCGGAACGACGTCCCGAACGCGGCCACCGTCGGCGTCAGCTTGACGAAGCTGCCGCCTTCCATCAGCCCGCGACCATGGATCGTTGCGAGGATCGGCATTCCCAACGCCGCCAGCGTCCGCGTCACCAGCGCCTCCTCGCCCCGGCGCTTGTAGGGCTGCAACCGCCCGATGACGGCCCCGCCGGGCACCGTGATCAGCGGGTCGCGCGTGTAGATCGGCGTCGTGATGTGCGCCGGCAGGTCGCCCTCAACCTCGACCACCTCGACGCCCTCCGCCTCGAGCGCCGCCACCAGCGCCGCGTGCTGGCCGTCCACCAGCGCCATGTCGGGCGGCGACCGGTCCTCCCAGTACCAGAGCCCGTCCGGATCGACCAGCGCGCCGGAGTCCTCGTCCCAGCAGTCGGCGCGCACGGCGCCGAACTCGCCGCGGGGGCTGCGCACCAGCGCCATGCGCAGCCGGCCGACCTCGTCCGCGGCGCCCCACTCGCGTCCCCACACGCGCTCCTGCTCGGCCGGGTCGGCGAACGGCGTGCCGTCGTCGCCGCGCAGCTTCGTCAGGTGATAGCCGAAGGGGTAGCCGCCGCTCATCGCCCGAGCCTACCGCGGGATGGCAGTACTGTGCCCCGACACGACGACCGCGGAGGGAACGTTGGCCTACAGCGTGATTCACAGCGACGAGATCGACCCGGCCGGCCCGGGAGGCATGGTGCGGTTCGTGCGCCGCGGCCTTGGAGTCGAGGCGTTCGGCATCAACCGCTTCGACCTGCCGCCCGGCGCCGGCGGCCTCGAGCACGACGAGGCCTCGACCGGCCAGGAGGAGGTCGCGTTCGTGTTCGCCGGAGACGGCCACTGGCTGGTCGACGGCGAGCAGGTGCCGGTGCGGGCCGGCTGCTTCATTCGCTTTGATGCCGGCACCGTGCGCCGTCCCATGGCCGGCGGGGACGGCCTCTCGTTCGTCGCGGTCGGCTGCCCGCCCGGGGGCTACAAGCCGCACGGCCCGTTCTGATCCGGCGCCGGTCAGACCGGCGATCCGCTTGAATACCTGGATGCCCGCCGTCTCGGTCGGTCGCCTGCGCCGCTTGCTGCGGCTGCGGCGCGTCGCGTCAGTCGAGCAGTCGCTCCCCGACTCCGCGACGTCGGTGGCGATCATCATGGACGGCAACGGCCGCTGGGCCCGCCAGCGCGGGCTGCCGCCGATCGCCGGTCACCGCGCCGGCACCCGCGCGCTGCGCCGGACGGTCGAGGCGGCTCCCGGCCTGGGCGTCCGCAGCCTGGCGGTGTACGCCTTCTCGACGGAGAACTGGGGGCGGCCGGCGCAGGAGGTGGACGACCTGATGGAGCTGTTCACCGAGACGATCCGCGACCAGTTCCCGGACCTCCATCGCCAGGGCGTGCGCGTGCGCTTCGTCGGGCGCCGCGACCGATGCCCGGCGGCGCTGCTGGAGCTGATGACCGACATGGAGCGCCGTACCGCCGAGAACACCCGCCTCGACCTGTGGGTGGCCTTCGACTATGGCGGCCGCGACGAGCTGGTGCGGGCGGCGCGGGCGCTGGTCGAGGAGGACGTCCCGGCCGAGGCGATCGACGAGGCCGCCCTCCGTGGACATCTGTACGCTCCCGAGATGCCCGACCCCGACCTCGTGATCCGCACCAGCGGCGAGCTGCGCGTGTCCAACTTCCTGCTCTGGCAGGCCGCCTACGCGGAGTACCACTTCACGCCCGACCACTGGCCCGACTTCGGCGAGGAGCAGCTGGCGGAAGCGCTGTCTGCCTACGCGATGCGCCGGCGGCGGTTCGGCAAGCGGTGAGCAGCCTGGTCGGGCGCGTCCTGATCGCGGTGCCGTTGCTGGTGATCGCGATCCTGGCAGTGGTGGTCGGCGGCTGGCCGATGGTGGCGCTGGCCGTCGCCTTCGGCGTGATCGCGATGCACGAGTACGGCGCCGCCACCCGCTCGCTGCGTCCGCTCACGATCGCAGGGTTCGCCGGTGTGACGGGGATCATCGTGGTCACCCATCAGGGCGGCCTGGTGTGGAGCCTGGCGGCGCTGATGGGAACGCTGCTGCTCGCATTCTGGCTGAGCGCTGTGGCAGACGTGCGGCAGGCGGCCACCGTGCAGCTGAGCGTGACGCTGCTGGGGGTGGTCTGGATCGGCTACGGGCTGGCCTTCCTGGTGGCGCTGCGCGACGTCCCGGCCCCCGCCGACTGGGGCAAGCAGCTGCTGATCGCGGTGCTGGTCGGGGTATGGCTGTCCGACACGTTTGCCTACTTCGGGGGCCGCATGTTCGGGAAGCGAAAGCTGGCATCGGCGATATCGCCCAACAAGACCGTCGAAGGGCTGGTGATCGGGTTCGTGCTGGGCGCCGTGGCCGTCTTCCTGACGCTCTACAACCAGCCCAACGGCGATCCCATCAGCCCGCTGAACGCGCTCGAGTTCGCCGTCGCGATCGCGGCCGCGTCCCCGGTGGGAGACCTGTTCGAGAGCTACCTCAAGCGCGACATGGGCGTCAAGGACACGGGCCGGCTGCTGGGCGGCCACGGCGGCGTGCTCGACCGCATCGACGGCCTGCTGTTCGCCGGCGCCGCCGCCTTCTTCGTCGCGCTGGCGCTGCATCGAGTCGCGTAGGAAGATGACTGATCGACATCTCTTGCGAGTCTGGCCGCTGCGATTGGTCGGGGTTAGCGGTAGTCGGGGTGGCGACGGCTGCGAACCGCCGTCCGCGATCTGCGTAGTCGCAGATCGCTCCCGATCGGTGCAAGGCCGTTGGCCTTGCACCTGCGCGAGACTCGGTTCTCGCCCGGTCGTGATCTGCGTGATCGCTGATCCCTCCCGAACGACGCAAGCCGATGCCTTGCGCCGTGGACATCACGAAGATATCGATCAGTCATCTCACGGTGCCGCAATCGGGCCCCGATACACTGACGCCATGAGGACGGTGGCCATTCTGGGCGCGACCGGCTCGGTCGGCCGTCAGGCGCTCGAGATCGTTCGCGACCACCCTGACCTGCGTCTTGCCGGCCTGGCCGCGCACGGATCGCACGCCGAGGTGGTGGCCGCCGCACGCGAGCAGGGCGCCGACGCGATCGCGCTGGCCGATCCCGCAGCCGCCGAACGCGCACGCTCGGAATTCGACGGCCGCGTGCTGGGCGGGCGCGACGGCGTGGTCGAGCTGGTACGCGAGCTCGGGGCCGACATCGTGCTGAACGCGATCGTCGGCGCCGCCGGGCTCGAGGCCACGATGGCGGCGCTCGACGCCGGCAGCGACCTGGCCCTCGCGAACAAGGAGAGCCTGGTGGCAGGCGGCGCGCTGGTGACCGCCGCCGTGCGCCGCAGCGGCCGTCTGCTGCTGCCGGTCGACAGCGAGCACTCGGCGCTGCAGCAGTGCCTGGAGGGCGCTGCCCCGGAGTCGCTCGAATCGCTGGTACTGACCGCATCGGGCGGTCCATTCCGGGGCTGGTCGCAGGAGCGGCTGGCAGACGTCGTCCCGGCCCAGGCGCTGGCGCATCCCACCTGGTCGATGGGCGCAAAGATCACGATCGACTCGGCGACGCTGATGAACAAGGGCCTGGAGCTGATCGAAGCCCATCACCTGTTCGGCGTCGATTACCCGCGGATCGAGGTGGTCGTCCACCCGCAGTCGATCGTGCACGGCATGGCCCGCTTCCGCGACGGCGCCCTGATCGCGCACCTGGGCCTCCCCGACATGCGCGTGCCGATCAGCTACGCGCTCAGCTACCCCGAGCGGGCCGCCACCCCGGCGCCGCGGCTCGACCTGTCCCAAGGGTTCGCGCTCGAGTTCGAGCCGCCCGATCTGGACGCGTTCCGGTGCCTGGTGCTGGCCCGCGCGGCCGGGGAGGCCGGCGGCACCGCGCCCTGCGCGCTGAACGCCGCCAACGAGGTGGCCGTGGCCGCGTTCCTTGCCGGCGAGTGCCGGTTCCCGCAGATCGCCGATACGGTCGCCGCCGTGCTCGACCGCCTCGACCCCGAGCCGCTCGAGTCGGTCGCGCAGGTGCTGGCCGCCGACGCCGCCGCCCGCGCGCTGGCGCGGGACGCGCTGGGGGTGGCCGCGTGAGCTACATCATCCCGATCCTGGGCCTGCTGGGCCTGGTCTTCCTGCACGAGCTGGGACACTTCACGGCGGCCAAGCGTACGGGCATGCGGGCGCTGAAGTTCTACGTCGGGTTCCCGCCGCCGCTGGCGCGAAAGCAGGTGGGGGAGACGGAGTACGGGATCGGCGTGGTGCCGCTGGGCGGCTTCGTCAAGATCCCGGGGATGCTGCGGCCGGAGCCGTCCGACCTGTGGGCGGTCGAGGATCTGCTGCGTCGCAGCGAGTCGCTGCCGCCAGAGCGGGCCAGCGAGATCGGCATCGCATACGACCGGCTGGCGCAGCTGGTCGGGCAGGGCCGGGTCGATGAGGCCGCGCCTGCCGCCCGCGAGCTGAGCCGGATGATCGATCAGACGGAGGGCGTGACCGACGCCGACCGCCGCCGCGTCGGCCGCTGCCTGAGCCGCTTCGTGGAGTCGACCGACCCACGCGGCTACTGGCGCAGCTCGCGGTCGAAACGGTTGATCGTGATCGGTGCCGGCCCGTTCGCGAACATCCTGTTCGCGTTCCTGCTCCTGACGGGGCTGGCCATCACCGGACTGCCGCAGCCGCTCCAGCCGACCGCCGTCGTGGCCGGGCTCGAGAAGGGCCTGCCGGCTCAGAAGGCGGGTCTGCGAGCGCACGACCGGATCGTCGCCATCGACGGCCATCCCATCACCGGCTTCGACCAGGTGCGGGCGCTGATCTCGACCAGCGGCGGACACCCGGTCTCGCTGACGGTGCGCCGCAACGGCACGACCGTCCACCTCGGCCCGATCACGCCGGTCAAGCAGGGCGGCCGCTACATCGTCGGCTTCCTGCCGGACGTGATCGCGACCACCCGCAGCGTGCCCGTCTGGAAGGCCCCGGAGGAGGGTGTGTCGCAGATGTGGACGATGATCAGCGGGTCGGTTACCGGCATCCGCAGCCAGGGCACATCCTCGCTGTCAGGGCCGGTCGGCATCGTGCGCGTCTCGGCGTCGGCCGCCGACACCGGCGCGCCCTACTACCTGTGGCTGCTGGCCTACATCTCGCTGTCGCTCGGCGTCCTCAACCTGCTGCCGTTCCTGCCCCTGGACGGCGGCCACATCCTGCTGGTCGTGCTCGAGAAGCTCCGCGGCGGCCGCGCGCTGTCGCGGGCGACGTTCGAGCGCGTGTCGATGGCCGGCATCGCGCTGGTGCTGTTCCTGTTCCTGTTCGGGCTGCACAACGACCTGCTGGGCGCCCAGCCGCGCTAGAACGGTAGGGCCACAGGCAACCTGACGGTATCCTCTCCGCAGATGTCCAGCGAGAAGCAGATCACGGTCGGCGGCGTCCCCATCGGCGGTGGCGCGCCGGTGGTGGTGCAGTCGATGACCACGACCGAGACCGCCGACGTCGAGGCCACCCTGGCTCAGGCGCGGGCGCTGGCGGAGGCCGGCTGCGACCTGGTGCGGGTGGCGGTGCCGGGGCGGGCCGACGCGGATGCGCTGCCGGTGATCGTGGCCGGCTCGCCGCTGCCGGTGATCGCAGACATCCACTTCAACGCGTCGCTCGCCCTGCGTGCAATGGACGCCGGCGTCGCCGCCGTGCGCATCAACCCCGGCAACATCGGCGGGCCGGACAAGGTCGAGCAGGTCGTCCAGCGGGCAAAGCAGACCGGCACGCCGATGCGGATCGGCGCCAACTCCGGGTCGCTGCCAGACCACCTGCGCCAGTTCGCGACCAACGATCCGGCCGGCGCGCTGGTGGAGGCGGCGCTGGAGGAGGTGCGGCTGCTGGAGCGGCTCGAGTACCGCGAGCTCAAGATCTCGGTCAAGTCGTCGTCGGTGCCGGTGATGGTGCAGGCCTACCAGCGCTTGAGCGAGCGCGTCCCCTATCCGCTGCACCTGGGCGTCACGGAGGCCGGCCCTGCCTTCACGGGCACGGTCAAGAGCTCGATCGGCATCGGCACGCTGCTGGGACAGGGCATCGGTGACACGATCCGCGTGTCGCTGACGGCCGACCCGGTGGAGGAGGTGCGCGTCGCCTGGGAGATCCTGCGCTCCCTGGGGCTGCGCCAGCGCGGGCCGATGATGATCGCCTGCCCGTCCTGCGGCCGCACCAACGTGGACGTGCTCGACCTGGCCGAGCAGGTGGAGGCGCGGCTGGGCACGTACGACGAGGTGTTCGAGGTGGCGGTGATGGGCTGCGCCGTGAACGGGCCGGGCGAGGCGGGGGATGCCGACTTCGGCATCGCCGGCGGCCGCGACGCCGGATTCATCTACGCCCACGGCCTGGTGCTGCGCAAGGTCGAGCAGTCGCAGCTGGTGGACGAGCTGTTCCGCGAGGTGGATGCGTGGATCGCAGCCGGCATGGTGCGGCCGCAAGCGCGGCACCCGCAAGCACGTGCTGCCGATGGTTCCCAGCGCTTGAGCAACAGACACTACAGAGCGGGTATCCGACTACCCCAATTCGGCCATGGCACGGCCGCGTACGGGCGTCGAAGATTCCCCGTGAACGAGCACCGACTGACCGTGATCGATGATCGCTACATGGCCGACTGGCTGGAGTTCGGCTTCTCCGAGCTGAGCGCCTACCTGGCCAACCAGGCTCGCTTCGAGCGCTACCTGAGCGATCGCGAGCCGAGCGACAGCAGCGGCGACTGACCCCATCCGCTGTCCCGGGGCGATTGCCGATCGGCTCCACCGGGTAGACTAGGGCGCCATGCGGGAATGGCGTCATAGGCTGGTCGGATTCGTCACCTTGCTGGTGGCGCGGCGGATCATCCGCCGCGCCATCCGCAAGCAGACCGAGCAGGTGCTGACGAGGCTCGAGATCCACCAGCGGCCCTCGCGCCTGCGGCGGAGCCTGCCGGTCGTGGGTGCGGCGGCACTGGCGGCGGCTGCCGGTGCGGCGGTGCTGGCCGGTCGCCAGCAGCGCGGCGGCTGATGTTCAGCCACGTCGTGGTGTTCCGGTTCAAGCCGGGTACGAGCGACCAGCAGGTGGATGCGATCGCGCGCGGCCTCGCCGGGCTGCCCGCGCGGCTGCCGGAGATGCGGTCGTATGCGTACGGCCGTGACCTCGGCATACGTGAGGGAAACGGCGACTTCGCGATCGTTGCCGAGTTTGACGACGAGGCCGCCTGGCTTGTCTACCAGCAGGACGAGGAGCACCGGCGCGTGATCGAGCAGCTGATCGTCCCGGTCACCGCAGAGCGCCACGCGGTCCAGCTCCGTCACCCCTGATCGGTACACTGCTGCGGCTGTGACCGAGCCCTCGCCGTACGTCCACCTTCACGTCCACAGCGAGTACTCGATCCTCGACGGCGCTTGCCGCATCGGCCCGCTGGTGGATCGGGCGGTCGAGCTGGGGATGCCCGCCATCGGGCTGACAGACCACGGATCGATGGCGGGCGCGGTCGAGCTCAGCCGCAGCCGCCGCCAAGGCCGGGGTGAAGCCGGTGCTGGGATGCGAAGTCTACGTCGTGGACGATCACGCGGCCCGGCCGCAGCGGGAGAAGCGCGCCCACCTGACGCTGCTGGCCGAGACCACCGACGGCTACCACAACCTGATCCGTCTGGTCTCGAGCGGCTTCCTGGACGGCTACTGGTACAAGCCGCGGGTCGACCTCGACCAGCTGGCCGCGCACGCCGACGGCGTGATCGCGCTGTCCGGTTGCCTGTCCGGGCGCGTCTGCAAGGCGCTCGTCGATGACGACCCGGCCGGCGCCCGCGAGCAGCTCGACCGGCTGGTGCAGATCTTCGGCCGCGACGACGTCTACGTCGAGATCCAGGACGGCGGAATCGACGTGCAGACCAGGATCCTGCCTTCGCTGGTGGCGATGGCGAAGGACGCCGGCCTGCCCATGGTCGGAACCGGCGACGTCCACTACCTGACCCGGGACGATGCGATCCCGCACGAGGCGCTGCTCTGCATCCAGACGCAGGACAAGCTCGACAACCCCGATCGCTTCCGCTTCTCCAACCACGAGTTCTATCTGAAGTCCCCGCAGGAGATGTATGCGCTGATGGGCGAGCGGTTCGGTGAGGACACGCTGCGCCGCACGGTCGAGATCGCGGACCGCTGCAGCGCCGAAGTCGGCTTGGGCGCGATGCACCTGCCGCACTTCGAGGTGCCCGAGGGCCAGACCGCCGTCGGCTACCTGCGTGACCTGGCCGAGACCGGCCTGCGCGAGCGCTACCCGCAGGTGACGACTGAGCTGCGCGACCGGCTCGAGTTCGAGCTGAAGACGATCGAGGAGATGGGCTTCCCCGACTACTTCCTGATCGTGTGGGACTTCATCCGCTTCGCCCGCGAGGACGGCGTCTCGGTCGGCCCGGGACGCGGCTCCGCCGCCGGCTCGCTGGTCGCCTACTGCCTGCGCATCACCGATCTCGATCCGATGGCCTACTCGCTGCTGTTCGAGCGGTTCCTGAACCCCGGCCGCAAGAGCATGCCCGACATCGACATCGACTTCGCGGTCGCCGGCCGCGAGCGCGTCATCAACTACGTAGCCGAGAAGTACGGCCGCCGCAGCGTCGCCCAGATCATCACCTTCGGCAAGATGCAGCCCAAGGCCGCGATCAAGGACGCGGGACGCGTGATGGGCATCGGCTACGGCGAGGTCGACCGCATCGCCAAGCTGGTGCCCGAGGGCCCGAAGGTGTCGTTCGAGGAGTGCATGAAGCCAGGCGCCGAGCTCCGCAAGGTCTACGACGTGGACGACACCGCCCGCTCGATCGTGGACATGGCGAGGCCGCTGGAGGGTGTCGTCCGCAACGACTCGATCCATGCCGCCGCGGTCGTGATCGGCGACCGGCCGCTGACCGAGTACCTGCCGCTGCAGCAGAAGGGCGCCGAGGCCGAGGTCGTGACGCAGTTCCCGATGGGCGACGTCGAGGCGCTGGGCCTGCTGAAGATGGACTTCCTGGGGCTGCGCAACCTCGACGTGATCGACCGCGCGGTCGAGCTGATCGAGCAGACCACCGGGCAGCGGCTGTCGATGCACGACCTGCCGCTGGACGACGCCCGCACCTACGAGATGCTGGCCAGGGGCGACGCCACCGGCGTGTTCCAGTTCGAGTCGGGCGGAATGCGCGAGGCGCTGCGCCAGGTGCGGCCCACCCGCTTCGAGGACCTGATCGCGCTGGGTGCCCTGTACCGGCCCGGCCCGATGCAGAACATCCCCAAGTTCGCCGCTCGCAAGAACGGCCGCGAGCCGGTCACCTATCCCGATCCCCGGCTCGAGGGGATCCTGTCGGAGACGTCCGGCATCACGGTGTACCAGGAGCAGAGCATGCTGATCGCCCGCCAGATCGCCGGGTTCAGCCCCGCCGAAGCGGACGACCTGCGCAAGGCGATCGGCAAGAAGATCCGCTCGCTGATGATCTCGCTGAAGGACAAGTTCATCGACGGCTGCCTGGCCAACGGCATCTCGCGCCCGGTTGCCGAGCAGCTCTGGGACGACAACGAGCGCAGCAGCGACTACTCGTTCAACAAGGCGCACGCCGCCTGCTACGCGCTCATCTCATACCGCACGGCCTGGCTGAAGGCCAACCATCCCGCCGAGTACATGGCCGCCCTGATCTCCTCGGTGATGTCGACTAAGGACCGGGTGCCCTACTACGTGTCGGAGTGCGAGTCGATGGGTATCGAGGTGCTTCCGCCCGACGTCAACTCCAGCCAGGCCGACTTCGCGGTGGTGGAGGGGCGTATCCGCTTCGGCCTGACGGCGGTGAAGAAGGTCGGCGACGGGGCCGTGCGGGCGATCATCGCCGCCCGCGAGGCGGCGCCGTTCACCTCGATCTGGGACTTCTGCGAGCGAGTCGACGCCTCGGTGCTGAACAAGGGCATGCTGGAGAGCCTGATCTGCTGCGGCGCGCTCGACTCGACCGGCGCCAGCCGCCGCGGCATGATGGAGGTGATGGACGCGGCCCACGCGTCCGGCACGAAGCAACAGGCCGACACGCTGATGGGGCACATGTCGATCTTCGACCTCGGCGGCGACGGGAACGGCGACGCGCCGCTGGCGCGCAGCCACCCGCCGGTGCCGCCGGGCGAGTGGGAGCGGGGCGAGCTGCTGGCGCGCGAGAAGGAGGCGGTCGGGCTGTACGTCTCCAGCCACCCGCTGGCCGACGTCCGCGACCAGCTGGCGCGGCGCTCGGACCTGCCGCTGGCGCAGGCCGGGTCGCTGCGCGACGGCCAGGTGGTGACGGTGGGCGGGCTGGTCACGGCGATCAAGCCGTTCGTGACCCGCAAGGGCGATCAGATGGCGTTCGCGGAGATCGACGACACCACCGGCACGATCGAGGTGGTCGTGTTCGCGAACACGCTGGCGGCGTCCCGCCAGCTGCTAGTGGCTGACTCGGTGGTGCTGGTGAAGGGCCGCGCCGACCGCAAGAACGAGGGCGAGGTGAAGCTGGTCGCGATCGAGATCCTGCCCTTCGAGGCCACCGCCAACTTCGGCGTGGTGCGGCTGCGGCTGGACGCGCGGGAGACGCCGGCGGCGATCATCGACGACCTGAAGTCCCTGATCGGGGAGTTCCCCGGCGACGCGCCGGTGCTGCTCGAGGTGCAGACCTCGGAGGGGCCGAAGACCCTGCGCTTCGGCCCGGAGTTCAAGGTGCGACCCGACGGAGACTTCTTCGCGGAGGCCAAGGCGCTGCTTGGCGACGCCGCGCTGATCGCCTAGGAGGGCCTGGCTTCAGCCTGGCCCACACCCTCCACCATCCGCTCCATCTCGTCCAGCCCCTCATCCCACAGGCCGGGGTCGTCCAGCTCGATGCCGAGCGGCGCCAGCACCTCGGCCGGCGTGCCGTTGCCGCCGCGGTCGAGGTAGTCCAGATAGCGGGCGGCGAATCGCTCCGGGTCGTCGCGCAGACGCTGCATCAGCGCTAGCGCGATCAGGCAAGAGAAGCTGTAGTTGTAGAGGTAGAACCGGTACATGATCGCGTGAGGCATCAGCGCCCAGCGGCTGACTACCTCCTCGCCGTCCACGCTGTCGCCGAGTCCGGCCCGGAACTGCTCGCCCCACAGCTCGTTCAGGCGGTCGACCGACAGCGTCAGCCCTTCCGCCTTGAGCCGGTAGCAGCCGCGCTCGGCCTGGGCCGAAACGGCCGACTCGAACACGTTTCCGATCGCGGTCTCAACGGCGCCTGCCTGCAGGGCCAGGCGCCGGCCGGGGTCGGTCTCGTGCTCGAGCAGCCCCTGCACGAGCCACAGCTCGGCGAACGTCGAGGGGATCTCGATCAGTGCGAACGACGGCAGGCCCACCAGCGGGCTCTGGGCCGTCAGGCAGCGCGCGAGGTGCAGGCCGTGGCCGGCCTCGTGCGCCATCACCTGCGCGTCCATCTGCCGGCCGCTGTGGTTGAGCAGCAGGTATGGCCCGCAGGTGCCGTCCAGCTCCGCGCAGAACGCGCCGCCCATCTTGCCCGTGCGGGGCGCGGCGTCCACGCGCCCGTCCTGGAAGAACCCGGCCACGGTGCGGCCGGCCTCATCCGACAGCGCGGTGAACGATGCAACCACCTGGTCGACCACCTCGGGGTAGCTGATCGCCGCCATCTCGCCCAGCGGCGCCACCCGGTCTGCGATCGGCAGCCGGTCGACTCCGAGCAGGCCGGCCTTGATCGTGTTCCAGCGGCGCCAGATGCCGGTGTGTGCGGCCACGGCGTCCAGCATCGAATCGACCATCTCCGAATGCAGTTCGTTGGCGAGGTCGGTGGAGCGGGTGGCCCGCTCGTAGCCGCGGAGGGCGTCCACCGCCAGCCGGTCGCCGACCACGGCATCGAGGCAGTGCGAGGACGTGGGCGCGAAACCGTCGCTCATCTCACGCAGCGCCGCGTGCGCGGTGCGGCGCACCTCGGGCCGCATGTCCCAGGAGGCGAACATGACCTCGCTCGTGGTCTGAGGGGCCGGGCCGTTCCCCAGATCGCAGGTGATGGTGAGGGCGGAGAACTGCTCCGACCAGAGGCGGATCCAGGACTGCTCGGCGGCACCGCCGCGCGCCGACAGCGCGCGCTCCTCCGCGGCCGACAGCGTGTGAGGGGCGAACCGGCGCGATGCGATCAGGAAGTGCCGGTCCCCCGCCACCTCGGGCAGCTCGGCGAGCTGCGAGGCGCGGTCGTCGGGCAGATCCAGCCACGCCAGCTGGAACCCCCGCAGGGCGTCCTGGATGCCCGGCATCCGCTGCGCCACGAGCGTGCCCAGATCCTGGGCGGCGGGGTCGGACGCATCCTCCGCCGAGCGCAGCTCCGCATACGTGGACAGTCGCTTGGCCCGGTTCCGCAGCCCTCCCAAGCTTTCAAGCAGCTCGGCCAGCGCCGGCCCGCCCAACGGCGACGGCGACGGCAGCGCCCGTGCGAAGGCATCGGCATCGGTCGCGAGCGCGTCGAGCTCGGCAACGGCTGCGTCGTCCGAGCCGAACACCGGCGTGAGATCCCAGCGGTCCTCGAGTCGCGGTGAGCCGGTGACGGTGGACACGGCCGGATTCTGCCATACCGCCAAAGCGGCCCGGCATCCGACCTGGAGCCTAGAATGCGGTGATGATCCTGGCCGATCTTGAGCTGGACCTGGACGTGTTCCAGGGGCCGTTCGACCTGCTGCTGGCGCTGGTGCTGCGCGAGGAGGTCGAGCTGGCCGACGTGCCGATCGCCGAGATCGTGGTGGCCTACGTTGAGCGCGCGTACGAGAAGGGCGAGCTCGACCTGGAGTCGGCCAGCGAATTCCTGGTGCTGATGGCGGCGCTGCTCGAGATCAAGGTGCGCCTGCTGTTCCCCGGCGAGGCCGAGGAGGACGACCTGTCTCCGGAGCAGGCCGAGGCCGAGCTGTTCCAGCGGCTGATCGAGTACCGCCGGTTCCAGGGTGCGGCCGCCTGGCTGCGCGATCGCACGGCCGGCCCGCCCCGCGTGTTCCGCATCGGCCCCTCGCCCCTGGCGCCACGACCGGAGCCCGTGGTGGTCGAGTTCAGCGAGGACCCCTGGCAGCTGGCGGCGGCCGTCGACCGGCTGCTGGTGCCGCCCCCGCACATCGACGTGTCGTCCGTGCGACGGCCGCTGGTGCCGGTGGAGCGCTTCCTCGACCACTTCCGCACGATCCTGCGAACGCGCCGCGGCTTCCAGTTCGAGGAGGCGGTGAAGGGGCTCGATCGCCTGTCGCAGGCGGCGGCGTTCCTGGCCCTGCTGGAGATGATCAAGCGCGGCGAGGTCGTCCCCGAGCAACCCCGGCTGTTCGCGCCGATCAGGGTCGTGGCGGCCGCAGGGGCTGCTTCCCAGCCCGACGTCGACGCCGACCGGGCGATCGCGTGAGTGAGCTCACCCATACGGTCGAGGCGCTGCTGTTCGTGGCCTCGGAGCCGCTCACGCCGAAGGAGCTGGCGGAGCTGACCGATGCCGCCCCCGAGCGGATCGAGCGGGCGCTGGGCGCGCTGGCCGACCGCCATTGCGAGGGCCGCTCCGGCGTGGTGCTGGAGCGGGTGGCCGGCGGCTACGGCCTGCGTGCCGCGCGGGAGACGGCCGAGGTGTGCGCGCGGCTGGTCAACCGGCCCAGCGCCAAGGGCCTCAGCCAGGCCGCAATGGAGACGCTGGCGATCGTGGCCTACCTGCAGCCGGTGTCGCGGCCCGAGATCGCCCGCATCCGCGGCGTCGGCGCCGACTCGGCCGTGGGCGGGCTGATCGAGCGGGGCCTGATCGAGGAGGCGGGGCGGGCCGATACCCCGGGCACGCCGGTCGTCTACCGGACGACCACCGCCTTCCTGCGCGTGTTCGGCCTGGGCGAGGGCGAGGATCTGCCGGCGCTGTCGGACTTCGAGCTGACCGAGGCCGATCACCAGGCGCTACGGGCGCGCCTGCACCTGGTCGCCGACCAGCGTGCCGGTCAGGCTTAACCGGTACCTGGCCTCCGCCGGGGTGGGGTCGCGGCGAGCGGTGGACGAGCTGATCCGCGACGCGCGCGTGACCGTGAACGGCACCGTGGCCGAGCTCGGGACGAGCGTCGGCGAAGGTGACGAGGTGTGTGTGGACGGCCGTCCGGTCAGCGCCGAACGGCAGGCGTGGGTCTTGCTGCACAAGCCGGCCGGGGTCGTCACCACGGCGAGCGACCCGCAGGGCCGCCCCACCGTGCTCGACCTGGTCGGCTCGCCGCTGCGGCTGTTCCCGGTGGGACGGCTGGACATGGACACGACCGGCGCGCTGCTGCTGACGAACGACGGCCTGCTCGCGCACCGCCTGATGCACCCCAGCCACGGAGTGGACAAGGTCTACGTGGCCGACGTCGAGGGCCGGCCGGATGCGGCGGCGCTGGAGCGGCTGGCGATCGGGGGTCGAGCTGGACGACGGGCGGACGGCGCCGGCGCAGGTGCGCGAGCTGGCACCAGGCCGGATCGAGCTGCGCATCCACGAGGGGCGCAACCGGCAGGTGCGCCGGATGTGCGAGGCGGTGGGACACCCGGTGCTGCAGCTGCACCGGTCGGCCTACGCCGGCCTCACGGTGGATGGCCTGGCACAGGGCCGGTGGCGGGAGCTGGAGCCCGCCGAGCTCGACCGCTTGCGCAGCGCGTGAACACCTGTGCTGATCACCACTTGACATAACCGGGACTGCCTTGCGATACTGCCGCTAACACTTCCCTTACAACTGGGAAGCGTCGGAGGAGCAGGACGGCTCAGGCGCGCGGCGGGGGGCTTCACCCGCCGCGCGGGGGTACCCGAAAGCCCATGGCGTCGAGCATCTCGGCGAGCGTGGGGTCGGCCACCTGGGAGGCGCGGTCGCGGCCCCGTTCCAGGATGCCGTTCAGCTCCGTCTCGTCGGCGCGCAGCTCCAGGTAGCGCTCCCGGATCGGCCGCAGCAGTTCGACGACGGCGTTGGCCACGTCCCCCTTGAAGTCGCCGTAACCCTTGCCCTCGTAGGCGGCCTCGATCGCCTCCGGCGACTCGCCGGTGGCCACGGACAGGATCTCGATCAGGTTCTCGATGCCCTGCTTGCCCTCGCCGCGGCGCACCTCGCGGCCGGAGTCGGTCACCGCCGAGCGGATCTTCCTGGCGACCACCTCGGGCGGGTCGACCACCAGCACGGTACCCTGCGGGGTGCCGCGGGTGGTCGACATCTTGTTGTCCGGTTCCTGCAGGTCCATCACGCGGTCGCCGCTGGCCGGGATGGCCGCCTCCGGCAGCGGGAACAGCTCGCCGAAACGGGAGTTGAAGCGCTGCGCGATGTTCCGGGCCAGCTCCAAGTGCTGGCGCTGATCGTCTCCCACCGGGACGCGGTCGGCCCTGTAGAGCAGGATGTCGGCGGCCTGCAGCACCGGGTAGGTGAACAGGTCGGCGCTGACGGAATCGCGGCCGGTGCTCTTCTCCTTGAACTGGGTCATGCGGTTCAGCTCGCCCATGGTGGCAACGGAGCCCAGCAGCCAGGCGCCGTAGGCATGAGCGGCCACGTGGCTCTGCACGAACAGGGTGCAGCGGGCCGGGTCGAGACCGGCCGCCAGCAGGGTCGCGGCCGTGTCCAGCGTGTTCTCATGCAGGGCAGCCGGCTCGTAGGGCACCGAGATCGCGTGCAGGTCGACGACGCAGTAGAAGGCCTCGCCCTTGTCCTGGTCGGCGACGTAGTGGCGGATGGCCCCGATGTAGTTGCCGAGGTGCTTGGTGCCGGTCGGCTGGATGCCCGAGAAGACGCGTGCCATGGCGGGCCATAGTAGTCATGTCGGTACACTGAATGCTCCATGGCAACCACCCAGCCAACCTGGTCTCCGGCCTCCTGGAGGGAGCATCCCGCGCTCCACCAGCCGGACTGGCCCGACCCCGCCGCGGCCGAGGCGGCGCGCGAGCGCCTGACCGCGATGCCGCCGCTGGTGTTCGCCGGCGAGGCCCGGCGGCTACGCGAGTCGCTGGCGCAGGTGGCGGCCGGGCGCGCCTTCCTGCTGCAGGCGGGAGACTGCGCGGAGTCGTTCAACGATTTCTCGGCGGTCAGCATCCGCGAGAAGCTGAAGGTGATCCTGCAGATGGCAGCCGTGCTCACCTACGGCTCGATGCTGCCCGTCGTCAAGCTGGGCCGGATTGCCGGCCAGTTCGTGAAGCCGCGGTCGTCGCCGACCGAGCTGGTGGACGGGATCGAGCTGCCCAGCTTCCGCGGCCACATGGTGCACGGCGACGAGCCGAACGCCGCCGCCCGCGTCTTCGACCCAGCCCGGATGGTGCAGGGCTACCACCAGTCGGCGTCGACGCTGAACCTGCTGCGCGCGTTCACCAAGGGCGGCTTCGCCGACCTGACCAAGGTACACCTGTGGAACCAGGAGTTCGTCGCCTCGTCGCCGGAGGGCCGCCGCTATGAGGCGATCGCTCTCGAGATCGAGCGCGCTCTGCGGTTCATGGCCGCCTGCGGCATCGACCTGGAGGCCGAGCGCAACCTGCACGAGGTGGACGTCTGGACGAGCCACGAGGGCCTGCTGCTGGACTACGAGCAGGGGCTGACCCGCCGTGACTCGCTGACCGGCGACTGGTACGACTGCTCGGCGCACATGCTCTGGATCGGCGAGCGCACCCGGGCCGCCGACGGCGCTCACGTCGCATTCTTCGCCGGCGTCCACAACCCGATCGGGGTGAAGCTGGGGCCGGCCGCGACCGCTGCCGACGTGACCGCGCTGTGCGAGGCCCTGAACCCCGGCCGCATCCCGGGCCGGCTGACGCTGATCGCGCGCATGGGCGCGGGCCGGGTGGAGGAGACGCTGCCGCCGCTGCTGCGCGCCGCCCGCCAGGGCGAGCACCCGGTCGTCTGGGTGTGCGACCCGATGCACGCCAACATGTTCAAGACCGAGTCCGGCTACAAGACCCGCCGCTTCGAGGACATCCTGAGCGAGATCCAGGGCTTCTTCGGGGCCTGCCTGGGCGAGGGTGCCTGGCCCGGCGGCGTGCACCTGGAGTTCACAGGCGAGCACGTCACGGAGTGTCTGGGCGGCTCGGAGGAGGTGCTCGAGGATCATCTCGACCGCAACTACGCCACGCTCTGCGACCCGCGCCTGAACGCGCGCCAGTCTCTTGATCTGGCCTTCCGCGTGGCCGAGCTGATGCGCGCGGCCGAGGAGCGCGGCGCCCCGCACCTGCCATGAGGGTGGCGGTGATCGGACTCGGCCTGATCGGGGGCTCGCTGGCGCTGGCCGCGACCGCCCGCGGCGACCAGGTGGTGGCCACCGACCGGGACGAGACGGCCGGTGAGATCGGCCTCGAGCGGGGCGCGATCGCGCGGTTCGAGCCGACGATCGACGGGGCGCTGGACGGCGCCGACCTGGCTTTCGTGTGCGGCCCCGTGGCCGAGCTGGCGTCGCTCACCGGCCAGGCGCTGGACGCGGCTCCGTCCGGATGCGCCGTGTCGGACGTGGGATCGACCAAGGGCCGGCTGGTGGCGCAGGTGGGAGCCAACCCGCAGTTCGTGGGCGGCCACCCGGTGTGCGGATCGGAGGCGCGGGGCGTCGCGAACGCGCGACCGGAGCTGTTCGATGGCGCCACCTGGTTCCTGACGCCGGTGGCCGCGACCGACCCGTCGGCGCACCGGCGGCTGCACACCTTCGTGTCCTCGCTGGGCGCGCGGCCGGTCGCGATCGACCCGGACGCCCACGACCGGCTGGTGGCGCTGACCAGCCACCTGCCGCACGCGCTCGCGAACGTGCTGGTCAACCAGGCCGGCGCCGGCAAGGTGGACGGCCACGACCCGCTGGCGGCCGTGGGCGGATCGTTCCGCGACATGACCCGCGTGGCCGGCGCCAACCCGCGCATCTGGGTCGACATCTTCCTGGACAACCGCACGGCGCTGCTCGACGGCCTGCGTGACCACAGCCGCCGCGTCGACGACCTGACGCGGGCCCTCGAGCGGGAGGACGCCGGGTTCGTGGCGCGCTGGATCGCCGAGGCGTCCGGCCACCGCCGCCGCCTGCTGGAGGTCGCATACCCGGCCACGCCGGAGGACCTGTACCGGGTGCGCGTGCACGTTCCCGACCGGCCGGGTGTCCTGTCCGGCATCACCCAGGCGCTGGGAGCCGAGGGCATCAACATCGAGGACTTCGAGCTGCACCACGTGTCGGCCGACCGCGGCGGCACCGTGGTGGTCACCATCGCCGGCCAGGCCGAGGCGGAGCGGGCCGTGGCGTTGCTGGACGCGCAGGGCTACGGGGCGATCGCGGCGCCCGCTGTCGATGAGTGAGGATCTGCTGCAGGTGGCGCCGGCGGGGGCTCTCGTGGGCGAGTTGAGCGTCCCCGGTGACAAGTCCATCAGCCACCGCGCCGTGATGGTCGGCGCCCTCAGCGACGACCGGGTGACGGTGACCGGGTTCGGCGCCTCCGCCGACACGCTTGCGACGGTCGACGCCTTCCGGGCGATGGGCGTCCCGATCGAGCGGGTCGGCGATGACGGCCTCGTGATCGAAGGCGTGGGCATGCGCGGGCTGCGGCCGGCCGACGGAGTGATCGACGCGCGCAACGCGGGCACGCTGATGCGGATCCTGCCCGGCATACTGGCCGGCCAGAGCGGCACCTTCACGCTGGACGGCGACGAGAGCATCCGCCGCCGGCCGATGCGCCGGATCGCCGACCCGCTGGAGCGGATGGGCGTGTCGATCGAGACCAGTGAGGGGCTGCCGCCGGTGACCGTGCACGCCACCGGCGCGGTCGAGCCGATCAGCTACCGCCCGCCCGTGGCCTCGGCGCAGGTGAAATCGGCGGTGCTGTTCGCAGGCCTGTTCGCCGAGCGCGGCGTGACCGTGGTGGAGGAGGCGATCCCCACCCGCGACCACACGGAGCGGATGCTGCAGCGGGCCGGGGTGCCGGTCGACCGCCGGCCCGGCTACGTCGGCATCTCCCCCGTGCGCGAGCTGGTGCTGCCGGAGATCGCGGTGCCCGGCGACTTCTCATCGGCGGCGCCGTTCATCGCGGCCGCCACCATCCTGCAGGGCTCCAGCCTGACCCTGCGCGACATCTCGATCAACCCGACCCGCACCGGCATGCTGGCCGTGCTGGAGCGGATGGGCGCCCGGGTCGGCCTGTTCCGCCGCCGGCTGGCGGCCGGCGAGCCGGTGGCCGACATCGAGGTGCGGCCGGCCGAGCTGGTGGCGACGAACATCGAGGCGGAGATCGTGCCCACGCTGATCGACGAGCTGCCCCTGATGGTGCTCCTGGCCAGCTTCGCCCGGGGCACGACCACGATCCGGGAGCGGGCGAGCTGCGGGTCAAGGAGTCCGACCGCATCGCCACCGTGGTGGAGCTGCTGAACACCTGCGGCGGCCACGTGACGGCGCTGCCGGACGGCTTCGAGGTGCTGGGCGTGCCGCACCGGCTGCGGGGCGGGCGGGTCGACGCCGCCGGCGACCACCGGATCGCGATGCTGGGGGCGATCGTCGGCGTCTGCTCGCAGGAGGGCGTCACCGTCGAGGGCGCCGATGCGCTCGGGGTCAGCTTCCCCGACTTCGCCGACCGGCTGGCCGCGGTGGTGGCATAGCCGATGGTGATCACGATCGACGGCCCGGCCGGCGCCGGGAAGAGCACGATCGCCCGGGCGCTGGCCGAGCGGCTGGGCCTGCGCTACGTGGACACGGGCGCCATGTACCGGGAGCTGACGGCGGCCGCGCTGGCGGCCGGCGCCGACCTCGACGACGGCGCCGCGCTGGCCGCGCTGGCCGACACGCCGCCTCCGCCCGGCAGCGACCTGCGGGCCGAGGCCATCTCCCGGAACGTCAGCGCCGTCTCACGGCATCCGCAGGTGCGGGCGGCCATGCGCGGCCGGCAGCGTGCGCAGGCCGTCGACGCCGTGCTCGAGGGGCGCGACACCGGCTCCGTGGTCTGCCCGGGCGCCGACCTGAAGATCTACCTGGTGGCGTCGGCCGGCGTGCGCGCCGCCCGCCGCGCTGCGGAGCTGGACATGCCGGTCGACGAGGTCGAGCGGTCGATCATCCAGCGCGACCAGTTCGACTCCGGGCAGCTGGCGCCGGCGCCGGACGCCGTGGTGATCGACAGCAGCGGGCTGAGCGTGGAGGAGGTGGTGGCGCGGATCGTGGCACTCCTGCCCGAGCAGCCGGCCACGCCGCTGCCCGGCGACCGCTTCTGGCGGACGGTGCGGCCGGTGGCCGAGCCGGCCTTCCGCGGCCTGCTGCGGCTCTCGGTGACCGGCGCCGAGCACGTGCCTAAGAGCGGACCGGTGGTGTTCGTCGCCAACCACCAGTCGCTGTGGGACATCCCGGCACTGGGTGCCGCGCAACCCCGGGCGATCCGCTACATGGCCAAGTCGGAGCTGTTCCGGCCGCGGCCGTTCGCCGCCTTCCTGCGGATGGGCGGCACCTTCGGCGTGCACCGCGGCGAGCCCGACCGCGAGGCGCTGCGCACGGTCCATGAGACGCTCGTGGGCGGAGGCACGGTGGGTGTGTTCATCCAGGGCCATCGCCAGGAGGGCTTCGAGCAGGCAAAGGCCGGCGCCGGGCGGATCGCTGTGGTCGAGCACGCCGACGTGGTGCCGGTGGCGCTGCGCAGCCGCGGCTGGCGGCCGGGCCGGCGGATCGCGATCGCCTTCGGGCCGCCTCGCCGCTACGCCCGCGACGGCCGGCGCGCGGCCGAGGCCTACCGCGAGACGGCCGACGAGCTGATGGCCGAGATCCGCAGCCTGTACGAGGGCACCGGATGAGCGAGCAGCCGCAGGAGCAGATGGAGCAGCAGCCGCAGCAGCGCCGGCTGGCGGGCCGGGTGGCGGTGGTGGGATTCCCGAATGCGGGCAAGTCGACCCTGATCAACCGGTTGACATCGAGCCGCCAGGCGGTGGTGCACGAGACGCCGGGCGTGACGCGTGACCGCACCGAGTCGGTGTGCGAGTGGCGCGGCCGCGAGTTCGTCCTGATCGACACGGGCGGCGTCGACCCAGGCGATCAGTCGCCGATGCAGTCCGAGGTCGCCGAGCAGGCGCGGATCGCCGTGCAGGAGGCGCACCTGGTGCTGCTCGTGATCGATGCCCGTGCCGGGCTGGCCGCCGGCGACGAGGAGATCGCGCAGATCCTGCGCCGCTCGCGGCGGCCCGTGCTGGTGGTCGCCAACAAGGTGGACGACCCGTCCCACGAGGCCGGCGGCCTGGAGCTGCACGCGCTGGGCCTGGGCGATCCGATCTCGGTGTCGGCGCTGCACGGCCGTGGCACCGGTGACCTGCTGGACGCGATCGTGGAGGCGCTCGAGCGGATCGACGGCGCCGAGCACGACGAGGACACCGGCGACGAGATCCGGGTGGCGATCCTGGGCCGCCCCAACGTCGGCAAGTCCTCGCTGCTGAACGCCATCCTGGGCCGGCCGCGCGTGATCGTGTCGGATGTGGCGGGCACGACACGCGACAGCGTCGACACCGTCTTCGTGCGAAACGAGCGGCACTTCCGGCTGATCGACACGGCCGGGCTGCGCCGCAAGCGCAAGCACCGGCAGGGAATCGACTACTACAGCGAGCTGCGGGCGCTGCAGGCGGTCGGCCGTGCCGACATCGCGCTGGTGCTGGTGGACTCGTCCGACGGGCTGGTGGAGGGCGACCTGGCGGTGGCCGACGAGGCCCGCAAGGCCGGCTGTGCGACGCTGGTGGTGCTCTCCAAGTGGGACATCACGACCGTCGAGATCGAGGACGTGCGCGAGCGGATGCTCGTCAAGCTGCGCCAGCGCCCGGCGATCATGACCACCTCGGCGCTCACGGGCCGCAACGTGGACAAGCTGCTGGACGCCGTGGAGGAGCTGTTCGGCCGCTTCACCTCACGCGCCGGCACCGGGGCGCTGAACCGGGCGATGGAGGAGATCACCGCCAAGCGCGAGCCCCCGCGTAGCGGCCGCCGGCGTCTGAACCTGCTGTACGCGACCCAGTACGACACGCGGCCGCCGCGGTTCCGTATCGTTGTCAACGACCGCAGCCTGGTCACCCGCGACTATGCCTACTACGTCGAGAACCAGCTCCGCGCCCGGCTCGGGCTCGAGGGTGTGCCCGTGATCATCGACTTCCAGAGCCGCACGTGAGGGCGGCGGTGATCGGCGGCGGCAGCTGGGGCACGGCGTTCGCGCGGCTGCTGGCGATGGCCGGGCACTCAACGACGCTGGTCTGCCGCGACCGCGACCAGGCTCACGCCGTCGCCACGCACCACCGCAACCCCCGCTACCTGTTCGACATCGAGCTGCCCGCGACGCTGGGCGCGGCGTGGCTCGATGATGCGCAGCTGTCGTCGGCCGAGCTGGTGGCCGTGGCCGTGCCCAGCCGCTGGTTCGCCGAGACGCTCGAGCTGCTGGCGCCGCGGCTCGGAGACGGTGCCGCCCTGCTGTCGCTGACCAAGGGGCTCGATCCGGCCACCCATCGCCGCATGAGCGAGGTGCTGGAGACCGTCGCACCCCGTGATCGCATCGCCGTCCTGTCCGGCCCCAACCACGCGGAGGAGGTGGCCCGCGACTACCCGACGGCGTCGGTGCTGGCCAGCGACAGCATCGACCTGGCGCGCCGCCTCCAGGCCGCCGTGACGACGTCGCGGCTGCGCGTCTACGCATCGACGGACGTGGTCGGCGTCGAGCTGTGCGCGGCCGCCAAGAACGTGATGGGCCTGGCGGCGGGCGTGTCGGACGGGCTCGGGTTCGGCGACAACGCCAAGGCCGCGATCATCACCCGCGGGATGGCCGAGATGGCCCGCATGGGCGAGGCATTCGGCGCGAAGCCGCGCACCTACTCGGGTATGGCCGGCATGGGCGATCTGGTCGCCACGTGCACGTCGCAGCTGTCCCGCAACCGGCGGGCCGGCGAGTTGCTCGCCAAGGGCGTCCCGTCGGACTGGATCGAGCAGGAGATCGGGCAGGTGGCGGAGGGGCTGACGACCGCCCCGGCGCTCCGCGACCTGGCCCGGGACAACGGCCTCGAGCTGCCGATCACCGAGGCCGTCTGCAGCGTCGCGGACGGCACGATGACGGCGCTGGAGGCGCTCGCGGGCCTGATGGCGCGGGAGCCGGTGGAGGAGTGAGGGCCATCAGG
Source organism: uncultured Actinomycetes bacterium (assembly GCA_963737445.1). Taxonomy (GTDB): domain Bacteria; phylum Actinomycetota; class Thermoleophilia; order Gaiellales; family JAICJC01; genus JAICYJ01. The sequence goes on along the minus strand of CAVTSO010000009.1, from coordinate 577,269 downwards.
TTGCGCCCGGGGCCGCTGGTAGAGTCCCCGCCGTGAGTGAGTTCCTGTTCTCGTCCGAGTCGGTCACCGAGGGCCACCCGGACAAGGTCGCCGACCAGATCTCCGACGGGGTTCTGGACGCGGTGCTGGCCGAGGATCGCGACGGCCGTGTGGCCTGCGAGGTGCTCTGCACGACCGGCCTGGTGGTGGTCGCCGGCGAGATCACCACGGACGCCTACGTCGACATCCCCCGCATCGTCCGCGGGATCGTCGGCGACATCGGGTACACCAGCTCCGACCTTGGTTTCGACGCAGCGACCTGCGGCGTGGTGGTGGCGCTCGACGAGCAGTCGCCCGACATCCGGCGCGGCGTGGACTCCTCCTACGAGCTTCAGCACGACAGCGCCGACGGCGACATCGACTCGCAGGGTGCAGGCGACCAGGGCATGATGTTCGGCTACGCCTGCGACGAGACGCCGGAGAAGATGCCGCTGCCGATCCAGCTCGCGCAGCGCATCACCGCCCGGCTGGCGGCCGCGCGCAAGGCGGAGACGGTGCCCTACCTGCGCCCGGACGGCAAAGCCCAGGTGACGGTGCGCTACAGCGAGCGGGACGGCCGGCTGGTGCCGGAGGCGGTCGAACGGGTGCTGGTCTCGACCCAGCACCATCCCGACGTGCACGACGAGCAGCAGATCCGCGCCGACGTGATCGAGCACGTGCTGATGCCGGTGATCCCGGCGCACCTGTGCCCGCACGAGCGGCTGTCCGAGCCGGGCTTCGTGCTGGTCAACCCGACCGGGCGCTTCGTGACCGGCGGCCCGATGGGCGACACCGGCCTAACCGGGCGTAAGATCATCGTCGACACGTACGGCGGCGCCGCCCGCCACGGCGGCGGCGCGTTCTCCGGCAAGGACCCCTCCAAGGTCGATCGCTCTGGCGCCTACGCGATGCGCTGGGTGGCCAAGAACATCGTGTCGGCCGGGCTGGCGGCGCGGGCAGAGGTGCAGGTCGCCTATGCGATCGGGGTCGCGCATCCGGTGTCGGTGATGGTGGAGACCTACGGCACGGAGCAGGTCGACCGGGCATCGATCGAGCGGGCGGTGCGCGAGGTGTTCGACCTGCGGCCGGCGTCCATCATCCGCGACCTCGACCTGTTGCGCCCGATCTACCGGGACACCGCGACCTACGGGCACTTCGGCCGCGAGCTGCCGGCCTTCACCTGGGAGCGGGCCGACCGCGTCGCGGCCCTGCGCGAGGCCTGCGGGCTCGAAGCGCCCGCCTCGGTCTGATCGCCCGCATCCAGCCGCTGGTCACTGCCCGGGCGGTCGACCGGCCGTTCGACTATGCGGTGCCGGAGCAGCTCGCCCCCGACGTGGTGCGCGGCTCGCTGGTGCGGGTGCCGCTCGGAACGCGCGAGGTGGACGGTATCGTGGAGTCGGTCGCGAGCGAGCCGGATGCGGACGGCGGTGAGCTGAAGCCGGTGCTCGAGGTGACCGGCCGGCTGCCGGAGCCCCTGCTCGACCTGGCCGTCTGGATCGCCGAGGGCACCGCCTCGACACTGGCCCGCGCGGTGGCGCTGGTGGTGCCGCCGCGGCCGCCGAAGCGGCGGCTGAAGCCGGTCGCGGAAACGGTTTCCGAGGACAGGCCGGTGACGCTGACGGAGGCCCAGCAGGCCGCGGTGGACGCGATCGAGCAGGCGCGGACGGACGGCGCGCACGAGGTGCTGCTGCACGGCGTCACCGGATCGGGCAAGACCGAGGTCTACCTGCGCGCGATCGAGCGGGAGCTGGCGGACGGGCGGGGCGCGATCGTGCTGGTGCCGGAGATCGCGCTGACGCCGCAGACGGCCGCCCGCTTCCAGGCGCGTTTCGGCGACACCGTGGCGGTGCTGCACAGCGCGCTCACACCGGCCCGGCGCGGCGCCGAGCACCGGCGCATCGCCGACGGCGAGGCGCGCGTGGTGGTCGGCGCCCGCTCGGCGGTCTTCGCCGCGATGCCACGGCTGGGCATGATCGTGGTGGACGAGGAACACGACGCTTCCTACAAGCACGAGAGCGATCCCCGGTACGACGCCCGTCGCGTGGCCGCCAAGCGGGCCCGGCTGGAGGGCGCCCTGGTCGTGTTCGGCAGCGCCACGCCGCGGCCGGAATCCTGGCACGGCATCCCGCGGCGGATCGCGCTGCCCGGGCGCGTGGGCGGACCGCTGCCCGCCGTGGAGGTGGTCGATCTGCGGCACGACGGCGGCTACCCGCTGACGCGGCCGCTGCGCGACGCGCTGGGGCGGATCGAGGACGCGGGCGGCCGCGCCATCCTGCTCCAGAACCGACGTGGCTCCGCGGCTGCGATCCACTGCCGGTCGTGCGGGCACGGCTGGCGCTGCCCGCGCTGCGACGTCTCGCTGTCGCTGCACGGCAAGGCCCGCCTGGTCTGCCACCACTGCGGCTACAGCGAGCGTCCGCCGCGGGCATGTCCCGTGTGCGGCTCGGTCGACATCACCCGGATCGGCTCCGGCACGCGGGCGGTGGAGGACGAGCTGGGCGACCTGTTCCCGGGTCTGACCGTGCTGCGGCTGGACGCCGACGTGGCGGCGCGCAGCGACGAGCCGGACGCCACGCTGGCTGCCTTCCGCGCAGCAGACCGGGCGGTGCTGGTGGGCACGCAGCTGGTGGCCAAGGGACACGACGTGCCCGGCGTCACGCTGGCTGCGGTGCTGGACGCCGAGACCGGGATGGCGATGCCGGACTTCCGGGCGGAGGAGCGCACGTTCGCCCTGCTGACGCAGCTGGCCGGCCGTCCCGGACGGCCGGGCGACCCGCAGGGACGGGTGCTGATACAGGCCTGGGAACCGGCCTCGCGGGTGGTCGAGCTGGCCGCCCGCCACGCCGTGGAGGAGTTTCTGGACGGCGAGCTGGAGCGGCGAAGCGAGCTGGGCTATCCGCCGTTCCGGCGGCTGGTGCGGGTGCTGGTGACGGCTCCCGAGCCACAGGTGGCCGAGGACATCGCGGTCACGCTGGCCGACGCTGCGGCGCCGGCGCTGGGTGACGACCAGCTGCTCGGGCCGGCACCGCTGTTCCGGCTGCGTGACCGCTCGCGCAGCCACCTGCTGGTGAAGACGGCCGACCCGCGCCGGGCGGCGGTGGTGTTCCGGGGCCTGCTGCGCGACCTGTCGGCCGACCTACGACGGGCGGGCGCGACGGCGGTCGTCGATGTCGATCCCCAGTCTTTCAACTAACCTTCCCGGCATGGCACGAGCACTGGTGATCGTCGACATCCAGAACGATTATTTCCCGGGCGGGCGCTGCGAGCTGGTCGGCCCGGAGCAGGCCGCGGAGCGGGCGTCGGCCGTGCTGGAGGGCTTCCGCGAGCGGGGCGAGCCGGTGTTCCACGTGCAGCACCTGTGGGAGGGCGACGACGCCGAGTTCCTCGCGCCGGGGACCCCCGGGGTCGAGATCCACGAGTCGGTGCGGCCGGCAGCGGGCGAGCCGGTGACCCAGAAGGCCTACCCGAACAGCTTCCGCGAGACCGACCTCGAGCAGAGGCTGCGCGATGCCGGCGTCTCCGACCTGGTGATCGCGGGGATGATGACCAGCATGTGCGTGGACGCGACGGTGCGCGCGGCTGCCGACCTCGGATTCGGCTGCACGGTCGTGCACGACGCGTGCGCAACGCTCGACCTCGAGTTCGCGGGCCGCCAGATCCCGGCGGCCAGCGTGCACGGGGCGTTCCTGGCGGCGCTCGGCGACGGGTACGCGGCGGTGACCGCGGCGGACGATGTCTGAGCAGCAGGCAGAGCATCTGGAGGAGCCGGTCGAGGGCGAGGCGGTGGACGAGGGCCGGCCGACCCCCGAGGAGCGGCGGGCGTGGCGTGTTGCCGCGCTGCGGCTGGTGCGCCAGTACCCCGACCCCGCGCTTCGCAACGCCGCCACGGCGGTGGCCGAGGTGGATGACGAGGTGCAACAGCTGGCCGAGCGGATGCTGGACGTGATGGAGCGCGCCCATGGGGTGGGCCTGGCGGCGCCGCAGCTCGGCATCCTGCGCCGCATCCTGGTCTACCGCGCCAGCGACGAGGACGAGCCGAAGGTGCTGATCAACCCGGAGCTGGTGGAGCGCTCCGACGAGACGGAGGTGGGCACGGAGGGCTGCCTGTCGCTGCTCGGGGGCGAGCTGCAGGTGCCGGTGGCACGGCATCTGCGGGTGCGGGTGTCGGGCCGCGACGCGTCCGGAGATGCGGTCGACATGGACGTCGAGGGCTTCGAGGCGCGGGTGATCCAGCACGAGATCGACCACCTGGACGGCATCCTGATCTTCGACCGCGCCGCGGATCAGGAACGCCGCGAGGCGCTGCGCGAGCTGCGCCTGCGCGCCGGGTGAACGTCGCCTACTTCGGGACGTCGGAGTTCGGTGCCGAGGTGCTGCGCGCGCTCGTGGATCGGGGAGCCGTGCAGGTGGCCGCCGTGGTCAGCCAGCCCGACCGGCCCAGCGGCCGCGGGCGCGCGCTGACCGCGCCGCCGGTGGCGGCAGCGGCGCGCGAGCTGGGGCTGCCACTGACGCAGCCGCAGGACGCAAGTGCAGAGCCGCCGCAGGCTGAGGCCGGGGTGGTGGTGGCGTTCGGGCAGATCCTGCGGCCGCCGCTGCTGGGCGCCTACCCGCTGGTCAACCTGCACCCGTCGGCGCTGCCGCGCTGGCGCGGGGCGGCGCCCGTGGAGCGTGCCATCATGGCCGGCGACGCCGAGACGGCGGTGGCGGTGATCGAGGTGGCGCCGGAGCTGGACGCGGGCCCGATCCTGGCCGAGCAGCGGATACCGATCGGCGAGCATGATGACGCGGGAGCGGTGCGACGGGCCGCGCTCGAGCTGGGCGTGCCGCTGCTGGAGCGGGTGCTGCTGGAGCGGCCGCAGCCGCGGGCGCAGGACGAGCAGGGTGTCACCTACGCGCACAAGATCGAGGCGGCGGAGCGAGCGCTCGACTGGTCGCGCCCGGCGATCGAGCTCGACCGGAAGGTGCGGGCGCTGTCGCCGCACATCGGGGCGCGCACGGCGCTGGACGGGCGGCCGTGCCAGGTGTGGCGCGCGCAGCCGCTCGCGCAGGGGCCGGAAGCGGGGGAGGTCGGCGCGGAGCTGGTGGTCGGCTGTGGCGAAGGTGCCCTGCAGATCCTTGAGCTGCAGCCGGGGGGCAAGGGGCGGATGGCGGCGGCGGACTTCCTGCGCGGGCTGCGTGAGCCGCCCGTGCGCGCGACGTGAGCGGGCGCGACGCACGGCGGGTGGCCTACGAGGTGGTGCGGCGCACCTTCGAGCAGGGGGCGTACGCGGACCGGGCGTTCGCGGGCGAGGCGAGCGGGCTGGACGGGCGGGAACGGCGCCAGGCGATGCGGATGGCATACGGCGCGGTGCAGCGGATGCGGACGGTCGATCACGCGGTCGAGCAGCTGGGCGGCAGGCGGCCGATGCGGCTGCAGGCGCCGCTGCGAAACGCGCTGCGGGTGAGCGGCTATGAGCTCCTGTTCTCGGACGCGGTGCCGGCGCGGGCGGCGGTCAGCGAGGGCGTGGATCTGGCCCGGGACGTGGCGGGAGCGCAGGTCGCGGGGCTGGCGAACGCGGTGCTGCGGCGGATCGCCGAGGCCGGCCCGGAGTGGGTGGAGACGCTGCCGCCGGGGCTGCGCGTCTCGTACCCGGACTGGGTGATGGAGGAGTGGACGGCGCTGATGGGCGCCGACGGGGCGAACGCGTGCGCAGACGCGCAGAACCGGCCCGCCGAGCTGTGCGTGCGCGTGAACACGCTGCGGGCTGATGCGCCAGAACTGGGTGCAGCGGCACGGGCGGTGGACGGGCTGCCGGAGGCGCTGGTGCTGGAGGAGATGATCGACGTGACGGCCACCGAAGCGTTTGCGAGCGGAGCGGTGTGGCCGCAGTCGCGGTCGTCGATGCGGCCGGCGCGGATGCTCGATGCCCGGCCGGGCATGCGCGTGCTCGACCTGTGCGCGGCTCCGGGTGGCAAGTCCGGGCAGCTGGCGGCGCTGATGGAGAACCGCGGCGAGCTGGTGTGCGTCGAACGCCACGCCGGACGGGCCGCGCAGCTCGAGCGCACGCTGGCACGGTTCGGCGCCACCTGCGCGCGGGTGGTGCTGACCGACGTGCTGGAGTTCGCCGAGACGGGGTTCGACCGGATCCTGCTCGACCCGCCCTGCAGCGGCCTCGGGGTGCTGGCGGGCCGACCGGACGCGCGCTGGCGGCGAACACCCGAGGACGCCGTCAAGCTGGCAGAGCTGCAGCGGGCGATGCTCGGGCACGCGCGCGGCCTGCTGGCACCCGGGGGCAGACTCGTGTACTCGGTGTGCACGCTCCGCCGCGACGAGTGCGAGGGAGTGCTGCCCGGCGGGGACTACCTGCTGCCCCAGACCGAGGGCAGCGACGGCTTCTACATCGCCGCCACCGGCGCCTGACCAACGGCGGCCCGGGGCCGCCGAATGCAACGGCCCGCGTGACGCTTCCGTTGCCTGCGGCCAGGTTGCGGGAATGCAACGGCCGGTGTGCGCGATCGCCGCGCGCCCGCATGGCTGCGTCGCTTCCAGCGACGGCCGCGCGGGACCGCAACACCGGCGCCTGGCACCGGTGTTGCCAACGCCGAGGTCACAGGGTTCCCGCCGAGGTGTCACGAGGCGCCGGCCGCCTGAGCCGTGTCTGCGCATCGCACCCGAGCGCTTCACTATCCTTGCCAGCGCATGCGGGAGTGGCCCTCTTCGGTCGAGGTGGCTCCGTCGATCCTGTCGGCGGACTTCGGCCGCATGCGCGAACAGGTGGGCGAGGTACTCGACGCGGGCGGCCCGGGTCATCCACATCGACGTCATGGACGGCCATTTCGTCCCCGTGATCACCTTCGGGCCGAAGATGGTGGCCGACATCACCGAGCTGATCCACGGCCGCGAGCGGCTTCGCGGACGTGCACCTGATGATCGAGCAGCCGGAGCGCCACATCGACCAGTTTGCGGCCGCCGGGGCCGACAGCATCACGGTGCACGTCGAGACCTGCCCGCATCTGCACCGCACCCTTCACGCGATCCACGACCTCGGCTGCCAGGCCGGTGTGACGCTGAACCCGGCCACCCCGGTGGCGGCGCTCGAGGAGGCGGCGCGGTACGCCGACGTGCTGCTGTGCATGAGCGTCAACCCCGGATTCGGCGGGCAGGCCTTCATCCCCGCGACGCTCGACCGCCTCCCGCTCATGCGCGAGCTGGCCGAAGAGCGTGCGGAGCCGGTGCAGGTGGAGGTCGACGGCGGCGTCGGGCCGGCCACCATCGCCGACGTGCACCGCGCCGGCGCCAACATCCTGGTCGCCGGGTCGGCCGTCTTCTCGACGCCGGCGCCGGGCGACGCCTACCGCGAGCTGGTCACGCTCGCCGCCGGCCGCAGCCGGGTCTAGTCCGGTGCGGCCGGACGACCTCGGCCACCTGGAACGCTGCCTCGAGCTGGCCGAGCTGGGCGCCCGCACCGCGGCGCCGAATCCGATGGTCGGATGCGTGCTCGTGCGCGACGGCACCGTCATCGGCGAGGCCTGGCACGAGCGCCCGGGATCGCCGCACGCCGAGGTGATCGCCCTGGCGGCGGCGGGCGATGCCTCGGGTGCCACCGCCTACGTCAGCGCTCGAGCCGTGCGCGCACCACGGCCGCACGCCGCCCTGCTCAGACGGCTCTGATCGCCGCCGGAGTCGCCCGCGTCGTGATCGCGGCGGTCGAACCCGGATCCCGCACCGACGGACGCGGCATCGAGCGGTTACGCGCCGGGGGCGTCGAGGTGGAGCTGGCAACCGGCGATATCGAGCGCCGTGCCCGCCGCCAGAACGCCGGGTTCGGTGGCGCCGAACCCGATGGTGGGCTGCGTGCTCGTGCGCGACGGCATCGTCATCGGCGAGGGCTGGCACGAGCGCCCGGGATCGCCGCACGCCGAGGTGAACGCCCTGGCCGCCGCGGGCGACGCCTCCGGCGCCACCGCCTACGTCAGCCTCGAGCCGTGCGCACACCACGGCCGCACGCCGCCCTGCTCCGACGCCCTGATCGCTGCCAGGGTTGTCCGCGTGGTGGTCGCGGCGATCGACCCCGACCCCCGCACCGACGGACAGGGCATCGAGCGGTTGCGCGCGGGGGGCGTCGAGGTGGAGCTGGCCACGGGCGACATCGAGCGCCGGGCCCGCCGCCAGAACGCCGGGTTTCGCACGCTGGTGCGACTGGGGCGCCCGCACGTCACCTACAAGGCCGCCGTCAGCATCGACGGCCGCGTGGCCGCCCTCGGCGGCGAGCCGCGCTGGATCTCCTCGCCGCAGAGCCGGGCGCTGGTGCACGAGTGGCGGGCCGGTCGGGGCGCAGTCGCGGTCGGCATCGGCACCGCACTTGCCGACGATCCGACTCTCACCGCGCGAGACTGCGTGTCCCCCGGCGGAACGCCAGCCGCTGCGGGTCGTGTTCGACCGCGGCGGCGCGGCTACCGGTCGGCTCGGCGCTCGTGCGCAGTGCCGGCGAGGGCCCGGTGGCGGTGGTGTGCCGTCCCGGCGCGCCCGGGATCGCCGACCTCGTCGCGGCCGGGGTCGAGGCGATCGAGGCGAGCGACGCCGGCCAGGCGCTGGCCGAGCTCGGGCGCCGTGGCGTGGCGACGGTGCTGCTGGAGGGAGGCGCCACCCTCGCCGCAGCGCTCCGGCGGCGACGACCTGGTCGACCGGCTGGCGCTGTTCGTGGCGCCGCTGGTGCTGGGTGCCGGGCCGAACGCGCTGGAGGGCTGGCCCGCCATGCGGCTGGGCGAGGCGGAGCTCGAGCTCAGCAGCCGCCCGGTCGGCCCGGATACGCTGCTGGTGGCCGACGTGCACGAGGCTCTGAGGAGGGCGGCGATGTTCACCGGGATCGTGATCGAGCAGGGCGTGGTGGCCGGAGCCACCGCCCCGGCTGCGGCTGCGCGCGCCCGGGATCGCCGCCGACGCCGCGATCGGCGACTCGGTGGCCGTGGACGGCTGCTGCCTGACGATCACCGAGATCGACGGTGTCGTGCTCGCGTTCGACGCCGTGCCCGAGACGCTGCGGCGCACCAACCTCGGGCGCCTGCAGCCGGGCGACGAGGTCAACCTCGAGCCCGCCCTCCGCGCCGGCGACCGCATGGGCGGCCACCTGGTGCAGGGGCACGTCGACGGGTCGGATCGCTGCGTGCCATCGCCGCCGAGGCGGACGCCGTCGACATGACCTTCGCGGCACCCGAGCAGGTGCTGCGCTACGTGATCGAGAAGGGCTCGATCGCGGTCAACGGCGTCGCACTGACCGTGACGCGCGTTCGATGGCGACAGCTTCTCGGTGTCGGCTGATTCCGCACACGCTGCGCGGTCACGAACCTGGGCCGCCTGACCCCGGGCGACCAGATCAACCTGGAGGCCGACCTGTTCGGCAAGTACGTTGAACGGATGCGGGCCGGCGAGCGTCGCAAACCGGCGTGATACGCTGACGGCGCTGACCGTCGATGAGACCTACCACGAGGCTCTACCCCGACCTCGTGACTCGCCGTTCTGCGACGGTCGAGGAGGCCCTGGATGACATGCGCGCCGGTCGCGATGATCGTGGTCGTCGACTCGCCCGACCGCGAGAACGAGGGCGACCTGTGTGATGGCGGCCGACTGCATCACGCCAGATGCCGTCAACTTCATGGCCCGCCACGGCCGTGGGCTGATCTGCCTGGCGCTGACGGCCGAGCGCTGCGACGAGCTGGGCCTGCCGATGATGACCGAGCGCAACCGCACGCCGTTCGGCACCGCCTTCACCGTCTCGATCGAGGCCAGCGCGGGGGCGTCCACCGGCATCTCGGCCGCCGACCGCGCGCACACCATCCAGGTCGCGGTCGACCCGGCGTCGCGCGCCGGACGACCTCGTCCAGCCGGGGCACGTGTTCCCGCTGCGCGCGCAGCCCGGACGGCGTGCTGGAGCGCACCGGCCAGACCGAGGCCTCCGTCGATCTCGCGCGGCTGGCCGGGCTCTCGCCGGCCGGCGTGATCTGCGAGGTGATGAACGAGGACGGCGTCGATGGCGCGGCTGCCCGACCTGATCCCCTACTGCGAGCAGCACGGCCTCAAGATGATCACGGTCGCCGACCTGATCGCCTACCGCCATCGCCGCGAGAAGCTTGTCGAGCGCATCGCGAGCGCCCAGCTGCCGACCCGCTATGGCGACTTCGTGTCGCACGGCTATCGCTCGATGATCGACGGCCAGCACCACGTGGCGCTCGTCATGGGCGACGTGCGCGGCACCCCGGACGTGCTGGTGCGCGTCCACTCCGAGTGCGTCACCGGCGACGTCTTCCACTCGCTGCGCTGCGACTGCGGCGAGCAGCTGGAGCGGGCGCTGCGCAGATCGCCCTGGAGGGGCGCGGGGTGCTGCTGTACCTGGCCCAGGAGGGCCGCGGCATCGGCCTGCTCAACAAGCTCCGCGCGTACGAGCTGCAGGAGCAGGGCCTGGACACGGTCGACGCCAACATCGCGCTCGGCCTGCCGGTCGACTCGCGCGACTACGGCATCGGCGCGCAGATCCTGGCCGACCTCGGCCTGACCAGCATCCGGGTGATGACCAACAACCCGAAGAAGCTCGTGGGCCTCGAGGGCTACGGCCTGACGGTCACCGAGCAGGTGCCGATCGTGGCCGAGCCCAACCCTGTCAACGCCGCGTACCTGCGCACGAAGGTCGAGCGGATGGGCCACACCATCACTCATCAGGGCCGCCACCTCGACACGTCCGTACCCGCCCCATTCACGGAAGGGCCGTTCGGGCCGTGAGCGAGTTCGGGGTCGGCACCATCGTGGTGCCGGACGGGTGCAACTGGATCGCGGGGCGGCCGCAGTCCGAGCTCGTCATCGCGATCGTGGCGTCGCGGTTCAACGCCGACATCGTGCAGAAGCTGCTGGACGGCGCCGTGGCCGAGCTCGAGAGCCGCGGCATCGTGCGCGAGCGGATCACCGTGCTGCTGGTGCCCGGCGCCTGGGAGCTGCCGATGGCCTGCCGGCGGCTGGCCGAGGCCGGCGGGCACCACGCGGTGATCGCGCTGGGCTGCGTGATCCGCGGCGAGACCCCGCACTTCGACTACGTCTGCGCCGAGGCCGCCCGCGGCATCACCGATGCGGCCGCGGCCACCGGCGTGCCGGTCGCCTTCGGCGTGGTCACGGCCAACACGCTCGAGCAGGCCGAGGCCCGTTCCGGCGGCGCGCACGGAAACAAGGGCAGCGAGGCGGCGGACGCCGCGGTCGAGATGGCCGAGCTGATGCGCACGCTGCCGCGGCGCGGATAACGGGGAGCTAGACCCGGCCGGCGCGCGCGTCCGGAAGCGGCGTCAGCACGCCGTCCAGCTGATCGCGCAGGTGTTCGAAGTCGGGCGGTAGCGACAGGCGCTCGCCCAGGTGCTCGATCGGCTCATCGGTCGCGAAGCCCGGGCCCAGCGTCGCGATCTCGAACAGCACGCCGGCCGGCTCGCGGAAGTAGATCGACTTGAAGTAGAAGCGGTCGATCACCGGCGTGGGGTGGTAGCCGTCGGCCGCCACCTTGCGCTGCCAGTCCTCGTGCTCGGCCATGCTCGACGCCCAGGCCACGTGGTGCACCGTTCCGGCGCCGGGGATGCCCGGCTCGTCGGGAGCGGGCAGCCGCTCGTAGAACGCTCCGCGGTGCTCCCCCTGCACCTCCCAGCGGGAGTCGCCGCGCGGCTCGAAGCCGAGCGTCTGCTCGAGCAGCTCGCGCCCGCGCTCCATGTCGGAGGAGTACATGCGCACGCCGCCGAAGCCCTGCAGCGCCTGCTCGCGCGGGATGTCCGGGTGCTCGGCCACCAGCGGCGCGTCTGCGCCGGTGAACAGCTCCAGCTCGAGGCCCAGCCCCTCGGGATCGTCGAAGCGCAGGCCGCCCTCACTGCGCGTGGGCGCCGCGCCCTCGTCACCGAGCCGCTGCTCCCAGAAGTCCAGCGCCGGCTGCGACCCGACCCGCCACGCGATCGAGCTGACCATCCCGCGGCCGGCCCGGCCGGCGCGCGCGCCCGGATACTCGAAGAAGGTGATGTCCGAGCCCGCGCTGCCGCGCTCGTCCGCGTAGAACAGGTGGTAGACGGTCGGGTCGTCCTGGTTGACCGTCTTTTTGACCATCCTCAGGCCCAGCACCCGCGTGTAGAAATCGACGTTGCGTGGTGCGTCGGCGGTGATGCACGTGACGTGGTGGATGCCGTCGAGCCTCACGGAGGGCCTCCTTGCCTGTGCGCTGCCGCTAGACGGCCTTGGTGACCCGGCCGCTCTTGAGGCAGCGCGTGCAGACGTAGGCACGGGTCGGCGAACCGTCGAGCAGGATCCGGATCCGCTGCAGGTTGGGCTCGAAGCGCCGCTTGGTGGCGACCATGGAGTGGCTCCGGTTGTTGCCGAAACCGGGCTTCTTGGCACAGATCACGCAGACTCGGGACACTAAACACGATCCTTTCCGGACGGAACCGCGGCAGTATAGCCCGCAACCTGCCCGGGGGACGGCACGTCATACGGACGATGCACCGGGCACAGCTGACCGCCGTTCCCGCGCCGGGCAAGGTGGCGGGCGAACTGATCATCCCCAGCGAGGTGATCGCCCAGATCGTGGGGCTGACGGTGCTGGAGTGCTACGGCGTCGTCGGCATGGCCGCGACCAGCCTCAGCCAGGGCGTGGCCCGGCTGCTGTCGCGGGAGCGGATCACCCAGGGCGTGGGCGTGCGCCGCGAGGGCGACCGGCTGGCGATCGACCTCTACGTCGTGGTCGAGTACGGTCTCAACCTGGCCGAGGTTGCCACCAGCGTGCGATCGCGGGTGAAGTACACGGTCGAGAAGCTGACCGGGATCGAGGTGGACACGCTGCAGATCCACATACAGGGTGTGAAGCGCACAACATGACGCCGCTCGAGCGGGCGCTGGCGCTGGCGCGGGGTGGGCAGGGAGCGCTGCAGGTGCATCGGCAGCGGATCAACGACCTGAACGTCTACCCGGTACCGGACGGCGACACCGGCAGCAACCTGGCGGACACGGTGACGCGGCTCACGCAGGGCCTGGAGCAGCTGCCGCCGGATGCCGACCGGCCCACGATCGCCCATGCCGCCACCCGCGCCGCGCTGATGGGCGCCCGCGGCAACAGCGGCGTGATCCTGTCGCAGATCGTGCGCGGCTTCGCCGAGGCGCTGGGGGCGGGTGAGGGGCCGGTGGACACGGGCACGGTGGCGCGGGCGCTGCGCGCGGCCAGCGATGCCGCCTACGGCGCCGTCCGCCAGCCGGTCGAGGGGACGATGCTGACGGCGATCCGGGCGATGGCGGAGCGGGCCGAGGCGGAGCCCGCCGACGCGACCCTTGACGACCTGCTGGCGGCGGTGCTGGAGGCGGGCGACGACGCGGTGGCGCACACCCAGGAGATGCTGCCGGTGCTGCGCCAGGCACGCGTCGTCGACGCCGGCGCCGCCGGGCTGGTCGAGTACGTGAGGGGCGCGGTCGCGGGCATGCAGCGCCGGGCGCCTGTTGCCGCGGGCGCGCTGGCCGCGGCGCCGCCGCCCGGTCTCGACTCGATCCATCTGCAGCCCTCGCGTTATCGCTACTGCACCAGCTTCCTGGTGGAGGACGAGGGCGTCGACCGCGAGCTGCTGGAGTCGCTGCTGGAACCGCTGGGCGACTCGCTGCTGGTGGTCGGCGAGCCGCCCATCCTGAAGGTGCACCTGCACACCGACGACCCCGGCGCCGCCATCTCGCTGGGCGTGGGCGCCGGCGCGGTGGCCGACGTCGAGGTCGCCGACATGCGGGTACAGGTGCGCGACCGGACGCTGCGGCTGCTGGAGGGCCAGGCGGCCCGGCCGGCCGCCTGCGGACTGGTGGCGGTCGCCGACGGCGACGGCGTCGCGGCCGCCTACCGCGCCGCGGCGCCCGCCGTCGAGCTGGTGGCGGGAGGGCAGTCGGCCAATCCCAGCGCGGGGGAGATCGCCGATGCGATCGCAGCGTCCGGTGGCGAGGGCGTGCTGGTGCTGCCCAACAACCGCAACGTGGTGCTCGCGGCCGAAAACGCGGCTGCGCTGGCCGGTCGGCCGGCTGCGGTGGTGCCGTCGCTGTCCCCGGCTGCCGGCCTGGTGCTGGCCGCACGGTTCGATCCCGACCGGGCGCTGGCCGAGAACGCCGGCACCCTCGCGCAGTTGAACGGGACGCTTCGCTGCGGTGAGGTGGCCGCGGCCGTCCGCGACGCCCGGATGGACGGCGTCGCCGTCACCACCGGGCAGTACCTGGCGCTGGTCGGGGGCCGACTGCAGTCGTCACACGACGACGCTGCGTCGGCGGCCGCGGCGGTCCTGCGCGACCTCGCCCAGGGAGCCGCCGAGCTGACCGTCCTCACGGCCGCAGAGACGGGCCTGGGGGCGGCCATCGACGAGCTCGCCGGTGACGGCGACGGTCCGGCTGTCCGCACCGTCGAAGGCGGCGTTGCGGCGTACCCGCTGTTTGCCTGCGCGACGCCGGGAGCGGGGCTGCTGACGGACGAGAACACCGCGATCGTGCTCGATTCGACGGCCGACCTTGCCGATCCCGGCAGCCGGCACGCCAACTGGTCGATGGTGCCGCTGACGGTCAACTTCGGCGACGAGACGTTCCAGGACTACGTCGACATCGATGCCGCGGAGTTCTACCGCCGGCTGCGCGTTGCACGGCAGCCGCCGCGAACAGCCGCGCCGTCGCCGGGCGAGTGGCAGGAGGCCTTCGAGGCGCTCGCGAGATACCGGCGGGTGCTGGTGCTTCCGATCTCGAGCCGGCTCTCGGCGAGCTCCCAGACGGCCGAGCTCGCCGCCCGCGCGGTGGATCCCGGTGGCCTGCGGATCACCGTGCTCGAGACCGGGTCGGCCTCGCTGGGCACGCTGGTGCTGGCGGAAGCGCTGCAGCGCAGGCTCGTCCGGGGCCTGCCTGAGAATGAGCCGGTGACATGGTTCCAGGCCGCCCGCGAGCGGCTCCACGTCGTGTTCTCGGTGGACACGCTCGAGTACCTGCAGCGGGGCGGGCGGATCGGCCGCGCTCAGGCGATGGTCGGCGGCATGCTGGGCGTGCGGCCGATCCTGACGCTGCGCCACGGCGAGGTGGAACCGCTGCGCAAGGTGCGCGGCGCGCGGCGTGCGCGTGCCGAGTTCGAGCGGTTCCTGATCGAACACGCGGGTCCCGGCTCCGTGCACGTGGCGGTGGTGCATGCGGAGGCGCCGGAGGCGGCCGAGCAGCTGGTGGAGATGGCGCGGCGGGCCGTCCCGCACGCGGTGATCGACCACGTCGGTGAGCTGGGCGCGGTTGTCGGCACGCACGGCGGGCCCGGCACGCTGGGGCTGGCGGTGCTGTCCGAGCCGTGAGCGTGCGCGTATTCGCCGGCATCGAGGCCGAGCCGGCATTCACGGAGCCGAAGACGGCGCCGCGCCCTTCGCACCTGCTGGCTCCGGCGGTGGGGGACAAGCGCACGCGCGACCTGCTGGCGGCGCTGCGGCCGCGGCCCGTGCTGAACGTTGGCGACCTGCTGGAGGCGGTGCCGTTCCGCCACGACGACTTCCGCGAGCACGGCCTGCTGGCCAACTTGCCGATCGGCGAGGAGGCGACGCTGCTGGTGACGGTCGAGGGCGTGCGCGTCAGGCCCACCAGGCGCCGCAACCTGGTGATCGTCGAGGCGCGCGTGCGGGATGAGTCGGGGCCCGGCGTGCTGGTCTGGTTCAACCAGCGCTACCTGGCCAAGCAGCTGCAGCCGGGGATGCGGCTGTCGGTGCGGGGCGAGCGGCGGGGCACGGTCGGCGCCGAGATCGCAGTGCGCCGACACGAGCTGCTGGGCGACGACGAGAGCCTCACCCACACCTCCGGGCTGGTGCCCGTCTACCACTCAAGCGAAAAGCTGACGAGCCGCCGCATCGGCGACCTGGTCACGGCCCAGCTGGGCCACGTCGGCGATGCCCCCGACTCGCTGCCCTCGGCGCTGCGCTCGCGCCGCGGCCTGCCGCTGCGCCGCGACGCGCTGCTGGCGGCGCACCGCCCGGACACGCTCGATCAGGCCCGCACGGCCGAGCAGCGGCTCGCGTTCGAGGAGCTGTTCCTGCTGCAGGCCGGGCTGATCAGCCACCGCCGGGCACTGGAGCGCACGACCATCGCCCGTGCGCTGGGACGTCCGGGCGAGATGATGGATCGCTTCCGCGCGTCGCTGCCGTTCACGCCCACGGCGGCACAGGACCGGGCCATGGCCGAGATCGACGGCGACCTCGATCGCAGCGTGCCCATGCAGCGGCTGCTGCAGGGCGATGTCGGCTCGGGGAAGACGCTGGTGGCTGTGCACGCGCTGCTGCGGGCCGTCGAGCGGGACGGCCAGGGAGCGATGATGGCGCCCACCGAGACGCTCGCCACACAGCACCTGCTGGGCGTGACGGCGCTGTGCGAGCCGCTGGGCGTGCGGGTGACGCCGCTGGTACAGGGGATGCCGGCGCGCGAGCGGCGCGCCGCCCTGGGCGTGATCGAGTCCGGCGAGCCGCAGGTGGTGGTGGGCACGCACGCGCTGATCCAGGACGCGGTCGTGTTCGGCCGGCTAGAGGTGGCGGTGGTGGACGAGCAGCACCGGTTCGGCGTAGAGCAGCGCCGCGCGCTCGAGGCCAAGGCGCGCGACTCCGGCCATGCTCCCCACGTGCTGCACATGACGGCCACCCCGATACCGCGGACGCTGGCGCTGACCGTGTACGGCGACCTCGACGTGTCGGTGCTGGACGAGCTGCCGCCGGGCCGCAAGCCGGTGGTCACGCGGCTGGTGCCGCGCGCCCGCCGTGACGAGGTGTTCGCGCGCATGCGCAGGCTGCTGGACGAGGGCCGCCAGGCCTACGTGGTCTGCCCGCTGGTGACCGAGTCGCCGGCCGCACAGGCGACTGCGGCAGAGAGCGAGGCCGAGCGGCTGCAGAAAGGCGAGCTGCGCGGCCACTCGGTGGGGGTGATGCACGGCCAGATGCCGACGGCGGAGCGGCGCTCGGTGATGGAGCGGTTCCGGTCGGGCGAGCTGTCCGTGCTGGTCGCGACCACGGTGATCGAGGTGGGCGTCGACGTGCCCAACGCCGTGATCATGGTGATCGAGGAGGCCGACCGGTTCGGGCTGGCGCAGCTGCACCAGCTGCGCGGGCGGGTCGGCCGCGGCGGGCACGAGAGCTTTTGCATCCTCTTGGCCGACCCTCAGAGTGACGACTCCGCCACCCGGCTGCAGGCGATGGTGCGCACCAGCGACGGGTTCGAGCTTGCCGAGGTCGATCTCGAGCTGCGCGGCGAGGGCAGCCTGCTGGCCGCGCGCCAGAGCGGCATCCCCGACCTGCGGCACGCCCGCCTGTCGCGGCACCGTCGTTTGGCACAGCAGGCGCGGCGCGAGGCGCAGGCGTTCCTGGACGCCGATCCCGGCCTGGAGTCGGCGGAGGCTCAGCTGATGGCGATCGAGGCGCGCCGCATGTTCGGCGACGAGGTCGACTGGCTGACGCGCGCATGAGGATCGTGGCCGGCGAGCGCAAGGGCATGCGCCTCGACGCCCCGGCCGGGCAGGGCACACGGCCCACGTCCGATCGGCTGCGCGAGTCGCTGTTTTCGATCCTGGGCGACGTGTCAGGGCTGCGGGTGCTGGACCCGTTCGCCGGCAGCGGGGCGCTCGGGCTGGAGGCGCTCTCGCGCGGCGCCGCCCGGGCCGACTTCTGCGAGACGGCCGCACCCGCCCTGCGCGCGCTGCGGGCGAACGTGCAGCGCCTCGGGTACGGCGACCGGGCGGTCGTGCGCCGCCAGGACGCCCGCCGCAGGCTGGCGGCCGACGCCCGCGCCGGCACCGGCTATGAGTTGATCATGCTCGACCCGCCTTATAGGATGCTGACCGCCTTGCAAGAGGACTTTTCCCTGCATCTGCCGCATCTGCTGGTTCCCGGAGGGATTGCCGTGATCGAGAGTCCGACATCTCAGCAGCCGCTGGAGCTGCCGCTCCGGCTGGACACGACCCGCGTGCAGGGCGGCTCCCGGCTGACGGTGTACCTGCATGACTGAGCGGGTGGCCGTCTGCCCCGGCACCTACGACCCGGTCACCGCCGGCCACCTCGACATCATCGAGCGCGCGGCGGAGGTGTTCGACCGGGTGGTGGTGGGCGTCGTGCGGGCGCCGCGGCACAAGCAGACGATGTTCTCGCTGGAGGAGCGGATCGGTTTCATCGAGCAGTCGCTGGGCGGCCGCGACAACGTGTCGGTGGTCGGTTTCGCGACGCTGGTGGTTGATTTCGCGCGCGAGCATGGTGCCCGTGTGATCGTGAAAGGCCTGCGCGCCGTCAGCGATTTCGAGTGGGAGTTCCAGATGAACCACCTCAACCGCGGACTGGGCCCCGAGATCGAAACGCTCTACATGATGAGCTCGCCCAAGTACAGTTTCCTGTCGTCACGGGGTGTGCGTGAGATCGCCTCGTTCGGCGGCCCCGTGGCAGAGTACGTACCCGAGCAGGTCGCTCGCCGCCTCGCAGAGATGCACGCGGCGGGGGACACCTGACCCGTTGTGAGGAGAGACCGTTGGACGTATTGGTTCTGATCGACAAACTTGATGAGCTCGTGGCAACCGCGAAGAACGTGCCGATGACCGACCAGGTCCGGATCGACCGCGAGGAGCTGTTCGAGATCATCGATCAGATGCGCTCGACGATCCCCGAGGAGATCAAGCAGGCGCGCTGGATCGTGAAGGAGCGGCAGGAGATGCTGGCCGAGGCCAAGCGCGAGGCCGAGCGCCTGATCGGCGAGGCCCGCGACCAGGCGCAGCGCGAGGCGTCGCAGCAGGAGGTCGTGAAGCTGGCCGAGCGCCAGGCCCACGAGCTGGTGGAGCAGGCCCGCGCCAAGGAGCGCGAGACCCGCCTCGGCGCCGAGGACTACGCCGACGGCATCCTCGAGAACCTCGAGGTCAACCTGGGCAAGTTCCTGGCGGCAGTGCAGCGCGGGCGCGAGCAGCTGGCGTCGCGCGACGGCGAGGGCACGGGGCCGGGGACGGCCGGCTTCGACACGTCGGGTTAGAGATGATCGATCGGTATCTTCGTGATGTGCCGGACGGCGAGAACCGAGCCTCGCAAGGATCGAGGGAGCGTCAATATCGGGAATATTGGCGCGACCGAGGACGCCGCGAGGCGATGGTTCGCAGCCGTAGCCACCCAGGCCTCGTCCAACCTCGAACCTCTTGCAGCGGCCAGGCTCGCGAGAGATACCGATCGATCATCTCTATGTCTCCATGATTGACCTTCGCAGCATGCGGCTCGGGCCGGGCGACGTCCGGCACGAGCGGCCGCGCGTGGCGGTTGCGCCGCTCACGATCGCGGGTCAGGAGTACACCGTGACGCCACCCGAGCTGGAGCCGCGGCTCGACCTGCAGGCCGCCTCCGGCGGGGTGTACCTGAAGCTGGCCTTCTCGGCGCACGTCGAGGGCCCCTGCTTCCGCTGCCTGGAGCCGGCCGGGATCGACCTCGACGTGCGGTCGTCGGAATACCACTCGACCGACCCCAACGAGTCCGACCCGGAGCTCCGCTGCGACTACATCGAGGGCGACCAGCTGGACCTCGAGCGCTGGGTGCGCGACGCGCTCGTGTTCGCGCTGCCGGACAAGATCCTCGACCGCCCCGACTGCCCTGGTTTGTGCCCGCGCTGCGGGGTGCGGCTCGACCCGGATGTGGCCCATGACTGCGGCGAACCGGAGCTGGACACTCGCTGGGCGAAGCTCGGTGACCTGCTATAAATCAGCGGCCCATGGCCGTCCCCAAGAAGAAAACCTCGAAGGCCCGCCGCGACAAACGGCGTGCCACCCACTCGATCTCGGCGCCCTCGCTGAGCGTCTGCCCGCACTGCCACCACCCGGTGCGCCCGCATCACGTCTGCGGCAACTGCGGCCAGTACCGCGGGCGCGAGGTGGAGCCGCTGACGGAAGCCGCGCCGGGCGCGTAGTGGAGCGCTAGCTCGATGGCCGAGGTCACCATCGCGCTGGATGCGATGGGGGGTGACCGGGGGCCGGCCGAGCTGGTGGCCGGCGCGCTCGAGGCGGTGGGCGACGGCGTCGGCGTGCTGCTGTGCGGCCGCGCCGCCGAGCTGCAGAGCGAGCTCGACGCCCAGGGCACCGACCCCGATCTCGAGATCGTGGACGCGCCGGACGTGATCGACTACGACGACGAGCCGGCTGCCGCCGTTCGTGCCAAGCCGGGGTCGTCGATGGTGACCGCCTGCCGGATGGTGCGCGAGGGCCGCGCCGCCGGCGCGATCTCGGCCGGATCGACCGGTGCCATGCTGGCCGCCTCGCTGCTGACCATGGGGCGCGTGAAGGGCGTGCACCGGCCCGGCATCGCAGTGCCGCTGCCGGCCCGGGACCAGCCCTGCGTGCTGATCGACGCCGGCGCCAACTCCGAGTCGCGGCCGGAGCACCTGCTGCAGTTCGGCATGATGGGCGCCATCTTCGCCGAGGAGGTGCTGGGCATCGAGGAACCGTGCGTGGGCCTCTTGTCGGTCGGCGAGGAGTCGTCCAAGGGCACACCCGAGGTGGTCGAGGCGCACGCTCTGCTGAGCGCCTCCGGGCTCCACTTCGGCGGCAACTGCGAGGGCCGCGACGCGCTCTCCGGGCGGTTCCAGGTGCTGGTCGCCGACGGCTTCGCCGGGAACGTCCTGCTGAAGGGGCTGGAGGGCGCCGGCGTGATGATGATGCGGGAGCTGCGCGACGCCGCCCGCTCCAGCCGCCGGGCCAAGCTGGGCGCGCTGCTGCTACTGCCGGCCCTGCAGGGCATGCGCGACCGCATCGACCCCGAGACCTACGGCGGCGCCTACCTGCTGGGCGTGCGCGGCATCTCCGTGATCGCCCACGGCAACAGCAGCCGGCGGGCGATCAGAAACGCGGTGCTGGTGGCCGCCAGGGGCGCCGAGCACGGCATCGTCGACCGCATGGCGCAGCGCGTCGGCGGCGCCGATCCGGGATCCCACTTGCAGGACGGCGATCCTGCCAATACAGTCACGCAGGTTCGGGAGTCGGCGACGGGAGAGACAGCAACATGAATCGTGACGAGGCGCTTGAGCGGGTCCGGGGAATTCTGGTGGAGCAGCTCGGTGTGGACGAGGGTCAGGTGACTGAGGCCGCGTCGTTCCAGGGTGACCTTGACGCCGACTCGCTCGACCTGGTGGAGCTGATCATGGAGCTCGAGGATCAGTTTGGTGTGAAGATCTCTGACGAGGATGCGCAGAAGATCGAGACGGTCGGCCAGGCGGTCGATTACGTCACCTCACACGCCTGAGCAACCGCAGGGGAGCGGGCTGAGGCACCTGATCGAAGCGCTGCCGCCGGAGCGGCGGCGGTCGGTCTTCGCCCACTCGTCGTGGGTGGCCGAGCGCGGGCACTCCTACGAGCGGCTGGAGTTCCTCGGTGACAGCGTGCTGGGGCTGGCGATCACGCGGCACCTGTACGAGCGGTTTCCCGACCGGTCGGAGGGCGAGTTGGCGCGCATGCGCGCGCACGTGGTGTCGCGGGCCAGCTGCGCCGCCGTCGGCCGCGCGCTCGGCCTTGACGAGCTGTTCCTGCGCGAGGCGGCCGGCCCGCCGTCCGACGCGGCCGCGCTGGCCGCGTCGGACACGGTAATCGCCGAGGTGGTCGAGGCCGGCATCGGTGCGTGCTTCCTCGATGTGGGCCTGGAGCGCGTGGCCGATGCGGTCGTGGAGGCGTTCGCCGGGCGGGTTGCCTACGCCCTCGACGAGTACGTCGATCACAAGACCGTCCTGCAGGAGGAGCTGGCACGTCAGGGGAGGTCTGTAACCTACGCGCTGGTCGAGACAAGCGGTCCCGACCACGACCGTCGCTTCACCAGCGTCGCGCGCGTGGAGGGGGCCGAGCTCGGCAGGGGCTCGGGTGGCAGCAAGAAGGCATCCGAGCAGGAAGCGGCACGGGAGGCGCTGGAGCAGATCGCCCGGGCCGGCAAGTAACGATCGGGAGCGCGATGTATCTGAAGACGGTGCGCATGCGGGGCTTCAAGTCGTTCGCCCAGAACGTCGAGCTCAGCTTCGACCGGGGGATCGCCGTGGTGGTCGGGCCCAACGGCAGCGGCAAGTCCAACATCGCCGACGCCCTGCAGTGGGCGATGGCCGTGCAGTCGCCGGCACAGCTGCGGGCCCCGACCGGACAGGACGTGCTGTTCGGCGGGTCCGACGTGCGCCAGGCGGCCGGCGTCTGCGAGGTCGAGCTGGTGCTCGACAACGAGTGCGGCACGCTGCCGATCGAGTTCAACGAGGTGTCGGTGATGCGGCGGCTCTACCGCGACGGCGAGAGCGAGTACTACCTGAACCGGGCCAAGGTACGGCGGCTGGACGTGATGGAGCTCCTGTCCGACACCGGCCTCGGCCGCGAGATGCACTCCGTGATCGGGCAGGGCAAGGTGGAGGAGATCCTGCTGTCCAAGCCCCACGAGCGCCGGCGGTTCGTGGAGGAGGCCGCGGGGCTGGGCAAGTACCAGCGTCGCCGCACCCGGGCCGAGGCCAAGCTGTCCCGCGTTGAGGCAGAGCTGGAGCGCGCCCGCGACCTCGAGCGCGAGGTGCGCGCCCGGCTGCGGCCGCTGTCGATGCAGGCCACGGCCGCCGAGCGGGCGGCGAAGCTGGGCGCCGAGATCGCGCAGGGGCGGATGGCGCTGCTGTCGTCGGAGCTGCTGGGCGAACGCGTGCGGGTGGACGACCTGCGCGGCCGGCTGGGCGGCGCCGTGGCCGGCCAGACCGAGGTCGAGCAGGCCGCGGCGGCGATCGCTGCCCGCCGCGACAGAGCGCAGAGCGAGCTGGCCGGGCTGTCGGCCGAGCAGGAGCGGGCGACCCGCGCCTTCTACGCCTACGAGTCGGCGGGCGAGCGGTTCGTGGCCGAGGCGGGGCGGATGGCGGCATCGATGGCGCGGCTGGAGCGCGGCTCGGGGCGGCGCCGGGTCGAGGCCGAGGAACTGCGCCGGCTGGCCGCGCGCTCGCAGGATGACGCGGTCACGGCCGACGCCAGCGCTGTCGAGCTCGAGTCCGAGGCGGCCGGCATCGGGCAGGGCGACGTGCAGGCTGCCGAGGATGCGGCCGCGCAGGCCGAGGCGGCGCTTTCCAGCGCGCTGGGCGCGCGGCGCACCCACGCCGACGCCGAGGGCCAGGCGGCCAACGTCCGCCGCGAGCTGGAGGCGGCGACCGCCCGGGCCGCGGAGCTGACCGAGCGGCATGTCGCTCTGAACGCCCAGTCGGCCGAGACCACGGAGCAGCTGCATGAGGCCGACGCCGACGCCACGACGCTGGCCGGCCGGCTCGAGGCCACGCGCCTGGCGCTGGTCGAGGCCGAGGGCGGCGCGCAATCGCTGGAGGTCGACGTCGAGGCCGCCCGCGAGGCCGACCGGGCCGCGCGTACGACGGCCGCCGCGGCGGCCGACGCCGAGCAGCTGGCCGGAGCCCGCCTGCAGGCGCTGGAGGCGGCGGTGCAACGCGGCGAGGGGCTGTCCGCGTCGGCGCGAGCGCTCCAGGAGGGCGGCGCACGGCTGGTGGTGGAGGGCGTGGAGGCCGCTCCCGGGTTCGAGCGCGCGGTCGCGGCCGCGCTGGGCTGGCGGGCGGGCGCGGTCGTGGCCGAGCGGATCGACGACGCGATCGGGATGATCGGCGCGGCGGAGGGCGAGCTCGCGATCGTGCTGGCTGGGCGGGTCGGCGCTCACGCCTTCGGCAGCGCCGGGCGTCCGCTGACCGAGGTATGCACCGTGCACGACGCCTCGCTGGCGCAGCTGATCGAGGGCATCCGGCTGGTCGACGACCTGACTGCGGTGAAGTCCGGCGTGGCGGTGACGGTCGACGGCACCGGCATCGACGCCGAGCGCGGCGAGCTGTGGCGCACGGCCGACGCGGCCGAAGCGGCATGGCTGGCTGCGCGGGCCGAGCGCGACCGGCTGCGGGAATCGCTGCCGGGGCTGGCCGGCGAGCGCGAGGGCACGGCGGCCGCCGCGGCGCAGGCAGCGGCGCGGCTGGACGACGCGCTGGCCGGCGAGGCGGAGGTTCGGGCGGCGCTGGCGGCCGCGCGGCAGGCCGAGACGGCGTTAGCCCAGTCGCAGCGCTCGGCCGCGGCGCGCCGCGATCAGCTGGCCGACGAGCTGGCACGCTGCGACGCATCGCGCGACCTGGCGGAGCGCGACCTCGAGTCGGAGGCGGCGCGGCTGGCCGAGCTGCGCGCCTCCAGCAAGGGCTTCGAGGCGGTGGTGGCGGAGCGGCGGGCGGCTGCTACGGAGGCGGACGAGCGGCATGCATCGCTGGACGCGGCCCGCCGCAGGCTGGCCGAGCAGGCGGCCGCGTCGGCGGCACGGCTGGCCGCCATCCACGAGCGGGTGGAGCGATACCGGGCCGACGCGGAGCGCGCCCGCGGCGACGCCGAGCGGCGGCTGCTGCAGGCCGACCGGCTCGAGCAGGGCGCGGTTCAGGCCGAGGCCATCGCGCCGCTCGGCCAGCGCGTAATCGAGGCGCTGCAGGGCTGCGCCCAGCGGGTGCTGGCGCTGGCCGCGCCGGCGCGTGCGGGAATCGACGCGATCGAGCAGCGGGCCGCTAAGCTGGCGACCGAGCTGCAGGCGTGCGGCAGCGAGCAGGCCGCCGTCGACGCGCGGGCGCGGGAGGCGACCGGCGCGGTCACCGAGATCGAGATCGCGCTCGCGCGCTGCGACGAGCGGGTGGCCGAGATCGACCGGCGCCGCGATCAGCTGGCGGCCGAGCACGGGATCGAGCTGGTCGACGCGGAGCGGCCGCTGGAGGTGGACGAGGCGGCCGCCCAGGCGGCGCGCCTGGAGCGGCTGGAGCGCAGGCGTGAGAGCCTCGGCGCGGTCAACCCGCTGGCCCAGGAGGAGTACGAGCAGGAGAAGCAGCGGGCCGAGGATCTCACCGCCCAGTGCGACGACCTGGAGCGCTCGCTGAAGGAGCTGAGGGCCCTGATCCGCGACCTGACGCGCACCATCGACGAGCGTTTCGCCGCCACCTTCGACGCGGTGGCGCGGAACTTCGCAGAGGTGATCGAGACGCTGTTTCCGGGCGGGCGGGGACGGCTGCGCCTGACCGAGTCGGAGCCGCCGCCCCCGGTCGAGGGGGAGGAGGCCGGAGAGGAGCCGCCGCCCGAAGCCGAGCCCGGCATCGAGCTGATCGTGCGGCCGGCCGGAAAGCGGATCGAATCACTGTCGCTGCTGTCGGGCGGCGAGAAGTCGCTGACCGCGATCGCGTTCTTATTCTCGCTGCTGCTCACGAAGCCGTCGCCGTTCTACCTGCTGGACGAGGTGGAGGCGGCGCTCGATGACGCGAACATCGATCGCTTCCTGACGTTGCTGCGCACCTACCAGGAAAAGGCGCAGTTCATCGTGATCACGCACCAGCGGCGCACGATGGAGGTGGCCGACGTGCTGTACGGGGTCAGCATGGCCGGCGACGGGGAGTCGCAGGTGCTGTCACGGCGGATGCCGGACGACTCGGAGCTGCATCGGGCGGCGCTCGAGACGGCGTGATCCTGCACGGCCCGCGGCTGGTGGTGCGGTCGATGCAGGAGCGGGACGTGGCCAGGCTGGCCGCGATCGCGGCCGAGCCCGAGATCTGGCAGCGGTGGGGCGAGGTGTCCGCGGCCGACCTGCGCGCGAAGCTCGCGGGCGACAATGACGTGACCGCGCTGGTTGTGGAGCTGGACGGCGAGGTCGCGGGGCTGATCCAGTACCACGAGGAGACCGACCCCGACTACCGGCACGCCGGCGTCGACATGTTCCTTGCCGAGAGCGCGCGCGGCCAGGGCTACGGCCGCGAGGCGCTGCTGGTGGTCGCGGCGCACCTGTTCGACGAGCGCGGCCACCACCGGCTGACGATCGACCCGGCCGCCGACAACGAGTCGGCGATCCGCTGCTACACCGCGGCCGGGTTCCGGACGGTGGGCGTGATGCGGCGCTACGAGCGGGGCCGCGACGGCAGCTTCCAGGACGGCCTGCTGATGGAGCTGGTGCGGCCGGATCAGCCGTCCGGCTGAAGCCACGACCACAGGTCGTCGGGCAGATCGACGGTGCCGGCGGTGCGCGATGCACGCAGCCGCTGGAGGCTGCCCTCTCCCGGCACGTGACGGCCTTCCAACCCCGAGAGCAGGCCCGGCATCGGGTCGGCCGCTGGGCGCGCGAGCAGCACGGCCGCGGAGTGGCCCCGGAGACCGGCCAGGGCGGCGCAGAGCGTCTCGACCAGCAGCGCCAGCGCAAAGCCCTTGTACGACTGATCGGCGCCGAACGGCGCGATGCCGGCGTGGTTGGCGATTACGTCCGCCGGATTGCGGGTGACGGTGCCGTCGGGGAGGAGGGCGGCGCCTGGTTCGAGCTCGCCGCCGGTGGCGGCCGTCTTCAGCACGGCGCCGTAGGTGACGGCGCCCATCGAGACGTCGATCACCGTGGGCGGGTGGCCGGGCAGGCCCAGGCAGAGCGGGTTCGTGCCGAGCAGCGGCGGGCCGCCCTCGGGATGCACGATGCGGGGGGTGGAGGTGGCCGTGACGAACGTCAGCAGGCCGGCGTCGGCGCCCAGCTCGGCGTAGTAGCCGAGCCGGCCGGTGGGAAAGCAGTCGCCGACGGCGATCAGCCGCGCTCCCCGCGGAGGGTCGGCCAGCTCGTCGGCCAGCACTTCGGCCAGCGCCAGGTAGCCGAGAGCGCCGTCGCCGTCGTAGCGGGCCAGGCCGTCACTGCGCTCCCGCAGCAATGGGACGGCCTGGGGTCGCAGATCGCCGAGTCCGTGCAGCCAGCGCATCCGCTCGGCCCCATGACCGCGGGCGCCGCGCATCTCGGCGTCGAGGAAGTGATCGGCCAGTCGCTTGGCGCGCGGCGGCTCGAAGCCGAGCTCGGCGGCGCGGGCCGTCAGCGCGTCCCCTAGCCGATCGATGGCGACCGTGGTCACCCGGGCACTCTACGATGCAGCGCGATGCCGACGACCTGGGAGCAGATGTTCGCCACCGGCCGCGACGCCTCCGTGGCGACCGAGGCCGAGGAGGAGGAGCGCCGCGGGCTGTTCTCGCGGATGCGCGAGAGCCTCTCCAAGAGCCGCAAGGCGATGACGCAGCAGCTGACGGCGGTCATGTTCGACCCGGCGGATGCGGACGTGTGGGAGCGGCTGGAGGAGGCGCTGATCTACGCCGACTGCGGCGTGGCGGCGACGGTCGAGGTGATCGAGCGGCTCGAGGGCGAGGCGGACGCCGGCGGCCTGCGCAACGCGGAGGAGCTGGGCGACAGGCTGGCCGCGATCGTAGCGGAGCTGATGCGCCCGGTGGGCGACCCGCGCATCGATGTGCGCACACCGGCCGGCGGTGATCCTGATGACGGGCGTGAACGGCACCGGCAAGACCACGTCGATCGGCAAGATCGCGCTGGCACCTGCGCGAGGCCGGGCAAGATCGTGCGTGATCGGCGCGGCGGACACGTTCCGGGCGGCGGCGGGCGAGCAGCTGCGAGGCCTGGGCGGAGCGGGCCGGCGCCGACTTCGTGTCGTCGCAGTCGGGCGGCGGATCCGGCGGCGGTGGCGTTCGACGCGGTCGGCCGCGGCGCAGGCGCGCGAGCGCGACGTGGTGATCATCGACACCGCAGGACGGCTGCACACGCAGGATCACCTGATGGAGGAGCTGCGAGAAGATCCACCGGGTGATCGGCCAGCGCGATGCCGAGGGCGCCGCACGAGGTGCTGCTCACGATCGACGCCACGACCGGGCAGAACGGCGCTGCAGCAGGCGCGGCTGTTCTCACGAGGCCGTGGACGTGACCGGGATCGTGCTGACCAAGCTGGACGGCACGGCCAAGGGCGGCATCGCGCTGGCGATCGCGCACGAGCTGGGCGATCCCGGTGAAGCTGATCGGGGTGGGCGAGGGGCTCGAGGACCTCCGCCCGTTCGACCCCGAGACGTTCGCGCGCGCCCTGTTCTCGGGCGACTGAAACGCGCCTCGCAGATGTGACCCCCGCGTCACGAGGTGTGCCGGCTCTGCGGCAAACCGTCGTCGTAGGCCGGGCCGTAGTCAAGCCCCTCCCGGGAGTGATCTGGCGTTGTTGAGCCAAATGCCTGTCACGGCGGCCGTGACGGGCGTGACGGCTCTGCGCCGAAGCGCCAACGGCGGCCGATGCGGTGTTTGACACCAATCCGGGCGCGCGCGGGCGACACAGGTCGTAACGAAGCCGTGCCGGCGCCGTCAAAACGCCGGGTGCGTGCTCCGCGCCGGGTCTTTGCCAGGGTCTACCCTGCAAGCGCATGTTCGACTCGCTTTCCGATCGGCTCGGCGCCACCCTCGACGGCCTCAAGGGCAAGGGTCGCCTGACCGAGGACGACATCGACGCGGCCATGCGCGAGATCCGCCTGGCGCTGCTCGAGGCGGACGTCAACTTCAGCGGTCGTCAAGGAGTTCGTCGCCGCGTCAGGGAGCGCGCCATGGGCGCCGAGGTGCTGGACAGCCTCACCCCCGGCCAGCAGGTCGTGAAGATCGTCCACGAGGAGCTGACCAGCCTGATGGGCGACGGCCGGCACCAAGCTCTCGTTCTCGAACCGCCCGCCGACCGTAATCCTGATGGCCGGCCTGCAGGGATCCGGCAAGACCACCGCCTGCGGCAAGCTGGCCCGCCTGCTGGCCAAGCAGAAGCGCTCGCCCGCGATGGTCGCCTGCGACGTCTACCGCCCGGCGGCCATCCAGCAGCTGCAGACGCTCGGCAAGTCGCTGCAGGTGCCCGTGTTCGAGCGGGGCACGGCCGACCCGGTCGAGACGGCCGTCTGGGGCGTCGAGCAGGCAAGGCGCAGGGCCGCGACGTCGTGATCGTCGACACCGCCGGCCGCCTGCACATCGACGACCAGATGATGGACGAGCTGGTGCGCATCAAGAACGCCGTCAAGCCGCACAACGTGCTCCTAGTGCTCGACTCGATGACTGGCCAGGACGCCGTCACCACGGCCGAGGCCTTCTCGGAGGCGGTCGACTACGATGGCGTGATCCTGACCAAGCTCGACGGCGACGCCCGCGGCGGCGCCGCGCTGGCGGTACGGGCCGTCACCGGCAAGCCGATCAAGTTCGTCTCGGTCGGGGAGAAGCTCGACCAGCTGGAGGAGTTCCACCCCGACCGCATGGCCTCGCGGATCCTCGGCATGGGCGACGTGATGTCCCTGATCGAGCGTGCCCAGGACCAGTTCGACGAGGACGAGGCGCGCGAGATGGAGGCCAAGCTGCGCAAGGCCGACTTCACGCTCGACGACTTCCTCGGCCAGCTGCGGCAGGTGCGCAAGATGACCCAGGGCCAGGGCATGGCCGGCCTGCTGGGCATGATCCCGGGCGTCGGCCGGCAGGTCAAGAACATGAAGGTGGACGAGCGGCAGATCGACCGGATCGAGGCGATCATCCTCTCGATGACCCCCGCCGAGCGGCGGAACCACCGCCTCATCAACGGCTCCCGCCGGCGCCGGATCGCGGCCGGCAGCGGCACAAGCGTCCAGACCGTGAACCAACTTCTGGCACAGTTCAAGCAGGTTCAGAAGATGATGAAGCAGGTCGGCAAGGGTAAGATGCCGCAGTTTCCCGGAATGCAACGGAGGTAACGGGTGGTCAAGATCCGCCTCGCACGTCATGGCAGCAAGAAGAATCCGATCTACCGGGTGGTCGTCGCCGACTCGCGCGAGCCGCGCGACGGCAAGACCCTCGAGACGATCGGCCGCTACAACCCGCAGATGGATCCGTCGCTGATCGAGATCGACACCGATCGCGCGAACGCATGGATCGCCAACGGCGCACAGCCCACCGAGCAGGTCGCCAAGCTGCTCAAGATCGCGGGCAACGCCACCGCCGCCGGAGCCTGACCGGTTGGAGGAGATCCTCACCTACCTGGCCCGCGAGCTGGTCGACGATCCCGACCAGGTGCGCGTCGAGCGGCTGGAGCGTGAGGACGGGGAGCTGGTGCTCGAGCTGCACGTCGCTCCCGACGACGTCGGCAAGGTGATCGGCAAGCAGGGCCGCATCGCGCGTGCGCTGCGCACGGTCGTCAAGGCCAGCGCGGTGCGGGCCGGGCGACGCGTGCATGTCGAGATCGCTGCCTGACCCCAGCTGGCGGCCGCCCCGGGTCGTGATCGGCGCCGTGGGCAGGGCCCACGGCCTGGACGGCTTCGTGCACCTGGTCGGCCACGGCGGAGTGGTGCCGCTGGAGCCGGGCACGCCGGTGCGGCTGGGCGACCGCGACGCGGTGATCGTGGGCCGCAAGGGCACGGCCGAGCGGCCGCTGGTGCGGTTCGACATCGCCGCCACCCGCGAGCAGGCCGAGGAGCTGCGCGGCGCCGACGTGACCGTGGCCGCCGACGCGCTGCCGGCCACCGAGCAGGACGAGTTCTTCCACGTCGACCTGGTCGGCTGCACCGTGCTCTGCGGCGGGCGTCGCCTGGGCGCCGTGCGCCGCGTGCACGAGTACCCGGCCAACGACGTGCTCGAGCTCGACTCCGGCGAGATGATCCCGTTCGTCACCGACGTCGTGGTTGCGGTCGACGTGGCCGGCCGCAGCCTCGAGGTCGTCGAGGGCTTCGTGTGATGCTCGAGATCGACGTCTTCACCCTGTTCCCAGAGGCCTTCGCCTGGCTGTCGGAGACGCGGCCGCTGCGAAACGCGTCCGAGGCGGGCCGGCTGCGGCTGCGCGTGCTCGACCTGCGCGACCACGCGCTGGGCGGCTACCGCCAGGTCGATGACGCACCCTACGGCGGCGGCGCCGGCATGCTGATCCGCGTCGACGTGGTCTGCGCCGCGCTCGAGAGCACCTACGGCACCGCGATCGACCAGGTGCTGCGCGACCGGCGGGTGGCGGTGCTGACGCCGGTCGGGCGCGACTTCACCGACGCCGTGGCCGGGGAGCTGTCCGCGTCCGAGCGGCTGACGCTGCTGTGCGGCCGCTACGAGGGCTTCGACCAGCGCGTGCACGAGCACCTGGCGAACGACGAGATCTCGATCGGCCGCTACGTGCTCTCCGGCGGCGAAATCCCGGCGATGGCGGTCGTGGACGCCGTCTGCCGCAAGCTGCCGGGCGCGCTCGGCAAGGAGCAGAGCCACCTGGTGGAGTCGTTCTCCCAGGAGTTGGACGGCGGGCTCGAGTACCCGCACTACACGCGGCCCGAGGAGTTCCGCGGCTGGACGGTGCCGGAGGTGCTCCTGTCCGGCCACCACGGCGAGATCGAGGCGTGGCGGAGACGCCGCTCACAGGAGCGCTCCGGCTGAACGCCGGTTCACGGCATCGCTGGTACCATTCCTCGGCTTCCGACGACGAGGACGGCCTGCCGTGACCGTGATCCAGGACATCGAGAACCGCCAGCGCCGCGAGGTGCCCCAGTTCAAGGCCGGCGACACCGTCCGCGTGCATTTCAAGGTGATCGAGGGCACCCGCAGCCGCGTCCAGGTGTTCGAGGGTATCTGCATCAAGCGGCAGGGTGAGGGCGTCCGCGAGACGTTCACCGTCCGCAAGAAGTCATTCAACGAAGTGTTCGTGGAGCGGACGTTCCCGGTGCACTCGCCTCGGATCGAGAAGATCGACGTGGCCAGCATCGGTGACGTCAGCCGCGCGAAGCTCTACTACCTGCGTGACAAGGTCGGCAAGGCCGCACGCGTTCGCGAAAAGTCCCGCTAACAGCCGATGAACCCAGCCGAACCCGATCCCGCGGCGGGCGGCGCGCCGCTTGATCGCGTGCCGGCGGAGGTGACGCAGCCGGCCTCCGAGACGCCACCCGCCGCCACCGAGACGTTCCCGCTGCCGGAGCCGGAGCAGGCGCCGCCCGTGCAGCCGCCTCGCAAGCGGCAGATGAACCCGGTGCTGGAGCTGGTGCTGATCCTGGCCGCCGCGCTCGGCCTCTGGTACGTCACCAACGGCTGGATCGTGAAGCCCTACCGGATCCCGTCCGCCTCGATGCAGCCGACCCTGCAGAGCGGCGACCGGGTGCTCGTGAACCGCTTCATCTACCGCTTCCACGACCCGCGCAGGGGCGACATCATCGTGTTTCACCCGCCCGGCACCGGAGACCAGGCGATTGCCGGCGCCAGCACCGAAGCGAGCGTCTACTTCATCAAGCGCATCGTCGGCCTGCCGGGTGAGACGGTGGAGGGGCGTAACGGCCACGTCGAGATCTGTGCCAAACCCAACGTCGGGTGTCACATCCTGAACGAGCCGTACCTGACCCAGCCCGCCGCGCCTACCAACTTCGGGCCGGTCAGGGTCCCCGCCGGGCGCTACTTCATGATGGGCGACAACCGCGCGATATCCGATGACAGCCGCGATTGGGGCACGCTGCCGCGCTCCTACATCATCGGCAAGGCGTTCGCGACGTACTGGCCGCTCGACCGCATCCGCACGCTCTGAGCATCCGCCGCAGGCGGTACCCTAGGCCGGTGCCCCGCTCGTCCGGATCCCGCCTGTTCGCCCACGACCGCAAGCTGGGCGTGCGGATGGTGGCCGGCACCGACGAGGCCGGCCGCGGCTGCCTGGCCGGCCCGCTGGTGGTGGCCGCGGTCTGCCTGGACGTGTCCGCGCGCTGTGCCCGCGACCTGTCCGACCTGGACGACTCCAAGCGGCTGACGGAGCAGGTGCGCGAGCGTCTGTTCCACGCCATCGTGCGGCGTGCGGCCGGCTTCGCGGTGGTCGTGGTGTCGGCCGACGAGATCGACCGCCGGGGCCTGCATCGCTCGAACCTGGACGGGATGGCACGCGCGCTGTGGTCGCTCGGCGATCTGCCCGAGGTGCGCCTTAGCGACGGGTTCCGGATCGGCGCGATCGCGCCGCCGCACCGCGCGATCGTGGGCGGCGACGGCCGCAGCGCCGCCATCGCCGCCGCCTCGGTGCTGGCCAAGGTCACCCGCGACCGCTACATGCACGGCATCGCCGACCGCTACCCCGGCTACGGCTTCGAGACGCACGTCGGCTACATCACGCCCGAGCACACGGCGGCCGTGCGATCACGCGGCACCACCCCGTTGCATCGCCGATCGTTCCAGGCCGCTGCCTACCAGGAGCTGGGCGCGCTGGCGTGAGCAGGCTGCCCGACCACCGCTACGGCCGCCTGGCCGAGACGATGGCGGCCTGGGCGATGCGCCTGCGCGGCTACCGCATCGTCGGGCGCAACCTGCGCGTGGCGGGCCGCGAGGTCGATCTGGTGGCGCGCAGGCGCGACCTGCTCGTGATCTGCGAGGTGAAGGCGCGCCGCGTGGAGCGGTACGGCGGGCCGCTGGAGGCGGTGGGGCCGCGGCAGCAGCGGCGGCTGCACGAGGCCGCCGAGGTGCTGATGGCGCGCGACGATAGCATCCGGCAGGTGCGCTTCGACGTGATCGCGGTCAGCGGCTACGCCGTGCGGCACCTGCCGGCCGCGTTCTGAGCCGCGCCTGACCGGGCCGTTGCCGTTTTGCGACGGTTCCGGCACGTCCCGTCACCCACCCGCGCGCCTCGCCTCCGTAGCGTGGCCGCATGATCGCGACGGCGACCAGCTTCTGGATCACGGGCATCGATGCCCGCCGCATCGATGTCGAGGCCCACGTCGAGACTGGCACGGCGCCCGCCTTCGCCGTGGTGGGGCTGGCAGACCGGGCCGTCCAGGAGGCGCGCCAGCGCGTGCGCAGCGGCATCAAGTCCGCCTCCTACCGGTTCCCGCCGGAGCGGGTCACCGTCAACCTGGCGCCGGCCCGTGAGCGCAAGCAGGGTTCCGGGTTCGACCTGGCGATCGCGCTCGCGATTCTGGCCGCCAGTGGTCAGGTCGAGTCGGCCGCCGTGGGCCGCGTGGGCGCCGCCGCCGAGCTCGGTCTAAACGGCCGGCTGCGGCCGATCCAGGGCACGATTGCGATCGCCGAGGCGGCCGGCAGGCAGGGCCTGGAGGGGCTGCTGGTAGCCCCCGAGAACGCCGTCGAGGCCAGCCTGGCCGAGGCGGTGCCGGTGCTCCCGGCCTACGACCTCTACGAGGCGGTGCAGATTCTCGCCGGCCAGGCCGATCCCACGCCGGTGCCCGCCGCCGGTTCCGAGCCGCCGCCGGCCGGCCCCGACCTGCGCGACGTGTGCGGCCAGCCGGCCGCCCGGCGCGCGCTCGAGATCGCCGCCGCCGGGCACCACAACCTGTTGATGGTGGGGCCACCCGGGTCGGGCAAGACGATGCTCGCCCGGCGGCTGCCCGGCATCATGCCCCCGCCCAGCCTCCCGGAGCTGCTCGAGATCACCCGCATCCAGTCGGTTGCGGGCACGCTGAACGGCCACGGCCGGGCGTACGCGCGGCCGTTTCGCGCGCCCCATCACAGCGCCTCGCAGGCCGCGCTGGTGGGCGGCAGCAGCCTGCGCCCGGGCGAGGTGACAATGGCTCACCGCGGGGTGCTGTTCCTGGACGAGCTGCCCGAGTTCAACCGGGCGGCGCTGGAGGCGCTGCGGCTGCCGATGCAGGACGGCGAGGTGCTGATCGCGCGGGCGGTCGGCTCCGTACGGCTGCCGGCCCGCAGCCTGGTGGTGGCGGCGATGAATCCCTGCCCATGCGGCCACCATGGCGATCCCAAGCGCGAGTGCCTCTGCACGGAGCAGCGGCTGGCCGGCTACCGGGCGCGCATCAGCGGGCCGCTCGCCGACCGCTTCGACCTGCGGGTGGCGGTGCCGCGCTCGGAGGCGCACGGGGCCTCGGGTGAGACCAGCGAGGCGGTGGCCGCCCGCGTGCTGGCGGCACACGAACTGCTGGCGACGTCGCGGGCAGACCTGGAGCCGGCCGCGGAACGGCTGCTGGCCGACGCCTGTGACCGGCTGCTGCTCTCGATGCGCGCCCGCCGCCGGATGCAGAGCGTGGCGGCCACCGTGGCCGCACTCGACGGCCGAGCGGGCGTGGGCGAGGACGACGTGGCGGAGGCCCTCGCCTACCGCGTGGAGCTGCGGTGAGCGCAGCCGACGAGCTGCGCGTGGTGCTGGCCGGCGCGACCAGCGGCGTCGATGCCGGTCGGCTGGCGCGGCGATACGGTTGCGGCTCGCTGTTGCGGGCGGGGCCGGGGACGCTGCAGCGGATGGGAGCGCTGCCGGCCTTGATCGACGGGCTGCGGCTGGCGCGTGAGGCCGACGCGGCCGCCTACCGTCGCGGCCTGCTCGAGCGGGGCATCGAATGCGCGACCGTCTCGGAGCCGGGGTACCCGGAGCGGCTGCGGGTGCTGCATGATCCGCCGCTGGCGCTGTTTTGGTCGGGCGCGCGCTCCGACGCCCTGGACCTGCCGGTGCCTGCCGCGGCGATCGTGGGCGCGCGGAAGGCGTCCGACGCGGGCCTGCTGCTGGCCCAGCGCCTGGCCGGCGCCGTGGCCGAGGCCGGCGGAGGTGTGGTGAGCGGGCTTGCGCTCGGCATCGACGCGGCCGCCCACCGCGGCGCGCTGGCGGCGGGAGGAGTGACGGTCGCCGTGCTGGGCTGTGGCGTCGATGTCGTCTACCCCCGCAGCAACCGAGCCGTGTTCGAGCAGATCCGCGAGGCCGGGCTGCTGGTGTCCGAGTACCCGCCCGGCACACGCCCCGCGACCTGGCGGTTCCCCGCCCGCAACCGCCTGATCGCCGCGCTCGCCGACGCCACGGTGGTGGTTGAGGCACGGGCGCGCAGCGGCGCCCTGATCACCGCCGACCACGCGCTCGATCTGGGGCGCGACGTGCTGGCCGTGCCGGGCACTCCGGGCATCGCGTCGGCCGCCGGCACGAACGGCCTGCTGAAGGCGGGAGCGGGGCTGATCGAAAACGCTGACGACCTCTGCGGCTGGCTGGGCCTCGACCGTCCGGCGGAGCCGGCCCCGCTGCCGCCCGGCGACGAGCGGCTGCTGCTGGAGGCGCTGCGCGAGGCGCCCGCCCTGCCCGACGAGCTCGTGGCACGGCTGCAGCTGCCACCGGCGCGTGCCGCCGCGGGGCTGACGCGCCTCGAGCTGGCGGGGCGGATCGCCAAGGACGAGCAGGGCCGGTGGCGCACGGGATAGGCGAGTCGAGGGATACCCCCGACGCGGCGCGGCTGCCAGCCGATCGTGGACATGGGGCCGATGGGTAGGGTGCTGGCGGTCTTTGCGCTTAACGGTCGGCCTGCCCGCCGGGTGGATGGTTCATTGGGGATCGCGCCTGACCAGCGAATGACCGGCCTGCCGCGGTAGGCTGGCGCCATGGACAGTGGCCGCTGGGCGACGTTTGACTGCTACGGCACCCTGATCGACTGGAACAGCGGCGTCTCGGCCGCCCTGGCCGGCGTGTTCGGGGCCGATGCTGACCTGCCCCGGTTGCTGCACCGCTACCACGAGATCGAGCCGGAAATCCAGGCCGAGCGCTATCGGCGCTACCGCGAGGTGCTCGACCTGTGTCTGGCCGGCCTGGCGCTGGACGAGGGGCGCGTGCTGGCAGACGGCGAGGCGCACGCCCTATCGGAATCGCTGGCTGACTGGCCGGCGTTTCCGGAGGTGCCGGACTCACTGGCCGAGCTGAAGCGGCGCGGCTGGAGCCTGGCGATCCTGTCCAACTGCGACCGCGACCTGATCGCGCAGTCGCTGCCGCGGCTGGGCGTGCGCTTCGACCGGGTGATCGTGGCCGAAGACGTGGGGTCGTACAAGCCGCAGCCCGGCCACTGGAACCGGTTCTTCGAGCTGACGGACGCGGACCCACAGCGACACGTGCACGTCGGTGCCAGCCTGTTCCACGACGTTGCACCGGCCCGCGAGATGGACATGCCGACGGTGTGGGTGAACCGCCTGGTCGAGGTGCCCGGGCCGGTGCCCGATCGCGAGGTCAGCGACCTGTCGGGTCTGGCTCGTGCGCTCGAGGAGCTGACGCCGGCGTGAGCGAGGGCCGGCTGGTGCGAGTGCCGACGGCTTTCGGCGTGGGCGGCGAGCCGATGACGCGGGCGGCCATGATGGACATCGGCGTTCCGGAGGCCGCCACCGTGGCGGAGGCGACCGTTTCAGAGCAGACGCAACGGGTGCGATCGGTGCTGCCCGAGGGAGCGGTGGTGCTGGGAGGCTGCTGCTGCACGCACGTGGGCGCCGTGGCCGGGCTGGCCGACCGGGCGGGCCGTGTGGCCGTGGTGTGGGTCGACGCCCACGGCGACCTGAACACGCCGCAGACATCGCCGTCCGGAAACGAGTGGGGGATGCCGTTTCGGATGATCCTGGACGACGGCCACGCACGGGTCGAGGACAGCTGCCTGATCGGAGCGCGCAGCCTCGACCCACCGGAGCAGGAGTTCATCGTGACCAGGGGCCTGGCGACGGAGCTGGGGTCGCTGGAGGGTGTGGCCGGCGCGTACATCGCATTTGACTGCGACGTGCTCGACCCGGGCCAGATCGATTGCTTCATGCCGGAGCCGGACGGGATCAGCCTCGACCAGGGTGTGGCCATCGTGGAGCAGGTCGGGTCGCGGACGACGATCCTGGGGATGGGGCTGACGGGCCTGGTCGATAGCCCGAAGAACCCGGCTCGCTTGCGGCGGCTAGCTGGACGCCGCGGGCCTCGGTTGAGCAACGGTGGGCTAGGATTGGCCGTGCGTGTGGCCGCGTTCCACACGCTCCGAGGGGTGTAGCTCAGTTGGTAGAGCGGCGGTCTCCAAAACCGTAGGTCGCGGGTTCAAGTCCTGCCACCCCTGTAGCTCACAGCGCCCCGGAACCCTTGTAGCAAGGCGGTTTCCGGGGCGTTCTGCTTCGTGGCCTTGGGTGGCGGCGCTGGAGGCGATCACCCCCTCAGACCCCCTGAAAACCCCTCCGTTGGCCTGCCCTCGAGGCCACTTTTCGGGCCACTTTTCGGCGGAGGCCCCCTCCTGCGTTCTCCGGCCTTCTCCCCCGAGGCCCAGGCCTACCCCCGAGCCGGGCCGCCGGGAGGCCGGAGCGGGCTGGGCAGCAGTTGCTCCCGGCTGCGAACCCCTGTTCCCGGAACGCCAGTTCGACGGCCGGCCGCTCCGGTGGCACACTCCGGTGCATGAGCGACGACCCCGAGGCCCGCCTGCTGCGCCGCATGATGGACGCCAGGCTGCCACCGGAGGAGCCGATCAGCCGCTGGATCGCCGAGCCGGACTACGACACGATCACGATCCAGGTCGAGGACGACACGCTGCTCCTGGAGGACGGCGGCGGCCTGGTCGAGTACCACGTGCTCCGCGATGGCCAGGTCGAGGTCAAGGACTACCGCGATCCGCGCTCGATGCGCTACCAGCGGTACGACCCGAAGCGGCCGGGCCAGCCGATGATGATGCCCTCGGTCGAGGACGACTCGCTGCCGAGGGTTGATGCCGGACGCCTACTCAGGGGCCTCAACCGATCGCTCGGCTGATCGTGACGTCCTCGTCTTCATATCCGAGGGCAGCATAGAACTGGCGAGCAGGAGCGTTTGCTGCGCCTGTGTCCACGACAACGCGTTTGCGCCCCCTGGCGCGACCCCGAGTCCTCCGCCGCTCCGACCAGCGCCCGCCCTATCCCGCCGCCTTCAGCCGCCTTGGCCACCACGAGTTCCCCGATGTAGGTGTCCACCTTCCCGGTGAAGTGAGACCGTTCGCTGACACCGACGAACCCAACTACCTCACCATCCCGCTCGGCGACGAGCACGACCCGGTCTGGGTCGGAGAGATCAGCCAACGACTCGCGCACCCAGCCGACCACAGCTTGGCGGACTTCTCCAGGATCTCGCCAAGGGGCGACTCCTTCTTGGAGTCGCTCCGCCAGCTCCAAGAGGAGATCTCTGTCTGACTCTTGTACACGGCGGATGTTCATTGGTCTGTCGGGAGAGTGTATTGGCGCTGCGCGCTGACGTGGTGGGGCCAGCAGCGAGTAGACTGCGCCCAGCCTGGCGAGACGGAGAACCGGACGTCAGGTGCATACCGGCCAACCTGCCGGGCCCGCGAGCCGTAGGGCGGCCGCCAGCTCGGAGCTTTCGTCGGAGCCGCACGCGCAGACCGCCACCCTGGTCGCGCCAAGCGGGCGCTCATCACCAAGCCGAGCGCGTCGTGACCATCACCGACTCCCGATCGGAGCGAATCATGGACGCTGCAGTCATCGCAGCCAAGCGTGGCGAGTACCGCGATCTGAAGGCGAAGGCGCTTCAGATCACCGACCAGGCCGTCAGCGAGGATCGCGCCCTCACCGAGGCCGAGGCCTCGCAGCTCAAAGAGCACGTCGAGGCCGCCAAGGCCATCGGCCGCGAGCTGGACAGCGCACGCGTGGGAGCGTCGCCCGAGCTGCTCAAGGCCTTGGACGACCTCAGCCGCAGGCCGGAGATGTGGTCGAACACCCCCCAGCCCGAGCCGGGTAGCGGCGTCGCTCTCGGCACTACGCTGGGCATCAAGGCCGCTGACACGCCACACCCATGGACAGTTGCCATCGAGCAGGCCTCTCGCGCACGTGGCGAGAAGTCGTTCAGCGCACCCAGCGGCTCGATCCCGCTGCCGCCGCTGTCAACCGTGCCGTTCAGCATGGGCCAGCTCGGCGCACCGCTGGTCGCCGCGATTGGCCTGCGGTCCTGGCCGGCCGACGGCGGCCGGGCCGTCACCTACCTCAGGCAGACGGCTCGCGTGACCCGTGCGGCGATCTGGCGCTACGGCGCTGCTGCTGACGGGTCGGATACGGCCGCGAAGCCGACAACCGACCTGACCACGGTCGCCGTCGTCGCCAACGCGGAGATCGTGGCGCACACCGCCAGTCCGGTGAGGAAGGCCGACCTCGCCGATTTCGGCGGGCTTGATGCCTGGGTTGGCAACGAGCTTGGGTATGGCATCGCGCAGGCGCTGGAGGCGGCGGTCATCAACCAGACCGGCGCGGAGCCGCAGCTGGCTCGGCCTGCTGCACGTGCCCGGCACGACCGCAGTGGCGGCGGCCGGTACGGCGGGGATCACCCGACATCCCCCAGACGCTGATGAACGCGGCGGTCGCGCTCGGCAACCTCGGCTACGGCGATGGCCTCCAGGCCGTGCTCGCCCCGTCTGATTGGGCGACGGTCGCGATGCTGAAGTCGACCACGGGCGAGTACCTGTTCCCACAGCTGCCCGCGGCGGCAGCGACACCCTCGCTGTTCGGCATCCAGATCCTGACCACGCCGAACATCGCACCTGGCGTTGCCCTCGTTTCCAACTTCCGCCAGGCGGTCGCGCTGTACGAGCGCGAGGCGGTCACCGTCAGCTGGGGTACGACCGGCACCCAGTTCGAGAAGAACCAGATCACCGCGCTGGCCGAGGCCCGGGTCGCGCTGACCGTGCCCCAGCCCGCCGCCGTCGCCATGAGATGAGGGGATCCTCACCGAATGGTCACGCGCGCTTCAGAGCGTGACGCGAGAGTTTCCAGAGATGTCGGTGGGTTCATGACGTGCTGTCACTGGGTCTCGGCGATGCCCGGCGCTACGAATGCCGTCGACCGGGGCCCGTCAGTTTGGCCGCGGGCCAACGACCCGGCCGATCGGCTCAATCGTTGCGCACGGTTCGTCGTCGAAGCATCCGATGCACACGTCGGAGCCGTCGAACACATCGTCTACGGCTCGAGCGTCGATCGCCCGGACCTAATCATGGTGCGGACCGGTTGGTTGAGCCAGCACCACTCCGGTGGCGGTATCGGACATCGTGGAGATACGCCCCGAGCAGCAACTGGTGATCATCCGAGACAGGGCGATGGGATGCGCTGCGCGGGACCACCGGAACTGTCCGTGATCGAGTGGATCGTCAATCACAAACCGATTTGACATCGGAATGTCATCGACTTTGGGGGGAGCAGCTATGTCAGACGTGCACACTTTCAATCTCGAGATCGCCGAGGCCATCGCGCCGGGATGGGAGCGACGGCGCGAGTTCATTGAGGAAACCGCGGCTCCCGTGCGCCGATGGCTGATCGAGCAGCTCGCCCCTCGCGAGGGCGAAACGCTGCTCGAGCTGGCGGCCGGCATCGGGGACACGGGGTTCGAAGCGGCCGAACGTCTCGGCGAAACTGGCGAGCTCATCACCAGCGACCTGTCACCGAGCATGCTCGAGGCCGCCCGCCGGCGGGGATGCACGCTCGGCCGCGACAACGTCGAGTATCTGGTGATGGATGCGGAGCACATGCCGTTGGACACCGACTCGGTGGACGGCGTGATCTGTCGATACGGATTGATGCTGATGGACAATCCGTTCGCCGCACTGACCGAGGCGAGACGCGTGCTGCGCGAAGGTGGGCGGCTCGCCCTTGCGGTCTGGGGCGCGCCGCGGTCGAACCCCTACTTCGCCGCGATCGTGGCTGCCCTGGTCGCGCACGGACGCCTTGAGCCCCCCGAGCCGACGGCTCCAGGGGTCTTCAGCCTGGCCGATCCATCACGGTTGACCGAACTCCTCCGAGCCGTCGGGTTCCGCGACATCCACACCGAACCGATCACGGTCACCTTCCGCGTGTCTGATGTGGCCGAGTATTTGGAAATAATCTCCGATACCGCCGGCCCCATCGGCCTCACCGTCCGTGCGCTTGGCGACTCAGATCGCCGCTCCATCGCTGCCGACCTGGAACAGACGTTCGCGACCTTCGCCGATGGCGACGAGCTCGCAATACCGGGCCAGGCGCTCGGTGCCAGCGCCCGATGACTCCAGATAAGCCCCAAACGCGGCAGGAGCGACTCGTAACCAACCGGCCAGGTCTCCCATGCCGAGGCGACACTCAGGCGAGGATCGAGCTGACGTGGGTCTCGACCGTCTTTTCGGCGAGCCACAAGTGCTTTGCGAATCCGTCGTTCGGGTCGTCGCGCCTTGTCGACGCATCCGGCCGTCCTCTGGCCGGCTGCGTCGACGAGTTATCTAGTTGGGGTTGGGTATCCGATCGTGTCGCTACGAGAGCTGTGCACCCTAGGGCTGCGTGTGCTGGTAGAGGTCGGCATCGTCGTGGCGCTGGCCTACTGGGGGTATGAGACCGGTCAGACCACGACCGCGAGGATCCTGCTGGGGCTGGGGGCGCCGGCTGTCGGGTTCGGGTTCTGGGGCGCGGTGGACTTCCACCAAGCGGGCAGCTACGCCGAACCGCTGCGACTGGTGCAGGAGCTGCTCGTCACCGGCGTGGCTGCATTCGCCTGGTTCACGGCCGGGGAGCACGCGCTCGGGCTGGCTCTGTTGCTCGTGTCGATCTCCTACCACTGCCTGGTCTATGCCTTCGGTCAGCGCCTGCTGAAGCCCACGCAGTAAGAAACCGCCGCGTCCGCGAAGGTGCGATTCGCGATCTGGGTTCTATGCGAAGTCCTCGGAAGTATCACGCGTCCGCCCAGAAGGCTCGCCCCGCGTCGACGAGGTTCACGATCCGGATTCCCACGAGCTATCGGCAGGAGCACGGTTGTCCCCAGGCTGGCGGGTGCGGGTAAGGTTTGCCAGCGCGTCGACTGCACGTTCGGAAGATGCGATCCATCCGGCATCCGGTGCCGGGTCGACCCGGCCGACGCTGATCTAGCGATCACGGCCGAGCAGCAATCGAACGACCATCGCGTGTCCTCCCACCGCTGCCACTGCACGGCGCGCGACCAGCGCCACGGAGGCGGGTATCGGAGCCTCAAGCACCACCGAGACGTGACGCGCCGGAGGCTGCGATGAGAGCCGAATGGCAGCCGCCATCCCGTCCACGACGAGTACATCGATTCGAGCCGTTGCCGCCACCCACTCCTCGATCACGATGCCGGAGGTTTCGAACCAAGGGCGGCCTTTCGCCTGGCGCAGCGCCTGGCGGAACCCCCGGCGGCCGCTGACAGCAACGGGCGGAAATGCCTCGTCGGGGCAGGGCGCGCACAGTCGCGCACAGAAGTCCATCGACGCGGCCAACCGGCGCGCGACGCTGGCATCGCGCGCCAGCCGGATCGATGGTTGGGGTATACCGTCCTGCTCCAGCACGCGAGCCGCCAACTCCGGGTGGTGTCCGATCCAGACGGCGGAGGGAGGATTCAACACCAGTCTGCGGGCCGCCTCAAGCGGTCGCAGCCGATCGAACTCCTGCAGCGGCCTGCCGCTTGGATCGCTGACGCGAGAGAGCAGCAGCAGGAGTGGCGAGTCGGGGCGGCACTCGGGCAGATCCCCGGGTGCTCGTGACAATCGCCCGCACACCGCGGACGGCAAGAGCCGAGACCAGTGCCGGCCCCGTTTCGCCCCCGCCGACGATGCGGAGCATTGGATGCATGCCGCGTGCCACGAACATCAGGCGGGTTCCACCCTCTCCCGGTCTCGTTTAGCGCAGTGTCGGCACTGGGGGTTCGACCCTGGAGGTCGGCGGCAGCGCGAGCAGATCAAATCGGCGCGTTCGTCCCTGGTCGGCGCGACCAGTGGAAGCGAGGCGCGCGTGGCTGCCGGACGCTGGGTCGAATCATGCGCGCTTTCCGGAATGGCCGAGGTTGCGCATCCTCGTGAGAGGCAGGTTGCGCTTGACGGGTCGATCGCCAGGATCCGCGCGACCGGCACCGCCCTGACCCTGCCACCCTGCTTGATCAGCAGGCAGCTGGCCAAATCCCCCGTTCTGGATTACACCGGCGTCTCAACGTACCCAATCGCACGGTGGTCGACCATGACTCGATCCTGGTGGCAGCATCCGAATGCACGGCGGTCCATGGGTCAGCCTAAGCAATCAGATGCAAGCGAGATTTGAGCCCCACGTTTCGGCTCCGTGAGGATTCGTTAGCGTCTGCTCACGCGGGCACCAGCGTGTAGCCGACCCCGCGAACGGTGAGCAGTCGGTGTGAGGCACCCGGTGCGGGCTCGATCTTGCGGCGGAGCGCCGAGATGTGCACGTCACAGGCCCGCTCGTCGCCGACATAGGTGCTTTCCCACAGATGCTCCATGATCTGGCGGCGCGTGAACACCCGTTCCGGCTGCCTGGCCAACAGTGCCAACACCTTGAACTCAGACGGTGTCAGCTGCGTGCGTGCGCCGTCGACTTCCACCGTGTGGCGTACCAGGTCGACCACGATGCCGCCGACGCGAAGACGCATGCGGAGGCAGAGGCTGAACGGTCGAGCTCGCGTCGCCGCAGGATGGCACGAGCGCGGCTGGTCAGTTC
The DNA here is from genome assembly GCA_963737445.1 of uncultured Actinomycetes bacterium. Classification (GTDB taxonomy): domain Bacteria; phylum Actinomycetota; class Thermoleophilia; order Gaiellales; family JAICJC01; genus JAICYJ01. Next base: position 533,286 of record CAVTSO010000009.1, on the reverse strand, counting down.
AGCCATCGAGAACGGTTTGACCAGGTAGTCATCCGCGCCCATCTCCAGCCCCACCACGCGATCGATCTCGGCATCACGAGCCGTCAGCATCATGATCGGCACGTCGCTGTCACGCCGCAGGTCACGACACAGGTCAACTCCCGACCCGTCCGGCAGCATGACGTCCAGCACGATCAGGTCATAGCGTCCCCGGTAGCTTTGCTCCGAGCCGATTCGGCGGTTGATGCCACGTCCACCGTGAAGCCCGCCTGCTCGAGCGTGTAGCGCACCACATCCAGGATGGAGCGCTCGTCGTCGACCACCAGCACCCGCGACGTCACTCGGCCTCCAACAGGGTCAGACTGACCGTGGTGCCGACACCGGCTTGCGACGTGATCTCGACGGTGCCGCCAAGCTCTCGCACCACCTCTCGTACGATGGCGAGCCCCAAACCGAACCCCGACTCGTCGCGGGCGTGCCCACGGTAGAAGCGGTCGAAGACGCGACCCCTCCGGTCGGCGGCGATTCCCGGGCCGCGGTCACGTACCTCAACAACGACGTGGCCGTCGCCGGTGCTGCGTGCCGCGATCACCACGGGGTCGTGGCCGCCGTGCTTGACGGCATTTCCGATCACGTTCGAGAGCGCCTGGTACGCCAGGTCGGGGTGTCCCAGGAAGCGAATCCCGGCGCCGTCATGCTCGATCAGTCCGTCGTCACCGTATCCAAGCCCGCGAGCAACTTCGTCAAGCAGCGGCGCCAGTTCCACGCCCTCCAACTCCAGCGCTTCCTCGCGCGTCTGGGCGCGCGCCAGCGTCAGCAACGACCGCGTGAGTCGCCGCAAGCGCTCCGATTCACGTCCGATATTTTCGAGAAACCGACGTCGGGCCACGGGATCCTCGGCGGCACCGGCCTGCAGCACCTCGACGGCCCCGGCGATGGCGGCGATCGGTGTGCGTAACTCGTGTGCGGCGTTTGCCACGAACTCTCGCTCGGCAGCCTCCCGCCGTTCACGCTCGGTGACGTCCGCAAGTACCAGCACGCAGTGCCCGGTCGATTCACCAGCCGGGATCCCCACGATCGAATAGGTGGTCTGATCGTCAGGGGACACTCGTGCTTCGGTCGGTGTCGCCCCGGGCATGCAGAGGTCGGCCGCCAGCCCATGCAGGTTCAGCTGCGGCCATGGCTCCGGCAGCGACGACCCGGGAGCGAGGGACGTGGCACCCAGCATTGTGGCCGCCACGCTATTGACAATACCGACGCGGCCCTCGCCGTTGACCGTCAGCACGCCCTCGTGGAGACGTTCCAGCAGCCGGTGCAGCCGGTCCCGGTCGGCCTGGAGTTGAGAGAACGTCTCGTCCAGCCGCGCGCGCATCCGCTCCACCGTCTCGGCCAGCGAACCCAGTTCGTCTGCAAACCCGACCGTGAGCGGTCGGTCGAACTGCCCCCGTTCGATCGCGGCAGCCGCGTCGCCGATACGGCGTGTGCGCCGCGTGATCAGGACTGACACCAGCAGGCCACCGGTGGCGCCTACGGCGAACGCCAACAACCCGGATTCAACGACGCTGCGATCGACGATCCCTACCTCGGCCGAGACGTCCGCGCGGTGGTTGTAAGCCAGCAGCACGCCATCGGGCGGGTTCTGCAGGCGCAGCGCAACGACAGTCGAGTCGCCGCTTTGGTAGGAATGAACGTACCTGCGGCCGTCCAGGGCGGCGGCAACCGCTGGCCGGTTGCCCGGCACGGCCGTCATCGCTACGTCACCCGACGTGAGGGAGGTCAACAGGCGCCCGGATGAATCGAACACGAAGAGCGAAAGGCCCTGTGCGGCGGCCGCGTTTCGCACCTTGGCCAACGGCTTGGACGCCTCGCTGATCGTGGCTGCGGCCGCCACGGAACGACCGACGCTCACATCCTGCGCCCGCCCACGGAAGGCGTCCGTGGATTGCAATCTGAGTCGCTCGGCGACGACCACCGTCGTAAGCGCCGCGATCAATGCGAACGTCAGCGCGAGCCACCACCGCATGCTGAAGCCCCACCGCGTCACCCCACCAGTATCGCTCACGCCCCGGGCCGGTCGGGGCGGTCTCGACCTCACGGCTGAGGTTCGCCGGCCGACCTCAGCATCAGACGACGGCGCAAGGTGTCCACCGACACGACATCGTCCTTACGGATCCGCACGCGATCACAGAACAGCCTGCCCGGCTGCCGCACATAGACGTCCACCGAGTCGCCGCCGGCATCGCTATCCCTTTCAACCAACCGGCCAAGCACCCGCCCGCCGCAGACGATGTCATAGCCCTCGCGCGGCTCGAACCGCACAGCACTGGTCGCGTTGCCCCCATCGGGCTGAGGATTTTCCTTCGTCAATGACAGGAGCAGCGAAAGCACGCGACCTCACGTAGCAGTGTTCCCGCATTGTCGGGCGCAGCTTTGAAGCGCTTCTGAGGATTTGATGTGCATTCGCTCATTGAACCGCGCCGATGGCGCGGTCAGGTCACGCGTTCTGGCGGTCGGAAGGCGTCCGGCGAGCACGCCGAAGATGGGTTCCGCCGGCGGATCGAGCTCGAGTCCGTGATAGGTCACGGCCATCCGCCCACCCGATCAGCGCGATCTTGGCCGCCAGCCAGCGCGTGCGGATGATGCTCTGCGTCCACGCAAGGCGGTGGGTGCCGCGCTCGAACACGCGGGCCGATCAGGGCGCGCCGAGGAACACGCCCAGCACGGCGGGCACGAACAGGACGAGGAAGCCGAGCAGCCCGAACAGCGTCTGGTCGGTGCGCGGGATGGTGGCCTGCGCGGTGGCGCAGTCGTTGTTCGCCGAGCAGGACTCGATCTGGGAGCGGCAGGGGTTGGCCAGGTGCGGTCGGTGACAAGGAGCAAGACGGCGACCGCAGCCCGGCAAGCGGTTACGACATCGGCTATCACAAGCGTCCGGCTCGGCTGCCGTGTCCGACCTGTTCGACCGTCTGGACAGGTTCGCGCGGTGGTTCGGCCCCGACGTTGACGCAGCGGCCCCAAGCCGTACGTCGGCTACTACCGCGAGAAGCGATGCTTCTGCACCGTGCAGTTCAAGAGGGCCAAGCTGACTGTCTGGCCGTCCATCCCGCCCGGAGGTGCGCAGCCTTGGGATGCAAGCATGATGCGTGACGTCGCCAAGATCGGGCACCCCGGCATGGGGAACTTTGAGTTCACGCTGTCGTCGTCCGGCCAGCCGCCGCTGTTGGAAGCGCTCGTGCGGCAGGCGTACGCACGCCGCGGCTAGGACGAGCCGTTAGCCGTTACGGTGCGAGCCCTGACGCTAGCCGTCCGGTTGTCCACTACGCCGCCCTCGGGCAATCCCCGAGAGCGCCACGGCTGGCGCGCGGGACAGAGGGCGTCAGCCGTGGCGGGTCGTGCGGGCTACCCTGATGTCGCGGTTGCTCGAAGTTGGCAGGGATCGGCCGAGGCTTGTGCCCGCTCACAGACTCCGGCCGTCTCGAACTGCGCCCGGGCGGGGCGCCTCGCGTGCGCCCCGCTAGGACGTCACCCAAGCCCGAGCCTTGTGCGCCTCGTCCGTCCCGAACGCCTTCACCTCGCCGGGCATCATCCAGCCGAGCCCGTGGATCGCCCGACGAAGCCAATCCGCGTCGCTGACGATCGCGATCCGCTCCCACGCACGGATACGCCCCAGACCGAGCTTCGCATCCTCCCACGCCGCACCCGCCGTGTAGTCCGGAGAGTCGCTGCCCAGCACGTACAGCACCCGCACCTTGCCGTCTCCTGCCGCCTTGCGCGCGGCGTCAACTGCAGGCACTAGCACCTGCTCGTACTCACTCGCGGTGACCTGTCCCCGCGCCTCCACCCCGACCACTCCATCGGGGAGATCCGGTATCAGCGTCAACATGCTCGTCCTCCTTCGATCGGTTGCGTTGTGCCTCGCCCAGGGTGCCGAGCGGCGTCGCGCCGGTAGCCCACCCCTTCGCGCTGCGCGAAGGGGGCGCGTCGACGGTTGCAGCGGCCGGCGTCGTGTTAGCCCCGGCGGTAAAGATGGGCGGTCAAGGGTGCGAACACGGCGAGGAGCACCGCTGAGGCGACCAGCACCCAGGCGATCTGACCGGTCGGCGTCTGGCCCTGCATGAGACCGCGCTCGGCCTCGATCAGATGGCTGATCGGATTCGCCTGGACGGCGGAGCGCACCCACGCCGGCATGGTGTGGGGATCCACGAACGCGTTGCTGGCGAAGGTGAGCGGGAAGAGCACGAGGAGCCCCACGACCTGGACTGAGGTGGGGGTGCGCAGGGTCAGCGCAAGCGCCGTCCAAAGCCAGGAGAGACAGAAGCTAAACAGGACGGCAAGCCCGATCGCGGCGAGCACGCCGGTCAAGCCGCCGTTCGGGCGGAAACCGATCGCAAGGCCGAGCGCCACCACGAGGGTGCAGCCGAGCAGGTAGCGGCCGGTATCGCCGATGAGACCGCCGACGATCGGTGCAGGCCGCCAGATCGGGAGCGAGCGGAAGCGGTCGAAGGCGCCGGTGGCGGCGTCGGTGTTGAGGTTGACGCCGCTGTAGACGGTGAGCAGAACGGCGGCCATGACGAGCGTCCCCGGAAGCAGGAACTGCAGGTAGGCGTGCGTCGAGCCCGCGAGCGCGCCGCCGAAGAGGTAGGTGAACATGAGCGTAAAAATGATTGGGATCCCGATCACGTCGGCGAGCTGCTCAGGTACGTGCTTGATCTTCAGCAGCGCTCGCCAGCCGAACGTGAGGGCTGCGGACGCAGCGCTCGGGCGCGCTGGCCGGGGGCCGGCGGCAAGCACGTTGCCGATGTTCGGTGCGGGGGCGGGGGCCGTGTTCATGCTGCATGCTCCTTGGCGTCGGGTTCGGTGGGGCGTCCGGTCAGGTCGAGGAACACCTCGTCGAGGGTGGGCTGGCTGAGGGAAAACGAGGCGACCGCGATCCCGGCCCGGATCAGTTCGTCGAGCGCGCGCGGAGCCCGCGCCGGGTCAGCGGCAGCGATCGAGATCGAGGCCGGCTCGATCTCGTCGTAGGGGACGGCGTCGAGGGCGCGAGCGAGCACCTGCGCGGCCCGCGGTCGCGAGCCGGCATCGCGGAGGCGGAGGTGGAGGACGGTCGAGCCGAGCGAGTCTTTCAGCCCGGCGGGCGTGCCCTCGGCGATGACTTTGCCGTGGTCGATGACCGCGATGCGGTCGGCGAGCCGGTCGGCCTCCTCGAGGTACTGGGTTGTAAGCAGCACGGTCGTGCCACGGGCTGCGAGGGCGCGGACGATCTGCCACACGTGGTCGCGGCTACGCGGGTCGAGCCCGGTCGTCGGCTCGTCGAGGAAGATCAGCTCTGGCGTGACCACGAGGCTCGCGGCGATGTCCAGCCGGCGGCGCATCCCGCCGGAGTAGGTCTTGACCGTCCGGGTTGCCGCCTCGGTGAGGCCGAACGCCTCCAGCAGTTCCGCGGCGCGCCGCTTCGCCTGCGGCCGGCGGTAGCCGTGCAACCTGGAGAGGAACACGAGGTTCTCGCGTCCCGTCAAGTCCTCGTCAACCGACGCGAACTGCCCCGTCAGGCTCACCCGACCCCGGACGGCGTCTGCCTCGCATACGACATCATGGCCAAGGACGGAGGCCGAGCCGGCGTCGGGCCGCAGCAAGGTCGCAAGCATCCTGATCGTGGTCGTCTTGCCCGCGCCGTTCGGCCCGAGCAATCCGTACACCGATCCCAGCGGCACCGCGAGGTGTATCCCGTCGACCGCCGGCTTGCCGCCGAACGCCTTCACCAGGCCATGGGCATCGATTGCAACATCAGAAGACATGAAAGTCACATCCTTTGAAAAGTCACTGTCAGTTCCCGCCACCCTATCGCTAGCCGCTTTCAGATGCAAGTCACTGTCCGCTACACTGGGCCTCGACGTGGCTGAGAGACGAGACGGACTTCGTGAACGGCAGCGCGCCGCAGCCATCAAGCGCATTCAGGCGGCCGCGCTCGACCTCTTTGATGAGCGCGGGTTCGAGAACGTGACCATCGAGGAGATCGCCGCCGCCGCCGAGGTCTCGCCCAGCTCGGTCTACCGCTACCTCGGCACCAAGGAGGGGATCGTCCTCTACGACGAGTTCGACTTCCGGCTGATCGACGCCGTCGAAGCCGAGCTCGCCTCGCACCCGCCGGTTGAGGCGGTACGACGAGCGCTCGCCTCGGTGATGGCTGCCTTCTTCGGTCGGGACGAGGAACTTTCCCGCCGCAAGCTGGGCTATGCGTTCGACAACCCGCACCTTCACGCCGCCATGACGCAGCTGATCGACCAGTTCACCCAACTCGTCGCTGATTCCCTCGCCCGCGCCGCCCGCCGGGACGCCAACGAGCTCGAGATCCAGGTGATCGCCTCCACGCTCGTTTGGGCGCTCACAACCGCCGCCCGCATCTGGCACACCGAAGGCTACACGCGGCCGCTGCAGCTGGTGCTCGATGAGGCTCTCGCGGTCGTCGAACGTGGCCTCCGGCTCGACACCGACGCTCCGGCGTCAGAAAGCCGATAACGCAAGCAGCGATGAGGCTCCATCCGCCGCGCGAAGCTCCGATCGCAGAACGATCACCCTCGACCGCCACGGGCGCCTCCTACCCGGCAACGAGAGCGAGGCCGCCGCGCTCCTCGACTCCTACCTCGACACGGCGCGGCCGGCAGCACAAGCCCAGACCGGGCCAAACCCGTAACCCACAGACCACCCCAAAGCCGAACCCGTAACTCCGACCCGCCGTGGCCGGAGACGCATAGGGAGGCGCACGAGCCCCGCAACCCGCGTATCCAAGCAGAAAGCCGGCGGTCTCCAAAAACCGTAGGTCGCGTTTCGAGTCCTGCCACCCCTGTCGCCCTAGGAGCCGGCAATCAGTCCGTTCTTGGTCATCCGAAGTCGGGCTTCCTCGAAGGCGACCAGTACTCTCGCGAAGCCACAATCGGCGTGCAAGACCAATGCGTTGCTCGCGTTAGTCGGCGATCGCCCAGCTGGACGACCGTGAGCGGCGCACGCGCGCCATCGTGCCGCATTCCCGGCAGATAAACACTGTCCAATGGACAGCCTGCGCGGTGAGGTCGACCCGCTCCTGCTGCGTTCGAATCCCGCAGTTCTGACATTCCCGATGTTCCATCCGCACTCCCGGTTTCGTCGCGCCGGCGCGTCGCCGACGCCACCGCCCAGCCACCCCGATCTCGCCAGCACGCCGCTCCGAACGATACGGCTGGCGAGATCGTGGGAGGGATCCGCGAAGGTTATGCCCCAGGCCAGAACCAAGCGGTGAAGGGCAGGTAAAGGTTTGGGGAAGCCCGCGGAGTCCGACCCGTTGCGCAGACACCTGAGGGGTTCACAGTGCCTCCAATTTGACAGCGACACTCGGGGTTCCAGTTCCGTGGCGGATACTCCAGCGAGCCAACTCGCGATCCCGAGGGGTCGTGGCGCTCGCGAGCTCACTCGTGCCGGACTATGTCGACGGAGATCTCCACGGCCGGAATTGTCCCTCTGTTCTCGAGCCAGTGCGTGGTGTTCCTGTCTTCGGGCCAGCCCAACCCCGGCCCGTAGTCCGTTGCGGTTCCGTCTCGGTGGTCGGTGATGGTTCCCTGCAGTATGTAGACGATGCCCGGCCTGTCCACATGGTCGTGCACCGGGCCGTAGACGGCTCCTGGCTCGAAGGTCACCAGACGCATTCGCAGTTGGCGTCCTGCCATGCCCTCTATCTCGGGGCCGAGGTCAACCGTTCCAAGTTGCTCCGCCGTAACGCCCTTCGTCTCAGGCGCCGCCTGTTCGTCGCTCATCGAGCGCTCCTCTCCGTGCTTCGGGGCCTAACGGTCCACCATCCAACCCAGACCGAGCCGATCTCGCCGCCGCCAACCCTACGGAAGCCCGGCGCCGCCGGCAAACGGCGCCGCGCGAGGTCCGGGGGGTCCAGCTCTCCCGGCGGCACACTGCTCGTGGCGGTCAGCGCGCCGCGGGTGTAGGGTCGCGCGCAATGGACGCGACCGCCATTCTGCTCGCCAACCTGGCCGAGGTCTACGACCAACTGCGCAAGCTCCGCGACACGGCGGGGCTCACCGAGGATGAGATTCGCGCCGTCGACGAGTTGCTCGCGGAGATCGACGAGCTCCCCGGCGACCAGCTGGTGAACGTCGACGACATCGACTACCTCGCCAGCGCGGCCAGTCGCCTCAAGCTGACGCTCGAAGCCCGGGCGGCCCGCAAACCTGCGGATGGGCCGCGCTGACACCCCGGTAAGCGGGGATCGGCCGGCGCGGGCCCTGGCCCGAGGAAGAAACGCAGGGCAGACGCGATCGTCCTCGGGGCCAGAGCTGCGTGCCAGCGGCAGTGATTGCCGGTACCAACACGCCATCTACTCGGCGCGCCTCGGAAGAGGGGGGTTCTCCGAGACGGCGCGAGCCTATCGTGCCCGAGGCCGGGCGTCCCTACCGCAAACCGGGAACGCCCTCCCCGTTTTGCGGTAGGGCGAAGCGGAGTCCGGCACTCGCGGCGCGAGTGTGGGCCGCCCATCCGTTGGCGGTTTTCAACCACCGGACGAAGCGCCCGAGGCGGGCACGGGCCGGCGTGGGCGCGGGCGGCGCGTGCGTTCAGCCCAGCCTACGTGGAGCAATGCCGGTGTGTGGTGACGGTTTCGTGACAGTGAGCCACGCCGCGGCCAAGCGAGCGGAAGAAATCCTCGTCGAGCGTCTCACCCTTCCCGAGCCCGTGGCGCGGGAAGATGTCGATGATCACGGCACGCCGGCGTGGATCGGGCCATGGCCGAGCTCGTGGCCGAGCGCCGCCCCGGGGGCCGGCCGCCACGATCGGCGGCTCGCGGGCGCAGCCGCGCTCGCGCAAGGTGTCGACACCGCTGCCCGCACGTGCTCGCAGGTGAGCGTCTCGCCGTCCAGCTGGAGGGCCTCCGGCATCCGGCGATGCGGAGCCGATCATGTCGCGCGCCGCGTCGAAGGCGGCCTCGGTGGCTCGCTGTGCAGCGCGTACTCCCTGCAGCTGGCCGGCCTCCCTGTGCCGCCGGCGCTACGTGAGCAGCACCCGATCGGGCGTCAGCGTGATGCCCTTTCCGCGCAGGTAGTCCCCAAGTGCCAGCGGGAAGTTCGGCGGTACCGCCACCGCATCCAGGCCCGCCCGTTCCAGCATCCGCCGCACCGTCTCCATCCGCGCCTCGTCCAGTGGCCAGCCGTCGAGCACCAGGTCGCGGCCGCCGAACTCGTCCACCATCCAGATCTCGTTCGCGGTCGACTCGCGGCGGACGAGATCGACCTCGAGCTGGTTGGTGACGATGATGCGCCGATCGCCCGCCTCGAGGTACGTGAAGGGGTCGCCCACCGTGATCCCGGTGGCGGCGAACATGTTCGCGTCAAGCAGCGAGTCGGCGTGGATCAGCAGGGCGTCAGGCACGCCGGGCAACCTACCACGCTGGTAGCGTCACCTATGATCGGCCTGGTCGGCCGTCATCCCTTCGTCAGGAGTTGCAACTGTGCTGCTTCACCTCGGAACCAGTGTCGCGTGTAGCGACGGCGCACTCGGCGAGCTCGCCGATCTGGTCATTCATCCGGACACCCGACGGGTGACGCACCTGGTCGTGGCGCCACACCACCGTCGTGACCAGGCCCGGCTCGTCCCGTTCGAGTTGGTCACGCCCGGGGCCGCCACGAAGGAAATCCACCTCAACTCCACGACCGCCCAGGCACACGCGCTTCCCGAGGCTCAGCAGTATGCGTACGTCCGGATCGACGAGGGCCCGCTCCCCGCGGATGACCCCGGCGCCGTGGGCATCGCCGACGTGATCAGCGTGCCCATGGACGACTATGGCACCACGTTCGGGGCGGCTCCGATCAGCTATGACGACCACATCTCGGTGATCTATGACCGGATCCCGCGAGGCGAGGTCGAGGAGCGGCACGCGAGCCACGTGGTCGGCTCCGACGGCGAGCGGATCGGCCGTCTGGACGGGCTCGTCGTCGATGATCACGGCACGATCATGCAGCTGGTGCTCGAGCGAGGTCACCTCTGGGGACGCCGCCGGGTGACGATTCCGGCCGACGCGGTCGCACGATTCGACATGGACGGCGTCACGCTCGCGATCTCCAAATCCCAGGTCTCGAAGATCCTCCCGGTCGGATAGCAACCGGATCACCCCGCCGCGGCCGGCGCCGCATCCGCGACAGGCTGATCCTGGTCGGCGCCGGCCAGCACCGCTCCCGTTGTGGCCGACCCGATCAACACCACCGCCGACGCGAACAGCCAGGACACGATCCCGAAGGCGGCCCCGATCAACCCGTAGCGGCGCGCGTCGGTCGACATGACGGCCGGCATGTAGACCCGTGACACCACCGCGAACACGGTCAGCGACACCGCGGTGAGAACGCCGGTCGCCCACAGCCGCCGGCTCTGGACGCGTCCGCCCAGCAGGATGTACGGCGTGATGGCCCAGATCACCGATCCCAGCACCAGCGGCAGGTAGATCCGCAGCGCGCGGCTGTCGGCCTGCCGCAGCTGCGCGCGCAGCGGCGAGATGGCTGCGAAGTAGAGCGCGAAGGTGAACATCCAGATCAGCGCTCGGAACGTTCCCCTTGCGCGGATCCGGGTCAGCCCCCACGCGTCTTCGTAGATGCGCTGCAGCGCCTGGGCCATGCTCAGCACCGCGTAGGCCAGGATCAGGATCCCGAGCGCGGAGATGCCGCCGCGCACCTGGTCCGGCGATGCGAACAGTTGGCGCACGGCGCTTGCGCCGGCGCCGGTCAGCGAGAACCGCTCGACCAGCGCTTCGCCGAAGGAGGTGTCGGTGCCGAACACCGAGGACGTCAGGATCGTAGTCGGTATCAGCGCGATGAATAGCTTCGACGCCAGCGCCAGCGCGCGCTCCAGCGGCTCGACCACGAGGAACCGTTCGATGATCCTGCGCGCCAGTGCGATCAGGTCAGCCACCCGCCGATTCTACGGCCGCGGTCAGCAGCGGCACGGGGTGCCGGTCACGGCCCGGCGTACGCGAAGGCCGCTTCGTACCCGCAGCGTCCCGAGAAGCTGAACCGGAAATGCTCGTCGTCGGCCTCGAGCAGCTCGGCCACCACCTCGCGGCCGGCCTGGTGGTGGCCCGGGATCACGCACGACACCGCCCCCGGGTACTGGAACGGCTCGCGGACGCGCACGGTCACGGCGCGCCCGGCCCGGAACCAGCCGCGCCCGGGGGTGTGGTCGATCTCGATCCGGCTCGAGACCACCTCGAGCAGGTTGCTGGGCTTGAACGCCCACGGGAACTGCTCGAGCGCGGTGCCGCCCAACCGGCCGGTATACACGTCCTCGAGCGCACGCCGCTGGTCTGCGTCCGCCCGCTCGTCCAGGTGCAGCACCCAGTTCCAGGGCGACCGCGGCTGGTCATCGCTGTACCAGATCACCATCACCACGCATAGGCCGCCCACGTCGATGTCGCCGATCATCCCCTGCTCGATCCGCCACGACAGCGAGCCGGTGCACTCGCCGTACGTCGATCGCCCGCCGCCACTCCCGTCGATCCTGCGGCAGGGGCAGATCGCTTCGCAGTTGCAGGCCTCGAGGTAGCTGCCGCTGAGGCTCCAGGGCGTGGCGGTCACCTGTGTCTGGGCGGTCACCGTGCAATCCTCCCACACCTGGGCTACACCAGGATCTCACCGGGATATCACCGCTCCTGATCCTCCGGCCGATGGCCGCGGTGGCAGGATCGGTTCATGACCGAGGTGATGAGGTTAGTCGACAAGAAGCGGTGGCGCGATCGCTGGGGGTGCGCCGCACGCAGTGGGGGAGATGCTGGCGGCGCCGGGGTTCCCGCCGGCGGTCGGCTACTTTCGAGGCCGTCATGTGTGGGACGAGGGTGCGGTGCAGGGCTGGGTGCAGAGCTGGATCGACGCCGCGAACCAGCCGCCGGCCGAGGCAGGCGCCTGACGGCGTAGGCCGGCGCCGGCTCAAGCTCGGACGCCTGCACGCCGATCTGTCTCCCGTGGACAGGGAACAGCAGCTGCTTGCCATCGTGCAGGCCCAGACCGAGATCGCCGCAGCGCGGCCCGAGCCCGACGCGATCATGCAGATCGTGGCGGCGCTCGCGCTCGAGGTCATCGGCGCGCAGGCGGCTGCCGTCGAGCTGGCTGCCGACGGGCACGACCACGTCCTCGGCGCCATCACGGCTCACCGGCTGGATGCGCCGCTCGTCCACGACGGCAAGCCGCTCGGCACCCTCCGTGTGTACGCCGACCAGCCGCAGGCATTCACCGCGGCCGATTCCGAGACGCTGGCGCTGCTGGCGGGCGCCGTCGCCGCCCACCTGGCGCATGCCTCGGCGCCGGCGCCCGCGCGCCAGCATGTCTGGGATGACGCGCTCACCGGCCTCGGCAACGGTCGCGCCTACGAGCGCCGGATCACGCATGAGTGCGCGCGGCGCGGGCGCGACGGTGGCCCGCTCACCCTCGTGCTGGTCGATCTCGACGGCGTCCAGGGCGACGGCCTGCGTCGTACCGTGGCCGCCGTGCTGCAGCGCTGGACGCGGTCGATCGACGGCGTCTACAGGGTCGGCGAGGACCGGTTCGCGCTGATCCTGCCGGGCGCCGACGCGCGGTCCGGGCGGGCGCTGACCGAGCGCATCGCCGAGCGGCTGGTGGACGCTCATCCGCTGGCGGCCTCGGCCCGGTTCGGCGTCGCCCAGGCCGGCGATGAGGATCCCGAGCTGTTGTACGCCGCCGCCGAGGCGGAATTGCTCCGCTTGCAGCGCGCCGACGCGGCCTAGATCGCTACCGACGGCGCCGTCTGATGGGCGGTGCTGGGCGCCGGCGCCATCCGTGCGGGCGGGGGCGCGCCGTGGTGTGGGTTGGACTTGGCCGCCACGAACGCCACCATCGGTACCGCCACCAGGCCCAGGATGACCGCCGCTACGCGCAGGGTGTTGGTCACGAGTCCCGGCTCACTGGCCGGCCGCGGCCGGCATCGTCTCCGTGGTGGCGTCGTCGGAGCGGCCGCCGCCCTCGCCTTCGGTCAGAAACCGGCTCAGCCGACGGGTTTCGCCGGGATCGAGCGAGATTGCCGACATCGCCCGGTCGCTGTCCCAGATCGAGAGCCGTGTGTGCCGCTGGTCAGGATCGCCGCCCAGGTACCGTGACACCCGCAGCGCTCGCGCCCGACCGTCGATCAGCGGGTGCGGCGCGAAGAACTCGACCAGCTTGCTGCGGAGCGGCGCGGCGCACCACGGGCAGTAGCGGTGGCGGCTCTCGACAGGTTGGGCACACGACGGGCAGTCAGGCACCTGGCGCTCCGTTCGATCGACCATCCGAGCATACCCCGGTACGCTCAGGCCGTGAAGTCTCGCGGGATACTGTTCGCGGTGCTGGCGTTCGGCCTCGCGGGCCTGTCGCTGGCGGCCGCGCGTCACCACGTCTGGGTGATCACCGCGGCCGCGCTGGCGCTGGCGCTGTGGATGGCCGACCTGGCGCGACGCGACCTGCGTGCGCGATGATGGTGGCAAGGAGTCGCCTGTCCGGAGCAGAAAAGAGGACGCGTCGCTCCGGATCCGTCACCCGGTCACCCATGGCAGACCTCTCACCGCAGCTCGAGTCCTACCTCGACCATCTGCGCGCCTCCGGCGCGGCCGGCTCGACGCTCCGCGGCTACCGCACGGATCTGCTGCAGCTGCAGCGCTGGATGCAGGCCGCGGGCGTACCGCTGGAGGTCGCTGACACCGGCGTTCTGAGGCGCTACGCCGCCTACCTCGGCACGCTCCGCTACGCCCCCGCCACTGCATCGCGCAAGCTCTCCGCGATGCGCGGAGCTTACGCGTGGTTGTTCGCTCGCGATCTGGTGCCGCGCGACCCGGCCGCGGTGGTGCCGGGGCCCAAGCAGCGGCGCACGCTGCCGGCCACGTTCAAGCCGTCCGAGCTCGATCAGCTGCTCGATCCCCCCGCCGGTGACGATCCCCGCGGGCTTCGCGACCGCGCGCTGCTGGAGCTGCTTTACGGCTCCGGGCTGCGTGCGTCCGAGGCCTGCACGCTGCGCGTCCGCGACGTCGACCGCGGCCGTCGCCAGGTCCGGGTCACCGGAAAGGGGGACAAGCAGCGGATGGTGCCGCTGGGCGGCGCGGCCGAGCAGGCGCTCGACCGCTACCTGTCCCACGGTCGTCCCGCGCTCGACCGTGGCCTGGCCGACCGGCTGTTCCTGAGCGTGCGGGGACGGCCGCTGCAGCCTTCCGACGTCCGCCGCACGCTGGAGCGGTCACTCACCCGCCACGGCCTGGCATCGCGCTCACCGCACGCGCTTCGACACTCATTTGCCACTCATCTTCTGGAGGGAGGTGCCGATCTCCTCAGCATCCAGGAGATGCTTGGCCACGCATCCGTTGCCACGACCCAGGTATACACCCACGTGAGCGTGCGGCATCTTAAGACGGCGCACGCACACGCGCACCCGAGGGCACGATGAGCGACAACGACGCACTCCAGATCTGGCTGCAGTACAAGCAGAGCCCTGACCCGCATCTGCGCGAACGCCTGATCCTGACCTACGCGCCGCTGGTCAAGTACGTGGCCGGCCGACTCGGCACCGGCCTGCCCGCGCACGTGGAGGAGGGCGACCTGGTCTCCTACGGGCTGCTCGGCCTGATGAACGCGATCGAGCGGTACGACCCCGGCCGCGACATCAAGTTCGAGACGTACGCGATCAGCCGCATCAAGGGTGCCATCATCGACGAGCTGCGCTCGATGGACTGGGTGCCGCGCTCGGTGCGCAGCCGCGCCCGCGAGATCGAGCGCGCGATCGCCGAGCTCGAGAACCGCTACCACCGGCCGCCCACCGACGAGGAGATCGCCAAGGCGCTGGGCATCACCGAGGAAGAGTTCCAGGACAGCCTCACCCAGATCTCGCGATCGTCGGTGGCCGCGCTGGACGAGCTGTGGACGATCTCGAGCTCCGGTGGCGACACCGTCTCGCTGATCGACACGCTGCAGGATCCCAACGCCGACGACCCCTCGCTGGAGATGACGCGCACCGAGGTGCGCGAGGCGCTGGCCCTCGCCATCGCCAAGCTGCCCGAGCGGGAGCGCACCGTGATCACGCTCTACTACTACGAGGAGCTGACGCTGCGCGAGATCGGCGAGGTGCTCGGCGTCACCGAGTCGCGGGTGTCGCAGCTGCACACCAAGGCGATCCTGCGCCTGAAGGCGAAGCTGCAGGGTAGTCTCGAGCGCGCGTCGCTCGAGCGCAACCGCTAGCCACGCCGCCGGCAGACCCTGAGCGTTCCTTGCCGCCTCGCTCGTGCCGCGAGTAAGGTGAACGTCCCACACCTGTTCACCACGCGCGAAAGGGTCTGCAGATGCCTCACAGGGAGCCCGGAACTATCCGCAATGTCGCGGTGATCGGCCACCGCGGCACAGGCAAGACGTCGCTGGTGGAGGCGCTGCTGTACGAGTCCGGCACCGTCAACCGGCTGGGCAGCGTGGCCGACCAGTCCACGGTCTCCGACTTCGACGAGGACGAGCGCAGGCGCGGCATCAGCATCTCGGCGTCGGTCACCCACCTGGAGTGGGAGGGGCGCCTGATCAACCTGATCGATACGCCAGGCGAGCCCAGCTTCCAGGCCGACGTGCTGTCGGCGCTGCGCGTCGTCGAGGGCGCGATCATGACCGTCTCCGGCGTGCTCGGCGTCGAGGTCGGCACCGAGCGGCTGTGGCGCCGCTGCGACGAGCTCGGCACCGCACGGCTGGTGTTGGTGAACCTGCTCGATCGCGAGCGCGCCGACTTCTTTGCGGCCCTCGAGCAGCTGCGCGAGCGGCTTAGCGACAAGTGCGTGGCGGTCGAGATCCCGATCGGCACCGAACAGGATTTCCGCGGCGTGGTCGACCTGGTGCACATGGTCGCCTACCTGCACGGCGAGGACGCCACCGGCCACGACGAGTCGGTCCCGATCCCCGACGACCTAAAGCCGCTGGCAGACGAGTACCACGACAAGCTGATGGACGTCGTCGCCGAGACCTCCGACGAGCTGATGGAGCGATACCTGGACGGCGGCGAGATCACGCGCGAGGAGATGGCGGTGGCGCTGAAGCAGCTGGTCACCGATGGCCAGGTGTTCCCGGTCGGCTGCGGCGCCGCCACCCGCAACATCGGCTCGCACGGGCTGCTCGACCTGATCGTGGAGGGCCTGCCCTCGCCGGCGCGCGCCCGCAACGTCCCCGAGACCGGCGGCGCCAGCACGCTCGCCTACATCTTCAAGACGATCGCCGACCCATACAGCGGGCGCATCAACCTGATGCGGGTCTACGCCGGCACGCTCAAGGGCGACTCGCAGCTGGTCAACAGCCGCACGCACGGCAAGGAGCGGGTCGGTCAGCTGCTGATGCTGCAGGGCAAGGACCACACGCCCACGGATGAGCTCGGCGCCGGCATGATCGGAGCGGTCGCGAAGCTGAAGGAGACCAACACCGGCGACGTGCTGGCCGACGTCGACAAGCCGGCCGCCGTGGAGCCGATCGCGCTGCCGGCGCCGGTGGTGGCGTTCGCGATCGAGGCCCGCAGCAAGGGCGACGAGGACAAGGTGCACGCCTCGCTGCGGCGCCTGCAGGAGGAGGACCCGTCGCTGGACGTGCACCGCGACGAGGAGACCGGCGAGATGATCGTGGGCGGGCTCTCCCAGATGCACGTGGAGACGGTGCTGGAGCGCATGCACCGGCGGTTCGGGGTGGAGGTCGACCTGAAGCCGCCGCGCGTGCCCTACCGTGAGACCATCCGCAAGCCGGCCCGTGCCCATGGACGTCACAAGAAGCAGACCGGCGGCCGCGGCCAGTTCGGCGACTGCCACATCGAGATCGAGCCGATGGAGGCGCACGAGGGCTACGAGTTCATCGACAAGATCGTGGGCGGCGTGATCCCGCAGGGATTCCGCCCGGCCGTCGACAAGGGCATCCAGGAGGCGATGCGCAAGGGCGAGCTGGTGGGCGCACCCGTCGTCGGCGTCCGGGTGCGGCTCGTGGACGGCTCCTACCACAACGTCGACTCGTCGGAGATGGCGTTCAAGATCGCGGGCTCGATGGCGTTCAAGCAGGCGGTGGCGTCAGCCGATCCGGTGCTGCTGGAGCCGATCATGCGGCTCGACATCGCCGTCCCGGAGGAGAACGTGGGCGACGTGATGGGCGACATGAGCAGCCGCCGCGGCCGCGTGCTGGGGATGGACCCCGGCCCGGGAACGACGGTCATCCACGTCGAGGTGCCGATGGCCGAGGTGCTCGGCTACGCGCCCGACCTGACCTCGATGACGGGCGGTCGCGGCGACTACACCATGCAGCTGCTGCGCTACGACGAGGTGCCGGCGCACGCCGCCCAGGGCGTGATCGCGGCGGCTCAGCGCGACAGGGAGATGGTCAAGGCCTAGATGATTGATTCCACGAGCTGCATGGCTCTGGAGCTGGTCCGAGCCGCCCCAGACGCCACGATCGCCCTGAACAGACTTCATCCAGCCGGCCCTGCGGTCGATCCCGTCGTCTAGAACGACTCGTCCTGCGCCCATAGCCACGGATCCCGTGGAGTCAACCATCTAGGGCTCAGGACAGGATCTGGATCCGCACCCGCTGCCACCCGGACAGTTGCACGATCTGGGCGGCATGGGCCGACAGGTCGAGCACGCCGCGGCCGAACGGGCCGCGGTCGTTCACGCGCACCTGCACCGACAGCCCGGTGGCCAGGTTGGTCACCCGCAGCTGGGTGTTGAACGGCAGCCACGGGCTGGCGCAGGTGAGCGCGTTCGGGTTGAAGATCTCGCCGTCGGCGGTGCGGTTCCCGGCAAAGCCGGGGCCATACCAGGTGCTGTCGCCGTAGAACACGTTGGACGGTGGCTGTGAGCCGCCGCCGGAGCCACCGGAACCGCCGGAGCCGGTCGAGCTGATGGTGCCGCCGCCGTCTCCGTGGGCGTCGGCAAGCTGCGTGCGGCGCTTGCGCTCGCCGGCCAGCAGCGTCTGGATGTGTGCGTTGACGCTCGCCAGCACGGCCCGGGCGCGGGTGATCGCCGTATCCAGCTGCGTGCGGGCGGTGGCCGCCTCCCGCGCCGCCGTGGCCGCCTGCTGCACCGCGGCCTGCTGCGCCTGCTCCTGGTCCTGGATCGTCCGCTGGGTGGCGCTGATCTGGGTGATCAGGTCGCTGCCGGCCGAATCCGCCCGGCGCAGCACGTCGACGCGCGACAGCAGATCAGAGAACGAGCCGGCCGCCAGCACGTAGGCGACCGGGTCGCCGCCGCCGTTCTTGTAGGTGGCCACCAGCTCTTGCGCCAGCATCGACTGGGCCGCGTCCAGGCTGCGACGGCTGGCCGCGAGCTCGGCCGCCGTGGTCGCCTCTGCAGCGCGTGCGGTCGCCAGCTGTGCCCGTGCCGTCGCCTCGCGCGCGGCCGCCACGTCGCGGCGCGTCTGCAGCTGATCGAGGCGGTGCATCACGGCGGCGGCCTGTGCCCGCTGAGAGCCGACCGTCGAGGCGCCGGCGGCCGGAGCGGCCGCGATGATCAGGGCCAGCACGACCAGCGGAGCGGCCAGTGTGCGAGGCAAGGGATGAATCCGCCGGCGATGTGTCAGCTTTGTTCTCCCAGGAAACAGACGGGCTGCCCCCAAGCGCCCGTATTCGAGCGCCGGAACCTTACCACTCCCGCCGGGGGTCGCTAGCCGCCGCCAACCTGGTGTCAAGAAATCCCCGCAAACCGCGGCAACAGCGTTGCAGGTGAGTTAGACTCAGGCCCGTCGCTCGACACCGCGGCACCGGAGCATGATGATCGAGATCCGCCGCCAAGACACCGATACCACCTGCGCCGTTTGCGGTCGCACCGTGCTGCTCGGAGAGCGGCTGGTCAGCTTCCGCAGGATCGGGCTGGAGGACGCGATGGTGTGCGAGCTGTGCGTCGACCAGGCCGACGCGCGGGGCTGGACACGGGAGGGTGCACCCAGCTTGCCGGTGCAGCTGGCCGGCCGCGAGGAGCGCGGCCTGCGTGCGCTGCTGCGGCCGCGCAAGCGGCACGTGACCGCGCCCGAGCCGTTCGATCCGGAGCTGCTGCCCGAGGACCCGGCGGATGCCGTCGAGGCCAGCCTCGAGCTGTTCAACGAGAGCACGCATCCGCGCACCGTGTCGGGCATCGCGCGCACGCTGGGGGATCCCAGGGTGAGCGTGGTGCGGCGTAGCCACCGCGAGGTGGTCGTGACGGTGGCGTGGGACCTGTCCTGGTACCAGTACCGAGTGGACATGCTGGGCGTGCAGACCGTGACGTTGCAGCGCCGCGGCGAGGAGCTGACCGAGCTCGACGGCCGCTTCCTCGAGTGGAACGCGCAGGCCGAGCCCGACGGCACCGTCGCGCTCGCGTCCTGACGCGCCTAGGCCGGTCCGTCGATGCGCGGAAACGTGCCGGCCGCGCGCGGACGCCTGCGGTCGCGGGTGGTGCGCCGGTTGTCGGCGGTGGCGGTCTCGCCCCGGCGGCGGTCGTTTGATGCGCCGTCGCGGCGATCCATGATCACCTCGACCTCGGGGTTGTCGCGGTAGTACTCGGTCATGCGCTCGAGCATCTCGTCCTCGAGCTCGCGGGGGATCACGCAGTAGATCATCTGTGTAGTAGACAGGCTGTGGATGCCTGCCGTCAAGCGGATATGCTCACCGCGTGGCCGCCCCCACCGCTCTTGAGTGCTTGCGATGCAGGCGACGCTACCCGGTCGTACAGATGCCCGGCGGCTGTCCATCGTGCTCGGCGGAGGACTGTCCCAGCAACGTGGCGCCGATCTACTCGCGCATGCAGTCGCTGAAGCCGGGCAAGCTCAGCGGCGACGGGCTGCACCGCTACGCAGCGCAGCTGCCCGTCCCGCGCGAGCGTCTGGTGTCGCTGGGCGAGGGGTCGACGCCGCTGGTCTCGATCGGCACCCTTGGCCGTGAGTTCGGGCTGCGGCGGCTGATGATCAAGGACGAGCGGCGCAACCCCACCGGTTCCTGGCGCGACCGCTTCTCGGCGCTGGCCGCGTCACAGCACGCCGGCGCGGACGCCACCGTGGGCACGGCCGGAGGCGACGCGATGGCGATGTCGATGGCCGCGTACGCCGCCCGCGCCGGGCTGCGCTCGGTGGCGCTGGTCGACGCGGCGCTGGAGGAGGGCGGCCGCGTGCTGGACGCGATCGAGTGGGTGGGCGGCCGCGCGGTCGGTGTCTCCGGCCTGGAGGCGCGGTGGACGCTGCTGGCCGACGCCGAGCGGTCGCTGGGGTGGCGGGCCGTATCCAACCGCAGCACGCCCCCGATCGGCAGCGACCCGATCGCGATCGAGGGCTATCGCACGATCGCCTACGAGATCGCCGAGCAGTTGAGCTGGTCGGTGCCGGATCTGGTGGCCGTGCCGTCCGCGCTGGGCGACGGCATCCAGGGCATCTGGCGCGGGTTCCGGGACCTGGCGACGTGGGGGGTGGTGGACGCGACCCCGCGGATGGTGGCCGTCGAGGTCGGCGGCGCCGTCGCAAGCTCGCTGGCCGGCGGCAAGGACTGGGTGGCTCCCAGCGGCGACGTGCACAGCCTGGCGCGGTCGCTGGCCGGCATCACCGGCACCGTGCAGACGCTGCAGGCGGTGGTCGAGTCGGAGGGCCTGGTGGTGCGGGTGACCGATGCCGAGCTGGAGACTGCGCGGATCGTGCTGGGCGAGAGCGAGGGAGTGTGGGCGGAGCTGGGTGCGGCGGCCGGGCTGGCAGCCGCGCAGAAGCTGTCGTCGCGCGGCGACATCCCGGCCCGAGCGCACTTCGTCGCGGTCGTGACCGAGCATGGCCTGCTGGACGAGATGGCGCAGGTGCCGCCGATGCTGGAGACGGTCGACGCGCGCGTGGACGAGCTGCTTCGCGTGCTGGCCGTGCGCGGCGAGTAGAGTCAGCGCCGACACGAGCGACCCAAAGGAGCACCGTTGCGACTGACCGAGCTGACCGCCGACCTGCAGACGCTCAGGGAGAACCTGGCCGACGAGCTGCTCGCGATCAACCGCTTCGAGGAGCAGGCCTTCTCGCTGTCGGACGAGGACGCGAAGGAGGCCGTGCAGCGGATCGTCGACGACAAGAAGGACCACGTCGCGCGGCTGCTGAAGCTGCTGCAGAAGTTGGATGTGAAGCAGCGCGAGAAGATCGAGCACGCCTGAGGGCGGCTCGGCGAAACGGCGGCCGCGGTATACTTGGCCCCCGCCGTTGCGGCTGTAGCTCAGTTGGCTAGAGCGTCTGCTTGCCATGCAGAAGGTCGAGGGTTCGAGTCCCTTCAGCCGCTTTGTTCCGCTTAGCTAAGCCGTTTCTGGCGATTCCGAAGGGGCTAGAATCTTGGCATCCTCCAGGATACAGGACGGGACACTCGCGATGAAGGTATGCATTGTCGGAGCCTCTGGGAAGCTCGGGCGGTACATGGTCCAGCACGCGCTGGATCGCGGCTACGAGGTGGTGGGCGTGTGTCGCGAGCAGAGCCTGGGGAAGCTCGACGCGTTCACTGGGCGCATCACCGTCGTTCCGGGAGCGACAGACGATCGCGAGGTCATCAAGCGTGCCGTAGAAGGCTCCGACGGGGTGCTCGTCGTGCTGGTTCCGCGGGGGGTCCACCAGTACGCGTCAGGAACGGCCCAGGCGGTTCTCGACTACGCGCCTCCCGGGGCGCGGCTCGTCTTCTCGTGCGGATGGCACATCACCCGCGACGGCCAGGACGTGTACTCGTGGAAGCTGAGGACGATCGTGAAGGTCTTCGGCCCGGTCGGCCGTCTTATGCGCTTCGCCGATCTCGACGATCAGGTGGAGGCCGGCCGGCGGGTGTTCGCAAGCGACACGCGATGGACCGTTGTGCGCGGCAGCGACCTCGAGGAAGGCGAGAGCCAGGGCCTGCCGGTGTGGAGTCGGCACGTCGGCGACCCCATCCTCGAGAGCAACATCACCCGCCGTGTGGACTTCGCCCTGTTCATGGTCGACGCACTCCGAAACGACGAACTCGTCCACGAGGCTCCGGCGATCGTCGGCTGCCAGACGCCCTCTGCGCTCGCCCACGCCGGCAGCTGACCGCCGCTGCGCCGTCGAAGCCGCGCGACGAAGCTCGGCGTCGAAGGTTCGAGTCCCTTCAGCCGCTTCCCTCGCACGCCGCCCAGCCACGCGATGGTGCGACGCTGCCCTGCCTTCTTCGCCCCAGCGACGCTGATGCCGTCACTTGAACCGGAGCAGTTGCGCGCCACGAGCGAAGGCGCTGGGCGAAAACCATCGGCGGCGAGTGAAACGGACTGCGAAGAACCACCGAAAGCGACACGAGCCAGCCATCTTCCGCTGACAAGTGTTGTCGGGAGCAGCCGGGCCCGTCGCGCCTGCGCGACGCGCAGGGTGTTGCTGGCCGCCGGCGTCGCGCGCTGCGCAACGACAAGCCGTCGCGAGATCGGCCCACTGCAGAGGAGGCTCGGCCGGTGTGCACATACCGAGCGTCGCCCCTCGTTGCATGGTGGTTGCTGCTCCAATCCCCGCCCCCGTTGGTAGGCAGGCTGCCTCCTGGGACGGCCGGGTGGGGGGTTGACCCCGGCCGTCCCAGCCAAGCCGAACTGCGGGCGGCCGAGCGGATAGGGGTTCGCGTGAGACGGGCTCCCATAGCCACCCACGCGAACACATTTTCCGCGCGGCCGCTGCTTGACCCGCCTTGGCAACGGCCAGCGTACAAGACGGTCGCTCGTCGCGGAAGCTACGTATTGAGGCGCGAGCGTGAGGGCGGCAGCCTCCCCCAGAGTGGTCTGCCGCCCTCACCGGACGCGCGCCATCCCCCAAGGCCATCTGGCGGAGCCGAGGCGCGCGGTCCTGGCAGGCATTCCCAGGGCTCTGGGGGCCGTAACCTGACTGCAGGTCCTCGGCGATCGCCGTCCGACAGGGCTACGATCAGAGGCGGAACGTCCGGCGACCAGGGAGGCGACATGTACGCGCGCGTAGCCACATTCCAGAGTGACCCCGCCGACATCGATCAGGCGATCGGGATGGTACGAAGCGAGGTCCAGTCCAACGAGACGCAGCCGGGCCTGGAGGGCGCGAAGATGCTGATGCTCGTCGACCGCGCGACCGGCAAGGGAGTCGGCATCACGCTCTTCGATAGCGAGCAAGCGATGCAGCGCGGCGACGCGGCGTTGAACGCGATGAGCCCTGGCGCCGGCGAGCGACGCACCTCGGTCGAGTTCTTCGAGGTGCCGGTTCACACGATCACGTGATCGGATAAGATGGCCGGTCCCCCAGACTTGGAGGTAGTCCATGTCGTGGAACCTCAAGGGCAGCTACGTCGAGACGTGTTCGTGTGAGCTGATGTGCCCATGCAACCTGTCCTTCGACCATGGCGCCACCTACGACTTCTGCCGCGTGACCCTCGTCTTCAACATCCGCGAGGGTCAGATCGAGGGCACCGACATCGGTGGGCTCAAGGTGGCGGCCATCGCCGACACGCCGAAGGTCATGACCGAGGGGAACTGGCGGCTCGGCGTGTTCGTCGATGAGCGAGCGACCGACGATCAGCTCGACAAGCTGGTCAAGGTCTTCGGCGGCCAGCTGGGCGGCCCGATGGCGGGGCTGGCCCCGCTGGTGGGCGAGATGCTCGGGGTGGAGCGAGCCGCCATCGAGGTGGTCGACGACGGCGTCCGCCACAGCGTGCGCGTCGGCGACGTGATCGACTTCGAGATCGAGGACGTGGTGCCGTTCGGCGTCGAGACCGGCGAGCCGGTGCGGTTCGCCGGCATGTTCCACCCGGTCGGATCCGACCTGACGATGGCGGAGGCGAAGCGCTCGCGGATCAACGCCTTCGGCATCCAGTACGAGGGGAAGACCGGGCTCTCAACCTCCGAGTTCTCCTGGGCAGCCTGAAGGCATGATCGTGTCTGCGCCCGACCGCGTTTCCGGCGCGGGCCTCGGCCCTGCGTTCGCGGCGGCCCGCGCCCGGCTCGGGCTCGTCGCGCTGCTGTTCGCCATCGCCGGCGTCGGCTGGTGGTGGACCGCGGACCAGATGCGCGGGATGGACAACGGGCCCTGGACCGGCCTGGGGACGGCGGGCTGGTTCCTCGCGGTGTGGGTGGTCATGATGGCCGCCATGATGTTCCCCTCGGTTGCCCCGACGGTGGCCCTGTATTCCCGGATGACCGGCCGGCGCTCGCTGGTCTCGCCGTTTGCGTTCGCGTCCGGATATCTCGTCACATGGGCCGGCTGCCGGCGCGGTCGCGTTCGCCCTCGCCGCCGCGGGCGGAGCGGTCGCCGGAGACGTCCTGTCGTGGGACCGCGCCGGCCGGTGGGTGGCAGGGGCGACGCTGATCGTCGCGGCGGTGTACGAGTTGACGCCGCTCAAGGACGTCTGCCTCGGCAAGTGCCGCAGCCCGCTGGGCTTCTTGCTCGGCTCGTGGCGCGCCGGGCGCTTGGGCGCCTTCCAGATGGGTGCGAAGAACGGAGCCTGGTGCGTCGGTTGTTGCTGGGCGCTGATGGCCGCGCTGTTTGCGCTAGGCGTCATGAGCATCGTCTGGATGGCGTTCGTCGCCGGGCTGATCGCGATCGAGAAGACGGTTCCGTGGCGCCGGGTCGCGGTCTACGGCACGGCCGCGATCCTGCTCGGGCTCGGCGTGCTGGTGCTCGCCGCGCCGGATGCGATCCCCGGCCTCACCACTCCGGGGATGAGTCCCATGCCGCAGATGGGGATGGGCTGATAGCTGCCGCTATACGTTCGTCCCGACCAGGCGCCCGACGATCATCGTCAGCGCCATGGCCGCGACACCCCAAATGACCACCCGCAGCGTGCCCCGGCCGGCCGGTGCGCCGCCCAACCGTGCGCCCATGAAACCGGTCAGCCCCAGCGCCACCAGCGTCGCGGCCACCGTCAGTTCGATGCGGGTGGCTGCCGGCGACAGGATCACAGCCAGCAGCGGCAGCGCGGCGCCGACGGTGAACGAGGCGGCGGAGGCGCCCGCCGCCTGGAAGGGGCGGGCGTGCGACAGCTCGGTCATGCCCAGCTCGTCTCGCGCGTGTGCCGACAGCACGTCGCCGGCGCTGAGCTCGTCGGCCACCTGGTCTGCAAGTGCAGCCGAGAGCCCGCGGCTGCGGTAGATCGCAGCCAGCTCGTCGCGCTCGCCCGCCGGATCTTCGGTCAGCTCACGCCGCTCGAGGCTGAGGTCGGCGCGTTCTGCATCGGCCTGCGAACTGACCGAGACGTACTCCCCGGCCGCCATCGACGCTGCGCCCGCAACCAGCCCGGCGATGCCGGCGGTGAGGATGGCGGAGCGGCTCGAACCCGCTGCTGCGACGCCCACGATGATCGCGGCAACCGAGACGATCCCGTCGTTTGCGCCCAGCACCGCAGCACGCAGCCATCCGGAGCGATGGCTGAGATGCGCCTCGCGGTGTCTCGCGGTCGTCACGACCCGATCCTAGGTGAACGGCTATCCGCAAGCGTTCGCAGCAGCGGTGATCGCGGCCTGGGCGGCCGCGTCGAAGCTGGTGAGCGGGAACGGGACGAGCTCCCGGAGGCGGGTCTCGTGTGCCACGGTCGGGTTGCGGAGGCCGTCGATCAGCGGACGCGCGACACCGGCCTGGACCGGCGTCACCAGCCGCAGCCAGAGGGACGACAGCCTCGGGGTCAGGAAGGGCACCTCGACGATCAGGGGATGCCTGTGCCGGAGCCTGGCGATGCGCTCGATCATCTCCCGGTATGTCATCACCTCGGGACCGCCTGCGTCGAACGTCTGGCCGATTGCGCCCCTGTTCCCGCAGACGCCCGCGATGTAGCGAACGACGTCGCCGGCGGCGATCGGCTGCGTCGGCGTCGAAACCCAGCGGGGGCAGACCATCGCCGGCAGCCGGTCGACCAGCGCCAGGATCGTCTCGAACGCCGCGCTACCCGGCCCCACCACCATGCCCGCCCGGATGGTCGTCAGCGGCACGCTGCCCTCGGCCAGGCAGCGCTCCGTCTCCCGGCGGCTCTCGAGGTGCTCCGAGAGGTCGTCGGATTCGTCGCCCAGTCCCCCCAGGTAGACGATCTGTGCCACTCCGCGTGATGCCGCTGCCCGGGCGACGATGGACGCGCCGCGGCGGTCACGGGCGGCGAAGTCGTCCTGACCCAGCGAATGGACGAGATAACAGACCACATCGACACCGGCCAGCGCCCGGTGGATGCTGGTCGGGTTCGCGACGTCGCCCACCATCCAGGTGACGTTGTCGTCCCCGCCGGGGTGCGGCCGCCGTGAGACCGCCACCACCTCGTGATCGCGGGCGAGCACCGGGACTAGCGCCGATCCGACAGTGCCAGACGCACCGAGCACCGCGATCCTCATACGGAAGCTCCGCGGGCCACGTGCCGGAAGTAGCTGCGGCTGACGCGGGCGTGCAGCCGCGCCTGCACCTGGTTGTAGACCTCGCCTGTCCAGGCCGGCGCTCCGGGACGAGCCGCCAGGGTGGGGTAGTAGCCGGCGATAGCTGACCGCAGCTCCACCTCGCCGTTGCGAGCCTCCATCGAGAGCGTCAGCGATCCGGACGGGCGGCGGGCCAGCAGGCCGCCGGTGATCGGATATGCCGCGGAGACCCCCGTGGCGGTGACGTCGTAGCGGGGTGGCCCGAAGCGGAGCAGCACCGGCCCCCTTCGGCCGAGGCGCAGCTCGGATCCGGCGTCGCTCTCCCGCCTGCCGACGAGGCCGGCCGTGGTCTGTGCCACGGCTCGCCAGTAGGCGGCGCCCAGCGCGGCGGCGCCCTCGGGGGAGCGGTCGGCCGCGGGGCCGGTCACAATGGCCCGCTGCGTCGACTCGGTGGCGCCGTCGTCCCTGCGGCGATGCGATGTGGTCCAGCCGACCAGGTCCGGGCCGGCGGCTGCGGATCATCCCGCGTCGAACACGATGCCCTGCGCCAGCGGCAGCTCGGTCGAGTAGTTGACCGTGGCCGTCTGCCGGCGCATGTATGCCTTCCAGGCATCGGAGCCCGACTCGCGGCCGCCACCGGTCTCCTTCTCGCCGCCGAAGGCACCGCCGATCTCGGCGCCGCTGGGGCCGATGTTGACGTTCGCGATGCCGCAGTCGGATCCGGCCGGCGCCAGGAACCGCTCGCCCTCCCGCAGGTCACCGGTGAAGATGCAGGAAGACAGTCCCTGCGGCACGTCGTTGTGCAGATCCAGCGCCTGCTGCATGCCCGAATACGTCATCGCGTACAGCACCGGCGCGAAGGTCTCCTCGCGCACGACGTCGGTCTGTCCGGGCATTCGCACGATCGCCGGCCGCACGTAGTACGCGTCCGGCCAGCGGTCGGCCAGCACCCGCTCACCACCGCTCACTGTGCCGCCGTCTGCGCGCGCCCGGTCGAGCGCCTTCTGCATGTCGTCGAAGCCTTCCTGCGAGATCAGCGGGCCGCAGAGCGTGCCTTGCTCGCGCGGGTCGTCGACCTGCACGCTCGCGTATGCCCGCTCAAGCCGATCGATTAGGGTGTCGGCCACCGACTCGTGCACGATCAGCCGCCGCAGCGACGTGCAGCGCTGGCCGCAGGTGCCGACAGCGGCGAACAGGATCGCCCGCACCGCCAGGTCGAGGTCGGCGCTGGGAGTTACGATCATCGCGTTGTTGCCGCCCAGCTCGAGCAGCGAGCGGCCCAGGCGGGCGGCCACCTTCGGCGCCATCGCCCGGCCCATGGCGGTCGACCCGGTCGCCGACACCAGCGGCACCCGCGGGTCGTCCACCAGCGCCCGCCCGGCGCTGCCGACGATCACCTCGACCAGCCCCTCCGGGGCGTCGCCGAAGCGCTCCAGCGCTCGGCGCAACAGCGCCTGACAGGCAAGCGCGGTCAGCGGCGTGCGGGAAGACGGCTTCCAGATCACCGGATCGCCGCACACGAGCGCCAACGCGGCGTTCCAGCTCCAGACCGCAACCGGGAAGTTGAACGCGGTGATGATGCCCACGGGCCCCAGCGGTAGCCAGGTCTCCATCATCCGGTGCCCGGGCCGCTCGGATGCGATCGTGAGCCCGTACAGCTGCCGGGACAGCCCCACCGCGAAGTCGCAGATGTCGATCATCTCCTGCACCTCGCCCAGGCCCTCCTGGCCGATCTTGCCGGCCTCGAGGGTGACCAGCGCGCCCAGCGCCTCCTTCTCCTGGCGCAGCTCGTCGGCCAGCAGGCGCACCAGCTCGCCGCGCCGTGGCGCCGGCACGTCGCGCCAGACCTGGAACGCCGCCACCGACCGCGCGATCGCGGCCTCCGCGTCGGCCTCGCCGGTCGAGTGAAGGTTCGCGATCACCTCGCCCGTGATGGGCGTGCGCACCTCGAGGTCGCCGCCGCGCAGGAGCGACGGGTCGAGGCCGAGGCGGGTGAGCAGCGCGTCGGTGTCCTGTCCGGGGAGGGTGGTGGTCATGGCGATCTCCGTGAAGAGTTGCGGATCGGGGCGGACATCGAGTGTAGCTACGATCGGCGCATGCAGGCGGCTGACACGGGCGCGCAGGCGGGCATCCTGGTGACCGGTGCGAGCGGCTTTCTGGGCCGTGAGCTGCTGGCTCAGGCTCGGGTCGGCGGTCGTGATGCGACCGGCACGCACCTGAGGAACGCCACCGCCGACGTGTCGCTCGACGTGTGCGACCGTGCCGCCGTCGACGACCTGATGGCGCGCGTCAGACCGGCCGCCGTGGTGCACACGGCCTACCATCAGGCAGGCGACCGGATGCGCCGGGTGAACGTCGACGGCGCCGCGCACGTCGCGGCGGCCGCCGCCCGTCACGGCGCGCGGCTGATCCACCTGTCCACCGACTTCGTGTTCGACGGGGAGCTGGCCCGCCCGTACCGGGAGGACGATCCACCCGGGCCGGTCAACGAGTACGGCGCCTCCAAGCTGGATGGTGAGCGTGCCGTGCTGGAAGCGCACGGCGAAGCGCTGGTGGTGCGCACCTCGCTGATCTACGCCGGCGCGGAGCCGGGACCGACCGAGCGGATGGTCCTGGACGCGCTGGCCGGCCGCGCGGACGTGGCCTTCTTCGAGGACGAGCTGCGCTCGCCGGTGGCCCGCGGCGACCTGGCAGCCGCGCTGCTGGAGCTGGCGGAGCTGCCGCGGCGCGGTGTGCTGCACCTGGCCGGCCCCGAACCGGTGTCGCGGCTCGAGTTCGCGCAGCTGATCGCGGCCCGCCACGGCGCTGACCCGGCTCGGCTGCGCGCCGGCCGAAGCGCCGGCCATGCGGCGCGACGACCGCTCGACTGCGTGCTCGACTCGTCCCGCGCCTACCGGATGCTGCGGACCCCGGTGCGGGGGGTGCGTGCGGTGCTCACCTCGTGGCAGCGGGGCGCCCTCTAGACTTTGCAGCCGTGGCCACCGCCGAGCCCACCCTGTCTCGTGCACGCGGGCGCGCCGTCACGGCGCTGACGTTCGAGCGCGCCGCGCTGATCACCCTGGGGCTGCTGTGGCTGGTGGTCGTGACCGGCGGTCTGGTGCGTCTCACCGCGTCCGGCCTGGGCTGTCCGCACTGGCCGACCTGCGAGGCCCACAGCTTCGTGCCCAGCACGGGCTACCACTCGGTGATCGAGTTCTCGAACCGCGTGATCTCTGGCATCGCGATGGTCGCGGCCGTGATCACGGCGGTGATCGCGTTTCGACTGCCGGGGCTGCAGCGAGCGGTGGCGTGGGGGGCGGCTGCGGCGGCGGCCGGCACCGTGGCGCAGGTGCCGCTGGGCGCGATCACGGTTGCCTTCGACCTGAATCCGCTGCTCGTGATGTCCCACTTCCTGCTGGCGATGGCCGTGGTGGCGGTCGCCACGTGGGTCACGTTCCACGCGGTCGACCGCGCTCACGGCTGCCGGCGCGAACAGCTGGTGTGGACGCGCCCGGCGCTGCTCGGGGCGGCCGCGGTGGTGCTGTGCCTGGCGCTGGTCACGACCGGCGCGTTCGTCACGGCCGCCGGGCCGCACGCAGGTGCCACCGACCGGCCGATCGAGCGGCTCGGCAACTTCTACGACGCCACGTGGGTGCACGTGCGCGCTGCCGTGTCGTTCGCGGCCGTGTTCCTGATCCTGTCGGTGGTGCTGTGGCGAACCGCCCGCGGCAGCCTCGCCCAGCGGCTGTCCGTGGCCGGGGTGGTGCTGACGCTCTGTCAGCTGGCCGTGGGCGAATACCAGTACCGCAACGGGTTGCCCTGGCAGGTGATCGCGGTGCACGTCGCGATCGCCGGCACGCTGGTGATGACGATCGTGACGGTAGCCTCGCTCGTGGCCTATCCACCCGCGTCGCGGGGAGTGGGATCACTCGAAAGGGGGTAGGAGCTCGGCCCCACAGGCGGGAAACTGAGAGTGGCACCTTCTTCGCGCTCCCTGTGCCCGGCCCCGCCCATCTGCTTCGAGAGGATGTCGTGCTCGCACGTCCCGGTTCTGACCAGGACCCCCAAGGCGCGCGCCTGGCCTCGTACAGAGCGCTGCTGGAGATGTCGCGGATGCTGCTGGGATCCGGCAGCCTGGACGAGCTGCTCGACCGCATCACCGATGAGCTGAAGCGGCTGGTGCCCTACGACGTGCTGACGGTCTACCAGGTCGACCCGCTGCGCAGCCTGCTGGTGCCGCTGCACTCGGTCGACCTGTACGCCGCCGAGATCCTCGACGCGCCGCTGCCGCTGGGCAAGGGCCTGACCGGGTGGGTGGTGGAGCAGCGCCTCGCCCAGAACGTGCCGGCGGCCCACCTCGATCCGCGCATCGAGCTGGTGCCGGGCACCGACAGCGAGCCGGAGACGATCGCGGCCGTGCCGCTGATGGTGCGCGACCAGCCGATCGGCGTGCTCAACGTCTATCGCCTGGGCGAGGGCGTCACCTTCAGCGACGACGAGTTCGAGCTGATCTGCCACTTCGCCGACCTGGCGGCGCTGGCGCTGGACAACACCCAGATCCGCGAGCAGCTGACGCGCGAGGCGCAGACGGACTGGCTGACGGGGCTCTTCAACCACCGCGTCTACCAGGAGCGGGTGCGCGCGGAGCTGGAGCGCGCCCATCGCTACAAGCGGCCGATGGCGCTGGTCACGTTCGACCTGGATGACTTCAAGCTGCTGAACGACGTGCACGGCCACATGGAGGGCGACCTGATGCTGCGGCGGGTGGCATCGGCGGCCGGCTCCGTGCTGCGGGCCACCGACTCGGCCTTCCGCGTGGGCGGCGAGGAGTTCGCGATTCTGATGCCGGAGACCGGCAAGCGCGCCGCCAAGGCAGCGGCCGACCGCCTGTGTGCGCGGGTGCGCCAGCTTCCAGGGCCTCGCTCGCTGACCGTGTCCTGCGGCGTCGCGGCGTTTCCTGACGATGCCAAGAACCCGACCGAGCTGCTGGCCGCGGCCGACGCAGCGCTGTACGTCGCCAAGGAGCGGGGCAAGGACCGCGCCGCCAGCTACTCGTCAGCCGTGCGGGCGCAGCGCGACACGCGCGGCGCCGCCGGCCGCCGGCAGGAGCTGGAGTCCCTCACGCAGATCAAGCTGCTGGGCGCGCTCGCAACTAAGCTGAACCGGCTGAACGACGTCTGGCAGATCGCCGAAACGATCGTGGCCGAGCTGCGCACGATGATCGATTACCACAACGCCCGGGTCTACCTGCTCGGCGACGACCAGCGGACGCTGGAGCCGGTCGCCTTCGGCGGCAACCTGTCGGAGTACGCCGGCGAGACGTTCGACGCGCTGCGCTGCGACATGGGGGAGGGCATCACGGGCACCGCGGCCGAGCGCGGGCAGACCCTCAACATCGGCGACGCGCAGCACTGTGAGTTTGCGGAGGATATCGAGGGCAGCGCCGACATCGAGGAGTCGATCCTGGCGGTGCCGCTGCGCTACGAGCGGCGCACGATCGGCGTGATCGTGCTGTCCAAGCTGGGGCTCGACCAGTTCTCACAGCTCGCGGTGCGGCTGCTGGAGCTGCTGGCGGCGCAGGCCGCCGTGGCGTTCGAGAACGCGCGGCTGCTGGAGGCGGAGCGGCGGTCGGCGGCGGTCTCGAACGCGCTGCTGGAGATCGCCACGATGGCCGCGACCGACCCGTCGGTTTCCGCCGTGGCCGCTCACCTGGCGCACGTGGCGCGCAGCCTGACCGGGTCGCGTGCAGCGGCGGTGGCCGTGCCGGCCGATCCCGTCAGCGGCCGCAGCCGGGTGCTGGCCTCGACCGGCGACGCCACGGTGCGCGCGATCGCGACGGCGGCCGTGCGGGCGGGGTTCCCGCGGCGAGACGAGGTGGAGCTCGTGGACGTTGCGAACCTGCCGGGGCCGGCGGCCGAGGCATCGGCGCCACCGGCCGTGGCAGCGGTCGTGGCGGTCAACGGCGCGCTGCTGGTGGTCGTGTGCGACTCGTTCTCGGAGCGCGCGCAGGCGGTGCTGGCGGCGGTGGCAGGCCAGGGAGGCCTCGCGCTGCGAAGCGCCGAGCTCCTGGCCGGCCGTGCGGTCGCGGACGTCGCGTCGTAGACCACACAGGCCCGCTGATAGCCTTGTGACCTCGGGCGACGTGGCCGAGTGGTTAGGCAGAGGCCTGCAAAGCCTTGCACACCGGTTCGATTCCGGTCGTCGCCTTCGTACGGCGTGGTCTTGCCGGTACTGCTGGCTCGGCCTCCTGCCCGACGATCACAAGCAGTCTGCGACGAGCCGGTTGATCTGCTACGCGATGTCCCGCCTGGCCCAGGCGGGACGCGCATCTGAGCACCAGGAGAGCTGACGCCGCCCACTTCAGCCCCGCGCCCGCGCTGCCGATGCAAGGCGCATGAGCGGTCCGAATACCGATCGCACCGAGACACGCAAGATCGTCCGCCGGGGCGAGCGCACGATCGACGTGCGCCTGATCACCTATCCGGTCGGAAAGCGCAAGCGCTAACGCCGCACCGGGCGCGAGGCTGCCTTGTCGGGCAGGCTCGCTCAGTCAGGGTGAGCATCGGCCTTGCGGCCGAGCGCCGAACGCGAGCTCGTCTGCCGTCGCAGGGCGGCAGGTTGGTTCCGCTCGCTAGCCCCCGGCGAAGGTCTTCATCAGGTTCAGCGCGGCCGGGCCGAGCGCCACCACGAACATCGAGGGGAAGATGAAGATCACGGTCGGGAACAGCATCTTGACCGGGGCCTTCATGGCCTTCTCCTCGGCGGCCAGCTGGCGGCGCACGCGCATGTCCTGCGACTGCACGCGCAGGATGCGCGACAGCGCGATGCCGAGCTGGTCGGCCTGGATGATGGCGCGGGCGAACTGCGACACCTCGGGCGCATCGACGCGCTCTGACAGGTTCTTGAGCGCCGCCGAGCGGCTCTGGCCGATCCGCATCTCGTGCAGCACCAGCGAGAACTCGTCGACGAGCGGGCCCTCCATGCGCTCGCTCAGCTTGGAGAGCGCCTGGTCAAACCCGAGGCCGGCCTCCACGGATACGCACAGCAGGTCGAGCACGTTCGGCAGGTCGGCCCGCATCAGGTCACGGCGGCTGCGGACGCGGTTGTTGATCACGAAGTCGGGGGCGATGAAACCGATGGCTGCGCCCATCAGCCCGATCATGAGGCCGAAGACCGGGGCCATCGCACCGGTGATCACCGTGAGCAGGCCGAACATGATGAACAGGCCGGCGAGACCGGTCTTGAGCGCCAGGTAGGCCTGCGGTGACAGCGTGCGAGCCAGGCCGGCGGCGAGCAGACGGTTCGACACCTGATCGGTGTTGGTCTTGGGCATCAGCTTCATGGTGATGCCGGCCAGGCGTGCCGCCATCGGGCCCAGGAGGCGGTCATTGACGCTGCGCCGTGTCTCGATCTCGCGCTGGTTACGAGTCCCGTAGCGCCGGGCCCGCTTGACCGACAGCGACACCTCTCGCTGGCGGACGGTGAGTCCGGTCAACAGCACGTAGACAGCTGCGAAGAACACTCCGATTCCGAGGATCATCAACATGCGGCTACTCCTTGAAGGACACGATTTTCTTGATGATCATGGAACCGATCGCCATCATCACGAGCGAGCCTGCGACCATGATCTTGCCCATCGTGGTCGTGAACAGCACCGACATGTAGGTCGGGTTCAGGGCGAAGATGGCGAGGCCCATCAGGAACGGCATCGCGATCAGCACGTAGGCCGACATCCGGCCCTGCGCGGTCAGCGCCTTCACCTTGCGTTCGAACTGCTGGCGCTGGCGCACCGTGTCCGAGACCATGTCCAGGATGTCGGCGAGGCTGCCGCCGACGGTGCGCTGGATGTTTACGGCCATCACGACGAAGCCGAAGTTGTACGAGTTCATGCGATCGGCCATCGCCTGCAGGGCGTTCTCGGACGGAGCTCCCAGCTGGATCTCGGCCAGCACCCGCGAGAACTCCTTCGCGGTCGGATCGGCGCCCTCGCGGACGACGCTTGAGACGGACTGGTTGAACGCGTGTCCGGCCTTGAGCGACGCCGCCATCGTGATCAGCGTCTCCGGCAGCTGGGTTTCGAACAGGGTCAGTCGCTTCCGGGCCTTGAGCCGCACGTAGATCGCCGGCACCAGGCCGCCCACGAGCAGCGCCGCCAGCGCGAACAGTCCGCGGTGGCCGAGGATGAAGGCGGTGATGAACCCGAACAGGATCGCCGTGCCGATCTGGATGTAGAACAGCTCCGCGGTGCGCAGCGGCAGGTCGGCCTGCTCCAGGTTCGCCGACATCCGCTTCCAGAAGTTCATCGAGCCGATGATGCGCTCGGTCGAGATGAACAGCTGATGCAGCAGCGAGATGCGGGATGTGGGGGTGGCCTCACCATCGGCCTCGACCACGACGCTCTTCTTGCTGTCGGTATAGGGCGCGATCCGCTTCTGCAGGATCACGTCAGGCCGCGCCGCCATCACCAGGATCATGGCCATCAGGACGAAGAACCCGACCAGCGCGGCCATCAGGATGCGGCCGGATGCGCCGGTGGGTAGCTTCAAGCCGCCGCCGCTCTTGGTGGGCGGGACGAACGTGCCGGGGGCCTTCAGCACCTCGCGGGCGTCGCCCAGGCCGGGCGACGACAGCGTCAGCACCAGCGGGGCGCCGGGCGCCACCGAGCTCTGGTACATGTAGGTGTAGCTGTTGCCGAGCTCGCTCTCGATGGTGCTGTAGATGCCGGCCAGGGCCGACGAGTCGGTCACCGAAGTGGGCGTGCCGCCGGTGTCCGAGGCGATCTGGTTGAGGGCCGCCTGAGCCGCGCCGCTGGTGGCGATGCCGACCGTGTAGACCAGCACCCCCGCCTGCTTGGCGGCCGCGACCGCCTCGTCCAGCGTGGCGGTGTCGGCCTGTGACGAGCCGTCGGTGATCAGGATCATGACGCGCCGCTGCGCGGGCGCGGTCTGCAGGTCCTCGGACGCCAGCTTGACGGCCCCGTAGAGGGCGGTGCCGGGCGCGCCGCCGGTGCCCAGCTGGCTGATCGCGGTGTCGATCTCGGTGCGGTCAGGGCTGAGCCGCGCCGCCGGGTAGGCGGTCGAGTCGAAGCCGTAGACGCCGAGCAGGTTGCCGTTCTTCTGGGCGCTGACGAAGCCGTGCGCGGCGGAGATGGCATCGTTCAGCTTGGTGCCGGCCATGCTGTTCGACGTGTCGATCACGAGTGCGATCGCGGCGGGCGCGCCCGGATCCACCATCTGCACGTTCGCCGGCGGCACCTGGACGCCGTTCTCGGACACCTGCAGATCGGGGGCCTTGCCGGGCGTGGGCGACTGCACCGTGACCCGGACGGTGGGGAACGCGCTCGTGTCGACCTTCTGCACCTGCAGGGTGCCGCTGGCCGACGCCGGAACGGCAGCGACGAGGGCCGCGAGCGCGGTGACGATGGCGATGCGGAGGCGCATTACTGTCCGACCGCCCTGCCGAACACGCCGGCGGCTGTTGCGCTTGAAGGCCGCTCGCCGCTGTCGGGCAGGAAGAAGTTGGGCGGCAGGTTGACGCCGTTGCCGGCCATCTTGTCGAGGAAGTGAGGCTTGATGCCGCTGCAGGTCAGCGGCCCCAGCAGACGATGCCCGGTCTCGGCCTGCTCGGCGGCGTTCTCCACCGGCTTGGCGATGAAGATGTCCTGCAGGGTGACCACGTCGGACTCCATCCGAAGCACCTCGGTGACATGGGTGATGCGGCGGGTGCCGTCGACCAGGCGCGATACCTGGACGATCAGGTCGAACGCGCTCGAGATCTGCTCGCGGATGGCGCGCAGCGGCAGGTCGACGCCTGCGGTCAGCACCAGCGTCTCGGTACGGGCCAGGGCGTCACGCGGGTTGTTGGCGTGGACGGTGGTCAGCGAGCCGTCGTGGCCGGTGTTCATGGCCTGCAGCATGTCCACGGTCTCGGGTCCACGACACTCGCCGACGATGATGCGGTCGGGCCGCATACGCAGGGTGTTGCGGACGAGGTCGCGGATCGTGACCTGGCCCTTGCCCTCGATGTTTGACGGGCGCGACTCCAGGGTGATCACGTGGTCCTGCTTGAGCTGGAGCTCGGCCGCGTCCTCGACGGTGATGATTCGCTCGTCGGAGGGGATGGCCGCCGACAACACGTTCAGCGTCGTCGTCTTACCGGAACCGGTACCGCCCGAGATCAGGATGTTCAACTTGCCGCGGACGCAGGCCTCGAGGAACTGGCCGGACTTGTGCGTGAGCGTCCCGAACTTGATCAGGTCGGGCATGGTGAACGGATCGCGGCGGAACTTACGAATGGTCAGTGCCGATCCGCGCACCGCCAGCGGCGGGATGATCGCGTTCACACGCGAGCCGTCCGGCAGACGGGCGTCCACGTACGGGGACGACTCGTCGATGCGCCGTCCGATGCGGCTGATGATCTTGTCGATGATCCGCAGCAGGTGCTGGTCGTCGACGAACTGCGCGTTCGTGCGGGTGATCTTGCCGTGGCGCTCGATGTAGATCGTGCTGTGGTCGTTGACCATGATTTCTGTGATCGAGTCATCGCGCAGGAACGGCTCCAGCGGCCCGTAACCGAGGATGTCATCGGAGATCTGGCGGATGATGTCCTGGCGCTCCTGCCGCGTCAGCGGCGTCTTCTCGAGCGCCAGCACCTCTGTCACCGCCTCGTTGACGGTGGCCTCGAGGTCCCCGTCACCCGTGCCGGCGTCTGCGTTGAACAGGCGCGGGCCGAGCCGGGCGATGATGTCCTTGTGTACTCGGGTCTTGAGATCGGCAAAGGGATCGGAGACCACCGAGGAGCGTTCCAGAGCCGGCTTGCCGGACTCCTGACCCGCCTCGACCTCGGTGCCGTCCTGCCCCGCGACCTGGATGCGAGACTGTAGCGACACGGGTTATCCCTTCCTTCGGAACTTCTTGCCGCCACCCTCGACGGCGCCGGTCGTGCGCAGCGGCACGAGCTTGTCGGCGACATCCTGGAGCGACTTGCCAACGGCGGAGCGCGGGCTCGAGATCGCGATCGGGACGCCTCGGTTGACAGAGACTGCGACCTCGCGCTCGACCGGCACCTCGAACGCGACCTTCATGTCCAGCGCGCGCTCGATCTCCTGGGCCTTCAGCCCGACCTTCGACCCCGCGCGGTTCAGCAGCAGGTGCCGCCGCTCCTTGGGGTAGTGCAGCAGGTCGAGCGTCTGCATCGTCAGCTTGATGTTCTTGACCGTCGGCACGTCGGGCGACGCCACCAGCAGCAGCTGGTCGGTGCG
Source organism: uncultured Actinomycetes bacterium (assembly GCA_963737445.1). Taxonomy (GTDB): domain Bacteria; phylum Actinomycetota; class Thermoleophilia; order Gaiellales; family JAICJC01; genus JAICYJ01. Next base: position 495,757 of record CAVTSO010000009.1, on the reverse strand, counting down.
ATCCAGAGTGGACAGCACCGGGCCGTGGAAGAACGGCGGCGTGTCGACGACGATCACGTCGTAGCTCTCCTTGGCCACGGCGAACAGATGGCCGAGGCGCTCCTCGGTGACCAGCTCGGCGTCCTCCGGGCGCAGCGGTGCGGGAAGCACGTGCACGCCGGACGAGTGGGCCGTGACGTAGCCGGCCAGGGCGTCGGTGTCCAGCTCGCGACGAGCCATGACCAGGTCATAGATCGTCTTCTCCGGCTCGATGCCCATCATGATCGCGGCGTCGCCGAACTGCAGGTCGAGGTCCAGCAGCAAGGTCTTGCGCTGCTGCTGGCGCGCGACCGTCGCGGCCAGGTTGCAGGCCAGAACGGTCTTGCCGGCCCCGCCCTTGGGCGAGAAGAACGTGACCACACGGCCTTCCAGCGCCGCGGTGGTCTTGCCGCTGCCGCCGCCGGTTGTCCGGCCGGCCGCCAGCGAGTTCGCCTTCTTGATCGTGAAGACGATGCCGTCGGTCAGCTGCGGCAGCAGCACCACGTCGAAGATCCCGGCCGACAGCGCCTCCGAGAGCAGGGCGTTGGCGCTGGCCGAGGTGACCAGCACGATCGGGGCTGCGGTGACGCTGCGGATCGCCTCGATCTCCGCGGTGGGAACGTGATCGGTGGAGGTGGTGCCGTGCAGGATCACCTGCGCCCCGGACTCGGCCAGCTTGGTGCCGGCCTTGGCGGGATCGGCGGCGGTGCCGACGAGCTCCACCTCGGGGTGATCGGCGAGACCCTCCCTCACCTCGGCGAGGCCGTTGGCCGCGCCGGTGATGAATACCTTGATCGGTGAGGAGCTCAATGTCCCGTCCCCTTCGAGCTGAAGGCCTGGATGATCTGGCGGGCGTTGAGGCCCTCGAAGATCACGGACTGCACCGTGGCCAGGGTGATCGGGCCATCCTGCGAGGCGTTGGCGGGCCGCAGCACGAACCAGAGAGCACCGTCGCCGCCATGCAGCGTGAAGGTGATCTTCGGCACCACCGTGTCGGGCACCGCGACGGTGATCGACGGGGTGGTGGTGCTCGCGGCCAGCTGGCCGGTGGTCGTGTTGACGTCAGGCGCCTTCAGCACCTGCACGTCGCGCACGATGATGCGGCTGACGTCGTAGTCGGGGTCGCCGTTGGACGGGTGCACCGTGTAGGTGCCGACCATGTCGACGTGATCGCCGGCCTGGATCGTGCCACCCAGGAGCTCGTCCGGGGTGAGGCCGATCTGCATGGCGCGGTAGTTCTGCTTGATTTGCGTGACCAGCCGTGTCTCGTCCGAAGGCGCGAACATCGACGCGGTGACCTGCTGACCGGAATACAGATCCTGCTTGGTGACGTAGGAGCTGTTCAGCGACTTCTCGTCGGTCAGGGCGCCAACGATCACGTCCTGCTGCACGACCTGATGGGTCTGGATCTGGCCGCCCGAAATCGCGTCGGCGACTGTGGTGCCGGCTGGGATGTCGGCGGTCGCAACCAGAACCGTGGTGGTCTGCTGCGAGTTATGTGCCTGCTTCTGCACATTCCCCGTGTACATGATCACGAGGAACGCCGCGATGCCGGCCAAAACCAGCGCGATCGCGATGTTACGGACGTTGTACGTCATGCGGCTGCCTCACTTGGGACGGAAGACGTAAGAGACCTAGCTGAGGTGCTATCGGCACGGCCTCTTCGGGACTTGAGGGTCACGCGAAATCCAGCTGCGCGACCACCGTTGGGGGGATCTGCTATTCGATGCGCTGGGTGGTCGACGAGGTCAGCGTTCCCGACCCCACTACCACGCCCATGATGCTGATGTTGTACGGATACGTCACGGTCACGGTCACCGACTGCCCGGCCGTCCACGGCTGGCCGGGAGACACGGTGATGCCCATATTGGACTTGTTGAGCGACCACACCGACGCCTTGACGGTGTTCTGCACCGTCGTGACGCCGTTTGCGTCCGATCGCGACACGATCGCCTTGCGGGCACCGTCGCGCGCAGCATTCGTGACCTGGATGTAATCGGTGAACGCCTGACCGAACTGGAAGATCGCGATCAGCATCAGGAACAGCACCGGCGCGACCAGCGCGAACTCCACCATCGCCTGTCCCGAGGAACGTCCGCCGGCCCGACGTGGTCGGGCCGGGGTTGGATGAGCCTTGGTGTGGGGGAGACGGATCATCAGGCGGGGAAGGTCCAAAGCGTTTGGTGTTACTCGACCCGCATCGTGGTCGAAGCGGTCAGATTGCCGGACGAGACAACCAGGCCGATGATGCTGATCGAATACGGGTAGGTGACCTGCACCTTCACGTCCGAGCCCTGAACGAACGTCGGGCTGTTGGGATACGTGATCCCCATGTTGGACGTGTTCAGCCCCGGCGCAGCCGACTTTGCGGCGGCGGTGGCGGCACTCTCGGCACCGGCGACTCCCAGCGTGCGGCTCGTGGCCGCCTTGCGCGCACCCTCACGGGCGGCGGCCGTCACCTGGATGTAGTTGTTGAAGAGCACTCCGAACTGCAGGATCGCGAACAGCACCAGCAGCAGCACGGGAAGGATGACGGCGAACTCAACGACCGCCTGGCCTTCGTCGGTTGTGGTGCGTTTCTTGATCTTCACGGAGCTCCCAGACCCTGGGTGACGTGTGCGGGGGACAAAAGTAGGCGGGCTCCCGGGCTACTGAGGACCCGGGAACCCGCCGAGGGAAGCCATAATTACATGGCGGCAATCACGCTATTGAGAACGGCGGAGATCTTGGTGCTCAGGAGGCCGAGGGTGACCACCACAGCAATGGTGATGACGCCGAGCACGACGGCATACTCAGCCATCGTCTGGCCCGACTCCTCCTTGAGATCCGCGAACAGGCGGCTCAGGTACTCGATCAAGGAATTCACCTCCCCCCATCCGGTTTCGCGGAGCCGCCGCGGGAGGCGGATCCTGTGCGATCTCTTTCGGCAGTTGCCAAGGAGCCTTGAGGGCTTGCTGGCGATTTCCCCTGTTTGGGGGAACTGCCGTCGTAGACGTGTATCTCACTGATAGGCGCTGGCCTGATCCGCTGGTATCACCCGTTCGGATACTTTGTGGATCTGAGAATTCGCTATGGTGCGCCGCCATGGCGACGGTGATCGACGGCAAACAGACCGCGGCGGCGGTGCAGGCGCGGGTCGGCCGCGAGGTGGCAGAGTTCGTCGCCGAGACCGGGCACACGCCCGGCCTGGTCACGATCCTGGTGGGAGAGGACCCGGCCTCGCAGGTGTACGTCCGCAGCAAGGGTGAGCGCACCCGCGAGCTGGGCATGGCCTCGTTCCACGAGCAGCTGCCGGCGACTTCCAGCCAGGACGAGGTCGAAAGCGCCGTCGCACGATGGAACGCCGACGAGCGGGTCGACGGGATCCTCGTGCAGCTGCCGCTGCCGGGCGACCTCGATTCGAAGCCGGTGCTGGAGCTGATCGAGCCGACCAAGGACGTCGACGGCTTCCACCCGATCAGCGTGGGCCGGCTCGTGGCCAACCAGCCGGGGCTGCGTCCGTGCACGCCGGCCGGCGTGATGGAGCTGCTGCGCGCCTACGACATCCCGGTCACCGGCGCCGAGGCCGTGGTGGTGGGCCGCTCCGACATCGTCGGCAAGCCGGTGGCGCTGCTGCTCCTGCACCAGAGCGCAACGGTCACCATTGCCCACTCGCGCACCCGCGACCTGGGCGAGGTCACGCGCCGGGCCGACATCCTGGTGGCGGCGGTGGGCCGGCCACAGATGATCAGGGGCGACATGATCAAGCCGGGCGCGGCCGTGATCGACGTCGGCATCAACCGCACCGAGGCGGGCCTGGTGGGCGACGTCGACTACGAATCGGCCTCGCAGGTGGCCGGCGCGATCACTCCAGTACCGGGCGGCGTAGGCCCGATGACGATCGCCATGCTGCTCTCGAACACGCTGGAAGCGGCCCGGCTGCGGCACTGAGCCGCGACCGTCCCAAATCGGCCGCGATTGCGGCCGACCGCACGGTCCTCTATATTCGCGCGATTCAGCAAAGCGGTCCATACCGGTCCGCTGGTCGAGGAGGACCTAGGTTGGCAGAAGGTACGGTCAAGTGGTTCAGCAACGAAAAGGGTTACGGCTTCATCCAGCAGGACGGCGGTGAGGACGTGTTCGTGCACTTCTCGGAGATCCAGGGCGACGGCTACAAGAGCCTTGCCGAGGGTCAGCGGGTCGAGTTCGAGGTCGCCCAGGGGAACAAGGGGCTGCAGGCCAGCGCAGTCCGCCCGATCGGATAGCGAAGCCGTCGAGGGCGCCGGACGGTGGGATCCGGCGCCTGACGGTCGTCTATCCTCTCGATCGATGGCCATCTCCTCCGACGACGTGCTGCACGTGGCGCGGCTCGCCAACCTCTCGCTGAGCGACGAAGAGGTGGCGCGCATGTCGGAGCAGCTGTCCGGGATCCTCGGCCACGTCGAGGCCCTGGCCGCCCTCGACCTGGAGGGTGTGCCGCCGACCGCGCACGCGCTCGAGGTCGAGAACGTGACGCGGCCCGACCGGTCACGTCCCAGCTGGCCGCGCGACGAGGTGCTCGCCAACGCCCCGGCCGCGCAGGATGGCGCGTTCCGGGTACCTCCGACCTCATGACCCAGGACACCCTCGGTCTCACCGCCGAAGGCTGCATCGCGCTGCTCGACGCCGGTGACGTGTCGTGCGTGGAACTGGTGGACGCCTTTCTGGCCCGCATCGAGCAGCAGGACGGCGACCTCAACTGCTATCTGCGGACGCGTGCCGACGCGGCTCGCGAGGAGGCTGCGCGGTTCGACCGTGAGGGTCGCAGCGGCCTGCAGGGCGTCCCGATCGCGCTCAAGGACATCCTCTGCCTGCGGGGCGAGGAGACCACGGCCGGCTCCCGCATCCTGGTGGGGCACCGGCCGCTGTACGACGCCGGCGTCGTCACCCGCGCCCGCGCGGCCGGGTTGATCCCGCTCGGCAAGACCAACATGGACGAGTTCGCAATGGGCTCCTCCACGGAGCACTCCGCCTTCGGCGCCACGCACAACCCCTGGGACGCGCGCATGGTGCCGGGCGGGTCCAGCGGCGGCTCGGCGGCGGCTGTGGCCGCGGGCCTGGCGCCGCTGGCTCTGGGCACCGACACCGGCGGCTCGATCCGCCAGCCGGCGGCGCTCTGCGGGGTGGTCGGCATGAAGCCCACGTACGGCGCTGTCTCGCGCCATGGCCTGATCGCCTTCGGCAGTTCGCTCGACCAGATCGGCCCGTTTGCGCTGACGGTCCGCGACGCAGCGCTGGCACTGCAGGTGATCGCCGGCCGGGATCACTGCGACTCGACCTCGGTGGACCTGCCGGAGCCGATCGCCGTGCCCGAAGGTGACGACCTGAGCGGGGTGACCATCGGGGTGCCCACCGACCTGCTGGCCCAGGGCGTCGAGCCGGGTGTGCGCGAGGCGTTCGACCGGTCGCTGGAGCATGCGCAGCACCTGGGAGCCTCGGTGCGCGAGATCACGCTGCCGACGGCCGTCCACGCCCTGCCCGCCTATTACCTGATCGCCCCTGCCGAGGCGTCGGCCAACCTGGCCCGGTTCGACGGGGTGCGCTACGGCCTGCGGCTCGAGGAGCCGGGTGACACGATCGTCGAGATGTACGGGCGCACGCGCTCGAGCGGGTTCGGGGCCGAGGTCAAGCGCCGCATCATGCTCGGCACCTACGTGCTCTCGGCCGGCTACTACGACGCCTACTACGGCACCGCCCAGCGGGTGCGTACGCTGATCCGTCGCGAGTTCGGCCAGGCGTTCGCCGACGTCGACCTGATCGCCACGCCTGCGTCACCGACGGTGGCCTTCCCGATCGGCGAGCGGATCGACGATCCCTGGGCCATGTACGCGTGTGACCTGCTGACGGTGCCGGTGAACCTGGCCGGCTTGCCCGGGATCTCGCTCCCGTGCGGCCTCTCGGAGGGGCTGCCGGTGGGCCTCCAGCTGATCGGCTCAGCCTTCTCGGAGAACCGGATCCTGGCCGCCGCGCACGCGCTCGAGGGTGCGATCGGGTTCGACCCGGTGCCGGCTGCGATGAGGGAGGCGAGATGAGCGAGGCCGCCTGGGAGCCCGTGATCGGGCTCGAGATCCACGTCCAGCTGAACACCGCCACCAAGATGTTCTGCGCCTGTGGGAACCGCTTCGGCGCCGAGCCCAACACGCTCACCTGCCCGCTCTGCCTGGGCCACCCGGGCGTGCTGCCGGTGATCAACCAGGGGGCGGTCGAGAAGGCGATCGAGATCGGCCTGGCGCTGAACTGCGCGATCGCCGAGCGCAGCGTGTTCCACCGCAAGAACTACTTCTATCCGGACAGCCCCAAGGCCTATCAGATCAGCCAGTACGACGAGCCGATCTGCTTGGAGGGCCATCTCGACGTGGACGGCGGGAGGATCGGCATCACCCGCGCGCACCTCGAGGAGGACGCCGCCAAGCTCGTCCACAGCGGCGGTGAAGCGGGCCGCATCGGTGGCGCCGAGTACACGCTGGTCGACTTCAACCGCTGTGGCACGCCGCTGGTCGAGATCGTGACCGAGCCCGACCTGCGGTCGCCGGAGCAGGCCATTGCCTTCCTGGCGCTCCTGAAGAACACCCTGCAGACGATCGGCGTCTCCGACGTCGACATGGAGAAGGGGTCGCTGCGGTGCGATGCCAACGTGTCGGTGCGGCGGGCTGGAAGCGGCGAGTTCGGCACCAAGACCGAGCTCAAGAACATGAACTCGTTCAAGTTCCTGGGCGATGGGATGGCGGCCGAGATCCGGCGCCAGATCGACCTGCTGGAGCGCGGGCTGCAGGTCGTGCAGGAGACGCTGCACTACGACCCGGGCACGAAGGCGCTGCGGTCGCTGCGCTCCAAGGAGGAGGCGCACGACTATCGCTACTTCCCGGAGCCGGACCTGGTGCCGCTGGCGCCCTCGCCGGAGCTGATCGAGCGGTTGCGCGACGGGCTGCCGGAGCTGCCGGCGGCACGCATCGAGCGGTTCGCCTCGCAGCACGGACTGCCGCCCGCCTACGCGACCGACCTCAACGCCGAGCCGCGCCTGGCGGACTACTTCGAGGCGGTGGCCGCGTCGTCCGACGCCAAGTCCGCGGCCGACTGGGTGCTGAACACGCGCCCGGCGCCGGTCGACACCGTCCCGGCTGCGACGCTGGCGTCGCTGATCGGCCTGATCGCGGGCGGCACCATCACCAACAGCATCGCCCGGCAGGTGTACGAGCTGCTGGTCGCCGACCCTGCCGCGGATCCGGCCGAGCTGGTCGAGCGCCACGGTCTCGCGTCGATCGGCGACAGCGGCGAGCTGGAGGCGATGGTGGACGAGGTGATCGCCGAGAACCCCGCCTTCGTCGAGCAGTTCCAAAGCGGCAAGGACGGCGTGATCAACGCGCTGGTGGGCCAGGTCATGAAGCGCACCCAGGGCCGCGCCGACGCCCGTCAGGTGCAGGAGCTGCTGCGCTCGAAGCTGTAGCGCAGGCCTGTAGGTCGTACATCTAGACTCCGGCCGTGCCCGAGCGGACCTACCTGATCACGCCCGGCCCCACGCCGGTGCCGCCCGAGGTGGCGGCCGCCATGGCCCGGCCCCTGATCCACCACCGCAGCCCCGATTTCAAGGTGCTGCTGGAGCAGACGCTGGCGCAGCTGAGGCGCGCGTTTGCCACCGAGCAGGAGGTGCTGCTGTTCGCCGGCTCCGGCACGTCGGCGATGGAGTCGGCGGTGGCCAACCTGCTGTCCCCGGGCGACGACGTCCTGGTCGCGTCGGCCGGCAACTTTGGCGATCGCTGGACGAAGATCGCGCGCGCCTACGGGATCGAGCCGCGCATCCATGCACAGCCCTGGGGTGAGTCGATCGATCCTGCCGCCGTCGCCGCGCAGGCGCAGGGCGCGGTCGCGGTCTACATCACGCACTCCGAAACGTCGACCGGCGTCGTCCACGACGTCCGCGCGATCGCCGAGGCGCTGCGGCCGGCCGGTGCGCTGCTGGTGGTGGATGCCGTCTCCAGTCTGGGCGGCGTCGAGCTTGCGATGGATGAGTGGGGCGTCGACGTGGTCGTGGCCGGGTCGCAGAAGGCACTGATGACGCCGCCCGGGCTCGCCTTCGCTGCGGCGTCGGAGCGCGCCTGGGCGATCTCCGAGCAGGCCGCGCTGCCGCGCTTCACCCTGGACTGGCGGGTCACGCGGAACTCGCAGGCGAAGGTGCAGACCCCGTTCACACCGCCGATCACGCTGGTCGCCGGACTGAATACCGCGCTGGGCATGATCGAGAACGAAGGCCCCGACAAGGTGTGGGCGCGCAACCGGCTGCTGGGCCGCGCCACCCGCGAGGGCGCGAAGGCGCTCGGGCTCGAGCTGTTCTCCCCGGACGACGACAGCTCATCGATGGTGACCGCCGTGCAGATGCCGGACGGCGTCGACGGCCAGGAGGTGTACGGGCTGCTGCGTGATCGCTTCGGCGTCGTGCTTGCCGGCGGCCATGGCCCGCTGCGCGGCAAGGTGATCCGAGTCGGCCACATGGGCTACATGAACCGGTTCGACATCATCACCGCGCTGTCGGCCCTGGAACTGGTGCTGGTCGACCTCGGCTACCAGGCGCCGACCGCAGGCGCCGGGGCGGCCCGGGCGGTGGAGGTGTTCGCGCAGCTCGAGACCAGCCGTGTCTGAGCTGGCCCAGCCGTCCCGGCCGGCCGTGCGCCGCAGCACCGACCGCGCCCGGGTGCTGATCACGGAGCAGATCGCGCAGTCCGGCGTCGAGCTGCTGTCGGACCGCTTCGACGTCGATGTCGAGCTGGACATCTCGGCGGATCAGCTGTGCGACCGGATCAGCGACTACGACGCGCTGATCGTGCGCAGCAAGACCCGCGTCGACGCCGGCGTGCTCGCGTGTGCGACACGGCTGAAGGTGGTCGGCCGGGCCGGCACCGGGGTCGACAACGTGGACGTCGACGAGGCCACGCGGCGCGGCATCATCGTGGCCAACGCTCCCGGCTCGAACATGGTGTCGGCAGCGGAGCACGCGATCGGTCTGCTGCTGGCCCTGGCCCGCAACATCCCGCAGGCGCATGCCGCGCTGGTCGACGGCCGCTGGGAGCGCTCGCGCTTCGGGGGCGTGGAGCTGTGTGGAAAGACGCTGGGGGTGCTCGGCTTCGGGCGCATCGGCCAGCTGGTCGCCGCCCGCGCCCGCGGTCTCGGCATGCAGGTGATCGCGCACGACCCGTTCGTGACGCCGGAGCGGTTCCGGGAGGCGCAGGTCACGCACGCCACGCTCGAGCAGGTGCTGGCCGGCGCCGAGTTCATCTCGCTGCACGCCCCGCTGACGGCCGAGACGCACCACCTGATCCGAGACGAGACGATCGATCTGATGCAGCCCGGGGTAAGGATCGTGAATGCCGCGCGCGGCGACCTGATCGACCTGGACGCGCTGGTGGCGGCCCTCAAGGACGGCCGGGTGGCGGCCGCCGCGCTGGACGTGTTCCCGACCGAGCCCTACACCGAGGGCGAGATCCTGACCCTGCCGAACGTGGTGGTGACGCCGCACCTGGGTGCCTCGACGCAGGAGGCACAGGATCGCGCGGGCGTGATCGTGGCCGAGCAGGTGGTGGCAGCCCTGTGCGGCGAGTTCGTCTCGAACGCCGTCAACATCCCGCTGGGACGGGCCGAAGACATGGAGGTGATGGGCCCGTTCGTGCCGCTGGCGTTCAAGCTGGGGCGGTTGGCTGCCGGGCTCAGCGGCGGCGGCTTCGACCGGGTCGAGGTGACCTGTTCGGGGTCGCTGGCCGAGTACGACACGCGGCTGCTGACGTCGGCGGCGCTGGCCGGTGCGTTCGCGGGGCAGGTGGACGAGCAGGTGAACCTGGTCAACTCGCGAGCCCTGGCCGACGGCATGGGCATCCACGTGGTCGAGTCGGCGCAGCCGTCCACCGGGCACTTCACCAACCTGGTGAGCGTGGCCACGCTGCCCGGTGACACCGTGTCCGGCACCACCATCGGCCGCGACGACCGACCCTGGCTGGTGGGGGTGAAGCCGTACCAGGTCGAGATCGAGCTGGACGCGCACATGGTCGTGATGCTGAACGACGACCGCCCCGGCATGATCGGGCGCGTCGGCACGTTGCTGGGCGAGGAGGGGGCGAACATCGCCAACATGAACGTGTCGCGAAACGTCCGCGGCGAGGAGGCGGTGATGGTGCTGTCGGTGGACACGCCGCCCGAGCCGCGGGTGCTCGAGCGGCTGCGGGGCGAGGCCGGAATCCACTCCGTGCGGGTGGTATCGCTGGCCGGCCTCTGACTCCAGCAGCCCGCGGCGTCCGGTAGCATCAGACCACATCCGCGGACGAAAAGGACGGGCCGATGCAGGCGACGGAGAAGATCTGGCGTAACGGCGAGTTTCATACCGTGGGACGATGCCCAGGTCCACGTCCTGACGCACGCGCTGCACTACGGCACCGGCGTGTTCGAGGGGATCCGCGCCTACGCGACGCCGAAGGGCACGGCCGTGTTCCGCCTGAACGCGCACCTGGAGCGCCTGCGGCGCTCGGCGGCGTTGTACTACATGGACCTGGCCGTCCACTGCCGAGCTGGCGGCGGCGATCCACGAGACGATCGCGGCCAACGGCGTCGGCTCCTGCTACGTGCGGCCGATCGTGTTCCGCGGCTACGGCGAGATGGGCCTGTTCGCGCTCAACAACCCCGTCGACGTGGTCGATCGCGGTCTGGCCGTGGGGCGCCTACCTCGGGCGAGGAGGCGCTGGAGCCCGGCGTGCGCGTGAAGGTGTCGAGCTGGCGGCGCATCGGGCCAAACACGATGCCGGCCGCCGCCAAGGCCATCCGGCCAGTACCTCAACTCGCAGCTCGCCAAGCATGAGGCCACGCGCAGCGGCTACGACGAGGCGATCCTGCTGAACGAGCAGGGCTTCGTCGCCGACGGCTCGGGCGAGAACGTGTTCGTGGTGCGCGACGGCGTGCTGTACACGCCCCCGACCAGCGATCTCCTGCCTGCCGGGCATCACGCGCGAGAGCGTTATCCAGATGGCGCGTCGCTCGGCTACGAGGTGCGCGAGGCGACGTCGTGCGAACCGACCTCTACTTCGCCGACGAGGTCTTCCTCACGCGGCACGGCCGCCGAGGTCACGCCGATCCGCATCGGTCGACGACCACGAGATCGGCGGCCGCGGCCCGATCACGCAAGCAGATCCAGCAGGTGTTCTTCGCCATCGTCGACGGGCCGCGCCGAGCGCTTCGCCGAGTTCCTCGACTACCCCGCCGACCGACGCCGGCGGGCGCGCTAGATCGGATGGTCGCGCGTTCGCCAGATCCCGCTGGCGCGGCCCGTACCTCGGACGGCCGCGAGGAGGAGCTCGTGCTCGAGGTGCTGCGCTCGGGCGATGCTCGCGCTGGGCCCGATGTACGCGGCGCTTCGAGGAGGCGTTCGCCGCCTTCGCGGCACCGCCCATGCGGTCGCGGTCTCGAGCGGCACGGCCGGCCTGCACCTCGCCGTGCGCGCGGCCGGGCGTCGGCCCGGGCGACGAGGTCATCACGTCGCCGTTCTCGTTCGTCGCCTCGGCCAACTGCATGCTGTACCAGCGCGCGACGCCGGTCTTCGCCGACATCGACCCGCAGCACGTTCAACCTCGACCCCGCCGCGGTCGAGGCGGCGATCACGCCGCGCACGCAGCGCGATCCTCCCGGTGCACATCTTCGGCGTACCCGTGCGACATCGACGCGCATCAACGCGATCGCCGAGCGCCACGGGCTCGCCGGTCATCGAGGACGCCTGCGAGGCGCTCGGCGCGAGTGCGGACGGCCGGCCGGTCGGGCGCGTTCGGCAACCCAGCCGTCTTCGCCTTCTACCCGAACAAGCAGATCACCACGGGCGAGGGCGGCATGGTCACGACCGACGACCCCGACGTCGAGCGGGAGCTGCGCAGCTCGTCGAACCAGGGCCGCTCCGACACCGGCGACTGGCTCGAGCACGACCGGCTCGGCTTCAACTACCGCATGGACGAGCTCTCCGCGGCCGTCGGGCTGGCCCAGCTGGAGAAGCTGGAGCTCATGCTGGCCGAGCGGGCACGGGTGGCCCGCCGCTACCGCGAGCAGCTGGCCGGGGTCGAAGGCGTCGAGTTGCCGTACGAGGGGCGCCATCCGCGCAGCTGGTTCATCTACCACGTACGGCTGGCCGAGCACATCGACCGCGCATCGGTGATCGACGCGATGGCGGCGCGCGGCATATCGACCCGCCCCTACTTGCCCGCCATCCACCTGCAGCCCGAGTACCGGAACCTGGGGATGCGGGAGGGGATGCTCCCGGTGACGGAGCGGGTCAGCCGCTCGACGCTGGCACTGCCGTTCTTCATCCAGCTGCAGGACGAGGACGTCGACCACGTCTGCGCCTCGCTGCGCGAGGTGCTCGAGACGCCGGCCTGAGATGGCGGTGCCCATGGTCTTCCTGGGGCACGGAAAGTACGCGCGGGCCGACCGCATCTTCGCGCTGGAGCCGATCGGCGACGACCGTGGAGACGGCCGCCGCACGCGCGTCTGGGTCGAGGGCATCGCCGAGCCGCTGATCGCCTCGCGCACCGAGCGCACGATCCTGGCCGACATGGAGCAGGCCCAGTCGGATGATGCCGCGATCCGCCGCAGCCGGCGCCCACAGACGTCGTTGTTCGAGTGAGCACGGACACGCAGCTGCTGACAGTGGGATGGCTGCCCATGGAGCCGACCCTGCTGGCACCGGAGGGGGAGCTGGACGGCACCGTGGACGTCCCCAGCACCGTGCTGCTCCTGCGCCGGGCGGTGTGGACAGTGCTCGTCGATGCCGGCTCGGGGCCGCTCGTGGGCGAGTGGCCGGGAAGCGGCGATGATCTCGCCGGCGCGCTGGTTACGGCCGGCTCTGGTCTCGATCAGATCGACCTGGTGGTGCTGACCCACCTCGACTTCGACCACTGCGGCGGGTGCCTGCTGCTTCCCGGCGTGCCGGTCGCAGCGCCGGCCGGCGCCGAGCCCTCCAGCGAGGGCAGCGAGCGCGTCGTCGCGCAGCTGGTGTCGGAGGGACGGCTGCGCTGGATCGCCGACGGCGAGCAGGCGTCGGACGGCCTCACCCTGCGCTCAGCGCCCGGTCACCGGAGTGGACACTCGGTGCTGGAGGTGGACGGCGGGCACGTCCATCTGGCGGACGTCGTGCACCATCCGCTGCACGTGCAGCATCCGGAGTGGGACCGTGCCTTCGACTCCGACGCGGAGCTGGCGCGTGCC
>CAVTSO010000009.1:0-477500 GCA_963737445.1 uncultured Actinomycetes bacterium | reverse complement strand
CTACCAGGTTACCGAAATCAGGCAAACTCCGAATGCCGGTACTCCAGAGCACGGGAGTCAGACTGCGGGGGATAAGCTTCGTAGTCGAGAGGGAAACAGCCCTGACCGCCAGCTAAGGTCCCTAAATCATGACTAAGTGGTAAACGATGTGCGGATGCACAGACAACCAGGAGGTTGGCTTAGAAGCAGCCACCCTTGAAAGAGTGCGTAATAGCTCACTGGTCAAGTGTTCGCGCGCGGATAATGTAGCGGGGCTCAAGTCATGTACCGAAGCTGCGGATTTCTGCGTAAGCAGGAGTGGTAGGGGAGCGTCCTCATGCCGACTGAAGCGGCGGGGTAACCCAGCCGTGGAGGCATGAGGAGTGAGAATGCTGGCATGAGTAACGAGAGAGAGGTGATGAAACCTCTCCACCGAAAGCCCAAGGGTTCCTGAGTAAAGCTAATCTTCTCAGGGTTAGTCGGGACCTAAGCCGAGGCCGACAGGCGTAGGCGATGGACAACGGGTTGATATTCCCGTACCACGTCGGAATCATTTGACCGATGGGAGGACGGGGTAGGATAAGGGATCCCAGCCGTTGGTTGTGCTGGGGCAACTGAGTAGGCCGGCCAGGCGAAAACTGGCCACTAAGGCTGAGACAGGATGCCGTGACGTAATGTCAGAAGTCCTAGAAGCCATGCCCCCGAGAAAAGCCCCTAGGGAGATTCCGCGTGCCCGTACCAAAACCGACACAGGTGGGCGGGTAGAGAATACCAAGGTGATCGAGAAAACCTTCGTTAAGGAACTCGGCAAAATTGCCCCGTAACTTCGGGATAAGGGGCGCCCCGTCAGGGTGAAGGACTTCGCGTCTGGAGCCCGAGGGGGCCGCAGTGAATAGGCCCAAGCGACTGTTTACCAAAAACACAGGTCTCTGCTAAGTCGTAAGACGACGTATAGGGGCTGACGCCTGCCCGGTGCCGGAAGGTCACGAGGAGAGGTTAGCCTTCGGGCGAAGCTTCGAATCCAAGCCCCGGTAAACGGCGGCCGTAACTATAACGGTCCTAAGGTAGCGAAATTCCTTGTCGGGTAAGTTCCGACCTGCACGAATGGCGTAACGACTTGGGCGCTGTCTCAACGAAGGACTCGGTGAAATTGTAGTATCGGTGAAGATGCCGATTACGCGCAGCAAGACGGAAAGACCCCGTGAACCTTTACTGCAGCTTGATATTGGAGTCTGGGACATTTTGTCCAGGATAGGTGGGAGGCTGTGAACCGGAGACGCCAGTTTTCGGGGAGCCACCCTTGGGATACCACCCTTGGTGTTCTGGGCTTCTAACTCCATTCCGTGATCCGGATGGGGAACAGTGTCAGGTGGGCAGTTTGACTGGGGCGGTCGCCTCCTAAAATGTAACGGAGGCGCACAAAGGTTCCCTCAGCACGGTCGGAAATCGTGCGTAGAGTGTAAAGGCACAAGGGAGCTTGACTGTGAGACCAACAAGTCGAACAGGTACGAAAGTAGGTCTTAGTGATCCGGCGGTAGAGAGTGGAATTGCCGTCGCTCAACGGATAAAAGGTACTCCGGGGATAACAGGCTGATCGCTTCCAAGAGTCCACATCGACGAAGCGGTTTGGCACCTCGATGTCGGCTCGTCGCATCCTGGGGCTGGAGTAGGTCCCAAGGGTTGGGCTGTTCGCCCATTAAAGCGGTACGCGAGCTGGGTTCAGAACGTCGTGAGACAGTTCGGTCCCTATCTGCTGTGCGCGTTGGAGAGTTGAGGGGAGTCGACCCTAGTACGAGAGGACCGGGTTGAACAGACCTCTGGTGTATCAGTTGTCCTGCCAAGGGCACCGCTGGTTAGCTACGTCTGGATGGGATAACCGCTGAAAGCATCTAAGCGGGAAGCCCACCTCGAGATAAGCTCTCCCATCCCCTTGAGGGAGTAAGGATCCTGGGAGACCACCAGGTTGATAGGCGGGATGTGTAAGCGCAGCAATGCGTTCAGCAGACCCGTACTAATAATCCGAGGTCTTGATTTTGAGAACATCGCAACCGCTATGGAGTTTTGAGGGTGTGCGCGGCTTCGCCGGCCCCGAATCTTTCGCAATTTCCGGTGGTCATAGCGAGAGGGATACACCTCTTCCCATTCCGAACAGAGCAGTTAAGCCTCTCAGCGCCGATGGTACTTGGCCCGAAAGGGTCTGGGAGAGTAGGTCGCCGCCGGATTGTCCGTGAAAGGGCACCCCCAAGGGTGCCCTTTCGGCGTTAACGGTCGCCTACGCGCCGTCTTCCTCGTCGAGCAGGCCCCGCGGCGGCCAGTCCCCCTGCGCGTCGCAGCGTCCGCTGCAGTGCAGGCTGGCGACGTTCTGCAGCGGCACCAGGATGTGGCCGTTCAGCTCGATGTGGGGGATGTCCTCGATCAGGCAGTAGGCGGTCAGCACGCCGTCCTGGTACTCGCCCCCGAACATCGCCAGCTCGACCGTTTCGCCCTTGTATTTCGAGGTGTAGTCGTCCACCTGGGCTTCACCCTAGCAGAGCCCGGCCAGCCCGATCAGGTGCCCGACATCGTTGAACCCGACCAGCCGCAGCGAACCACGGGCGGTGGTGACGGTGGTCAGGCTGCAGTTGCCGGCGCCGTCGATGTGGCGGCGGTCGTGCCCCGGTAGCCCCGCCGCGTGCGCGACGACCGCGCGGACGGCGCCGCCGTGGGACACCACGAGGATGCGCCCGCGACGGTGCGCGTTCACCAGCCGCCGGACGGTCTCGATCACGCGCCGGTGCATGTCCTCGTAGCTCTCCCCGCCGTTCCAGCCGGGTTCGCCGTTCAGCCAGCGCCTGTAGCCGGCCGGGTTCCGCTCCCGCACCTGAGCGCGCGTGAGTCCGCGCCAGTCGCCGTTGTCGACCTCTCGCAGCCCCCGCTCGAGCACGGGGGTGCGCCCGATTCGCGCGGCCAGGATGTCGGCCGTCTCGACCGCCCTCGCAAGGTCGCTCGTGTAGAGGGCATCGATCTGGAGGCCGCTGAGGCGCCCGGCGAGCGCCTCCGCCTGCAGGCGGCCGGTCTCGTTCAGGCCCGGCCCACCGTGGCCCTGCCAGCGCCCCTCACGGTTCCAGTCGGTTTCGCCGTGGCGGGCCACGAGCAGCTGGGTCATGCCGACCATCATATGATGCCGGATCAGATGGACTTGCAGCTTCGCGATCTCCGGGTGCTGGTGACCGGTGGCAGTGCCGGAATCGGCCTGGCCACCGCGGAGCTGCTGATCGCCGAGGGTGCCCGGGTCGCGATCGCATCCCGGCGCCCCGAGCGCGAGGCCGAGCGGATCGGCGCGGTTGCGGTCGCGGTTGACCTGGCCACGGCCGGCGGTTGCACCACGGCGGTGGCCGAGGCGGTCGCGGCGCTGGGCGGGCTCGACGCGCTGGTCAACAACGTCGGCGTCGCCCAGATCCGCACGTTCGAGCAGGTCGACGATGCCCAGTGGCAGGCCGCATGGGACACCAACGTGATGAGCTACGTGCGCTGCATCCGGGCGGCGCTGCCACACCTGCGCGACTCCGAGCACGCCGCCATCGTCAACGTATCGTCGACGTCGGGAAAGCGGCCCAGCGCCGGCATGCCCGAGTACTCGGTGACGAAGGCCGCGCTCCTGTCGCTGTCGCGGCTGGTGGCCGACGTTTACGCCGGCGGCGGCATCCGCTGCAACGCGGTCACTCCCGGCCCGACTCGCTCACCGGCCTGGCTGGCGACCGGCGGGCTGGCCGACCAGACCGCAGCCGTCTCCGGCAAAGGCCGCGAGCAGGTGCTCGAGTCGGTGGGGGCGGGACGGCCGCTGAAACGGATGGCCGAGCCCGAGGAGATCGCGGCCGTGATCGCCTTCCTGTGCTCGCCACGGTCCTCCTACGTGACCGGCGCCGCCTGGAGTGCGGACGGCGGCACGGTGCCTGTGATCCTTTAGCGGCGCTTTCGCGATCCTTCCGCTTGGGCGACCAGCGTAGGATTCAAGCGATGACCCACCGCTCAGGACCCGTCGCGGAGCGCTTCGCCTCCCACATCGCCTCGGTCGAGGAGGCGTCGCTGTCGCCCCTGGCCGTGCGCTCCTACGGCGGCGCCGGCCGGCTGCGGCCCGACGACGAGGACTGCTCGCTGCGCACACCGTTCCAGCGCGACCGCGACCGGATCGTTCACTGCAAGGCATTTCGCCGGCTGAAGCAGAAGACCCAGGTGTTCATCGCGCCTCAGGGCGACCACTTCCGCACCCGGCTCACGCACACGCTGGAGGTGTCCGGGATCGCCCGGGGGGTGGCCCGCGCGCTGCGCCTGAACGAGGACCTGGCGGAGGCGGTGGCGCTCGGCCACGACCTCGGGCACGCGCCGTTCGGCCACACCGGCGAGGAGGCGATCGACCGGGTGCTGCGCCGCTACGACCGCCGCTTCCGCCACAACGAGCACTCGCTGCGGATCGTGGACGTGCTCGAGCACGACGGCCGCGGCCTGAACCTGACGCTGGAGGTGCGGGACGGGATCCTCAACCACACGGGGGCCGGCCGGCCCAGCACGTTCGAGGGCGGGATCGTACGGCTCGTCGACCGCTTCGCCTACGTCAACCACGACATCGACGATGCACTGCGGGCGGGGATCCTCGACGAGCGGCAGCTGCCGCCGGAGCCGGTCGAGCTGCTGGGCGACACCGCGTCGGAGCGGATTGACGCGCTGGTGCACGACCTGGTCGAGCACTCGGAGACGGCCGGCGAGGTGCACCAGTCGCAGCCGATGGCCGAGGCGCTCCTGGCGCTGCGCGCGTTCATGTTCGAGAACGTCTACGTGGGCCCGATCGCCCGGCGCGAGACGTCCGCCGCGGCCGACATGGTGGAGGCGCTGCTCGTGCACTACATCGCAGCCGCCGACGACCTGCCCGGCGACGGCGACGACGTCACCCGCGCCACCGACTGGGTCGCCGGCATGACCGACCGCTACTGCATCCGCGCCTACGACGAACTGCTCGCTCCGCGATGACCCTGATCAAGCACGAGAGCGTCGAGGCCGTGAAGGAGGCCGTCGACATGATCGACCTGGTCTCCGGCCGCACCCAGATGAAGCGCTCTGGCGGCGAGTGGCGGGGGCGCTGCCCGTTCCACGACGAGCGCACCGGCTCGTTCTGGGTCAACCCGCTGACGAAGGTCTACTTCTGCTTCGGCTGCCAGGCCAAGGGCGACGCGATCCGCTTCGTGCAGGAGACGGAGGCACTCGACTTCGCCGGCGCCGTGGAGTGGCTGGCCGACCGCTATGCCGTCACGCTCGAGTACGAGGAGACGTCGCCCGACGCCGACCGGCGCAGGGCCGAGCGCGAGCGGCTGCTGAAGCTGCTCGACATCACAGCCAGCTTCTACCAGCGGTTCCTGTGGGACGCCGTGGAGGCGGAGGCGGCGCGCAGCTATCTCGAGCAGCGGGGGATCACGCGCGAGAGCGCCGACCGGTTCCGCCTGGGGTACGCGTCCGCGGCTCCCGACCGCGTCCAGAAGGCGGCGCTGGCCCGCGAGTTCACGGTCGGGGAGCTGTCACAGGCCGGCCTGGCCGCGCGTGGAGGTGACCGGTTCCGGGAGCGGTTGATGTTCCCCCTGACGGACGCGCGCGGGCGCGTGCGCGGCTTCGGCGCGCGCCAGATGCCGGGCGGCCGCCCGCCCAAGTACCTCAACACCTCGGACGGCTCGATCTTCCGCAAGAGCGACATCCTGTACGGCCTCGACCACGCACGCCGCGGCATCGCCCGCGACGGTGCGGCGATCGTGGTCGAGGGTTACACCGACGTGATCATGCTGCACCAGCACGGCATCGACCGGGCCGTGGCCTCGATGGGAACCGCGCTGACCGAGGGCCAGGTGACCGAGCTTCGCCGGCTCTGCTCCACGGTGCTGCTGGCCTTCGATGCCGACGCTGCGGGCCGCGAGGCATCACTACGAGGCATGGACCTGGCCCGCTCCAAGGGCCTGAACGTGCGGATCGTGCGGCTGCCAGGCGGTCGCGATCCGGCCGATGTGGCCGGCGATGGGTCGGGCGCGTTCCAGGAGGCGCTGGACGCCGCCCAGCCGTATCTGACCTACCGGGTGGGTCTGGCGCTGGACGACGGTGGCACGCGCGACGAACGTTACGAGCGGGTGCGGGCGCTGTTGGCCGCCGCGCAGCCGTCCGTAGAGCGGGACGATCTCGTGCGCACGGTTGCCGACCGGCTGGAGCTGTCGGACGACCTCACGGCGCGCCTCACCTCCGGCCCCGATGCCGCTCACAGCGCCGCTTCCACAACGGTTTCCCGGGTGCGCATGTCGCCCCGCGAGCGAGACGAGAAGCTGTTCCTGGGCCTCTGCCTGGAGTTCC
Organism: uncultured Actinomycetes bacterium; assembly: GCA_963737445.1. Lineage (GTDB taxonomy): Bacteria > Actinomycetota > Thermoleophilia > Gaiellales > JAICJC01 > JAICYJ01. Next base: position 471,161 of record CAVTSO010000009.1, on the reverse strand, counting down.
CCAAGAGGGGGCTCGACTTGCTTGATTCTCTGGATGTGGCACACTTCGCAGAACCGTCGCGGTGGCACGCCGCCATGGTTGTTCGCCGGCACCTGGCCGGCGAGCTCGCTCCAGAGGAGGACAGAGCATCTCAACCGATCATCGCCGAGCTGATGGCTGTGGCGTCCCAGGAAGCAACATCCGAGGCCGTGCTCGAGGAGTTGTTCTGGAAGCTTCGCCTGCGCCGGACGGAGGACGAGCTAAAGACCGTGCAGCAAAACGCCGACTTGTCTCTGAGTCAGCAGCAACGTCTGCAGGAACTGCAGGAGCTGCGGCTGTCGATCCTCGAGACCCTGCGGTCTCGCTAACCGTCCCGAAGGTAGCCCAGCCTCATTTGATGTCGGAGTTTGCTCCCGAGCCGGCCGACGACGTTGTCGTCGACGAGGAGGAAGAACTCGAGCTGAAGCTCGAGGCCTCGCCTGGTCCCACCGAGGACACGGTCGGGATGTACCTGCGCGAGATCTCGCAGGTGCCGCTGCTGACTGCGGCCGAAGAGGTGTCGCTGGCAAAGGCGCTGGAGCACGGTGACGAGCGCGCCCGCAAACGGCTGATCGAATCGAACCTGCGGCTGGTGGTGTCGGTGGCCCGGCGCTACTCGGGCCGCGGCCTCTCGTTCCTCGATCTGATCCAGGAGGGAAACCTGGGCCTGATGAAGGCGGTCGAGCGCTACGACTGGCGGCTGGGCCATCGCTTCTCGACCTACGCGACGTGGTGGATCCGCCAGTCGGTGACACGCGCGCTGGCCGACCAGGGCCGCACCATCCGCGTGCCGGCGCAGGTTGTGGACACGATCAACCGCATGTCGCGGATCGAGCGGCAGCTGACGCAGAAGCTGGGCCGGCCCCCCGCCACCGAGGAGCTGGCCGTGGCGATGGAGCTGAAGCCCGAGAAGATCGAACACCTGCGGCGCGTGTCGCAGGAGCCGGTGTCGCTGGCAGCTCCCGTCGGTGAGGACTCCACCGAGCTGGGCGAGCTGATCGAGGACGAGCGGCTGCTGAAGCCGGGCGAGGACATGGCCGAGATGCAGCGCGACACGCGTGTGGCCGACCTGGTTGCGGAGCTGCCCTACCGCGAGCGGACGATCCTGGAGCTGCGCTACGGCCTGGGCGGCGGTCAGCAGCACACGCTCGAGGAGGTGGGCCGGCGATTTGGCGTCACCCGGGAGCGCGTGCGCCAGATCGAGACGCGCACTCTGCGGCGCCTGGCCGCGGCCGGGGAGCACGCCGACCTGCGTCACCTGATCGACTAGCGCCCGCTCGATCTCCTTCCGGCGCCCGCCGATGAACTGTCCAGGGGTGTGGCTGGTAGTAGACTGCCCGAGCCATTCCTCGGTAGCTCAATGGTAGAGCATCCGGCTGTTAACCGGAGGGTTGCAGGTTCGAGTCCTGCCCGAGGAGCCTAGGAGCAGAGCCAAACCTGCCAACCGCCCATGATCAGCGGCGTCCACGTCATCATCTTTAGCACAGAGGCAGACGCGGTTCGCGCGTTCCTTCGGGACGTGCTCGAGTTTCGGTCGGTGGAGGCGGGCGAGGGGTGGCCTGTCTTCGCACTCCCGCCCGCAGAGCTGGCCGCCCATCCGACGGACGATGCCGGACATCACGAGCTCTACCTCATGTGCGATGACATCGAGGCGGCCATCAGGGAGCTCGAGCGCAAGGGCGTCGAGATCAGCCGGCCCATCAGCGAGGAACGCTGGGGGCGGCTGACCGCCATCAGTGTGCCCGACGGCAGCGAACTGCGCCTCTACCAGCCGAATCACCCAGCTCCGCCGCACAGCGCAGATAGCCGATAGCCGGACTGCGAAACCTGCCTAGAATGACGGCACCCGGGGACCTTCCGGTTTTCTCGCGTGACGGCGGACGATGGAAAGCAACGGCTAGGACAGGCATCGTGAAACTTCTGCTCACTTCCGCCGGCATCAAGAACCCGAGCATCCACGAGGCGCTGCTCGACCTCCTGGGGAAACCGATCGCCGAGTGCGACGCCCTCTGCATTCCCACCGCGTCGTACGGGCACCCCATGGCCGGCCCCGGGGCGGCCTGGCGGTTCATCAGCGGACAGGAGCCCAGGTGCCCCATGGTCGAACTGGGCTGGAAGTCGATGGGAGTGCTGGAGCTCACCGCGCTGCCCAGCATCGAAGAAGAGCAGTGGGTGCCCCTCGTCCAGGAGACCGATGTCCTGCTGGCAAACGGCGGTGATGCCCTGTATCTGAGCCACTGGATGCGGCAGTCCGGGCTGGCCGACCTGTTGCCGTCGCTGCGTGCGGTCTGGGTGGGACTGAGCGGCGGGAGCATGGTGATGGCCCCCAACGTCGGGCAGGAGCCGATCCGCTGGCAGCCCCCGGCCGGTGGCGACAGAGCGCTGGGGCTGGTTGATTTCTCGATATTCCCGCATGTGGATCACGAGCAGATGCCGGACAACTCCATGGCCGACGCGGCTGAATGGGCCGCCAAGTTGGCCGTGCCGGGCTACGCGATCGACGACCAGACCGCCATCAAGGTGGTCGACGGCACCGTCGAAGTCGTCTCCGAGGGGCACTGGAAGCTGTTCACCCCTGACCGCTAGGAGGTGTGCGGCCGGTAGCCCGAAACGGCCGTGGCCCGGTGGCAGCGGCGACAGACAAGCAGCCTGGTCGCCTTGCGGAAACCCGGGCATCTCGGGTTCGAGCACTTGCGATCAGTCTTGGTCACGGTCGGCACCTGCTTCCTGGTCTAGAGCGTGAACCGGTACACCGGTGGTGTCGAGTCCCCTGCGACACCCTGACCGGCGGCGCACGTGACGACGTCATGCGCGATGTCGAGCAGCTTGCGATTCGTGTGCTTCGAGACGAACACCAGCCGCGCCAATGCTTCGTCCGGGCTGCAGGCGTGGTGGGCGGAGACGATCAGCTTGGCATCCTCGATCACCACACCGCAGCAGAGTGGATCGCCGAGCGCCTGGGCGCGGGCCAGCGCGCTGGCGACGCCGATCCCGCCGCGCCACGCCTGGTCGAGGAGCCTGTCGGAGGCCAACAGCTTTGCATCGATCACGTCAAGTCCCCTTCCAAATCCGCTTTGGAGCGGGACGGAACAACGGCCTCGGAGTGATCCGCGATGTCGCCTCGTGGACGCTCAGTCTACTCCCGCGCGGGCAAGGGTGGTCACAGGGCCGGATCCACCGGTGCGTTTGGCGAGCGGATCAGCCGCCAGACTGCACCCGGCGACCGGCGCCATCCGACGCTCTTTGCCACCTGGATCGTCTGGGACCCGGCCACCGCCACGCCGATCAGCCCAACCACGACCTGGATCCCCCAGATCACGGCGCGGATGCGGTCGGCCTGACCGCTCGGCGGAGCGGTCACCCAGATCGTGACCTGCGCGATCGGCACCCAGGAGGCGACCACGAGGCAGACGCCGAATCGGATACGAAGCGCGCGGGCCCGCGGGTTCTCGATCGGTTCCACGGCCAGTCAGCGTACTGCATCGGGCTGCGCGCCTCCCCTAGCAGGGCTGGTGCAGGTGATAGGCGGGGAAGCGCCGGTGCGCAGCCGCCCAGGTGCGGAAGTGCTTGAGGTACCTGGCGCTGAGCTCGCGCCAGGCGCTGTCGTCGGCGCAGTAGATAGTGCTGGCCGTGCCGAAGCTGGAGGCGTAGTAGCCGCCCGTGCGCGAGGCGCCCGTGGGCGGGGATGGGCCGCCGGCGGCCGTGGGGGTGCCGCCCACGTAGCGCCGGTATGCGGCCACCCAGTTCCGCGCCTCGATCCGCTGTGCCTTGCGCAGCGCGAACCGCCCCGAGCAGACCAGCTCATGCAGCCGGTTCTCGAGCACGTCCTTGGTACGTGCGCCCCACCGGCCGGCGTAGGGCTCGGGCCACAGGTTCGCGATCGCGTTCGACCCGCCGATCTCGAGGGACACGAGGTGATCGACCTCGTGTGCATACGGGACGTGCGCGACCCCGTAGCGATCGTAGACCGCGGTTGCCTCCGCCTGCGGGACGTTCCGCACCTCGGCCGAGTAGCCGGACACGCAGATCCGCGCCTTGCCCACGGCGAACGCAGCCCCAGGCGTCAGTGAGCGGCGCGGCACGTCCACCGCCGGCACGCCGCCCCGGGCGGTTCTCACCGGCGGGTGTGCGTGGTGGTGTCGGTGGTGGACATGGCGATGGCGGGCAGGAGCCGGCTTCGCGACCGGCCCGCTCTGTCGGGTCGACGCCGGCTGCGCGACGCCGGCGGAGGAGCAGCCGGCGGTCACGAGCAGTAGCGCTGCGGCCGTCCGGACCCTCACCAGTGCGCCGTCCCCTGCGCGATGTCCGACATGGGCGAATCGTACGCTGGCCGGTGCTAGCCTGGCCGCGCATGCGACGCGAGATCCAGCCCGGCTACGAGCTCGACGACGACCGCGAGCGCATCGACGTGGCCGCGGTGCACCGGTTCCTCTCGGAGCAGGCGTACTGGGCGCTGGGCCGGCCCTACGACACGGTGGCGCTGCTGGTGCGCAACTCCTACCGCGTGCTGGGCCTGTATCACGACGGCGCCCTGGTCGGCTACTGCCGAGCCGTCTCCGACGGCGCCGTCCACGCCTACCTGGCTGACGTCTATGTGCTCGAGGAGCACCGCGACATGGGGCTGGGCGAGGCGATGGTGCGGGAGATGGTGGATTCCGGCGAGCTGGCGAACGCCCGCTGGATGCTGCACACCGGAGACATGCAACCGCTGTACCAGAAGCTCGGATTCGGAGCCGCCAGCGAGCGGGCCATGGAACGTCCGTCCGGCTGACTCAGGTCAGCGCAGGAGGATCTTGCCGCTGTGGGCCTTCACGACGTCCGAGCTGGCGAGCCGTGCGGCCACCCCACCGAGGGACTTGGTGGTGCTGCCGGTGTTGACCACGACCATCCCGTGCTTGAACGTGCGCGTGACGATCGCGCCGTTGACGCGCATCTTGGCCGTCGGATTGCCCAGCCGACCCGCGCGGCTGAAGAAGTCCCACCACTTGCCGGCCTGCTGATCGGTGCCGACGCTGAGGCGGTCGCCCCTGCCGTACCCGGAGAGGAACAGCGTGAAGCTGTAGCGAGCGCCCGACTTGGTGCCGAGCTTGGCGAAGCAGAGGCACCTGGTGTGGCGGAGCACGTCCAGCGAGCGGGCCGCCGACACTCGGGCGAACATCTCGTAGGCGACCATGTACTTGGCGCCGCGGGCGGCGAGCAGGTTGTTGGCCGCGATGCCCCAGTTGCTCGAGGCGTTCGACACGTAGTTGGCGAGTCCCAGGGTCTGCTGCGTCCACCAGCTCAGGCTGACGTTCGGGCGAACGTTGGTGCGGTCGTAGCCGTCGCTTCCCATCGCGTCCAGGAAGCAGAACGAAGGGCTGCCCTTGCAGTTCCGCACGACCTGCTTGCGCCAGCCGGCGCTGGCCGGGTTCATCACGTAGAAGCCCCGCGCCCTGTCACGAACGCGGGCGCCGCCCGCCGTGTGCATGTACCACGACTCCGGGTACGTGCCGATCCGGGACCGGGTGCCTTTGGTGTAGAGCCCGGTGTGCGCGGAGTGGTAGCCCTTTCTCAGCTGCGCCTGCTGGACCGTGATGGTCGGGAAGTGCGACCGGATGAAGGATGGGGAAGGCGCAAGCTTGGGATGCATGTGCAGCGGCGCGTACAGCCTGTCGAGCACGTTCGCTTGGGCTGCAGCCGGAGCCGCCGCGAAAACAGATATGGCCGCGATCGCAATCAACAGGCGTGAACGCATGAGCATCAATCTCCTTGGCTGTGGTCGGGCGCAACGCTGGAACTCGGTTGCGGATGTAGAGCCTCGGAAGCTCACGGTAGGTGGTGTCCGTAAGGGGCCTGAATGCCTGATGTACGCGACCGGTAAAAATTCAGCCAAGAGTGTGCGAACGTGATCGCCCACGCGGGGGCCAGCGACACCCGGCCAGGCTAGGCTACGCCAGGCGGCTGAGGCGGCTGAGGCGGCTAGGCCTCTGCGTTGTGTCGCGGGTGCTCTTGTCGACTTGCAAGTCGTCCTGTACCTTTGTGCGGGAGACATGGGCAACTCTCGTTCTACATCCCTGCTCTGCACGGCGGCTGTTGTCGTCGGCCTGCTGCTGTCCGGATGCGCGAGCTCCTCGAGCAGCGGTGGCAGCTCGGGCGGCGCTACGCCTGCACCCAGCGGCGGTCAGACCGGCACCTACACACCGGCCAGCGGCACCACCCAGAGCGGCGTCCTGTTCCCCGTTTACACGAACAAAACGGCCGGCTACTCGTTCGAGTACCCGGGCGGCTGGCGCATCGTCGAGAAGGGCAGCGGCGTGCGGATCGCGCGTTTCGGCAACGCCGTCACGGCCGTGGTCCGGCCGCGCGCCAAAGCACCGTTGTACAAGAGCTACCAGCAGCAGCTTGAGGCCATGCTGAATCAGCATGACGACAAGATCATCTCCAAGATCGTTCAGTCCGCCAGCGAGATCAAGGTCGGCAAGGACAAGGTGACGATGGCGGTGATCGAGCAGGTGCGGCCGACCGGGCCCGGGGCGGATGCGCCCAAGGACACGCTGGTCGTCAGCCGCTACCTGTTCTGGAACGACGGCAAGCTCCTGCTGCTCTCGATGAGCTCGGTGAAGGGCGTCGACAACAACGACGCCTGGAACCTGATGGCCAACTCCTTCAAGTGGAACTGAGCCGGCGGAGCCGCTAGTCTCGGCCGCGTGATCGTCACCGACGCAGTCAGTGACTACCTGCTCGAGTCGCGTCCACAGCCAGACGCGCTGCTCCTGGAGATGGAAGACCACGGCCGCCGGGACGGCATCCCGATCGTGGTGCCTGCGACCGGGGCTCTGCTGGCTGTGCTCGCTGCCGCCTGCGGCGCCAGGCGGGTCGTGGAGGTTGGCACCGCGATCGGCGTCTCCACACTCTACATCGCGCGTGCGATGGCTCCCGACGGGCTGATCGTCTCGTTCGAGATCGACCCCGAGCGCCAGCGGGCCGCGCGCACCTATCTCGACCGCGCCGGCGTCGGCGAGCGTGCCGACCTGCGGCTGCGCGACGCCGGCGAGGGTCTTGCCGAGCTTGATTGCGAGGCCTGGGACATGGTCTTCCTGGACGGCGTCAAGGGCGACTACCCGGCTCACCTGGAGCTGTCCTTGCCGCTGCTGCGAAGCGGCGGGCTGGTGGTGGTCGACAACACGCTCTTGAGCGGCCTCGTGGCCGAGGGCCGCGCGGGTGGCGGCTGGAGCGAGGATGCGATCGCGACCATGCGGCGCGTCAACTCGTCGCTGCTCGAGCGCTCGGACATGGTGGCCGCGCTGCTGCCGGTCGGCGACGGCGTGCTGGTCGGGGTGCGCCGGTGAGGAGGCTGGTCGTCGCCGTGCTCCTGGTCGTGGCTCTGGCCGCGCCCAGCCAGGCGCACGCCCTCACCCGCGGCACGCACGTGGAGGTGTTCAAGCACGGGCTCAACCAGGTCGTCGACATGACGTACGTGCCGAGGTCGACGACGCTGTTCTACACGGAGAAGACGGGCGCGATCCGTGTGATCGTGGACCACAGGCTGCTGCCGAGGCCGTGCGTCACCCTGGACGTCGTCAGCGACGGCGAGCGCGGCGCCCTCGGCCTGGTGCTCGGCCCCGACTACCGCAGCAACCACTACCTGTACGTCTACTTCACGAAGCGGTCGCCGCTCGAGAACCGGGTCACGCGCTTCACGGTGACCAACAACCGCTGCACGCATGCGCATCCTCTGATCACCGGGATCCCGACGGTGGCCGGCTACCACAACGGCGGGCAGTTGTTCTTCCTGGGCAACAAGCTGTTCGTGACCGTCGGCGAGAACCACGATCCCAGGAACGCCCAGAACCTCCGCACCCGGCTGGGGAAGGTGCTGCGCTACAACCGCGACGGGTCGATCCCGCGCACCAACCCGATCGTGGGCGGGCGCCGCACCGCGATCTGGTCATACGGGCACCGCAACGGCTTCGGGCTGACGGCCAAGCCGAACACGAACCTGCTGTACGAGACCGAGAATGGCCCCAACTGCGACGACGAGCTGAACCACATCATGAAGGGCCGCAACTACGGCTGGGGGAACGGCTACGTGTGCGGCACCAACGGAGTGGGGCCGCGGCCGGTGGCGCCGCTGAAGCGCTGGACGCCGACGATCGCCCCGACCGACCCCTGGTGGTACCGGGGCCGCATCAAGCGCATGCGGGGATCGATCTACATGGGCGACTACAACACCGGCACGCTGCGCCGGATCACGCTCAACCGGGCCGGCACGGCGGTGAAGTCGATCTCGCTCACCTACCACGCACCGTCCGGGATCATCGATGTCTCGTCCGGGCCGGGCCGGTGGCTGTACTTCGCCACCCAGAGCGCGATCTACCGGATCGTCCACAACTAGGCGCGCGGAAGCGCGCCGATGGGGGCGGCTGGGATCGAACCAGCGACCAACCCGTTATGAGCGGGCTGCTCTAACCGCTGAGCTACGCCCCCGAAGGGCACGCACCATGTTAAACGGTGACGCGCTTCACATTCCCTTCCAATGGTCCAGGCCGACCGTTCAAACCATCACCGTCGGCGGAACGTAGAACAGATGGACACCGAGCATGGAGAGGGCGTGGGGCACATCATCGCAGACGCCGAGCATGAGATCTTCGACGGGCTGAACGACGCCGACCTGGCCGATCTGGACGACCGATTCGCCATGGCGACGTTCCGCAAAGGCGAGCTGATCTACTCGCCGTTCGATCGCGGCGAGGCCATGTTCCTGATCGAGAGCGGCCGGGTGCGGCTGTTCCGCAGCGCGGCGGACGGGCGCCAGGTGACGCTGTCGATGCTCGACCCGGGCGCGACCTTCGGGCAGGTGTCGGTGCTGGACGAGCCCATGCACGACGCCTACGCCGAGGCCATGACCGACTCCGTGGTGCGAATCCTGCGCGTGGCCGATCTCGAGCGCACGATCGGCGAGCATCCGCGGATGGCGCTGAACCTGATGCGATCGCTCTCCGAGCGGCTGCGGACGGCCGAGGACCAGATCGAGGCGCTGGCCTTCCGCCCGGTGCCGTCGCGGCTGGCCGGCAAGCTGCTGGAGCTGATGGATCGCTACGGCAGGGTCACTCCCAACGGCATCCGGATCGACGAGCGCTTCACGCACATGCAGCTGGCCGAGATGATCGGCACCAGCCGCGAGACGCTGACGAAGGTGCTGAACGAGATGCGCGACGCCGGGCTGATCGACGTCCGTGAGCGCCTGATCTGGGTGCTCGACGCAGACGGGCTCGAGCGGCTCAAGACCAGCAGCTGAGCGGCGGCAGCGGCCCGCGACTGCACTACACTTCCGACCAGAACTTCGGACGGAGGATGTCAGTGGCTGAAACCGGAACCATGCGGGTCAAGAGCGGCCTCGCCGAGATGCTCAAGGGTGGCGTGATCATGGACGTGACCAACGCCGAGCAGGCGCGCATCGCCGAGGATGCGGGTGCGTGCGCGGTGATGGCGCTCGAGCGTGTGCCGGCGGATATCCGCCGCGACGGCGGCGTCGCCCGGATGGCCGATCCCACCAAGATCCGCGAGATCCAGGAGACGGTCACGATCCCGGTGATGGCCAAGGCCCGCATCGGCCACTTCGTCGAGGCCCAGATCCTCGAGGCGCTCGAGGTGGACTACATCGACGAGTCCGAGGTGCTGACGCCCGCCGACGAGGCCAACCACATCAACAAGTGGGACTTCAAGGTACCCTTCGTCTGCGGCGCCACCAACCTGGGCGAGGCGCTGCGCCGGATCGCCGAGGGCGCGGCCATGATCCGCAGCAAAGGCGAGGCCGGCACCGGCAACGTGGTCGAGGCCACCCGCCACATGCGGTCGATCCTGGGCGACATCCGCCGCCTGCAGTCGATGGACGAGAACGAGCTGTACTCGGCCGCCAAGGAGCACCGCGCTCCCTACGACCTGATCCGCAACGTGGCCGAGAACGGCCGGCTGCCGGTGGTCACGTTCACCGCGGGCGGCCTCGCCACCCCGGCCGACGCGGCCATGATGATGCAGCTGGGCGCCGACGGCGTGTTCGTCGGCTCCGGCATCTTCAAGAGCGGCGATCCCGCCCAGCGGGCGTCCGCCATCGTCAAGGCCACCACCCACTTCAACGACGCGGCCGTGCTGGCCGAGGTGTCGACCGGCCTGGGCGAGCCCATGGTCGGGATCGAGATGTCGGAGCTGGGCGAGGACGGTCTGCTGCAGACGCGTGGCTGGTAAGGTCGGAGTCCTCGCCCTGCAGGGCGCATTCCGCGAGCACCGCCGGGCGCTGGCCGACGTCGGCGTGGAGGCGGTCGAGGTGCGTCAGGCGGGCGAGCTGGCCGGGCTGGAGGGCCTGGTGATCCCGGGCGGCGAGTCGACGACCATGTCCAAGCTGATGGTCGCCTACGGGCTGGAGGCGCCGATCCGCGAGCTGCACGCGGCGGGCGCGCCCTATGTTCGGCACCTGCGCCGGCATGATCCTGGCGGCTCGCGACGCCGTCGACGGGCTGCCCGACCAGCGCTATCTGGGACTGATCGACATCGTCGTGCGGCGAAACGCCTTCGGCCGGCAGGTGGCCAGCTTCGAGGCCGCGCTGACGCTGGCAGGCGATCCCGAGCCGCTCACCGGCGTCTTCATCCGGGCGCCCTGGATCGAGTCGGCCGGCGACGGCGTGCAGGTGCTCGCAGAGCATGGCGGCCACGCGGTGGCGGCGCAGCAGGGGTCGGTGCTGGTGACGGCCTTCCACCCCGAACTGACCGGCGACCGGCGGCTGCACCGGCGCTTCGCCGAGATGGTGGAGCGGGCGCGCGGGGCGGTGGCGGCATGAGCGGCCACTCGAAATGGTCGACCATCAAGCACAAGAAGGGCGCCGAGGACAAGAAGCGCGGCAAGCTCTTCACGAAGCTGTCGCGGGCGATCATCGTGGCTGCCAAGGAGGGCGGCCCCGACCCAGCCGCGAACGCGTCGCTGGCGGCCGCGATCGCCAAGGCAAGGTCGTACTCGATGCCGAAGGACAACATCGAGCGAGCCGTGCAGCGCGGCGCCGGCAGCGGCGAGGGCACCGACGCGTACGACGCGACCACGTACGAGGGCTACGGGCCTGAGGGCGTCGCCATCATCGTCGAGGCGCTGACCGACAACCGCAACCGCACCGCCGCCGACGTGCGCGCGATCTTCAGCAAGCACAATGCCAGCCTGGGCACGCCCGGCTCGGTGGCGTGGCAGTTCGAGCGCAAGGGCGTGGTGCTGGTGTCGTCCGACCAGCTGGACGAGGACGAGATGGTGCTGCAGGCGGCCGATGCAGGTGCGGAGGACGCGCAGCTGGACGGCGATGTCTGGCAGATAATCACCGACGCCGGTGACCTGGCGGTGGTGCGGGACGCGCTCGAGGCGTCCGGCATGCCGATCAGCTCGGCCGAGCTGACCCTGGTGCCCAAGAACACCGTTGCGCTGGACGAGGACGCTGCCCGCAAGCTGCTGCGCCTGATCGACGCGCTCGAGGACAACGACGACGTGCAGGACGTGTACGCCAACTTCGACATCCCCGATGCGGTGCTCGAGGCGGTGGCCGGCTAGGCAGCCGCCGCGCGGAACCGCAGCACGTAGCGCACGCACAGGTAGAGCACCAGTGCCGCGACGGCGACGATCGCGATCAGGCCGACCACCTGGCTGGCGGAGCCGAAGCGGTCGATCAGCGTGGATACGGAGCTCGAGAACAGGTAGCCGAGCACGCCGATCAGGATCGCCCACACGGCGGCGCCCAGGGCATCCGCAAACAGGTAGCGGTGGAACGGCATGCGGGTGCTGCCGGAGACGATCGCCAGCTTGGTGCGAATACCCGCGATCAGCCTGCCTGCGGCCACGGCGCCGGCGCCGTAGCGTGCCATGAAGACGTGCACGGAGCTGTCCTCGTGCACCCCGAAGCGGCGCAGCACGCCGGGGCCGGCGGCGCGCCCGATGCCGTACGCGCAGAGGTCACCGGCCAGCGCGAACGCCCACGCCACCAGCACCACGAGCGGCAGGCTGAACTCGTTGGAGGCGGCTGCGGCAGCGGCGGCGGCCAGCAGCACGATCTCGCCCGAGGAGGGCAGGCCGAAGCTGTCGCCGAACGCGCCGATCGCCACTCCCAGGTACCCGTAGTCGTGCAGCAACGAGTTGGCGCTCGGCAGATCGACGTACTTCAGCACCTGCCAGATCACCAGACCCGCGACCGCCACGGCCGAGAAGGCCGCCGCCAGCCGCAGCACGGGCGGCAGCCACCACCGCGTGGCCGGGCGACTGATCTCCATGCGATGGACTGTACCGGGCCACGATTCGGAGGGGCTTGGCAGCGGGAACACCCGTTCGGTCGCGTCCGCCCACGCCGGTAGACTGCGGCCAGATGATCGTGCTCGGCATCGACCCCGGTACGGCCTCGACCGGCTTCGGCGTGATCTCGGCGGAGGGCTCGATGCTGCGCGCCATCGATCACGGCCTGATCTCGACACCGGCCCGCGCGCAGCCGTCCCGGCGGATGGGTGAGATCCACAGCCGGGTGGCGGCGCTGATCTCCCAGCACGCGCCCGAGGCGGTTGCCATGGAGGATCTGTTCGTGGGGGTGAACCCACGCGCGGTGCTGTCGGTAGGCCAGGCGCGGGGTGCCGTGCTGGCCGCCTGCGGCCAGGCCGGGCTGGACGCGGCCGCGTATCCGCCGGCCGAGGTGAAGGCGGCGGTCTGCGGCTACGGCCGCGCCGATAAGCTGCAGGTGCAGCGGATGGTGGGCGCGATGCTCTCGGCCGACCTGGCCGCTGCCAGCGACCACGCCACCGACGCGCTGGCGGTGGCGATCTGCCACGCGATGCGCAACCGAGGGCGGCGACTGGCCCAGGCGGCGGCGCGATGATCGCGACGCTGCGCGGGAAGGTACTGGAGCGCGGCTCCGGCCAGATCGTTATCGACGTGGGCGGCGTCGGCTACCTGCTGGCGGCGACCAGCGCCGCGATCCGGATGGCGGTGCCGGACGGCGAGGAGGTGACCCTGGTCACGCACCTGCACGTACGCGAGGACGCGCTGATCCTGTTCGGGTTCGCCAGCACCGCCGAGCGTGACCTGTTCGAGCTGCTGCTGGGCGTGTCCGGCGTGGGGCCGAAGGCGGCGCTGGCGATCGTGTCGGGGTACGCGCCCGACCAGATCCGCCGCGCCATCGTCACGTCCGACCACGCGCTGTTCACGAGCATCGCCGGCGTTGGCCGCAAGACCGCCGAGCGGGTCGTGATCGACCTCAAGGACAAGGTCGGATCGCTGCCGGCGGCGCAGGTGCAGGATGCCGGCGACGTGCCGTTGGCCGACGATCACACCGCTGCCCGCGACGGTCTGATCGGCCTCGGCATGACCGTGGCGGAGGCCGAGGCGGCCTTGCGCAGCATCGATGCCGACCTGCCGGTGGGCGAGCGGATCCGCCAGGCGCTGGCCGCGGGGGCGAGCGCATGAGCGCGCCTGCCGACCGCATCCCCGATCCGCTGCTGGCGCCCGGCGAGGAGGAGCTCGACCAGACGCTGCGGCCGCGGCGGCTGTCGGAGTTCGTCGGCCAGGAGGCGGTCAAGGAGCAGCTCTCGATCTTCCTGGAGGCGGCGCGGGCCCGCAACGAGCCCTGCGAGCACGTCCTCTTGGCGGGCCCACCCGGCCTCGGCAAGACGTCGCTGGCCGGAATCATCGCGACCGAGATGAGCTCGGCGCTGCGGATCATGTCGGGGCCGGCCATCGACCGCAAGGCCGACATGGCCGCGATCATGACCGCCCTCGAGCCCAACGACGTGCTGTTCATCGACGAGATCCACCGCCTGAACCGCTCGATCGAGGAGCTGCTGTATCCGGCCATGGAGGACGGCTGCATCGACATCGTGATCGGCCAGGGCCCCGGCGCGCACTCGATCCGCCTCGATCTGGCGCCGTTCACGCTGGTGGGCGCGACCACGCGCACCGGCCTGCTGACGACGCCGCTGCGCGACCGCTTCGGCATCACGCACCGGCTTGAGCACTACCGGCCCGAGGAGATCGAGCAGATCGTTGGCCGCTCTGCGGGCATCCTGGCCGTCGAGATCGATGAGGGCGGCTGCAATGAGATCGCCCGCCGGTCGCGCGGCACCCCGCGGGTGGCCAACCGGATCCTGCGCCGCGTCCGCGACTTCGCCCAGGTGCGGCACGACGGCGTGATCAGCCACGAGATCGCATCCGAGGCACTTGAGCTGTTCGAGGTGGACGACCTCGGGCTGGAGCGGATCGACCGGGAGATCCTGCGGCGCGTGGCCGAGACGTTCTCGGGCGGCCCGGTTGGCCTGTCGACGCTGGCCGTCGCCATCGGCGAGGAGCCGGACACGCTCGAGGACGTCTACGAGCCCTACCTGCTGCAGATGGGGCTGCTGCAGCGGACACCGCGCGGCCGTGTGGTCACGAACGCCGCGTACAGGCACCTCGGGCTGACCGTGCCCGACCGCGATCCGCGGCTGTTCTAGCTACCGTCCTTGGATGCGTGAGCGCTACGCGGCGATCGAGCCGCAGCAGCATGGGATGCTCGCTGCCGGCGACGGCCACGACGTCTACTGGGAAGTGTGCGGAAACCCGGCGGGTAAGCCCGCCTTGGTGCTGCACGGCGGCCCCGGCTCGGGCTGCAAGCCGTGGCACCGCGAGATGTTCGATCCCGAGTGCTACCGCGTCGTGCTGCTCGACCAGCGCGGCTGCGGGCGCAGCACGCCCACCGCCGGCACGGATCTGGCGGCGCTCGAGGCCAACACCACGCCGCACCTGATCGACGACATCGAGGCGCTGCGCGAGCTGCTCGAGATCGACCGCTGGCTGGTGTGGGGCGGGTCGTTCGGGTGTGAGCTGGCGCTCGCCTACGCCGAGCGGTATCCGGGCCGGGTCAGCGAGCTGGTGCTGTGGGGCATCACCACCGGGCGCCGCAGCGAGGCCGACTGGCTGTTCCGCGGCGGCGTGGGCGTGATGTTCCCCGAGCAGTGGTACCGGTTCGCGGCCGCCGCGGGAGACGACGACCCGGTCGCCGGGTACCGGCGCCTGCTGCACGACCCCGACCCGGCGGTGCACCGCAAGGCGGCGGAGGACTGGTGCGCGTGGGAGTCGGTGACCCCGGACTGGCCCCCAGCCAACGGCATCGCCGAGCGCTTCCGCGATCCGGCGTTCGCCCTTGGCTTCGCACGCCTTGTCACACACTACGTCCACCACGATCTCTGGATCGAGGACGGCAGCCTGCTCCGTGACGCCGGCCGTCTGGCCGGGGTGCCGGCGGCGCTCATCCACGGCCGCTTCGACCTGCAGGCGCCGCTGGCCTCGGCGTGGGACCTGCACCTGGCGCTGCCCGACGCCACGCTGGAGGTCGTCGGCGAAGGTGGCCACGCCGCCGGCGGGACGGCCATGCGGGACCGGCTGCTCGCCGCCACCGATCGGTTCGCCTGTGTCTGAGTCGGCCGGTGTCTCGGCGCCCGCCCGCCGCCGCATGGCAGACTGGGCAGCCGTGCACATGCTCCGCCGCCATCGCCAGTGGGCGATCCTGATCACCGCCGCCGTGGGCGTGCTGGTCGCGGCCGGCGTCGTCACGCTGACCGTCGTCGAGAACGTCTCGAAGGGTCCGGCCTACCAGAAGGCCGCCGACTACGTCCGCTCAGGCCACGGCAGCGCGCTGACCCGCATGCAGCTGGGCGCCGTGCTCGGCTTCGGGCTGGCGGTGACCGGGCCGATCAGCGAGAACGGGAACTCGGGCCGGGCCAACCTCAGCTTCGACGTGCACGGAAACTGGCGCAGCGGCCGCGTCAAGATCACGGAGGTCAAGCACGGCTCGCGATGGTTCGTCACGGGCGGCGTCCTGACCGTGGACGGGAAACGCTTCCAGATGCCATGCGCGCCACCGATCTCGCCTACGAGCTGCCTCCTGAGCTGATCGCACAGCACGCGGCCGAGCCGCGTGACAGCGCGCGACTGCTCGTCTACGACCGCGCCGGCGGCGCGATCCGCCACCGGCTGTTCCGGGATCTCTCCCGCGAGCTGTCGCCCGGCGACCTGCTGGTCGTAAACGACACGCGGGTGCTGCCGGTGCGCGTCCGTGCGCGGCGGGCCACGGGCGGCGCGGCCGAGGTGCTGCTGCTCGAGCCGGCCGGCGACGGCTCCTGGGAGGCGCTGGTGCGGCCCTACCGGCGGCTGCGAGAGGACGAGGTGCTGGAGGCGGGCGACATGCGCGTCACGATCGTCGAGCGGCTGGGGGAGGGGCGCGTGCGGGTGCATGTATCGGCGCCCGGCACGCTCGAGCAGGCGCTCGCCGCCTCGGGCGAGATGCCGCTGCCGCCCTACATCACCGAGCCGCTGGGCGACCCGGCCGACTACCAGACCGTGTACGCGCAGCACCCCGGGTCGGCCGCCGCGCCCACCGCGGGCCTGCACTTCAGCAAGCGCATGTGGGACGAGATCCGGCGCGACCACGAGGTGGCGTCGGTCACGCTGGACGTCGGCCTGGACACCTTCCGGCCGCTGGCCGAGGAGGTCGTCGAGGACCATCCGGTCCACTCCGAGCGCTACCGGGTGCCGGAGCAGACCGCCGCCGCCGTCGAGCGGGCGCGATCCGAGGGACGCCGGATCGTGGCCGTGGGAACCACCAGCGTGCGCGTGTTGGAGACGGTGTTCGGCGAGCATGGGGCCGACCTCGAGGGCCGCACCCGGCTCCTGATCACACCCGGATACCGGTTCCGTGCCACTGGGGCGATGATCACGAACTTCCACCTGCCGCGCTCGACCCTACTGGCGATGGTGATGGCGTTCGCGGGGGTCGAGCAGACGCGCGCCCTGTACCGTACCGCCGTGTCCGAGCGCTACCGCTTCTACAGCTTCGGCGATGCGAGCCTGATCCTGTGAGCATCGGCGACTTCGAGCTGGTTGCACGCGACGGCGGCGCCCGCGCGGGAATCCTGGAGACGGCGCACGGCGTGGTGGAGACGCCCGTCTTCATGCCCGTCGGCACCAAAGGCAGCGTGAAGGCGCTGCTGCCCTCCGAGCTGCGCGACCTGGGGGCGCAGATCGTGCTCGGAAACACGTACCACCTGCACTTCCGGCCAGGCGCCGACGTGATCGCCGACCTGGGCGGCCTGCACCGGTTCATGGCCTGGGACGGCCCGATCCTGACCGACTCGGGCGGCTTCCAGGTGTTCTCGCTGCGCCACACGGCCGACCGCGTCGACGACGACGGGGTCACGTTCCAATCGGTCTACGACGGGTCGCGGGCGCGCTTCACGCCGGAGCTGGCGATGGAGGTGCAGCAGCAGCTGGGATCGGATATCGCGATGGCGTTCGACGAGTGCACGCGCGCCGACGTCACGCCCGAGCAGCTCGCCGAGGCGGTCAGGCGCACGTCGCTGTGGGCGCAGCGCAGCCGCGCGGCGGAGCGCGCGCCCGGGCAGATGGTGTTCGGCATCGTGCAGGGCGCCACCGACCTGGCGATGCGGGAGCGCAGCGCGGCCGACATCGTTGGGATCGGATTTGACGGCTATGCGATCGGCGGGCTGTCGGTGGGAGAGGAGCGCGGGCTGATGCTGGACACGGTCGCGGCGACCACCGAGATGCTGCCGGCGGACCGGCCGCGATACTTCATGGGCATCGGCGATCCGGACGGCCTGCTGGGTGTGATCGAGCGCGGCGTGGACATGTTCGACTGCGTGCTTCCGACCCGGCTCGGGCGCACCGGAAGCGCGCTGGTTCCAGGCGGGAGGCTGAATCTGCGCAATGCGCGGTTCGCCCGCGACGGCGCGCCACTGGTCGCGGGATGTGGGTGTCCGGCCTGCCGCGACTTCTCCCGAGCCTACATCCGCCACCTGATCACGCAGGACGAGATCACCGGCCTGCGGCTGCTCACCGTGCACAACCTGCACCAGGTGATCGCGCTGGTGGCCGCCACCCGCCGCGCGATCGTGCAGGGCCGTTTCGCACGCTTCCGGGAGGAGCTGGCGGCGGATGGGGCTGGGGCCATCAACTAAACTGATCGCGTGTCCGAGAAGCGTAGGAACTGGCTGATCCTGGGCGTCGTCGTGGCGCTGATGATCGGCTGCGGGGTTCTCATGACACAGCGGAGCTTCCGCCTCGGCCTCGACCTGCGCGGCGGGCTCGAGGTCGTGCTCGACGCGCGCCCGCTGCCGGGCCAGACCGTCAGCCAGCAGGATCTGAACACCTCGGTCACGATCCTTTCCAAGCGCATCGACCCGAACGGCACGCTCAACCCGGAGATCCGCAGCTCGACGAACCCCGACCAGATCACGATCGCCATCCCCGGCGTGCGCGACCCCGCGGCGGTCGCCTCGCTGCTCGTCTCGAGCGGCCAGCTGCAGAGCTTCGACATGTTCAAGTACCTGAACGACGTGTCCAAGGGCACCCAGGCGTACACGGCGCTGCCGGCCGACTCGCTGTACAGCCTGCTGACCAAGCCCGCCGTCAAGGCCCAGGCCAAGTCTGACGGCGTCGGCTCGTGGGCGCTGTTCGACGCGAACCACAAGCAGCTGGGCAAGGTCGAGCCGCAGCAGACCCAGGTGCTCGAGGACTACAACCCGCAGAACCCGGTGAAGCCGCCCGGGGCACAGTTCCTGGGGATCCCCAAAGGCACCGAGGTGGTGTCATGCGACGCGTCGACCGGCTGCCCCGGTGTCTCGGCCAGCACCGGCACCTTCTACTACCTGTTCAACCTGAACCAGAACGAGAAGGGCAACCCGAACGTGATCACCGGCGACCAGGTCTCGGCGTCGTCGGACACCGATCCCAACACCGGCCAGCCGATCGTGACGCTGAGCTACAAGAACGGCGGCGGCGCCGAGTTCACGAACATCTCGCGGTCGCTGGCCCAGCAGGCGCGGGCCGCCGGCATGGCCGACGGCAAGAACAACCCGCCCAACGGCCTGCCCAACGCGATCGTGGTGGATGGCCAGCTGGTGGCGACGCCGGTGGTCGATCCCGACGAGAACCCGAATGGCATCAACGCCACCTTCAGCGGCAGCAGCGTGATCAGCGGCCTGACCAAGAGCGACGCCGACCGGATCGCGCTCGAGGTGCAGTCCGGGTCGTTGCCGATCAAGTTCACGGCCACGTCCTTCAACAACGTCTCGGCCACGCTCGGCAAGGACTCGCTGCGCAACGGCCTGATCGCGGGCGCGGCCGGCCTGCTGTTCGTGATGATCTTCCTGATCGTCCTGTACGGCTTCCTGGGCGTGATCGCCGACATCGCGCTGATCATCTACGGCGTGCTGCTGGCGGGGATCGTGCTGCTGTGGCCGATCACGATGACCCTGCCCGGCATCGCCGGCACGATCCTCACAATCGGTGTTGCCGCCGATGCAAACATCGTCATCTTCGAACGCATCAAGGAAGAGGTGCGGTCCGGCAAGAGCATCCGCACCTCGATCGCGACCGGCTACCGGCGTGGCTTCCATACGATCATCGACGCCAACGTGGTGACGCTGATCACGGCCGCGGTGCTGATCCTGGTGGCCACCTCGAGCGTCAAGGGCTTCGCCGTGATGCTCGCCCTGGGCGTGCTCGTGTCGATCTTCACGGCGGTGGTCGCGACCCGGGCGATGCTGAGCCTGCTGGCCGGCTTCTCGTTCATGTCCAGCCCGCGCGTGCTGGGCCAAGTGGGCTCCGGCGATCGCTGGAAGAAGTACGACTTCATCGGCCGCACCAAGGTCTGGTTCGCGATCTCCGGGGTGTTCCTGGTGGTGTGCGCGATCAGCCTGGGCGTGCAGGGGCTGAACAGGGGCATCGACTTCACCGGCGGCAGCCAGTTCAACTTCACCGTGCCGACGGCGACCAGCACCAGCGCGGTCACGAATACGTTCACCCAGGCCGGCATCTCGGATCCGGTGGTGCAGGGTGTCGGCAAGTCCCAGAACGGTGACTACACGCAGTTCCAGGTCAAGTCACACGCGCTACCGGGCCCGCAGCAGAACGCGCTGCTGCGGTCGATCCAGTCGACGTACCACATCGCGCCCAACACCATCGACAGCAAGAACGTGAGCTCGTCGTTCGGCCAATCGGTGCTCGACCAAGCCTACCTGGCGATCGGGTTCTCGCTGCTGATCATCTTCCTGTACGTGTCCTTCCGCTTCGAGTGGCGCTACTCGGTGCCGATGATGGTGGCGCTCGGGCACGATATCCTGATCACGCTTGGCATCTACTCGCTGTCGCAGCGCGAGGTCACGGCCGACACGGTGGCGGCGGTGCTGACGGTCCTCGGCTACTCGCTCTACGACACGGTGATCGTCTTCGACAGGGTGCGTGAGAACATTCCGATCCTGCGGCGGATGACTGCCAGCCAGGTCGTCAACGAGTCGCTGGCCGAGACGATCACGCGGTCGCTGAACACCTCCGCGGTGACGCTGATCCCGGTCACGCTGCTGTTCATCTTCGGCACCGGGTCGCTGACCGACTTTGCGTTCGCACTGATGGTCGGCATCGCATCCGGCGCCTATTCATCGATCTTCATCGCCTCGCCGCTGCTGGCGATCCTGCTCGAGCGCGAGGAGCAGTTCAAGGGCCGGCGCAGCGACGCGCGGGTGGCGGCCGCGAAGCTGGCGCCGGAGCCGGTGCCGGTGGGAGCGGCGGTCTCCGCAGACGGGCCCGAGCCGGCCGCGCGGACAGCGGGCCCAGCCCCGCGCAGAAGGCGTCGCAAACCGCACGGCCGCGCCAGGTAGTCACCCGATCGGGGGGTATGCCGCACACCCCCCGAAGTCGATATTTCCAGAAGAATGCGCCCGCGCTCCGACAGCTCGCGCCGATTCGACGATCTCATCGCCGTGATCGAGTCGACCCGTGCGCTCTCATCTGCTGCCGACATCCCTGAGGCGATGTCAATGTTCGCGCGCGAGTTGACGCTGCTGTTCGACGCGTCGGCCTGCCTGATCTCGTCGTACGATCCGGAGACGCAGGCGGTCACCGACTGGGCGGCGCACGTGATCCCGCCGGCCACGCTGAACCTGGTTGCGGAGGACTACTCGCTGTCGGACTACCCCGCCACCCTCGAGGTGCTGACGTCGCTGAAGTCGTCGACCACGTCAGTCGACAGCGGCGGCGATCCGGCCGAGCTGGCGTTCCTGGCCGAGATGGGATTCAAGGCCAGCATGATGACGCCGCTCGTGATGAACGGAAAGCCGGTCGGGCTGATCGAGCTGTTCGACTCGCGGGCCCGGACGTTCACTCCGGACGACATCGAGTTCTGCCGGCTGCTGTCGGATCACGCCGGCATCGTGCTGGGCACGGCCACGCTGGCCGAGCGGCTGGACGAGCAGCACCTGGCCACCGTCGGTGCGCTGGCGGCGGCGCTGGAGGCGAAGGACGCCTACACCGGAAACCACGCACAGGCGATCGCTGAGTTCGCGGTGGCCGTGGGCGAGGAGTTGGGCCTTTCGGGACGGGAGTTGCGGGCGACCCGAATGGGCGCGCTGCTGCACGACGTCGGAAAGATCGGGATCCCGGAGTCGATCCTGAACAAGCCGGGGCCGCTGACCGACGACGAGTTCACGGTGATGAAGCGCCACACGGTGATCGGCGCGGACATCATCTCCGGCATCCCCGGCATGGAGGAGGTCGTCGCCCTGGTTCGCTCGTCGCACGAGCGCTGGGACGGCCGCGGCTATCCGGACGGGCTGCAGGGCAACGAGGTACCGCGCGGGGCCTACGTGATCGCCGTCTGCGACGCGTACCACGCGATGACCGAGGATCGGGTGTACCGCAAGGCGATGTCGGTCGAGGGCGCGGTCGAGGAGCTCCGTCGATGCTCCGGATCGCAGTTCATGCCCGCCGCGGTGGAGGCGCTGATCGCCGTGGTCGAGCGGCCCCAGCGCCGCGTGCGCTACAGCCATGCTGCCTGACCGTATCGCGCGGTGCGCGTGACGCCTGGGCGGAGGCCGCTGCACTCGTCACGTCACGACCGTCGCAGGCGCCCCGTCACATCCGTGCGACGTTCGTAACCCCCGCGTTGGCAACACCGGTGCCAGGCGCCGGCGTTGCGCCGCGCATCGAGGGTCTGCGCGCCGCCCGTGCCCGAGTTCCCGGCGAAGCGCGCGACGCCCCGGTGTGAGCCGCGTGACGGGCCCGTGACCCCGCCGTTGGCAACACCGGTGCCAGGCGCGGCTGTTGCGCCGACCGCGGCGTTTCAGTCGCATGACGGGCTGCCCAGCACGTCCTCGCAGGCGCAGAGATCGCCGCCGCGGGCGACGACCCAGTCCAGCAGGCGCTCGTAGCAGCGATCCCAGCCGCGGGCATAGGGGCCCGCAAACCGGTCGTTGTGCCAGAGGATGGCGACCGTGCCTCCCGCCTCGGCGACGCGTTCGAGCACCGCGATCGACCGCAGATAGCCGGCTTCGGCGTCCAACCCCAGGTAGCGCTGGTCGGAGAGCGTCGCGTCCATCACCGCCAGCGGCAGCTCGACCAGGCCCAGCGGCCGCTCGGAGGCCAGGTCGTAGGGGTGGTAGGGAAACGAGAAGCCGGCCCGCAGCCCGGGCCGGTCGGCGTAGCCCTGGCTCGAGTCGAGCGCGAAGCCGAGCGCGTCCAGCTCGGCCAGCGAGCGGTGCGGGTCGTGTCGCAGGAAGTGGAAGCGGGCGCTGCGAAGCGGCGCCGGCACCAGCGCCGCCAGCCGCTCCTGCTCGCCGCGCAGCCGCTCGGGGTGGTCGCTGGTCGTGTAGCTGGGGTGCAGCCCCACCTCGTCGCCGTTGGCCGTGATCCGGTCGACCATCCGGGCGCGCACCTCGTCGTACGCGGCCGCGTCGCCGTCGGCCGGGTGGTGGTGTCCCGCCATCAGGAAGTGCGTTGATCGCCCGCCGCGCGCCTCCTCGATCTCGCGCATCCGCTGAAACGCCCAGTTCGGGTCGCGCTCGCGCGCCAGGTCGATCGGCAGCCATGCCAGCCCCCGCGCCTCAGCCATCAGCTCGCCGCGGTTGCGGTCGAGCGCTGCTGCCCGCATGCGCCCGCCGGCCGCGATCACGCTGCGCTTGCTCGTCCACCGCCGCGGCGTGTCGATGTCGTGCGTCAACACCACCCTGAATCCATGACGCCGCTCGAGCCCGGTCGCCTCCCGGAACCGTCCCAGCAGCGCGTCCACCGCCGGCTGCTCCGGGTCGGCCAGCGCGTTGGCCGCCGTGAACCGTCCGTGCCTGTCCCGCGGCGACCCCGCCCGCTCCTCCCAGCGAGACAGGTGCCAGAACGCGCTCGCCACCACGTCCTTGACCCCGTCCCCGAAGTCCAGCAGGCCACCCTCCTGCAGCACCGGCGGCGCCGCCTCGCCGCGGTCGAAGTACTCCCACGCCGCCTCCGAGCCGGGCAGCGCCGACGAGGGATACGCGATCTCCGCGGCGCTCTCCTTCGGCGGGGCGCAGGCCGACGCCAGCGTCTCGACCACCCACGCCGCCCGCGCGTTCACCGGCCGCCGCCGCGCAGTGCACCGTACACCTGGTGCACGCCGGGCATGGGATCGCGCAGCGACAGCACCGGCTCCGAGAACGGCGGTCGCAGCGGCGCCAGCGTCTTCCGCAGCCCCAGCCGGTCGCGCCGGCTCTCCCGCAGATGCCGCACCAGCGCCACCCAGCGCCGCTGCCCGGCTCGCTCGCTGGTCGCCTCCCGCACGGGCAGCCCGAGCACGTCCCGGTAGGCGATCTCCACCAGGTCGACACCGCAGTCAGACGCCAGCGAGTGCCACTGCCAGAGCCGGGCGTTCACCTCCATCAGCCGCAGCGACCCGTCCCGGGGATCGCGCTTGTACTCGACCTGCGAGATGCCGTGGAATCCCAGCTCCCGCAGCAGCCGCAGCGCCCCTGCAACTGCGTCCGCGTCCCATAACACTTCGCCCACGCGGCAGGTGCCGACCCCGGCCGGCGCCTGCAGCAGCTTCCTGCCGCAGAACACGCCCAGCGCTCGCCCCTCGCCGTCCAGATAGCTGCCCACCGTCCACAGCGAGTCGTCCCCGCCCGGTATCAGCTCCTGGAACATCACCTGGAACGGCTCTCCCAGCCGGTAGGCGGCCACCAGCTCCGCGGCGTCCGCAGCCTCGATCAGCGGCTTGCCGTAGCGCGCCTTGAATCCGCTGCCCAGCGACGGCTTCATCACCGCCGGGTAGGGGATCACGGCCGCCGCCTCCTGCGCCTCCTCGACCGACGCCGGGTGGAACGTCTCGGGCAGGCGCACACCGGCCCGCTCGGCCGCCTCGTACTGGAAGCGCTTCGCCTGCACCCGGTCGATCAGCTCGCGCGGGCCGAACGGCAGCCGCAGCGCCGCCGGCGCCGCGTCGTTCACCGCCACCAGGTAGTCGTCGTGCGTGGGAAAGGCCACCGCCTCGCGCCCCAGCGCATCGCACACCTGGGAGAGGTGCTCCGCGAACCGCGCCCGCTCGCCCGGCGGCGGGCCGACGACGCCCAGCGCCAGTCGCGAGCGCATCCCCAGGCCGTCGCGCCTGTGGTCGAGCGCCACCACCGGCGCCCCGATCCGCGCCAGACTCCGGATCGCCGACAGCCCGTTCACGTACGAGCACTCGAACACCAGCGCCGGCGCCTTGTCGGAGGCGTCCGCAAGCCGTGCCAGCCGCTCCCGCAGCGCCGGGGCCAGTCCCACCGTCAGGCCCCCTGCCAGCCCATGCTGCGGCCCAGCCGCTGCTCCAGCCTGCTGTTCGGCTCCGCGTAGAACGCGGCCAGCTCCGCCCGCGTCTCCGGCAGCATGGAGCCGTAGACGACCCGGTTTCGCGCCGCAAATGCCGTGCGCGCGGTGTCCGGCCGCAGGCCCAGGAACGCCACTGCCTGCGCGTACACCTCCGCCGGTCGCTCGAACATGTCCTCGCTTCGCAGCACCAGCAGCCGCTCCGCTGGGAACATCGCCCACCAGCGCTCCAGCTGCTCCAGGTAGAGGCCGCGGGCGCGGTAGGACTGCACCCCGTACGCTTCGCCGCGGTAGTCGGGATCGCTCAGCAGCCGCGCCTGCTCGCCGGCCAGCCGCTCCGGTTCGGCCGAGAGCGCCTGCTCGAAGCTGAGCGGCTCCCGGCCGTTGCGGTGCGCAAGCTGGTAGTGCGAGTAGGCGCGCTCCACCGGGTCGCGCAGGATCGCGATCAGGCGCACGTCCGGTAGCATGGCGGCCACCCGCTCAGGCACCGCGGGGTGCGAAAGGTAGTGGGTGGTCGCCTCGCCGGTGATCGCGCGGCGCGCCCGTAGGTGCGCCCGCAGCGGGAACAGCCGGCGGTAGAAGTCCTCGCCGCGGAGGTGGTTGTTGTCGAAGAAGTGCGGCTCCTTATGCGCGCCGGCCAGCACCTGCGGATGCCCGCAGAGGGTCGTGTACAGCGACGTCGACCCGCACCGCTGACCACCGATAAGCAGGAAGTCGGGCAGCGCCCGCGCATTTCGCGTGATGGTGCGAAATCGCATGTGCGCGCGCTCGCCGGCGCCCCGTGCGCGCTCCTGCGCGGGCGGTGGTGGTGCGGTCGTGTGTGGTCCGGCGGCCATCTGCGCACGGTATTCTGCCCGACCGCGGTCGGCGCGCAGCGCGGCTACCTCCGTTAGCATTTCCAGCGCCTTGGAGACCCGCACCGACGTCCCCGGCGACCCGAGACCGTGACCGCCCACCGGATGGTGTTCCTGGGCGGCCTGCACCGCAGTGGCACGACCATGCTCGCGCGGCTGCTGGCCGAGCATCCGCAGGTCAGCGGCTTCGACGCCACCGGCGTACCGGCCGACGAGGGCCAGCACCTGCAGGACGTCTACCCGGTCGTCTCACAGGGCCACCAGGCCGGACGGTTCGCGCTGCTGCCCGAGGCGCATCTCACCGAGCGCTCCCCTCTGGTCACTGATCAGAACCGGCGGGCGCTGTGGGAGAGCTGGCGCCCTCACTGGGACGAGAGCCGGCGGGTGCTGCTCGAGAAGTCCCCGCCCAACCTGCTGATGACACGGTTCCTGCAGGCCATGTTCCCCGACGCGTCGTTCGTGCTGGTCGTTCGCCACCCGATCGCCGTTGCGGCCGCCACCCAGAAGTGGAGCGCCACCCGGCCGCACGCGCTGCTCGCCCACTGGACGGCGGCGCACCGCACTCTGCGCGGCGACCTGCCCTCGCTGCAGCGCGCCATGATCGTCCGCTACGAGCATCTGGTGGCCGATCCCGACCGGGAACTGGCGCGGGTGTTCCAGTTCGCCGGCCTCGACGACCACGCGCCCGGCCGCTCGGTCGCCGAGGGGATCAACCGCGACAACTTCGCCGGTGACCGCACCCCTCGCGGCGGCAGCAACCAACGCTACTTCGACAACTGGGACGCCCGCCGCCGCTCCCTGGCAAGGCGCGCGTACCTGGACCTGGCCGAGCGCCGCTGCCGACCCGAGGCAGCACGCTTCGGCTACGCGATGCGCCCGCCCGCCGAGCGGCCCGCATCCGACCCGCTGGTGGCCCGGCTGCTGGACGAAGGCGCCGCGTGAGCACCCCCGGCCAGCAGGGCATGCTCGCCGAGGGCCGCCGCATGCGGTCGCTGGCCGGGCAGTCCCTGATCTACGGCATGAGCGGCGTGATCGGGCGCTTCGCCGGGTTCTTCCTGGTCCCGATCTACCTGCACGCGGCTGGTGCCAAGGCCTACGGCACCGTCGACCTGATGCTGTCGGCCGTGCTGCTGGCCTCGATCCTGCTGCGGATGGGGATCGTCACCACCATGTCGCGGTTCACCCTGGGCGAGGGCGAGACCGACTGGGCGCCCATCATCCACACGATCTTCGTATTCGTGATGACGGCCGCCACGCTGGGCGTGCTGGTCGGCTGGGTCTTCCGCGGCTTCATCGGCCACGTGCTGCAGGTGGACACGGACATCGTGCTGGCAGGCCTGTTCGGTCTCTGGATCAGCATGAACTACGACGTGATGGCGCGGGTCTACCGGATCGAGCGGCGGGCCAAGTCGTGGGTGCGCTTCACGCTCCTGAACATCCTGCTGACCACGATCCTGACGCTGCTGCTGGTGGTCGTCTTCGATCAGGGCGCCCTCGGCCTGCTGGTCGGCAACTTCACCGGCACCGCACTGGTCTACCTGCTCGTGGTGGTCGCCCGCCGCCACACGATCGGCATCCGCCGCTTCGACCGGCCGGTGCTGCGCGACCTGCTCACCTATTCGCTGCCGCTGATGCCGGCCAACATCGCGCTGTGGGCGCTGAACCTGGCCGATCGCATCCAGGTGCAGCGGCTGGCCGGCCATCAGGCGCTGGGCACCTACTCGGTGGCGGCGCGCGTGGCGGTGCCGGTGCTGGTGCTGATGGGCGCGTTTCAGACCGCGTGGGCGCCGTTCGCCCACGACGTTCGCGGCCAGGAGGGCGACGACCAGGCCAAGCGCACGTACGCATCTGTGCTGACCTACTGGTCGGTCGTGATGGGCTGGGGGCTGGTCGCCATCAGCCTGACGGCGCCGCCCTACATCGGCTACTTCCTGCCCAAGAACACCCAGGGGGCGATGCCGGTGGTGACACTTCTGGCCGCGGGCACGGTGCTGTACGGCGGGTATCTGATCGTGAACATCGGCGTCACCATCAGCCGCCGCACCCGCATGACGCCGCTGATCGCCTCCGCCGCGGCCGCCGTCAACCTGGGCCTGAACTTCTGGGCGATCCCGCACTGGGGCATCGTCGGCGCCGGCCTCACCACCGTGCTCGGGTATGCGCTGCTGCTGTGGATGGGCTGGGCAAACTCGCAGCGCAGCTACCCGGTTCCCTACGAGTGGCTGCGTGTGGGGAAGGTGGCGGGGATGGCGGTGCTGCTGCTGGCGCTCTCGCAGTGGGTGATCCCGGCCACGGGGGCGGTCGCCGTGATCGTGCGGCTCCTGCTGGCGACGGTGTTCCCGCTGATGCTGGTGCCGGTGGGGGCGCTCAGCAAGGGTGACGTGCGCAAGGGTTGGCGGATCATCGCCGGCCGCCTGCGCCGGCGACCGCCTGCCGAGGCGGCCACGTGACCTCGGCTCCGCGACCGCTCCGGATACTGGCCGTCGCCGATGCGCGATCGATCCACACCCTGCGCTGGGCGCGGCGGCTGGCCGACCGCGGGCACGACGTGCACGTCGTCTCCAACCGGGTCGGCGCGGATCCCCGCGAGACGGAGGGCATCACTGTCCACGACCTGCTGGCGCTGGAGCCGCTGATGCGCGTCCCCAGGCTGCGCCGGCTCCGGTTCGGCCCGGCCATCCGCCGGCTGGCAGCGACCGTCGGCGCCGACGTCGTCCACGGCCACGGGATCACGCCCTACGCGTACTGGGGCGCCTTGGCCGAGGTGCACCCCTACGTGGTCAGCCCCTGGGGCCGCGACGTGTTGCTGGACGCGCTCAAGGAGCCGGGCCGCAGCCGCGCGCTTCGCACCTGGCGGTCGGCCGACTACCTGGTCGTGAACTCGGGGGCGATCGAGGCGGCCGCAGTGGCGGCCGGCGCCGACCCGACCCGGATCGCCCACATCATCTGGCACACCCAGCTCTCCGGATTCGGCCCTGAGCAGACCGACCGGGACGGGCTGCGGGCCGAGCTGGGCTGGCCGCAGGACGCGCTGATCGTGCTGTCGCTGCGCAACTTCCAGGAGCGAACCAACATCGACGTGCTGGTGCGGGCGTTCGCCCGGCTGGCGCCCGCGCGTCCGCGCGCGCGCCTGCTGCTGGCGGCTCGAGGCGGCGAGACGCGGGCCCAGGTCGAGCAGGCGGTGGCCGACGCGGGGCTGGGCGACCGGATCCGGCTGCATCGGGTCGACCCCGACGGGCTGCCGCGGCTGGCCGCCTCGGGCGACATCGTGGTGTCGATCGCCAACACCGACTCGTCGCCGTCATCGCTGCTCGAGGCGATGGCCAGCGGGAACCCGCTGGTCGGCGGCTGGTGCCCGTCCATCGACGAGTGGATCGGACCGGGGGAGGGGGCGGAGATGGTGCAGCCCCGCGACGAGCAGGCGCTGGCGGCGGCGCTTGACCGGCTGCTGGCCGACGCCGCCCTCCGCGAACGCTACGCCCAGCGCAACCTGCGAATCGTGCGAGAACGGGTCGCGGAGTCGGCGCCGGCGATGGAGGCGCTCTACCGGCGGCTGATCGCCGAGCATGCGGAGCGCTCGGCCCGGCCGGTTTCCTAGACTGCGGCCATGAGCAAGCCACGGCGCGTGATGGTGATCGGGCTGGACTGCGCGGCGCCCGAGATCCTATTCGACGACATGAAGGACGAGCTGCCGGTGCTGAGCAGCCTGATGCAGCGCGGCGTCTACGGGCCGCTGGAATCGTGCGACCCGCCGATCACGGTGCCGGCATGGTCGTGCATGACCAGCTCCAAGGATCCGGGCACGCTCGGCTTCTACGGCTTCCGCAACCGCAAGGATCACTCCTACGATGGGCTCACGTTCGCCACCGCCGAGAAGGTCAAGGACGACCGCGTCTGGGACATCCTGTCGCGGGCCGGCAAGCGCGTGGTGGTGCTGGGAGTCCCCCAGACGTTTCCGCCGAGCCGGGTGAACGGCGAGATGATCGGCTGCTTCCTGTCGCCGTCGACCGACTCGAAGTACACCTACCCGGAGGAGCTGCGCGACGAGATCAAGCAGGTCGTCGGCGACTACATGGTGGACGTGCCCAACTTCCGCACCGACCAGAAGGACCGGATCCTGCGCGACATCAACGAGATGACGAAGCGCCGCTTCCAGCTGGCCCGGCACCTGCGCGACTCGCGCCCCTGGGACTTCTTCATGATGGTCGAGATGGGCCCCGACCGCCTGCACCACGGGTTCTGGCGCTACTACGACCACAGCCATCCCGACTACGTGCCCGGCACGGCCTACGAGCAGGCGTTCCGCGACTACTACCGCTACCTCGACTCCGAGATCGGCTCGCTGATCGAGGGCCTGGGGGAGGACACCGCGCTGATGGTGCTCTCCGACCACGGCGCCCAATCGATGGTCGGGGGCATCCGCGTGAACGAGTGGCTGATCCGCGAGGGCTACCTGACGCTGCGCGAGGGTGCGGTCGCCGGCGCCGGTCAAGCCGGACATGATCGACTGGCCGCGGACGCGGGTGTGGGGCGACGGCGGCTACTACTCGCGGATCTTCCTGAACGTGAGCGGCCGTGAGCCCGAGGGCGTCGTCGAGCCGTCGCAGGTGGAGCCGCTGCGCGACGAGCTGATCGCGAAGCTCGAGGCGCTCGGGGACGAGCAGGGCAACCCGATCGGCACGAAGGTGTTCCGCCCCGAGCAGCTGTACCACACCGTCAACGGCGTCCCGCCCGACCTGATCGTGCTACTTCGGCAACCTCACCTGGCGCTCGATCGGCACCGTCGGCGACGGCGCCATCCACACCCGCGAGAACGACACCGGGCCGGACGACGCCAACCACGCGAAGTACGGCATCTACATCTTCGAGGGCCCGGGCATGCCGGCGGCGGCGCCGCAGGGCGCACGCCTGTTCGACATCGCCCCGACCGTGCTGGAGCTGATGGGCCAGCCGGTGCCGGCCGACATGCAGGGCAGAAGCCTGGTGGGCTAGGGCAGTGGACCTCCGCGCCGTCCAGGAGCCGCTGAAGCAGTCATATCGGGAGCACCCCGAGAGCGGCCTGATCACGCTGACCGCGCGGGGTGCCAGCGGAGACACGCCGATCGCCTGCTCGGTCGACCTCGGTCGCGCCATGTACGAGGCGCAGGCGCACGCCGGCGTGGGAGGCGCGGGCACCGGCGCCTGCTCCGGCGACCTGCTGCTGGGCGCGCTGGCCGCCTGTGCGCAGATCACGTGCCAGATTGTGGCCGAGGCGATGGGCCTCGAGGTGAACGACATCGCCGTCACCGTCGAGGGCGACCTTGACCTGCGCGGCACGCTCGGCATCGATCGCCAGGCGCCGGTCGGGTTCACCGACATCCGCGTCTCCTTCGCGATCGATGCCCCCGGCGCGACCGAGGAGCAGCTGGGCGCGCTGCAGCGCAAGACCGAGCGCTACTGCGTGGTCATGCAGACGCTCACGACGGCGCCGCCGATCACGGTAGGCTGGGCGCCGTGACGCCGAACTTCGACCGCGCCTTCGACGAGCGGCCACAGGTGCAGGCGGCCTGGCTGGCGCTGAACACGTCCATCAAGGAGTCGATGGACCTGCGCCGCTACGAGCTGGCGACGCTCGCCGCCGCCCAGCGGCTGCGCTCGAGCTACTGCTGCCTGGCGCACGGCAAGGTGCTGATCGACAGCTTCGGCGAGCCGGTGCGCGAGATCGCGCTCGACCGCCGCGGGGCCGGCCTGGACGAGGCGGACATCGCGGTCATGGATCTGGCCGAGCAGGTGGTGGACGACGCGACGTCGATCGGCGACAAGCAGCTGGCACGGCTGCGCGAACTGGGCCTGCCTGAGCAGGAGATCAGGGGCGTCGTCCTGGCCGCGGCGGCTCGCTGCTTCTTCTCAAAGACGCTGGACGCGCTCGACATCCGCGCCGACGCGAGCTACCGCGAGCTCGACCCGGTGCTGCTCGAGGCCCTGGTCGTGGGCAGGCCGATCTCCGAAGCCTGACCGCCCGCTGGCCGCGGCCACAGGGCGGTACCATTGCTCCATGGAGACGCAGCCCTCGCGGCGCACCCAGATCGCCCGCGTTCGTGAGATCGCGCAGGTGGCCGCCCGTCACGGCTTCGGATATGCGTTCGAGCGGCGGCCGCGGGGCGCGCAGGAGCCCGAGATGTCGCTGGAGGCGCGCGGCCGGCACCTGCGCGAGATGCTGGACGAGCTGGGCCCGACCTTCGTCAAGTTCGGCCAGCTGCTCTCGATCCGCCCCGACCTGATGCCGCCCGAGATCATCAGCGAGCTGCGCATGCTGCAGGACTCGGTCTCGCCCTTCTCCTACGAGGAGGTGCAGCAGGTGATTCGCCAGGAGCTGAACGGCGAGATCGGCGACCTGTTCGCTTCCTTCGACCCGGTGCCGGTGGCGGCTGCCTCGATCGGGCAGGTGCACCTGGCCGAGCTGCACACCGGCCGCTCGGTGGCGGTGAAGGTGCAGCGTCCCAACGCCCGGCGCCAGATCGAGGCTGACATCGCGCTGCTGCGCCAGGTCGGCAAGATCGTGAAGAGCCGCGTCGAGCGCCTCGAGTTCGTGGACACGGTGGAGCTGGTGGACGAGTTCGCGCGTTCGATCACGCGCGAGCTCGACTACCGGATCGAGGCCCGGAACGCCGAGGTGTTCCGGCGCATGTTCGCCGAGTCGACCACCGTTCTGATCCCCAAGGTCTACTGGACGTTCTCAAGCGAGCGGGTGCTGACGCTGGAGCGGATCGAGGGCACCACGCTCAGCGACACCGACCTGTCGGCGCTCGATCCGGAAGAGCGCCGCCGGCTCGCGTACCTGATGGCGGAGGTGTGGCTGGAGATGGTGTTCCGCTACGGCACCTTCCACGCCGACCCGCATCCGGCCAACCTGTTCGTGATGGAGGACGGCCGGCTGGGGATCGTCGACTTCGGCATCACCGGCGCCCTCTCGCCGACCGACATGCGCCGCCTCACGCGGCTGCTGGTGGACGCAGTCAACGAGAACATCGACCAGCTGCCACGGCGGCTGCGCGATCTCGGGGTGCGCTTCAACGCCGCCCAGGAGGAGGAGTTCCGGCTGGAGCTGCGGGAGGTCTACTACCGCTATCACGGCGCCGCGCTGGGCGAGATCGATCCGATCGAGGTCGTGCGCGAGGCCTTCTCGCTGATCGCCCGCATGCACCTGCGCCTGCCCACCCGCTTCGCGCTGCTGGACAAGACGCTGGCCACGCTGGGCGCGGTGGGCGCCGAGCTGTACCCCGAGTTCAACGTGTTCGAGGTGGCCGAGCCCTACGCCGACGAGCTGATGGCACAGCAGCTGTCACCCTCGGCCTTGCTCGATCGCGGCCGGGAGGAGCTGATGAGCTACGGCGGCCTGCTGATGGAGTTGCCCTACCAGGTGCACGACACGCTCGAGCAGTTCCGCGACGGCGAGGTGGAGGTGCAGTTCCGCCACCGCGGGCTCGATCAGCTCACCTCCAAGGCCGACGTCGTCGCCAACCGGCTGGTGATCGCGATCGTGATGGCCGGGACGATGGTGGGCTCGGCGCTGCTCGGCATCGCCGCCGACGGCGGCCCGCACGTCTGGGGCGTGCACATCCTGACCTGGTTCGGCTACCTGGTCGCCACCGGCCTGGGGCTGGTGCTGGTGTGGTCGATCCTGCGCAGCGGCAGGATCTGACCCGCGATCCATCAGGTCGGGTCGAGCCCGCCCTCGCTCACGCCGCCGTCGTGCACCTCCCAGACCCGATCGCACCCGATCGAGCGGATGAACTCGCGGTCGTGGGAGACGGTCAGGATGGTGCCCCGGAATCCGCTCAGGGCCCGCTCGACGACGTCGATCGAGTCGAAGTCGAGGTGGTTGGTGGGCTCGTCCAGCAGCAGTAGCTCGGCGCCGCCCATCACCAGTATCGCGATCAGGAGGCGTGACCGCTCGCCGGCGCTGAGTCTGGCCATGGGGCGAAACAGCTGCTCCTGCGAGAACAGGAACCAGCCCAGCACCGCCCGCGCCTCGTGCTCGTGGCCGGGGACGCCGCGGCGGTAGTGGTCGAGCACCGTGCGTCCCAGCGGCAGATCGTCGTGGGTCTGGGGAAGCTCGCCCACGCGAGCCTGGCGCAGCACCGAGCCGGACAGCGGCTCCACGTCTCCCGCGATCACCCGGAACAGCGTGGACTTGCCCGAGCCGTTGCGGCCGGTCAGCGCGATCCGGTCGCGGCCCTGGATCACCAGGTCGAGCCCTGAGAGCACCGTCACGCCGTCGTATCCCGCGGTGACGTCCTCGAGCGCCGCCAGCCGGCGGCCGGTCTGGGACCTGCCGGCTAGGGTGAAGGAGAACGAGCCCGCCTGCTCGGGCCGCTCGATCCAGTCCCTGGCGGCCATCTGACGCTCCAGCCTGCCCTCGCGGGCCTTGGCCTTCTTCGCCACCTTCTTGGCGTAGCGCTTGAGCTGGTCGCTGCCGGCGCCGCCGGCGGTCGACTCGGTGGCGCTCGCCTGGCCGCGGGTGCGGGCGATGTCCGCCTCCAGCCGCTTGCGGTAGCGCTCCTGGGCGCGGTGCTCCTCCTGGCGCCGCTCGAACAGCCGCTGCTTCTCGGCCCGGAACGCCGTGTAGCCGCCCTCGTAGACGGCCAGGGTGCGTGTCACCGGATCCAGCTCGAGGATGCGCGAGACGGTCTCGTCGAGGAACCGGCGGTCGTGGGTCACCACCAGCACGGCACCCGGGAAGCCCGCCAGGTAACGCTCCAGCCAGCGGATCCCGTCCAGGTCGAGGTGGTTCGTGGGCTCGTCCAGCAGCAGCACGGTGGGGCGGGACAGCAGCACCCCGGCCAGCACGACGCGGGCCGCCTGCCCGCCCGACAGCTCGCGAAATCGCGCGCCGTCCGACAGGCCGGTGATGCCGATGTGGCGGCGCACCTGATCGATCGTGTCGCGGAAGCGCCATCCGTCCAGCGCCTCGTAGCGGTGCTGGAGCGCTCCGTACGCGGCCACCGTGGCGTCATCGCCCGTCGCCGCCATGCCGGCCTCGAGCGCCCGCATCTCGCGGTCGACGGCGTAGACCTCGCCGGCAGACCGGCGCAGGTGCTCGCCGAGCGTCAGATCCGGATCGGGAGGCTGTTGTTCGAGGTAGGAGACGCGGTCGGCGTCGCCGACGCTGACGCCGCCGGCGTCCGGCCTGGCCCGGCCCGCAAGCAGGCGCAGCAGCGTCGACTTGCCGACGCCGTTGGGGCCGACCAGGCCTACCCGGTCGCCGTCAGCGAGGACGAAGGAGACATCGTCGAAGAGAGGTTCGGCGTCGTGCGCCGCCCGTAGAGCGTCTGCTTTCAACACGGACCGTCATACCTCTCTGGGCCCAGCATAGCGGGTGCCGGCGGCCGCGTCGCTGTCCGACCCGCTTCCTAGCATGAGAGCTGTGGATGAACGCGCTCCCCGATGGTTGATCGATCCCTGCTCGGCGCCCGCCGCCCTGGATCTGGCCGGGCAGCTGGGTGTCAGCCGCACCATGGCCGAGGTGCTGCTGCGCCGCGGCCACGGGGATGCCGCCTCCGCCCGCGCCTTCCTCGAGGCGGAGGGCCCGCGTCACGACCCGCTGCTGCTCGGCGACATGAGCGCCGCATGCGACCGCATCCTGGCCGCGATCGAGGGCGGCGAGCGGATCTGCGTACACGGCGACTACGACGCCGACGGCATCTGCGCGACGGCGCTGGCCGTCCTGGTGCTGCGGTCGCTGGGCGCCGAGGTCGGCTGGCACCTGCCCAGCCGCTTCGAGGAGGGCTACGGCGTCGGCGCCCAGGCGCTGGAGCGGCTGGCCGGCGAGGGCGTGAGGCTGGTCGTCACGGTCGACTGCGGCATCACGGCCACCGCCGAGGTGGCGAGAGCCCGCGAGCTGGGCATGGACGTGATCGTGACCGACCACCATCGCCCGGCCGAGCAGCTGCCCGACTGCCTGCGGGTCTGCACCCGGCCGTCGGACTATCCGTTCCCGGAGCTATGCGGCACCGGCGTGGTGCTGAAGCTGGCCGAGGCGCTCTACGCGCGCAGCGGACGCGAGCGCGACGAGCTCGACCAGCACCTCGACCTGGTGGCGCTGGCCACCGTCGCCGACGTGGTGCCGCTGCTGGACGAGAACCGTGGGCTGGTCAGGGCCGGCCTGCGCCGCATGGCGCGCACGGCCAGGCCGGGGCTGCGGGCGCTGATGGCGGCCGCCCGCATCGACCGCACACGCGTCGCGGCCGCTGACCTCGGCTTCCGGCTCGGCCCCCGCATCAACGCGGCCGGGCGGCTGGGACACCCCGGCGTTGCCCTCGACCTGCTGCTGACCGATGACGACGATCGTGCCCGCGAGCTGGCCGCGAAGCTCGAGAGCCTGAACCGCCGCCGCCAGTCGGTTGAGGAGGAGATCCTCGAGCTGGCCGCAGAGCAGGTGGAGGCTCGCGACGCCGCATGGCGCGAGCGGCGCGCCTACGTGCTGGCGTCGCCCGACTGGCACGAGGGCGTGATCGGGATCGTGGCGTCGCGGCTGGTCGAGCGCTACGGCCGGCCGGTGGTGCTGATCGCGATCGGCGACGAGGGCGCCAAGGGGTCGGGGCGGAGCATCCCCGGCTACGACCTGCACGCGGGGCTGAGCGCGTGCGCCGGGGAGCTGGAGAAGTTCGGCGGCCATCGCGCCGCCGCGGGCCTGTCGATCGACCCGCTCCGCATCGAGCGCTTCGCCGAGCTGCTGGCGGAGCACGCGGCTGCGGCTCTGGACGGGCAGGACCTGGGCCGGGCCGTGCACGTCGACGCCGTGGTGGCTCCCTCCGAGCTGTCGCTGGAGCTGGCCGATGAGCTGGCCCGCCTCGAGCCCTGCGGGCTGGGGAATCCCGGAGTGACGCTGCTGGCACCGGCCACGACGCTGACCTCTGTCGAGACGATGAGCGAGGGCAAGCACGTCCGCATGGCGGTCGAGCTGGGCGGTTTCCGCTGCCGCGCGGTCGGGTTCGGGATGGGTCGTGACGCGCCTGCGCTGCGCCAGTCGGGACGCCACGACGTGGCCTTCCGGCTCCAGCGCAACCAGTGGAACGGCACCGTAACCCCGCAGATGCTCGTCCGTGCGGTGCGCACGCTGGACGCGCAGGCGCCCGCGGCCGACCCGAGGCCATCGCTCGTCGCTGGCTCGGGCTGCATGGTCGACGCGCGCGGCCAGGGCACGCAGATCGCGACCATCGCGCGCCTGCTGGCCGGCGGCGACGACGTGCTAGTGGTGGTGGCCGAGCGCGCCCGCCGCCAGGCGATGCTGACCGGCGTGCTGCATCCGGCGCGATTCGGCGCGGCCGGCATCGCGCTCGCCGAGTGGGACGAGCTGCCCGAAGCCGCGGCCGGGTTCGGTGCGCTGGTGCTGCTGGATCCGCCCCAGGACGAGCGCCTGCTGCGGCTGCTCGGCGAGCTGGCCGAGCGCGCGGCGGTGCACGTCGTCTGGGGTGGAGCCGAGATCGCCTTCGCACGGTCGGTGGCCGTGGAGCGCGAGCCACTGCGGCCGGCCCTGGCCGCGGTCTGGCGAGCGGCCCGCGACGGCGTCACCCCGCTGCTGCCGGCCCGCACCGTCGCCGCCTGCCTGCAGGTGCTGGAGGAGCTGGGCCTGGATCCGTCCGCACCGCCGGCGGGACGGGTCGACCTGGAAGCGTCCGCCAGCTTCCGGGCGGCGCAGGAGCGCCTGGGCGAGTCGCTGGAGTTCCTGCGCCGGCTGGAGAGCGGCGAGCTTACGCTGGACGCCGCGCCGGAGCCGGTGGCCGCCGCTGTCTGAGCCGCACCTTGGTCCTGCCATGGGCGCCTGGGGGCCTGTTCACTACACTGTGTGCATGGCAACGGTGCAGCGCAGCCCGGAGGCCGTACGGCACGATCACCTGCTCCAGGAGTTGCTCGGCCAGGTCTCCTCGTACAACTCGAAGCTCGACGTCGACCTGATTCGCAGGGCGTTCGACTTCGCCTGCGACCAGCACGCGGGGCAGCTGCGCAAGAGCGGGGAGGACTTCATCCATCATCCCTGGAGCACCGCCCAGGTGTGCGCCGGCATGAAGCTCGACTCCTCGACGATCGCAGCAGCGCTGATGCACGACGTGATCGAGGACACCGACGCCGACCTCGAGCAGGTGCGCGAGCTGTTCGGCGACGAGGTGGCGCTGCTGGTCGAGGGCGTGACGAAGCTGTCCAAGATCAACTTCGCGAGCCGCGAGCAGGCCCAGGCCGAGAACTACCGCAAGATGGTCATGGCGATGGCCCAGGACGTGCGCGTGGTGCTGATCAAGCTGGCCGACCGGCTCCACAACATGCGCACGATCGAGGCGCTGCCGAAACAGAAGCAGACCAACAAGGCCCGCGAGACGCTGGAGATCTACGCGCCGCTGGCCCACCGGCTGGGCATCCACTCCATCAAGTGGGAGCTCGAGGATCGCGCCTTCCAGACGCTGCACCCGCGCCGGTACACCGAGATCGAGTCGATGGTCAACCAGCGCCGCGCCGACCGCGAGCGCTACGTCGAGGAGGCATCGACCATCCTCTCGCGCGAGCTGGACGAGACCGGCGTCGAGGCCGACATCTCCGGGCGCGCCAAGCACTACTACTCGATCTACTCGAAGATGGCGCAGGGCGGCAAGGAGTTCAACGAGATCTACGACCTGACCGCGATGCGGGTGCTGGTCGACTCGGTGAAGGATTGCTACGGCGCGATCGGCGTCATCCACTCGCTGTGGAAGCCGATGCCGGGCCGCTTCAAGGACTACGTGGCCATGCCCAAGTTCAACATGTACCAGTCGCTGCACACCACGGTGATCGGGCCCGAGGGCAAGCCGCTCGAGATCCAGGTGCGCACGCAGCTGATGCACCAGACCGCCGAGTACGGCATCGCCGCGCACTGGCTCTACAAGGACAAGAGCGCCGCGGCCAGGGACGGCTCGCTGACGCCGTGGCTGACACAGCTGATGGACTGGCAGAACGACGCCTCCGATCCCAAGGAGTTCATGGAGACGCTGCGCGTCGACCTGTTCTCGGACGAGGTCTACGTGTTCACGCCCAAGGGCGAGGTGAAGAGCCTCCCGGCCGGGTCGACGCCGCTCGACTTCGCCTATGCGGTGCACACCGACGTGGGGCACCGCTGTGTCGGCGCCAAGGTCAACGGCCGCATCGTGCCGCTGCACTACGCCCTGCACTCGGGCGACTTCGTCGAGGTGCTGACCTCCAAGCAGGAGCGGGGACCGTCCCGTGACTGGCTGAACCTGGTGCAGAGCTCCCGGGCGCGCAACAAGATCCGCCAGTGGTTCAGCCAGCAGGCGCGCG
Source organism: uncultured Actinomycetes bacterium (assembly GCA_963737445.1). GTDB lineage: Bacteria > Actinomycetota > Thermoleophilia > Gaiellales > JAICJC01 > JAICYJ01. The sequence continues at coordinate 432,338 of CAVTSO010000009.1, read as the reverse complement.
AGGATCTCGAGCACAAGGGCCGCGAGTCGCTGCACCAGGCGCTGAAGTCGAACGGGCTGCCGCACCAGAAGGTGTCGGCGTCGCCGCTCCTGGCCGGGATCATCCGCGACATGGGCTTCAAGAAGGCCGACGATTTCTACGTCGCGATCGGCTCCGGCAAGGTGCCGGTGGGACAGATCGTGTCGAAGGTGCTGGGCAAGCTGAAGACCTCCGAGGTGGTGGTGCCCGAGGCCGATCTCACGATCACGCGGCGCGCCCAGAAGCGGCCGGCCGTCTCGTCCAGCTTCGGCATCAGAGTCGAGGGCGCGGTCGACAGCGACGTGCTGGTGCGGATGGCCAAGTGCTGCACGCCGGTGCCCGGCGACTCCGTGGTCGGCTACATCTCGCTCGGCCGCGGCATCACCGTGCACCGCGACGACTGCCCCAACGTGCGGGCTCTGCGACGCAACCCGGAGCGCTTCACGGCGGTCAGTTGGGACGACAGCGAGAACGCCACCCGGTCGTTCCGGGTGACGCTGGCACTGCAGTCCTGGGACCGGCCGCGCCTGCTCGAGGACGTGGCCCGCACGTTCGCCGAGTTCGGCTGCAACATCGTCGAGTACGGCGGCCACGTGTCCGATCAGATGGCCCGTAACTGGTACACGGTCGAGGTAGGCGACGTGAAGACGCTGCGCAGCCTGATCTCGGCGCTGAAGAACCTGGAGGCCGTGTTCGACGCCTACCGGGTCACCCCCGGTAGCTGACCGGACCCTGAGATACACTCGCGGCATGGACGTGCTGCAAGGCGAGGAGCTGATCTGGACCGGGCATCCCAGCTGGCGGATGCTGATGATCTACTACGTCAAGTACACGATCATCTCGCTGATCCCGGCGGCGATCTGGGTGCTCCTGAATGCCGTCATGAACAACCCGCCCAGCTCGGCGATCTTCTTCGGCTTGACGGTGGTGGCGCTGATCTGCACCTACGTGATCGGATGGCTGCGCCTGCGCACCACCACCTACAACCTGACCAGCACGCGCATCCACGTACGCACGGGCATCGTCTCGCGGCAGGAGCACTCCGCGCAGCTCACCCGCGTCCAGAACGTGAACGTCTCGCAGACGATGTTCCAGCGCCTGCTCGGCATCGGCGACGTGGACTGGGACACGGCCGGCACCGAGGAGGCCAGCTCCGAGTTCCGGTTCCGCGGCGTCGACGACCCCAGCCGGCTGTCACGGATCGTCGACGAGCGGCTGCACGACGCCGAGACCAGGGCCTGACCGCCGACAGGCCGCGAGGCCGCCGATAGACTGGGGCGATGAGCGCCGCCCGGCATGCAGCAGCCATCCGTGAGCTGGCGCTGTCGTTTCCCACGGCCCGTGAGGACCACCCGTGGGGGCCAGAGGCGCACGTCTTCAAGGTCGGCGGCGGCAGCACGATGTTCGCCATCATGGGCGATGGGCCGCCGGTGACGGTGACCATGAAGCTGACCAGGGAGGAGCGCGAGGTCGCCCTGACGCTGCCGTACGTGTCGCACGCCAAGTACGTGGGGCGCTACGGCTGGGTGACGGCGAGGGTGGAGGACGCCGACTGCCTCAGCGCAACGCTGGAGTGGATCCGGGAGAGCTACTGGCTGAAGGCGCCGGCCGACGTGCGCGAGGCGGCCTGGGTGGAGTCCTAAGGCTCCCAGGGCTCGCCGCCGGTGTCCCAGCCCACCAGGCAGTAGGGGCTGAGCAGCTCGGCCACGCGCTCCAGGAAGGTGCGGTCGCCGTCGCCGAACGCGGCCGGCCGGTCGGAGTCGATGTCGATCTCGGCCACGACCAGCCCGTCGTAGCTGATCGGCACGACGATCTCCGACCTGGTCGATGCGAAGCAGGCCAGGTAGCGGGAGTCGGCGTTGACGTCGTCGACGATATCGGTCTGGCCGCTTGCGGCCGCCGACCCGCAGACGCCCTGGCCGATCGGGATGCGTAAGTGCTCTGTGGCCTGCGGCCCGTTCCACGGCCCCAGCGCCAACTCCTCGCCCTCGACGAAGTACACGCCGACCCACGAGTAGCTCTCGAACCCGTCCTGCAGCAGGTCGACCGCCCGGCGCAGGATCTCGTCGGACTCCGTCTCGTCAGCGATCACCTGCTCGATCGCGCGCAGCGACCGCTCATACGCCTCGGCGCTCACAGCTCCAGCTCCGCCTCGAACCCGGCGATGGCGTCGCGCAGACGCCACTCGACCGGCACCGGCTGGCGCTCGGCCAGATCCACCGAGACCAGCGTCTGGTTGGCGGCCACCAACCGGTCGCCGCCAGACACCTTGTAGGCCTCGAACTCCCACGAAAGGCTGGTGGTGCCGATCCGCCGAACGCGCACGAACACCTCCAGCTCGTCGTCGAAGCTGGCCGGCGCGAGGTACTCGACGTGCTGGGCCCGCATCACGAACTCCGGGTCGCTGGGCTCGCGCACCAGCACCCCCAGCTCCCGCAGGTACTCGACCCGCGCCCGGTCGAAGTAGGGCATGTAGCGCCCGTAGTAGACGATGCCCTGGGCGTCGGTCTCGTCGAAGCCGACGCGCGTGCGGTACGAGAAGCGGAACGGCGGTCGGCGGTCGGTGGCCGGCATCAGGAGGTGATCAGCGCGAGCACCTCGTCCCGCCGCCGCTCCATCGTCTCGGCCGACAACGCCTCCAGGTTCAGCCGCAGCAGCGGCTCCGTGTTCGACGGCCGTACGTTGAAGTGCCAGTCCGGGTACTCGAACGAGATGCCGTCCAGGTGCGACACTCGCTCCGCGGACGGGCCGAACCGGTCCTTCAGCTCCTGCAGCTTCAACGGCACGTCGGCCACGGTCGAGTTGATCTCGCCCGAGATGTGGTACCGCTCCCGGAACGGCGCCAGCAGCTGCGACAGCTTCTGCCCGCTGCGCGAGATCAGCTCCAGCATCACCAGCGCCGGCACGATGCCGGTATCGCAGTAGTAGAAGTCCTTGAAGTAGTAGTGCCCCGACACCTCGCCGGCGAACACCGCCTCTTCCTTGCGCAGGCGGGCCTTCATGAAGGCGTGGCCCACGCGGTTCTCGAACGCCGTCCCACCCGCCGCGGCGACCGTGTCGCGCACCGCCCAGGACGCGCGCAGGTCATAGATGATCGTCGCACCGGGGTGCCGTTCCAGCATCGAGCGCGCGATCAGAGCGGTGATCAGGTCGCCGGGCACGAACTCGCCGGTGTCGTCGATGAAGAAGCACCGGTCGGCGTCGCCGTCCCAGGCGATGCCCAAGTCGGCCCCCTCGGCGACCACCTGCTCGACGATGAAGTGGCGGTTCTCCTCGAGCAGCGGGTTGGGCTCCCCGTTAGGAAAGCTGCCGTCCGGGTCGAGGTGGTGCGGGAACGCCATGATCGGCAGGCGCTCGAGCAGCGGCCCGATCATGGGGCCGGCCATCCCGTTGGTGCCGTCCAGCACCACCCGGAGCGGCTGGATCGCCGAGGGATCGATGAAGCGCAGCACCCGCTCGTGGAAGCCCTCGTAGATGTCCCTCTGCGAGATCGTGCCGGGCCGGTTGGGGCCGTCGGGAGTGCCCTCTTCGGCGAAGCGCTTGATCTTGTCGAGCCCGGTGTCGCCGCCGACCGGTCGGGCGCCTCGCCGCACGATCTTCATGCCGTTGTAGGCGCGCGGGTTGTGCGAGGCTGTGACCTGGATGCCGCCCTCGTAGCCGTGCTCGCCGACGGCGTAGTAGAGCATCTCGGTGCCGATCTCGCCCAGCGCCACGACGTCCGCGCCCTGCTCGGAAGCGCCGCGCGCGGCCGCCTCGGCCAGCTCCGGCGAGGTCAGGCGCATGTCGTGGCCGATCGCCATCGTGGCCGGCTCGAAAGCCGCCACGTAGGCGCGACCGAGCCGATAGGCTCCCTCGGCGTCGAGTTCGTCGGGCACGATGCCACGGACGTCGTAGGCCTTGAAGACTGAGGAGTCGAGCATCGGGGCGATGATAGAGCAGGTCGAGTTGCGGCCGGTGCGGCTGGCCGATGTCGATGCGCTGGCGGAGCTGTACGCGTCGCAGCGGGCGTTCCTGGCGCCATTCGACCCGATCCGCCCCGACGAGTTCTACACGGCGGAAGGGCAGCGGATCGAGGTCGAGCACGCGCTGGCGCAGCGTGCCGCCGGCTCGCGCTACAGGTTCGTGATCGAGGCCGACGGCCAGCTTGTGGGTACGCTCGGCATCGGGAACGTGGTGGGCTCTGTATTCCAGTCGGGCAACCTCGGCTACTTCGTCGCCCAGGCGGCCAACGGCTGCGGGGTCGCCACGCGTGCGGTCGGCCTGGCCGCCGAGCAGGCATTCGGGCCGCTGGGCATGCACCGGCTGGAGGCCGGCACGCTGGTGGACAACGTGGCCTCGCAGCGCGTGCTCGAGAAGAACGGGTTCGAGCGTATCGGCGTGGCCCGCGCCTACCTGCGGATCGCAGGTCAATGGCGCGACCACATCCTGTTCCAGCGGGTGGCGGAATGAGCGTGACGCTGCGGCCGATGCGACCGGACGAGTACCCCGCCTGGGCGGAGGAGGGGGAGCGGGACTACATCCACCAGATGGTCGAGTTCGGCAGCATGGAGCCTGAGCACGCGGCGGCGAAGGCCGTACGCGACTTCGCGACGGTGCTGCCGGAGGGCCTCCAGACCGAGGGCCACTGGATGCACGTGATCGAGGCGGATGGCCGGCCGGTCGGCTTCCTGTGGTTCGCGGAGCGCGACATGGATGGCCGCCCGTCGGCCTACCTCTACGACATCCACATCCACGAGCACGCGCGCCGCCATGGGTACGGCAGGGCGGCGATGCTGGAGTTCGAGCGCGAGGCGGCCCGTCGGGGCCTGCGTCACCTGTCGCTGAACGTGTTCGGCGGCAATGCGCCCGCGCGCGGGCTCTACGGCTCGCTGGGCTGGGCCGAGATGGCGATCACGATGACGAAGCAGCTGGAGGCGTAGCTCCGGCCGGCCAGGCGGCCCGCAGCTTCTCCAGCGTGCGCGACAGGTGCTCGGGCATGACACGCGTGTCGGCCAGCACCGGCATGAAGTTGGTGTCGCCGCTCCAGCGCGGCACCACATGGAGGTGCAGGTGGCCCTCGACGCCGGCGCCCGCCACCCGGCCCAGGTTCATGCCGCAGTTGAAGCCGTGCGGCGCCATCGCCGTCGTCAGCGCGGTGATGCCGTCGTCGGCCAGCTGCCAGAGCTCGGCCCGTTCGTCAGCGTTCAGGTCGCCGGGCATGGGCAGGTGGCGGTAGGGAGCGACCATCAAGTGGCCGTTGGCGTAGGGGTAGAGGTTCAGCACGGCGAACGCGTGCCGGCCGCGGTGCAGGATCAGCGCGACGTAGTCGGAGAGCGCCGGCTTGTCGCAAAAGATGCAGCCGCCGGCGTCACCGGCGCCGGCCACGTACTCCAGGCGCCAGGGCGCCCAGAGCCGCTCGCTCATAGCCACCGCTGGCGCCGGAAGAACGAGAGCATCGCGACCGCGAGCAGCAGCGTGCTGCCCTCGATGATCCAGAACGCGTGGTGCGAGTGCTGGAACGGCAGCGGCACGTTCATGCCGTAGATGCCGGCGATCAGGGTCGGCGGCAGCAGGATCACGGTGAAGATGGTGAGCAGCCGCAGGATGTCGTTCTGCTTGTGGGCGATCACGGTCTCGTTCGTCTGCTCCAGCGCCTCGACAACCTCCTTGTAGTTATCGAGCTGGTCCCAGATCCGCTCCGCCGAGTCGACGATGTCGTCGAAGTAGACCTCCAGGTCCTCGGACAGATAGCGGGTGCGGGCGCGCTCCAGCAGCCGCAGCGTCGAGCGCTCCGGCTTGATGATCTTGCGGTACGCGATCACCTCCTGCTTGACGTTGGAGATGTCGCGGGCCACGTCCTCGCTGCGCTCGTCCCAGATCGCGTTCTGCAGGCGGTCGAGCTTGAACCCGATCTTGTCCAGGATCGGGAAGCAGTAGTCGAACGACTCCGACAGGATCTCGTACAGCAGATAGCCCGAACCCTTCGAGAAGTACTCCTCGCGCAGCTCCGTGTTGTTCGACAGGCGCGTGAACAGCCGGCCGACCGGCTTCAGCGGGTGGTTGGGCAGCGTGATCACGTAGTCCGGGCCCACGAACACGTTCAGCTCGGCGGCATTCAGCCGCCCGATTGACTTGTCGAAGCGCGGCAGGTGCAGCACCATGAACAGGTACTCGTCGTACTCGTCGATCTTGGGCCGCTGGCGAGTGGAGAGCACGTCCTCGAGGTCCAGCTCATGGAAGTCGAAGTGCTCCGCCAGGTACGCGGTCTCGACCGCCGTGGGCGCCTCGATGTTCAGCCAGCGGACGCCGCCGAGCTCGAGCTCAGCAACCTGTGGCTCGGTCCGCGCGACGTCCTGCCGCTGCGAAACTCGCGGCCGCCTGCGGACTGTCCTCGGGATCCGGCGCAGGTTCGGCATCAGCAGTCATGGTCGTCATCACGGGCATACGGCAAGTCTACCTGTCAGATGGTATTCCGCGCAGGACGCGCGGCCCCTTGCTGGGGCTTCACCATGCTTATCGGCAGAACGCCCGCCCCGCCTGTAATCTGAGCCGCGATGACGGACTCCCCCCGCGTTGGCAGCACGGCCGACGAGCACCTGCTGCAGCGCCACGACGCGACCTTCCTGCACACCGATCCGTGGCGGATCCTGCGCATCACCGGCGAGTTCGTGGAGGGCTTCGACCAGCTCGCCGACGTCGGCGTGGCCGTTGCCGTGTTCGGATCCGCCCGCACGTCCGCCGACGATCGCGCCTACGTTGCGGCCCGCGAGACCGCCCGGCTGCTGGTGGCGGAAGGCTTCGGCGTCATCACCGGCGGTGGCCCCGGCATCATGGAGGCCGCCAACATGGGCGCATCGGAGGCGGGCGGCGTGTCGATCGGCTGCAACATCGAGCTGCCCCACGAACAGCACGGCAACAGCTACGCCAACCTGTCGATGGAGTTCCGCTACTTCTTCGTGCGAAAGACCATGTTCGTCAAGTACTCCGAGGCGTTCGTGGTGTTTCCCGGCGGCTTCGGGACGCTCGACGAGCTGTTCGAGGCGATCACCCTGGTGCAGACCGGCAAGATCCACCGCTTCCCGGTGGTGCTGTACGACAGCGCCTACTGGAGCGGCCTGCTCGAGTGGCTACGCGAACGCATCGTCGCCGAGGGCAAGCTGAAGGAGGCCGAGCTGGAGCTGCTGCAGGTGGTGGACACGCCCGCCGACGTGGCCCGGACCGTGCGCGACTGCACCTCCGGGGCGTGCGGGCACGAGTATCACCCGCCGCTGAAGGGCTAGTTGACCGCCGCGACGGCCTCACGAAGCGCCGTCGTCAGCGGCTCCACAGAGGCCACCCGGCCCTCGATCTCCTCGAGGTCCTCGACGTCGTACTGGTCCTCCCACACGTAGGCGAGCGAGCCGCGCTCGTACTGGAACGTGGTCTGGGGGAACTCGTTGTTGATCAGGCGCACCAGCAGCGCCGGCGTGAAGATGCGCAGCACCGCCGCCTGGTCGGCACCGTCGTTGACCATCAGCGAGAAGCGCTTGTTGAACTCGACGCTCTCGGTCTCGACCTGCCGGCTCGGCCCGAAGGCGGCCGCCAGCTTGTTCAGGAATCCGATCCCGCGGTCGGCCAGCTGCACGGTGTCAACGCCCGCAACGGCGCCGACCTCCAGTCGCAGCACCGTGTGGCGGTGCTTCACCTCCTCCGTGTACGTCTCCGTCGTCATGTGACCCTGAGCGTCGGTCGCGGTGCGCGTGCGCGTCTCGAACGTGGAGTAGGTGAAGTTGAAGATCAGCCCGGGCACGTCGCATATCGGGCCCGAGAAGCCGTCGGTCGCCTCCATCCGCTGCTTGTCCCGGCAGAAGGCGACGTCGGTCGGAAGCGGCGGCGAGGGCTGGTACTCCCAGCCGTGCTCCTTCGCCCATTGGTGCATGACCTGGTCCTTGGCGGCGCTGGAGGCTTGCGACCGCAGCACCATGTAGTAGATGACCGGCCCGGCCAGCGCCCCGATCAGTCCGACCATGATCAGCAACGGCGCGGTGAAGATCCCGATCACGGCCACCGCAATGCCGGGCACGGTGCAGAGGCCTAGGGTGCGGTGGTACGTCGGCCGCGCCGTCAGCTCCGCCATGCGTGCGTCGCGCGCGGCCTGGTACCGCTCGCGGCTGGTCGCCATCAGCCGGCTCCCGCGGTGGCCGGCTGCAGGTGCAGCTGCTCGTATGCGCCCAGGTGGGGTGGGGAGGGGGTGGTCGCGTCGGCGTCCCACACCGCCTTCACGTCGGCCAGCACCTCGCGGGCCTGGTAGTGCACCATTTTTGCCGCCGGCACGCGGCCCCAGTCGGGCACGGTCAACGCGTCTGCGTCCACGCCGACCGACCGGCACAGGTCGACGGCGCGCGGTGCGTGGTAGCTCTGCGTCACCACGACGGCGCTCCGCACTCCGAAGATGTGGCGCGCCCGGTAGCAGGAGTCGTAGGTGTCGAAGCCGGCGTAGTCGAGGGTGATCGCGGGCGCCGGCACGCCGTGGGCGATCGCGTAGGTTCGCATCGCCGTCGGCTCGTCGTGGCTGGCGGTGTGGTACTCACCGGACATCAGCAGGCCGTCGACCTTGCCCATGCGATTCAGACGAATGGCCGCGTCCAGGCGATCGGCCAGGAACCAGGTGGGCGTCCCTGTGGCGGTGAGGCCGGCGCCCAGCACCAGCGCCACCTGATGGTGCGAGACGTCGGCCGGATCGGAGGCGAGGCCCCCGCTTGTGTCGACCCGGATCACGAGCATCGGCATGAACAACAGGGCCACACCCGCCGCCGCCAGCAGTCCAGCCATTATCAGGATCCGCCGGCGCCGAAGCATTGCCGGAGACCCTACCGGTGCGGCAGGCTGGCGTCCGCGGTTCGACGCCGTTTCGTTACGTAGCGACGCGGCCGCGCCGCGACAGCGCGTCGATGATGACGGCGGCCAGCAGCACCAAGGCGGTCACCATGTACTTGGCCGAGGCGGTGAAGCCAACCAGTCCCATGCCGTTGTCGATCGCGGCGATCACGATGCCACCCAGCACGCCGTGCACAGCCTTGCCGCGTCCGCCGAACAGGCTGGTGCCGCCGATCACCGCGGCCGCCACGGCGTACAGCACCAACGTGCCGCCGTTCAGCGCGGTGGAGATCGACTGCAGCCGTGAGGCGTAGACGATGCCGGCGATGCCGGCCGTGAGCGAGCACAGCACGAACGCGAGCGTACGGACCCCCATCACGTCGACGCCGGCGCGGCGGGCGGCTTCGGCGTTGCCGCCGATCGCATAGATGTAGCGGCCCAGCTTGGTGCGCCCGAGCAGGAACGTCCAGATCACGAGCACCGCCGAGCACCAGCAGCACCACCCAGGGCACGCCGCAGATCGGGACGAGTATGCCGCGATTGGTATTGCAGAGCAGCACCAGCGCGACGCCTGCCGCCAGCGCTCCCGCGATCTTGAGCAGCGTCAGGCCGCGGCGGGGGCGCCACCAGCCCGGCCTTGCGGCGCCTCGAGTCTCGCCGCCAGACTAACCCGCCGTACAGCCCGACCAGCGACCAGCATCACGATCCAGCCGGCGGTGGGGGTGAAGGTCGCGGCTGGCGATGTCGTTGATTGCCTGGTCGTGGATCGGGATGGTACCGCCGTTCCGAGGATCCGCAAGCATGCTCGCCCTGCCAGAACAGGTAGCCGGCGAGCGTCACCACGAACGAGGGCAGCCCGATGCGGGTGATGAGCGTGCCCTGAAGCAGGCCGATGCCTGCGCAGTCAGCAGCGCGACGGCTACCGCCAGCGCCACCATGGCCAACCGTGCGCGGGGCTGATCCAGGTCGGCCATGACGGCCCCCGCGACGCCGGCCACGAAGCCGACCGACAGGTCGATCTCGCCCAGCAGCAGCACGAACACCTCGGCCATCGCCAGCAGGCTGAACACGGCGGCCTGCACCAGCAGGTTGACCAGGTTGCCGGCGGTCAGGAAGTGCTGTTCAGCGACTGGAACAGGATCGAGACGAGCAGCAGCCCACCGATGACCGGCAGCACGCCGGTCTCGCCGCCCCTGACCCGTGCCCAGCGAGGTACGCAGGTAGCCCGTGATGGAATCGCGCGGCGATGTCGGGCGGGAGCGCCAGCTCGGCCTTGCGGGCCGCGGCGGCGGTCATCGGCTCGTCGTGCTCGCCGGTGTCGGTCGTTGCGGGTGTCGGATCCTCGACTTCGCTCATGCGCGATCCGCCTCCTTCGAGGCGTGTCCGTTCGTTGACAGGCGCGTCGACTCGCCGGTGGTCATCAGGTCGACGACGATCTGGCGGTCGATCTCGGCGACCGGGCGCACGCCGACCATGCGGCCCAGGAGCAGCACGGCGATCCGGTCGGCCACCTCGAAGACGTCGTTCATGTTGTGCGAGACGAGCAGCACCGCGTGGCCGCGGTCGGCCAGGCGCTGCGCACCAGCCGAGCACCATGGCGGTCTGGGCCACGCCCAGGGCCGCCGTCGGCTCGTCCATGATCACGAGCTTGGAGTTCCACAGCACCGCCTTGGCGATCGCCACCGACTGGCGCTGCCCGCCGGACAGCGACGCCACGGGCTGGCGGATCGAGCGCACCGTGGTCACCGCGAGGCTGGCCAGGGTCTCGGCCGGCCGCCTTCTCCATCGCCTCCTCGTCCAGCTGATGCCGCGGTGCGTGCGCTCGCGGCCCAGGAACATGTTCTGGACGATGTCGAGGTTGTCGCAGAGCGCGAGGTCCTGGTACACGGTCTCGATGCCCAGCGCCGCCGCCTCGCGCGGCGTGCGGATGCTGGACCGGCCGGCCCTCCCAGTAGATCTCGCCCGCATCCGGGCCGTGGATCCCGGCGATGGTCTTGATGAGTGACCGACTTGCCGGCGCCGTTGTCGCCGGCCAGCGCGGTGACCTCGCCGGCCGGCAACGTCCAGGTCGACGTCAGACAGCGCCTGCACCGGCCCGAAGTTCTTGCTAGACGCGCGTCGAGCCGCAGCAGCGGCTGGGTCTCTGTCTCTGTGCTCAAAGGGGGGAATCCATGACCGTTAGTTGCGATGGTACCCGCGCCGGGGCCGCCGCGTCAGGCGACGGCCCCGGAGCGGGAGTCGTGCTCAGCTGATGCCCGCAGCGGTGCAGGCGTTCTGGAACCCGCCCGCGCACAGCTGCTTCGCCGTCACGGTGCCGTCCTTGACGACCGTGTCCGTCATGTTGTCGGCGGTCACCCAGATCGGCGGTGGTGTAGACCGACGCGACGTCCTGCGCCGATCGTGGAGTCCTTCGTGGTCGAGTTGACCAGCGTGGACGGCGGCGTCAGGCCGGCCCGCAGGTACAGCGCCAGGGCGGCCGCGGCCTGCGCCTCGAGGTAGATCGGCTTGTAGACGGTGCCGCACTGGTAGCCCGTCGAGGATGTTCTGCAGACCCGGGAGCGACGCGTCCTGACCGGTGGTCGGGAACGTCTTCGGCCGGGATCTCCGTTGCTCTTCAGCACAGCGATCACGGCGTTGGCGTTGTCGTCGTTCGGCGTGACCACGGCGTTGATGTTCGGGTGCGCCGTGAACTGCTGCTGGAACGTCGTCGGGCCGTCGGCGGATCCCACGTGCCGGCCGGCTCGCCGACCTTGGTGTAGGTGCCGTCGGTCGAACTTCGGCTCGAGCACGCCGTTGTAGCCCTGCGCGAACAGCTTCGCGTTGTTGTCGGTCGGGTCGCCGTCCATGATCAGGATGTTGGGATTTTTGACGCTTCCAGTCCGTGATGCACGTAGATCTCGCCCTGGCCGATCAGCTTGCCGACCTTCACGTTGTCGAAGCTGACGTAGTAGCGGTCGGCCGGGCCGCCCGTGACGAGCGGTCGTAGTCGATCACCTTGACGCCCTTGGCCTCGGCCTTCGCCTCGATGGCCGCGCCGCTCCGGGGTCGAGCGGGTCGATCGAGCAGCACGGAGGCGCCGGCGTTGATGTCGGCCTCCGCCTGGGTCTGCATCGTCGACGCGCTGCCCTTGGCGTTGTCGATCTTGAACTGGCCGGACGTCAGCCCGGCCGCCTCGAACGCCTTCGTCAGGTACGGCGCGTCGTACTGGACGTACCGGGTCGACGTCGTGGTGTCGGGCAGCAGCACGCCGATCATGCCCTTGCCCTGCGAGCGAGGCCTGCAGCTGCTTCATCACCGAGAAGTCGGCCGTGAACTTGGTGACATCGACCGAGGGCACGGCGCCGCCGCCCGACGACGACGCGCTGGACGAGTTGGACGAGCTCGATCCGCAGCTGGCGGCAGCGGCCGCCAGCGCCAGAGCCGCGGTCACTGCCGCGATCTGTTTTGGCAGATGATGCATGCAAATCCCCTTGTTGAGCGGCCGAGAAAGCCCCGACCCGCAGGTGGTGGTGGAAGGCCAGTCAGGCTCCCGAGATGTGCAAGCGTATGGGATCTGTTCACCTGGACGCAAGATTGCGGTCACAATTTGTTATCCGAAATGTCCCGTTCGGTTTCGATGTTTCCACGGCCGGCCGCGGCTTGCCGCCGACACATGCCGGCTCGATACCTGCAGGTGGCATATCTCGAAACCCGAGCCTCCTGGTTCGTCCAGGCGGATCGGTCTAGGCGCTGAGGGCGTCGTGGCGGAGCACCGCGTGCACACCCTTGGCCTCGTTCACGACCTGCGTCACGCGCAGGTCGACGCAGACGCTGGCCAGCGCCAGCGCCCGCTCGCGGTCGAGCCCGTGCTCGCGCTGCATCAGGTCGAGCATCGTCTCAAGCGCCGTATCCGCGGCCACATCGAGGTCGTGGTCGAACCCGAGCGCGATCCAGGCGCTGTCGGTGCGCGCGACCGGCATTCGCAGCTCGAGATCGGGGCGCAGGCCCAGCGTCAGGCGCACCTCGTCGAGCGGGCATTCGATGGCCGTGCCCGACACCTCGCCGTCGCCCTGCGCCGCGTGGCCGTCGCCGGCCGACAGCAGTGCGCCGTCCACGCCGATCGGCAGCAGCAACGTGGCGCCGGCGGTCAGTTCCTTGCAGTCGATGTTGCCGCCGAAGCGGCGGGGCGGGGTGGTGGAGTGGAAGCCCGGCTCTGGCGGCGGCATCCCGACCACGCCCAGGAAGGGGGCAAGCGCGACCGACTGCGCGCCGTCCGCGGTGACGCCGATCGCGCCGTCCAGCTGCCACTCGAGCGCGCTTTGGCCGGCGAAGGTGACCCCCCAGCTGCGCGGCCGCACCACGTCGATCCGCACCTCCAGCGTCCCGCCCGCGCAGGCCCCGCGAACCGCGATCGGTCCGGTCAGCGGGTGGCCGTCATCGAGCACCGGGTGCAGATCATCCAGCCACGGGCCGCCCGCATCCCAGCGCCAGCCTGCGTTGAGGGCCTGGAACCCGACCGAGTCACCGGGATCGACGGTCACGACGGGCGGCAGGTCGGTCGAGAAGTGCCCGTGGATGGTCTCGCGGTCGAGCAGGATCACGTGCGTGGCCGTCATTCCGTCGACCTCAGAGGTGCCCGGCCGTGAGGCCGCCGTCGGCGACGTACGCATGGCCTGTCAGGTATGTCGCGCGGTCGCCGGCCAGGAACACGGCCAGGTCGGCGATGTCCGACGGCTCCGCCAGGCGTCCCAGCGGGTGCATGGCGATCCCCTGTGCGCGTGCAGCTTCCGGGTCTGGCTGGGAGGCGAAGAACTGCTCCAGCATCTCGGTGCGGACGTATCCCGGGCAGATGCTCATGCAGCGGATGTTGTCGGCTCCGTGGTCGATCGCCATCGCCCGGGTCAGCGCCAGCAGTGCGCCCTTTGAGGCGCAGTAGGCGGGCAGCCGCGGCTCGGCCCAGGTGCCGTCGACGGACGCGATGTTCAGGATCACGCCGCCGCCGGCGGCACGCATGTGCGGTATCGCCGCGGCGGCCAGCAGCGCGGGAGCCCGGACGTTGACGGCCAGCACCTCGTCCCACTGCTCGACCGTGGTCTCCTCGACGGTGCCCTCGATCTCGACCGCCGCGTTGTTGACCAGCACGTCGAGCCGGCCGTGCGACGCCACCGTGTCACCGATTAGGTCGCCGATGGCGGCCGGGTCGGACACGTCACAGCGGCGGTAGTCGACGCCGGCGACGTGGACGTCTGGGCCGGTGCTGCGGCCGCATCCGACCACCGCATACCCTTCGGCGGCGAACGCGGCCGCGAGGGCGGTGCCGATGCCGCGGCTGGTGCCGGTGATCAGGGCGACCCGGGTGGGGGAACTGGACATGCGGACGCCAGCGTACCGCGACCGCTGAGGCCGATCCAGAGCGGCCGATGATCGCGCCTAGACTGGAGGCTATGCGGGCCGCGGCCACACGCACGCTTCGTGCCGTCAGACTGGTCATCCGCGACGGGCGGATTCCGCGACCGCTGCGCTGGGCGGGCGCGCTGGGGCTGCTGCCCGTGCCCGGGCCGTTCGACGAGATCGTGCTGCTGGCCGTGGCCGGGGTGCTGTGGCTGGGCTACCGCGACCAGCTCAGCGAGGCGTGGCAGAAGGCGGCGCCGTAGCGCTCAGGCGGTGGTCTGGAACCGCGTGCGGGCTGCGAGCGTCCGATACGCCTTCAGCGCACGCGGCTTGTTGCCCAGGCTGAAGGTGGAGGAGTAGTCGTAGTAGACCAGCGCCGCCGTCCGCGGATGCGTCTTCACCCAGTTGAACACCTGGCTGACGAAGGTGGGATCGTCGATGCCCCAGGGCGCCCACTCGCCCAGGATGAACGGCTTTCCGTAGTTGTAGAGCGGCTGCATGCCCTTCCAGTAGGCCCTGTAGCCCTGGTCGTAGAGATCGTCGCCGACGTAGTCGACGTACCGCGTGCCCGGCCAGTAGTCGTGCGGCTGGTTGCCCCTGACGTTCGGCGCGCCGGCTCCCTGCGGGTTCCAGACCATGGCCACGAGCCCGCTGGGCGGGATCCCGGCGACCGACAGTGGCGCCTGCAGCTGTCGTAGGCCGGCGGCGTGAAGGGCAGCGTTGATCTCGGCCCGGGTGCCGCCCCGCATGATGATCGCGATCCGCCGGAAGGCCTTCTTGTAATTGCCGGTGGAGCGGGAGGCGCCGCGGTGCGATCCGTTTGCGTTGAAAGCGCAGTAGGACATCCAGTAGCCGTTCATCTCCTGCATCGGACGGATCCAGACCGGGACGCCCGCGGCGTTGGCCTGGCTCGAGTACGACAGGTAGATGCTGTCGGCCTTGCCGCTTGCCAGCGAACCCGGCGAGAGCTTGCGGCGGTCGGACACGCGCGTCACGCCGAGCGTGATCATCGCGATCCGGTGAGAGGAGGTGGCCTTGGCGATCTGGTTGCTGACCCCGTGCCACCTGACCCAGGATCCACCCAGCATGTCGAACATCAGCCAGACGTCGTGGTGATGGCGGGTGAGGCGATCGAACGCTCCGGGATCCTTGCTGCCGATGCCAAGCCGCGTGTGGCCTGTGGGCGGCATCCCCGGCGGTGGCGCTCCCGCAGCCAGCGCCTGTCCGCCCACGCCGAGCATCGCCGCAACGCAGCAGGTACCGATCAGACGACGCGCAAGGAGCCTCATGCTGAAGCTTCTATCGGCTTCCGGGGCGGGTCTCGGCATTCCCCATTCTGACCATCCGTGCGTGATAGAGATGTGGAGGGGAGCGCCGCCGGCCCGGGTGTAACGATGCGGCGTCTGCCGGCGAGAGGTGGGTGATGGCCGGACCTGGTAACGCGCACGATCGGGATGCTCGGGCCGCGGAGCGATTCGAGGAGCTGTTCCGCCGGCACCACCGTGGGGTGGCGGCATACGCGCGACGCCGCGCGCCCGGGGACACGTCCGACGACGTCGTCGCAAGCACGTTCCTGGTCGCCTGGCGGCGACTCGACGAGGTGCCCGCCGGCCGTTTGCCGAGATCGCAGCGCGCCCCGCGCGCCTCGCGGGCGCACCCCCCATTCGCTGCCGAGGAGCCCGCAGGCCGAGTGGCGGCCGCGCTCGGACGCCTGCCGGCGAACGACCGCGAGGCGATCACGTTGATCGCCTGGGACGGCCTGCGGCCGGCCGAAACGGCCACAGTGCTCGGCCAGTCCCCAGCCGCGCGTTCCGGGTGCGCCTGCATCGGGCCAAGCGCCGTCTTCGCCGCGAGCTCGACCGCGCCGCGCTGATCCGCTCGTGGACGACGTCAACCCCGTGACGGACGCCGCCGCCGAAGCTCTGCTCGCGAGATCCTGGCCGTACCACGCCGGAGCGCTCTCCCAGGACCCGCCGAGCACGAAAGCGCTCGCTCGGCTCGCCGCCGTGGGGTCGGCGCCTGTTTCCCGACGGCTGATACCGCAGAAAGGCGACAGGCGCATCCTGCAACCGATAGGCGTAGGCTCTTGGTAGGTCGCGGCCTCGGCTCCCGACGGCAGTACGCCGTGACTCCGCCAGTTGAGCCCTTGGGAGGGGGCGGCTGGTGATGTGCGTCGTCACTGCATCAGGAGCCGTAGGCGGCGCACGCACACCCTCTCCTGACTCCTCAGTACTCTGAGATCATGGCAACGCTCGCCGATCCGCGACCGCAGCTTGAGCGCCGAGCCCGACGCCTCGCCTGGGGCGGGAACGCCTGGCACCTGATCGAGTTCGCCATCGCCATCGGTGCCGGAATCTCGGCAGGCTCGATCGCCCTCGTGGCCTTCGGGATCGACAGCCTGATCGAGTTCGCCGCAGGTGGCGTGATCTTCTGGCTGTTCTCAGGGGGGCGCGGGACGTCGCAGACGGCGGAGCGGCGAGCACAGCAGATGATCGCGCTGTCGTTCTTCGTGCTGGCGGTCTACGTCGTGATCGAGTCCGTCCGCGCGTTCGCGGGAGCGCACCCCGAGGCAAGCTGGGTCGGCATCGGCCTGGCGGCGGTGACCGCACCGACCATGCCACTCCTGGCGCGCGCCAAGCGGCGAGTCGGGCACCAACTCGGGTCACGCGCCACCGTGAGCGAGGGTAGCCAGAACATGCTGTGCGCCTACCTGTCGGTCGCGCTGCTTGTTGGCCTTGCAGCCAACGCGCTCCTGGGTTGGTGGTGGGCTGACCCGCTCGCAGGACTTGTGATCGCGGCAGCCGCCGTCCAGGAGGGCCGGGAGGCGTGGCGCGGCGAGGCTTGCGGCGGTGGCTGCTGCTGACCAGGACTCACGCCCAACCAGCGGCTAGGGTGCGGCCATGTCTCACACCGCGACCTGTCGCCTCGATCCGGCGCACAGCCACGAGCTCGACCACGAGCACCACGGGCACTCACACGGCTCGCAGACGAGTCGATCAAGCGCTCGCGAGAGGGCCTGCGCGCACCTGATCCACAACGTCGGGGACGCGCTGACCGCCCTGCCGCTCGGCATCGCCTTCGCCCTGCGATCCGCGAAGGCGGAGCGGTACGCGGGCCTGGCCGTGGTCTTGACGATCCTCGCAAGCGCTGTCGTGGCGGGCGCCTTTGCGGTCGAGAAGCTGACAACGCGATCGCCGCGCAGATCCGGTCGAGCGCCGGGCGGCGACTCAACAGTCCCGCTCTTATCGCCGACGGAGCCCACGCGAGGAGCGATACGGTTGTCAGTGCCGGCGTGGTACTCAGCGCCGCCATGGTGTGGGTGGGCTTCCCGATCGCAGACCCCATCATCGGCCTCGTGATCACCGCCATGATCCTGCACATCACGTGGGAGAGCTGGCACACCGTCCGGGGCGGCCGCGCCCACGAGCACTAAGACCGGGCGGCGCCCCCTTCGGCGATGGCTCAGCGGTTGTGGTTGACGACCTCGACGTTGTGGCCGTCCGGGTCGAGCACGAAGGCGCCGTAGTAGCCCGGGTGGTACACGGCGCGCTCGCCGGGCGCGCCGTGGTCCTCGTAGCCCGCGGCGAGCGCGGCGGCGTGGAAGGCCCGCACCGTGGCGTCCGCGTCCGCGGCGAAGGCGAGGTGGACGTGCTCCGTGAGCGGGCGCTCGTCGCGCACGAGCGAGAAGGAGAAGTCGGTGCCGGAGAACTGCACGCGATCCGGCGCGTCGTGCGTGAGGCGGAGCCCGGCGTACGGCGCGACCGTCGTGTAGAAGCGCCGCGACGCCTGCGGATCGCGGACGCGGAGCCGCAGGTGGTCGATGCGGCCGTCGGGCACGGGGCGCTCGCGGTCGGCGTGGACCGCCTCGACGCTGTTGCCGTCCGGGTCGAGCAGGAAGCCGCCGTAGTAGTCGGGGCCGTAGACCGGGCGCGGCCCGGGCGCGCCGTCGTTCGGGTGACCGGCGTCGATCCCGGCCTGCCAGAAGGCGTCGACGGCCGCGCGGTCCGGCGCGCGGAAGCCGACGTGCAGGCCGCGGGTCACAGCGTGCTCGCTGTCCGATCGGGCCGATGTCCCAGTCCTCCCACTCGACCAGCTCGGCGTCCGCGTGGCTCGGCTCGACGCCGAGCACGGAGAGCACGGCGCGGTAGAAGCGCTCGGACGCGGCGAGGTCGGACACGGCGATCCCCACGTGGTCGAACATCGCCCCGAGGCTACCATTGCGGGCGCCGCCAGACCCTAAGGCGCCCGGTCCGGTGGCAGCGCGCAACCAGGCGGGCGGCGCCGACGATCGTCAGCGCCGCCCCGTGACGGGCGGATGCTCAGGCGTCGATGCTGCGGGCCAGCTGGGCAGCCTGTGGCTTGCCCTTGTGTCCGGCCTCCTTCAGGATCGGCGGGACCTCGGGGTCGGACACGAAGCTCTGCCAGCCCTGCTCGTCCCAGTCGAACGCGACCCAGACGCGATCGGTCTCGGAGGGATCGCGGAACACGATCGCGCCCTTCGATCCGTGCTGTCGGCGCTTCTCGGCACCCTTGGTGGAGAACACCTCCAGGAAGCGGTCGAAGTCTTCGACCTGTGTGGTTGCGAGCAACATGGTCGTTTCCTTTCGTCGGTGTGGGTTCGGAGCGGCCTCAGCGAGGCGAGCGCGGGGACGCTGACCTGCTGCTCCTGGGGATCGATCGCGCCCAGCTCCTCGACCACCTGGAAGTGGCCGTTTCTGACCTGGGCGATGTACATGTTCATGCGCACGTGGTGCTGGCCGGGCACAACCGTCGCCGGCCCGCCCGGACCCTCGTCGATGTGGGCGTGGTCGAGCGCGGCGATGACCTCGGCCTGCTCCAGCGTGCCGGCCTCCTCGACCGCTGAGGCCCACAACCGCAGCCCGCGGTAGAGGCCCGAGCAGCCGAACCCGCTGGTGAACTTGACGGCTCCCGGGTAGAGCGCGTCGTACTGCGCCGTCAGCCGGCGGCTGAACGGGTCGGCGACGTCCTGGTAGTAGTCGAGGCAGCTGTACAGCCCCTCGACGTGGTCGGGCGGCACGATGTTCAGCATGTTCTCGTCGAAGTAGGTGCACACCAGCTGTCCCCCGCGATCGGCGAAGCCGGCCGCGTGGAGCTGCTCGAAGAAGGGCACGAATCCTGGGGGCACGGTCATGTTGAACACGACGTCGGCGCCGCTGGAGACGATCCTCTCGACGGTCGCGCGGTAGTCCGAGTGATCGAGCGGGAAGTACTCCTCGCCGAGGATGCTGCCGCCGTTGGCCGTCACCACTTCGCGTACCCGCGCGTTCATGACGTGCGGCCAGACGTAGTCGGCAGAGGGCAGGTAGAACGTCTTTGCCCCGGTCCGCTTCATCAGCCATGGCACCAGCGTGTCGACCTGCTGCGCCGGAACGGGCCCGGTGCAGAAGATGAGCGGATCGGACTCCTGCCCCTCGTACTGCTCGGGGTAGATGTAGAGCGTCTTACCCTCGGTCACCGCCGGTCGCTTGATCGCCTGCCTGGTGGAGCTGAGGATTCCGCCCAGGATGACGTCGACGTGGTGCTCGTTCACCAGCTTCTCGGCCTTGGCCGAGGCGACCGCGTCGTCGGTGGCGCCGTCCTCGATGTGGAGCTCGAGCGTGCGGCCGAGCAGGCCACCCTTGGCGTTGATATCGCCGACCACCATCCGGACGA
Source organism: uncultured Actinomycetes bacterium (assembly GCA_963737445.1). Lineage (GTDB taxonomy): Bacteria > Actinomycetota > Thermoleophilia > Gaiellales > JAICJC01 > JAICYJ01. The sequence continues at coordinate 412,442 of CAVTSO010000009.1, read as the reverse complement.
CGTTCGCGTCCGCCAGCCCGGCCGGCTCCAGTGGCCCGGTCTGGTCGGCGATCACTCCCACCCTGATCGGGCCGGCGCTCGAACTCGGTTGTGCAGCCATCATGTCCTCCCTTGGGATCAGTAGTAGTCGCCCGGGGCGACAAACATCGACGCGTCGTGCGACCATGGTGGTCTGACCCTGTCGGCCGAAACATCGGGAGGTCCCCCCATTTCTACTCCGCCGCTCCGCCTGGGCGAGCTCGTCGCCACCTTGGCGCTGGCACAGGACAATGCCTTCGGCCAGCCGCTCGAGTCGCAGCTGCGATCGTGCCTGCTGGCCACCTGGATGTGCGATCAGGCCGGCTATGACGACGACGTGCGTACCACCGCCTACTGGGTGGCGTTGCTGCGGTACCTCGGCTGCACCGGACACGCCCACGAGGTGGCCACCGTGTTCGGCGACGAGATCGCCATCCGCGCCCAGACGCTGGTGCACGACGCCGCCAATCCGGCTGAAGTGATGCGCGATGTGATGGCCTACGCAACGGCGGGCCACAGCCCAGACGAACGCGACCAGATCGTCAAGATGATCCAGGAGACCGCCCGCGAGTGGGCGGTCTACAACTTCTCGTCGGGCTGCGAGGTGGCCGACATGCTCGCGCAACGGCTCGATTTCGGTCCAGACGTGCGCGAGGCGCTGCGGTTCACGTTCGAGCGCTGGAACGGCAACGGCTACCCCAGCCACGCCCAGGGCGAGGCGATTCCGCTGCCGATGCGGATCGTGCACCTCAGCCACGACATGGAGGCTATCGGCCGCCTGTTCTCACCCGATCAGCGCCCTGGAGGCCGCTCGCGACCGCCGCGACACCACCTACGACCCAGCGCTGGCCGACCTGTTCGTCGCTCATGGGCGCGGCTGGTTCGATCGGCTGGACGAGACCGAGCCGTGGGACGCCGTACTCGCGCTCGAACCCGAGCCTCATCGCATGCTGGCCGGCGCTGAACTGGATGACGCCCTCACCGTGGTCGCCGACTTCATCGACCTCAAGTCGCCGTACATGGGCGGGCATAGCCGCCGCTGCGCCCAGGTCTGCTGCCGATGCCGGCCAGGTGCTAGGCCTGGATGACGATGCCACAGTCGCGCTTCGCCGGGCGGCGCTCGTGCACGACTTCGGCACGACCGTGGTACCGAACTCGATCTGGGACAAACAGGGGCCGCTGACTCGAGCCGGAGTTCGACCGGGTCGAGCTTCACCCTATGGTGACCGAGCAGATGCTGCGCCGCTCCCCGGCTCTGGACATGCTGAACCCCGTTGCGTCGGCCCACCACGAGAAGTGTGACGGATCCGGTTACCACAAACGGCTCCGAGCCGACGACGAGGATCTCGAGCACGTGCGTCCTGGCTGCGACCGAGATCTACGTCGGTCTCACCACCGAGCGAGCCGACCGGCCGCCGCTTCGAGCCGGCGGACGCCGCGACGGAGCTCCGCCGGCTGGACTCGGACGGCGTGCTCGAGCCGCGCGCAAGCGGGCGGTGCTGGTGGCCGCCGGCCACGGCGAACCACAGACGTCGCTCGGCAAGCGCCAGCACAATCCGGGGGGCTTGACTCGGCGCGAGGTCGAGGTGCTGCGGCTCGCGGCCAAGGGCCTGACCACCGGCCAGATCGCTGATCGCCTGTACATCTCACCGAAGACGGCAGATCACCACATCCAGCACATCTACGGCAAGATCCGCGTCTCCACAAGGGCAGCCGCGGCCCTGTGGGCGATGGAGCACGCCGTCGTCCAGTGAAGCGATCCTCGGGGCCGTAACCGGCTTCGCGAAACCCTCAACTACTCGTCGAGACTGATAGAGAGGTGCCGGGCACCGTCGTAACAGGCGTGACGCCGGCGTGACCCTCCCGTGACGCAGCGCCCGCCACGGCGAGCGTCGGTGGAAGGCGCCGGGTGGAACGCAGGTGCCGAGCACTAAACCTGATCATGCCAGGACACGCCCGCATCTGAGACGCCTCTGGCCACTCGTCCGTGAAGGCTTCGGCTGGCTGACTGGGCACAACGGCCACCGAATAGCGATGCGCCTGGTAGGAATCGAACACCCGCATGGCTAGACGTCCTTCCGCCATGCCTGGTGCCGTATCGGTGCCATCACGCTTCTCTTCCGCCCAGGCCTCGCGCATTGCGGCTGCGTCGGCGCCCATCTCGCGGCACCAGCCGCCGTAGATCCGGTACGTCATGTCCATCTGGTGTGGCCCATCTCGCGGGCGACGGGCGCGATCGGAACGCCAGCCTTGAGCGACCAGTACGCGTAGGTGCGGCCCCCCTCGACCACGAGCACCTGCGGCCACCACTACCGCGGGTTCGTCGCCGGTGGCGACGATGACGTGCTCCGTCTTCGGCGGGCAATGGAAGAAGTCCGATGTCCGAAGCTGCCGTTCCTCGCCCTCCACGATCAGCATGCACTGACCGGCGGCGACCACGAACGCCTCCTGTCCGTTCTCACGGTGGTACATCGCCATCGGCTGGCCGGGCTGCAGGACGCTGATGTTGATCCCGATCTGTGGGAAACGCTGCTTGCCTTCGAAGGTACAGAAGACGGCCAGTGGGCCACCGTCGCGCCAGCGCGATTCGCTGGCATTCAGTACGAACCACCCACTTCCCTCTGGCACGAAGCCGTTCTTCGTGTTCCGGAGGCTTGCTCCATCCACGTCCGAAGTGTCCAACGGCAACAGGGCGGCGCAAGCATCGTGTACGCGCGGCCGTCCTTTGACGGTCCTGGTGGGCGTGCGGTGCGCGAAACAGAAGATCGACCGCCTTGGCGACTCGCCTCCCAGTCTGCCAAACTGATTTCAAATGTACCTACTCTTCATTTCAGCCGCCGCCGTTCCTCGCAGCCGGAGTGCTCGCCGTCACCGCCGCGAGCACTTGGCCGCTTGTGCTATTGCGCGTCATCCTGATCGCCGTCGGAATTGCGCTGCTCACCGTCGGGCTGCGGCGACGACGAACGGTGCAGTAGAGGTTGCACGCGCGACGGTAGCGCCTGCTCGCGGACAGGGCAAAGGGATGACCGCGAGCCCGAGCGAGGCCCCAGCCGCTTGATTGCGGAGGGTATGCGAGTCGTACGCGGATGGCTTGCAAACCCGCACTCCCTGACGGCGAAACGAAGTCTCTTACAGGAGGTCGATAGCGTGGCGAGTGGTACGAGCCAGTGGGTGACGAGTGAGTACGAAGCAGTGCAACCGGTGCCGCGAAGCCGGTCGACGAGTTCCCGGCGAATCGGCAGTTCAGTACCGGTTTGTCGAGTTGGTGCAGGCCGTGTCATGCGGCTGTGGTGCGGCGGAGCCGCGCGAGCGCCCCGGCTGGCGCCTAGAGGGGTGGGCCGCCGGCGGAGGCTTCACGCCCGTGACAGATCAAGTGCGGTTCTCCGCTCGCTCCCGAAACAGCATGACCAACCCGATCAAGAACAGAATCGCGCAGATCAAGACTGGCCACCACGTCCCCGTGGCGCCCGAAACCGCAAAGAACAGCGTGGCGACGCCAGCGACAACCGTGGCGATCGTCAATCGGTTCCAAGTCATGTCATCCTCGATTCGAGTCGGGAGTCATTCGACCTTCGCCAGAGTATCCACTCAAGGCGCGGTGAAGTCCAGCGGGCGATGGTGGCTGTCTTCGCGGGTGGGGCGCGTGGGCTCTAAGAGCGTGCCACCGGGGGCATTGGGCGCGGGCTGAGGATTCGGGACGGCCCCGCTGGCGCTACTGCCGTTGCGCCTCGTTGGCCTGGCGGTGCGACCCCGGCCGAGAGGTGGTTAGCGGCATGGCGGCGCACGATTCTCATGAGCGTGGGCACCAGCGAACAGGTTGAGTTCGACGCCGAACAGGGCGAGTTCGACTACCGCGAGCACGCGTGTTCCGATCGGAAGACTGCGCGAGTAGAGGCGCAGCGGCAAAACCGCGATGGAGAGCGACTCCGAGGCTGGATGGATCGCCACCAAGAGTCCCGACGGGCGATGGGTCGCACGGCGGTTGCGCTCGGCTCGGAGGAGGAACCGAAATCGCTTTGGAAGTCGTTTGTCGACGCGCTCCTCATGCCCAATTGGTTCTGATCGCCTGTCCCGGCGCGGCGGACGAGATGGGGTCAGGTGCCCAAAAGACTGGATGAGGTCGTGGATCGCGCTTGCGCGTGTGGTTGCGGTGTCGTGTTCTTGCCGAGGCGCGGGATCAGCGGTACCAGTCGAATGTTTGCCGGCAGCATGCGTACCGGACGAGGGTGGCGCACTAGCGGGCCGGTCTGGCGCTCTCGGGGGCGCCGGGCCGGCAGGGTCGCCCACACCGCGAGCACCGGCCTGAGGCCGACCGAGGGGCACCGTTCGATGAGCCTGAACAGTCGCCGGCTGATTTTGCCCCACCGCTCGGCAGACGAGCGGAGAGGCACAACCGAGTCCGCGGCGGAGCGAAGTCTTGACCCGAGAACTGGCCCCTCGGAACCGACGCCAAACACACATGAGCGCGCAGTGTGCTCAGTCAGGCGGGTCGGGCAAATCGCCCATGACCGTCAACCAGAGCGTTCGTGCGCTTCCAACTCGGTGCTGCCAACGCGCATGGCCCGGAGCCGGTAGTCGAGCCGGGCGCGAACTTGATGGCGCCAAGAAGCGTCCCCTCGCCGTGCGCCGATGGGAAGACCTCGTAACCCGCGGCATTGAACCCGTCTCGGAGCTGCCTGACACGGTTGGAGTCTGATTCGGTCATACAGCGCCGAGCATACACCTCGCCATGACACCCGTCCGTGTTCGTGGGCCGGGCTTGATTGAGTGCCACGGGTGCGACTTGTGACCGCGTAGCCGACAAAGTAGGTCGATTGTCATCCTGCCAGATCGCCTACCCGGGCGGAGTCAGCCCGAGATCGCGCGTCCACACTTCAGCCATATCACCGGGAAGATCAAGCACGGTACCGGCTCCTTCGTTGCGCAAGTCCTCAGCTAGAACCCGCAACATAGCCGGGCTCAGCGGCTGAATGGGGTTCGGCTCCGCCAGCAGGGACTCGATATCGGCGAGCGTGCAGTCGCCGAATTGCTTCGACGTTCCATCGAGGAACCTGACCGTGTATGCCATTGGGCGAGCATATACCCGCCAGCGAGAGGCCAACCAAGCGGCCACGACAAATGGCGTGAAGTAGTCCTGGCTAGGTGGCACTAGCCTCCTCGCGGTCCACCCGCGCGTCGAGCTTCCCCAGGATGATCTTCGCCTACTTGCGTAGCCGGTGATCCTCGGCCTTGAGCAGGGCGTATGCGCGCGCGTCGTGCGGCGGGGCGTGCTGTGCGGTAGCGCGCGGCCGGGGCTGCCGGTGTCGCCTCTGGTCTTCGCTGGCCCGTTCGTCCTCGACCGGTCGTGCAGGTCTGTGCGGTAGGCGTGGTCGAACTCGACGCCGCGCTTCAACGGGTAGTGGGCCGGGTGGTGGAGCGCCCAGCGCCGAGAGGTGCTCCTTGACGCCCTGGATGGCGAGCGCGACGTGCGCGTCTTCCAGCGAGCGTAGGCGTTCGGCTTCCAAGCGCCAGCGGCGCGCGTCATTATCGGCGGGCGGTTTACGGGGCATGCAACCTCCGATGCTTTGGTGCCGTATTGGTGCCATTAGCCAGAAAGATGCGCGTGGAGGCACCACGAACGCATCGCATGGGCTCGGGGTGAAACGGCTTGTTTGTCGGGAACCGACGCTAGTGTCGCGTCGTCGTAGTGCGCCTGGTAGGAATCGAACCTACGTCCCTTCTGCACGACCGCGGCGTGATCCCGACGAACCCCACCCGTCCGATCCGGCGTCTGCCACCGCCAGTTCTAGGAAGCCCACTTCACGTTCGACTTCCCAGACGCTGCCGATGGCCTCGTAGCGGTGGCATCACGTTGGCAGTCCGTCCTCGGCAGCATACGATGAGCGGCGGGAAGCTTCCGATGATGAGACGTTCGCGGGCACTGGGCGCGCGATCGGGATGGGAGGGAACCGATGAAACTGTGCGTCCTCGGCGCCGCTGGCGCCACCGGCATCCCGCTGGTCGAACAGGCGCTCGCCGCGGGACATCACGTCACGGCACTCGTTCGGTCCAGGCAGAAACTGACCATCACCAACCCCAACCTTCGTGTTGTCGAAGGCGACGCAACCGACCGCGCAGCGGTCTCCGAAGCCATAAACGAGGGCGACGCTGTGATCAGCGTCCTCGGCGCGAGAGGACCGGTGATGGCCGAGGCGACGCGCGCCATTGTGGACGCGGCCAACCAGAAGGGGCCCGGCCGCGTCATCATGTTGTCCTCCTTCGCCGTCGCGCGTGACCGCCTCACTCCCGTCACCAAGGTCGTAACCGGCATAGCCATGGGTAGTCAGATCAAGGACAAGACTGCCGGTGAGGAAGTCCTGCGCGCCAGCAGCCTCGACTGGACGATTGTCTACCCCACCAAGCTGACCAACGGGCCCAAGACCGAGGCTAGGGTCGTCCCCGAAAGCGAGAAGGTCGGGATGTCGCAGAAGATCTCACGCGCGGGCGTGGCCTCGTTCCTCCTGCAAGCGGCCACGGAAGACCTCTATAGCCGCCGCGGCGTCGTCATCACCGGATGACACGGCCGTGAGGCAGATCGGGATCACCTCGTTAGAGCCATCTGACGGACTCGAACCGTCGACCCCTCCTTACCATCGAGCAACGAGGCGGGAAGCGCGGGCAAGGCCGGGAAGCCGCGGGCACGAAAGCCGCGCAAGAAGAAGGAATCGGTCGAAGACGAGTGACCACACGTGCCTGCGGGTGCCCGCGCTGGTGTTCCCTCAGTGTTCCCTTGAGCTCGCCGCGGTCATCAGCCCCCGGGCTCTGGGTGTCGGAGGCGGAGCCGCTGCTCGCGCCAGCGGAGCGCTTCGTAGGCGACGACGGCTGCGCAGACGGCGCTGACGAGGCCGAGGGCGGCGAGGGCGGGGATGTTGGTGGCTGCAGGGATGAGGGCGAGGAGCACGATCGCGGCAACGGTACGCCGTCGGAACAGGTAGGGCGCCTCATTCAGCTTGCCGATTTTCAGGGTCTTGAGGCGACGGGGTCGAACCCGCGACCGCCTCGACCACAACCGGACCCACTTGGGGGACCCCGTCGGGTCTAATACCGCTTGCTAGAGCGAAACAGGTGCTCTCAATTCGGCTCATTTCGCTCAAATCGGAGTGTCCGGCCCCCCTCTATTCGGTCCACCCGCACCGTCGTACCCGTCCTGTAGTGAGAGACCGAATGGAGGTGAACGATGCCCGCACGACGCTACAGCGTGGAGCAGATCGTGGCCAAGCTGAGGGAGGCGGAGCGACTGCAGGCGCAGGGCCAGACGATCGCCCAGGTCTGCAAGCGGCTGGGGATCAGTGACCAGACCTTCTTCCGCTGGCGGACGCAGTACGGATCGCTGAAGGAGGACGAGGCGCAGCGGCTGAAGGCGCTCGAGGCCGAGAATGCACGCCTGAAGAAGATCGTCGCCGAGCAGGCGCTCGACATCTCGGCGCTCAAGGACCTGCAGCGGGGAAAATGGTGAGCCCGGCGCGCCGGCGCGATGCCGTCGCCTACCTCGTCCGCCGACAGAGGCTGTCGGAGCGTCGGGCCTGCCGCCTGCTCGGCCAGCATCGCTCGACGCAGCGCTACCGCCCGCTGACCACCGAGGCCGAGCTGCGCCTGGTCAAGCGCATGAACGAGCTCGCCGCCCGCCCACCCCCGCTACGGCTACCGGCGGATCTGGGCGCTGCTGCGCACCGAGGGCTTCCGCGTCAACCGCAAGCGGATCGAGCGCCTCTGGCGCGCGGAGGGACATCGCGTGCCGCCCCGGCGCAGCAAGGACTCGGGCAAGCACGCCCAGGGCAGCGCCCTCAATGCCCCCTTGGAACCTGGCCGCCGGCGCGCCGAATGAGATCTCGTCCTACGACTTCCTCGTCACCCGCACCCGCGACGGCGGCTCCGTGCGAGTCTTGAACGTCGTCGACGAGTACACACGGCGCCCTCGGCTGCCGCGTCGCCCGCTCGATCGGGGCTCGTGACGTGATCGCCGAGCTCGAATCGCTCTTCGCGCGCCACGGCAAGCCACGCATCCTGCGCTCCGATAACGGACGCGAGTTCATCGCCGCCACGCTCCTCGAGTACCTGGCCGAGCAGGGCGTCCAGCCCGCCTTCATCGAGCGCGGCAGCCCGCAGCAGAACCCCTACGTCTAGCGCTTCAACGGCACGATGCGCGACGAGGTGCTGCGCGGCGAGGAGTTCAGAAGCGTGCTCGAGGCCCGCGTCGTCCTCACGGCCTGGCTCGAGGAGTACAACGAGCGCCGCCCCCACCGTGGCCTCGGCACGCTCACACCACGACAGTTCGCCGCCCGCTGGAAAGAGGGGACCGAATGAGAGACACTCCCCTCGTATCGCCTGGACCAGTCATTCAACCGCCACGTCCTGCCCGAGCGAGCACCCGGCGGGCTGCATCGCCGGGGCGGACCCACAGAAGAAATGGACCAAAAGCAGGGGGCCGGTCAGAGCCTTCAATTGGAACCTTGAGACCCCCGGGCGTCCCACGTGACAAGCACCGGCCGGCCTAACAGCTCGGCTCAGCCCATGCGAGGTGAGAGTTGAGCGCCGGCCTCATCAACAGCGTCGTCGCGGTCCTCACCCTGGCCGGACTCGCCTGCGTGCTGTACCGGCCGAAGGTCCAGGAGTCGCGCACCTACAAGGCGACGGTAGTGCCTCTCGCCGAAATCATGGACGTCGGCTTCATCGTCTTCTCGCCGGTCATCATCCTCCTGTTCGGCTACGGCGCCACCTGGGCCATGCTCGGGCTCTGTCTGCTCGGGATCCTCACCGGCTTCGCGATCTCCTACAACATCAACAACTACGAGCCGCTAGCCGGCAAGCCCGATCCGCTGCACAGGTGGAACTCCTTCGCGCTCTGGGCGCTGATCGCCGCCTCAGTGGTGAACGTCGCCTACTACGCCCTGCTGCTAATGACGCTCGTGCTGCTGCCGTTGGGAGACCTCTACTCGGCCGGACGCGCCGCTGCTGCCGCCGCACTGCTGCTCGGCATCCTCATGATCTACGGCTTCGCAAAGGGTCTGATGGCGCTCAACGAGCTGGGCAACAGGACCACCGCCTTCAACCTGTCCGCGATCGCCGCGGTCCTCGTCGCCTTTGCCGTCTACAACGTCCAGCAGCTGGTCGGCGGCGACTTCGACTGGCCTCACTTCGACGCTCCCATCGATGCCGAGGCGTTCCGCAAGTTACTCGGGCTCTACGTGCTCGTCCAAGGCTTCGAGTCCTCTCGTTACATCGGCGCTTACTTCTCCGCAGACATGCGGGTCAAGACGATGCGCTCTGCGCAGTACATAGCCTCGACGGTGTACGTCCTCTTCGTCGCCCTCTCGCTGATCCTCTTCACCACGGTGAAGGCACCCGCCAACGTGACGGCGATCTTCGAAGTCTCCAAGCAGGTCAGCGTCTTTCTGCCGTTCCTGATCATGGCCGCGGCGCTCGGCAGCCAGTTATCGGCGATCGTGAACGACACGGAGACCCGGACTGAGATGCTCGCCGAGCAGATCGGCGATCGGGTGCCCAGGCGGTGGACCTTCCCGCTGTTCTTGGTCCCGGCGATTCTGTTCGTGCTGCTCGCCGACGTCAGCTCGGCAGTAGCGCTGGCCTCCCGGGTTTTCGCCGCCTACTACCTGTTGCAGGCGTTGATCGCCGGGCAGCTCGCCTGGCGGGCCAAGCGATGGGGCTGGCTCGCCTTGTTCACCGGCATCGGATTGGCGATGGCCGCGGTTGCAGTCTTCGGGATACCGACCTGAGCCGGTTTCTCCAGGCGCTCATCTTCCGCTCGGCGCGATCACCTTGAGCCAGTTCCGCAAGGCGAACCCTGGGGACCTCGGGCCCGCAACCGCCGATACCGCGAGCATCGCTGGCTGACCTTTTCGCAGACCGGGTGTTCCCTCAGTGTTCCCTCCGGCCGCCGCATCGGCGGGTTGCGCGCCGCGAAGACCCTGCAGATCGAGCTATTGCTGACCCCCTCCTTGATCTTCTCCTGTGGCGGGCCTGACCAGGCAACAAGAGATCCCGATTTGCAGGTACTTCAAGCCCTCTGACGGACTCGAACCGTCGACCCCCTCCTTACCATGAAGGGCCTCGGCGAGGTGGACGCGCAGTTGCGTGCCCCGTACTATGGAGCCGGGACGGCTGTGGTTCGATAGCTCTCAAGGCGACCGAAAACCCGCATGGTTGAGCGGAAAAGTGCGCCTGGTAGGAATCGAACCTACGGCCTTGCGCTCCGGAGGCGCACGCTCTATCCCCTGAGCTACAGGCGCGAGGTGGTCAGTCTACCGCCCGGCCGGTAGCCACCCACCCATCGGGTAGGCTCGCCCTCAGTGAGAGAGTCGGTGGTGCTGGGCGGTGTCGTCCGACCGGCGCGTTTGAGTCTCGGGCGGCGACGGTCTGATTCGTAGGCTCGCTGTCGACGCGAGGGTCTGACTTGCATGCGTTGTGTCGACCGTCGCCGCGCGAGGATCACCGGCGTGACTTGATAGGAGCGTGGCATCGCCCCCACTGAGGTGTGTCCGCCGGAGGTCCACTCCCGGATGATCGAGGAAGGGGACGTGCACATGATCGTGATTGGGACGGATGTACACAAGGGGTCGCATGCCTGCTCGGCGGTGGATGGCGTGAGCGGTGAGCAGCGCAGCTGCGAGACGGTCGGGTCGGATACCGTCGGCGCCGTGCGGTTGCTGGCGTGGGCGCGTGGGTTGGACGCCGAGCGGGTGTGGGCGCTTGAGGACTGTCGGCGTGTGTCGGGTCGCTTGGAGCGATTCCTGATCGCTCGCGGTGAGCGGGTGGTGCGGGTGCCGCCACGCTTGATGGCGGGTGCCCGTCGCGGCGGTCGCGAGCGGGGCAAGTCCGATCCGATCGACGCGGTCGCGGTTGCCCGGGCGGCGTTGCGCGAGGGGGTCTTCTCGTTGCCGTGTGCGCGGCTGGAGGGGGCGGCGTTGGATATCCGCTTGCTGCTTGATCATCATGACGATCTGGGGGTGATGCGCAGCCAGGCGCAGCAGCGGCTGCGCTGGCACTTGCATGACCTGTATGAGGATCTCGAGATTCCGGCGGGTGCGCTTGACCGCGCGGTCTGGCTGGATCGGGTCGGGCGGCGCCTGGCCCGCGCGGAGCAGTCGACGCGGGTCCGGATCGCGCGTCAGCAGGTCGTCTCGATCCGCGCCCAGACAAGCCAGATCCGCCTGCTCGAGCGGGAGATCGCAGCGCTCGTCGACCAGGAGGCGCCGCGGTTGGTGGCCGAGATCGGGTGTGGTCCCCTGACCGCCGCCAAACTGGTCGGTGAAATCGCCGGCGTCGATCGTTTCGCAAGCGACGCGAAGCTCGCTCGCGCAGCAGGAGTAGCGCCGATACCGGTGTCCAGCGGCCGCCGCGATCGGTATCGACTCGACCGCGGCGGAAACCGCCAGCTCAACCTGGCACTGCACCGCTTGGCCGTCAACCGGGCTCGACGCGACCCAGCCACGGCCGCGTATCTTGCCCGAAAACAAGCCGAAGAAAGACCCGCATGGAAGCACTCCGATGCCTCAAACGCCACCTCGCCAGACACGTCCACAAGCTCCTCACCGACCCCACCCCCGACCCCGTCAGAGCCACCCAACCGGCCCTGACCTTGACATAGGAGCAACGCGTGGAAACCGCCTCACGCATCTTCACCGTCGAGCTGGCCGAACCGTTCGTGATCTCGCGCAGCAGCGACACCGAGTCCGACATCGTCCAGATCGCGATCTCCCATGACGGCGTGATCGGGTACGGCGAGGGCGCGCCGGACGACCGCTACGGGGAGAGTTGCCAGAGCGCGCTCGCCTTCTTCGAGCAGGCGGCGCCGCTGCTCGGCGACGACCCGTTCGCGCTGGAGTCGGCGCTGGGCCGCGTGAACGCGCTGCCCGGCGAGATGGCCGCCAAGTGCGCCATCGACGGGGCGCTTCACGACCTCGCCGGCAAGCTTTGCGGCCTGCCCCTGTGGCGCATGTTCGGCCTCGACCCGACCCCGCCGCCGACGTCCTACACGATCAGCATCGACACGCTCGAGGGCACCGCCGACCGGGCCAGTCGTGCGTCGGGCTACCACGCCCTCAAGATCAAGGTGGGCGGCCCTGACGACCTCGAGCGGGTGCGCGCGGTGCGGGCCGAGGCGCCGAACGCCCTCATCCGCGTCGACGCCAACGAGGCCTGGTCGGTCGAGTTCACGAAGGAGATCTGCCCCGAGCTGGTGGCGCTGAACGTCGAGCTGATCGAGCAACCGCTGCACGACGACAACGCCGACGGTTACCGCGAGCTGCATGCCGCTCGCCTGCCGATCCCGATCGTGCTGGACGAGAGCTGCCACACCCTCCCCGACGTCGGCCGCGCGGCCGGCCTCGCCGACGGCGTCAACATCAAGCTCACCAAGTCGGGCGGCATCCGCGAGGCGCACCGCATGATCCACGCGGCCCGCGCGCTCGACCTGACCGTGATGCTGGGCTGCATGAACGAGACCACGCTCGGCATCTCGGCCGCCGTGCAGCTGTCGCCGCTGGTCGACGTCGTCGACCTGGACGGCCACCTCCTGAACGCTAACGACGCGTTCGAGGGACTCGGCTTCTCCGACGGCACCGTTCTGCCGAGCGACCTGCCCGGCCTGGGCGTGACGCCGCTGGAGTCCTGGCCGTGACAGCTATCGCGATCCTGGCCGAGGGTGGCTTCTCGGAGCACGACGCCAAGACCGCCACCGGCGTGCTCCGCTACGGCGCCGACCCGGTGGTGGCGGTGATCGACTCCACCCGCGCCGGCTCACGGGTGCGCGACCACATCCCCGGCCTCGACTCGGACGTGCCGGTCGTGGCCGGCGTCGACCAAGCCTTGGCGCTGCGGCCGACCGTGCTGCTGATCGGCATCGCACCGGCCGGCGGCAAGCTGCCCGACGCCTGGCGAGCGGCCATCATGCGATCGATCGAGGCCGGCCTGGACGTGGAGAGCGGCCTGCACGACTTCCTCGGCGACGACCCCGAGCTGGCCGCCGCGGCCGCGAGGCACAGCGTCGAGATCCGCGACCTGCGCCGGCCGCCGGCCGGGCTGGACGTTCCCACCGGCCGCAACCTGACCGTCGACGCGCACGTGATCGCCACCGTCGGCAGCGACTGCGCCCTGGGCAAGATGACCGTCTGCCTGGAGCTCGACCTGGAGGCACGGCGGCGCGGCCTGCCCAGCGCCTTCGTGCCGACCGGCCAGACCGGCATCGCCATCGCCGGCTGGGGCATCGCCGTGGACGAGGTGGTGTCCGACTTCGTGGCCGGGGCCAGCGAGCGCCTCGTGCTGGAAGGGCGGGAGCGGGCGGGAGCGGGCGCCATCCTCTGGATCGAGGGCCAGGGCTCGATCAGCCATCCCGCCTACTCGGGAGTCACCCTCGGCCTGCTGCACGGCGCGGCGCCACACGCGCAGATCCTGGTGCATGAGGCCGGCCGTACGCACCTGGACATGCCCGACGGCCCGCCCATCGCCCCGCTGCCGCAGCTGATCGACGACTACCAGCGGATGGCCAACTACGTGCGGCCGGCGCCGGTCATCGCCGTCTCAGTGAAGACCAACCACCTGGACGACGACGAGGCCCGCGCGGCGATCGCCGCCGCCACCGAGCAGACCGGGCTGCCGGCCGACGACCCGGTTCGGTACGGCGCCGGCCGCCTGCTGGACGCGGTTCTGGCCGCACGCTCCGGGTAACCTTCCGCGTCGTGTCCGCCGCCCGCCTGGAAGCGCTCGCGTCGATCCTGTGCCGGTACTCCCTCGAGGTGCAGCCGGGCGATGTCGTGCGCGTGCATGGCCCGGCCACTGAGGCGCCCTTCTTCGTGGCCGTCACCCGCGAGCTGACCCGCCTCGGCGCCCATCCGATGCTGCGGCCGACGCTGCCGTCCGTGGAGGCCGCGATCCTCTCGATGGGCTCCGACGAGCAGCTGACCACCGTCACCGAGGTCGACCGGTTGGAGTCGGAGGTGCCCGACAAGACGCTGACCATCTGGGCCGACGCCAACACCCGCTACCTGAGCGCGGTGCCGCCCGATCGCCAGGCGCTGTGGTCGCGCTCGCGCCGCCCCTTGTCTGACCGCTTCTTCGAGCGACTCGCATCCGGCGAGATCCGCTGGTGCGGGGTGGCGTTGCCGACACGCGGCTTCGCCCAGGACGCCGGCATGTCGTTCGGCGCGTTCGAGGAGTTCGTGTACGGCGCCTGCCACGTGGACGACCCCGATCCGGTCGCCTTCTGGCGCGGCCAGTCGGCCCGGCAGGCCGAGGTGATCGAACGGCTGGCGCGGATCTCGGAGCTGCGGATCGTGGCGGAGGACACCGATCTGGTGGTCAACGTGGCCGGCCGCACGTGGCTGAACGCCGACGGCCGCGAGAACTTCCCCGACGGCGAGGTCTACACCAGCCCCCGGCACGAGCTGACGCGGGGCCACATCAGCTTCAGCTTCGACGCAACCTACAACGGGCACGATTTCGGCGGCGTGCGGCTGTGGTTCGAGGACGGCCGCGTGATGCGCCACGAGGCCAGCCGCGGCCGTGAGTTCCTCGGGGGGATGCTGGACATGGACGACGGCTCGCGCTACCTGGGCGAGGTGGCCTTCGGTATGAACGACGAGATCCAGCAGAGCACGCGCAACGTCGCCTTCGACGAGAAGATCGGCGGCACCGCGCACGTGGCGCTGGGGGCATCCTTCCCGGAGGCCGGCGGCACCAACCGGTCGGGGCTGCACTGGGACATCGTCTGCGACCTGCGCTCCGGCGGCGAGGTCTACGGCGACGGCGAGCTGATGGCGCGCGACGGGCGGTTCCTGTGAGCGACCGGCGGGTGAAGAGCCTGGCTGGGGTGATCTGCGAGTACTCGCTGCAGGTGAGGCCCGGGCAGCTGATGCTGATCGAGGCACCGGCGCTGGCCGAGCCGCTGGTGCTGGAGATCGTGACGCGGGCGCTGGAGATGGGCGCGTTGCCGCGGGTGCGGGCGGCCGCCGAGGGCACGCAGCTGGCGTTCCTGTCGGAGGCGGCCGAGGAGCAGCTGACGACGTTGCTGCCCAGCGCGATGCCGGAGATGGCGGCGATCGACCTGCGGGTCGCGATCCACTCGGCCTGGAACACACGCGAGCTGTCCGGTGTCGATCCGGCCCGGGTGGCCGCCGTGCGGGAAGCGCGGGCGCCGCTGATGGAGCTGTACATGCGGCGCTCGGCCGCGAAGGAGCTGCGCTGGTGCGTGACCGCCTATCCGTGCGAGGCGTTCGCGCAGGACGCCGACATGTCGCTGGCCGCCTACGAGGACTTCGTCTACCGGGCCGGCTGGCTGCACCTCCCCGACCCGGTGGCGGCCTGGCGCGGCTTCGCCGAGAAGCTGCGAGCCGTCGCCGATCGCCTGTCCGGCGTGCGCACGCTGCGGGTGCTGGCCGAGGACACCGACCTCACGGTCGGCGTGGCCGGTCGCACGTGGGTTCCCTGCAACGGCGAGCGCAACTTCCCCGACGGCGAGGTCTTCACCGGCCCGATCGAGACCGAGACCACGGGCGACGTGCGGTTCTCGTTCCCGGCCATCTTCAGCGGCCGTGAGGTGGAGGACGTGCGGCTGCGGTTCGACGGCGGGCGGGTGGTGCAGAGCGAGGCGGCCGCCGGCCAGGAGCTGCTCCGCCAGATGCTGGCCATCGACGAGAGCGCCTCCATTCTGGGCGAGTTCGCCATCGGCACCAACTACGGGGTCAAGGATTTCAGCAAGCAGATCCTGTTCGACGAGAAGATCGGCGGCACGTGCCACATGGCGGTCGGCGCCGGCTATCCGGAGACGGGCAGCACGAACCAGTCCGGGCTGCACTGGGACATGGTCTGCGATCTGCGCTCCGGCGGCGAGATCCACGCCGACGGCGAGCTGATCTACCGCGACGGCCGGTTCCTGCCGGAGTTCGCACCCGACCTGTCGCCGCCGCAGGGCTGAGTCGGCGTCAGGGTGCCTCGCCGCCGCCGAGCAGCGCGGCCATGGTCGCCACCCGTGCCATGAACGGCAGGTCGTGCACGCGCAGCAGTTGCACGCCCTGGTACGCGGCGACCGCGACCACGGCGGCCGTGCCCTCGATGTTCGACTCGGGCAGGCCCAGCGGCTCCGCGGTCACCTCCTTGTGTGAGCATGCCAGGAGCAGCGGGTAGCCGAGCCGGAGCAGATCCGGCAGCGCGCGCAGGGTGGCCAGGTCGGTGGCGGTCGACTTCCCGAAGCCCAGCCCGGGATCGACCACCAGCGCCGAGGGGTCGATGCCGGCTGCGATCGCCAGCTCGGCACGCTCCGTCAGGAAGCTGCCGATCTCGACCGGGTCGATGTCGTAACGGCCCGCCTGCACCTGTTTCGGCGCGAGCCCCAGGTGCGTCACGACCAGCCCGCCGCCGTGCTCGGCGACCGCCGCCGCCAGGTCGCCGTCGGTCAGCCCGGTGTGGTCGTTGATCATGTCGGCGCCGGCCTCGAGCGCCGCGGCCGCCACGCGCGCGCGGTAGGTGTCGACCGAGACCACCGCCTCGCAGCCGGCCGCGCGGATGCCCTCGAGCACCGGCAGCACCCGCGCCATCTCGTCGGCGGCGCTGAGCTCGACGCCTGGGCGCGCGGTCATCCCGCCCACGTCGATCACGGCCGCGCCCTCGGAGACGACGGCCAGCGCGCGGGCCACCGCCAGGTCGGTGGTCGCAGTGGCGCCGCCGTCGTAGAACGAATCCGGCGTCACGTTGACGATCCCCATCAGATGGGGGCGGCCCTGGCGTGGCAGCGTTCGATGGCGGAAGCGCAGCAGCACGGCGCCAGCGTACCGGGGTGCGGCCAATTCCTTGACACCGAACACCTGTTCGTCTAGACTCGAACACATGTTCGGTCAACCCACATCTCGGATCCTGGTCGCGGCCGCCGTTGTTGTCTGCACCGTGGCCCTCATGCTGGGCATGGCTTCACCCTCGCCGGGCGCTGCGACGCCCGGGCACTATCGCGTCAAGTCCGGTGACACGCTGTGGTCGATCGCATCGACGCACTATTCCGGGGGAGACACCCGGGACGGCGTCTATAAGATCCGCTCCGCGAACCACCTCAGCGATGCCACGATCACCGTCGGACAGCGGTTGGTTCTGCCGTGAGCTGCGCACAGATCATCTCCCTGGACGAGTGGCGGAGCCGCCGGTTCCTGCCCGATGACGATCCGCCCGCCGCGCCGCGGCTGCGCGTCGTCGGTGAGGATGAGCCGGAGTCCGGCAGCGCCTTCAGGCTCGACGCCTTCCTGGCACGTGCGCGCGTCGTCCTGGCCGAGCACGACCGCCCGCCGCTGCACCTCGTCGGCTGACGGTCACAGGCCCGGCGACGGGCGACTCCCCTAAACTCGGGGCATGGATCTGGATGTGCTGTTCCTGGGAACCGCGGGTGCCGTGCCGACCGCGCAGCGCGGCCCAGCCGCCTACCTCGTGCGGCGTGGCGGCGAGCGGATCCTGGTGGACTGCGGCGAGGGCACGCAGCGGCAGATGCTGCGATCGTCGGCCGGCCTGGCCGACATCGACCTGGCGCTGATCACGCACTTCCATGCCGACCATGTGCTGGGGCTGCCCGGCATGCTGAAGACGTTCGCGCTGCGATCGCGGGAGGCCCCGCTCACGATCCACGGCCCCACCGGCCTGCGGGCATTGATCGGCTCGCTCGACCGCGTGATCGGCCGGCTGTCGTATCCGCTGTCGCTGGTCGAGCTCGAGCCGGGGCAGACACTGCAGCGCGACGGCTACCGGATCGAGCCGTTCGCCACCGACCACCGGGTGGCAAGCCTCGGCTACGCGCTGTGTGAGGGCAGCAGGCCCGGTCGGTTCGACATGGAGACGGCAACGGCGCTGGGGGTGCCGTTCGGGCCGTTGTGCGGCGAGTTACAGCACGGACGGCCGGTGACGCTCGAATCGGGCGCGGTCGTGACGCCCGAGCAGGTGGTGGGAGCGCCGCGGCCGGGACGCCGGGTCGTGTTCTCAGGAGACACGCGTCCCTGCGCCGGCACGCGGGAGGCCTCCGCCGCCGCGGACCTGCTGGTGCACGAAGCCACGTTCCTGGGGGAGGAGAGCGAACGGGCGGGGGAGACCGGGCACAGCACAGCGATCCAGGCGGCCCAGCTGGCGCTCGACGCCCAGGTCACGATGCTCGCGCTGACACACCTGTCCACCCGCTACACGGGGGGTCAGATCCGGCGCGAGGCGCGCACGGTGTTCGACCAGACCGTGGTGCCGCGAGACTTCGACGTGATCGAGGTGCCACTGGCCGAGCGGGGCGCGCCGCGGCTGATCCGCGGCGACGAGGAGCAGACTCCGGTCGAAGCACCGGCGCCCGCCGGCTGATGGACTTCGCGGCGCTGGCCGGCGGGTACGACGAGCTGCGGCCGGCCGGCGAGAGCTGGCGGGAGCTGGCTGAGGTGGAGCTGACCGCACTGGGGCCGGCCGCGCGGTTGCTGGACGTGGGATGCGGCACGGGCCGGTTCGCGGTGTTCGCTGCCGAGCGGCTGGGGGCGCGGGCCTGGGGCGTCGACCCGTCCTCGGAGATGCTCGATCAGGCGCGGCGGCGCGAGGCGCGAGGGGTGGGGTGGAAGCGGGCCGCGGCGGAACACCTTCCCTTCAAGGACGGCTGGTTCGACGCGGCGCACGCGCACCTGGTCATGCACGTGGTCGACGACGTCGGTGCGGCCCTGTCCGAGATGGCGCGCGTGCTGTGCCCGGGCGGCCGGCTGGTAGTGGTCAGCTTTCGGAGGGAGCACTTCGACCGGTTCCACCTGAACCCGTACTTCCCGACCCTGGCCGGGATCGACCGCGCCCGGTTCCCGGATCCCGCAGCGCTGGCCGCGGCCATCGGCGAGGCCGGGTTCCACGACGTGGCCGAACGCGGTCTGCACCAGCAGGTGAGGCTGGCTCCCGAAGCGGTGCTGGAGCGCGTGCGGGGACGCTACATCTCGACCCTGCACCTGCTCGACCAGCGCGAGTACCAGGACGGCCTCGCCCGGCTCGAGCACGACCTGACCGGCAGCGAGCAGCCACTCAACGCCGATCTGTTCTGGTCGATCACCTCCGCCACCCGCACCTAGGCGATTGATCGATATCTTTCGCGAGCCTGGCCGCTGCGAGATGTCTGTGGTAGGGCAGGGCAGGGGTGGCTACGGCTGCGAACCGTCGCCTCGCGGCGTCCTCGGTCGCGCCGAATATTCCCGGCTCAGCCGGCGTCGAGGGCGGCCAGCTCGGCCGCCATTCCGGCCGCGAAGGCTGCGCCGCCGCCGTTTGCCGGATGCCGGACGTAGTTGGCGCCCTCGCCCAGGATGGCCTCGGCGACCCGGCCGACCGCCACCACCCGACGTGGCCGCAGCAGCTCGATCGCCCGCAGGGCGAACTCTGCGCCGACCTCGACCTCGGCCACCGACGGCCGCCGGTTCGACAGCGGCTCGCCCGGCCTGTGGGGATGGTGGGGCACCGTGTTCCACAGGATCACCCGGCGCTCGGCCGCCAGCTCGTCCAGCACACGGTGCACGATCGTCCCGGAGGGCTCACTCCAGCCGCCCGCCCGGTCGCTGGTGGTCCGGTACGGCGGGCCCCATCGCATCAGGTCGCGCTCGCTCGTGAACGCGATCCCCGACCACCGCATCCCCTGGTAACCAGCCGCCTCACCGAGCGCCAGCACGTCCGCACCCGACCGCTCAGCCAGATACCGCTCCAGGTTCGCCAGCCGCACGGCACCGTCGCGCCCGGCGTACTGGTTGAACGTGGCGCCGATGCGGGCGCGCGCGATGTCGCGGAGCAGGTCGTCCACCGTGCGATCGTACCGGCCGATCCCGGCGTCGCTCGGATACTCGGCTAGCCTGCCGCCTGATGACCGATCGCGACACCCACCTGCGGCAGGCCCACTCCTTCGGCGACGTGGCCGAGGCCTACCAGCAGGCGCGACCGACCTACCCCGCGGCCGCCGTCGACTGGGTGCTCGCCGCCGCTCCCGGACACGACGTGCTCGACCTGGCCGCCGGCACCGGCAAGCTGACCCGGGCGATCGTCGCCGCCGGCGCCAACGTCACCGCCGTGGAGCCGCTGGACGGTATGCGGGCGCAGCTGCAGGCCGCCTACCCCGACGTCCCGGTGCACGCCGGCACGGCCGAGCAGATTCCGCTCGCCGACGAGAGCGTCGACGCCGTGCTGGTCGGCCAGGCCTTCCACTGGTTCGATGCCGACGCCGCGCTGAACGAGATCGCCCGCGTGCTGCGCCCGGGTGGCGTGCTGGGGCTGCTCTGGAACATCCGCGACGACTCGATCGGCTGGGTGGCCGAGCTGACCGGCACGCTGGTGATGGGCGCGGATGTGCTGTCGCAGGTGGATGGATCGGACTGGGAGAGCGTGGGGGAACACGAGCGGTTCGGCCCGGTCGAGCGCCGTGACTTCCCCAACCCGACCCCGTTTGACGCGGACCGACTGGTCGCCTGGGCCACGTCCACCAGCAAGCTGGCCACCATGCCGCCCGACCAGCGCGCCGAGACGCTCCAGGCCGTGCGCGAGTTCGCCACCCGCCACCCGGGTCTCGGCGAGGAAGACCACTTCACGATGCCGTTCGTTACGGTCACCGCACGCGCACGCCTGGCCGCCATCCGCCCCGGCTGATAGGCTGTTCCCGGCTCGATCAACGACAGAGCCAGCCCCGCATGCCCCTTTAATCCGCGGCCAGAGAGCCCGGGAAGGAGTCGCAAGATGACGTGTGCCTGCCCAACGACGCTGCCCACAGCCGGGTGAGCGTTCCCGAGATCGCAGGCCGAGTTCTGTTTGACGAGGCCGATCTGCAACGGACGCTGCGCCGGATCGCGCACGAGATCGTCGAGAAGCACCCCGACATCGACCGCCTCGTCCTGGTCGGGATCCACACCCGCGGCGTCTACCTGGCCGACCGCCTGGCCGCGCTGATCGAGCAGTTCAGCGACGTGCGCGTGCCCACCGGCGC
Source organism: uncultured Actinomycetes bacterium (assembly GCA_963737445.1). Lineage (GTDB taxonomy): Bacteria > Actinomycetota > Thermoleophilia > Gaiellales > JAICJC01 > JAICYJ01. Next base: position 391,435 of record CAVTSO010000009.1, on the reverse strand, counting down.
GCTCGACATCTCCTTCTACCGCGACGACGTGCGCGCGCACCCCCAGCCGGTGGTGAAGGCGACCCGGCTGGACTTTCCGATCGACGGCCGCTCGGTGGTGCTCGTGGACGACGTGCTGTTCACCGGCCGCACCATCCGCAGCGCCATCGAGGCGCTGTTCGGCTACGGCCGGCCGGAGCGCGTACAGCTGGCGGTGCTGGTCGACCGCGGCCACCGCGAGCTGCCGATCCGGCCCGACTACGTCGGCAAGAACCTGCCCACCGCGCGCGCCGAGCGCGTGAACGTCCAGCTTTCCGAGGTCGACGACGTCGACCGCATCGTCCTTCTCACCGCAGACTAGGAGCGCTCGTGGATCTCTACCCACCAACCGGACTGCCAAGACGCCGCCACCTGCTCTCGATCTCCGACCTCGACCGCGCCGACGTGGAGCGGCTGCTGGAGACGGCGGAGGGCTTCGAGTCGGTGATGCAGCGCGACGTCAAGAAGGTGCCGACGCTGCGCGGCCGCACGCTCGTCAACCTCTTCTTCGAGTCGTCCACCCGCACCTCCAGCTCGTTCGAGCTGGCCGCCAAGCGCCTGTCGGCCGACACCATCAGCGTCAAGGCCTCGGGCTCCAGCGTCGACAAGGGCGAGTCGCTGAAGGACACCATCCTCACCCTCAGCGCCTACGACCCGGACGTGATCGTGATCCGCCACCCCCAGGCCGGAGCTCCCGCGATCGTCACCCGCCACACCGACGCCCACGTCGTCAACGCCGGCGACGGCAAGCACCAGCACCCGACGCAGAGCCTGCTCGACCTGTACACGATCAGGAAGGCCCTGGGCAAGGTCGAGGGGCTGCAGGTTGCCATCGTCGGAGACGTCCTGCACTCGCGGGTGGCACGCTCCAACATCCAGGCGCTGACCATGCTCGGCGCCCACGTCACCCTGGTCGGCCCGCCGACGCTGATCCCGCGCGAGGCGGCCGCGATGGGCGTGACCGTCTCGCACAGCATCGACGACATCGCCGAGGTGGACGTCATCTACGTCCTGCGCATGCAGCGGGAGCGCATGCTGGAGGGCGCGAACTACGTGCCCTCGCTGCGCGAGTACAGCGCGCTTTGGGGGGTGACCCCCGACCGGGTGCGGCCCAGCCAGCTGGTGATGCACCCGGGCCCGATCAACCGCGGCGTCGAGATCTCGGCCGAGGTGGCCGACAGCGCCAGCTCGCGGGTCGTCGACCAGGTGCGGGCGGGCCTGGTGACCAGGATGGCGGTGCTCTACGACCTGCTCGCGGAGCCGACCACCACCGGTGGCCAGGCTGCGCTTCGGGCCGTCGAGCCGGCCGGGCAGGAGGTGGCCTGATGCAGCGGCTGACCCACCGCGAGGCTCCGCCCGCCAACCTGCTGATCTCGGGCGCCCGCCTGTTCGACGGTGACAGCGGCCTGGAGGGCGTGCAGCTGGACGTCCGCGTCGTCGACGGGACGATCGCCGAGATCGGCTCCGACCTGGAGGCCGATGGGACCGAGACGGTCGACGCAGCCGGGCTGACCATGACCCCGGGCCTGATCGACCCGCACGTGCACCTGCGCACCCCGGGAGACGAGGACGAGGAGGACATCACCTCGGGCACCCGCGCCGCCGCGGCCGGCGGCTTCGTGGCCATCCTGGCCATGCCCAACACGGATCCCGTGGTCGACAGCGCGGCCGTGCTGAGCGGGCTGATCGAGCGCGCCGGCGAGCAGGCCGCGGTGCCGACCGGGTTCTTCGCCGCCATCAGCCGCGGCCTGGAGGGTCGCGAGCTGGTGGACATGGCCGAGCTGGCCGCCCGCGGAGCAGCCGGCTTCTCTGACGACGGCCGCCCGGTCGAACGCGCCGGCATGCTGCGCCGGGCGCTGCAGTACAGCCGCGTGACCGGCCTCAAGCTGACGCTGCACGAGGAGGACGTGACTCTCACCGCCGGTTCGCAGATGCACGAGGGCGCGGTCTCGGCCGAGCTCGGCCTGCACGGGTACCCCGGGATCGGGGAGAGCGTGATGGTCGGCCGCGATCTGCAGATCGCCCGCTACGAGCACGCTCCGCTGCACCTCTGCCACATTTCCGCGGCGGAGTCGGTGGCCGAGATCCGCCGCGCCAAGGAAATGGGAGTCGAGGTCACCGCCGAGGTATCGCCGCATCACCTGTGCCTGACCGACGAGCTCGTCCGCGATCTCGACCCGGCCGTCAGCAAGATGAACCCGCCGTTGCGCTCGGACGCCGACCGCGCCGCGCTGATCGAGGCGCTGGCCGACGGCACGCTGGACTGCATCGCCACCGACCACGCGCCGCACCGCACGCACGAGAAGGAGGTGCCGTTCGAGGCGGCGCCGAACGGGGTGATCGGCCTGGAGACGGCGTTCGCCGCCGTCTACACGGAACTGGTGGCTCCCGGCCTGGTGTCGCTCTCGACGGTGATCGAACGGATGTCGACCGGCCCCGCGCGGGCCTTCGACCTGCCCGTCCCGGCGCTGCGCACCGGCGCCCCTGCCGACCTCGCGCTCTGGGATCTGTCCGAGAGCTGGGTGGTCGCGCCGCCGTACGCCTCCCGCTCGCGCAACTGCGCATTCGCCGGGCGCACGCTGCGGGGCCGCTGCACGATCACGATCGCAGCCGGCACCGTCGCCCACCGGCTGGCCGAGGTCGCACGGTGAGCGCCCTGTTGGTGCTCGAGGACGGCACGGTGCTCGAAGGCGAGGCCTACGGCGGAACCGGTACGGCGGTCGGCGAGCTGGTCTTCATCACGTCCATGACCGGCTACCAAGAGATCGTCACCGACCCCTCGTTTGCCGGCCAGATGATCACCTTCACGCAGCCGATGATCGGCAACTACGGCGTGGAGGCCGATGCCTCCGAGTCGGACCGGCCGCAGGCGCGGGCGGTGATCGTGCGCGAGGGCCGAAACGCCGTGCCGGCAGGGCGCGTGGGCTTCTCGGACTGGCTGGCCGGCCACGGTGTGATCGGCATCCAGGGGCTGGACACGCGCATGCTGACGCGGCGCCTGCGCGACGGCGGCACCGTGCGCGCGGCCGTCTGCTCGGATGGGACGGCGGTGCCGCAGCTGCTGGCGCTGATCGGCGGCGAGCCGGAGATGGCCGGGCAGGCGCTGGCCGGCGAGGTGTCGTGCGTGCGGGCCGAGCAGCTGCCGGCACTGGCGCCCGAACGTGCCCACGTGGTGGTGCTCGACTACGGGGTGAAGGGGTCGATCGTGCGGATCGTGCGCGAGCAGGGCGCCCGGGTGACCATTATGCCCTGGAACGCCACGGCCGAGCAGGTGCTCGAGCTGCGCCCCGACGGCGTGCTGCTCGGCAACGGCCCGGGCGATCCGGCCGCGCTGCCCGACTGTGTGTCGGAGGTGCGCGAGCTGGTCGGGCAGGTGCCCGTGTTCGGGATCTGCCTGGGCCACCAGCTGCTCGGCAGGGCGCTCGGCCTGGAGACGTTCAAGCTCCGGTTCGGCCACCGCGGCGCCAACCACCCGGTGCTGGACGTCGACACGGGCCGCGTGCTGGTGACCGCCCAGAACCACGGCTTCGCGGTGCGCGTGCCCGACGGAGGTGGCGACCTCGAGACCGATTTCGGGCCGGCCCGCGTCACCCACGTCTCGCTCTACGACGGCACCGTCGAGGGCCTGGCGCTGCGGGAGCTGCCCGCCTGGTCGATGCAGTTCCACCCCGAGGCCAGCCCCGGGCCCCACGACGCCCGCGAGGCGCTGGAACGGTTCGCGGGGACGCTGACGGAGGCCACCGTTGCCCAGGCGTGATGACATCGCCAGGATCGCGCTGATCGGGTCGGGCCCGATCGTGATCGGCCAGGCCTGTGAGTTCGACTACTCGGGCACCCAGGCTCTGCGCGTGCTGCGCGAGGAGGGCTACGAGACGGTGCTGATCAACTCCAACCCGGCCACGATCATGACCGACCCCGGCTGGGCCGACCGAACCTACCTGGAGCCGCTCGACCTGGAGGGAGTGCGCGCCGTGCTCGAGGCGGAGCGGCCGGACGCCCTGCTGCCGACGCTGGGCGGCCAGACCGCGCTCAACCTGGCCTCGCTGCTGGCCGAGTCGGGCACGCTCGACGAGCTCGGGATCGAACTGATCGGTGCCTCCTACGATGCCATCCACTGCGCCGAGGACCGTGATCTCTTCGCACGCACGATGGAGTCGATCGACCTGCGCGTGCCGCGCAGCACCATCGCCCACACCCTGGACGAGGCCCGGGCCGCGCTGGCCGGCGACTTGGCGCTGCCGGTGGTGATCCGGCCCGCCTTCACGCTCGGCGGCCAGGGCGGCGGCTTTGCCACCACACCCGCCCAGTTCGACGAGATCGTGCAGCGGGGCCTGCGCGAGAGCCCGATCAGCCAGATCCTGCTCGAGGAGTCGGTAGCGGGGTGGGGCGAGTTCGAGCTGGAGGTGATCCGCGACCGCAACAACAACGTGGTCGTGATCTGCTCGATCGAGAACGTCGACCCGATGGGCGTCCACACCGGCGACTCGGTGACGGTGGCGCCGGCCCAGACCCTCACCGACCGCGAGTACCAGGTGCTGCGCGACGCGTCGGCCAAGGTGATCCGAGCCGTCGGCGTCGAGACCGGCGGGTCGAACGTGCAGTTCGCACTGAACCGCGATACCGGCGAGCTGGTCGTGATCGAGATGAACCCGCGCGTCTCGCGCAGCTCCGCGCTCGCATCCAAGGCCACCGGCTACCCGATCGCCAAGGTCGCCACCAAGCTCGCGATCGGCTACACGCTGGACGAGATTCCCAACGACATCACCGGCACCACGCCCGCGTCGTTCGAGCCGGCGCTCGACTACGTGGTGGTGAAGCTGCCCCGCTTCGCATTCGAGAAGTTCCCGGGCGCAGACGCCGAGCTGACGACGCAGATGAAGTCGGTGGGGGAGGCGATGGGCATCGGCCGCAGCTTCTGCGAGGCCTGGGGCAAGGCCATGCGCAGCCGCGAGCTGGACGGCGTCGTGCGCACCGAGGGATCGGTGGCCGGAGGCTCCTGGGACAGGTTCGACGTGATCGCGGCGCGGCTGCTTGCGGGCGACAGCCCCCAGGCGCTGGCCGACGAGTCCAAGGTGCATCCCTGGTTCCTGGACGAGTGGTCGCGCGTGAGCGACGCCGAGCGCGAGCTGACCGCCGCCGGCGGGGTGGCGGACGCGGCCGGATGGCGGCGCCTCAAGCGCCTCGGCATCTCCGACGCCCGCATCGCCGAGCTGACCGGCGCCGCCGAGCGCGCGGTGCGCCGGTCCCGGCGCGACGCCGGCGTGCGGCCCGTCTACAAGGCCGTCGATAGCTGCGCCGCCGAGGTGGAGGCGCAGGCCCCGTACTACTACTCGGCCTACGAGCAGGAGGACGAGCTGCGCCGCGGCGACCGCGAGAGCGTGGTGATCCTGGGTGCCGGTCCCAACCGCATCGGCCAGGGCATTGAGTTCGACTACTGCTGTGTGCAGGCTGCACAGACTTTCCGCTCCCTGGGTTACGACGCGGTGATGGTGAACTGCAACCCCGAGACGGTGTCGACCGACGCTGACTGCTCCGACCGGCTCTACTTCGAGCCGCTGACGGTCGAGGACGTGCTCGAGGTGATCGAGCGCGAACGCCCGATCGGCGTGGTCGCCCAGTTCGGCGGCCAGACGCCGCTGGGGCTGGCGCGCCGGCTCGAGGAGGACGGCGTGAAGCTCCTGGGCACGCCGTTTGAGGCGATCGACGTGGCCGAGGACCGGGAGCGGTTCGGGAGCGTGCTGGGCGAGCTGGGCCTGCAAGCGCCGGCCTGGGGCATCGCCGCCGACGTGGACGAGGCGGCCGCGATCGCGGCCCGCGTCGGCTACCCGGTGCTGGTGCGGCCCTCCTACGTGCTTGGCGGCCGCGAGATGCGCATCTGCTACGACGAGTCGATGCTGCGGTCGCGGACGGTGCAGCCTGCCTCGCTGATCGACCGCTTCGTCGAGGACGCGATCGAGGTCGACGTGGATGCGGTCTGCGACGGGCAGCGGGCCTGGATCGGGGCCGTCATGCAACACGTCGAGGAGGCCGGCGTGCACTCGGGCGACTCGGCCTGCGTGATCCCGACCCTGTCGCTGGGCGACGAGATCGAGCGCGAGATCCGCGCGCAGACGCGCGCGATCGCACTGGCGCTGGGCGTACGCGGGCTGATCAACGTGCAGTTCGCGGTGCAGGGGTCCGCGGTCTACGTGATCGAGGCGAACCCGCGGGCCTCGCGCACCGTGCCGTTCGTCGCCAAGGCCACCGGCCGCAACCTGGTCGCGGCGGCCTGCCGGGCTGCCCTCGGCCTTCCCGTCGATCTGGCCGAGGACGCGCCCGAGCACATCAGCGTGAAGGCCGCCGTGCTGCCGTTCCAGCGGTTCTTCGGGGCCGACCCGGCACTCGGGCCCGAGATGCGCTCGACCGGCGAGGTGATGGGGATCGGCCCGGACTTCCCGACCGCCTTTGCGAAGGCCGAGCGCGCCGCCGGGCGGCCGCTTCCCAGAACGGGCCGCGTGTTCCTGTCGGTGCGCGACTCCGACAAGCCGGCCGCCACCATGCTGGCCGCGCTGCTGCAATCGCTCGGCTTCGGTCTGGTCGCAACCACCGGCACCGCCCGCGCACTGCAGCGCATCGGCATCCCCGTGGAGACCGTCCAGAAGGTGACCGAGGGGTCGCCGAACGTGGTCGACCTGATCCAGGACGGCGCCATCAACCTGATCATCAACAGCCCGCTGGGCCGCGGTGCCCGCACCGACGGCTACGAGATCCGCGAGGCCGCGATCCGCAACCAGATCCCCTGCATCACCACCCTTGCGGGCGCCTCCGCCGCCGTGCAGGCGATCGCTCAGGCGCGCTCGGTCGCGCCGGTGGCACTCCAGACGCTGCATGCAGCGGGGGTCGAGTCGCATGCCGCCAGATAGGCGGACGCTGCAGGTGGCTCGGGTCGAGGCGGTCGGCGCCTACACGCTGCTGGTGCTGCGAAACGACGGCGGCGAGGTGGGCGCGCCGGGGCAGCTCTTCATGCTCCAGGCCGACCCCGAGCCGAGTGGCGCCTACCTGCCGCGGGCGCTGTCGGCGGCCTGGGCGGATGCGGGCGAGATCGCCTTCCTGCTGGACGTGCGCGGCGCCGGCACCGCCGCCCTGGCCGGGGCCGCGCAGGTGTCCGTGCTGGGGCCGTTGGGCCACGGCTTCGAGTTGCGCGACGGGCCCGCGATCCTGGTCGGCGGCGGCATCGGCGCGGCGATCCTGCCCTGGCTGGCGCGCGACCTACCCGGCCCCGTGACGACGCTGCTCGGGTTCCGGGAGCAGCGGCATGCCGTGTGCGCGCCGCTGATCGACGCGGATGCGACCGTGGTGCTGGAGCCGACCTACGTGACCGAGCCGCTGGCGCGCCTGCTGCCGGCCGACGCAACCGTCTACGCCTGCGGGCCGGATCCGATGCTGCACGCCGTGGCCGCGCTCTGCGCCGAGCACGCCGTGCCCTGCCTGCTGGCGATGGAGGCGGCCATGGCCTGTGGGTTCGGCGCTTGCTACGGCTGCGCGGTCGAGATCGACGGCGAGTGGAAACGGCTGTGCGTGGAGGGGCCGGTGCTGGAGGCAGGACGGGTGCTGGCGGGCGGGCACGATGGGTAGCCTGGCCACCCGCTTCTGCGGGATCGACCTCGCCCATCCGGTGCTGAACGGCTCGGGCACGCTGGACGCGCTGGCGGCGGGCACCCTCGGCGTGTCCGCCTTTGTCACCAAGACGGTCACGCTGAACCCGCGCGCAGGCAACCCGCCGCAGCGCATCGCCGAGACGCCGCAGGGCATGGTCAACTCGATCGGGCTCGCGAACCCGGGGCTGGAACGGTTCTGCGACGAGCACCTGCCGCGCCTCGCCGACCTGGGCGTGCCGCTGATCGTGAGCGTGGGTGGTTGGAGCCGGGAGGAGTACGCCGTCGCCGTGCGGCGGATCGGCGCGCACCCGGCCGTGGCCGCGCTCGAGCTGAACGTGTCCTGCCCCAACGTCGACACCGGCTGCATCTCGATCGGCACCGACCCGGCGGAGACGCGGGCGCTGCTCGAGCGCTGCCGAGCCGAAACCGACCGGCCGCTGCTGGCGAAGCTGTCGCCCAGCGTCGCCGACGTCTCGGCCGTCGCGCTGGCCGCCGCGGAGGGCGGCGCGGCGGGCCTGGTGCTGATCAACACGGTGCGCGGAATGGCGATCGACCGCGACACGCTGCAGCCGCTCCTGGGCGGCGGTGGGGGTGGCCTCTCCGGGCCGGCCGTGAAGCCGGTCGCCCTGCACGCGATCTTCCACTGCCGCGCCGTCACCGGACTGCCCATCGCCGGCGTCGGCGGCGTCGCCTGCGCCCAGGACTGCCTCGAGTTCGCGTCGGCAGGGGCGAACGTTGTCGCCGTCGGCACCGCCCTCTTCCGCAACCCCGGGCTGGTCGAGGGCGTCGTCGCCGACCTCCCCGGCCTGCTCGAGCGTCACGGCGTTTCCACCTTTGACGACGTCGTCGGACGGGCCCATCACCACCAGGGTAAAGCTTTACTTGAGGTTGATGCGAACCAGTCTTAGATCGGCCTATTCTGGCCGTTTCTTTGTCGTTGCACGGACGGCCAAGCGTGGTATTATCGCCCCGAAAGATGCCCACGCTCCTCTCGCAGGCCCCCTCCCGTTCCCTCGACCAGAGACTCGACGCACTCGACCGGGCGAACCGCATTCGCGTCCAACGAGCGCAGCTGAAGCGCGCGCTCAAGTCGGGGGACACCCACGTTCGACCAGGTGCTGGTCGACCCGCCGGACTACGTGCTGACGGCGAAGGTCTACGACATGCTGCTGTCGGTTCCGCGGCTGGGAAGGGTGCGCGCCGGACGGCTGCTGACCCAGTGCCGGATCAGCCAGGCCAAGACCATCGGCGGGCTGTCAGAACGACAGCGCGGCGAGCTGGTCGACCTGTTCAACTCCTGACGACGGCCGCGGCCGCATGAGCGGCCGGCTGTTCGTCGTGTCCGGCCCGTCCGGCGTCGGCAAAGGAACGCTGATCGCACGGGCTCGTGCCGAGGTGCCGCGGCTGGAGCTGGCCACCTCGGCCACCACCCGCCCGATGCGCCCCAGCGAACAGCAGGGCCGCGAGTACCACTTCCTAACGCCGGACGAGTTCCAGCGGCGGTTGCAGCAGGGTGAGTTCCTCGAACATGTAGAATTCGCCGGCCATCAGTACGGCACGCTGCGCAGCGAGGTGGAACGGCGACTGGCGGACGGCTCGAACGTGATCCTCGAGATCGACGTCCCCGGCGCTCGTGAGATCGAGCGGCAGCTGCCGGACTCGGTGCTGGTGTTCATCGCGCCGCCGGACATGGGAGACCTCGAGCAGCGCCTGATCGGGCGCGGCACGAACTCCCCGCAGGACATCGCCACCCGGCTGCGAATCGCCAGGTCCGAGCTGGAGGCGGGAACCGATTTTCGCTACGTGATCGTGAACGACGATGTGGAACGGGCGGCGTCCCAGCTCACCGAGCTGATCCGCGCCGCCCTTGACGAGGAGACCAGATGATCTATCCCAAAGTTGACGTCCTGCTCGAGCATGTCGACAGCAAGTACGCGCTCGTGATCGCGGCCGCCAAGCGCGCCCGCCAGATCAACGACTACCACCACCAGCTCGGCGAGGGCAGCTTCGAGGGCTTCGCTCCGCCGTTGATCGAGTCGCGGTCGAAGAACTTCCTGACCATGGCGCTCGAGGAAATCGCCGAGGGCAAGCTGGAGGTCTCGACCTCCGACGCCAGCGCGGTCTGAGCACCCACATGTAGTCGCCTGGGTTTCGCGGCGGCGACGCCGTACACTTCCTGCATGATTCTGGTGGGGGTGAGCGGGGGGGTCGCGGCCTACAAGAGCTGTGAGCTCGTGCGGCTGCTGGTCAAGGCCGGCCGCGAGGTGCAGGTCGTGATGACGCCGGCCGCCGAGCGGTTTGTGGGGCCGACCACCTTTTCTGCGCTCTCGCGGCGGCCCGCGCTGACCGAGCGGTCGGCCGACGTGTTCCCGCACCTCGAGGCCTCGCGGGAGGCCGTGCTGTACTGCATCGCCCCGGCCGGCGCCAACACGATCGCGCGCCTGGCTCACGGCGAGGCGCCGAACGTGCTGACCCAGTCCGCGCTGGCGTTCACCGGGCCGCTGCTGGTGGCTCCGGCCATGAACCCGCGCATGTGGGCAGCACCGGTCACGCAGGAGAACGTGCGCGCCCTGCTGGCACGCGGCGTCGAGACGATCGGCCCGGAGTCGGGCGAGATGGCCGAGGGCGAGCAGGGCGCCGGGCGCATGTCCGAGCCGGACGAGATCGCCGGCCGCATCGAGGCCCGCCTGGCGACGCTCGGCAGCCTGGCGGGTCGTCGCGTGCTGGTCACCGCGGGCGGGACGCGCGAGCCACTCGACGCGGTCCGCTACCTGGGAAACCGCTCCAGCGGTCGGATGGGCGTGGCCGTGGCCGACGAGGCGGCCAGGCGCGGGGCCGATGTCACGCTGATCCTAGCTGCGGCCACCGCATCGCCGAGCGGGCCGATGCGCACGCTGCGGGCGGAGACGGCCGAGCGGCTGCGAGCGGCCACGCTGGAGCAGGCCGACGCCGCCGATGTGATCGTGATGGCAGCCGCCGTGGCCGACTACCGGCCCGTCCAGCCGGTCGACGGCAAGCGCATCAAGGACTCGGGAGCCTGGACGATCGAGCTGGAGGCAACGGCCGACATCCTGGCCGAGCTGGGCGCCCGGCGGCGCGAGGGCCAGGTGCTGATCGGCTTCGCCGCCGAGTACGGCGAGGGCGCCGTGGAGCGGGCCCGAGCCAAGTTGGAACGCAAGGGCGCCGACATGATCGTGATGAACGACATCAGCCGCAGCGACATCGGCTTTGACAGCAGCCTCAACGAAATCGTGCTGGTGTCGTCCAAGGCAGAGCAGCTGGTATCGCGACGCTCCAAACAGGCCTGCGCCGCAGCCATTCTGGACACATTGGGGAACCAAACCGCCCGCGCCGCCGTAGAGCAGCGTACGACGGTCTGACGAGAGGACACCTGTGGAAGCATCAGAGCTGCACGACTCGACCCAGTCTCAGGCGATCACCAACGCGGGCGTCATCGCTCGCCGCGTGATCGAGAACGTTGCCCGTGTGATCCATGCCCCGGACGGCCTGCTGGAGCGGTGCGTGATGGCGCTGCTGTGCGAGGGCCACATCATCCTGGAAGACTTCCCGGGAGTGGGCAAGACGATGCTGGCCAAGTCGCTGGCGCGCTCGCTGGACTGCGAGTTCGCGCGCATCCAGGCCACGCCCGACCTGCTCCCGTCGGACATCACCGGAGTGAACGTCTACAACCTGCAGGCAAACGAGTTCGAGTTCCGGCCGGGCCCGGTGTTCGCGAACCTGGTGCTGGTCGACGAGATCAACCGCGCCAGCCCCAAGACCCAGTCGGCGCTGCTGGAGTGCATGCAGGAAGTGCAGGTCACCATCGACGGGTCGACCCACCGCCTGGCCCGCCCGTTCATGGTGATCGCCACCCAGAATCCGATCGAGTACGAGGGTACGTTCCCGCTGCCGGAGGCCCAGCTCGACCGCTTCACGATGCGGCTGCACCTGGGCTACCCGGCCATCGCCGAGGAGGCGCGGATGCTGTCCGAGCACGCGGCCTCCGAGCCGATCGAGCTGCTGGAGCCGGTCGCGTCGGCCGCCGACCTGGAGTCCGCCATCGAGGCCGTCAAGAGCGTGTACGTCGAGGACAGCCTCAACCGGTACGTGGTCGCGATCCTGCGCCATACCCGTGGCGACTCGCGGCTCGCGCTGGGCGCCAGCCCTCGCGCCGGCATCTCGCTGCTGCGCGTGGCCAAGGCGCTTGCGGCGCTGCAGGGTCGCGAGTACGTGATCCCGGCAGACATCAAGGACGTGGCCGCCGACGTGCTCTCGCACAGGGTGATCATGGCCGCCGACGCCCGCACAGGCGGGGTCGATCCGTCCGAGGTGATCAGCGAGGCCGTCGACCGCACGCCGGTCCCGGTGTGACCACCTCACCATGACACCGCGCGGCAAAGGCACGCTCGTCCTGGCGGCGGGCCTCTACTTCGCCTCTTGGGGCTTCGGCACCCACGCCATGTACCCGGTGGCGGTGGGCCTGCTGGCGGCGCCGGTGCTTGCCTGGCTGTGGGTGCGCCTGACGGCGCGTCCCACCGAGCTACGGCGCCGCACCGGACACCGCGAGCTGGTCGAGGGCGGACGCGTGGTCGTGGAGGTGGAGATCCGGGCCGAGGGCGGACTGCTGCCGGCCCGCGCCACGCTGCTCGAGCAGATGGGCGATCTCGGCAGCCGCGAGCTGCCGCTGCGCCAGCGCGGCCACGCGCTCTACGGCCGCTACACCATCGATCCGGCGCCGCGCGGCCGCTACACGCTGGCCGCCGCCGAGCTGCGCGTCGACGATCCCCTGGGGCTGGCCGAGTCGCAGACGCAACTGGCGCGTACCGATACGCTGCTCGTCTATCCCCGCGTCTATGAGCTCGACGGCCTGTTCACCGACGCGGGCAGCGCGGGCGGCGACGAGGGCCGCGCGCTGCTGCACCGAACCGCCGGATACGACCTGCACTCGATCCGCGACTTCCAGCAGGGCGAGAGCCTGCGCCGAGTGCACTGGCGCTCGACGGCCAAGCGCCGCAAGCTGATGGTCAAGGAGCTGACCGAGCTGCCGCGGGACGAATCGGCGGTGCTGCTCGACGGTGACCGCGACTCCAGCGTGGGCGCGCCCGGCGCCAGCAGCTTCGACGCACAGGTGCGGGCGGCAGCATCGCTCCTGAACAGGATGGTGGAGGGGGGCCAGCGCTGCTCGCTGGTGATGCACGGCCAGACCCGCCGGCGGATCCGGATCCGGGCCGGCGGCGGCGACTGGGGCACCGCCCTGGCGGCTCTGGCGGCCGTACGGGCCGACGCCACCCAGCCGCTGTCGACAATGCTGCGCGACACGCTCGGCGCAACCGGGGCGGCCGAGGCGATCGACGCCGCCCGGCTGTACGTGGTCACCGCCGCGCTGAACCCGGATCTGGCGGCTCGCCTGCTGGGCATGCGCTCGGTCCGCCGCGACGTGGCCGTCGTGTGGGTGGACGCGCCCTCCTTCGCCGGAGTCGAGCGCGTGCCCGGCCCGGCCGAGGCGGCCTCGCTGCGGCTGGCCCGGGCGGGCGTGCCGGTCGCGCGGCTGGGCGCGGGCGACGACGTGGCCGTCGCGCTCTCCTCGGCGATCGCGAGGAGGGCCGGCCTTGGCTGAGCGGATCTGGGTGCTGGTGGCGGTGGCCCTGTTCAGCGGCTGGCACTGGCAGCAGCTCGAGCGCCCGACGCCCTCGCCCGGTGAGCTGGCGCTGCTGGCCGTCCTGGCGGCCGTGCCGGCCATCATCGCCGGGCTGGGACGGCAGCGGCTCGCGATCGCCGCGGCCGTGGCCGCCACGCTGATCGCGATCTGGCGGGCCTTCGCCTACCTGCCGTGGGATCGCGGTCACCAGCTGTATCCCGTGCGGATCGTGTCGGGGCTGCACGACGGCGCCAAGAACTGGTTCGAGACCTCGACGCCGTTTGACCCGAGCCGGTTCGCCACGACCTCGGGGCTCGTAGATCTGTGCTTCTTCGGGCTGATGGCCGTGTTCGCCTGGCTGCTGATCGACGGCCGGTTCGCACTTGCCGCCCTGGCCTGCGCCTTCGCGCTGTACGCGATCCCGAGCACGGCGGTGGGCATGGGCAGCGCCGGCCCGCGCGCGGCCGTCTTCCTGTTGCTGGCGCTCGCGATCCTGGCCGTCTGCCAGCGCCGCGTGCCGCTGGGAGGGGGCGCGATCGGCCAGCTGTCGGTGCTCGCGGTGGCCACGGTCGTGGCCGGGCTGGTGGTGGGATCGGCCCCGGGAGTGGCCAAGGGCGCACTTTTCGACTGGCGCCACTGGAACCCGCTGGCCGGCAACGGCCCCCAGGTCAGCGTCGGCTACGTCTGGAACCAGGACTACGGGCCGCTGCACTGGCCGAAGCAGACCACGACGGTGTTCCAGGTGCAGTCGGCCCATCCGCACTACTGGAAGGCCGGGGTGCTGACCGTCTTTGACGGCACCCACTGGGTCTCCTCGCCGGCCACGCAGGCCAACTACCACGCCACCGACGCGATCGGGATCCCGACCTCCGAGGAGACCTCCAAGGAGCTTCACCCCGACAGCCCGTCCGACATCACACAGGTCGGGTTCACGGTGGAGGCGTTGGCTGATTTTCGTCTGCTCTCGACCGGGCAGCCGCTCCGCTATAGCCTCACCTCTCCGATCGACGCCAGTCTCACCACCGACGGCAGCGTGATCGCCAGCGGCGACCTGCCCCGCGGCGCCACCTACACCGTGAGGGCCTACTCGCCCAACCCCAAGCCGAAGCAGCTGGCCGAGGTCGGAAACGCGTTCCCGGCGTCGGTTGCGCAGTCGGTGGTCGTGAACCACGCGGCGATCCCCGTGTGGGGCAGCACCACGAAGAAACGGGTGCTGGTGCCCATCGACAGCCGCCTGGTCGCAGCCAGCAATCGGGCCTGGCATGCGTCCGGGGCGGATGAGCCCGGCACCAGCGAGTACGGCGCGGTGGTCGCCCTCGAGTCGTACTTCCACGGCAAGCAGTTCCACTACGACCAGACGCCACCGGTGGGCCCGGGCCCTGTGCTGGCGTACTTCATGCTGCATTCCCACCGCGGCTACTGCCAAATGTACTCCGGTTCGATGGCGCTGGTGCTGCGCCTGCACGGCATCCCGGCCCGGGTCGCCTACGGGTTCACCGAGGGCTCGCAGACCCAGACCGGCTACAAGGTCACCGACCGCGACGCGCACGCGTGGGTCGAGGCGTTCTTCCCGAAGTACGGCTGGATCCCGTTCGAGCCGACGCCCACCCGGAACCTGCCGGAGGTGCAGGCGTCCACCACCAACGCCAGCTGGGTGCGGTCGATCGGCGACCAGAAGAACGCGAGCCAGTTCGGCATCCAGAGCCACCAGCTGCGGCGGCGGCTGGTGAGCGCCGCGGGGCCACATGTCCCCAACCCCAGACACGGCCACGGCTCCAGCGGCGGGGGCGCCCCAGGTGTCGTGGCGGCGCGGTCGGGTGGCCACAGCTTCTTCCTGTGGACAGTCTCGGCGGCGGCCATCCTGATCGCGGTGCTAGCCGCGGTGAAGCTGGTCGCCGTGCGCTGGCGGTACCTGCGGCGCGGCCCGCGGGGACAGGCCTCCGCCGCCTACCACGAGCTGGCCACCTACCTCGGCGACCAGGGCGTCCGGGTCAACGCCAACGCCACCTTCGAGGAGCTGGCGGGGCTGGTCGAGCACACCTGGGGCGTGGACGCCTCGCCGCTGGCCAGGGCCGGCAGCGCGGCGCGCTACGCGCCGCCGCAGATCGCCGATCGTGCCGGGCACGAGGTGCGGCCGGCGCTGCGTCGGATCCGCCGTGACCTGCGCAAGAGCATCGACCTGCGCGACCGGGCCATGGGCTCGCTGCGGCTGCGCTCGATGCTGGCTCAGACCACGCATCTCGACTAGCCCGGCGGGCGTGAGCGGGGCTTGCACGCGACGCTATGGTGAGGGCATGGCCCAGGACGAGACATACGAGCTGTTCCAGCGGGGACGGGCGCACCTGCAGCGCGGTGACAACGCTCAGGCTACCGTCTCGCTCGAGAAGGCGAAGCGGCGCGAGCCGGACAAGGCCTCGATCCGCGAGGCGCTGGGCCTGGCCTACCTGCGCCTGCACCGCTACCGCGAGGCGGCGACGGAGTTCGGGTACATCCTGGACACGGCGCCGGCCAACGACTACGCGCACTACTGCATGGGGCGCTGCCTGTCGCGGATGGGCGAGGACGGCCTGGCGGCCGGGCACTACAAGATGGCGCTGTGGCTGCGGCCGGAGGTCGACTACTACCGCGAAGCGGTCGACAAGATCAGCGCGTAGTCACCTAGCCCCCTAGTCGCCGAGCCAGATCGTGACCGGGCCGTCGTTCACGAGCGAGACGCGCATGTGCGCGCCGAAGCAGCCGGTCTGCACCTGCAGGCCGTACAGCCGCAGCTGGTCTGCCACCGCGTCAACCAGCACGCGCCCCTCGTCCGGCGGCGCGGCGCCGGTGAAGCCCGGCCGGTTGCCGCGCCTGACGTCCGCGTAGAGGGTGAACTGCGACACGCACAGCACGCTTCCGGCCACGTCGATCACCGAGCGGTTCATGCGGCCCTGCTCGTCCCCGAAGATGCGCAGGCGGGCGATCTTCTCGGCCAGCCGGCGGGCGTCCTGGTCGCTGTCGCCGGTGCCCGCAGCGACCAGCGCCAGCAGGCCCGTGCCGATCTCGGCGATCCGCTCGCCGCCGACCTCGACCGAGGCCTCCGATACCCGTTGCAAGAGCACTCTCACGGCTTTCCGATTCACCCCGGTGGAGGAACTCCCTGCTATCCTTCAAGCACTGTCAGTGTGATTCGGGCGTCCGGCGAGGTGGGTGTGAACCCACCTTTTTTTCGCCCTCAAACCCGCAAAGGGAGGTGTGTGATGGGAAGCTCAGCAGCGCTTCAGCAACAGATCGAAACGACGCTTCGGACGGCTGTGCCGGAGGTCGAGGTGCTGCTCGCCGAGCAGCCATCACCGGGCCTCGTCCGGGTCACCATCGACCGTCCCGGGGGGACCGTCGACCTCGACCTGTGCGAGCGGGTCAGCCGGGAACTGTCCCCGCTGCGCGACCGCTACGCGCTGGAGGTGTCGTCGCCCGGGATCGAGCGGCCGCTGGTGAAGCCCGACCACTACCGGGCTGCCACGGGCAGCCGCGTGCACGTCCGCACCGCCGATGCGGTTGACGGGCGCCGGTCGTTCACGGGCGCGCTGACGGATGCAGGAGATGATGAGATCGAGATCGACCTCGACGGCGCGCGCGCCCGTCTGCCCTACGGGGCGATCCAGCGCGCGCATCTGGTCGCGGAACAGGCTGGAGGCACCCGGTGAGCAAGGAACTGTTGGAGGGCGTGAAGGCGCTCGAGAAGGAACGCGGCATCGAGGCCGAGACGCTGCTGTCAGCGATCGAGGAAGCGCTGCTGGCGGCCTACAAGAAGATGCCCGATGCCCGCCATCCGGTGCGCGTCGACCTCGACCGGGAATCCGGCGACTACGTCGTGTGGTCCGTGAACCCCGAGGCGTGGGAGTCCTACCTGGAGGCGCATCCTCACCACCGGCCGCCGGAGGTCGAGGAGGTCGTCGAGCCGGCCGCGCCGCTGGCTGAGGGTGAGCAGCCCGAGGAGGAGCCCGAGCCCGAGATCGAATGGGCCTGGTTCAAGTCTGCCCAGATGGTGGACGTCACTCCCGAGGGCTTCAGCCGCATCGCCGGGCAGACCGCCAAGCAGGTGCTGCGCCAGCGCATCCATGAGGCCGAGCGGTCGATCATGTACGACGAGTACGCCGACCGCGTGGGCGAGATCGTGACCGGCATCGTGCAGCAGGACGACAACCGATATGCCTTCGTCGACCTGGGCAAGATGGAGGCGATCCTGCCCGGCTCGGAGAAGGTGCCGGGTGAGCGCTACGAGCAGGGCAGCCGCATCAAGGCCGTCATCATCGAAGTGCGCTCGGAGGGCAAGGGCCCGCAGGTGGTGCTCTCGCGCCGCAGCGACGACCTGATCCGCCAGCTGTTCGAGCTGGAGGTGCCGGAGATCGCCGACGGGCTGGTCACGATCCGTGCCGTCGCCCGCGAGCCCGGTTACCGCGCCAAGATCGCGGTCGAGTCGCGCGTGCAGGGCGTCGACCCGGTCGGCGCCTGCGTCGGCCCGCGCGGTTCGCGAGTGCGCATGGTCGTGTCGGAGCTGCGCGGCGAGAAGATCGACATCATCCCCTGGAACGATGAGCCGGCCAGGTTCGTCGCCAAGGCGCTGGCCCCCGCCAAGGTGCGCGAGGTCTACGTCGACGACGCCGCCCAGCAGGCCACCGTGGTCGTGCCGGACGGCGAGCTGGCGCTGGCCATCGGCAAGGAGGGCCAGAACGCCCGCCTCGCCCACCGGCTGACCGGCTGGCGGATCGACATCGTGTCCGAGACCGAGCACTACGCCGAGGACACCGACGTGCCCTACACCGGCGCGGAGGGCGAGGAGGACGAGTTCCCCGGCCGCTGCATCGCGGTCACGTCGTCCGGCAAGCGCTGTCCCAACCAGGCCCTCGACGGAAGCCGGTACTGCGGCGTGCCGGCTCATCGCGAGCTGGCCGCCAAGGAGGAGGGAGCGGCCGCGTCGTAGCCGATCCGATCAGGCAGTGCGCCGGCTGCGGCCGGCGGCGCCCCAAGGCCGAACTGCTGCGGCTGGTGCTCGGCGGCGAGATGATCGTCGTTGACACCGCCCAGCGTCTGCCGGGGCGAGGCGCCTACCTGTGTCCCGGTCAGGAATGCCTGACGCGGGGGACACGCAAGGGGGCTTTGGCCAGGCGGTTGAAGGCGCCATCAGGCGCCGCCGCCGGCCTCGAGCGGCGGATCCCGGTTGAGCAGGGGCCGCCGGTTTGGAAGAATTGAGGACTACATGGCAAAACGAACGGTCACAGACATCGCCCGCGAGCAGGGCGTCACGGAGGCTGAGGTCAAGGAAAAGCTTGACGCGGCCGGCACCGCCTCGGGCACGGACGACCTGATCGACGACGACGACGTGCGCCGCGCGTTCGGCGCCAAGGCCACCGTTCCCGCGCAGGAGCCGGGCCAGGCCGCCCGCCAGCCGCGCCCGCAGCGCGGAGCCACGGCCGGCCGCCGCCGCCGGGTCGTGATCGACTCGCAGGCCGGCCGCCGACCCGGTCAGCGCCGTGACCGCGGCGCACCGCGCCCGGAGGTCAAGCGCGAGCCGGAGGTGCCGACCGGGCCCGTCAAGGTCGAGTCGGGAGTCACGGTCAAGGACCTGGCCGAGAAGCTCGGCATCAGCCCCGCCAAGATCATCGCCTACATGATGTCCGAGGGGCAGATGGTGACGCTGACGGTGTCGCTGTCCGACGACGACGTGCTGCTGATCGGCCTCGAGTTCGACCGCGAGATCACGATCGCGCACACGGCCGACGAGGAGGACGAGGAGGTCGTCTACGACGACCCCGAGGACTCGCTCCAGCAGCGGCCGCCGGTGGTCACGATCATGGGCCACGTCGACCACGGCAAGACCACGCTGCTCGACTCGATCCGCGAGTCGTCGGTGGTATCGACCGAGGCCGGCGGCATCACGCAGCACATCGGCGCCTATCAGGTCGACGTCGACGGCGGCCGCAAGGTCACCTTCCTCGACACCCCCGGCCATGAGGCCTTCACGGCGATGCGCGCCCGCGGCGCCAAGGTCACCGACGTGGCCGTGCTGGTGGTCGCCGCGGACGACGGCGTGATGCCTCAGACGGTGGAGGCGATCGACCACGCGAAGGCGGCATCGGTGCCGATCGTCGTGGCCGTCAACAAGATCGACAAGGAGGACGCGAACCCCGAGCGGGTGCGCGGAGAGCTGGTCAACCATGGGCTGCAGCCGGAGGAGTGGGGCGGAGACACGATCTTCGTCGACGTCTCGGCCAAGGCCAAGGAGAACCTCGACCAGCTGCTCGAGATGCTGCTGCTGCAGTCGGACGTGCTGGAGCTGAAGGCCAACCCGAACGCCGAGGCGAGCGGGGTCATCATCGAGTCGCGCCTGGACGTCGGCCGCGGGCCGGTGGCGACGCTGCTGGTGCAGCGCGGGACCCTGCGGGTGGGCGACGCGGTCGTCGCCGGCGACGCCTGGGGCCGCGTGAAGGCGCTGAACGACCACAACGGCAAGCGCGTCAAGGAGGCCGGGCCGGCCGTGCCGGTCGAGATCCTGGGCTTCGACAAGCCGCCGCCGGCGGGCGAGTTCTGCCACGTCGTCGAGAACGACCGGATTGCCCGCCAGATGGCGCAGAAGCGCGCACAGCGGATCCGCACCGAGATGCTGGCCCGCCGCAACAAGGCGGTCAGCCTGGAGGATCTGTTCTCCGCGGTGCAGGAGGGTGCGGTGCAGGAGCTGGGCCTGATCATCAAGGCCGACGTGCAGGGCTCCGTCGAGGCTGCCGAGGGCGAGATCGCCAAGATCCAGCACCCCGAGGTGACGGTCAGCGTGATCCACTCTGGCGTCGGCGGCATCACCGCCTCGGACATCAACCTGGCCGCGGCGTCGAACGCGATCGTGGTCGGCTTCAACGTCCGACCCAACGCCGAGGCGAAGGCGCTGGCCGAGCGCGAGGGCGTCGACATCCGCACGTACAAGGTGATCTACCAGCTGACCGAGGACATCCAGCAGGCGCTGATCGGGATGCTCGCTCCCGAGCAGGTCGAGGAGATCCTGGGTGAGGCCGAGGTGCGCCAGACGTTCAAGGTCTCGCGGCTGGGCACGATCGCAGGCTGCATGGTCACGAGCGGCGTCATCCAGCGCGGTGCGCAGGTGCGGCTGCTGCGCGACGGCGCGATCGTCCACGACGGCCGCATCGCCACGCTGCGACGCGTCCAGGACGACGTCCGCGAGGTGCAGCAGGGCTTCGAGTGCGGCCTCACGATCGAGGGCTACAACGACGTCAAGGAAGGCGACGTGCTCGAGGTCTACACGGTCAGGGAAGTCGCCCGCACGGGCTAGTCGCCGGCCAGGCGGATCAGCCGTTCCAGGCCGATGCCGCTGGTGAACAGGCGCTCGGCCCGGTCGGACAGCAGCCGCTGCGTCCAGTCGGTGCTGCCGCCGTCGGCCACCGACAACCTGCGGCCGTCGCGCTCGACGTCGATGTTCAGCAGCAGGCCGTTGTAGTAGCCGATCCCCGCCAGCCGGCCAACGCGAAAGCCCAGCCGTGCCTCCGGGAAGTGCTCCCGCAGCGGCGCGTACACACGCTCCCGCACCAGCTCCAGCAGTCGGGCGCCCACGACCTGCTCGGCGAACCGCTCCACCGCCACGCCCGACTCGGCCAGCAGCTGTTCGGGGTCGAGATCGTCGTCCCGGGCCTGGTCGGCGAGGTCGTCCAGGTCGGCCCGCGACTCGCGGCAGAGCGCGCGCAGCAGGCCCGTGTCGCTGACCTCGACCAGCGGGCGGCCGGCGTCGTGGCCGGCCGCCGCCAGGGCCGCTATCGCGCGCAGGTGGGCGGCGATGTGCTCATACAGGGCGGCCAGCCCGAAGCCGTGATCGGGCTGCCGGCGCCCCGCGCTGACCAGCCCGAACAGCCCGAAGTGCTGGTTCCAGCCGCCGCCGAACTGCTGCATCCGCAGCACCCGTCCTACCCAGCAGAGCCGCACCGATGCCTCGCCCGCGCGCCGCCGTATGGCCGCCTCCAGGGCCAGGCTGGTGGTGGGGTCGGCCAGCACCTCGCCGCCGCGGACGGTTGCCAGGGACAGGTTCTGATCGAGCCCGCCCAGCACCGCGTTGACGCCGGCCGGGGCCACCGGCGAGAGCGTCACCGGCTCGAACCCGGGCGCCGCGTCGAACGCCAGCAGCCCCGCCAGCTGCAGCGCGCGCCCGTCCACGGCGACCGGCGCCAGCGTGGGGTCGTCGCGCCGCGCCTGCAGAACGCCCGCCGGGTCGAGACCCGCCGCGCGGCGCCGGGTGACGTGCAGCAGCAGCGAGCGCAGGTCGGAGGCGGGCAGCTCCTCGAGCTGGTCGACCAGCACGCCCTGGCGGCGGAGGCGCCTCACCACCGGGCCCGCCGAGGGCACGTCCAGCCAGCGGCGCATCCGCAGCTCCATCAGGTCGGGCGCGGCCTCGGCCGGGTGCGGCCCGGCGATCACCTCGAAGCCGCAGCGGCGATAGAGGTCGACGGCGCCCGTGTTCAGCTGGCGCACGTCAAGTTCGATCGAGGCGCTGCCCTGGCGCGCCGCCCAGCGGCACACGCCCTCCACCAGGCGTTGCCCGATCCTGCGCCGTCGCCATTCCGGGTCGACCCACATCGCCACCAGGTCGGCCGCGCGGGCGGGGTCGAGGCGCAGGCCGGTAGCGCTGCCGACGTGACGGTCGCCGTCGACGACGTGGAACGTGGCCACCTGCGAGCTCTGCGCCGCGATCGCGGCACGCTCCTGCCAGAACTCGTCCGGCTGGGCTGCCTCGTCGGCGTGACGCGAGGCGAAGGCATCGGGCGTGTCCAGCAGCATCGCCAGGCGCACGCGGCGCAGCTCATCGACATCGTCGACGCGGACGCGTCGCATGCGCAGGTTGCTCACGCGCCAACCGTACGCGATCCGCCCTCGAACACCGCCTGCGCATCTGCGCTCGTGCCCAGCACCAGCACCTCGTCGCCGGCCCGCAGCACCGAGTCGCCGCGGGCCTGGCGGGCGGCGCCGTCGCGCATGATCAGGCTGATCCAGGCGCGCTCGCCGAGGACGAGGTCGCGCAGCGCCACCCCGTCGGCCGGCGACCCGGCGGCGACCACGTAGCGCCCGACCTCCTGCGGCTCATCGCGAAGGCGCACCGACAGGTCCCATGGCTCCTGGTGGATCTGCCGCATCTGCAGGCCGACCCGGCCGGCCACCGTCGGCACCAGCGAGCCCTGTACGACCACCGAGAACATCACGACCACGAACACGATCCCGTAGATGCGGTTGGCGTGGTCGACGCCCTCCAGCAGCGTGAACGCGGCCAGCAGGATCGGCACCGCGCCGCGCATGCCGGCCCAGGCGATGAACACCTTCTCGCCCCGCGTCAGGCGTGCCCGCGCCAGCAATGCCGCCACCACCAGCGGCCGCGCCACGAACGTCAGCAGCACCGCCACCGCCAGGCCATCCAGCCAGACGCTGCGCAGGTCGAGCGAGCCAAGGTCGATGGTCAGCCCCAGGGCCACGAACACGACGATCTCGCCGAGGCTGGCGAGCGCGTTGTGGAAGTGCTCGATCTCGGCCTTGTAGGGAGCGCGCAGGTCGGCGATCAGCACGCCGGTGACGAATACCGCCAGGAAGCCGGAGCCGTGCAGCACCGAGGCCAGGCCGTACACGATGCCGGCGGCGGACAGGGTCAGCAGCGGGTACAGCGCGGAGTCGGGCAGCATCAGGTCGCGCATGGCACGCCCCAGCGCCAGGCCGCCGATCACGCCGACCGCCAAGCCGACCGCCATCTGCAGGGCGAAATCCTCCGCGATCGCGACGCTCGAGCCGTTGCTGGTGGCGACGTCGAGCAGGCCGATCACGAGCGCGATCCCGACCGGGTCGTTCACGCCGGACTCGCCCTTGAGGATGTCGTCGCTGCGGCCGCTCACCTCGCTGCCGCCCAGCACGGAGAACACCACCGCCGGGTCGGTGGGCGCGAGCGCCGCCCCGATCAGCAGCGACGTCGTCCAGCTGGGGCCGAACAGCGCGTGGACGAGCACCGCCAGCAGGCCCGCCATCAGGAACGTGCCGACCACCCCCAGGCTCACGATCGGCCACAGCGACTCGCGGAACCGCGTCTCGCCGATGTCCATGCCGCCGTCGAACAGGATCACGATCAGCGCCACGAGGCAGATCCGCTCGACGTCGTGGATCGTCAGCAGCGGCGCCAGATCCGGGATCAGGTCGGACGACACTGTGGCCGCCGCCAGGAACAGCGCGGGGGCCGGCACGCGCAGGCGCCCGCTGATGCGGCTGGACAGGATGGCGACCGCGAAGCCGACCGCAACGATCAGCACCACGCGGCCGAACTCGGCGGGGTCGGTCACGAATCCATCCTAGTGGGCAGGCTCCGGCCGTAGACTCGGGGCATGACGGAGGGCTTCCTGGGCATCTTGCGATTCGAGCTGCACCTGCCCGAGAACGGGTCGCTGAAGGGC
Organism: uncultured Actinomycetes bacterium; assembly: GCA_963737445.1. GTDB lineage: Bacteria > Actinomycetota > Thermoleophilia > Gaiellales > JAICJC01 > JAICYJ01. The sequence goes on along the minus strand of CAVTSO010000009.1, from coordinate 367,685 downwards.
AAGCGCAAGCACCTGCTGAGCGTCAAGAGCCGCCTGGAGCGGCGCTACGGGGCGTCCGTCGCCGAGATCGGGTACCACGAGCTGTGGCAGCGGTCGCTGCTGGTGATGGTGGTGACGCGGCGCGAGGCGGGGGAGGCGATGCACGCGCTGGACGAGGCCCGCGGCTACCTTTCATCGCAGGAGTTCGAGCTGGCGCGGGCGGATGCACAGGTGCTGTCGGTGGAGGAGGCAATCGGGTGAGCGAGCGGATGCGACGGGTGAACGAGTCGCTGCGCAAGGTGCTGGCGGATGGAGTCGAACGGCTGGGCGACCCCTCGGTGGGATTCGTCACGGTCACCGGCGTCCGGGCCACCACCGACTTCAGCCAGGCCATCGTCTACGTCAGCGTGCTGGGCAGCGAGAAGCGGCGCACGCGCTCGTTGCGCGCGCTCGAACGCTCGCACGGCGTGCTGCAGCAGCGTGTTGCGCGGGAGTTGCGTCTGAGGCGTACCCCTCAGCTGATCTTCCAGTATGATGAGACCCTTGATCGTGCTCTGCGCATGAGCGAACTGCTTGATCAGGTTGTGCCTGCGCCGCCTCCCGAAGAGCACGTCACGGAGACTCCCGATGACAGACAGCCCGACCTCCCGTGAGCTTGACGACGTGGTGGCCGCACTCGCGGCGGCCGACCGCGTGCTGATCGCGTCTCACGAGAATCCCGACGGCGACGCCATCGGCTCGATGTCCGCCGCGGCGCTCGCCCTGCGGGCCGCCGGCAAGCAGGTGCGTCTGTACCTGCACCCCGATTCGCCGCTGCCCCACGAGTACGGGTTCCTGAACATGGACGGGCTGGAGCGCAGAATCGAGCCCGGCTCGACCGAGGGCTGGACGCTGCTGGCGCTGGACTGCGGCAACGAGTCGCGCCTGGGGCCCGACCACGAGCAGCTGCGGGCCGGCTTCGCGCAGGTGATCGACGTCGACCACCACCACGACAACTCCCGCTTCGGCGACGTCAACTGCGTGGACGGCCACGCCTCCTCGACCGCCGAGATCCTGGCGCGCATCTGCGACGGGCTGGGGATCGAGCTGACGCCCGAGATCGCGGAGGCCCTGTACGTCGGCCTCGTCACCGACACCGGCCGCTTCCAGTACCGCACGACGAGCCCGGCGGCGCTGCGGCTGGCGGCGCGACTGGTGGAGGCCGGCGCAGACGTGCACAAGGTGTTCGAGCTGGTGTTCGAGACGCTGCCGCTGGGCAAGATGCAGCTCCTGGGGCGCGTGCTCGAGCACATGCAGCCGTACGAGGGCGGGCGGCTGCTGGTCAGCTACGTGACGCGGGAAGACCTGGCGCTGGTGGAGGGTGACGAGGCCACCACGGAGGGCCTGATCGACAACCTGCGGGCGGTGGACGGCGTGCAGGTGGCGGCGCTGATCCGCGAACAGGTGCCGCACCCCGACGGGACGATCACGCCCAACCGTGTGTCGCTGCGCTCGCGCGGCTCGATCGACGTGTCCCAGATCGCGCGCAAGTCGCAGGGCGGCGGCCACAAGCAGGCGGCCGGCTTCTCGCACGCCGGCAGCATCGAGGAGATCCGCGAGTTCATCGTGGACGAGGTCGCGAGCCAGCTGGCCGAATCCGCCGCGTAGACTGCGGCGCGTGACAGGACTGCTGCTCGTCGACAAGCCCCCGGGACCGACGTCGTTCGCGGTGATCCGCCGGCTGCGGCCGCTGACCGGCCCGAAGGTGGGGCACGCCGGCACGCTCGACCCGTTCGCGACCGGCCTGCTGCTGGTGCTGGCGGGGCGGGCGACGCGGCTGGCGACGTTCCTGTCCGGCCTGGACAAGCGCTACCGCGCCGTCGTGCAGTTTGGTGCGGTCTCCTCGACGCTCGACCCGGAGGGCGAGATCTCGCAGACCGGCGGGCGGACGGACGCTGCCGCGGTGGGGGAGGCGGCGGCCGCGCTCACCGGCGAGGTGCTGCAGGAGGTGCCGATGGCGTCGGCGGTGCGCGTGGCCGGAGAGCGCTCCTACGCGCGCATGCGGCGGGGCGAGATCGAGGCGCCGCCGCCGCGGATGGTGACGATCGAGCGGCTGGAGGTGGTCTCGTTCGACGAGGGGGAGCAGCGGGCGGTGATCGACGTGCGCTGCTCGAAGGGCACGTACGTTCGCCAGATCGCGGCCGACCTGGGTGCGGCGACAGCGGCCGGCGGCTACTGCAGCGAGCTGCGGCGCACGGAGGCGGGGGAGTTCACGGTGGATCGGGCGGCCTCGCCTGAGCGGATCCTGGAGGAGGGCGACGGGCCGTGGATGATCCAGCCGCGCGAGGCGCTGCCGCACCTGCCGGAGCGGGTGCTGGACGGCCGCGAGCTGGAGGATGTGCTGCACGGGCGGATGCTGCCGGCGGCGGGTGAGACGGGGCCCGTGCGGCTGGTGCACGACGGCCGGCTGGTCGCGATCGGCCGCCCGGATGAGCGCGGACTGCGACCGGCCGTGGTGCTGGACGCGTGATCGAGACCAGCCTCGATCGGGCGGAGCCGGCCGCACGCACCGTGGCGCTGGGCAGCTTCGACGGCGTCCACCTCGGCCACCGGCGCGTGATCGAGGCCGCGATCGCGGCAGCGGCAGCGCGCGGGACGCGCTCCAGCGTGGTCACGTTCGACCCGCATCCGATGGTGGTGCTGCGCCCCGAGCTGGCTCCCCACGAGCTGTCGACGCCGGAGCGGCGGTCGCAGCTGGTGGCAGAGCTGGGGCCGGACGAGCTGATCGTGATCCGGTTCGACCATGCGTTCTCACAGATCGAGCACGACCAGTTCGCAGAACGGGTGCTGCACGGGGCGCTTGATGCGCGGCTGGTGATCGTGGGCCGCAACTATCGCTACGGGCACCGGGCACAGGGGTCGATCGAGACGCTCGCGGCGTCGGGGCAGCGGCTCGGGTTCGAGGTGCAGCCGGCGCCGCTGCTGGAGCTGGAAGGCGTGCCGGTGTCGTCGTCGCGGATCCGCGACCTGTTCGGGGCGGGGGAGGTCGAACATGCGGCGCGGCTGCTGGGAAGGGCGCCGTGGCTGGAGGGCACGGTCGTGCGCGGCGACGGGCGCGGCCGCAAACTGGGCTTTGCGACCGCCAACCTGGAGTCGGCGCCGCGGAGTGCGATGCCGGCGATCGGCATCTACGCGGGGCGGGCGCACCTGCCGGGGGAGTCGTACGCGGCGGCGATCAGCGTCGGCTACAACCCGACCTTCTCGGACGAGCGGGAGCGGGTGCGCGTCGAAGCGCACCTGCTGGACTTCGACCGGGACATCTACGGGGAGCCGCTGCGGATCGAGTTCATGCGGCGTCTGCGCGGCGAGCAGCGGTTCGACACGGTCGCGGATCTGGTCGCTCAGGTGCACCGCGACATCGACGGCGTCCGCGCCGAGCCGCTGGTATGGCAACCGCCCGGGTGATAGAGAGGTGCCGGGCACCGTCGTAACACCAGTGACCTCTACGTGACGCCGCTGTGACCCGCGGTCCGTTCAATCGGCGCCGGTCTCCGTCTGAACGCCGTGCGCCCGTGTGACCGCCTCGTAACACTTTCCTTCGCGAAAGCGTGACAACCCGCCCGGCGCCGTCACGAGGTCTTCACGCCCGTTCAGACGGAGACCGGCACCAGTCGAACGCTGGAGCGCGAACGTGACCGTCGCGCGCCTGTCACGGCAGCATCACGCGTGATGGAACGGTGCCCGGCACCTCTCTATCACCTAGAGGCGGCGCACCGCCAGCGACTGCGCGCCGCTCGCTTCCACCCGGAAGGCGCGGCCGCCGTCGACCTCGCTGACCGCCTCGGCCAGCTCCGTGCCGCGGAACACCAGCCCGACGCCGTCGTCCGCCGCGTAGCCTGCCGGCAGCACGCCCTCGGCCACCCACCGCTCGTACGTCGGCTTGCGCAACAGCTCGCCGTCGTAGTGCGGGCAGAAGCTCCCGTCGAGGAAGCCGAGGCCGTCGTTCAGTGGTGCCAGGTCCGGCCCGAACGAGTCGGTCGAGGACGCGTCGAACCAGCAGTTCGCGCCGGCCGACACCCCCGCCAGCACGATCCCGCGCGACCACGCCTCGCGCAGCACCACGCCCACACCGTGCAGCCGCCAGATCGCCAGCATGTTGGCCGTGTTGCCGCCACCCACATAGATCACGTCCTGCGACAGCAGCAGCTCCGTGATGTCGGAGACCTCGCGATGGAACAGCGTCAGCACCGATAGCTCGGCCATCCCCGCGACCCGCTCCCGCACCAGCTCGATCCACTCGGCCGCATCGCCGCCGGCGGTCGGCAGGTAGCAGGCACGCGGCCGCTGCACACCGCTCTGCTCCAGGATGAACCGCCGCAGCCCGCCCTGCTCGCCGGCGAACCCGCCGCCGCCGAGGGCGACGATGCACGGCTCCTTCACGTCGCGACTGCGGTCACGCCCAGACTGTCGAGCGTCCGGCGAAGACCCTCTTCGAGCCCCACCTTCGGCTCCCAGTCGAGCACCTCGCGGGCACGGGTGATGTCGGGCTGGCGCACCTTGGGATCGTCCTCGGGCAGCCCTTCGTAGACGAGCTCCGACGTCGTCCCGGTCATCCGCTGGATCACGCCGGCCAGCTCCAGGAGCGTCATCTCGTTGGGATTGCCGATGTTCACCGGCATGTGGTAGTCGCTCATCGTCAGCCGGAAGATGCCCTCGATCAGGTCGTCCACGAAGCAGAACGACCGCGTCTGGCTGCCGTCGCCGAAGATCGTGATCGGCTTGCCCTCCAGCGCCTGGCGGATGAAGTTGGGGATCGCGCGCCCGTCGTGCTGGCGCATGCGCGGCCCGTACGTGTTGAAGATCCGCACGATGTGGGTGTCCACGCCCTGCTGGCGGTGGTAGGCCATCGTCAGCGCCTCGGAGTAGCGCTTGGCCTCGTCGTAGACGCCACGCGGCCCGACCGGATTCACGTTGCCCCAGTACTCTTCGCGCTGCGGGTGCACCTCGGGGTCGCCATAGACCTCGGACGTCGACGCCAGCAGAAAGCGGGCGCGCTTGAACTTGGCCAGGCCCAGCGCGTTGTGGGTGCCGTAGGAGCCGACCTTGAGCGTGTGCAGCGGCAGCCGCAGGTAGTCGACCGGGCTGGCGGGGCTGGCCAGGTGGAACACTGCGTCCACCGGCTCGGCCACATCGATGAACTCCACGCAGTTGTGGTAGCGAAACTCGAACCGGTCCTCGCGCAGGTGCTTGACGTTCATCAGCGACCCGGTGTCGAGGTTGTCCAGGCAGATCACGCGCCACTCGCGCGCCAGCAGGTACTCGCAGAGATGGGAGCCGAGGAAGCCCGCTCCGCCGGTGACTACCGCAGTGCTCACGCCGATCTGCCCCTCTCGATGGTGGACGGTTCGGCCAAGCGTACCTGCGCTGCCCCGCGGGCAGGCCCGGATCAGGCCCTGTGCTACCCTGCCGCTCGACCGCATCGCGGATCGGCGCAGCTTGCCGGCGTCGTTCTGGGTTGTCGGCGTCTAGCTATGACTGGCAAGGAGGTGGTAGGCGTGCCGCTTACCAAAGAGCAGAAGACAGAGATCGTTGGCGCACACGGCCGGGACACGAATGACACCGGCTCGACCCGGGTGCAGATCGCACTCCTGACCCAGCGGATCACCGAGCTTACGGAGCACATGAAGGTACACCAGCACGACCACCACTCACGCCGCGGCCTGCTGAAGCTGGTCGGCCGACGGCGCCGGCTTCTGACCTACATGCAGAAGCACGACCTGGAGGGCTACCGCGCCCTCATCAAGGAGCTGGGATTGCGCCGCTAGAGGCGGCCAACCCAAGCCCATCAGAGGATGGGCCGGCGATCCGGCCGGCCCGAGGAAGGGACGATCGAAGACATGAGTATCGCAGTGGAGCCAGAGGCAACACGGCTCTCCGTCGCCGTGGGCGGCCGGGAGATCACGTTCGAGACCGGAGTTGTGGCCAAGCAGGCGCACGGCGCCGTGCTGGTCAAGCAGGAGGGCACCGTTGTCCTGGCAACCGCCGTCGGGCGCACGGAAGGACGGCCTGGCGCCGACTTCTTCCCGCTCACCGTGGACGTCGAAGAGAAGATGTACGCCGCCGGCAAGATCCCGGGCGGCTTTTTCAAGCGCGAGGGCCGGTCGGGCGAGAAGGCGATCTTGACCGCGCGCATGGTCGACCGGCCGATCCGGCCGCTGTGGCCGAAGGGCTACAAGAACGAGGTGCAGGTGATCATCACCACGCTCTCGGCCGACCAGGTGCACGGGCACGACATCCTCGGCATGAACGGCGCGTCCGCCGCGCTGATGCTGTCGCCGCTGCCCTTCATGGGCCCGGTGGGCGCAGTCCGCATCGGCCGCATCGACGGCCAGCTGCTGCTGAACCCGACGCTGGTGGAGCTACAGGACTCGACGCTCGACCTGGTCGTCTGCGGCACCCCCGAGGCGATCACCATGGTCGAGGCCGGCGCCGACGAGATCGACGAGGACACGCTGGTCGAGGCGCTCGAGCTGGCGCACGGTGCCATCAAGCAGATCTGCCAGCTGCAGATCGAGCTGGCCGCCAAGGCCGGCATGCCGAAGTGGTCCGACGGCGCCGTCACCGAGCAGCTGCGCTCCAGCCGCTCCGGCGACCTGGCAGCGGCCATCCAGGCCGGTGGCCTGGCGGCCCTCCAGCCCAAGGCCGACGCGGTCTTCCGCGAGGAGGCGCCCGAGATCAGCGGCTCCTCCAGCGAGGCCGACATGCTGCAGCGAGTGCGCACGCAGTTCGCCATCGATCAGCTGGTGAGCGAGGCTCGCGACGCGGCCGTCTACCCCAATGTGAAGCAGCAGTTCGCCGACCAGGTGCGGGCGCTGTCCGACGCCGAGCAGGACTCCAAGGAGCTCAAGTCGGCCAAGCGGGCCGCGCTGCTGGAGCAGATCGAGGCCGAGATCGACCTCGGCTTCCCCAGCCGCGGAGAGGCCGACGAGCACGGCCACGCACCGCTCGATCCGCTGGCCAAGGCGGCCGTGGGATCGGCCACCGACAAGCTCTACAAGGAGGTCGTCCGCACCAAGATCGCGGTCGACAAGCGCCGTCCCGACGGCCGCTCCGAGACGGAGATCCGGCCGATCTGGTCGGAGGTCTCGGTGATGCCGAGGACGCACGGCTCGGCCCTGTTCACGCGCGGCCAGACGCAGGCGCTGACGCTCTGCACGCTCGGCACCGGCAAGGAGGAGCAGCGCATCGACGACCTCTCGCTGGATCAGACCAAGCGCTACATCCACCACTACAACTTCCCGCCCTTCTCGGTCGGGGAGACCGGGTTCATGCGCGGCCCCAAGCGCCGCGACATCGGACACGGCGCGCTGGCCGAGCGTGCGCTGCTGCCCGTCATCCCCAGCGCGGATGACTTCCCCTACACGCTGCGGCTGGTGTCGGAGATCATGGAGTCGAACGGCTCCTCGTCGATGGCATCGGTGTGCGGGTCGACGCTCTCGCTGATGGACGCGGGCGTGCCGATCAAGGCGCCGGTTGCAGGCATCGCGATGGGCCTGATCAAGGAAGGCGACGCCTACGTGATCCTGACCGACATCCAGGGAGCCGAGGACCATCTCGGCGACATGGACTTCAAGGTCGCGGGCACCGAGGCGGGCGTCACGGCGCTGCAGATGGACATCAAGATCACCGGTGTCACCACCGAGATCCTGCGCAACGCGCTGTCGCAGGCTAAGGACGCGCGGCTGTTCATCCTGGACGCCATGCGCGAGGCGATCGCCGCCCCGCGTGAGGACGTGGCGGCACACGCGCCGCGCATCGTCTCGACCAAGATCCACCCCGACTACATCGGCATGGTGATCGGCAAGGGCGGCGAGACGATCCGCTCGCTCGAGGCCGAGTACGAGGTGCAGATCGACATCGAGGAGGACGGCACGATCCGCATCTACGGCACCAACGGCGAGCTGGCCGAGGGCGCCCGGCGCGAGATCGACGCGATGACGAAGGACATCGAGGTGGGCGACACCTACGACGACGCCGAGGTGGTCAAGCTGGCCGACTTCGGCGCCTTCATCTCGCTGCGCAAGGGCGTCGACGGCCTGCTGCACGTCAGCCGGATCCTGCCCAAGGGCAGCCGCCTGGCATCGGCCGAGCAGGTGCTGGCGCGCGGCGACAAGGTGCGCGTGACCGTGGTCGAGGTCGACAAGGACCGCGGCCGCATCGGCCTCACGCTGGTGGCCAAGAAGACCGACGACGGCGGCGAGCTCACGCCCGAGCAGCTGATCGCGGTGGCCGAGGCCAACCCCGCGCCGGAGCGCTCCGAGAGCGACCGCCCGCGCGGCGGTGGCGGCGGCCGTGATCGCGGCCGCGGACCGCGGCGGGACAGGTAACAGGGCTGCGGCGGTCTGACCCTTTCGAGGGACAGACCGCCGCAAACCCCACTGCTAGAGTGGCCCCAGTGCAGCGGTACACCATGACCACGCTCGATGGCGGAGAGCGAATCGTCACCGAGCATGTCAGGTCGGTGCGCTCAGTCGCGCTCGGGATCTGGATCGGTGCCGGTTCCCGTGACGAGACAGCCGAGCGCGCCGGCATCAGCCACTTCATCGAGCACCTCCTGTTCAAGGGCTCGTCCCGCTACTCCGGCGTGCAGATCGCCCAGGTGTTCGACGGCCTCGGCGGCGAGCTGAACGCCGCCACGGCGAAGGAGTACACGGTGCTCTACGCGCGGGTGCTGGACGCGCACCTGGAGTCGGCGCTGGACGTGATGAGCGACATGCTGCTGGCACCCACCTTCGACGCAGACGAGCTCAACTCCGAGCGCGAGGTGGTGCTGGAGGAGATCGCGATGTACGAGGACAGCTTCCACGACCTCGCGCACGACCTGATCGCCGGCGCCGTCTTCAGCGACCATCCGCTGGGCCGGCCCGTGATCGGCACCAGCGCGGCGGTCAACGCGATCGACACCTCCATGGTGCGCGACTACCACGCGAACCGCTACGTCGGCCCCAACATCGTGATCGCCGCGGCCGGCAACCTCGAGCATGAGCCGCTGGTGCACGCCATCCAGCAGCGCTTCGAGGCCTACGCCAAGGTGCCCGACCCGTCGGCCGGCGTGCGGCCGGTGTGGGTGGGCGAGTCGAGCCCGCAGACCGTGTTCCAGGCCAAGGCCAGCGAGCAGTACCACGTGTGCCTTGCCGGCCTCGGCCTGCAGCGCTCCGACCGGCGCCGCTTCGCCGCCTCCCTGCTCGACTCGATGCTGGGCGGATCGGCCTCGTCGCGGCTGTTCCAGGAGATCCGGGAGCGGCGCGGCATGGCCTACTCGGTCTACACCTTCGGCTCCCAGTACGCCGACACCGGCATGGTCGGCGTCTACGTCGGCACCCGCGAGGACAACCTGGCCGAGTGCATGCGTATCACGGCCGACCAGCTGGTGGGGATGGGGCAGGGGGAGTTCGGTGACGACGAGCTGCAGCGCTCCAAGGAGAACCTGAAGGGGCGGATCATGCTGTCGATGGAGTCGACCTCGAACCGGGCCAGCCGGCTGGGCAAGTCGGTGCTGACCGACACCGAGCTGCTGTCGCTCGACCGCATCTGCGCTGAGATCGACTCGGTCGAGCCGGAGGCGGTGGCGTCGCTGGCCCGCCAGCTGTTTGCACCCGACCGCCTATCGGTGTCCGGCGTGGGGCCGGACGAGGATCGCTTCCGCGAGGCCGTGGCCGCGCTGAACCCCGCGCTCGCCTGACGAGTACGATCTCGCGATGATCCGCGTGATCCTGTCAGGCGCCTCGGGCCAGGTCGGCCGGGCCCTCGCGTCCGCGATCGAGGCCGACGCCGACCTGACGATGGCCGCCGCGGCGGCACCCTCGCTCGGCATCGGACTGGCCGATGCGCTGGCGGCCGGACGGGGCGACGTCGTCGTCGACTTCACCGCGCCCGAGTTCGCCGAGCCCGCCTGCCGGCTCTGCATCGACGCGCGCGTGCCGCTGGTACTGGGCACCTCTGGACTGGCCACCGAGCGTCTGGAGGAGTTGGGCGCGGAGGCGGCCGCGGCCGGTGTGCAGCTGTTCCATGCCGCCAACTTCGCGATCGGGGCGGTGCTGATGATGCAGTTCGCCGAGCAGGCCAGCCGCCACCTGCCCGCAGCCGAGATCGTCGAGCTGCACGCCGACACCAAGAAGGACGCCCCGTCCGGCACCGCCCTGGCCACGGCCGCCCGCATGGGCGGCGACGTCCCGATCCACAGCGTGCGGCTGCCCGGGATGGTGGCCCACCAGGAGGTGATCCTGGGCGGCGCCGGCGAGACGCTCACGATCCGCCACGACACCAGCTCCCGCGCCGCCTTCGCGCCCGGCGTCCTGCTCGCGGTCAAGCGCGTCCGCGAGCTGCCGCCCGGGCTCACCACCGGCCTCGAAGCGCTCCTCTAGTTGAGATGGTTGATCGATATCTCTCGCGGGCCTGGACCGCTGCGACCGGTCTAACATCGGCGTCGGCTGGGGTGGCTACGGCTGCGAACCGTCGCCTCCGTGGTCGCGCCAATACGACCCGGCATTGACGCTCCCTGCCATTCGCGATCTGCGTGATCGCAGATCACTCCCGACCGGCGCAAGGCGATGCCTTGCGCCTTGGACACCACGGAGACATCGATCAATCATCTAGGCGATCGAGCGCGAACACCGGGAACGCCCGGTCGGTCTTCTGCTCATACTCCGCAAAGCGCGGTTTCATCTCGACCAGCCGGCGCCACATGCGGTCGCGCTCGTCCGCCTCGAGCAGGCGAGCGCGCGCGGTGAACGTCTCGCGCCCATGCTCGACAGTCACGTCCGGGTTCGCCAGCAGGTTGTGGTACCAGCCGGGGTTGGTGGGTGCACCCGACTTGGTGGCGAACACATGCAGCACGCCGTCCCACTCCATGAACTCGAGTGGCAGCGTGATCTCGCGGCCGCTGCGTGCGCCGCGCATCGTGACCAGCACGAGCGTCGAGTCCTCGTAGAGCATCGTCACCGAACCGCCGGTAGCGCGGTACTGCTCGATCACGCGGTCATTGAACGTCTGCTCGGCCATCAGACGGCCTCGACCGGATCGCCGACGCGCAGCTCGCCGCCGTCCAGGATGTCGCCGCGCACGCCGGCGCGGTGCACCAGCAGCTTGATCGTGCGCGGGTCGCCCAGGTAGGCCTGCAGGTCGAGGCAGGGCTCGCACAGCTCGGTGGCGCGGCAGCGCAGCGACCCGACCCGGAACTCCTTGCCGACCAGGTCGTTCAGTCGCACGCCCCGGGTCACGACCTGGCGGCGCGAGCGGCCCGCCGCGATGTCGAGGCCGTGCTCCTCCCGCGCCGCCTCGATCACCTCGGCCTCGATCAGCGTGATCGCACAGCCGGTCGGGATCCAGCGGTCGGGCGGGCTGAAGTTGCGGTCGCCTTCCAGGCCGCGGCCGGCGTGGGCCTGCACCGACCGCACCGCGATCGGCGTCTCGCCGCTGCGCGGAACGATGAAGATCTGCTCGACCGATCCAGCCATTGCCGCAGGAGTTTAGAGCGGGGAGGAGTAGAATCGATCGTATGACGCGCCCCGTGCTCGGCGAGCTACTGACCGCGATGGTCACCCCGTTTGCGGATGACGGCACCGTCAACCACGAGTCGGCCCGCCGCATGGCGCGCCACCTGGCGGACACCGGCTCCGACGGCATCGTCGTCTGCGGCACCACCGGCGAGGGCCCGACCGTCAACGACCGCGAGAAGCTGGAGCTGCTCGAGACGGTCGTCTCCGAGATCGGCCCCAGCGCCAGCGTGGTCGCGAACACGGGCAGCTACGACACGCACCACTCGGTGGCGCTGACCCGGTCCGCGCTCGCGGCCGGCGTGGACGGCTTCCTGGTGGTCACCCCGTACTACAACAAGCCGCCCGCGGACGGCATCGTCGCCCACTACGAGGCCATCGCCGAGGCCGCCGAGGGCCGCCCGGTGATCGTCTACAACATCCCGCAGCGGGTCGTGCTGAACCTCGAGCCGGATCTGCTGGCACGGCTCAGCGAGATCGACAACGTGATCGCCGTCAAGCAGGCCACCGCCGACCTCGACCAGGCCCGCAGCATCCTCGACCACGGCGGCCTCGAGCTGTATGCCGGCAACGACGACCTGCTGGCGCCGTTCCTGCGGCTGGGCGGTGCCGGCGGCATCTGCGTCGCGTCCCACATCGCGGGGCGCCGGATGCGGGAGATGGTCAGCGCCGCCAGGGCAGGCGACCTCGACCGCACCGATGCCATCGACCGCGAGCTGCAGCCGCTCTACGACGTGCTCTCGATCACCACCAACCCGATCCCGTTGAAGGCCGCGCTGAACCTGCTCGGCCACGACGTGGGAGGGCTGCGCCTGCCGCTTGTCGAGGCCGACGCGGCGCAGACGGCGACGCTCCAGGCCGCGCTCGAGCTGGCCGGAATCCTGCCGGTCGCCGCCGGTTGACGATGCGCGAACCCGTCAAGATCATCCCGCTCGGCGGGCTGGGCGAGGTTGGCAAGAACATGACCGTGTTCGAGTCCGGCGGCGACCTGATCCTGATCGATGCCGGCCTTACCTTCCCCAAGGCGGAGATGCACGGCATCGACCTGGTGCTTCCCGACTTCTCCTACGTGGTCGACCGCGCCGACCGGCTGAAGGCGATCGTGCTCACCCACGGCCACGAGGACCACGTCGGCGCGCTGCCCTACCTGCTGCGCGAGACCGGGACGCATCCGCTGGTGTTCGGCACGCGGCTGACGCTGGGGCTGATCAAGTCGAAGCTGGACGAGCACGGCCTAGGCGCAGAGACGGAGCTGGTGGAGCTGGTTCCGGACGGATCACGCGTCGCGGTGGGGCCGTTCGAGGCCGAGGCGGTGCGCGTCACGCACTCGATCCCCGATGCGGTGGCGGTGGTGGTGCACACGGCGCACGGCGTGATCGTGCACACCGGCGACTTCAAGATGGACATGACGCCGGTGGACGGCCGCCCGGTCGACATCGGTCGCCTGCGCTCGCTCGGTGACGAGGGCGTGGCGCTGCTGATGTCGGACTCGACCAACGCCGAGAACCCTGGCACAACCCCGTCGGAGATGACGGTCGGGCCGAGCATGCGCGAGATCATCGCGAAGGCACCCGGCCGCGTGATCGTGACGTCGTTCGCGTCGCAGATCCACCGCCTGCAGCAGGTGATAGACGCGGCCGTCGCCAACGACCGCAAGATCTGCGTGATCGGCCGGTCGATGGTGCGGAACCTGAACATCTCGCGAAACCTCGGCTACGCCGACGTGGACGAGGATCTGCTGCTGAAGCCCAAAGCGCTGGACTCCGTGCTGCCGCGCGAGGTGGTCGTGCTGTGCACGGGCAGCCAGGGCGAACCGCCGCTCGGCGCTGACGCGGATGGCGCACGGCGATCATCCTGCACTGCAGGTGCATCCGACCGACACGGTGGTGATGTCGTCCAAGGCGGTGCCGGGCAACGAGGTGAACGTGGCGGAGACCGTGAACCGCCTGAACCGGATGGGCGCCACGGTGCTGACCGAGAACAACGCCTACGTGCACGTGTCGGGCCACGGCTCGGCCGACGAGCTGCGCACGATGCTTGAGCTGGTGCGTCCACGGTTCTTCCTGCCGGTGCACGGCGAGTACCGCATGCTGCGCGCGCACGCCGCCATCGCCGAGCGCACGGGCGTGGAGCCGCACGCCGTGCGGATCGCCGACAACGGCACCGTGCTGGAGCTGGACGCGGACGGGCTGTTCGTGACCGGGCAGATCGAGACCGGCATGACGCTGGTGGACGGCTACTCGGTGGGCGACGTCCGCGATGAGGTGCTGCGCGACCGCAGGCGGCTGGCGACCGACGGCGTGCTGATCGTGGTAGCCACGATCGCCGCCGGAAGCGCCGAGGTGGTGGTGGATCCCGAGGTGATCGCGCGCGGGTTCGAGACGCCCGACGGCGAGGGCCAGGAGCTGCTTGACCGGGCCCGGGACGCGGTCGACGAGGTGCTCGAGCGCTGCCTGGCGAACCGCATGACGGAGGTCAACCTGCTCCAGCAGGAGCTGCACGACGCGCTGGCACCGCTGGTGCACAGGATGACGGGCAAGCGGCCGATGGTGCTGCCGGTCGTCGTCGAGGTCTGACGTCTGAACCAACCGTCTCGAGCGAAGCCTGCCCGGCAGTGGCAGAGACCTTCGCGCGGCGCACCCCGTGAGCATCCGCGCGCCTCGAAGTCACCAGAAGGAACGCCGTCCGATACGGTGAATACCATCGCCAATGGCCAGGACCACTACGCGACGGACCCATCGCGCTCCTGGTTCACGACCGGCTCGGCGCACGCGCAAGTCCCCCATCCGCTCCCAGACCCCCCAGCGGAGGCGTGCGTCGAGTCGGACTTCGCTTTCACAGCGTCGTGACCTGATCGGCGGTGGGCTGATCGCAGCCGGAATCTTCCTCGGCTGCGTCGAGTTCCTGGGCTGGGACGGCGGCGTGATCGGCCTCAAGATCGACCATCTCCTGCAACTGCTGGTGGGCAGGAGCACCGCCCTGGTGCCACCGATCCTGGTGATCGCCGGCGCGCTGATCTTCGTCGACAGCAAGGCTCAGGCACCTGCGGCCGCTGCGCCTGGGCGCGATCATCCTGTTCGCCTCGGTGACGCTGGCGCTGGCATCGAACAACACGCTGCGGCCCGAGCACCACGGCGGCCTGATCGGCGCGTACCTGCGCACCGGCCTGGAGGGGCTGATCGGCGGCATCGGCGTCTCGATCCTGGTGGTGCTGGGCATCGGAGCCGCGATCGTCCTGATCACCGGCGCCTCGATCGGCGTGATGATGCGCAGCTCCGGCCGCACGGTCGCGCGCGCCGCCGAGAGCGGCGCCCGCCTCAGCGGCGAGGTGGCACGGCGCTACCGCGAGCGGCCCGCGTCCCGCCCGACGCTGGCCGCGGTGCCCGATCCCGACAAGCCCGGGCGGCGCCGCGGCGCCCCGCTCGACGGCAGCCAGGAGTACGCCGACCTGTTCGGCGACGCCCCGAGTTCGAGCCCGTGCGGATGCCGAGCCCGACCCGATCGAGCCTGAGCCAGAACCGGAGCCGGCCGCGGTGCAGCCCGAGGCCGATGAGGACGCCGTCACGGCCGAGGTCGTGGCACCGTCGCTGGCGCTGGACGCGTCGCCGCGACCCAAGACCGAGTATCGCCTGCCCGCCGGCCAGCATCCTCAAGAAGAGCACCGCCGGCCGCGGCGGCGGCGAGGATCACAAGCAGGTCGCGCGCAAGCTGGTCGAGGCGCTCGCCAACTTCGGCGTCGAGGCCCGCTGCGTGGGCATGGTGGCCGGGCCCGCGCGTCACCCGGTACGAGCTGCAGCTCGCACCCGGCATCAAGGTGTCGCGCGTGACCCAGCTGCGCGACGACCTGGCCTACGCCCTCGCCACCACCGAGATCCGCATCCTGGCGCCGATCCCGGGCAAGCAGGCGGTCGGCGTCGAGGTCCCGAACACCTCGCACAACACCGTCACCCTCGGGGACATCTATCGGCGAGCCGGCGGCCGGTTCCAGCCCGCTCACCGCGTGGCTGGGCAAGGACATCTCCGGCGCCGGGGTGGCCTGCGACCTCGCCAAGATGCCGCACCTGCTGATCGCCGGCACCACCGGCTCGGGCAAGTCGGGCTGCATCAACGCCGTGCTCTGCTCGATCCTGCTGCGCGCCACCCCCGACGAGGTGCGCATGATCCTGGTCGACCCCAAGCGCGTCGAGCTCAACCACTACGAGTCGATCCCGCACCTGCTCACGCCGGTCGTCACCAACATGAAGAACGCGGCGCTGGTGCTGCAGAACATCGTCCGCGAGATGGAGAGCCGCTACGAGCTGATGGGCGCCGTCAAGGCCCGCAACCTGGCCGAGTGGAACCGCAAGCGGCAGGAGCTCGGCCAGGACACGGTGCCGCACATCCTGGTCGTGATCGACGAGCTGGCCGACCTGATGATGGTCGTCGCCGGCGGACGTCGAGGACGCCATCATCCGCCTGGCGCAGAAGTCGCGCGCCGTCGGCATCCACCTGGTGCTGGCCACGCAGAGCCCGCGGGTGGACGTGATCACCGGCATGATCAAGGCCAACGTGCCGTCACGGATCGCCTTCGCCGTGTCCTCGCAGACCGACTCGCGCGTGATCCTGGACGTGAACGGCGCCGAGGCGCTGCTGGGCGCAGGGGACATGCTCTACAAGCCGCTCGGCACCTCCAAGATGTTGCGCGTGCAGGGCGCCTACATCTCCGAGGACGAGACCCGGCTCATCGTCGAGGCCTGCCGCAAGCAGGGCGAGCCCACGTTCGAGGAGGAGCTGCTGGAGCTGCCCGCCGACGTCGAGCCGGAGCAGCTGGACGCTGACGAGGATCCCGTGCTGAACGATGCGATCCGGCTGGTGGCACAGCATCAGACCGCCTCAGTGTCGCTGCTGCAGCGCCGGCTGCGGGTCGGCTACACCCGTGCCGGGCGGCTGATCGACATGCTCGAGCGCCGCGGGATCGTGTCCGGCTACGAGGGCTCCAAGGCCCGCAACGTCCTGATCAGCGAGACCGACCTGGCACGCATCCTGGGCGAGGACCAGCCTGCCCCGATCGACGAGCCGGTCGAGGACTTCACCTTCTAGCCGTCCACTGCAGGGGCGGGCATGGCTACGCTCCCCGCGTGACCGACGACTGGTACGCGCGGCTCCAGGCCAGCGGGCTGCTGGACACGCTGGCACCGTATGCACCGGTGCTGGTCGGCGCCTACCCGCTGGGCATGGCGCCGCCCGGCTCGCGCATCGAGATCGTCTGCCGCGCCACCGATCTGCCGGCCTTCGCACGGACGCTGGAGCGCACATACGGCGGCGAGAGGTTCGCGCTGTATCCGGGCAGGCTGTCGCTGGAGGACGCGGTCTTCGCCGAGTTCGAGTTGGACGGACTCCCGCTCGAGGTGGCCGCCCAGAGCGATCACGAGCACCGCAAGCTCGGAGCCGCCACCATCGGCATCTCGCGGGTGCTGGAGATGGAGGGAGAGGTCAGCCGCAACCGGCTGGCGGCGCGCGTTGCCGGGGGTGAGGACTGGCTGGAGGCCGCCATGCACCAGACCGGCCTCACCCGCTCGGCGCTGGAGGCGCTGGCCACTGCGAACGCGGCCGTCGCCCGCCGGGTGCTGGGCGTCCGCACCCCGGGACCGTCGGTCCGCGAGTACCTGCTCCCCCTGCTGGTGGGCTTCCTGTCGGAGTTCCTGATCATCCTGGCCACGTCCTCCGGCCACTCGCAGGACTTCACCGGGCTGATGCTGCTGGTGCAGGCGATCGTGCTGGGCGCGGTGTTCGGCGCTCGCATGGGCCTGGTCGCAGCCCTGGCGCCACTGCTCCTATTCGGCGCCGTGATCGGATCCAGCTTCCTGATCGGCAACGAGAGCTGCGGCAGCGACGGGTGCGGCTACCAGTTCGCGAGCTACACCTTCGTCGCGCTGCTGGTGGGAAGCGGAGCCGGAGTCAGCGGGTTGTTGCGGGATCGCTACTTCCCGCGCGCGTAAGTCGTAGACTGCGCCTTCGCCGTTCCGCGGCGAACCCAGCCATGTTTGAAATTGGATCAGCACTCCGCGAGGCCCGAGAGCGCCGAGGACTGTCCTACTCGCAGGTCGAGGAGGGCACCAAGATCCGGGCCCGCTACATCCGCGCCCTCGAGGACGAGGACTTCGGCGTGCTGCCCGGAGCCACCTACAGCAAGGGCTTCCTGCGCGCCTACGCTGACTACCTGGGGCTGGACGGCCACCTGTTCATCGATGAGTTCAACTCGCGCTACCACGATCCTCGCAACGACGACGACCGCCCGATCTACCCGCCATCGCGCCGCACGCCGTCGCGGCACCGCCGCGAGACCAGCATCGTCCTGATCGCGCTGGCGGCGATCGTTGCGATCGCGTCGCTGGTGTTCCTGGGCGCCGGTTCGGGCGGCACCCCGAACACACCGCTGCCGACGCCTTCGACAACCACGCACAGCCCCAAGACCACCCAGGGTTCGACCGCGTCATCCGGCGGCACGTCGCAGGGCGCGACCACGAGCTCGAAGAAGCACAAGCAGGCGGCCAAGACCTACAAGATCACCATCACTGCCGCGAACGGAGACTCCTACCTGTCGGCGCACCTGGGATCGGCCGCCGGCCCCGCGGCGAAGACGATCCACCACACCGATCTCTCCGAGTACCTGCTCCAGCAGGGCGAGCAGGCCGTGATCAGGGCAAAGGGCCTCGTCGTCGTCTCGCTGGGGGCGCCCGGCAACGTCACCGTCACCGTGGCCGGGCATCCGCAGACGCTTCCGCACGGCATCTCCAGCTTCAAGATCACCGAACAGGGCATCGCCAAGGCGTGACCCGGCCCACCGCGGCGATCCTGCTGACGGGCAGCGAGCTCCTGCGCGGTGTCATCCCCGACCGGAACGCGGCGTACCTGGCCGAGCGGCTCGAGTCGCTGGGCTTCTCGATGCGGCGCACGCTGATGGTGGGCGACCCGCTGGCCGACATCGAGGGGGGCTTCCGCGAGCTGGCCGGCGCCCACGATCTGATCGTCACATCGGGCGGGCTCGGCCCCACCCACGACGACCGCACGGTGGAGGCGCTGGCGGCGGTTGCCCGCGTGCCGCTCGAGCTGGACGAGGCGGTGCTGGCCAGGATCGCCAGCTGGACGGACGAGGTGGCCCAGCGCATGGGCTTCGACCGGGCCCGCTTCGATGCCGGCAACCGCAAGCAGGCGCGGATCCCGCGCGGAGCCCAGGTGCTGGGCATGGCCGGCACCGCGCCCGGCTTGGTGATGGAGGTGGACGGCTCGGCGGTGGTGGTGCTGCCGGGCGTGCCCTCGGAGCTGCGGCGCCTGTGGCAGCTCGCTCCCGAGCACCCGCTGCTGGCGCCGCTGATCGCCCGCGCGCAGCCGCGGCAACGACTGATGCTGCGCACGTACGGCGTCGGTGAGTCGCACGTGGCCGACCTGTTCGAGCAGGCCGGCGGCGACCCGGACGGGGTCGAGACCAGCATCTGTGCCCGCAACTACGAGGTCGAGATCGACATTCGCTCGACGGCCGAGGGCGAGGCCGCCGGCCTGCAGCTGTGGCAGCGGCTGCAGGCCGATCTCGGGCCGCACCTGTTCGCGACCGACGATCGGCCGATCGCGGAGATCGTGCTGGAGCTGGCCCGGGCGCGGGGGCTGACGCTGGTCACGGCGGAGTCCTGCACGGGTGGGATGGTGGCGGCCGAGCTGACCGCCATTCCGGGCAGCTCGGACGTGTTCGCCGGCGGCGCGGTTACCTACTCGGACCGGCTCAAGCACGAGCTGCTGGGCGTCCCCGAGGTCACGCTCGAACAGCACGGCGCGGTCAGCGCAGAGACCGCGGGGGCGATGGCCGAGGGCGCGCGCAGGCGGCTGGGCGCCGACCTGGCGGTGGCGGTGACCGGCGTGGCCGGCCCCGGCGGCGGCACTGAGGAGAAGCCGGTGGGGCTGGTGTACCTGCACGTGAGCGGCCCCGACGGCGAGGCCGAGCGGCGGATGCAGTGGGGCGGGACGCGGCACGACGTGCGGCTGCGGGCGACCGCGGCCGCGTTGCACCTGCTTCGTGACCAGCTTGCGACCGGTTCGTGACCACAACGGCCTTGAGGTGCGTCCGATACCAGGGCTAGTATTCCGACACGAACACCCGTTCGCTATCGAGCACGCTACAACGTAGGCAGAAACGCCGCAGGAGGGTGGAGGACATGGAACGAGACCAGGCACTGGACGCCGCAGTCAGCCAGATCGAGCGCCAGTTCGGCAAGGGCGCGATCATGAAGATGGGAGAGGCGTCGCACGTCGACATCGACTCGGTCTCGACCGGGGCGCTCTCGCTCGACCTCGGCCTAGGCATCGGCGGACTCCCGCGCGGGCGCGTGGTGGAGGTGTTCGGCCCCGAGTCCTCCGGCAAGACGACGCTCTGCTACCACGTGATCGCGGAGGCCCAGCGCAAGGGCGGGCTGGCCGCGTTCATCGACGCCGAGCATTCCATGGACCCGACCTACGCGCGGCGGATCGGCGTGAACGTGGACGAGCTGCTGCTGTCGCAGCCCGACAACGGGGAGCAAGCGCTCGAGATCGCGGAGATGCTGATCAGAAGCGGTGCGCTGGACGTGCTCGTGATCGACTCGGTGGCGGCGCTGGTGCCGCGGGCCGAGATCGAGGGCGAGATGGGCGACTCCCACGTCGGCCTGCAGGCGCGGTTGATGAGCCAGGCGCTGCGCAAGATCGCCGGCACCCTCAACCGCACCGGCACGATCTGCATCTTCACCAACCAGCTGCGTGAGAAGATCGGCGTCATGTTCGGTTCGCCGGAGACCACGCCGGGCGGCCGAGCGCTCAAGTTCTACTCATCGGTGCGCCTGGACATCCGCCGCATCGAGACGCTGAAGGAGGGAACGGAGGCGGTCGGCAACCGCGTGCGGGTCAAGATCGTCAAAAACAAGGTGGCTCCGCCGTTCAAGCAGGCCGAGTTCGACATCGCCTACGGCGAGGGCATCTCCTGGGAGGGAACGGTGCTGGACGTCGCCCTGGAGCACAAGATCGTGACCAAGTCGGGCTCCTACTTCTCGTTCGGCGACGAGCGGCTCGGGCAGGGGCGTACCAACGTCAAGGCGTTCCTGGTGGAACATCCGGACGTCACCGCCAAGATCCTCGACCTGATCCAGGAGCAGGTTCCCGACGTGGTGGTGCCACGCAGGGCGGGGGCGGGCGATGCACCGACCGTGATCCCGGCGCGCGGCGCGGCCGACGCGCCCGAGGACGACGGGCAGCCCCTCAACGGCAAGGCACAGATGGCCGGCGCTGAAGGCTGACACTGGACCAGGCTGCCGTGGACACCGTACGCTCGATCTCCGCGACCCGGTCACCCGGGTCGCTGGTGTCCGTGACGCTGGCATCCGGCGAGCGCTTCCAGGTCTCCTCGGCGAGGGTGGCCGAGCTGGGACTCGCGGCCGGCGATGAGCTCGACGTGTCCAAGCTCGAGGCGCTGCGGCAGGCCCACACGCTCGACCGGGCCGAGCAACGGCTGCTGCGGCTGCTCGGAACCCGAGCCCGGTCGCGGCACGAGCTTGCCGACCGCCTGGACGCCTGGGGCGTCGAGCCGGAGCGCGGGGAGCTGCTGCTGGACCGGTTGACGCGGGCCGGGCTGCTCGACGACGAGCAGTTTGCCCAAGAGCTGTCCGAGGGACTGCAGAAGCGCGGACACGGCAGCCTGCGGGCGCGGCACGACATGGATCGGCTGGGCGTCTCCGAGTCGGCCCGGTCACGGGCCCTGGCCGGCCACGAGCAGGCCGACCAGCAGATCGCCCACGATCTGGTGATCGCCGAGTTCGGGCAGCCGCCGTACGACCACGCCACGGTCCGGCGCGCGGCCGCGCTGCTCGTCCGCCGCGGGTTCGACGAGGCCGCCATCACGCAGGTGCTCGACCTCGATCCCGAGTAGCGCGCGAGGTCACGTTCAGCGTCGACATCGTCTCCAAGCAGCCGGATTGACCACCACGATCAGGCGACCGGCGCGTCGGCGAACACCGCCGTCACCGAGGCGCTCACCTGGCTGCGCCCGGGTCGGGTGGGAACGGCAAGCACCCGCGACGGTGCCAGCGAATCCGCGGAGGCGGCGCCGTACACCGAGTAGCGGTCGTTCTGATCCTCCTGGATCGACACCACCCCGGTGATGCGCAACCCGGCTGCCGCGGCCATCGCCGCCGCCTGCGAGCGGGCCTGCTTGACTGCTGCGGCCAGCGCCGCGCGGTAGCCCCGTTGCTTGCTGGCGAGGCTGAACACCGGGCCCTCGCTGCTGTGCGCGCCTGCGCTCACCCCGGCCGCGTCCAGCTTGCCGGCGCGCGAGATCTCGCGCACGGTCACGGTCAGCGACTGTTCCGCCACATAGCCGGCGACGTGCCTGCCGGCGCGCGTCGCGAACTGGTCGTGGGTCTGCATGTCCCGATCGGCCACGCCGCCGGCGGTCATGGCCGCAATCACGGTCCGCATCGCCCGGCTGGCATGGTTCTGGGCGGCCGCCAGCGTCGGCCCGCGGCCGCGCGTGGTGAACGAGATCACCGCGCGATCCGGCTTGAGGTTGACCGTGGCCGCCCCGATCACGTGCAGCACATCGCCGGACGGCGCCGACGCCGCCCGCGCCGAGGCGGTATTCGATCCGTCCCTGATCGTGGTGTACGCGGCGATTGCAAGTACGCACACCGCCGCCGTCAGCGTCGCCTGTCGCAGGTGGTCCCTCATGGCCGTCTCCTCGGCTCGTGAACTGGTCGCTGGTTCGACCGGCTGGCGACGGCGACGGTTCCGCC
The DNA here is from genome assembly GCA_963737445.1 of uncultured Actinomycetes bacterium. Taxonomy (GTDB): domain Bacteria; phylum Actinomycetota; class Thermoleophilia; order Gaiellales; family JAICJC01; genus JAICYJ01. The sequence goes on along the minus strand of CAVTSO010000009.1, from coordinate 345,385 downwards.
CGCCGTAACAGGCGTTGCCAGGAGCTTCTCCAGTCGATTACGATACCGGCGGAGCAGGTCTCCGCCTTTACACCATTTCGCCTGCAAACGCAGGAGTTCTTCATGCGATTCGACCAGTTGGCCATCACGGGGGGTACGTCCGGTGGGCGTCCGCGTGGTGCCGCGCGGATCTGCTGAGGCCGAAAGAAGGCGCCCCGCTCCTGGTGACATCTTCCACGCCCGCTCGCGGGCGAACAGACCGAAGGAGTGACAATGGAGCTGGTGCTGATCGGCCTGGCCGCGCTGATCGTGGGCGTGGGGGCAGGGTTCGCCGTGCGCGCACGCATCGGTGCCGGGCGCATGGCGGAGGCCGAACGCCAGGCCACCCGCATCCTGGCGGAGGCGGAAGGCCGCGCCGAGGCACAGCTGAAGGAGGCGCGTGTCACCGCCCGCGAGGAGCTGCTCCAGCAGCGCGCCGAGCAGGAGCGAGAGCTGGGCGACCGTCGCGCCGAGATCGCCAAGATCGAGGAACGCGTCAACGCCCGCGAGGAGATCGTCAGCGGCCGGAGCGAAGAGGTTGCGCGCCGTGAGCAGTCGATCGCCGACCGCGAGACGCATGCCAAGCAGATGCAGGAGGAGCTGAAGGCCGCCAAGGACATGGAGCTGGCCGAGCTGGAGCGCATCTCCGGTATGACCGCGACGCAGGCCCGGGACACGCTGCTGGCGCAGGTCGAGGAGCGCTGTCGCCACGACATGGCCAAGATCGTGCGGCAGGTCGACGAGGAGACCAAGCTCGAGTCCGATCGCCGCGCCCGTAACATCCTTTCGGTCGCGATCCAGCGCACCGCCTCCGGCCATACGGCCGAAACGACGGTATCTGTGGTGCAGCTGCCGTCGGACGACCTCAAGGGCCGCATCATCGGCCGCGAAGGCCGCAACATCCGCGCGCTCGAGAACCTGACCGGCGTCGACGTGATCATCGACGACACGCCGCAGGCCGTGGTGCTGTCGGCCTTCGACGGTGTGCGCCGCGCCACCGCCCGCATGACCCTCGAGAAGCTGATCGCGGACGGCCGCATCCACCCCTCCCGGATCGAGGAGATGTACTACCAGTCCAAGGCCGAGATCGAGCAGAAGATCGTCGAGGCCGGGGAGCAGGCCTGCTTCGAGGCGAACGTGCACGGCCTGCACCCGGAGCTGGTCAAGATCCTGGGCCGCCTGCACTACCGCACCAGCTACGGCCAGAACGTGCTCAAGCACTCGATCGAGTGCGCGCACCTGGCCGCGATCATGGCCGCCGAGCTGGGCGCCAGCGAGAAGACCGCCCGCCGTGCCGCGCTGCTGCACGACCTGGGCAAGGCGGTGACGCACGAGGTGGAGGGATCGCACGCCGTGATCTCGGCCGAGATGGTGCGCAAGTACCGCGAGTCGCCCAGCGTCGCCCACGCCATCGAGGCCCACCACTACGACGTCGAGCCACAGACCGTCGAGGCGGTGCTGGTGATCGCGGCCGACGCCGTCTCCGCGTCACGACCCGGGGGCCGCGGCGAGAGCCTGGAGCACTACATCAAGCGGCTGGAGGCGCTGGAGGAGATCGCGAGCACCAAGCGCGGCGTCGACCGGGTGTACGCGATGCAGGCCGGGCGCGAGGTGCGGGTAATGGTCAAGCCGGAGGAGGTGGACGACGACACCGCCGCCCTGCTCAGCCACGAGATCGCCCGCGAGATCGAGGGCCGGCTGGAGTACCCCGGCCAGATCAAGGTGACCGTGATCCGTGAGTCCCGGGCAGTGGACGTGGCGCATTGACGCGTCCGCTATGCTACCACTCTTACAAAGTCCTTACATCAGAGCACTGAAGTTCAAACACAAGATTCCGATAGTCAATAACATGAAGGGTCGGGTCACCCTCATCGCAATGCTGCTGACGCTCGCCACCGCGGTGTCCGCGTCCGCCGCGTCCGGAGCCGTCAGGCTCTCCGCGCACAGCTACTGCGGGTCGCGCTGCGGGCAGGTCGCCGCCATCCACGGCGCGGGCACGCTGCAGCAGTGGGGCACGGGCGTCACCTACGGCACCGTCGGCCAGGGCACGATCGCGATCAGCGACCGCAGCAACAACGGCCACCGTGACTTCAGCGTCGGCGGCTGGGAGCGCAGGTGGACGAAGAGCGGCTTCACCTACTTCTCCGGCAAGGGCATGTCGTACCTGGCGTCGACCACGTGGACGGTCAAGATCACCGCCTCCTGGGGCGCGTCGACCACGACCACCGCTCTCGGACGCGGCTACATCCAGGGTGCCACCAAGAACAACGCGTGGCTGGACACCCACTGGACGCTCGGCAGCGGCCTCAGCCCCAGCCAGTGGCCGCACTGGCCGACGGCCGGCAAGTCGTTCTCGATCGGTCGCTGACCCGCGTCTCGCCCGGCGGCTACGATAAGTGCCGATGGCCGAGAAGATCCTGATCGTCGAGGACGAGCGCAACATCGCATCGTTCGTCTCGATGTACCTGAAGAACGCCCGCTATCAGGTCGAGATCGCCCGCGACGGCGGCGAGGCGCTGATGAAGGCCGAGAACACCAAGCCCGATCTGGTGGTGCTCGACCTGATGCTGCCGGACATCGACGGGCTCGAGGTGTGCCGGCAGATCCGCTCTACCTCGGACGTGCCGATCCTGATGCTGACCGCCCGCGACGACGACATCGACAAGATCGTCGGGCTCGAGGTGGGCGCCGACGACTACCTGACCAAGCCGTTCAACCCTCGCGAGCTGGTGGCGCGCATCAAGTCGATCCTGCGCCGCGCCACCCAGACCCAGAAGAGCGGCCGGCCGCCGGAGGCCGTGATGGAGCACGGCGCCATCAAGATCGATGCCGGACGGCGCGAGGTCACGGTCAGCGGCGATCAGGTGCAGCTGGCCCCCAAGGAGTTCGACCTGCTGTGGGAGCTGCTCGACCACCGCGGACTGGTGCTGACCCGCGATCAGCTGCTCGAGCGCGTGTGGGGTTACACGTTTGCGGGGGATACGCGCACCGTGGACGTGCACGTGCGCCAGCTCCGCCGCAAGCTCGGTGACGAGTGCCCGGTTGCCACCGTCTGGGGCGTCGGGTACAAGGTCGCTGACGATGCTCCGGTCACTTAGAACACGGCTGACGCTGCTGTTCGCGGGGACGCTGTTGCTGGCGACGGTGATCGCTGGCGCCGCCTCCATCCGTCTCTATCAGAGCTACAACCGCGACCAGACGGCCAACGAGTTGCGCTCTCAGGTGGGCGGCGCCGCGGAGTATTTCGACAGCACATTCCCAGGCTTCCAGCACGCCAACCGGCGGCCGCCCACACGCGCCACCATCGAACAGATCGAGCGCATCTGCGGCTGCAAGCTGCTCTACGCCGGCGGCGTCCCGCTCTTTCCGAGCGTCCACAAGCTGATCGACTTCGCCGGGAATGTCAAGGTGCCGTGGCGGACGATGAGGCCCCATGATCGGGTCACGTTCCGGTTCGTCCCGCCCGGCATCGACCGCACCTTCATCGGTGTGGCCGCGCCGGTCGCCTATCAGGGCCAGCCGGTGGGGGCGGTCGTGATGGCCAAACCGTTGGCGGACGTCAACCGCGCCTGGACGAAGGTGGCCGGCCGCGTGGCCGCCGGCACCGGTATCGGCCTGCTCGTGGCCTTCATCCTGGCCACCTTCGTGGCGCGCCGGATCACGCGGCCGCTGAAGGAGCTGGGAGCGGCCGCCGACCGGGTTGCGCGTGGCGACCTGGAGGTGCACGTGGCCGGCGACCGCACCGCCGACGACGAGCTGGGGCAGCTGGCACACCGCTTCCAGGGGATGGTCGATCGCCTGCGCGAGGTGGACGAGCTGGAGCGCAACTTCCTGATGCGCGTCACCCACGAGCTGCGCACGCCGGTGACCGCCATCTCGGGGCACGTCCAGGCCATGAACGAGGGGCTGGTCGGCCCCGAGGACATGGACACCTCGCTCGACGCCGTCAGCGAGGAGGTGCGCCGCATCGGCCGGCTGGTGGACGACCTGCTCGACCTCACCCGCCTCGAGGCCCACCAGTTCCGGCTGGTGCGCGAGGAGGTGGGGCTTGAGGCGCTGCTGGAGCAGGCGGCAGCATCGTTCCGCGACCGCGCCCGCGCCAACGACGTCAGCTTCGACACGCCGATCGCCGGCGCGCCCACGATCCTGTCGGACGGCGACCGCGTGCTGCAGATCGTGTCCAACCTGCTCGACAACGCCTTTCGCTGGACACCCCGCAAAGGCACCGTCACGCTCAGCTATGCGACCGCCAACTCGACGGCCGCGATCCACATCTCCGACACCGGCCCCGGCATCCCGGCGGCCGACCAGGACGCCGTCTTCCACCCCTTCTACAGCCGCCGCGGCGAGGGCGGCACAGGGCTCGGCCTGTCCATCGGGCGCGAGCTGGCACACGCCCTCGGCGGCCGGCTGACCGTCGATAGCGAGGTCGGCCAGGGCACCACCTTCACGCTGTCGCTGCCTTCGACCCACCTGAACGGGGGCGGAGTGCGCTGATGCGCTACCGGCTGTGCGACACGGCGCAGGACGTGTCGGGGATCTGCGTCGAGCTGGAGCTGACCGTCGAACCGTTCGCGGACGAGGTGCCCTACGCGCTGTCCCTGCACGCCGGCGGCCTGCAGGTCGCCCAGGTCGAGCGCGGCGCCCTCACGCCCGCCGAGCTGTTCGCGCTCGGCCACGCCCTGCTGGACGCAGCCGCCGACGGGTTCGGTCACTTCGTGCCCGCCGACGAGGTGTTCGGGCTCGACCTGGCCCCGCCCAGCGTGCCGGTCGCGCTGCACGAGGTGGGGGTGACGGTGTGGGTGGACGCGGGCCGCGCGGCGGCGACCAGGGCCACCCGCAGCGGCGTGGCGGTGCAGCTGGTGATCGACGCGCCCTCCCTGGCGATGGTGGCCGAGTCGGTCTGCGACGACGCCGCCCGCGTGCTCAGCCGCTGACGACGACGGGCAGGCCGAGGTCGCCCGCCGCGGCCACCCAGGCCGCGTGGTCGCTCGTCGAGAACAGCACGTGGCGCACCATCCGCACGCTGCCCGATGCGAGCGCCGCGGAGTGGGACACCTCGAGTGCGATCGGAGCCGCCCGATCGACCGGGTACCCGAAGATGCCCGTCGAGATGGCCGGAAAGGCCACCGAGGCGCATCCCAGCCGGGACGCCACCTCGATCGAGCGGCGGTAGCACGACGCCAGCAGCTCCGGTTCGCCGTCACCGCCGCCGCGCCACACCGGCCCCACCGTGTGGATCACGTAGCCGGCGTGCAGGTCACCGGCGGTGCTGGACTTCGCGTCACCGGTCTCACAACCGCCCAGCAGCCTGGTCTCTGCCAGGATGGCGGGACCGCCGGCGCGGTGGATGGCGCCGTCCACGCCGCCGCCTCCGAGCAGCGACGCGTTCGCGGCGTTCACGATCGCGTCGGCCGTCTCGCGGGTGATGTCTCCCCGCACCAGCTCGATGCTGACCGCCACCGCGCGTCAGTCCCCGTCGGAGGCCATGGCCAGCTCGCCGTCGCCCGACTCGACCACGGGACGCACATGCTCGCCGCCGTGCACGTACTTGCCGCCCCGGAACCAGGAGGCCGCGGCGGCGGTGAGGCAGGCGAAGATGGCGAAGTCGAAGGCCTCGCTCAGCCCCTGCTCGAACGGCTTGGCGATCAGCTGGGGGAAGTACTGGCGGCTGGTCAAGTAGGCGGCCTGGTGTGGGCTGAGGTGGTTGATCGAGCTGCCCAGCAGCTGGTGCATCGGGTTGTAGCCGAGGAACGACGAGAACAGGAGGCCCACCGGCGGCAGCTGCGATATGCGCTGGGCGGCTTCCGGTGCCACGCCCTGGGCACGCAGGCCCTGGTCGAGCGTTCCGGGTAGCGACCCGGCCAGGCCCAGCACCATCAGCGTGAAGAAGATGCCGATCGAGAGCACCAGCGCCGAGTTCTGGAACGTGGTGGCCATGCCCGCTCCGGCGCCGCGGCGGTTGGGCGGCAGGCTGTTCATGATGCCGGCCTGGTTGGGCGAGGTGAAGAGGCCCATGCCGATCCCGACCAGCACCAGCAGGGCGGCGAACTCGGCGTAGCCGAAGTTCACGGGCAGCCGCTCCAGCAGGTAGAAGGAGAGCGCCGCGATCAGCATCCCGCCGGTCGCGAACGGGCGCGCGCCGAACCGGTCAGAGAGCAGTCCCGACGTGGGACCGGCGATCAGGAAGCCGACCGTCAGCGGCAGCATGTAGACGCCCGCCCACAGCGGCGTCTGCTCGAAGCTGTAGCCGTGCAGCGGCAGCCAGATGCCCTGCAGCCAGATGATCAGCATGAACATCAGCCCGCCGCGGCCGAGCGAGGCCAGCAGGGTGGCGATGTTGCCGAAGCTGAAGGCCCGGATGCGGAACAGCGAGAGCCGGAACATCGGATCCTCGGTGCGCATCTCGATCACCACGAACGCTGCCAGCAGCGCCAGGCCCGCCACCATCGCGCCCACCACGCGCGGGTTCGTCCAGCCCAGGACGTGCCCGCCGTAGGGCTGGATGCCGTACGTGATCGCGACCAGCACCGCGATCAGCCCGAGGGCGAACGTGACGTTGCCCCACCAGTCGATGCGGGCCTGCTGGCGGATGCCGCGCTCCTCGAGCTTCATCCAGGACCAGATCGTCCCGAACAGGCCGACCGGCACCGACACCAGAAACACCAGCCGCCAGTCGATGGGACCCAGGATGCCGCCCACCACCAGGCCGATGAAGGAGCCGGCGATGCCGGCCACGGCATTCACCCCCAGCGCCATGCCGCGCTGGTCGGAGGGGAAGGCGTCGGTCAGGATCGCCGAGGAGTTGGCGAACAGGAAGGCGCCGCCGACACCCTGGCCGATGCGCATCACGATCATCCAGATCGCGGCCGGAGGCCCGGTCATCCAGGTCACGGACAGGAGCAGCGAGAACACGGTGAAGATCGCGAAGCCGAGCGTGAACATGCGCACGCGTCCGTAGATGTCGCCGACCCGGCCGAAGCTGACCACCAGCACCGCAGTGGCCACCAGAAAGCCCATGATCATCCACAGCAGGTAGCTGGAGTTCTCGGGCTGCAGCGGGTTGAGGTTGATGCCGCGGAAGATGTCCGGCAGCGCGATCAGCACGATCGACGAGTTGATCGTCGCCATCAGGATGCCGATCGTCGTGTTCGAGAGCGCGATCCACTTGTAGCGCTCGGGATGGGTGGGGCTCACGCCTGCGCCTGCTCGATCTCGGCCAGCATCCAGCGCACCTTCCGCCGCTTGGCCGACAGCTCGTCCTCCAGCTGCTCCAGCGATCCCAGGCGCGAACGCACCAGCAGCAGCTGCGTGTCCATGTGCGCGATCGCCTCGCGGATGATGTCGGCGCGGGTGCTCTCGTCGGGCTCCGGCTGCTCGTTCCACCGCCCGCGCAGCCGCGCGCGGGCGTCCTCCGCGTCCATCCACTCGCGCAGCTCGACCAGGGTCAGGCCCAGCAGCTCGCGCACCCGCAGCAGGTCGCGCAGGCGCGTTTCGTCCTGCTCGCCGTAGACCCGGTGCGCGCCGTCGGAGCGATCGCTGCCCGGCAGCAGGCCCAGCTCCTCGTAGTAGCGCACGGCGCGGGGCGTGGTGCCGACCCGGCGGGCTAGCTCGCCGATCCGGAACTGGGGAGGCGTCATCACAATGATCCTTACGATAACGTGAGGTTCAAATCCGCGCAAAACCCTACCAATCGCAGTGGTAGAGTGACGCTCATGTCAGAAACCTGGAGGGACACATGAATATCGAGTGGCACGGCCAATCCGCTTTCACGCTGCGCGGCAGCGAGCGCTCGGTACTGATCGACCCGTTCGATCGGCGCCTGCGGCCGGAGGGGATGTCCATCCGCTTCGACTACCCCCAGATCCCGCAGCAGCAGGTCGACGTGCTGCTGATCACGCATGAGCACTTCGACCACAACGGCGCTGCCGTCGCCGACGGCAGCCCGCACGTGGTGCGAAGCACGGCCGGAAGCTTCGAGGGCACGCCGGTGGGCGAGGTGATCGCGATCGCGTCGGAGCACGACGATCAGGCCGGCACGCGCCGCGGCCCGAACACGATCTTCGTGTTCGCGCTGGACGGCGTCCGGATCTGTCACATGGGCGACTTCGGCCAGGCCGCGCTGCGGCCCGAGCAGCGGGAGGCGATCGGCACCGTCGACCTGCTGTTCATCCCGGTCGGCGGTGGACCCACGATCGGGGCCGAGGACGCGGCCGAGATCACGCGCGCGCTCGACCCGCACTGGGTGGTGCCGATGCACTACCGCACCGACTTGATCGACTTCCTGGAGCCGGCCGATGCCTTCCTGGCCGCGTTCGACAGTGCGCACACGCCGGGCGCCGGCGAGTTCGACCTGTCCGAGGTACCCGCCGGCCAGCGACCCCGGGTCGTGCAGCCGGCCCTTGCCGCCGTGCCGGCATAGGGCGCGCCATCCCGTCCGGCGGCGGCGTGCGGCCCTGTACCCACGCTCAGGTGTTCAGCCGCGCAGGGTGAGATTGAACGCCTTCGGCGAATGACATGGGTCGCTTCCCTGGCTGCTCCCCCGGTGATCGTGAAACCGTAAATGTGGCGGCTGTTGTCGCTTACCCACATGCGCCCGGCGGCGTCGAACTCGATTCGACCCCAGAAACCGCGTGCCGGTAGGAAGGTCGGCCTGATCGAACTCGACCACCGCGCCTCGCACCAGCGGATCGTCACATTGCCAGATCACCGCCCTGGTTGCCGCATCAAGCGCGAACATCGTGCAGGTCGGACTGGTCACATACACAGTCGCCGCGCCCCCTCGCGCCGGATCGGGCGCGACCGTGGCGGTGGCGGTGATACCACGGCCCTGGCACGTGAGCGTGTTGGTATGGCCGAGGTTTGACCACACGCCGCCACCCGACTCCGCTGACCTCGCGTTAGAAGACTCCCGTGTTGGAGCCGATCAACACCATCCCGCCGGCCACGGTCGGGCTCGCGAACAGCCGCGCCGCCGGCTGGCCGGTGGTCGCCTTCGGAACCGTCCAGCTCCACGACCTGCCGGCAATCCATACCGACAAGCTGACGGGGCTCCATGCCGGCTCGGGGCTCACTTGCCTCGACCACTCGACGTTTCCGAGGGAGTTGCGGTATGCGGGGCAGTATGCTTCGATCCGCTGCCGCCGCGAAGCGCCGGGGAGATGAACGAACGCCTTCCCGACCCGTGGTGTGAGACACCCTCAGGTAGCCATCGAGCCTCGTGAAGAACACCTGACTCCCGTGACCGACCATATGCACAAGCGCTACCACGTCCAGACCTTCGGTTGCCAGATGAACGTGCACGATTCCGAGCGGATCAAGGGCCTGCTGGAGTCGCTGGGAATGGGGGAGGCGCGGGATCAGGGCGAGGCCGACGTGCTGGTGTTCAACACCTGCACGATCCGTGAGAGGGCCGACGAGCGATTCCTGGCGCACCTGATGGAGGCGCGCGCGGCCAAGCAACGCGACCCGGAGAAGCGGATCGTGGTGGGCGGCTGCTGGTCAGAGTCGATGAAGCAGGAGCTGTTCGACCTCTACCCGTTCGTCGATCTGGCATTCGGCCCGGGCGCAATCCACAAGCTGGGCGACTACATCACCGCCGGCGGCGGCCTGCCCGAGGGCCACTTCTCAACCTTCGATCACTTCGCCGGCCACCTGCCCGGCAAGCGCGAGCGCCGCCATCAGGCCTGGCTGCAGATCTCGCAGGGCTGCAACTCGAAGTGCAGCTACTGCATCGTTCCCAGCGTGCGCGGCCGCGAGCAGAGCCGGTCGCTGGATGACCTGGTCGGGGAGGCGCGCCGGCTGGCCGCCGAGGGCGTCCGAGAGCTGACGCTGCTGGGCCAGAACGTCAACTCCTGGGGGCGCGACCTGCCCGCCGCGGAGCGAGCCGGGTTCGGCGGTCTGCTCCGCCACCTCGACGAGGTGGACGGGATCGCCCGCATTCGCTTCACCAGCCCGCACCCGAAGGACATGCGCGACGACGTGATCGCAGCCATGGCCGAGTGCGAGTCCGTTTGCGAGCACCTGCACCTGCCGCTGCAGTCCGGCTCCACCGGTGTTCTGAAGGCGATGCGCCGCACCTACAGCGCCGAGCGCTACCTCGGCCTGGTCGAGCGGATCCGCGCGGCCATCCCCGGCATCGCCCTCACCACCGACATCATCGTCGGCTTTCCCGGTGAAACGGAGGCCGACTTCGAGCAGACGATGGAGGTGGTGGACGCCGTCGGCTACGACCACGCCTTCACCTTCGTCTACTCGCCGCGGCGCGGCACCGAGGCGGCCGTGATGCCCGAGCAGGTGTCGGAGGACGTCAAGCGCGACCGCATCACGCGGCTGGTCGACCTCGTGCAGCGCCACGCGGCCGAGCACAACGCCGCACTGGTCGGCACCGTCCAGGAGGTGCTGGTGGAAGGGCCCAGCCGCACCGATCCGTCCACGCTGCGCGGCCGCACCCGCGGCAACAAGACCGCGCTGTTTCGGGGCGATGTCGCCGAGGGCGAGCTGGCGCTGGTCGAGATCCTGCGATCGACCTCGCAGACGCTGGGCGGCCGCCCCGCCGTCACCGCCGCGGCCTGACAGATGGCGCGCGTGATCGCGGTCTACGGGCCTACCGCGTCCGGCAAGAGCGCGGCGGCGCTGACCCTGGCCACGCAGCTCGATGCCGAGATCGTCAACTGCGACGCGATGCAGCTGTACGCCGGGCTGCCGGTGCTCACCAACCAGCCCACGCCCGAGCACCTGGCGCAAGCACCGCATCACCTGGTGGGCGTCTGGCCGTTGTCGCACGAGGGATCGGTGGCGGAATACGCTGAGCTGGCCCGCGCGGCGATCGATGACGTGCACGGGCGTGGCCGCGACGTGATCCTGTGCGGTGGCAGCGGCCTCTACCTGCGCGCGGCGCTCTCCCCACTGGAGCTGCCGCCGGCCCCAGCCGACGGCGTGCGCGAGCGCTACCAGCGGATCTATGACGAGCGTGGCGCCGGCGCGGCGCACGCGTTGCTGGCCGAGCTCGATCCGGCCGCAGCCGCCGCCGTGCACGAGAACGACCGACGTCGGGTGGTGCGTGCGCTGGAGCTGGCCGACGCCGGCGCCACGCTCACCCCCGCCGCCGGGATGCTGTGGCTGGATCCTCCGGAGGGAACCGTGATCCTGGGGCTGCAGGTGCCGGCCGATACCGTGCGGGAGCGGATCGAGGCCCGTACCCGGGCGATGTTCGCGCTCGGGGTCGAGCGTGAGGTGGCCGATGCCGTCGCGGCGGGGCCGCTTTCGGCCACGGCCGCGCGCATCCACGGCCTGTCCGACGTGCGTGCGCTGCTGGACGGGGAGATCGACCGCGACGAGGCGGTGCGGCGCCTCGTCGTGCGCACCCGCCGGTACGCCCGGCGCCAGCGGATCTGGATGCGGCGGCTGCCGGGCGTGCGGCCGGTGGCCGGGCCGGATCAGCTGCTGGCCGAGGCGACGGCATGAGCAGGCGCGAGCATGACGCGGTGCGCGAGGCCCGTGACGCGCTGCTGGTGATCGCCGTGGTCACTCCGCCGCTGCTCGTGGTTGCGATCCTGTTCGGCGTTGCGAGCAGCCAGCTGGAGGAGTTCCTGCGCTGGGTGGGCGGGACCCTGGTGATGGCGGTTGTGCTGCTGGTCTGCCTTGCCTCCGCGCTGCTCGCGGCCGATCGCGTGGGCCGCCACCTATGGAATCTGCGCCCCTACCCGCTGCGACGGATGCAGCTGATCCCCGCCAGCCTAGGCGTGGGCCTGCTGCTGGTCGCCGGCTACCCGACCACCAAGCCGGTGATCCTCGGCCTGGTGCTGGTGGCGGTGCTGATGGGCGCCCTGGTCGTGGCCGCCGCGGCGCTCGACCTCTAACTTCGCCCGGGCGGGGCCGTCGAAGGCGTGTCGGGGTCAATCGGGGGGCGGCCGGGCCGCTTCGGCTCGTCGCCTCCCGATCTTCCTACGGCGGATATCCTGCCGCGATGCGCTTCGAGAAGTGGCACGGCATCGGCAACGCCTACCTGGTGATGGAGCAGGACGACCTGCCGATGGAGGCCGGAGCGGCGCGCGTGCGCCGCGTCTGCCATCCCGACCTGGGCGCGGGCGGCGACGGCATCCTGTTGATCGGCGACGGCGACGCCGGGCGCCCGCACGTGCGCATCTTCAACCCGGACGGCGGCGAGGCGGAGTTCTCCGGCAACGGCACCCGCATCGCAGCCGGCTACCTGATGGAGCGCGACGGCGTGGACACCGTCGAGATGCTCACGATCAAGGGCATCATCCGCGGGGAGCGCCACGACGGCGTGATCACGATCGACGCCGGCCGCGCCACGCTGGAGTCACCCGACCACGTTCCCGGCCCGGGCGCGGCTCCCGCCGAGAGCTACACCTTCGTCTCGGTCGGCAACCCGCACTGCGTGATCGAGGTGGATGACCCCGAACCACTCGACCTGACGGCGGTGGGCGCGCCGATCGAGCATCACCCGTGGTTTCCAAACCGCACCAACGTCGAGTTCTACCGCCCGATGTCGCGCCACGACCTGCGCATGCGGATCTGGGAGCGCGGCGCCGGGGAGACGCTCTCCTCGGGCAGCGGCTCCAGCGCGACCGCGGTGGCAGCGGTCGTGAACGGCCTTGCCGACTCGCCGGTGACGGTGCACCTGGACGGCGGTGACCTCACGATCGAGGTGTCGGCCGACCTGGACGTGCGCCTGACCGGGCCGGTCGAGCGGATCCTGCGCGGCGACTTCGACCAGGCCTTCGTGCGCGAGCTGGAGCGGTTGTAGATGCGCATCGCCGATCGCGTCACCCAGCTGCCGCCCTACCTGTTCGCCGAATTGGAGAGGAAGATCGCGGAGAAGCGGGCGGCCGGCGTCGACGTGATCTCGCTCGGCATCGGCGATCCCGACCTGCCCACGCCGGCGGCGGTGGTGGAGGAGGGGCAGCGACAGCTGGCCCGGCCGGATACCCATCAGTACCCGTCCAACCGCGGCCGGCCCGCATTCCGGCAGGCCGTGGCCGACTTCTACGCGCGCCGCTTCGGCGTCGACGTCGACCCCGACACCGAGGTGCTGCCGCTGCTGGGCGGCAAGGAGGGGGTCGCGCACATCTGCTGGGCGTTACTCGACCCAGGCGACGTCTGCCTGGCGGCCGACCCCGGCTACCCCGTGTACACGTCGGGCTCGCTGCTGTGCGGAGCCGAGCCGGTGCTGATGCCGCTGACGGCCGACCACGGGTTCCGGCCGAACCTGGACGCGATCACGGCGCCGCACCGCGATCGCGCCAACCTGCTCTTCTGCAACTACCCGAACAACCCGACAGGGGCCGTGATCGACGACGACTTCTTCGAACGGCTGGCCCGCTTCGGACTCGACCATCAGATCCCGATCGTGCACGATAACGCCTACTCGGAGATCACCTTCGACGGCTACGTAGCACCCAGCTTCCTGCAGGCGCCCGGCGCCAAGGAGGCGGGCATCGAGATGTTCTCGCTGTCCAAGGCCTACAACATGACCGGCTGGCGCACCGGCGCCGCGGTCGGCAACGCCACCATGATCGAGGCGCTGTGGAAGCTGAAGACGAATATCGACTCCGGCATGTTCGAGGCGATCCAGATGGCCTCGGTGCGGGCACTGGCCGAGGGCAGCGCGGTCGCCCGCGAGATGTGCGAGGTGTATCGGCGCCGCCGCGACCTGGCGACGGCTGCGCTGCGCGCCGTCGGCATCGACGTCGATCCGCCGCGCGGAACCATGTACATCTGGGTGCCCGTGCCGGAGGGCCACACATCGGTCTCGTTCACAGAGCTCGTGCTGGAGCAGGCCGGCGTCGTGGTGTCGCCCGGGTCGTCGTACGGGCCCAATGGCGAGGGCTACGTGCGGATCTCGCTGACCCTGTCCGACGAGCGCCTGCGCGAGGCGATGGAACGGATCGAGCAGCACCTGCGCGTGACCGCCTGATCCCCGCCGGGCGCGCCTCCCTATACTGATTCGATGGCCGAGATGTCCCGAAACGGCGCCGCGCCGGGCCCAGCGCCCGAGCGCGGCCTGATCATGCTGACCTTGCCGCAGGGCGAGGATCCGGCACCGATGCTGCTGGAGATGGAGGAGCTCCTGCGTACCGCCGGCGTGGACACGGTCGCGACGGTCGTCCAGCATCGCGACAGGCCGCACCCCAGCACCTACCTGGGCCCGGGCAAGCTGCGGGAGCTGAAGGAGCTGGCGGAACGGCTGTCGGTCGAGGTGATCGTCTGCGACGACGAACTGACACCCCGTCAGCAGCGCCGGCTGGAGGACGAGCTGCAGTCACGCGTGGTCGACCGCACCGCCGTGATCCTGGACATCTTCGCCCAGCACGCCCACACCGCCGAGGGCAAGCTGCAGGTCGAGCTGGCCCAGCTGGAGTACAACCTGCAGCGCATGCGCGGCATGTGGAAGCACCTCGAGCGGCTCGGCGGCGGCATCGGCACCCGCGGCCCGGGCGAGTCGCAGCTGGAATCCGACCGGCGGATGGCACGGCGCCGGATCACGCTGGTGCGCGGCCGGCTGCGCGACGTGGCCGCGCGGCGCGACGTGATGCGCCAGGAGCGGGCGCGCAACGAGACGCCCAGCGTCTCCCTGGCCGGGTACACCAACGTCGGCAAATCGACCCTGCTGAACGCCCTCACCGGCAGCCACGTCAGCGTCAACAACCGGCTATTCGAGACGCTCGACCCGACCACCCGCGGGTTCAGCGAGGGCGGGCGGTCATACCTCGTGACCGACACGGTCGGGTTCATCCGAAAGCTGCCGCATCAGCTGGTGGAGGCGTTCGCGGCGACGCTCGAGGAGACGCTGGCCGGGGACCTGGTGCTGCTCGTGGCCGATGCGTCGGCGAGCGAGGAGGAGCTGGCCGGTCAGCTCCAGAACGTGCGCGACGTGCTGGACGAGATCGAGGCCGAGGAGATCCCGCAGCTGCTGGTGCTGAATAAGGTCGATCTGGTGGACGAGGTGACGCGCCGGCGGCTGGCCAACCGCAACCCCGACGCCGTGCTCGTGTCCGCGCGAACCGGCGAGGGTCTCGATCTCCTGAAGCAGCGCGTGGCCGAGTTCTTCGCCGACCGCTTCGTCGACGTCCAGCTGCTGCTGCCGCACTCAAGCGGCGCCGAGCTGTCGGCGCTGTATGAGTCGGGCGCGCCGATCACTGCTCGCAAGGACTCGGCCGAGGGCGTGCTGGTCTCGGCACGGCTCCCGCAGCGTCTGGTCAGCCGGTTCGCGGCCTACCGCGCCGACGCCCCGTGAGCGCCGCCGTTTCGATCAAGCGGCTGCATCCAGACGCGCGGATTCCGTCGCCGGCATACGCCGGCGACGCCGGGCTCGACCTGTCCAGCGTGGAGCGGCTGGTGCTGCGGCCGGGCCGGCGCAGCATGGTCGCAACCGGGCTGGCGGTGGCGATCCCGGCCGGCCATGCCGGCTTCGTACAGCCCCGCTCGGGGCTCGCTGCGGAGCATGGCATCGCCGTGGTTAACTCTCCCGGACTGATCGACGCCGGCTACCGCGGGGAGCTGCGGGTGGTGCTGCTGAATACCGATCCGGAACGGGACTTCACCATCGAGGTTGGCGACCGCATCGCACAGCTGGTGATCCTGGCGCTACCGGCGATCGAGCTGGTGGAGGTCGATGAGCTACCCGGGTCGGAGCGGGCCGACCGCGGGTTCGGCTCCTCGGCGGTCGGGCCGGCGTGAGCGAACCGCGCATCAGGGTGGCCGCGCTGATCCGCCGCGGCGACGACCTGTTGCTGATCAGGCACGCGAAGCTGGGACGCTCCTACTGGCTGCTGCCGGGGGGCGGGGTGGAGGAGGGGGAGTCGATGCACGAGGCGCTGCTGCGCGAGCTGGACGAAGAGTGCTCGTTGCGCTCGGTGCGGCTGGAGGGCCCGATCGCGATCGCCGAGTCGATCGCCCCCGCGAGCGAGTGGCCGCGAAAGCACGTCGTGCACCTGATCTTCGCGGGCACGGTCGCCGACGACCAGTTCTCCGGGATCACCTCCGAGGATGCGGCGGTGCGCGGCCATCAGTTGGTGCCGATCGCGGACCTGGCCTCGTTCGACCTACGTCCGCCCATCCACCGCTTTCTGGAGCGCTGGACGCCGGGCGACCCGTTCGTGCATCTGGGCCAGCTGTGGGCGCGATGAGCGCGCGTTGTTGACCGCGCGTTGAGCGGTTTGACGCACCGCCGACGGGGGCCCCGGCCCCACGCGCACCCACCCCGCGAGTCCAAGCGCGACCTGCTGATACGGCTCGCCCGCGAGGGCGCGCCCAGGATCGACGCGAGCGCCGGCGTGAGCTGGGGGGCGTTTCGTCGCCTGCCCGGAGAGCGTTAGCTCGTCGCGACTCGCTCCGGTTCCCTCCCGCCGGAGCGCATGCGCGGCGCCGGTGAGCGGTCGACCTGCGGCCGCTCCCCTTTGGCGCTCAGCGCGCGGCGATCGCCGCGGCCACCCGCTGCGCCTCCAGCTCGAGGCCGTCATCAAGCGCCTCCAGCTGCTGATCCTGTCCCTGCCGCTCGAGCGCACGGCCGATCAGCCAGTCAGTCAGCCACGGGTTCTTGGGCAACAGCGGGCCGTGCACGTAGGTGCCGATCACCGAGCCCTGCTGCACACCCTCTCCGCCGTCCTCGCCGTTGTTACCGTGTCCATGCACGACCTGGCCCAGTCGCTGGACGCCCTCGCCCAGAAAGGTGCGGCCGGCGTGGTTCTCGAATCCGACCAGCCGCTGCGGGGCCGCCCCGTCCAGGCGGCAGTCGAGCATGATGTTTCCGATCATGCGCCTGCTGCCGGCCTCGGTGACCAGGTCGACGAGGCCGATGCCGCGCATCTCGTCACCCTGATGGCCGCGGTAGTAGTGGCCGAGCAGCTGGTAGCCGCCGCAGACCGCCAGCACGCCGGCACCGTCGTCCACCGCCGCGCGCAGAGGGGCGGCGTGGCGGGCGATGTCGTCCGCGATCAGCAGCTGGTCGCGGTCCTGCCCGCCGCCCAGGTAGTAGAGATCGGCGTCGGGTAGCACGTCGCCGGGGCCGATCGCGATCCACTGGAAGTCGATTCCGCGCCAGGCGCAGCGCCGCTCCAGCGCCGCGATGTTGCCGCGGTCGGCGTAGATGTTCAGGTGCTCGGGATAGAGGTGGCCGACCCTGATGCGGGTCATGCTGCCTCCTGCCAGAACGGCAGCACCAGGCCGCGCTGCTCCAGACGCCCGCGCAGGTCGAGCATCGCCGTGTAGGTGGCCAGCAGGTAGGAGCTGCCGCCGGCCGCGGCCAGCCGGTCGAGCGCCTCGTCCATGTCGGTGCGCACCTCGATCCGGTCGAGCGCGACCCCAGCGTACTTGAGCCGCATCGCCATCTCGGCCGCGCGCGTGCCGCAGCAGATCACCGACCCGATCTGGGGCGCGAGCCGCTCGAAGTCGACGTCCCAGATCCAGGAAACGTCGCGGCCGTCGGCGATGCGATCGTTGAGCGCGATCAGCATCCGCTTCGGGGCCTCGTCGGCGGCCAGCGTGCGGATCACCTCGTTGCCGCCGGCCGGGTTCTTGACCAGCAGCAGCACCGCCTCGCCGCTCCCGAGGTCGATCCGCTCGAAGCGGCCGAAAGCTGCCGAGAACCGCTCCAGGCCCGCCCGCACCTGCTCCAGCCCCGCACCCAGCTCGAGCGCCAGAGCGGCCGCTGCCAGGGCGTTGTAGACGTTGTAGACGCCGGGCAGCGGCAGCCGCACGCGCACATCGCCGGCGAGCGTGCAGAGCCGGAAGCAGACGGCGTCGAGACCGTCGATCTGGATCTCGCGGGCGGTCACCGAGGGCCGGGGACGGGCGTCGCCGCAGGACGGGCAGCGCCAGTCGCCGAGGTGGCCCAGGTACACGGCCGTGTAGGCGTAGCGGGCGCCGCAGCGCACGCACCACTTGGAGTCGGAGGCGTGCTGCATCTCGGGCAGCGCCGCGGTCGGGTCGTCCAGCCCGAACCAGGTGTGGCGCTCACGGTCGCGGCCGATCGACGCGACCAGCGGATCGTCCGAGTTCGAGACCAGCGTGGTGGCGGGCCCGAGCTTCGCTGCGAGGTCGCGCCAGCCGGCCCCGATCAGCTCCAACTCGCCGTAGCGGTCGAGCTGGTCGCGGAACAGGTTGCCGAGTACCAGCGCTCGCGGAGCCAGCGCCTCGGCCACGGCCGGCAGGGCCGCCTCGTCGACCTCGAACAGGCCCAGGTCGGCGTCCTCGCCGCGCAGCATGGCCGACGCCACGCCGGAAGCCAGGTTGGCACCGGCGGCGTTGCGGCACAGGCGGAGAGGCGGGGAGAGGATGGAGGCCGCCATCTTCGCGGTGGTGGTCTTGCCGTTCGTTGCCGAGACGACGGCGGCGCCCTTCGGCAGGCGTTCCGCGAGTCGCTGTAGCGCGTCGGCCTGTAGGCGCAGCAGCAGCCGGCCCGGCAGCGTGGTGCCGCCACCACGGCCGGTGGTGCGCGACGTCACCGCCGTGGCCCTGGCGAGGCCGACCTTGGCTTCAAACAGCATCGCTACGCACCGGAGCTGTGCGCCAGCAACAGCTCAGCATCGATGTCAGCCAGGCGCTCCTGGAGGTGCCGCCATGCCTCCTGCTCCGTCGCCTCGTACTCCTCGCTGTCGCGCGTGGCCTCGAGGTAGGCCTGCCAGGCCCGCCGCCGCAGGCGGTCGACGGCCTCGTTCTGGGGTATGCGTGAACCTGGGTGCGTGGTCATGGCTGCGGGCCTCATACTAGCGCCTGCCCCCGGATCGGCCGACACGCTCGCGTCTCCTATCACGTTGACAAGAGCGCAAGATGCTTCGGCGCGGTACCGAAGCGGTCAGGGTTTGCTATTGTCGTTGCCGCCGCAGCAAGCGACCGGCGTCTGCCCGCCGGTTGGCGGAAGCGAGAAACTCCCGGAGAATAGGGTCTATGCGTCGAAAGACCGTATACAGCGCGATCGAGGGGATCGATCGCAGCCAACTCGAGGCCTTCCAGGCCGGAATGCGCAAGCGTTACTCCGACGAGCACATCCTCGAGGAGCTGAACGCCTGTGCCAAGCGTCTGGGCCGTTCGCCCACGATGCGGGAGTTCGAGGCCGATCCCGAAACGACGGTGCACCCGCAGACCGTGATCGAGCACTTCAAGTCGTGGAACCGCGCCAAGCGGCTGGCCGGCCTGGTGCCGCGCCGGTTCGCCACCCGCGAGGAGCTGCTGCGGCTGCTGCGCGACCTGGGCGATGAGCTGGGCCGCGCGCCGACCGCCAAGGACATCGAGGCCCGCAAGGGGTCGATGCCGTCCAAATCGCTCTACTGGCACACGTTCGGCTCACTCAACAACGCGCTCAAGGAGGCCGGGTTCGACGTGCCGGTGGGGGAGGAGCGGCTGGAGCGCGCGATCGACCAGGGCGCCGCGCTGGCAGTGCGTAGCGGCCGGCTGCCGAAGTTCGCCGACTGGGCGCAGGCGCGCCGCGACGACCCGTCGATGCTGACCGAGTGGCAGGTCTACCGGATGTTCGACGCGCGCCGCGGGGCATGGTCGACGTTCCAGTTCCTGATCCGCAAGCGGCTGGAGGGCCGCGGCGTGGCCGTGGCCCCCGACGGCCGCATCAGCTAGCACCTGTCAGTCGCAGCAGAGCGGGCACTCGTCGTCGGTCAGCAGGTCGAGCTCGAGCACGGCCTGCAGCGCGGCCCGCGCCAGCAGCGCGGAGTCGCCGGGGAACAGGTCGGGCTCGCAAACCTCGTGCCACGGGATCGGGCGAGCGCCCACCGACAGCACCACCTGTGCAAGGGCCGGGGCGCCGCGCTCGGCGTCCAGCCCGGATGAGAGCTCGACCGGCGCCATCAGGCTGACGGCCGCGGTGCGTGCGCCCAGCCGGAACCGGCGCAGATAGAAGCTGGGCGCAGCGCCGCCCAGGTCGTAATAGCGGTAACCGGCCGCGGCCGGCGTCTGTGGTAGCCGAGCGTGCGTGCAGCATCGAGCCAGCCGTCCCATGTCGTCGGGATCGACCTCCCCCCGCATACGCCCCAGCATCTCGATTGTCATGGGTGAGTTGTCGACGATCTGGGACGCCCGCGCATCCCCCACAGGCGCTAACACAAGCACGAACAATCGCAACTGCACCCGAATTGCGCTCAAGAGTCCGCACGATCTGGCCGATTGCAAAGGACACGGGGATGATCTTCGCGTCCCCCCGATGGAGGATTCCTGATTTCGTGAAACAAGCGCCCGCCGACGACGACGCCAAGCCCCTTCCGGAGCCGGATGTGGGCCTCGACTCGCCGGAGGCGGTGGTCGAGGAGGAGCTCGACCTGGTCGAGAGCTCGGCCCCGGCTATCGACCTGCTGCACACCTACGTGCGGCAGATCGGCGACGGCGCGCTGCTGACGCACGAGGAGGAGCTGGACCTGGCCCGCCGCAAGGACATGGGAGACGAGGCCGCCAAGGCGCGGCTGGTCGAGTGCAACCTGCGGCTCGTAATCAGCATGGCACGCGCCTACTCGTCGTCGGGAGTGCCGCTGCTGGACCTGATCCAGGAGGGGAACCTGGGGCTGATGCGCGCGGTCGAGAAGTTCGACTACAAGCGCGGCTACAAGCTGTCCACCTACGCCACTTGGTGGATCCGCCAGTCGATGTCGCGGGCGATCGCCGATCAGGGCCGCACGATCCGGCTGCCGCTGCACATCCTGGACGTGATCAAGAAGCTGCATCGCGCGCGCCGCAAGCTGACGCAGTCGCTGGGACGCGAGCCGCTGCCCAGCGAGCTGGCCGCCGAGCTGGAGCTGACGCCCGAGCGGGTGATGGAGCTGCAGCGGATGATCGAGGATCCGGTCTCGCTGGAGACGCCCGTGGGCGACGGCGAGTCGCTGTTCGCCGACATGGTTGAGGATCTGAACTCACTGCGGCCGGACGACCAGGTCGCGGGCAGCGAGCGCACCAAGGAGCTGCAGGAAGCGCTGGAGGGTCTCAACGAGCGCACCCGGCACGTGCTCGAGGCGCGGTTCGGCCTCGGCGATCGCGAGCCGGCCACGCTCGAGCAGGTGGGTACGGAGATCGGGGTCACGCGTGAGCGTGTGCGGCAGATCGAGACGCGCGCGCTGCGTGAGCTCGAGAACCGCAACCCCGACCTCAGGGACTTTCTGCCCGGACACGAGTGAACACGCTCGCGGCGGCCGCCGAGACATTCGCCTCGCGGCTGTCGCACGTCAGCGTGACGCTGCTGGTGGTCGCGGTCGCACTGCACGTGGCGGGCCTGCTGCTGCGGGCCACGGCCTGGTGGTCGGTGCTGTCGGCGGCGGTGCCGTCGCGGCGGGCGCCGTGGCGCGGCGTCACCGGTGCCTACCTGGCGGGCACGGGCGTGAACAACGTGATTCCCGCGCGTGGCGGTGACGTCGCGCGGGTAGTGCTGGCCACGCGGGCCGTGCCGGGCGCCTGCTGTCCCACGGTCGCGTCCAGCCTGCTGGTGGAGACGCTGCTGGACACGTTGATCGGAGCCGGCCTGATCGTGTGGGCCGTGTCGACCGGCGCGCTGCCGTTCGCGCTGCTGAGAACGCAGCTCCCGGGCGGGTCATGGACGCTGATAGCGGCGGCGTTGGCGGTGCCGGTTGCGCTGGTAGTGGTGGCGTGCCTGGTACGCGACCGGGCGGCGGCGGCGCTGGCGGAGGCGCGGCGCGGGGTCGCGATCCTGGCCTCGCCACGGGCGTATCTGGCGCGGGTGGCGCTACCGCAGGTCATGGCCTGGATGCTGCGGGTGCTGGCGATGTACTGCTTTCTGCACGCCTTCCACGTCGACGGGCAGATGAACCACGCGGCGCTGGCGCTGCTGGCGGGGAGCGTGACCACGCTGGTGCCGCTGACGCCGGGAGGCGTCGGCACTCAGCAGGCGCTGCTCGTGGTGTTGTTGGCTGGCGTGGCGGCTCCGGCCGCGGTGCTGTCGTTCAGCCTGGGCACGCAGCTGGTGATCACGGTCGTGAACGTGACGCTGGGCGGCGCCTGCATGGCGGTCATGCTGGGCCGGGTGCCGTGGCGGATGCGGGTGCCCGCGCCGGTCGAGCCGGCCCCGGTGCTGGTGCCGGTGGCGGTGCCCGCACCTGCCGTCAGTGGGGATTGACCCGGCGGGGCCGGGTGGCACACTTCGTACGTGGACTCAGTTCACGACTTCTGGAATGCAACCACCACCTTCGCCGGTCAGCTGTCTGAGGTTGGATTCGGCGCGCTCCTGATCGCGATCGGGTTCCAGGTGGCGAACCTGGTGCTGCGGGCAACGGCCTGGCGCAACATCCTGATCGCGGCGCTCCCGGGGCGGCAAGTGCGCTGGCGCACGGTCACCGGGGCGTATCTGGCGGGTGCCGGCGTGAACGCGGTCGTGCCGGCCCGCGGCGGCGATGTCATGAAGCTGTTCCTGGTGCACCGCAGCGTGCCCGAGTCGCCGTATCCGACCATCGCCAGCAGCCTGATCGCCGAGACGCTGTTCGACATGTTCGTGGGCTCGGCGCTGCTCTTGATGGCGTTCAGCCGCGGGCTGATCCCGGGCACACCGCAGCTGAAGGGTCACCTGGGCGCGTTCGAGTGGTCGTTCTTCGCCGGCCACGGGCGGCTGCTGGCGTTCGTGCTGGCGGGGTTGCTGATCGCGCTGGCGTTCGCGATGACCTGGATCGAGGGACACGTGAACCGCTTCTGGGAACGTGTAAAGGACGGGCTCGCGATCCTGCGGACGCCTGAGCGGTACCTGCGCGGCGTGGTCAGCCTGCAGGCACTGGGATGGGCCTGCCGCGTGCTTGGCATGTACTTCTTCCTGGAGGCGTTTCACGTGCCGGCCGGCCTGACGGACGCGGCGCTGGCCCTATCGGCGGGTAGCATCGCCACGCTGATGCCGCTGACGCCGGGCGGCGCCGGGCCGCAGCAGGCGCTGCTGCTCTACATGTTCAGCGGCAAGGCCTCACGATCGGCGGTGCTGTCGTTCAGCGTCGGCATGCAGTTCGCGGTCACGATCACGACGGCAACGCTCGGCGCCATCTGCATCACCCTGATGCTGCGCCGGCTGCCCTGGAAGGCGCGGGTGTCGCACCAGTCGCCGCCGGGGCCGCCACCCGGGCCTGCGCCCCTGAAACCGTGATTTCCGCTCCACGCACGATAATGCTGGTTATGACAAGTTGAAGATGAACGACTCTGACCGGGTATCCCTGCCCCCGGGTCCGGCGGCGGGCCTGGGCTAGCCGGCCAGCGGTGTGGTCGGCGGGCTGCCGGGGCCGATCGGCCCGGTGTAGGCCTGGCGCACGCGCACGGTTCGCAGGCGCTCCAGCGCCGCGGCCAGCAGATCCTGGGTGCCGCCCTCGTCCAGCTCGGCGAAGCCGGCCTGGGCGCAGGTGACGCCGTCTCCGTCGATGTTCAGCTCTCCCATGCGGTCGCGGACGCGCTTGAACGCAGCGCGGGCCTCGAAGGTGCCTGCGCGCGGGAACAACAGCGCAAATCGGCCCGCGCCGAGATGGCCGACCACGTCGCCCTGGCGGACCGACCGCCGGGCCGTGGCGCCCACCAGTTCCACGAGGCGCGACTCGTCGATGCCGGGTCCGAGGGTCAGGCCCTCGACATCGAAGACGCACAGGCTGAGCTGGCGGTCGCGCCAGCGGGCGGCCGACGCGCAGCGGTCGAGCTCGGCCAGAAAGCTCTGCGGGTTGAGCGTGACGTCGCTGTCACGCGCGATCGCCTCGCGGGCAAGGGCCAGCACGTCGCCCAGAGCCTGCTCGAATGCGACCTGGGCGGGGTCTCCGCCGCCGGCCGGCCAGCGCACCACCACGCGCTGCTCGTCGTCGAATGAGACCTCTGCGCCGGTTTGCTCGCGCACGTGCACGAGAGCGGCCTCGAGCGACTCCTCGTCGGCCTCCGGCGCGGCCAGTTCGCGCGCAACCTGCGCGATCACCTTGATCAGAGTCGGCTCATCCATGCGTTTTGAGTATCGGGATGCAACGGGGGGCGCTTGAGGGTTTCACCCACCGTTGACACCCGGCTTCGCCGCCGTGACATCCTCGCGACCGGCGACCGCTTTGTGACACTACCGCACCCCGCCAGCGTCAGCATTTCATCACACCTGCCCGACCCGCCGGCGGATGTCCCGACGAAGATCACGCCGGCCCCCACCCCGCCCACAGCCGACTCAACGAACCGCCCAGTTGAGCCGATTCGACCCCGCGTCAATCGCCCTGGTCGACCGACCACCGGTTTGACTACGACGATCCGCCGCGCCGCCAGCGTCGCGTCGATGAGATCATTCTTGCCACCACGCCGCTCACCGCGACTGGGCCGCTCGCACTCAAACACCACCTCGCCGTGATCGGCCAGGAAGCGGGCGAGGCCCGCCCGCCCCATAGCTCCCGCATCCCTCGACCCCAAACGCCGGCTCACCCAGCGTGTGCGCCCACAACCACCAGCCGTTGATACCCAGCCCCCGTCGCCGCGACGGTCAGCGAGTCGATCAAACGACCAAGCCGATCAAGCGCCACCGCGACATGCCACTGCGTGTGCGTGTCCACGCCGATCACCACCGCCCACAAATCACGTAGCCTCCCCACACCGATTGGCGACCGGCCTGGACAGGGCTGTATCGGGCAAGGCACACACGCTTCCATCAGGTCACCAACCAGTCAAGACGACGCGACGGCGGGAGACTGGTCGATTCAAAGGCAAGCCTCAACGCCCGCCAGCATGGTTGCGGGTCATCCCGCCGCCGCGTCGCACTCTCAACCCCACACCGGACGAAGCAGTCACCAACGACGCTACACAGCACGGTTGAGCGAGACGGCGTCTTAACGGTGTCAAACACCGACCTCGGGTTGCCGGCACACCGGTACCGCGTCGTGACCGCCCGTGACCGCAGGCGGCTGGAGTATTGGAAGCGCCCGTCAGGCGGCCGCGTGTCGCAGGCGCGGCGCTCGCGGAGTCAGCTCGGGATGCTGCATCGACTCCAGCGAGAAGTCGGGCTTCACGCCCAGGCGGTAGGCCTCGGGCTCCCGCTCCAGCACGCGCACGAAGGCATCCACCATGTCCGCCTGGAACTGGCTGCCGCGTCCGTTGACCAGCTGCTGGATCGCCACCTCAGGCGTCATCGCGTTTCGGTAGGGCCGGATCGTCGTCATCGCGTTGTAGGCGTCGGCCACAGCGATGATCCGCGCCAGGAACGGGATCTCGTCCCGCGCCAAGCCGTCCGGATAGCCGGCGCCGTCGATCCGCTCGTGGTGCGAGCGCACGATTCGCGCCACCTCCTGGTAGTCCTCCACCTCGATCAGGATGTTGGCGCCGATCTCGGAGTGCCGCCGCATCTCGGCCCACTCGGCGTCGTTCAGCGCCGACGTCTTCTCCAGCACCTCGGCCCGTACGCCGATCTTGCCGATGTCGTGCACCAGGCCCGTCAAGTGCACCAGGTCCACGTCGCGGGCGTCCATCCCCATCTCGCGCGCAATGTCGCGCGAGTAGACGGCCACGGTGGCGGAGTGGCCCGCCGTGTAGGCGTCCCGCGCATCCAACGCCCGCACCATCGCCGCCGCGAAGCTCAGGTTGACCCGCCGCAGGCGCCGGTTGGCGTCCTCGAAGCTGGCGTTGCTCGCCGTCAGCTGGTCGATCAGCTGGCCCTGGCGCGCATAGAGGCTGTAGCTGAGGTGCGCCGCCAGCAGCGGGATCGCAACGAACGCCAGCACCACCGCACCGCTGCCCTGGTAGGCGTAGGCGTACAGCGCCGTCAGCGGCGTGTACAACGCCATCGTCAGCGACTCCGCGGCCCGCAGCTGCCCCCATACCTGGCGCGGTGTCATGATCCCGCGCAAATGGCCCACCACCATCGTGGACAACAGGTCGATCGAGATGTACCCGATCGCCGCCGCCAGCGTCACCGCCAGCACCTCAAGCAGCGTGCTCTGTCCGACCGTGTCCCCCACCCATACCGCCGCCCAACCGGCCACCACGCCGGCCAGCGACCGTGACGACGCCCAGATCGCGAACCGCTCCCACGGCCCGCGCCGGTCGCCCAGCATGCCGGCCAGGCCCACCAGGCCGCCTGCCGCAGGCCCGAACAGCACCGCGGCCAACACGATCGGGATGAACGACACCGACAGCTCGAGCTTCTGCGTGACCGGCATCGCGCGCCCCTCCGCGATCCAGGCAACGGCGGCCAGCACCACCAGTACCTGCCATCGCCCAATGCCGTGTGTGGCCAGTCCCAGCGCGACGCCCACCACCGCGAGCGCGGTCAAACCGCCTGCGAAAATGCGGATACGCGTCAAGTTATCAGCGGGCACACACGCTCCTGCGGTCAATACTTGACATCCCTCTGCCAAGTGTGTATCTTCTCCCCCAATCGGGGGACACCCCACTCACTCGAGCGAGGGAGCATCATGTCTTCGAAGATCTGGTAAATCCGTCTGATTCTCAGCATCGGCCATATCGGCATCGAACTTGAAAGCTTGATAGCCGGATGCGGCCGGGGGCTGCCAAGAGTTTTCTCCACAGCCCACGTTGATCCCTGCACACCGCTCCACGAGCGCAGGGGCAAAGCCGATGCAGAATCTCTCTGCGATTCGAAATGCGCCCTCCCTCGGAGGGCGTTTTCGCGTTCTGCCACCACTCCCACCCCGGAACGAATCCGGCGGGCGCTGGAGCCACGCGCCCGCCGGTCGGAATAAGCCGGCCAAGGCCGGATATCGGCGAGGCGCCTGCACCTGCCCACGAAGGCGAAGGCTGCGCTCGCTGTGTGCCCTCTCAGTATCGGCCGTGATACGTCCGCTGGCGATCACTATTCCGGGTACCCTCGCCCACCCCCTACGCAACCCTCAAGGCAGGCCCTCCCGCGTCCGATACCACCTTTGACGGGTCACTGGTTCACATTACTGTTCTTCGACGGTTAAGAGGGTAGGCATTCATGAGCGACGCGGATACCGACGGCACCGAGATCGAGTCCGAGCGCGACGAAGCCGAGGCCGGCGCAGGCGGTCTGCGGCGCGCGATGGAGCAGCGCGTCAAGTCGCTCCAGGACGCCGAGGAGCGGATCCGCCGCGAGCAGGCCGCCCTGCAGGAGCAGGCAAAGGTCGTGTTCGCCGAGCGTGAGGCCCGGCTGGCCCGCCGCGAGAAGGAGCTCGCCAAGCGCGAGGCCTCGATCACGGTCAGCGAGGGCATCGCCGACGGCGCCCCCAACTCCAGCCCCGATCTCGATGAGCGCGAGCGCGCCCTCGCCGCCCGCGAGGCCGCCCTGGAGCAGATGGCCGCCGAGCTCGAGGCGCGCGAGCAGGCTGTCGCCGAAGCCGTCCCGGCAAAGCCGAGCGCAGCCAAGCAGCGGCAGCTGGCAGAGCTCGAGCAGACGATCGCGTCGCTCGAGCAGCAGCTGGCGGCAGCCACCGCCGTCGAGGACAGCAGCGCCGTGCGGTCGGTGGACGCGCGCCAGGCAGAGCTGGAGGACCGCGAGCATCGAACCGTCAAGGTCGAGCAGGTGCTGCAGCAGAAGGAGCTGCACCTGGACGGCGCGCGCGCCGACCTGGACGAGCGCGAGGCCCAGGTGCGGCAGACCGAGACCACCCTTGCCGAGCGCGAGCAGGCGCTGGTCAAGCGCGAGCAGGAGGCCGCCGCCGCGCTTGCCAAGGCGGAGGAGGAGAACGCCGCCGGCAAGCAGCGCGAGAGCGACCTGCTGCGCCAGGCCGACGAGCTCGCCGCAGCCCACACCACGCTGGCCGAGGCCACCCAGGCGCTGGAGGGCCGCGAGGCCCAGATCCAGGCGGCGGAGTCACGCCTGACCGAGATCAAGGCCGAGAGCGATCGCCGCACCGCCGAAGCTCAGGAGGCCGTGAAGGCGGTCGAGGAGCGATCCCGCCAGCTGGCCGAACTGGAGCAGCGGCTGTCCTCGATCGAGGCCCGGGCGCTCGAGGTCGAGCAGGGCGAGCAGGCGCTGGCCGAGAAGCAGGAGGCGCTGGCGAGCGCTGACGGGCGCATCGCCGAGGCCGAGTCGCTGGTCGAGGCCGCCCGCGCGCAGTACGAGCAGCTCGAGCAGCAGCGCGACGAGGCCGAGAAGGCCGTCGCCGAGGCACAGGAGCGGGTCAAGGGCCTGTCGGACAAGGAGCGCAAGCTGGCCGCCGTCGAAGCCCAGCTGGCAGATGTTGACGCGCGCCAGCAGGCCGTGGAAGAGGCCGAGGAGGCTGTCCGCATCGCGCGCACCCAGGCCGACATGATGACGCGCGAGGCCGAGCGGATGAACAAGGCCGCCGAACGCGCGCTCGTCAACGCCGAGAAGCAGGCACAGGCCGAGGTCGAGCGCCTGGCCGCAGATCTGCGCGAGCGCGAGGCCCGCATCACGCTCGCCGAGGGCGACGTCGAGCGCCGCGAACAGCGGCTCGACCGCCGCCAGGACACCCTGGACGAGCGCGAGCGCGGACTGGACGATCGCCACGACTCGATGGAGCTGCGCGAGGTCACCGTCAGCGAGCGCGAGGCCGAGATCGCCCGCATCACCAACCGCGCCGATCGCGTTGAGGCCGAGCTGGAGGCCCAGCGCGAGGCCCTGCGCGACGCCGAGGAGGCGGTCATGCGCGAGCGCCAGGTGCTGCAGCGCCGGATGGCCGAGATCGAGGACCGCGCCGATGCCGCCCGCCAGGCGCGCGAGGAGGCTGTCCGCCGCGTCTCGGACGACCCCAGCGCCGGCTCCGGCAAGAAGGGCCTGCTCTCTCGCGGGGCGCCCACCGCGAAGGCGGTCGAGGAGCTGCACGTCGTCCTGCGCGAGCGCGAGGTCGAGCTCGAGGAGCAGGAGCGCCGGCTGGGCGAGCTGTCCACCTCGCTGCAGCGCCGTGAGGCCGACCTGAACGCGATGGCCCGCAAGCTGCAGCTGAGTGCCGGGTCGAGCTCTGCATCGAACGGCGGATCCGCCTCCGATGACGACGATGAGCCGCGCTCGAGCAAGCGCGAGGACATCGATCCGACCCAGAAGCGCCTGCAGTTCTGGAGCCGTTGAACCACCTTTGACCCGGCTCCGGATCCGTCCGCGGCCGTTGCTACCGTGCTGCTGTGCCGGGCACTGGCGAGCGTTCACACCTTCGTGCGGGCGCGGCCATGGTCGCGTTGCTTGCCTACGCCGGGGCCTGGCTGGCTCCCGTCGCAGCACGTCCGGCGCTGGCCGTCCTGGCCGTCAGCGCTGCGGCGGCGATCGGGCCGATCGGCGCGCTGGCGGTTGCGATTGGCTCGCTGGCGGTGCCGGTGCCGTGGAGCGTGCGCGCCGCCCTGCTGGTCGCGGCGGCGATCAACGGCGCGCTGCACGCGCAGCGGCGCCGCCACAGCCGTGAGCTGGTGGCGCGCTCCTTCACAGACCGGTTGACCGGCCTGCACAACTACGACTACTTCGCGGAGGCCATGCGATCGGAGCTGGCCCGCGTGCGCCGCTACGGCGGCTGCGTGACGCTGGTGATGCTCGACCTCGACCGGTTCAAGAGCTTCAACGACCAGCACGGCCACGCCGCCGGTAACCGACTGCTGAACGGCGTCGGCCAGGCGATCACGCGGGAGAAGCGCGACGCCGACATAGCCGCCCGGTTCGGCGGCGAGGAGTTCGCCGTGCTGGTGCCGGGCCGCGCCGCGGACGGCATGATCGTGGCCGAGCGCATGCGCCGAGCGATCTCCGACCTTACCCCCATCCCCACCTCGCAGCGCGACTTCGCGCCCGCCATCAGCGCCAGCGCCGGGATCGCCTCGTTCCCGGTGGACGCGCGCACGCCGCAGGAGTTGTTCGAGCTGGCCGACCGCGCACTCTACGAGGCCAAGCGCCGCGGCCGCGACCAGGTGGTCGTGATCGGCGACATCGTGGCGCCGCCGCTGCGCCTGGCGCGCACCAGCTAGCTGTCCTGCTTCGGGAGGTTGTGGACGCGGTGGATGGGTGGGTGGCCGCCGAGTGAGCTGTGGGGTCTGTGCTCGTTGTAGTGTCGGAGCCAGTATGTCAGCGCGTCGGCGCGGTGCTCGCTTGACTGGTAGATCTGGCCCAGCGCCCATTCGCGTTTGAGGGTCTGCTGGTAGCGCTCGACCTTGCCGTTGACCTGGGGTCGGCGTGACGGGATCAGCAGATGGCGGATGCCGTGCTCTGCTAGTAGCAGGGCGAGTCGGCGGTTGCGGGTGTACGTCCAGGCGTTGTCGGACATGAGGCGTTTCGGTGTGATTCCGAAGCTGGCGAAGAAGGCGAAGCCGCGGGTGACGAAACCGGTGACGGTGTCGGCGCGCTCGTTTCGGTGCAGCTCGCTGTAGGCCAGTCGGCTGTGATCGTCGACGAGTGAGTGCACCCACTCATAGCCGAGCCGCGTCCGCATCTCGGCGTTGGTGGTGTAGCGGTCACCGGTGACTGCGTGGCCGGGCCGCGAGAACCGCGCGAACCGCTTCGTGTCGATATGCAGCAGATCACCCGGACACGGCCACTCATAGCGCCGCGCCTGCTCGCGCGGCTCTCGAGCGGGCCGCGAGATGCCGGCTCGACGAAGCACCCGCCAGACCGTCGCATGCGGATGCCCAGTCTCGCTGGCGATCAGCCGTGGTCCCCACCCGGTACGCCGCCGACAAGCGCAGATCAGCTCCTGCTCCGCCACCCCAAGCAGCCGCGGCGATCGATGCGGCCGCGACGAGCGATCCTCCAAACACACCAGCGACCGGCGATCCACCTCGCTGGCCGCCAACCAGCGCCACCACCACTTACACGCCGTGGTAGGCGACACGCCACGACGCCGCGCCGCCTCCCTACACGAGCAACCAGCCGCCACATCAGCGACCAGCAAACGACGCCCCGCAAGTCCGAGCCGAGCGTTACGGTGAAACCCCATCCGGGATCCTCCTTCTGAACTGTGAGCCTTGGCAGACCCACAGCCTCAAAGGAGGCCCGGATGGACTACTCAGCCGTCAACAACCTATCGAGGCACGTCAGCTAGCCGGGCGGCTCAGGAGGCCAACCGCGCGCGTTCGACGTCGAACCCGGCCGACCACAGGCGCTCGTGGAAGTCGTCGACCGTGAGATCGCGCGCATCCAGGAACGGCCGGTCGATCAGGCGTACCACCCGGTCGTGGTAGAAGGGCACGTCCAGGTGCGCCTCGCTGACCACGTTCAGGGACAGCTCGCCACAGCTGGGGCAGTGCATGGCCACGCCCACCAGCTCGCTGTCGGCCGGGGACACCAGCGCCAGGCTGGACGGAAACACCGGCTTCAGCTTGGCCTCGCGCCCGCACAACAGCTTCCAGGGCCAGTTGCCCTTCTGCACCTGAGCCCGGGTCAGCTCCACCAGCTCGCCCGCCACCGGCTCGGTGCGTCCCGTCACCAGGTTTCGGAACTCTATCGGCGTCGCCGCAATCGGCCCGTAGTCCAGGTCGTCGTGCGCCACCAGCCCGACGTGGTCGTCGCCGCAGTCGCACAGGTACGTGACGCGAAAGACGGCCGGATGGGCCGCGCCCGGCAGCCGCTCGATGCTCCGGAACCGCGACAGCGCCACCGTCCGCAGCTGCCCCTCTGGCCTGTGCGGGCAGTGGAACCGGTAGCTGGCTCGTAACACGTCGTACATGACACCTCAATTATCGACCGCGCGGCGGCTCTGGATTAGCCGCGGGTCGCAGTCCGGCCGCTACAATCGCGACGCCCATGGGCCACCCCGACCTTCGCAGCAAGATCCGTGACATCCCCGACTTTCCCCGGCCGGGGATCGTGTTCAAGGACATCATGCCTCTCCTGGCGGACGCCGAATCGCTGGAGGCGGCCGTCGACGAGCTGGCGGAGTGGGCACGGCCGCTCGACGTCGACTACGTCGTCGGGGCCGAAGCGCGCGGGTTCATCCTCGGATCGGCGCTCGCCTACAAGCTGGGGTCGGGGTTCGTCTGCGCGCGCAAGCCGGGCAAGCTCCCCTACCTCACCGTCGGCGCCAAGTACGCACTCGAGTACGGATTCGACGCCCTCGAGATGCACGTCGATGCCGTGCCCAAGGGGGCGCGCGTGCTCGTGCACGACGACCTGCTGGCCACCGGCGGCACCGCCAAGGCCAAGATCGAGCTGGTCGAGCAGCTGGGCGCCGAGGTCGTGGGGCTGGCGTTCGTGGTCGAGCTGACCTTCCTCGGCGGGCGCGACAAGCTCTACCCCTACCGGGTGCACTCGCTGATCAGCTACGACAGCTGAGCTCAGCGCACGGAGTGCCGCAGGTCGCGCACCAGCAGCAGGTGCGTGAGATCGCTGGTCAGCTCCGCCAGCGCCTCCAGCTCCTCCAGCCCAGCCTCGCGCCGGTCGGCATTCGACGAGCGCAGCGACGGCGCCAGGATCTGCTCCAGCAGCCCGGCCTCACGCCCCACGGCCGAGCGGAACGCCTTCAGATGGCGGGCGGCCACGCCGTAGCGGGCCAGCCGCTGGCAGAGCGCCACGATCTCGACGTCCGTGCGCGTGTACGGCTTCGGCAGGCCGGTGCGCCGCCCCTCGAGCAGCCCGTACTCCTCCAGCTCCTGGATGAAGCGCAGGTCGGCGTCGGTCTCGCCGACGAGATCCTCCAGCGTCAGCTGCCGGTCCGCCTGCGCGAGGGCACGTGCGCGCCGGCGGCGGGTTCCGGTGGGGCGCGAGACGCCCTGCGTCAGCATGTCGCGGATCACGGCCAGCGGGAGGAACTCGTCGCGCTGCATGCGCAGAATCGCCCGCAGCCGCTCCACGTCGTCCAGGCTGAACAGGCGATAGCCGCCCTGGGTGCGCCGGGGGGCGATCAGCTTCTGGTCCTCCAGGAACCGGATCTTCGAGATCGAGATGTCGTCGAACTCCTCGCCCAGCATCCGGCAGACCGCGCCGATGGTGAGGTTGGAGGGTAGGGTGTCAGGTTCTGCGGCCATTGCTCAGTTCTCGATGAATGCCAGCCGGTACTTGCCGATCTGCAGCTCGTCCCCGTCGCTCAGCCGGGCGTCCTCGACCCGCTCGCGGTTCACGTAGGTGCCGTTCAGGCTGCCCTGGTCGACGATGTGGATGCCGTCCTGGCGCTGCTCCAGCACCGCGTGCTCGCGGGAGACGGTGACGTCGTCCAGGAACACGTCGCTCTCCGGGGCGCGGCCGATCGAGGTGATCGACGGCCCCACCGGGAACTGGTCGCCGGCGCGCCCGCCGCCCAGGCGGATCACCAGCGTCGCACCCTCGACCACGGCCTCCATCACGCCGCTGTCGGCCCCCGGCTCGGCCGGCGGAGTGAAGCTGACGGTGGCCTCGCCCTCGGTCAGCTCGATCAGGCTGGCACCACACCGCCCGCAGAACCGCGCCGATTCCCGGTTGTGGTGTCCGCACTCGGGACAGTACACGCGCTACGTCGCCTCGTCAGAAAGCTCTGGTGGCCCCTTGTGGGCGAGGATCTCGGTCAGCCGGTCGATGTCGACCGCCAGCGTCTCGTCACCGCCGTGGCGGCGCTTGATGCGGTCGACCAGCTCGGCACGCAAGATGTCGATGCGGCCGTGGAGCAGCCGCCGGCGGTAGGAGATCTCCTCCTCCTCACGCACGTGCTCGTCGATCAGGCTGCGAAGTGCGTCGTCGTCAAGGGTCGCGAAATCGGGCAGAACGTCCATGCGGTTTCCAATCGGCGGGGTTAGTGAAGTCTACCCGGCACGTCGAGATTCCTCAAGCTCTAGTTGAGGGTTTCAGCCGGCTGGGCGGAGACGATCTCCTCCAACATGGCGCGGTACTTCGCCTCCAGCCGCATGGAGTCCTCCCGCGTGCGCCCTTCTGCGTAGATGTGGAACACCGGCTCGTCGGGGTCGGGGATCAGCTGCGCCCACCCGCCCTTCTCGAACACCTTGAGCCCGTCCGTATGGTCGGTGCGCAGCCGCTTGGTGGATTCGATCAACAGCCGCATGGCGGTGCCCTTGACCGCCCACGGGCAGGGTGCCTGGGTGTGCACGCGCGTGATCTCGGGCAGGCCCGAGGCCAGCTCCGACAGGGTGGCCGGAGAGCGGGCCAGGATCTCGAGCACCTTGCCGGTCGACGCCAGCGCGTCGTAGGCGGGCAGGAAGTCCGGAAACACGTAGCCGCCGCCGGATGCGCCCGCGAACAGCACGCCCTCCTCTGTGGCCGCCGACAGCAGCGAGTGCAGCGAGGCCTGGGTGCGCTCGACCCGGTTGGAGGAGCCGTTCACCACGTGCTCGACCTCGTACGTCTCCGTCACCGGCACGAGCAGCGTCCCGACCGCAGTCTGCGCCGACAGCTCGCGCAGCAGCAGGAGCAGCGTGGTCTCCGCCGCGATCGGCTGCCCGGTCTCGTCGACCAGCCAGATCCGTTCGCCCGCGATGTCAAGCAGCACTCCCAGCGCGGCGCCGACGGCCCGCACCATCTGCGCCGTCTCGGCCAGCGACTGCTCGTGCGTCCTGGTCGGCAGGTCGCCGACGTCGACCGGTGCGTTCATCGATATCAGCTCGACCCCGAGGTCGCCGATCATGTTCGGCACGACCAGCGAGGCCGGCGAGTGCGCGTAGTTCAGCACCATCCGGAACCCGCGTGCGCGGATCGCGGCCACGTCCAGGATCTCGAGCAGGTCCTGCACGTAGATCTCGGTCGCCCGCGAGGGGTAGCTGAGCCGGCCGATCTCGGTCGCCGAGACCCGCCGGAACTCTTGCCGCGAGTAGGTGCGCTCGATCGACTTGATGGTGGCGTCGGAGACGAGGATGCCGGGTGCCTCGAAGAACCGGATCTCGACCACCTCCGGGTCATCCTGCGAGATCTGGACGTGAACGCCGCCCGCCCGCTCGTCGATCTTGAGCTGGTGCCGCGCCACGGCCGGCATCGCCACCCGCAGGTCGGAGACGTTGACGCCGGTCGCGGCAAGGCCCGATATCAGCGACCGCTTGATCATGCGCGCCGCCGGGTTGGCGTCGCGGCTGACCACGATCCGCGCGTCGCGTGCCAGCGTGGTGCCGTAGGCCATCCCGATTCGAGACGCCACGTCGGGCGTGATGTCGACGTTGACGAGGCCGCTGACCTCGTCACGGCCAAACAGCGTCGTGATGCCGCGAGACTCCCAGATCAGGTTGGAGTGGATGGCGGCGCCGGCCTCGATGGTCTTGAACGGGTACACCTTCACGTTCGGCGCCAGCACCGACTGCGATCCGATCGAGCACTCGTCGCCGATCGCCACGCCCTCGTTGACCACCGCATGCGCGCGCACGTCCACGCCCTTGCCCAGGATCGCGCCCTCGATGCGGGCGCTCTGGCCGACGTAGCTGCCGGAGTCGATCACGCTGCGCTCGATCTGGGCGCCGTCCTTGACCACGGCGTTCTGGCCGAGCACGGAGTAGGCACCGATCCGCGCCCCTGGCTCGATCTTCGAGTAGTTGCCGACGAACGCCGGGCCCTGGATCTGACCCAGCTCGGGCAGCTGCACGCCGTCACCCAGGTAGACGTTGTCGCGCAGGCGGATGCCCGGCAGGTCGAGCTCGATGCGGCCGTCCAGGGCGTCAAAGTTGGCCTGCCGGTACTGCTCCAGGTTGCCGACGTCCTGCCAGTAGCCCTCCAGCACGTGGCCGTACAGGTGCTTGCCGCGCGACAGCAGGGCCGGGAACAGCTGCTTGGAGAAGTCGTACGGCTCGTCGGCGGGCATGTTCCGCAGCACCTCCGGCTCCAGCACGTAGACGCCGGTGTTGATCGTGTCCGAGAACACCTGTCCCCAGGACGGCTTCTCCAGGAACCGCTCGATGCGGCCGTCCTCATCAATGATCACGACGCCGAACTCGAGCGGGTTCTCGACCGACTTGAGGCCCAGCGTCGCCACCGCGCCGGCGGCCTTGTGCGCCGCCACGATCGCGGTCAGGTCGAAGTCGCAGAGCGCGTCGCCGGAGATCACGAGGAACGTCTCGTCCAGCAGCGCCTCAGCGTGCTTGACGCTGCCCGCGGTGCCGAGCGGCGTCTCCTCGACCGAGTAGTGCAGGGTCACGCCCATCGACTCGCCGTCGCCGAAGTAGCCGCGGATCACCTGCGGCAGGTAGGCCACCGTGACCACGATCTCGTCGATGCCATGGCGCCGCAGCAGGTCGATGATGTGCTCCATGCAGGGCTTGCCCACGATCGGCACCATCGGCTTGGGCTGGTTCGAGGTGAGCGGGCGCAGGCGCGTGCCCTCGCCGCCTGCCATCACGACGGCTTTGATTCGAGACCCCCCTCCTGCTTCAGGTAGCGCGCCCCGGCGGCGACCGACAGCGCCAGCCCGAGCACATAGAGCACCTTCGGCCAGTTCTGCTCGGTCAGCATCAGCAGAAACAGCGACAGCATGATGGCGGCGGTGCCGGCCTTGCCGAGCATGTTCACCTGCACCTCGGTGGCCTCGTGGCGGGCGCGGAACACGGCGGCCAGGAGCGCGTCTCGCAGCAACACCGGGGCCGCCAGCCACCACTCCAGCCGCTGGTGGTAGACCAGCAGCACCAGCGCCAGGTCGATCAGCAGCCTGTCGGCCAGCGGGTCGGCGATGCGGCCGAACCGCGTCTGGGCATTGGCGTGGCGGGCCAGGTAGCCGTCCAGGAAGTCGGTCGATGCTGCGGCGGCGAACAGCAGTGCGGCGCCGGTGCTGACCGCGTCGTCCGACCGGGCCAGAAGTATGGTGAACGGGACGATCGCCACCAGCCTGGCGGCCGTCAACGCGTTGGGCAGCCATTTGGGCACTGTGCAGCGCAGTCTACCGGGCGACCTGCGCCGGCCTCCTTCACACAGGAACCGTGACCGCCTCTCCACCGCGCCAGGACGAGCGCCGGGCGGCGGCGGGATGGTGCATCAGCCAGATCGACGCCAGCCCCTGCCAGGGGCCGTAGCGGGCAAGCAGCTCGCGGTCGCTCTCGACGCCCAGCGCCCGGGCCAGGCGCACAAGCGCCAGGTCGCCGGCCAGACCGCGCTCGTGGCGGCCGAATCCGTAGATCATCACCACCCCCACCGACCACTCCCCCAGTCCTGGTTCGCGACGGATGCGGAGCTCCGCCCGCTCGGCGGGATCGCCGGCCAGCGACTCCAGGCGCAGCCGCCGCGCGGCACGGGTCAGCACCACCGCCCGCTTTGGCGACAGGCCGGCCCGCTCGAGCAGCGCCGGGTGCGCCGACGCCAGCGTCTCGGCGGCGGGCGCCAGCACGAAGCGCCCGCGGGGGCGGCCGAGCAGGCGGACGATGCGCCGCTCGATCGCGAGCGCGTCGGAGGAGCGGATCAGCTGCCCGCACACGGCCCGGATCAGAGCGTGCACCGGCGTGGCGAGCATCAGCGGCCGCAGCCCGCGCAGGCGCGACGTCATCGGCCGCAGCAGCGGGTCGTCGGCCGCCATGCGCAGGAACGGCGTCGTGTCCAGACCGACGCCGAGCAGCCGGTGCAAGCGGTCGTGTGCAAGGCACGGATCCGGGCTGTCGATGCGGGCCTGCAGAGTGCCGTCGTGCCGCTGCCAGACGTGAGCGGTGGCATCGTGCTCTCCGGCGGGGTATGCCAGCTGCAGCACGCTTCCCCGGAAGCTGCGGGACAGATCGGGCGAGCCGATCGATCGTGCCAGCAGGTAGGGCGCGGCCGGGGTGAAGGAGACATCGAGCACCGGGCGCATCCTAGAGAACGGGTCTACGGAGGTGGCGGGGCGGCCTCGGTTGCCGAGAGCCGCACCGGCATTCGCACCTCGCCGCTGACCTGGACGATGACGGCCACCAGCACCACCAGGCCGCCAACCAGCGTGGCGGTGTCAGGGGTCTCGGAGAAGGCGATCCACACCCACAGCGGCCCCAGCACCACCTCGAGCAGCGTGATCAGGGCGACCTCGGCGGCGTTGATCAGGCGGGCGCCGACGGCGAACAGGGCCAGGCCGATGCCCATCTGGAAGGCGCCGATCAGCACCAGGAAGACCAGGTCGTGGCGCGTGATGGTGCTGGGCGCCGCGAACGGCGCGGCCACGCAGACGACCATGACCTGGGACAGGCAGACGGCCGGGATCATCGACACGTCGCGGCGGTGGCGCGTGATCACGATCGCAACGGCGAACGCGAACGACATCAGCAGCGAGACGCCGTCGCCGATCACGTCAGCGTCGCCAGGCGTCCCGAACATGATGGCGACGCCGGCCAGCGCGATCACCATCGCCGCCCACGTCCGGCCGATGACCGGTTCCCGCAGCACCACCCAGCCCAGCAACGCGGCCAGCACCGGCGAGATCGCCTGGGTGAACAGCACGTGGGCGACGGTCGTGTGGTTGAGCGCGACGATGAAGCTGCCGGAGGCTATCGCCGTGCAGACCGCCACTCCGACTCCGGCGATGCCGATCGAGCGGAACGCTCCGACCACGTTGCCGCGCTCCGTCAGCCACACGAGCCCGAGCAGCGCCACCAGCGCGAATCCGGCCCGGCCCGCCAGCTGCGTGGCCGTGCTGACGTCAAGCTCACGCTGGAACAGGCCCGCCGTCGACCAGGCGATGGCCGCCAGGGCAACGGCCAGCTGGCCGCGCCTACGTGAGGACAGGCGCCGAGGGTTCACGAGCGAAGAGCATAGGTGCGCTACTCGCCCTCGTCCCCGGCCATCCTCCACTCCACGCGGTAGCTGAGATGCCAGACCGCGCCGCAACGACGGCACGTCTGCGCGCCGTCGTCCTCGACGACGAAGCGACCGGGCGCCATCTCGGTGCCGATCGACTCGATCGGTGTGTGGCAGCTCGGGCAGTAGACCATGATCCAGGGCTCCCCTTTACGCGGAGCGCGTTCACCGGCCGATCCTGAGAGCATGCGCATGATCTCGTTGCGGATCGTGTCGTCGGCGTCGAAGTCGAGCAGGATACGGGCGGCCACGCCCTCGTTCTGGCGCACCAGGCCCAGCAGGATGTGCTCGGTGCCGATGTAGTCGTGACCCAGCGATAGCGCCTCGCGCAGCGCCAGCTCCAGCACCTTCTTGGCCCGCGGGCGTGAACGGGATGTTCGAGTCCGGCGGCTCGTCGCCCTGGACGATGATGCGGGCGACCTGGGCGCGCACCTCCTCCACCGTGATGCCGAGCGAGCCGAGCACACGCGCAGCCGGCCCGTGCTCCTCGCGCAGCAGTCCCAGCAGGATGTGCTCTGTGCCGATGCAGTTGTGCTTGAGCGTGCGCGCCTCGTCCTGGGCCAGGACGAGGACGTACCGGGCACGCTCGGTAAAGCGCTCGAACACGGTGCCCATTCTCGCACCGGAACTGCGGCGAGAGCATCTGCGCGGTCGGCCTCGCAGGAAACGTTAAACCGACCCCAAGCTTCCGCTCATCTGGCATCCGTACGGTTCGGGTATGGAACCGACGTCGAACAACGATCAGCCCGGCCGGATGGTCGCCGCCCGGCGCCGTGCCGCTCTCGGCAAGGGCGCCCTGGCCGCCGCCGCTGTCGCCGTGTTCGCCGGCGGGATGCTTGCCACGCGCAGCACCGCATCCGGCCACGCCCGGCACTCGGCGACGCCGCTGACGGCTCCCCGGCGGTTCGCCAACACGGTGCGGCAGAGCTCGCTGCAGTCGGGCTCGATCGCTCCACCCCAGTCCGCGCCTCCGCAGGCGAGCACCAGCCAGTCGTGAGCGCACCTGTCCTACGATTCCGGTCGATGGGCTGCGACGTGCGCGTGGCCGGCGCGACGGCAGAGCAGGCGCGGCGGATGCGTGCCCTGTTCGATCGGCACGAGCGCCGCTTCAGCCGCTTCATCGACGGCAGCGAGCTGAATGCGGTGAACGCCGTCGCCGGGGGTGCGATCCGCGCGTCCCGGGCGTTTGCCGACATGCTCGAGCTATCGCTGTGGGCCGCCCGCGAGACCGGCGGTCTGGTCGACCCCACGATCGGCTCCGCCCTGCAGGCGGCGGGCTACGACCGCGACTTCGGGGACGGCCTCGACCGGCCGGAGCCGCCCGCACCGGCGGTGGCAGGTTGCTGGCACCGGATCGAGGCGCGCGGCCAGCTGCTGCGCGCGCCCGCCGGAGTCGAGCTCGATCTGAACGGCGTGGTCAAGTCGCGTGCCGTGGATGAAGCGCTTGCGTGCCTCGACGGCGAGGGCTGGGTCTCCGCCGGCGGCGACGTCGCCGCGCGCGGAGCGGTCGACGTGGAGCTGCCCGGAGGCGGCGCCGTGCGGCTCGAGTCCGGCGGGCTTGCCACCAGCGGCCGGGGACGGCGCGCCTGGCGCCGCGGCGGACGACTGCAGCACCATCTGATCGATCCCGTCACCGGGCGGCCGTCCCAGACGCGCTGGCAGCAGGTGACGGTGTCCGGCGCCACGTGCCTGGATGCCGACGTCGCCGCCAAGGCGGCGTTCCTGCTGGGCGAGGACGGCCCGGACTGGCTGGACGAACGGGGCCTGCCCGGCCGCTTCCTGTGGGCGGACGATCGGCCCGTCACCAACCGCTCGTGGCGGCGGTCGCTGGAGGGTGCACTCGCATGCACCTGACATCGAACCCGATCGACTGGTACGCGGCCCGCGCGGCCGGCATCGCCGCCTACGTCTTGCTGACCGCGGTGATCGCGCTCGGACTCGCCCTGGCCGGAAAGGCGCCGGGCCGGCGCTGGCGGAGGTGGCCGATGTTCGCAGTGGAGGATGTGCACCGCTACGGCGGCCTGCTGGTGGGGACATTCATCGCCATCCACGTCGTCACGATCGGCATCGACTCGTTCCTGCCGTTCTCGCTGACCCAGCTGGCCGTGCCGCTGGCGGCCGGCTACCGGCCGATCTGGACCGGCCTCGGCATCGCGGCCGCCGAGCTGCTGCTTGCGCTGGCGATCACCAACCACTACCGCGGGCGGATGCCCCACCGCTGGTGGCGGCGGGCGCACTACGCGAACTTCGCGGTGTGGGCGGCCGCCACGCTGCACGGGATCGGGTCTGGCACCGACAGGAACGCGCCGTGGATGCTCGCGATCTACATCGTCTCGACGACGCTGGTGGTGTCGCTGGTGCTGTGGCGCATCGCGGAGCGGCCGGGAGCGCCGGCGCGGCTGCTCACCCGCCGCCTGCTGGTCATGGCCGCGGTCTCGGCGGTGGTGATCCTGGGCCTGGCGCTGGGGCCGCTGCGCGTCCACTCCCACCAGTGGAACGCGGCCAGCTTCGACGACCACCTGAGCGGGCGGATCCTGCAGCAGCAGGGATCCGACGTGGCGCTCGTGTCCATGACCGGCGTCGGGCACGGCAGCCAGAACGTCCTGGTGCGGGCCGACCTGCTGGTCCGTTCCACCAGCCTGCAGGCGACCACGTTCCAGATGGAGTACCTGCCCAGCGGGTTGGTCTGCACCGGAAAGGTAACGGCGGTGCGGCCGCTGGGCTTCGACGGCGCCTGTGTGACCGACGGGGTGCAGCGGCACGTGGTGGCCAACTGGCGGCTGACCCATGACGGGCTGCTGTCGGGACGGGTCACCGCGCACACCTGATCTGAGGCCGTCGGGTCCGGTACGTTGCCTGGTACCGATCGGAGGATGAGATCAGCGGCGAGCAGTATCTCCACTGGCACGACGGCGTCGAGTTCGATGAGGCGACGCAGACGTGGCGCGGCTACATCGAGGACAACAACTTCAGGTCGAACAAGCACCGGACCAAGCAGACGTTCGGCGACAAGGGCGACGCGATCGTGGCTGCGAGCAGGATGTTCTCCGAAGCGCGAAAGGGCCGCCCGCCCACGTAGGGCTGCGGTCGGTCGGCGGCACGGGCCCCACGGGACATACCGCGCGCTCGATCTTCGGCCGCGCCCTGACGACCTACCGGGCGCGCTTCCGCGTGCTGGGCCCGATGGCCCTGCTGGTGTTCTCCATCGGCGGCGTGGCCGACGCGGCCGCGCAGCTCGTCGCGGACAGCGTCGCCCACGGTCACACCGGCAACTGGGGCACGCTGCTCCGAGCCGGAGCGCTCCTGACGGGCGCGGTCTCGTCGGCCGGCATCGTGTTCTACGGCGGGCTGAGCGAGCGGATCGTGTCAGAGCATCAGCACGGCCAGCGTGCGGCTCCGGTGTCGGAGGTGCTGCGCACGCTGCCGTGGGCGTCGCTGCTCGTGGCCGACGTCGTCGTGATCGCGATCAGCGTCGGCCTGACCCTGCTGCTCGTTGGTGCCAGGGCTGGTGGCCTTCACGCTGATCTCCCTGACGGGGCCGGTGATCGTGATGGAGCGGGCCGGCGTGGCGCGCAGCCTCGTGCGGTCGGCCCGGCTGGTGTGGCCGCGGTTCTGGCTGACGGTCCGCGTGGTGACCATCCCGGTTCTGATCGAATCAGCGGCGCTGCACGCGCTCTACGTTGTCGGCCTGCCGCACCCGTTCCTGGCGGGCGCGGCCTACGAGGCCGCGCTGGGCGTCACGATCGGCGCGATGGTCGGCCTGGCCGAGGCGACGCTCGCTATCGACCTGGTCAGCCTCAACCCGCGGCCAGCGCCTTCGCCTTGAGCGATTCGTACTCGGCCTGGTTGATAGCGCCGCTGTCCAGCAGCTGCTTGGCCTTCGCGATCTCCTCGGTCGAGCTCGCCGGCGCGACCGAACGGATGTGGTCGTCGAACTGCTGCTGGGCCGCCTGCTGATCTCTGACAGCGCGCTGGGTCATGCCGTCGTGGTTGACGAGCAGATAGATGAATACGCCCAGGTAGGGAACGATGATCACAAAGATCATCCACAACACCTTCTCGAACCCGCTGGCGTCATGCCGCCGGAACAGGTCCGAGAAGACCGTGATCAGCAGCCAGAACCAGATGATCCAGGCAAAGAACACGGCCATCGTCCAGAGCACGTCTAGGAACGGTGGGTAACTCGTGAGCAGCGTCATTCCGAACTCCTTCCGCCGCACACAGCCGGCGCGCCACGACCGCCATCCCGACACCGGGAGACCGCCAGATTTCCAGGGGGAATCACGCTAGATTCGCAGGTCTGCCCGCCGCGCGCAAGCCGCATACGGGCTCGATGATCACGGCCGCCCGGCTCCGCTAGATCAGCTCCTCTGACTCCACCCGCGGGTGCTGCCGCCGCCGCTGCTCGTCGAGCATCTGGGCCTTCCACTGGCGGATCGCATCTCCAAGCTCGAGGTAGGCGTCATCGGCATGAGCGGCCGGGATGAACGGCTCGCCCGCGTCGAAGTAGAAGTTCGCACCGGCGGCGGTGATGGCGTCGCCGAGCGCGACCAGCAGCCGGCTCGCCGCATCGTCGACGGCCGTTACCGGGTCCTCCGCGACGAACCACACGTCCCGCTGGTCGAGCGTCAGGAGATGCTGAGCCGCCTCGAGCCGGCGGTCGAGGCGAGGGTCGTCATCCCACATGGCGATCAACGCGGCCAGCAGGCGTCGTCGGGGGTCATCGTCGTTCGCCGAGACGAGCTGGCCGAGCCGCTCCAGCAGCAGCCGTATCTCGGCATCCACCTGCAGCGGGGAAACCATGTCCTGGGTGTCATCGAGTGGGCGGTCCACGGCAAGCGAGCCAAGCGGTGCAGCAACGGTCAAGCTAGACCATCACTGCCAGATCCATGAAAGGCCCGTGTAAGGATTCTTGTCCCAGGTCATGTTGGCTGGCTACTTCCATCCTCGCGAACGTCCACAATGGTGAGGTGAAAGGCCCCTCCCACTCGCGGTCACCGTGGAACCGGTAGTGGCCGACGCCGGCGTCACCGGCTCAGCACGAGCCGAGCGTCGGGCGCCGACTCGGTCGCGGATCTCCCGCCGTGGCGTGCTCGAGAACGCGGGCGTGCTGATCGCAGCCACGCTGCTGACGCTGCGCGCGGAGTGGGGCATCCTGTTCAACGCGCTCACATTCCAGCCGGACGCGCAGACCCACACGTTCTGGATGCGCCGGTTCCAGGACCCGGCGCTCTTCACCGACCCGCTCACC
Organism: uncultured Actinomycetes bacterium; assembly: GCA_963737445.1. Lineage (GTDB taxonomy): Bacteria > Actinomycetota > Thermoleophilia > Gaiellales > JAICJC01 > JAICYJ01. The sequence continues at coordinate 301,607 of CAVTSO010000009.1, read as the reverse complement.
AGGGCCCTGGTCGACGCCGGCTACGTGCCACTCGGCCTGCAGACGCTCTACCGGATCGCGAGCTACGCGGTCGACCCGGTCACCCTCGGGCCGTGGCTGGCGGTGGTGCTGGCGCCGCTCTCGGCGTGGCTGGTGTTCCGGATCGTACGCGAGCACACCGACTGGTGGCCGGCGGCCTGGATGGGAGCCGCGCTGTTCGTGCTGCCGGTGAACTCGCTGCGATTCAGCGGCGGTCACGCCCGCGCATTCGGCCAGCCGGTGGTGCTGCTCACCGTGTACCTGCTGCTGCGCCGGCGCTACTGGATGGCCGCCGCAGTTCCGGCCGCGGGCAGCCTGTTCTATCCGCCGGGTGCCGTCAGCGCGCTGGCGATCATGGTCGCGTCCTGCCTGACGCTGCGCGGCCGCCGGCCGTCGCTGGAGCGGGCACGCACGCTGCCGGCGCTGGCCTGCGTGGCCGTGAGCGGCATCGGCCTGCTGCTGCCGAGGCTGATCGGTCACGAGCAGGCTCTGATCACCCGCTCCCAGGCGCACGCCCTGCCCGACTTCGGTCCGCGCGGGCAGATGCACTTCTTCAGCAACAGCGTCCTGTCGATTCTGAAAGGCACCTACTCGGGGCTGGACATCGGGCCATCGCTTGCGATCCTGCTCTTCACCCCTGTCGTGTTGCTGTTGCTGCGCCCGCGGAACATCCTGCTCCTGCGGCGCGAACTGCTGTGGGTGCTGGTCACCTCGCTGCTGCTCTACTTGCTGGCCTTTGCGGTGCTGTTCCGGCTGTACCTTCCCAACCGCTACACCTATCCGCTGCTGCCCTTCTCGTGCGTCGCCGTCGCCGTCGCCTGGCGGCCGACCTTCGAATCGCTCGGCCACTGGCTGCGGCCCGCCCTGACGTGGCTGCTGGTCCCGCTCGGGCTCGCCATCAGCCTCGCGGCCGCCTACCTCGCCGTGCGGGTGGTACCGCTGGGACCCAACCTGTCCAGCGCCCGGCTGCGCTTCTTCCTGCATCACGGTGAACGGCCGGTGGTGGTGGTGTCGATCGTGGTCGCCGTGGTGGCCAGCGCGCTGGTCTGGAGGCGCGGCGCCGCGGCGGCCAGGGTCGTCGGAGTGGCGGCCGTGCTGGCCGGAACCCTGCTCCTGGCCGAGGTGGCGATCGCCGGCCGCGGGGTCAGCCTCGCCGGGCACTGCGGTCGCGATCGCGGAATGCTGCAGTACGTTGGCACGCTGCCCAAGAACACCATCATCGCGGGCGATCCGACCAAGATCGGTTGCGTGACGCTCGTCTCGAAGCGGCCGGTGGTGATCTCGCGCAAGCTGTATCAGGTCTTCAGCGCCAAGTACCTGACCATCGCGCGGTCGCGCATGTTCGCGATGATCGACGCCTACTTCGGAGAATCGCGGCCGAAGATACTCGCGCTGCGTCAGCGCTACGGCGCCGACTACCTGGTGGTGGAACCGGGGTCGCTGGCCGGCCACACGCCCGCGCCGCGCTGGCGGCGAATGGCACCGTTCACCGGGATCGTCCGGCGGCTGATGCGCTCCACCCATCCCCGCGCGGCCCTGCAGCTCCCGGCTCGCTGCCGCACCTTCGAAGACGGTCACGACGAGGTCTACGACCTGCGCTGCGTCGCGGGCGAATGAGGGCCCTGGTCGAGGCCGAAAACAGATCGGGTCTGCTGCCCCACCACCAGGTCTACGTCACGTTCGCCATCAACGTCGCCGGGTCGCTCCTGCTCGGCATGTTGATCGGGATACACCCCTCCGACAAGACACGGATCATCCTCGGCGTCGGCTTCCTGGGCGCGTTCACCACGTTTTCCACGCTGATGGCCGACGTCTACCACGCGGTTGGCGACAAGCAGGTCGCACACGGCGTCCTGCTGCCAGCCGTCAGCGTCGCCGCTGGAGCGACGGCGGTCTACATCGGCGTTGCCGCGGCACAGGCATGGGGTTCAAGCTGAAGCCTGGAGACCACTCGGGCTATGCTCATCTGCGCCCGAGTTTGAGCGGCGAGCTTAAGGAAGACTACCGGGGGCGGCGTGTCTAAGCCTGGTAAGACCGGATTACGTCGATTGGGCGAATCGCTGTGGCTCATCACGTTGCGTGGCGAGCACGACCTAAGCACCGTGCCGGCCCTGCGAGCCGCGTTTGCTCGTGTCGAAGCGACCGGAACCACTGCCATCGTCGATCTCACCGAGATCACGTTCATCGACACGGCGGTACTGGGTGTGCTCATCGTTGAACGCGGGCGTGGCGAAAATCTGCTGCTCGTAGCACGGACCGGTGGTGAGGGTCGACGGCTGCTCGACCTCGTCGGCCTCCGGAGTCTGTTCCGGGTCTTCGAGACACGTGACGAGGCGTTACGGGCAGTGCCCGTCCGCGACCAGTAGCGCCTGGACTCCATGCTGCGCCGGCGCGGTCGTGAGTCGCGGGATCGCCTCTAGGTCCCGCAAGTGGAAGGTCGGCAGCCCGCATCGTCTAAAAAACTGACTGGTCGGTTATAATAGCTGTGTTGGTTGGAGGACGGGAGTCTCAATGCAGGCAGGCCTGGCGGAAGGGAGTTGGGGTGGTTGGCTGAGGAGCTTCGGATCGAGGTTAGCCGTGATGGCGACCGTGTAACGGTTGGCCTCACGGGGGCCCTGTGCTCGACTACAGCCGCCGCGTTCAGGAGGTGTGTCGGGCGGGTGCTTGGCGGCCGGCCCAGGGTGGTGAGCCTTGACCTCCGTCGGGTGTTCGTCGACTCATTCGGTCTGGCGATCATGGTTGAGATGTGCGCCCGCTGTCGGCGAGCCCAAATAACCGTGGAACTGGTGTCACCCCCTGCGACACGGGTGCTACTGACCGGGTTGGGGTTCCCTCGCCGGTTCCGATGGGAGCCCGGCAAAACTGTGCGGGTGATCGCTGGCGAAGCCCCGGACGAGCCCTCACCCGCCAGCCAGGCCTCCGCCCGGAGCACCGAGTAGCGATGCCGAAGATCGACGCAGAGACGCGCGCCGACCGGCGCCAGCGACTGGTTGATGCGGCATGGCGGCGGGTGGCCGCGTCCGGATACCACGAGACGACCGTCGACGAGGTCTGCGCCGAGGCGGGGGTCAGTAAGGGCGCCTTCTACGGCTATTTCGACACAAAGCAGGACCTGTTTCTGGCATTGCTCGAGGAGGAGACCGACGCCCTCGATCGGGTCGCGGACGAACTCGCGAGCAGCGATGTGTCCGGAGCCGAGCGGGTGCGCGGGTTCACCCGGGCGATGCTGGAGGTGGGCGACGATCCCGGCCGGGTGCAGCTGCGAGCCGACCTGTGGTCGGCGCTGGCGAGCGATCCGATCATCCGCACGCGGTTCGCCGATGCCGTGGAGCGTCGCCGCGCCATCTTGCGGGCCTGGATTACTCGCAGCATCCAAGACGGCGACCTGTCGATCGACGAGCGCCAGGCGAACGCCCTATCTTCGATTCTTCTCGCGCTGACCGATGGGTTGATGCTGCATCGAGCGCTGGATCCAACCGGCTTCAAGTGGCAGAACATCCGCGCCGTGATGGACGCGCTGATCGCTGGCATCGACCGGCCTACGAGCCAGTGAGCGCGACTCTCCGCCGATTGCAGCGGTGGTTGCATGGGACGACCGCTGGGCTGATGACGTTGGGCGCGCTGGTCGGGCTCGGGGCGGGCGTCGGTGCGGTCGCCTTCCGGGAGCTCATCGTCGGCATGACCACCCTCTTCACCGGCAGCGCGGACTACAGCGCCGCCGGACACACGGCCAACCCGCACCTGCCCGCCCTAGGGATCTGGTTCGTCGTCTTGGCACCCGTCGTGGGAGGCTTGGTCTACGGTCCCTTGATCCACCGATTCGCCCGCGAGGCAAGAGGTCACGGCGTGCCTGAGGTGATGCTGGCCGTGTCGGAAAACGGCGGTCGCATACGACCACGGGTGGCCGCCGTCAAGGCGCTCGCCTCGGCAATCTGCATCGGCTCGGGGGGCTCTGTGGGCCGCGAGGGGCCGATCGTGCAGATCGGCTCCGCGCTGGGCTCGACGGTCGGCCAGGTGCTGCGGCTACCCGAGTCGCGGCTTCGGCTGCTGGTCGCGTGCGGCGCCGCAGGAGGCATCTCGGCCACCTTCAACGCCCCTATCGCCGGCGTCTTTTTCGCACTCGAGCTGATCCTGCGCGATTTCGAGGTCGAGTCGTTCGGCGTCGTCGTCCTCTCGTCCGTGGTCGCCGACGTGATCGGCCGGGCCGCGTTCGGCTCACAGCCGTTCCTCGCCCTCCCAACATTCCAACAGCAATCCGAGTGGGAGTACGTGCTCTACGTAGGCCTTGGCGCCACCGCGGCCGTGGTCGGCACGCTGTTCATCCGCGTCCTCTACGGCCTGGAAGATGTCGCCGATCGTGTGTGGACCGGCCCCGAGTGGCTGCGCCCAGCCGTCGGCGGGCTTCTGCTCGGCGGGCTGCTGCTGGTGCTCCCCCAGCTATACGGCGTGGGATACCCGGTGCTCGGCCACGCCGTGTCCGGCGGCTACGCCGTGTGGTTCCTGATCGGGCTGCTGGCGGGCAAGCTGGTGGCGACCAGCCTGACGATCGCCATCGGCGGCTCCGGAGGCGTCTTCGCGCCATCGCTGTTCATGGGGGCGATGCTGGGCACAGCCTACGGCGACGCGGTCAGCCATGTCGCGCCGCACCTCGCGGGTCCGGCCGGCGCCTACGGCCTCGTCGGCATGGGAGCGGTATTCGCCGGCGCGGCCCGGGCGCCGATCACGGCGGTGCTGATCATCTTCGAGCTCACCGGCGACTACCACATCATCCTCCCGCTGATGGTCGCGGTTGTGATCGCAACCGCCGTCGCGTCGCTGCTCAGCGGGGACTCGATCTACACCCTCAAGCTTCGCCGGCGGGGCGTCGACCTGCGGCGATCAAAGCCGACAATCCTGTCTGAAATCACCGTTGCCGAAACGATGCGACCCGCGCCCGAACCGGTGGGCGCCGAAGACGCGCTGGAGGCCGTGGTCGAGCGCTTCACCGACGGCCAGGCCCTCGCCCTGCCGGTGGTGGCCGGCGACGGAACCTACGCGGGCGCGATCTCCAACCGAGACGTCGAACTCGCCGCCCGGAATGGGCACCTCGATGCACCGGCCGCGGACATCGCCCGGGAGGTACCAACGCTACGACCCACACAACGTCTCGACGGCGCCCTCGACGAATTTGGTCCATTCCGACGCCAGCGGCACCCCGGTGGTATCTGACCAGGGACTCGTCGTCGGCTGGATCACACATGGCGACGTGCTGCGCGCATACCACGCACACCTTCACCCCGATCCGGGCCGCACAAGCACGCGTCAACGCATAAACGCCGAGAGCTATCGCGAGCGCATGGGCGTTCACATGCGGCGAGCCCGCCGACGCGAAACGGCCGCGCAAGAGCCCCGCGACGCACTCACGGGTGCAGGAGTCGACGGCGACGGCGACTGACCCCCGCTCACCAGGCGCGGAAGACGCCCGGAGCGTGGGACCGCCCAGCGCTTGGAGGGACCCGCTTGCTGGCAGCTCAGCCGCACTATGCGAACTGGCGGCAAGGCTTCGCGCAGGACTCGGCTGAGCGATCGTCGCCACGAGTTGACCGGCCGGGAGAACCTCGTCCTGCTGGGGCGGCTGCTCGGGCTCTCACGCCGCGAGGCGAGGATCCGGGCCGGCGCGCTGCTCGGGGCGTTTGGTCTGTCGAAGCCGGTGGACGACAGGTGATGAGCCTGCCGGGGGGCATGCACCGGCGGCTGGATCGCCGCGAGCCTGATCGTGAGGCCGAGCCTGCTGATTCTGGACGAGCCCACCACCGGTCTCGATCCCCGCAGCCGGCAGCAGACCTGGGAGACGGCCCGCGGGATCGTCGCACAGAAGACGACCGTCCTACTTACGACCCAGTATCGCGACGAGGCAGACGCGCTGTCTGACCGGATCGCGGTGATCGATCACGGCAGGGTAATCGCCGAGGGGACGAGCGCTGAGCTCAAGGCTTTGGTCGGCACCGGGGCACTCCAGGTGCGGCTCAGCACGCAGGGCTCGGCCGCGAACGGCCACCAGGCGGAGACAGGCTATCCGCGTTTCCGCCGTCAGAAGACGGGCTAATCGGGTCGACTGAGGCCGTGCGGATCCTGGGCCGACACGCCGAAAACGGTCCAACCACATCGGAGACACCCAGTCGGGGCGAGAGGATTTGAACCTCCGACCGCCCGGCCCCCAGCCGGGTGCGCTACCAGGCTGCGCCACGCCCCGAAGGGCCTGAGTATACCGAGGGAACCACCGCGGCCATCCGGCCGTCAAAGCGGCTGTGAACGAAGCAATGGCACTCCCACGCCTGCCCGCAGCCCCGCCGCCACGTACGATGGCCGCATGCGTCTGCAGGATGCATCCGACGAGTGGCTGGCCAAACGGGCGGCGCGCGGGGATGCCGATGCCTTCGAGCAGCTGGTGCTCCGCTACCAGGACCGACTCTACACGCTGGCGCTGCGCGTCACCCTATCTGAGCCGGACGCGCGCGACTGCGTGCAAGAGGGCCTCATCTCCGCCTGGCGCGCGATCGACCGCTTCCGCGGCGACGCCCGGTTCTCGACCTGGATCTACCGGATCGTGCTGCGCAAGGCCTACGACGTGCTCGACCGCCGCAAGCGCACCGCCGAGCCGATGGAGGAGATCGTGATCGCGTCCACCGACCGCCCCGCTGATGACCGGCTCGACCTGATCGCCGCGCTGGCAACGCTCGAGCCCGAGTTCCGCGCGGCCGTTGTCGCGTGCGACATCATCGGCATGGGCATGGACGAGGCCGCCTCGGCACTGGAGGTTCCGGCCGGCACCGTCAAGTCACGCCTGCACCGGGGGCGTTCTCGCCTCGCTGTCGAGCTGGAGGCACACCGCACGTCATGACCGACAACGGCCACACCGACCACGAGCAGCTGACCCGCCGGCTGCATGAGCAGGGCCAGGCGCAGGCGCCGCCGGCCTGGCCGGCGACGTCATGCGTCAGGTGCGCGCCGAGCCGCGGCTGCCCGAGCGCACGTGGCTGCGACCGGTCGCCCTGTGCGCCACGGTCGCGGTGCTGCTTGGCCGGGCATCGCGGGCCTGACCCGGATCGGCGGCTCCGGCCAGTCAAGCTCCGCGGGCAGCGCCGCCGAGACACACTCGGCGCGATGGGTGCCGTCCCCGAGGTCGAGCCAGGGCGGTGGTCAGGCTTTGAGCGACAGCGGTACAGCGACCGCGGGTGCGCTCAGGAACGTGCCGGCTGTCCCGGCCGACAAGCTCGCGACCCTGTCGCCACTGCCGTTCTGCGCGGCTCAGGCGCACACCTACGCCCTGCGCGTCCCGGCCGGCCGTTACGCCGCGGTCAGCCGTCAGCTGCAGGCGTGGGCCGCTGCGAAGCCGGCTGGAGCTCCCGCCTACGACGTGCAGATCCGCCGCGCCCCCGCATCGGCGCGGCTCGCGCTTACTTGCCCTTGACGATGTCGACGTAGACCTTGTCGACCAGCTCCGGCTTCTTGGCCAGGGCCTCTGACACCTTGCGGATGCGGAACTCACGGAAGCTGTCGGCCTTCATGCCGACCGCTTTTGCGATGCTCTGGATCACGGGGTTCGCGGGCACCGGCCGGTTGCCGTGCACCAGGTGGTTGAGGTAGCCGGCGGAAAGGCCGGTCTTCTCGGCCAGCGCCCGGTAGGAGATGCCCTTGTCGTGCATGCGCGCCTCGAGCGCCACGCCGAACGGCCGGCTGCTGCCGTTGCTGGCGGCCGATCGCTTGCTCGGAGCGGACTTCTTGGTTGCTGCTGCGGTCTTGCGTGCCACCGTCAAGCTCCTTCCTGAAGGATCGCCTGAGCCCGTTCAGGCGCATCCCGCACACTCGTCGAGATCTGCTCGCGCCCCCTGCGAGCCTGAAGGTCGACCGTGCCCTCTGACACGGTGCGCTTGCCGATCGTGAGTCGCACCGGTGCGCCGATCAGCTCGGCGTCGGCGAACTTCACACCCGGGCTGACGTCGCGGTCGTCGAACAGCACCGAGGTGCCGCCCGCCGTGAGCCGGCCCTCCAGCTCCTCTGCGACCGCGAACTGCTCGGAGCCGGCGTCGCCGATCACGACCATGTGAGCCTGGAAGGGTGCGATCGACGCCGGCCAGATCATGCCGTTGTCGTCATGCCCCTGTTCGATCGCCGCAGCCATGATCCTCGCCAATCCGATTCCGTAGCTTCCCATCACGATGGGCTGCGATTGCCCTGACTCATCCAGGTATGTCGCGTTCAACGGCGCCGAGTACTTGGTGCCGAGCTTGAATATATTCCCAATTTCGATCACGCGCTCAACTCGGAGCGTCCCGTCGCAGTCGGGACAACCCTCGCCGTCACGCACTTCGCGCAGGTCCGCGAACTCGGGCGCGTAGTCGCGCCCGGCCTCCACGCCCAGCAGATGGAAGCCGGTGCGGTTGGCGCCGGACACGTACTGGCCCACGCGCAACGCCTCGTCGGCGATCACCCGCGCGCCCACGCCGACCGGCCCGATCGAGCCGGGCTCGGCGCCAAATGTGGCAACGATCTCCTCCGCAGTGGCCGGCCGGTACGCGCCGCCCAGCGCCTTGGTCGCCTTCAGCTCGTGCATGCGATCGTCACCCCGGACCAGCAGCAGCACGACCTCGCCGTCCCTGGACAGCACCATCGCCTTGGCGGTGGCCGCCTGATCGATCCCGAGCTGGCCGGCCAGCGCCTCGATCGTGGTGGCACCCGGCGTCTCGATCTCCTTCGGCGCCTCCAGGCGCTCAGGGAACTGCGGCGTGCGCGGCCGCGAGCGGGCCAGCTCCACGTTGGCTGCGTAGTCGCAGCTCGAGCAGAGCGCGACCTCGTCCTCCCCCGCGCTGCTCGGCGCCATGAACTCGTGTGCGCCCAGCCCGCCCATCATGCCCACGTCGGACTCGACCATCCAGTACTCGAGTCCGCAGCGGTCGTAGATGCGCTTGTAGACCTCGATGTGGCGCTGGTAGCTCGCCTCCAGGCCCTCCTCGTCGCGGTCGAGGCTGTAGGAGTCCTTCATGATGAACTCGCGGGTGCGCAGGATGCCGCTCTTGGGCCGCGGCTCGTCCCGCTCCTTGGTCTGGATGTGGTACCAGATCTGGGGCAACTCCTTGTAGGAGCGGATCTCGCGGGAGGCGTGGAAGGTGACGCACTCCTCGTGGGTCATCGCCAGCGCGTAGTGCTTCCCGGAGGAATCGGTCAGCTTGTAGAGCTGCGCGATGTCCCAGCGACCGGTACGCTGCCACAGCTCGGCCGGGTTGAGCACGGGCATCAGCATCTCCTGGCCGATCGTGTCCATCTCCTCACGGATGATGGTGTCGATCTGCCGCATCACCCGCCAGCCCAGCGGCAGGTAGGTGTAGAGCCCGGACCCCACCTGCCGGATGAAGCCGCCCCGCACCAGCAGCTTGTGGCTGATCGCCTCCGCGTCGGTCGGATCGTCCTTGAGCGTCGGGATCAGGAGCTGTGAGCCGCGTGCGCCGCTCACCGGGCGGCGGCTGCCTTGGCGCGAGGCTTGGCCGGCGGCAGGTGGATGGGGCGCCCGAGCGCGACCAGGGCCGCCTCCTTCACCGCCTCGGCCAGCGTCGGGTGCGCCGCCATCGAATCGCCGATCGTCTCGATCGTTGCCTCGGCGGACAGCCCCACCACGCCCGCGTTGACCAGTTCGGTGGCCTGCGGGCCGACGATCACGAGGCCCAGCAGCTCGCCGTAGCGGTTCTCGTGGATGGTCTTCACCCATCCGGTCTTCTCGGCGTACATCTGGGCGCGGGCGTTGGCCGAGAACGGCATCCGCCCGATGGAGACCTCGTCGCCGTGCTGCTCGCGCGCCTGGGCCTCGGTCAGCCCCACGCCCGCAACCTCCGGGTCGGTGTAGATGCAGCGCGGGACGGCGGTGTAGTCGATCTCCGCCTGGTGGCCGGTGGCGTTCTCGGCCGCCACCTCGCCCTCGCGGAACGACGTGTGAGCCAGCTGGAAGCGGCCGGCCACGTCGCCGGCGGCGAAGATGTGCGGCACGTTCGTGCGCATCGCCAAGTCGGTCTCGATGCCCTTGCGGGGGTCGGAGGCGACGCCCGCCCGCTCGAGGCCGATGTCCGCAACGTTGGGCCCGCGCCCTGTGGCGACCAGCACCAGGTCGGCGGCCACCTGGCCGGCCGTGCCGTCGGAGGACTCGAAGTGCAGGACGGCCTCGTCGCCGTGATCGATGCGGGTCGCACGGGCGCCCAGGTGCATGGTGATGCCGCGCTTCTTGAAGGCGCGGCTGAGCTCCTTGGCGGCGTCGGCATCTTCGGTCGGGATCAGGCTGTCCAGCATTTCGACGATCGTGACCTCGCAGCCGAAGTGCTGCAGGATCGAGGCGAACTCGACGCCGATCACGCCGCCGCCCAGGATCGCGACCCGGGCCGGCACCTGGTCGACCTCGAGCATCCTGGTCGAGTCGACGCAGAGCGGGCCGGCGATGCCGTCCACCGGCGGGCTCAGCGCGTGCGAGCCGGTCGCGATGATGGCCTGCTTGAACGAGATGTCCTCCCCACCCTCGACCGCGATCGTGTTCGCGTCCTTGAAGCTGCCGTGGCCGGTGACGACGTCGATGCCGTTCGCCTTCACGACACCGGTGATGCCGTTGACGAGCCCGCCGACGATCGTCTCCTTGTTCTTCTGGGTGGTCGCGAAATCGAGCTCGACGCCCGACACGTTGACGCCCAGCTGCGGGAACGTCTGGCTCGCGTCCTTCAACGCGTGCGCGGTCTGCACCCAGGTCTTGGTCGGGATGCAGCCGACGGTGATGCAGGTGCCGCCGACCCGTGCCTGCTCGATCATGACCACCTGCGCGCCCAGCTGGGCAGCCCTGATGGCAGCGGGGTATCCGCCGGGGCCTCCGCCCAGGACGACAACATCACACTCCATCGGGCTCCACTCCTCAGTCGGTCGGTCGACGTGCGAGGGGATCGTATCTCAGGCGAAGCGGCCTGCCCGAAAACACCGCTCGGCGGGTTACGCCCCTGCAACGACAGGGCGCGATCCGGTGCCGGTGTGCCGGCAAGGCGAGGTCGGTGTTTGACACCGTTAAGACGCCGTTTCGCTCAACCGTGCTGTGTAGCGTCGTTTGGTGGCCGCGTCCGTCCGGGGCGTGGCTGAGAGTGCGACGCGGCGGCGGGATGACCCGCAACCAAGCTGGCGGCCGTGAGGTTTGCCCTCATTTGGACCTGTCTCCCGCCGTCGCGTCATGCTCGACTGGCCGGTGACCTGATAGAAGCTTGCGCTTTGCCCAACACAGCCCTGTCCAGGCCGGTCGCCCAATCGATGAGGGGAGGCTACGTGACCTGGTGGACGGTGGCAATCGGTGTGGACACGCACAAGCAGTGGCATGTCGCGGTGGCGCTTGACCGGCTCGGCCGGCTGATCGACGCGTTGACGGTTGACGCGACGGCGGCCGGCTATCAGCGGCTGCTGGTGTGGGCGCGCGGGCTCGGCCAGCCGGCGTTCGGGATCGAGGGGTGCGGTAGCTATGGCTCCGGGCTGGCGGGATTCCTCGCCGACCAGGGCGAGCAGGTATGGGAGTGTGAGCGGCCCAGGCGGGGCGAGCGTCGCGGCGGCAAGAATGATCTCGTCGACGCCACGCTGGCAGCGCGGCGGATCGTCAGCGGCGAGGGGTTGAGCCTGCCGCGTGGTGGTGGCCAGCGCGAGCAGCTGCGTGTCTTGCTGCTCGAGCGGCGCGGCGCGAGCAGGGCGCGGACAGCCGCGCTCAACCAGCTGGACGCGGTGATCGTGACCGTGCCCGATGACCTGCGTCGACGCCTCACGGCGGTGACCAAGAAGCAGCTGGTCAGAACCGTCTCGCGGCTGCGCCCCGGTGCCGACGGCGCCAGCGATGCGTTACGTCGGATCGCGCGTCGCATCCAACTCCTGACCGTGGAGCTTGACGAGATCGACTCAGAGCTCGCCGAGCTCGTATCCCGGATCGCTCCCGGGCTGCTGGCCGAGTGCGGCGTCGGCCCGGTCTGCGCGGCACAGCTGCTCGTGTCCAGCGGCGACCCGCGGCGGATGGCAAGCGAGGCCTCCTTCGCGGCGCTGGCCGGCACCAACCCACTCGACGCGTCCAGCGGCAAACACCAACGCCACCGACTCAACCGCGGCGGCGACCGCCAGCTCAACTGGGCGCTGCACGTGATCGCCCTACAACGCGTCCACCACCACGACCAAACGGCCGCCTACTACCACCGGCTACTCGCCAACGGCAAGACACCGAAAGAAGCCAAACGCTGCGTCAAACGCGCGCTCGCACGCCACTTCTACCACCGCCTCAAGGAACTCCAACCAACCGCCTTGACAACATAGAAGCGTCGGTTCCGCTGTCACGAGGCTCGCGACGACCGTCCCGGTGGCGTCACGAAAGGCCACGGCCGCGCGAGCGGTGTTTGACACCTCCCCGCCCCGGCCGGCGGGGTGCCTCAGGCCCCGTCGTCGGCCAGCCACGATCGCAGCAGCGCCGCCGTCTCCTCGAACGCGTCCCAGTAGACCATGTGCCCGGCCTCGAGCCCGTGCACGGTCAGCCGGTCGCCCAGGTCGCGCTCGAGCGCATCCACCAGCGCCGGCCCCACCATGCCGTCGTGCAGTGCCGGCACCAGCAGCAGTTGGCCGCCGAACCCGCCGAGCGGCGCGGGCGATCGCGCCATCTCGCTCCAGGCCGTGACCACCGTGGAACGGCAGTAGCGCAGGCGGTAGCGCCCGTCCGCCCCACGCTCGAGCGCCTCATCCAGGTCGGCCTCCACGAACGGCAGCGCCTGCGGCGGCCGCCCCTCGGCCCGAGCAGCCCGGGCCTCCGCCTCGCTGGCCCAGCCCTCGTCGTGCCGCGTCTCCTCGGCCGCCTCCAGCATGTCCTGGCCGCTCTGCGCGATCGCCGGGTCGAGCAGCACCACCTTGCCCACCCGCTCCGGCGCCGCCGCCGCCAGGTGCGTCGCGAGCAAGCCGCCGAAGCTGTGCCCGACAACGTCGCATCGCTCGACGCTCTCCGCATCCATCGTCTCCAGCAGGTCGGCGACGTGCTGCTCCGCCGTCCAGGGAGCACGCCAGTCGGACTGGCCGTGCCCGCGCAGGTCGACGGCTAGCCAGCGCCGCTCCGGCAGCCCGCGCTCGGCGAGCGCCCGGTAGCGTCCGCCGTGCCCGGTGACGCCGTGCACTGCCAGCAACGGCGCGCCGTCCCCCGCGCCGAACCGGTGCACGTTCAGGCGGGCGATGGAAGCTCCTCGCCCTGCTCGCCGATCCACGCCAGCACCGCGCCCACCTCGTACTCGCCGCCCTCCGACGCGTCGATCCGCAGCACCACGCCGTGGGCCTCCGCCTCGACCTCCTGCGTCACCTTGTCGGTGTCCAGCTCGTACAGCGGCTGGCCGCGCGTGACCGTGCCGCCCTCCGGCACCAGAAACTGGATCAGGATGGCGGAGCGCATCTCCTCGCCCAGCCGGGGAACGGTGACGGGAACGGCCATAACGGTCGCCAGTCTAACCGCTAGTGTTTTGCCGATGGCCAAGGCCGCGGAGACCCCGCCCGACACCCTGCTCGACAAGGACACCGCGCTGCGCCTGTTTCGCATGATGGCGCTGATCCGCCGCTTCGAGGAGCGCACCGAGGAGCAGTACACCCGCGCCCGTATCGGCGGCTACTGCCACCTCGCGATCGGCGAGGAGGCCTCCACCGTCGGCGCCATCGACGCGCTCGAGCCGGGCGACTGCCTCTACGCCAGCTACCGCGACCACGGCACCGCCCTGGCCGTGGGCAGCGAGCCCGTTGCCGTGATGGCCGAGCTGTTCGGCAAGGAGACCGGGGTCGCCCACGGCCGCGGCGGCTCCATGCACCTGATGGACGTGCAGCGCCGCTTCTTCGGCGGCTGGGGCATCGTCGGCGCACACCTTCCGATCGCCGCCGGCACCGCCCTCGCGCTCTCATACCGCGACCTGCCCAACGCCGTGCTCTGCCAGTTCGGCGACGGCGCCGTCGAGACCGGGGCGTTCCACGAGGCGCTCAATCTGGCCGGCATCTGGGACCTCCCGATCGTGTTTCAGATCATCAACAACCAGTACGGCATGGGCACCTCGGTCGAGCAGTCCTCCGCCGAGCCCGACCTGTGGCGTCGCGCCGCCGCCTACCGCATGCACGGCGAGCGGATCGACGGCAACGACGTGCTGGCCGTGCGCGAGGCCACCGCCCGTCTGATGGCGATCGCACGCCGGGAACGCCGCCCCGCCCTGCTGGAGACCATCACCTACCGCTTCCGCGGCCACAGCGTTGCCGATGCGGGCAAGGTCTACCGCTCCGCCGAGGAGATCGACTCGTGGCGCAAGCGCGACCCGATCACCCGCTTCGGCCTGCTCTGCAGCGAGCGCGGACTGCTGGAGCAGGACGAGATCGACCAGGTCTGGAGCGAGGTCGCGGCCGAGGTCAAGTCCGCCATCGACGAGGCGCTGGGCGCCGCCTTCCCCGATCCCGACACCCTCTACGAGCACGTCTACGGCGACCCCGCCTGGCGCGAGCAGTTCGCCCGCATGCGCGCCGGGGCCCCGTTCGGCGAGCGCGGAGAGGAGCGCACGTGGCAGACCTGACCTACCGCGAGGCGCTGCGCCGGGCGCTCGACGACGAGCTCGCCCGCGACCCCGACGTGTTCCTGATGGGCGAGGAGATCGGCCGCTTCGAGGGCAGCTACAAGGTCACCGCCGGGCTCTGGCAGAAGTACGGTCCCGAGCGCGTGCGGGAGACCCCGATCTCGGAGGAGGGCTTCGTCGGGGCCGGCATCGGCGCCGCCATGATGGGCCTGCGCCCCGTGGTCGAGATCATGACCATCAACTTCATCCTGGCGGCCATGGACCAGGTCATCAACCACGCCGCCAAGATCCGCTACATGTTCGGCGGCGCCGTGGGCGTCCCGATGGTGATCCGCACGCCGGGCGGGGCCGGGGCCCAGCTCACAGCCCAGCACTCCCAGAGCCTGGAGGCGTGGTTCGCGGGCTGCCCCGGCATGAAGGTGGTGGCGCCCGCCTCCGTGGCCGACGCCCACGGCATGATGAAGACGGCGATCCGCGACGATGACCCGGTGCTGTTCGTCGAGAACCTGGTCATGTACAACGTCACCGGCACCATGCCCGACGATCCCGACTACACCGTTCCGCTGGGCCGCGCCGCCGTCGTCCGCGAGGGGCGCGACCTGACCCTCGTGGCCCACTCCTACACCGTGCAGCGGGCGCTGCGGGTGGCCGACACCATGTCCCGCGACGGCATCGAGATCGAGGTGGTCGACCTCCGCTCGCTGCGCCCGCTGGACGCGGAGACCGTGGCCGAGTCGGTGCGCAAGACCAGCCGCGCGCTGATCGCCGAGGAGGGCTGGTCGACCTACGGCGTCGGCGCCGAGCTCGCCGCCCGCATCCACCGGCTCTGCTTCGACGACCTCGACGCCCCGGTCGAGCGCGTCGGCGGCGCCGAGGTGCCGATGCCCTACTCCAAGCCGCTGGAGCTCGCGGCGCTGCCGCTCGAGAGCAAGATCGAGGCCGCCGCGCGCGGCCTGCTGGCCGAGAGCGGGATCGCGTGAGCCCCCACAGGAAGGATCCATGTCCGAAGAACTGGTGATGCCGCGGCTCTCCGACACGATGGAGGAGGGCACCATCGGCCGCTGGCTGGTGCACGAGGGCGACGCGTTCGCGGCGGGCGACGTGCTGGCCGAGATCGAGACAGACAAGGCCACCATGGAGTTCCAGGCCTACGACGCCGGCACCGTGCTGCGGATCCTGGTCGGCGACGGCGAGACGGTCGCCCTGGGCGCGCCGATCGCGATCGTGGGCGCGGAGGGCGAGACCGCCGACGGGGCCGCGTCGGCCGGAAACGGCGCCACCACCCCGCCACCGCAGGAGCAAACGGCCGCCGAGCCGGAGCCGGACCCGAAGGCCGCGCCCGCCCGCAAGCCGTCGAAGTCGTCGTCGAAGGCAAAGGCCGCGGCCGGCAACGGCTCCCGCGCGGCCGCCGCACTGCGTGTGTCGCCGATCGCCCGCCGCATGGCCGACGAGGCCGGCATCGACCTGGCCGCCATGGCCGGCCGCGGCAGCGGCCCCGAGGGCCGCGTCGTCAAGGCCGACGTGGAGCGGCTGATCTCGAGCGGCGAGCTGACCCGGCCGGCGGCGGCAGACGCGCCCCCGGCCACCCAGAGCGCCCCGGCCGAGGGCGAGATCCGTGAGCTGACGCCGATGCTGAAGGCAGTGGCGACGCGCATGGCCCAGTCCAAGCAGACCGTCCCCCACTTCTACGTCGAGTCCGAGATCGACATGACCCGCGCCATGCAGCTGCGGGCCGAGCTCAACAACGGCCTTGTCGACTCCGGCGACAAGATCAGCGTCAACGACCTGATCGTGCGCGCCTCGGCGCTGGGCCTGATCCAGCACCCGCAGGCGCACCGCTCCTACGTGAACGGGAAGCACCTCTACCACGCGCACGCCAACATCGGCATCGCGGTGGCGCTCGACGACGGCTTGATCGTGCCGGTGCTGAACGAGGCCGACACCAAGCCGGTGCGCGAGATCAGCCGCGAGACGCGCGACCTGGCCGGCCGCGCCCGCGCCGGCAAGCTCAAGCAGCGCGAGATCGAGGGCGCCACCTTCTCCGTCTCCAACCTGGGCATGTTCGACGTCGCCAACTTCGAGGCGATCATCAACCCGCCCGAGTCCGCGATCATCGCGGTCGGCGCCACCGTCGATCGCCCGGTGGTCGTGGACGGGGAGATCGTGGTGCGCAAGATCATGCGCGTGACCCTTTCCTGCGACCACCGCGCGTGCTCGGGAGCGGACGGCGCCAAGCTGCTGCTGACGATCAAGCAGCTGTTGCAGTCTCCGTCGCTGCTGCTGGTCTAACGCGACCGGGCGAGTACACTCGACCCATGCAGCTGACCGACGTCATGAGCACCTCACTGGTGGCCGTCACCCCGGAGACGCGGGTCGGCGATGCCGCCCGGCGCATGGTCGAGCACGACGTCGGGGCCGCGATCGTGCTGGCCGACGGCGACGATCTGGTCGGGGTGATCACCGAGCGCGACCTGCTGCGCTGCGTCAGCGAGGGCATCGACCCCACGGTGCCGGTATCCGACCGCATGACCCGCCACGTGCTGACCGCCTCGCCGCAGACCGAGCTGGCCGAGGCGATGGCGCTGATGGTGGACGGGCACTTCCGGCATCTGCCGGTCGTGAACGACGAGGGCCACGTGATCGGCCTGGCCTCGATGCGCGACCTGATGGCCTACACGTCGCTGCGCCTGCGCCAAGGCAGCATGGGCACCGACGACGACCTCGACCCGGCCGAGGTGATCGCGACCATCCATCGCATGCGCACCGGCGCGGCGTAGCTCGAAACTAGAGCTGCCAGGCGCCGCCGCGCAGCACCGGCACGCGGTCGCCGCTACCCGTGACGCCGGTGACCTCCACGTCGTCGTCCCCGATCATGAAGTCGATATGGATCTGGCTAATATTGATCCGCCCCACGTCGTCGCCCGATACGCAGTAGTCGAACCCCTGGCCGAGCGCGATGTGACAGGCCGCGTTCTCGTCCAGCAGCGTCTCGTAGAACACGGTGCCGAGCTGCCCGATCCGGCTCTCGCCGTCGACCAGCGCCACCTCGCCCAGCCGCACGCCGCCGTCGTCGATCGCGGTGCGGGCGCGCAGCACCTCGGCGCCCTGCTCGGCGTCAATCGCGACCGCACGGCCGTCCTCGAACCGCACCCGCAGCCCGGTCAGCACCGTGCCGCCCACGTCCAGCGGCCGGGTCGCGCGCACCTCGCCGTTGACCCGCGTCGGGTCGGGCGTCGTGAACGCCTCCTCGGAGGGCACGTTCGGCCGGTGCGGGATGCCGTCCGCCGTCTCCGACCCGCCGGATATGAACCGCGAGCTGGGCAGCAGGCCGACCTCGAGGTCGGTGCCGGGCCCCTGGAAGTGCAGCGCGTCGAACCGGTGGTCGTTGATGCGGCCGGCGGTCGCGACCATGTCGTCCATGCGCTGCTCCCACGACGCGACAGGGTCATCCTCGTCCAGCCGGCAGACGCGCTCGACCTCCGACCAGAGCAGCTCCAGCGCCGCATCGGGCTCCATGTCGGGATGCACGACCGCCGCCCAGACCGGCGACGGGCTGGGCCCGACCGTCCAGTTCACCAGCTGCTCGCTGACCGCCTTCAGCCACTCGGTGTTGACCGGCGAGTTGTCTCTGCCCAGCCGATCCGGATCGAGGCCGGCCAGGATCGAGGGATCGGTGCCGCCCGACAGGCTGATGATCGCCCACTTCTCGGCGGCCGCCGCGCGGGCCTGCTCGTATGACCAGGTGGTTGCGTACCCGATCGAATCGTCTCCGCCGAACTCGATCCGCGCCCGCTTGATGTGCAGGTCGAAGTAGTTGAGCTCCACGAACCTGGCACCCGCCAGGTAGCACTCGTTGGCCACGGCGCGCACCAAATTACGGTCGTCGATATCGCCGCCTACCATGACCGTCTGGCCGGGCTGGACGTTGGCGCCGAACCCGACCAGCAGCCGCGCCAGCCTGCGCCGGCGTTCGTCGATCGTCAGATCTGCCATTCGCCACCCCGCAGCACCGGAACGCGGGTGCCGTCGTCGTTCACGCCGTCGACGTCGATCTCCGGGCTGCCGATCATGAAGTCGATGTGGATGGAGCTCGAGTTCACCTGATCCTTGTCGCGCTCGTCTTTGACGAGGTACCCCAGCCCGCTGCCGAGCGCGATGTGGCTGGCCGCGTTCTCGTCGATCAGGGTCGAGTAGAAGACCGTGTCCAGCGCTCCGATGCGACCCTCGCCGTCGACCAGCGCCAGCTCGCCCAGCCGCGACGCGCCGTCGTCTCGCGACGCGCGGCCGCGCAGCACCTCGGCGCCGCCGTCGGCATCGATCGCCACCGCGCAGCCGGCCTCGAATCGCACCGTCAGGCCCGTGACCAGTGTGCCTTCGATGTTCAGCGGCTTGGTCGAGCGCACGACGCCCTCGGTGCGGCGCGGATCGGGCGTCGTGAATACCTCTTCGGTGGGCAGGTTGGGATGGTGCGAGATGCCGTCCGCGGTGGTAAACGTCGCACACGCCCACTCGGCGCTGGGCAACAGGCCCACGGTCAGGTCGGTGCCGTCGCCGCTGAAGTGGATGGCCTCGAACCGGTGCTCGCCGAGCCGCTCGCTGATCTCGGTCAGCCGATCGAAGCGGGTCTGCCAGGCGGCCACCGGGTCGGCCTCGTCGAGCCGGCACACGCGCGCGATCTCCTGCGACAGCAGCTCGAACGCCTGATCAACGGGCAGGTCGGGATGCACTCTCGCCGCCCACTCCGGCGTCGGGCACGCGATGATGCACCAGTTGATCAGGCGCTCCACCACCAGCCGTAGATATGCCTGCCGCACGGGCGACTGATCGGCTCCCAAGCGGACCGGGTCGAGCCCGTCGGTGGCGGCCGGGTCGAGCGCCGCCTCCAGGGAGATCACCGCCACCCGCTGGTCTCCCATCTGCTTCATGCG
This sequence comes from uncultured Actinomycetes bacterium, assembly GCA_963737445.1. Lineage (GTDB taxonomy): Bacteria > Actinomycetota > Thermoleophilia > Gaiellales > JAICJC01 > JAICYJ01. The sequence continues at coordinate 282,061 of CAVTSO010000009.1, read as the reverse complement.
CTCCACGTGCCACGGCGGCGCGTATCCGATCGCCTCGTCGCCGGCGTTCTCGATCTTGGCCCGGCGCACGAACGCGTCCGTGTAGGTGACGTCGACGTACCTGGCGCCGGCCCGGTAGGCGGCCGCCGCCACAGCGCGCGCCAAGGGCTCGCGCCCGAGCTCGGCGGTCACCATCACGATCTGATCAGCCTGTACGTTGGCACCGAAGCCAACGGCGAGCTCGGCCAGTCGCTCGGGCAACAGGTCGTCCACGGGCCGGACTGTACACAAGCTAGGATGGCCGCCAATGCAACACCTCGCCGAGCAGTGGGATCAGATACTGGCGCGCCAGCCCGAGGATTGGTCGTCGATGAACATCGAGCTCGAGTTGCTCGACGCGAACCAGAGCGAGGAGTCGGCGCTCGTGTTGTCCCCGCTGAATCCCTGGCACGAGCGGGATTGGCGAAGCGGCATCTTTCGCTTCCGCGCCGCGCACACGTTCGGCTACGGCACGGCTGCGCCGCTCTGCCGCAAGCGGCTGGCGACGCTCGACAGCGTCGGCGTCAAGGGCACGCTGCGGCTGCTGTCGCGGGTGGCCGACGTGCGCCCGGTCGGCACCCAGGGCACGACCGGCTAGCGCAGCTCGCCGCCGAGGCGCTCGCGCAGCGCCGCCACGATCGTCTCCCGGACCGCGTCCGCCTCGGCATCGGTCAGCGTGCGATCGGCCGCCTGGAACTGGAGATGCACGGCCACGCTCTGGCGCCCCTCCCCCACCTGCTCGCCGCGGTAGGTGTCGAACACGTCGGCCTCCGCCAGCAGCTCACCACCGGCAGCGCGGATCACCGCCAGCACCTCGCCGGCGGTGACCTCGGAAGCGACCACCACGGCGATGTCCTGGCGGACCGTCGGGTAGGTGACCACGTCGCGGTAGAGCGGTGTCGGGTCGGGCGTCTCCAGCTCCGCCAGGTCGATCTCGAACATGCTCACCCGCTCCTCCACGCCGAACTCCCGCGCCACCAGCGGATGCAGCTCGCCCAGCGTCCCGCCCCCACCCAGCCGGGCGCTGCGACCCGGATGCAGGAACGGCTCGGTCGACGCCGCGACCTCGAGCTGGACACGCAAGGCCCGCTCCAGCGCCTCGGCCACGCCCTTCATCTCGTGGTAGCCGGCATCCCGGCCGGCGATCACACCGGACACCCGCACCGGCTGGTGCGGCAGCTCCTCTCCCGGCGCCGGCAGCACCACACGGGCCACCTCGAACAGGGCGACCCGGTCGCGGCCGGCGTCCAGGTTCCGGCGGGCCGAGGCCAGCAGCCCCGGGAACAGGAGCGTGCGAAGCAGCGCCTGGTCGGCACCCATCGGGTTCGCCACCCGCACCGCGTCGCGGCGAAGATGTCCGGGCGGGAGCCGCAGCCGGTCGGCCAGCGTCTCGTCGGTGAAGGCGACGGTGACCGCCTCCGAGAGGCCGGCGCCCAGCAGCACGTCGATCACGCGGTTTCGCAGCCGCACGTCCGGGTCGCGCTTGCCGATCGCGTCGGCATGGGGCGGCATCACGGTCGGCACCTTCCAGATGCCGTCGATGCGCGACACCTCCTCGATCAGGTCGACCTCGCGGAACGTGTCGTTGGCGCGCCAGGTCGGCACCCGCCAGTCTCCGTCGGCGCTCTCGTAGCCGAGCCGGGTCAGCGCACGGTCGATCTGCGCCTGCTCGTAGGGCACCCCGATCAGCAGCTCCAGCCGCTCGCGCCGCAACGGCACGACAGCCGGCTCGGGCAGCTGCCCGTGCAGGTCAACGGTGCCGGGCACCAGCCGCGCGCCGGTCAGCTCGACCATCAGCTGCGACGCCAGCGCGAGCGCCCGCGGCACCAGGTGCGGGTCGAGGCCCTTCTCCCAGCGGGTCGAGCCCTCGGTGCGCAGCTCCAGGCGCGTCGAGGAGCTCTGGATGTTGGGGCCGTCGAAGTTCGCGCACTCCAGCAGCACGGTCGTGGTGGTGTCCGACACCTCGCTCCACTGCGACCCCATCAGCCCGCCGATCGCCGACGGCTTCTCCGCATCGGCGATCACCAGCACTTCGGCGTCGAGCGCGCGCTCTTGGCCGTCCAGCGTGATCGCCCGCTCACCGTCGCCGGCCCGCCGCACGATGATCTCGCGACCGGTCACCTTGTCCAGATCGAAGGCGTGCGTGGGCTCGCCGACGCACAGCATCACGTAGTTGGTGATGTCCACGACGTTTGAGATCGACCGCATGCCGGCGGCCGCGACCCGGGCCTTCAGCCACGGCGGCGAGGGGCCGACCTTGACGTCGGTGAACACGCGCGCCGCCCAGCGTGGGCACAGGTCGGGCGCGTCGATGCGCGCGGTCACCCACGCGTCGACGGAGTCGTCACCCGACGGCTCCGGCTCGCGGCCCGGCCAGGGCGCAAGGTCGACGTCCAGCGACGCGGACGCTTCGCGGGCGATGCCGTACACCGACAAGCAGTCCGGCCGGTTCGGGGTGATCTCGAACTCGAGCACCTCGTCGTCGATCGGCAGCACCTCGGACAGCGGGGTGCCCGGCTCCAGCCCGTCCTCCAGCAGCATCAGCCCGTCGTGGTCGCCCGACAGCTCCAGCTCGCTCTCCGACAGCATCATGCCGTGCGACTCGACGCCGCGCAGCTTCGCCACGCGCAGCACGGTGCCGTCCGGCAGCGTGGCGCCGGGCAGCGCCACGCCCACCGTGGCGCCGGCGTCGAAGTTGGTCGCGCCGCACACGATCTGGCGGGGCTCGCCGTCGCCCACGTCGACGGTGCACAGCGACAGCCTGTCCGCGTCCGGGTGCTGCTCCCTGGAGATCACGCGGCCGACCCTGAACAGCTCGGCACCGGCCGGCACGCCGATCCGGTGCACCGCCTCCAGCTTGGTGCCGGTCATGCTCAGCAGTTCGCCCAGGTCGCGCGGCGGCATGTCGAAGCTGACGTATTCGCGCAGCCACGAGACCGGCACCCTCATCCGAACTGCTCCATCAGCCGCAGGTCGTTCTCCCACAGCCAGCGGATGTCGGGCACGGCATGGCGCAGCGCGGCGATCCGCTCCACGCCCATCCCCCACGCGTAGCCGGTCCACAGCTCGGGGTCGTAGCCCTCGACGTAGCCGAACAGGGCGGGATCGACCATGCCCGCGCCGAGCACCTCGACCCAGCCCTCGCCCTTGCAGACACGGCAGGGCGAGCCGTCCCGGGCGCAGTTGAAGCAGGACACGTCCACCTCAACCGAGGGCTCGGTGAACGGGAAGAAGTGCGGCCGCAGGCGCACCTCGCGATCGGCGCCGAACGTCTCGCGGGCGAAGGCCAGCAGCGTTCCCTTGAGGTGCGCCAGCGACAGCCCGCGGTCGACCGCCAGGCCCTCGATCTGCGTGAACATGGCGGTGTGGGTGGCGTCGGGCGTGTCGCGGCGATAGCAGCGGCCCATGGTTGCCATGTAGACGGGCGGCGGCTGCGACTGCATGGTGCGGATCTGCATCGGCGAGGTGTGCGTGCGCAGCACCGTGTGGTCATCGATGTAGTACGTGTCAGTTGCCTGCCGGGTGGGATGCGTGGGCGCGTGGTTGAGCGCGTCGAAGTTGCGGTAGACGGTGTCGACCTCGGGCCCGTCGCTGATGCGGTAGCCGAGCCCGACCAGCACCTCCAGGATCTCGCGGCCGGTCTGCTCGATCAGGTGGGCGAACCCGCGCTCCACCCGCGCCCCCGGCAGCGTCACGTCGACCCGGTCGCGTCGCAGCCGGTCGTCCAGCTCCGCCGCCTCCAGCTCGGACTCACGGTCGTCGAGCGCCGTCTCCAGCGACTGTCGCACCTGGTTCAGCACCTTGCCCCGCGGCCCCCGTTCCTCGGGCGGCAGGCTGCCCAGCTCCCGCAGCGCGAGGACCAGTGGCGCCTTGCGTCCGAGCAGGGCGATCCGCACCTGCTCCAGCGCGGCCGTGTCGGGCGCGGCGGCGATCGCCTGGAGGCCCTCGCTCTGCACGGAATCCGGGTTCATGAGCGGCCTAGTGTACCGGTGCGGGTTGCCGCGACAGTGCGCATGTAGGCTTGCTGAGCGGTGTCCCAGCAGCTCTTCACCCAGTACCGCCCGGAGGTGCCGTGACCGCCCACCTCTCGACCGACGCGTACGCCGCGCTGGGCACCGGATACGACGCCTGGTGCCACTCCGTCACCGAGGACATCGACTTCTACGTGCGGCTGGCGATCGAGAGCGGCGGCCCGGTGCTCGAGGTCGGCGTCGGCAGCGGCCGCATCGCCGTGCCCACCGCGCTGGCCGGGATCGCGGTCGTGGGCGTCGACCGCAGCGGCCCGATGCTCGACCTGGCCCGGGCGAAGGCGCGCGCACAGGGCGTGTCGCTGGAGCTGGTCCGCGCCGACATGCGGGAGCTGCCCGATCTGGGCAGCTTCCCGCTCGTGACGGTGCCGTTCAGGGCGCTGCTGCACCTGCGAGACGACGCGGAGCGGCTGGGCGTGTTCCGCTCGCTGCGTTCGCGGCTGGAGCCGGGAGGGCTGCTCGCGTTCGACGTGTTCCATCCCGACCGGCGCGACATCGAGGACACCGACGGCCGCTGGCTGGAGCGTGAGCCGGGGATCATGGAGCGGGCCGACTGGCACCCGGCCGACCACAGCCTGTCCCTGCGCGTCCGCGCCGGGGGGCGCGAGGCCGGCATGCGGCTGTGGTGGCTGGAGCCGGACGGATGGGGTCGGTTGCTGGCGGAGGCCGGGTTCGACCGGGTGAAACGCTACGGCGGGTTCAACGGCGAGCCGTTGACCGTGGACGCAGCCGACTCGGTGTGGCTGGCCCGCTTCGCCGGGTCAGCCGGCGGCTGAGCGCTGGCGAACGGCTTCGTACAGGGCGACGGTCGCTGCGGAGGCGGCGTTCAACGAGTCCGCTCCCCGGGCCTGCGGCACCGCGGCCACGTGCTCGCAGGCGACCACGATCTCGTCGGGCAGGCCGAGGCGCTCGGCGCCCACCACGAACACGGTGGCGGGACGCAGGTCGATCTGCCACAGTGGCACCTCGGCGCCGGCCACCAGCGCGACACGCGCCGGGCCGGCCTCGGGGAGCTCGGCGTGCTCGATCGGGACGCGGAACACCGCGCCCATCGAGGCGCGAACGCCCTTTGCGGACAGCGGATCCGAGCAGCCGGCCGAGAGCGACAGGAACGCGGGGCCGAGCGCGCCCGCCGCCCGCACCACGGTGCCCACGTTGCCGGGGTCGATGACGCGGTGCAGGTGGACGCCCAGGTCGGCCGTCGCGGCGTCGCGGGCGGGCAGGTCCTCGACCTTGAACACGCAGATCACGCGGGCCGGATGCCCGAGCGAGCCGAGCTCGGCCACCAGCTCGTCGTCGACGACGTGCACGGGCCCGCCGCGCGCCAGCCGCGCGATCAGCGCCTCGTCCGGCGGGCGGCCGGCCGCCACGAACGTCTCGGCCGGCAGGATGCCCTCGGACAGCGCCTCCTCGACGATGTCCTCGCCCTCGGCCAGGAACAGCCCGGCCGTGAGCCGGTTGCGCTTGGCCTGCAGCTTGCGGGCAGCCTTCAGCCGCGCGTTGGCGCGCGAGGTGATCGGCTCCATGCGGACGTCCGTCAGCCGGCCGCGGCCAGCGCCGCTCTTGCGGTATCGGCCAGCACGGCGAAGGCCCTGGGGTCACTGACCGCGATGTCGGCCAGCACCTTGCGGTCGAGCTCGACCTCGGCCAGCTTTAGGCCGTGCATCATCTGGTTGTACGACATCCCGTTCTGGCGGGCGCCGGCGTTGATGCGGATGATCCACAGCCGCCGGAAGTCGCGCTTGCGGACGCGCCGGTCGCGGTAGGAGTAGGAGAGGGACTTCATCACCTGCTCCTTGGCGCGCTTGTAGCTGTTCTTCTTCAGGCCGCGGTAGCCCTTGGCCTGCTCCAGCACCTCGCGGCGCTTCTTCTTCGCATGAACGCTGCGCTTGACTCGTGCCATCGGGTCTCTCCTATCGCTTTCCGAGGAGGCGCAGCGCCTCTTTCGTGTCCGGGGCGGCGACACCGGTGTCGCGGCGCTTCTTGCGCAGCCGCTTCGCCGACTTGTGCTCGAGCAGGTGCGACTTGAAGGCGCGGCGGCGCATCAGCTTGCCGCCGGCAGTGAGCCGCAGCCGCTTCGCGGCGGCGCGTTTGGTTTTCATCTTTGGCATCGCTGTCTCCTACGTGGTGTCGCCGGCCCGGGCCGGATCGGCGGCCTTCTCGCTCTCGGCCTCGGGCGCCGGTGCGGCCGTCGCATCGCTTTGGGGTTGGGGCGCCGCATCGGCCGGTGAGGTGACCGGCGCGTTCTTGTGCGGCGCCAGCATCATCACCATGTTGCGACCATCCTGCAGCGGGGCCGACTCGACGATGCCGAGATCCTGCACCTCGTCGGCCAGCTTCAGCAGCAGCTGGCGGCCCCGGTCGGGGTGGGTCATCTCGCGACCCCGGAACATGATCGTGACCTTGACCTTGTCACGGTTCTTGAGGAAGCGGACGACGTGCCCCTTCTTGGTCGCGTAGTCGTGCGGATCGATCTTGGGTCTGAGCTTGATCTCTTTGATCGTGATGGTGGACTGGTGCTTTCGGGCCAGCTTGGCCTTCTGCTCCTGTTCGTACTTGTACTTCGAGTAGTCCATCACCCGGCACACGGGCGGCTTGGCATCGGGCGCCACCTCGACCAGGTCGAGGTTCATGTCCCACGCGTACTTGAGCGCCTCGTCGGTGCTCTTGATGCCAATCTGCTCGCCGTCCGCTCCGATCAGCCGTATCTGCGGCACGCGGATGGCGTCGTTGATCCTGGTGGTTGGCTCCTGTGGCCGCTGGTCGAATCGCCTGCGCGGTCTCAAGAGGTGTGCCCAGTCACGGTCAGTATCAAGCTCGGGGTCTCCCTTCGTTGAACGCAAAAAACGGGCGCCGCATGGCGCCCGCTTCCAAGCCTCCGGTGCGGAGGCAACCGTCAAAATGCTCGGTTGAACCCGTCTCACGCTGGGTGCGCGACGGGTGAGAAGCGGGATGCCTCTGCTTAGCCAGGGCGCCAGTATAGCCGATCGTCCGAAACCTCACGGTCACGTGGTGGTCACAGATGTGACAAGTTCGCTGCCGAAACCCTTGACCTGAGCGGCGACGTTCGTAATGATCGCCGCGTGTTCAAGGATCGTACGCAGGCAGGCGCCGGGCTGGCGGCGGCACTCCCCGATCTACGGCTGAAGAGCAACGTCATGATCGTGGGGCTGGCACGCGGCGGGGTTGCGGTCGCGGCCGAGACCGCGCACCTCCTGCAGCTGCCGCTCGATGTGCTCTGCATCCGCAAGGTCGGCATGCCCGGATACCCGGAGCTGGCGATGGGCGCGGTCGCGCCGCAGGGAGAGCGGTTCACCAACCGGCGGATCGCCTCGCTGCTGACGACCCGGCAGATCGAGCAGGCATACGACAGCGCGATGGCCGAGGCGCGGGCGATGGACGAGCGGCTGCGGGGCTCGCTGCCGCTGACGCTGATCGGCCAGGTGGCGGTGATCATCGACGACGGCGCCGCGACCGGCGCCTCGGTGCGAGCGGCAATCGCGGCCGTCCGCAACGCGGGGGCGCGGCAGATGGTGGTCGCGCTCCCGGTGCTTCCTCGGCCGGCCGCCGAGCGGCTGGCTCGCGAGTGCGACCGGCTCGTCACGCTCCGGGCACCCCAGCGATTTCAGTCCGTGGGGCAGTTCTACGAGGACTTCCAGCCGGTCTCCGAGGAGCGCGTGCGCGAGCTGCTGGCGGCGGCGCGGCCGTCGGTCGAGCAGCCGGCATAGCCCGCGGAGCTAGATGGTTGAATCAACCATCTATACCGCCCGGCCCTGCGGCCCGCGCGAGTGCTGCTTCTGCACCACGTAGGTGCCGCGGGCGCGTGTCACCAGCTGTGGCTCCTCCAGGTAGTCGGCGGCCGAGTCGCTGAGGTCGGGGCGCGTGGTGATCTCCTTCCACAGCTCCAGGTCCACGGTGCGGCTCGAGTTGCCCATCCGCGCGATGGTGCCCCGGGCACGTACGAAGTCGCCCGCGTGCAGCGGCGCCAGGAACTCGACCCGCTCGTAGCCGGCGAACAGGCCCTCGTCGCCGTCGGTGTGGATGGCCAGCTCCGTGACGATGTCGCCGAAGATCTCGAGCCCGTGGGCGCCGTCGACGAGGTTGCCGCCGTAGTGGGCGTCCGCGGCCGACAGCCGCATCCGCAGCTCAACGCTGAGTCCCTCCATGCCGCTCATGATACGGCCCCGGAGGACGACGGTGACAGCAGGTGCCGCGGGAACTGCGGGTGCTCACGGCCGTCGCGCTTGCGCATCGGCGGCCGCTCGACCACCAGGCAGTTGTAGACGGCCTCCTCCGCGGCCTCGTACGCGGCTGCGAAGAAGGGGTTGAGCTGTGAGTTCTCGAGCGTCTGCTCGCGCGCCGTGGTGAAGGCGATCGCGATCTCGCCGGAGCCGTTGTGCGCGTAGGAGCCGGCGCGTGCCAGGCCCAACAGCGGACGCAGCGCCAGCCGCCGCAGCTGCTGCGCCGTCATGGGCGCGTCGCATGCGCAGACGGCGATGCAGGAGCCCTCCGGCGGTGACGGCTCGACCGGGTCGAAGCGCAGGCCGCCGGCGGTCAGGCGCTCGCGCTCGCCGAAGTTGCACATCAGCAGCACACCCAGCATGTGCTCGCCGATCCGGCGGGAAGCGGTGCCGATGCCGCCGGCGAAGTCGAAGCAGGTCATTCCGGTGCCGGCGCCGACCGAGCCCTCGGGGACCTCGGTGCGGAGCGCCGCGCGGGCCCGGTCGACGTCCTCGGTGGTGATGGTGCGGGCGTCGGCCAGGTCGGAGTCGTCGCACTCCCCCACCACCGGGATCAGCGTGTTCGAGGGATCGCCGCCCTCGGCCAGCACCGCGCCGTGGTAGACCATGCCAAGCGCGTGGGTGCCGCACAGGTAGACGGCGGTCTGGATGATGCCCCACTCGTCGATCTCGAGCTTCTTGGTCAGCTCGCCCACGCCGTTGACGGTGGCGACGCCGGCCCGGGCCGGAAGCTCCGGCGGAGCGACGACGGTGACGCCCGTCAGCTCACCGCTGCCCGCCTGGGAGTGGCCGACGAGCACGCCGGGCACGTCGGTGATGGCATTGCGCGGCCCGGTCGGCAGAAGGCCGACGGGACCTGCGAGATCTCTCCAGCGCTGCTGCATGAACGCGAGGTTCTATCACGGTTCAGACGCCTCACGCCGTCCCATCGGCTGTGGCCGTGACGGCCGCTCATGCAGTCGTCACGTCTCCGCCACACATGTCACGATCCGCCGATCAGCACCCGAAGGCCCGACGTTGCCCCGCACGGCAACCGCCGGAACACCCAAATTCAGCCACCGGCGCCCCCCGCCGGCCGGCCCCCGAGGTGTCAAACACCGCCTCCGCCGCCGCGGCAGTCCGGCACCCAATCGGCACATGTGCGTGCGGATCTCGTGACAGCAGAATCGCATGGCTGAGCCAAAACGCTCGAATTCAGGGGTCAGACCCCGCCTCGCACCCCGACGGGGTTCGGAACCGGACCGTGAACGTCCGTTACGTGCGGGTCACAGCTCCGGGAACGGCCACGGATGCGCCGCTTCGAAGGCCGCGGCGGCGCGCAGCACCAGCGCGTCCTCGCCCCGCCGGCCGACGATTTGCAGGCCCACCGGCAGCCCGTCCACCATGCCGCAGGGGACGGTCGCGGCGGGCTGTCCGGTGACGTTGAACGGGTAGGTGAACGCCGTCCAGGACAGGTACTCGGTCGTGTGCCCGGCCACGCTGCCCGGCTGGTCGAGCCCGGCCGCGAACGCCGTCACCGGAAGCGTCGGCGTCAGCATCAGGTCGCACCGCTCCGCCATGAACGCATCCCAGGCCGCCGCGTAGCGCGCCTTCGCGCTCTGCGCCTTGACCAGATCGGTCGCCGCCATCTCCAGCCCGCGCTCGATCACGGGCACCCGCCCCTGGTCGAGCCGCTCGCGCACCTCGTCGAACCGCCCCGCATACGGCGCCGCCTGGTTCGCACACCAGATCGTGTCCACGATCGGCCACGGATCACCCAGCTGCGGGTGCCCCTCGTCGACCGCCGCGCCCAGCGCGACGAAGCTGCGCGCCGCCGCCTCGCACACGGCCACCACCTCCAGATCGGCCCCGGCGAAGCCGAGATCGCCGCTCCAGAGCATCCGCAGCCCTGCCGCCCCACTCTCCAGCCGCGCCCGCGTGCCCGTCCCCGCGCTGACGTCCATGAGCAGCGCGGCATCGGCCACGCCCCGCGTGATCGGCCCCTGCACCGACAGCCCCGAGTTGACCGGATCGGTCGGCACCAGACCCCACGTCGGCTTCAGCCCGAACACGCCGCAGATCGACGCGGGCATGCGGATCGACCCGGCGCCGTCACCGCCCTGGTGCAGCACGTCCGGCATCAGCGCCGCCGCGGCCGCCGCGCCGCCGCTCGATCCTCCGGCCGAGGCGCCGGCCCGCCACGGGTTCTCGGTGGAGCCGTGCACCCGGCTTGTCGTCTCGCCCTTCCACCCGGCCTCGGGCGTCGCCGTCTTGCCCAGGATCACCGCGCCGGCCGCCCGCACCACCGCCACGAACGGCGCGTCTGCCTCCGCCACGTGCCGCTCCGACAGGAGCGATCCACCAGTAGTACGCACGCCGGCCACGTCCAGCAGGTCCTTGATCGTGATGGGAATACCCGCCAGGGGCCCCGCCGTCCCATCTGCGTACGCCCGCTCGGCTGCGGCCGCCTGCTCCAGCGCCAGCTCGCCGGTGACCGTCACGAACGCGTTCACCCGCGGCTGCACTCGCTCGATCCGGTCGAGCGCATCACGCGCCACCTCCACCGGCGAGCGCTCGCGCCGGCGATAGCTCTCGATCAGCTCCGCGGCGCTCACGCCAGCACGCCCTCCAGGAACCGGACGGCGTTGCCCCAGGCCAGCGCGCCGTCGTCCGGCTGGCCGGTCGCCGACAGCACGTCGGCATAGAACGTCTCCCGCGGCGGCTCCGCCTGGCGCGCAAGCATCGTGTCCACATCGGTCGGCTGCTCCGGCAGCAGCGGGGGGTCGATCCCGTCTCCGAAGAAGCCGCAGAAGTCGGCCCCGAACGCCACCGCGTCGGCGCCGGCCACGGCCGCGATGTGGTGGTGATGCTCAGCCAGACGCTGGGCCGGATCGCCCGGTCCCACGAACGCCGGAATGGCGCACAGGCCCACCACCCCTGCCCGCTCGCCCACGCCCGCCAGCACGTCGTCGGCAAGGTTGCGGGGGTTTGCGAACACCGCTGCCGCGTTGGCATGCGACGCCAGCACCGGGCCTCCGTAACGCTCCAGCGCCAGCTCGCATCCGCGCGGGCTCAGGTGCGACAGGTCGAGCGCCATCCCCAGCTGCCCCATCTCGTCCAGCAGCTCGAACCCGAGCCCGGTGATGCCGGCTCCTGTCTGCTCGGCCAGCCCGTCGGCGAACGCGTTCGCCCTGTTCCACGTCAGACCGGCCATCCGTACACCCAGCCTGTGCAGGATGCGGATCATGCCCGGGTCCCGCCCCAGCGCCTCCACGCCCTCGAGCGACAGGATGCCCGCGATGGCGCCGCCGGCGATCGCCTCGCGCAGGTCGACCGTCCCCTCCACGATGCGCAGCCTGCCGTCCGAGCGGTCGGCCTCGCGCCGGGCCGCGTCCAGCTGCTGGATCGTGACCCGCAGCGCCGACTCCGGCAGGTGCCTGTCGTCCACGAAGGCCGGCAGCACCTGCACCCGCACCCCGGCCGCCTCCAGCATCGGCAGGTGCCGCTGCGCGAACGCGTCGTCGTCGCCCAGCTCGCGCCGCTCGAGCACGTCGAGCAGCGCGTCGAGGTGCAGATCGGCGATCACGCGCCCGGGCGGTTAGACCTGGAACACGGACGAGGAGGCGACCTTGTCGTGCACTGCCTGATGCCGGTCATCCCACAGCGGGAACAGCAGGTCGACGATCAGCACGACGGCCAGCAGCGTGAACACGGCGAACGCCAGCCAGCGGACGAAGGCCCGGGGATAGCCGATCGGCCCGCTCCCGTGCACATCGCGCACCGCGATCCCGAGCGCGCGCTTTCCGAGCGTCTGCCCGGTGCTGCCGTGAGCGATGGTGAAGTAGAGCGCCGAGAACAGCACCACGCCGATGCCCAGCCGCAACGAGAACACGGAGCCGCCGAGGCTCCCCGGCACCAGCGCCAGCACGCCTCCCAGCGCGACTCCGCCTGCCAGCGTTACCGCGGCGTCGATCACGAGCGCCCACACCCGGCGCCACCAGCCGCTCAGCTCCAGCGCCGCCGGCCCCAGCGCGGCGGCGGCAAGCTGCCCGGCGCTGCGCCCGTCCGGCCCCACCTCGTCGGCCGACGGTCCGGGCGCCGTCACGATGCACGCTGCCCGGTGCTCGGGCACGTTCGCGCCGTTCGGCCGCTGCAGGCTCGGGTCGATCGTACGGCACGCCTCCTCGGCCACGGGGCAGCGCGGGTGGAACCTGCAGCCTGACGGCACGTGCACCGGGTTCGGGGTCTCCCCCGTCAGGATCTGCGGCACAGTCTGCTCGTTCGGGTCGCGCTTCGGCACCACCGAGATAAGCGCGCGCGTGTAGGGATGCTGCGGGTTGCGCACGACCTCCTGGGCCGGCCCCTCCTCCACGATCCGCCCCAGGTACATGACCGCGATCCGGTCCGCGAAGTGGGCGGCCGTCGACAGGTCGTGCGTGATCATGAGGATGCCCATGCCCTCCCTGCGCAGCCCGTCCAGCAGCGACAGGATGCCGGCCCGCACCGACACGTCCAGCATCGAGACCGGCTCGTCGGCAACCAGCAGCTTCGGGTCGAGCACCAGGCTCGCGGCGATCGCGACCCGCTGCCGCTGTCCGCCGGACAGCTCGTGCGGGAAGCGGTCGATGAACAGGTCGGGCGGCGTCAGCCCGGCACGCTTCAGCGCCTCCAGCACCTTCTGCTCCCGCTCCTTCGACGAGCCGCCCAGCTTGTGCACGAGCAGCGGTTCCTCGATCGTGTCGCGCACCCGGAAGCGCGGGTCGAGCGACTCGTACGGATCCTGGTAGATCATCTGGATCTCCCGCCGCAGCGGGCGCATGCCGCCCGCCGACATGCCGGTGATGTCGCGCCCGTCAAACCTGATCGATCCGCCCTGGTTATCGACCATCCTGATCACCGTCTGCGCCGTGCTGGTCTTGCCGCAGCCGGACTCGCCCACCAGCGCCACCATCTCGCCGGGGCCGACCGAGAAGCTGACGCCCTCCACCGCATGCACCTGCAGCCGCGGCTCCCGCTTCAGCGTCGCCACCACGCCGCGTGACACCGGGTAGCGCGTGACCAGGTCGTCGACCTCGAGCAGCGGCCGGGGCTCGGCCGTGGTGCTCATGCCGGCTCCTTCGCGACCAGGTGGTCGTTGAGATGGCAGACCGCCTCGTGGCCGGGCGACGTCTCCAGCCGGCGCGGTGCGACCGTGGCGCACGGCGCAAAGGCCGAGTCGCAGCGGGGAGCGAACGGGCAGCCCGCGATCTCGCGGTCGAGCCGCGGCGGCGCCCCCGGGATCGAGACCACCTCGGCGTCCCCGAGCAGGTCGGGCGTGGCCCCGAACAGCATGCGGGTGTAGGGGTGCCGGGGGTCATGGTAGATGCTCGACATGACGCCCATCTCGACGATCTCGCCGGCGTACATCACCGCCGCCCGGTCGCAGACCTGCGCCACCACCGGCAGGTCGTGCGTGACCAGGATCATCGAGAGACCGAGGTCGCGGGTCAGCCGCACCAGCAGCTCAAGGATCTGCGCCTGCACCATCACGTCCAGCGCCGTCGTCGGCTCGTCGGCCAGCAGCACTTTCGGCTCGCAGGCCAGCGCCAGCGCGATCGCGGCCCGCTGCCGCATGCCGCCCGAGAACTCGTGCGGGTAGTTGTCGGCACGGTCGCCGGAGATGCCGACCAGCTCCAGCAGCTCCCGCGTCTGCCCGCGCGCGGCCTTGCCGGTGGCGGTGCCGTGCAGCTCCATCGGCTCCACGATCTGACTGCTGATCGTCTTTACCGGGTTGAAGGCGTTCATCGCCCCCTGGAACACCATCGCGATGTCCTTCCAGCGGTGCGGGCTGACGGTGTCCTCGCCCTGGGCCATGATGTTCTCGCCGTCCAGGAAGACGCTGCCGCCGACGGAGGCGCTGGACGGCAGCAGCCCCATCATCGCCAGGATGGTGGTGGTCTTGCCGCATCCCGGACTCGCCCACCAGCCCCAACCGTTCGCCCGGCCGCAGGTCGAAGCTGACGCCCTGGACGGCGTGCAGCTCGGTGCCGGCGGAGAGGTCGAACCAGACATGCAGGTCCTGGACCGAGAGGAGCGGCTCGCGACGACTCACTCCGAGTCGAGCCTTCCGCCCAGCGGCCGCAGCCGGAACCGCCGCACCGACAGGTGGCCGACCTTGAGGCGCGGGTTGAGCGCGTCCTCCATCGACTGGCCGACCATGGTGCAGGCCAGGATCACGATCGTCACGCACACGCCCGGCGGCACGATCGCCCACCAGGCGTTGTTCAGCACGGCGTTGCCGAGGAACGCGTTCTCGATCAGCCGGCCCCAGGAGATGGCGCTGGGATCGCCCAGACCGAGGAAGGTGATGTACGTCTCCGCGAACACCGCCAGCGCCACCATCAGCACCGTGTTGGCGATCAAAAGCGGCGCCACCTGCGGCAGCACGTGCTTGAACACCAGCCGGTTGTTGGTCGCCCCCAGCGATCGCGCCCGCTTCACGTACACCCGCTCGCGCACGCTCTTCACCTGCGCACGGATCAGCCGGGCGGTGCTCGTCCAGTAGATGATGCCGATGATGATGATGATGTTCTTGAGGCTGCGCCCGAAGATCGCGGCCATCACGATCATCAGCGGGATGTCGGGGATGACCAGGAAGATGTCCGTGATCCGCATCAGCACCACGTCGATGACGCCGCCGACGAACCCCGAGACCACGCCCACCGCGCCGCCGATCAGCATCGCCACGAGGGCCGCAGCGAACCCGACCTCCATCGACACGCGGGTGCCCGCGATCAGCAGCGAGAGCATGTCCACGCCGCCGTCGTCGGTGCCCAGCCAGTGGGCGGAGCTGGGCGGTGCGTAGACCGGGCCGGTCTTCTCGTGGATCGAGTAGGGCTCCAGGTAGGAGCCGAAGATCGCGATGAACACGAAGAAGAACACCACGCCGAGGCCGACCAGCGCCGCCGGCTGAGTGAGGATCGCAGAGCGCATGAAGCCCGGCGTGCGGCGCTCGCCCAAGCCCTCGGCGGACAGCTCCCCGAGCTGTTCCGGCGCAGCCGGAAGCGGATGGTCGATCGTCATGTCGTCACCCGTGGATCGAGCTTGAAGTACAGCAGGTCAGCCAGGAAGTTGAACAGGATCACCGAGATCGTCAGCAGTAGGAACGCACCCTGCAGGAACGTATAGTCGCGTTTGTCGATCGCATCGACGATCGCGAGGCCGATGCCCGGGTAGTCGAACACGTACTCGACGGTGATCGCGCCGCCGACGATGAACCCGAGCGACAGCGCGATCAGCGTGACGATCGGCAGCATCGCGTTTCGCAGGCCGTGCTTGCGCACGATCGCGAAGTTGCTGAGGCCCTTGGCCCGGGCCGTCAGCACGTAGTCCTCGCCCAGCGTCTCCAGCATCGCCGAGCGCACGATCAGCGTGTACTCGCCGTAGAGCACCAGTCCCAGCGTCAAGGCCGGCAGGATCATGTGTTCGAGCCGGTCCTTCCAGTAGTCGTACGTGGAGGGGTTGCCCAGGATACCGAGGTCGGGGCTCTGGATGCCGCCATGCGGCAACCCTATCCGGTCGGCCACGAAGTAGACGATCATCAGCCCCAGCCACTGGGTCGGCATCGAGTAGAAGGCCAGGCTCGTCCACAGCGACCCCTTGTCCACCCACGTGCCTCGTCGCCAGGCGGCGACCACCCCCGTCAGTAGGCCGAAGACGATCGAAAAGACGGTGCCCAGCGTCAGCATCAGAAGCGTGTTCTTGAGCGGGTCCCAGAGCAGGCCGCGCACGGGCTGATGGGAGACGTCCGAGAGGCCGAGGTT
Organism: uncultured Actinomycetes bacterium; assembly: GCA_963737445.1. GTDB lineage: Bacteria > Actinomycetota > Thermoleophilia > Gaiellales > JAICJC01 > JAICYJ01. Next base: position 265,993 of record CAVTSO010000009.1, on the reverse strand, counting down.
CCCGTGGGCCAGCTGCTTGAGGTAGATCTTGTACTGCTCCCACAGGGACTTGTCCAGGCCGAGATCGTGGCGCAGCGCGGCCTTGAACTGCAGCGTGCAGTGCTGGCAGCGCAGCCCCGACACGGCATCGCCGGGCAGGGCGCGGAACAGCAGGAAGTTGATCGTGACGGCCACGAACACGGTGAGCAGCGCGAACAGGGTTCGCTTCACCACATAGTCGGCTCGTCCTTCCACTCGTTCCTCTTTCGTTCCGCGCCCCGCTCGGCGCGCCGTCTACTTCTGGTAGGGCTCTGTCATGTAGCCGTAGTTGTAGCCGTTCAGCTCGGGGTGGTACCCGCCCCAGTTCGGCTGCGACGCCGAGATGGCCTTCTCGTTCACGAGGAACGTATAGATCCACTCGTCGGAGAGCAGCTTGTCCATCTTCTGCACGAGCGCCAGGCGCTGGTCACCCGCCAAGGTGCCTGACTGCTTGTACATCTGATCGTATGACGGGTTGTCATAGCCGGTGTCGCTCCAGGAGCACCACTGGCCCTTGGTCGCGACCGACAGCTGGAAGTCGGGATCCGTGTACGAGAACCAGTCCCATAGGGCGATGTCGAACTTGGCGTATCCGGTCGACTTGGCCGCGTCGCAGTTGTCGTCGGTCTCGATCGCGTAGGCCTGCGCGGAGTCGCCGCCGGCCTGCTGGGTGACCTTGATGCCAAGCTTCGACCAGCCGTCCTGGACGATCGAGAACTCGCGGCTGCCGTTGAAGTCGAGGCTGCCCGGCACCATGATCTGGTACTGCATCGGGTGCGCCGGCTGGGCGTACTTGCCGGTCGTGGCCGGTGCCACGCGGGTGCCGTCGGCTCCCCGCTTGTACCCGAGCTGGTCGAGCATGGCGTTGGCCTGGTCGCAGTTGTACTCGAGCTTCTGGTCGTCGGGGCTCTGCCAGTTGATGCCGAACGGGCCGATCACGCTCTGGTTGGCGAGTGTTGCCTGCCCGTCGTAGATCACGTCGATGATCTGCTGACGGTCGACGCACATGGACATCGCCTTCTTCACTTGCGGATCGAGCAGCTCGCGGTTCTGCGGCTTACGCGGGTTCGAATTCCAGGTAATGTTCGTGAACTCGCCGTACTTATACGGCGTGATCGTCCAGTCCGCCGGACTGCTTGAGCGCATTCACCGCGGTGTACGGCACCTGATCGACGGCCGAGATCTGGCCCGACTTGAGGTCGGCGATCATCGAGTCGGAGTTCGTGTAATAGACGAGACCGACCGCCTCCACGTGCGGCTTGGGGCCCCACCAGCCCGGGTTGGGCTTGAACACCGTGGTGCCCTTCTTCTCGTACTTGGTGATCTGGAAGGGGCCACCCGACACCAGCGGCAGGCTGTTCTCGGGCCGGAAGTCCTTCAGGTCCTTGCCGTTGTTGCCCGTGTGCGCAGCCCCAGATGTGCTGCGGCAAGATGAACAGGGCCGAGATGTTCGCCAGCACCAGATTCGGGTCGACCGGCGCGTCGTAGTGGAACACGACCGTGGTCGGGTTGGGCGCGTCCACCGTGGTGACGTGGGCGACAGAGTTCGCCAGCACGGCCGCCGCATCGCTCTGGTACTTGACGATGGTGTTGGCCGTCCACGCCACGTCGGCCGAGGTCAGCGGCTTGCCGTCCGACCACTTGGCGCCGGAGTGCAGCGTGTAGGTGTAGGTCTTGAAGTCGGCGCTGTGCGTCCACTTGGTGGCGTAGCTGCCCTCGTAGGTGGTCAGGTTGGGCGCCAGCTGCACCAGCTCGGGGTACACCTCGAGATAGGCTGTGACGGCCTCGGCCTCGATGTAGTTGAACGGGTTCAGCGTGTCGATGTAGTTGGTCGTGCCGATCGTGAACACGCCACCCTGCTTGACGCTTCCACTGCTTCCGGACGAACCGCTGCTGCCTCCGCATCCTGCGGCCAGTAGCACGGCGGCCAGCACGGCCGCAGCGAGCATCCTTCGTGAACTCATAGTGTTCCCTCCCGGGTTCCAAGGGCCGGCTCGGCGCCCTGATGATGATCTCTGCCCGGCCGCGGACTGCGAGCGGCCAGCTCGTCGATGTGGGACGCCACCTCCGACACCGCCTGGTCGAGCCAGATCCGACCCTTCTCGGCGGTGGCGACGGTGGCGTCGCCGATCACTCCGGACTCCGTCCATCCACTCCACTGGCCCTTGATCGAAAGCGGGCCGTCGTTCCAGTCCATCCACACGGTGTCGGAGTCCCAGTCGGGGATCTCCCGCACCGCCTTGTCCATCTGCACCCGCTCGGGGTGGATCGCCAGGTACAGCGACGTCTCGAGCTCGCAGGCGTGGGCCATGCCGCCGGGCTGGTCGGAGTCGCGTGTGCGCGCCAGCAGCTCGGCCGACTCGGGCGTCGACAGGTACCAGAACGTGGCCGCGATCACGTCGCGCCGCTCCAACATCAGCAGCCGCGCGGCCATGTCGACCAACGGCACGTTCGAGCCGTGCCCGTTCACGAACAGGATGCGGCGGAAGCCGTGGTGGATCAGGCTCTTGCCGATATCCACCAGGTACTCGACGAACCGCTTCCATTCGATCGTGATCGACCCCGGGAAGTCCATGTGGTGCGGCGTGTAGCCGTGCGTGACCGTGGGCAGCAGCAGGCTCTGCTCGGGCCGCGACAGCACCGCCCGCTCGGCCAGCGCCTCGGCGATCACCGCGTCCGTGTCGATCGGCAGGTGGTAGCCGTGGTCCTCCAGCGTGGCCACCGGGATCACGCACACCGGGTCGTCCGCGACGCGCTCGGCCACCTCTGGCCAGGTCAGCTCGGCGTACCGGTGTGTGTGCTCAGTCGAAGGCATAGTGCTGGTGCTCGGAGTCGCAGGGATTCCCGCGTCCGAAGGTGATCTCTCTCCTTGTGACGTCAGCGATGCACCAAAAGACAGTCTTCGTCTGTGAGCCGGGCCCGGGATGGCGGCAGATCGAGTCGGGTGCGTCCCGGTGGTCGCTGATCGCCGCGCGCAGCGTCGCGGCCGTTATGGTGCCCTCCGCAAGCCATGAGAGCGCGCGACGATACCGGACGTCCGAGCGGGCTGCATAGTCAACGTCGCCCTCGTACGGCAGCATCCGGTCGCTCACGTAGTGGTTGGTGTGGGCCAGGGTGCCGCGTGCATCCGGCCGGATCAGCTCGGCATCGGTGGCCGATCCCTCGACCGAGACGACGCCCCCGCCGGCGTGCGCCAGCACGGTGTTGTAGGACGACGCGCGGGCGGGATGCAGCGCGGCGGCCACCGCATCGTCGAGCGTGCGTCGGCGCACGATGTCCCGCACGTGCAGCAGGCGCGGTATGCCGGGCCGGTTGTCGTTCGGTGCGACCTCGTTGCCGGTCAGCGACAGACCGGCCGAGTTGAATCCCACGCTGATCCACGGCCCGATGCCAACGGTCAGGACGACCGGATCGCCGGGCACACGCCACTCGATGGCGATCAGATCCTGCTCTGCCGATGCGGACAGGTCGTTCGTGTGGGCCACCCAGACGCCGCCGTCGGCGCTGGCGGGCGCGCACGCCACCAGGTCGGAACAGCCTCGGGCCGGATCGGGAGCCGGCGCGTGGTCGAGCTCCTCGATTCCGGCCGCGAACAGCGCGCCGCGATCGACGCCGGCCGCGTCGGCCACGCCGTCCAGCTCCTCGACCAGCCATGGCAGCTCCCGCCGCGTCACCTCGAGGTACGGCTGCGCGGCCGCGACGGTCGCATCGCCCAAGGCGTCGCAGCGCCGGCGGATCGCACCGGAGCAAGCGGCGCCGATCTGCGCGCCCACCTCACGGTGCGTCCCGGCGACGCGCAGCAGCTCGAGCGTTCGCGACTGAGTCTGGCCCGGCATCAGATGATTGATCGATATCTCTCGCGAGCCTGGCAGCTGCAAGAGGTTGGAGATCGGATACGGCCTGGGTGGCTACGGCTGCGAACCGTCGCCTCGCGGCGTCCTCGGTCGCGCCAATATTCTTGATATTGACGCTTCCTGCCATTCGCGATCTGCGTGATCGCAGATCGCTCATGACCGGTGCAAGTCGCATGCGACTTGCACCTGCGCGAGACTCGGTTCTCGCCCGGTTGTGATCTGCGTGATCGCAGATCACTCCCGACCGGCGCAAGGCGATGCCTTGCGCCTTGGACATCACGGAGATATCGATCAATCATCTGGGAGCTCTGGCACTGCGGTAGACGTCTCACGGATCCGCCGATTGTCTCCATCCGCAGCGGGCCAGTCAACCCTGCGGGTGGTGGTCGTGGTCACCCCGCGGAGGAGGACGCCGCCTTCGGCGAGCGGCTGCCCACCAGCAGCGTGATCGTCGAACCGGGGCTGTAGCTGCCATCCGGCGCGTAGCCGGTCGCTCGCAGCACCGTGCCGCGGGTGCCGTAGGGCGCCCGGTGGATCACGAACCTTACCGGGCCGTGACGCTGAAACAGCGCCTTCGCCTGGGGCAGTGGCAGGCCGACCACGAGCGGGAAGTCGTAGGCGGTGCCGCCGGAGGCGTCCGCGCGCGCCCCCAGCGCAAGCCCGGATGCTCCGACCGCCGATGTGATCGCCAGCACGGCCGCCAGCACGGCCAGCGTCAGGCTGCGCCACACGGCAGCCGCTGCTCCAAGGGCCAGCGCCGCCAGCAGGCAGAGCACGGCAAGCACCCAGCCTGGCGGCTCCAGCAGCGCGACGGCCACCAGCACCGCCGCGGTCGCGGCCACCACGATCGTGGCCAGGCCGGGGACGAGCCGCGGCCACCATGCGGTGGCCGCGCCGGGCTCGGGATCCGGCTGCGGCGCTGCGCTCACACGCCCACCATAGCCGCCCGCTCCGGCGCATGTGTTGGTCGCCGCAGGCCGTGGTATAGATCGGGCGATGGGTTCGCATGCCACCCGAAACGCACCCATGTACCGGCAGGTTGCCGACCAGCTGGCCGCCGAGATCGCATCCGGCGAGCTACCGCCTGGACACCGTGTACCGTCGGAGCGGATGATCGCCGAGCGCCACGGCCTGTCTCGGATGACAGCCCGCCAGGCGGTCGAGTTGCTGGTGCGGCGCGGCCTCGTCTACCGGCGACCCGGATCGGGCACCTACGTCGCCGCCGCACGGGTGGAGCACACGCTGCAATGGTTCGCAGGCTTCACCGAGCAGATGCGGGCGCTGGGCATCGAGCCGAGCGGGCGCGTCCTGGCGGTCAGGCTGTCCGGGCAGGACGGCTCGGACGCGGGCGTCGCGCTGGAGCTGCCGGACGGCGAGGCCAGCTGGATGGTTCGCCGTGTGCGCTTCGGAAACGGAGAACCCCTGCTGGTCGAGGAGTCGCACGTCCCGGCCCGCCTGTTCCCCGACTTCAACCGCCACAACCTGGCTCAGAGCTCGCTCTACGACCTGATGCGGAGCCGCTACGGTGTCGATCCGGTGCGTGCCCACGAGACGATCGAGCCGACCGCGTGTGAGCAGGACGAGGCCCGTCACCTGGCCACGCGGCCGGGCGCCCCGGCGATCCTGGTGACGCGCACCGCGTACGACGGCGCCGACCGGCCGGTGGAGTACGCCCGCGACGTCTACCGCGGCGACCGCGCCCGTTTCGTGGTCGACCTGCGGCGCCAGCGGGACGGGCAAGACTAGCTCGGCGCGCGCTCGGCGCTGAGCGCGAGCAGCTCGCCGCGCAGTTCGGCCAGCGGCTGCGCGCCCGCGTCGCCCTCGCCGCGGCGCCGCACCGAGACCTGGCCGGACTCCGCCTCGCGGTCGCCGACGACCAGGATCCGCGGCATCTTCTGCCGCTCGGCCTCGGCGATCTTCTTCCCCACCGACTCGCCGCGCGTGTCCGCCTCGGCGCGCAGGCCGGCCGTCGTTCAGCTCGGCCACCACCTCATCGGCGTAGTCGTTGTGGCGGTCCGCGACCGGGATCACCAGCGCCTGCACCGGCGCCAGCCAGAGCGGGAACGCGCCCGCGTAGTGCTCGATCAGGATGCCGATGAAGCGCTCGAACGAGCCGAACAGCGCGCGGTGGATCATCACCGGCCTGTGCTCGGCGTTGTCCTCGCCGGTGTAGGTGATGTCGAACCGCTCCGGCATCCAGAAGTCGAGCTGGATCGTGCCCATCTGCCAGGAGCGGCCGATCGAGTCGGTCATGTGCAGGTCGATCTTGGGCCCGTAGAACGCGCCGTCGCCCTCGTTCAGCTGGTACTCCACCCCGGCCCGCTCGAGCGCCGCCGTGCAGCGCCGCCTCGGCCGCGATCCCAGAGCTCGTCCGCGCCGATCCGCTTCTCCGGCCGCGTCGACAGCTCGATCCGGAGGTCGAGCTGGAACATCTCGTAGATCGCCTGCGCGAGGTCCAGGCAGCCGATCACCTCGTCCTCGATCTGCTCGTGGGTGCAGAAGATGTGGGCGTCGTCCTGCGTGATGTGCCGCACGCGCATCAGGCCGTGCAGCGTGCCGGAGGGCTCGTTGCGGTGCACCAGCCCCTGCTCGGCCAGGCGCAGCGGCAGGTCGCGGTAGGTGCGGCGCTCGTCGCCGAAGATCTCGACGTGGCCCGGGCAGTTCATCGGCTTGATGCCGAACTCGCCCGCCTCGACCTCGGTGAAGTACATGTTCTCGCGGTAGTTCTCCCAGTGGCCGGAGCGCTTCCAGAGCTCCGCGTTGTACAGGATCGGCGTCCGCACCTCCTGGTAGCCGCGCTCCCGGTTCAGTTCGCGCCACAGCGTGGTCAGCTCGTTCCAGATCACCATCCCGCGCGGATGCCAGAACGGCGAGCCCGGCGACTCATCCGAGAAGTGGAACAGGTCGAGCTCGCGGCCCAGCCGGCGGTGGTCGCGGAGGCGTGCCTCCTCGATGCGCTCCAGGTGCTCGTCGAGCGCCGCCTGGTCGAAGAAGGCGGTGCCGTAGATGCGGGTCAGCATCGGGTTGTCGGAGTCGCCGCGCCAGTAGGCGCCGGCCAGCGACAGCAGCTTGAAGGCCTTGATCGGCTTCGTCGTCTGCAGGTGCGGGCCGCGGCACAGGTCGTCGAAGCCGTCCTGCGTGTAGAGGGTGATCTCGCCGTCCGGCAGGTCGCCGGCCAGCTCGACCTTGTACGGCTCGCCTCCGCCTCGAAGCGCGCCAGGATCTCGGCCTTGTCCACGCCGTCGGTGCGCACGAAGGGGTGCTCGTGGGCGAGGATCCGGCGCATCTCGTGCTCGATCCGCGCGAGGTCGTCCGCCGAGATCGGCTCGGGGAACTGGAAGTCGTAGTAGAAGCCGTCGTCGATCGCGGGGCCGATCGCCACCTTGGCGTCGGGCCACAGGTGCAGCACCGCCTCGGCCATCACGTGCGCCGTCGAGTGGCGCAGCACCGGCAGCGCCTCCGCATCGCGAGCCGCAGGATGCGCACGTGGTCGCCCTCGGCCAGCGGCAGCCGCAGGTCGCGCAGCTCGTCTCCGACGCCCACGGCGACGGCGGCCTGTGCCAGCCGCGGCCCGATCGCGTTGGCCGCATCCAGGCCGGTTGCGCCGTCCTCCAGCTCCAGATCGGTCCCGTCGGGCAGTTTGATGCGCATGGACGGAGAGCATATCGACCGGCGCTGTTAGGCTGACCGCATGCAGGACCTCGCGATCGTGCTTGTGCTGCTGCTCGTGGTGGCGGTCGCCACGCTCGTGCATCGGGAGCGCCAGCGGCGACGGGCGCTGGCGCTGCTCGGCCGCCGCGGCGATCTGGAGGCCGCGGCGCGGGCGGCCACCGAGGGCCGCACCGACCGCCCCTCGCTGGACGCAGCGCTGGCGCTGCGAGACGCCATCATGGAGGCATCCCCCACGCCCGTGATGCTGTTCGACGCGGGCGCGCGCCTGGTGCGCGCCAACAGGGCCACGCGGCAGGCTATCCCCGACCTCGAGGTGGGCGCCACCGCCGCCGTCCAGGAGATCGCCACGGCCGTCCACGATGCGCTCGCCGGCCGGCCGCCGCGCCCGTTCGACGTGACCGTCTACCAGCCGGAGCGACGGCGCTTCCACGCGCACCTGCGCACCTACCCCGACCGCGGCACGCGCTGCTGCGTCGTGGTGCTGGCCGACGAAAGCGCCGAGGCCGACTACCGGGATGCGCGGCGGCTGTTCTCGGCCGGCGTGTCGCACGAGCTGCGCACCCCGCTGGCACGGATGCTGGCGCTGGTCGACACGCTGTCGCTGCCGCTGGACGAGGCCGAGCGCGAGCAGACCATGGATCAGATGCGCGACGAGATCGACGCGATGCGGGAGCTGATCGAGGACATGATGCTGCTGGCCCGGCTGGAGGTCGAGGGGGTAACCGGCGGCGAGCCGGCCGACGTTACGGAGGCGGTCGAGGACTGCCTGGAGCGACATGCCGACGCCGCGCAGGCGGCCGGTCTACGGCTGGCCGGGCATCACCGCCGCGGGAATCGTCACGGCCGTTCCGCGACGGCTGGTGGACGTGATCCTGGACAACCTGCTGGAGAACGCGATCCGCCATGCCGGCGAGGGCGCCGACATCGACGTCACCGCCCTCGGCCTGACGGGGGCGGTCGAGCTGTCGATCGCCGACACCGGCGCGGGCGTACCCGCCGAGCACCTGTCGCGGGTGTTCGAGCGCTTCCACCGTGTCGAGGGGTCGCGTGCCGGTCCGGGCACGGGCCTGGGGCTGGCGATCGTCAAGCACATCGCCGAGGCTCACGGCGGGCGAGCGGTGATGGAGAGCGTCGAGGGCCAGGGCACCACGGTGCGGGTGACCCTGCCCGCGCCCGCGGTGGTGCCTGCCACCGGGGCCGCCGACGCCGGTCAGACGCCCGGTTTGGGCACCGCATCGAACCTGTAGCCGACTCCGTAGTGGGTCTGGATGTACGTGTGGCCGGCCGCGCGCCGGTCGATCTTGTCGCGCAGCTTGCGCACGCAGACGTCGACGGTGCGGTCACGGTGGCGGTGCGGGATGCCCCACACCCGTTGCTGCAGCTGGTCACGCGACAGCGCGCGGCCGCGCTCGCCGGCCAGCACGTAGAGCAGGCGGAACTCGGTCGGCGTCAGCCCCACGTCCGCCCCCTCCAGGATGGCGGCGTGCAGATCGGGATCGATCACCAGACCCTCGGCCACGATCGTCTCGGAGCCGGCCGCCGCCTTCATGCCCGCACGGCGCAGCACCGCCTCCACCCGCGCGACCAGCTCGCGCATGCCGAACGGCTTGCTCAGGTAGTCGTCGCCGCCGATGCCGAGCGCGTGCACCTTATCGTGCTCGGATCCGCGCGCGCTGACGATCACGATCGGCGTCTCGATGCCCTCCGCGCGCAGCGTCTCGGTGATCCGCCAGCCGTCGGTGCCGGGCAGCATCAGGTCGAGCACGGCCACGTCGGGGCGTTCGTAGCGGAGCTTCGCGATCGCACGGTCGCCGTCCTCGGCCACCTCGACGTCCATGCCCGCGCGGCGCAGGTGCGTCGCCATGGCGTTGGCGATCACGTGGTCGTCTTCGGCGATCAGGACTCGTGGCATGGGCTGATCGTAGACCGTGACCCGGACCAGAGATTCGCCGCCCCGGCTTGCCTTTTGTCCACCAGCCAAACGGACCTTCGAGTCACCTCTACAGTCCCTCCGTCTGGGTTCAACCTACTCGGCTGCCCTGGGCGGCGCAGAGGGGAAACTAGAGCAGCGGTGACACCCCGGCAACCCCCATTTCCGCAAACAGCGGTGTTTTTCTTCACCACCTGGCCAGCACCTCGCGGTCGCGCTCGTAGGTGAGCAGCTGCGCCGCCTGCTCGCGGGTCACCCAGCGCAGTTCGTCGACCTCGTCGTTGGGCTCGAATACGCCCGCCCCGACCCGCATCGCGTAGTAGCGCACGACCTTGGGCAAGACGGCGCCGTGCTTCTCGACCGTGTAGCGGATGACGCCCAGGTCGCGCTCGATCCTGCCGTGGAAGCCGGTCTCCTCCTGCACCTCGCGCAGCGCTGCGGCGATGTCGTCCTCGCCCGGCTCGTGCTTGCCCTTGGGCAGCGTCCAGTCGTCGTAGCGGGGGCGGTGCACGAGGGCGATGCGCTCGCCGTCGACCAGCACGGCGCCGGCGGCGCGAACGAGGTTGTCGGCGGGTGCTGGCTCCATGTCCGTGATGCCCGGCGAAGCTCAGCCGCGGCGCGCGCGCAGGCCCGCCACCCAGAACAGCAGCCCGACCAGCCCCACCAGGCCAAGCACCATGCCGGCGAACACCCAGGTGGTACCGCGGTTTCCACCGACGGCGAACCCGACCGCCAGCATCGCGATCGCAAGCACGCCCAGCGCCTGGGTGACGACGAACGGCCCCGGCAGCCCGGCGGGCGTGATCGGCGGGCCGCCCTGCGTGAGCCGTCTGGGGTCGGCCTCATCCTTGGCGCGGCTGCGGAGACGCAAGCGCAACGATCCCCCCGAAGACGGCCACGAAGTAGACGACCTGCGACCAGAAGTCGCCGATCCAGTCCACCAGGTAGGTGAACAGCACTATCAGTCCGACCGCCGCGAGCGTGCCCAGTGTGGCAACGCCGATCGCGGTCTGCCAGTTGTAGACCTGGCTGGGCTGCGGCTGCGGGTCGTTCATCGCCCGGGAGCCTACCGCAGCCGTCCGACCCGGCACGGCGGCCCCGTTCACGGCGTCCACGTCAGCGACCGCGGGTCGGCCGCCGGGATCGAGCCGGTCGCTCCGCTGCGCCGGTCGAACACCTTCACCTGATCGTGCAGCGACACCGCCAGGTAGCGTCCGCCGGGAGACCAGGCGTAGGAGTGGGCGATCGGCGGGGTGCCTGCCGGTACGCCGCCCGGCTGCAGCGACTGCAGCACCTCACGACCGCGCCCCTGCCCGTACCGGAACGCGCTGCCGTCGGGTGCCACGGCCAGGTCGAACGACGGCAGGGTCGTGCGGAAGATGCTGGTGCTGCCGGTCTCGCGGTTCAGCACCACGATCGCGAACAGGGAGTTGGGGTCGGTGGGATCGACCGGCGCCACCGCCACGGCCAAGAGCGACGACGTGGCCGTCAGCGCGGTCACCGCATACCCGTGCCGGGGCCGTCCGGCGGCGGTCTCCAGCGTGGTTCCGAGCCGTAGCCGGCCGCCGTTCTCATAGACGGCGTGTCCGTCGGAGGTGAGCGTCGTCCCGGCCGGGGTGAACGCGGTGGTGCAGTGGTAGCCGACCGTCGCGCTCCTGCGGAACGGCGCGGCCAGGAGCTGGATCCTGATCCCGTGGCGGCGATCGGACGTACACGCCGCCGCGTACTGTGAGTCAGCCGACCAGGTCACCCCGTCCACCCGGCCGCGCACCGTCGTCCGCTGCAGCTCCCGCATCGACGAGCCGCTCAGCAGGACGATGGGGGCGCGCCGTCGGCCCTGCGCCAACACCACCGCGCCGTCCGGCGAGGGCCACGCCCGGCACGCTCGCGCCCCGGACTGCTTGACGGTCAGCGTGCTCATCGTCACCCGCTCCAGCACGCACCCCCTGCCGATCAGCCACACCACGCCACCGGCCTGCCGCATCATGTCCCTGCTGCGCAGCGGCGGCGGGTGGATGTCGGCCGGATGCGGCCCCGGCGCCGCGGCCGGCCCCGCCACCGTCGACCGGGTCGGTGCCGCCACCAGCACCACCAGCGCCCCCAGCACCGTGATCAGTGGCACCGCGATCCGCACGGCGCCTCAGCTGATGCCCAGGTACGCCTTTCGCACCTCGTCGTTCGTCGCCAGCGCATCGGCCCTGTCCGACAGCGTCACCTTGCCGGTCTCCAGCACGTAGCCACGGCTGGCGATGCCGAGGGCGATCAGCGCGTTCTGCTCCACCAGCAGGATGGTAGTGCCCTCGCGGTTGATCTCCTGGATGATCTCGAAGATCTTGTCGACCAGGATCGGCGCCAGGCCCATCGACGGCTCGTCGAGCAGCAGCAGCTTGGGCCGCGACATCAGCGCCCGGCCGATCGAGCACATCTGCTGCTCGCCACCCGAGAGCGTCCCCGCCTGCTGGCCGCGCCGCTCGCTGAGGCGCGGGAACAGCGAGTAGACATGCTCGACGTCCTGCTCGATGCCGTCCCGGTCGGTGCGGTTGAACGCCCCCATCTCCAGGTTCTCGCGCACGCTCATACGCGGGAACAGGCGCCGTCCTTCGGGCGAGTGGGCGATCCCCATCTTCACGATCTCGTGCGGCGGTGCGTTCTGGATCTCCTTGCCGGCGAAGCGGATGGTGCCGGCCTTGGGCTTCGTGAGACCCTGGATCGAGCGCAGCGTGGTCGACTTGCCCGCGCCGTTGGCGCCGATCAGGGTCACGATCTCGCCCTCGTTGACGGTGATCGAGAGGCCCTTGACGGCCTCGATGCGGCCGTAGAACGTCCGCACCTTGTCCAGCTCGAGCAGCGCCGGCGGGTTCGCACTTGGCGCCGGTGGCGCCTCGGCGCTCACGCGGACGCCCCGTTTCCGGCTCCGGCGGTGCCGGCTGCGCCGCTGCCCAGATACGCCTCGATCACGCGGTCATTGGCCTGGATCTCGGCAGGCGACCCTTCGGCGATCTTCTCGCCGTGGTCGAGCACCGTGATCCGCTCGGACACGCCCATCACGACCTTCATGTCGTGCTCGATCAGCAGGATCGTGAGGCCGCGCTCGTCCCGCAGCCGCGACACGAACCTGGTGAAGTCGGCCGACTCCTGCGGGTTCATGCCGGCCGTCGGCTCGTCCAGCAGCAGCAGCGTTGGCTCGCTGCCGAGTGCGCGCGCCACCTCCAGCCGGCGCTGATCGCCGTAGGACAGGTTCATCGAGTACTCGTCGTCGACGCGCTCGGAGAGGCCGCAGTAGCGCAGCAGCTCGCGCGCCCGCACCAGCGCGTCGCGCTCCTCGCGCCTGACGCCGGGGGTGCGCAGGATGCTGCGGACGAGGCCGCCCTTCAGACGGCAGTGCATGCCCACCAGCACGTTCTCGACCGACGTCATGGTCTGGAACAGCCGGATGTTCTGAAAGGTGCGGCCGACGCCCAGCTTGGTGATCCTGTGCGGCGGCAGGCCGCCCACTTCGCGGCCGGCAAACAGGATCTCGCCGCCGGTCGGCTTGTAGGCCCCGGTCAGCATGTTGAAGAACGTGGTCTTGCCGGCGCCGTTGGGGCCGATCAGGCTCACGATCGACCGCTCGGGCACCACGAAGTCGATGTCGCTGCAGGCGACCAGGCCGCCGAACTCCTTGCGCGCGGCACGCGTCTCCAGGATCGCGGCGCCCTTCGGCCCGGCGGGTGCCGGTACCTCTGCCGCCTCGGTGGTCATCCGACCACCACGCCGGTGGCCTCGTGCTCCTCCTTGACCACGTCGAACTCGGCCTTGCGTCTGGCGCTTGGTATCAACCCCTGCGGGCGGAACAGCATCATCAGCACGATCAGCAGCCCGAACAGGCCGGCCTCGTACTTGGTGATCTCGATGTTGGTGCCGAAGTTGGAGTTGATGGTGTTGCCGATCGCGCCCAGCCCCTGCTGGTTCAGATAGGACAGGATGGCGGCGCCCAGACAGACGCCCCAGACGTTGCCCATGCCGCCCAGGATCACCATCGCCAGCAACAGCGTGGAGATGTAGAGCTTGAAGTTGTCGGGGATGGCGCCTCCCTGGTAGACGCCGTAGAAGCATCCCGCCGCGCCGCCGAAGAAGGCGCCCGAGGCGTAGGCCCAGGTCTTGACCTGCATCAGCGGCACGCCCATCGCAGCAGCGGCGATCTCGTCCTCCCGAAGCGCAACCCACGCCCGCCCCAGCCGCGAGTCGCGCAGCCGGATCGAGCAGAACACCGTGATCGCCACCAGCACCAGTCCCACGCGGTAGAACCAGATGTCCAGGTTGGGCGTGAGCAGGAAGTTGTCGGGCAGGAACGGGAACACCCCGTGCAGGTACCGGAACCCCATCGGATCGATCGGTGCGATGCCGGCCACGCCGTTGGTGAGGTTGAAGCCGGTTCCGAACATATTGTCGCCGTTGCGCACGATCTGAGGGATGATCTCGCCGAAGCCGAGCGTCACCAGCGCCAGGTAGTCGCCGCGCAGACGCAGTGTTGGCAGGCCGATCACCACGCCCGCCGCAGCGGCCATCGCCGCCGCCAACGGCAGCAGCAGCCAGAGCGAGATGTGAATGCCGATCGCGTTGGACTGCACGCCGACAGCGCCGAACACGATGCTGTGGCTGGCAAACTGGGTGGAGGCGAACCAGCCCGCCACGTAGCTGCCGATCGCGTAGAAGGCCACGTAGCCCAGGTCGAGCAGGCCGGCATAGCCGACCACCATGTTCAGGCCCACGGCCATGCACACGAACACGGTCATCGTGACAGCGGTGCTGAGCGTCGGGATCAGCTGGCTGGTGCCGAGCGAGGTGTAGTACTCGGGGTAGAGCACCACCAGCGGCACGACGATGATCGGGATGATCGCCCGCCGCGCCCAGCGCGGGATCGGCAGCTTCTCGATCATGCTCTGTCGGCCTCAGGCTGTCCCAGGATTCCCTGCGGGCGGAACACGAGGATCAGAATCAGGATCGAGAACACGATCGAGGTCGTCCACTGCTCACCCGGAGCGTGCCAGGACAGCCCCTCGTTGAACGCCTGGATCAACCCGATGATGAGCGCGCCCAGCGTGGCACCTGTGAGGTTGCCGATGCCGCCCAGCACGGCGGCGGTGAAGGCCAGCAGCCCGATCTGCCCGAGGTCATAGCGGGTGGTCGTGATCTCGAGCACGTACAACGTGCCGCCCGCGCCGGCCAGGATGCCTGCGAGCGCGAACGTGAACGTGATCGTGCGGTCGACGTCGACGCCCATCATGCGGGCGGCGTCCATGTCCTGGGCGACCGCTCGCATCGCCCGGCCTTGACTGGTTCGCCGCACCACGTAGGTGAGCGCCAGCAGCAACGGGATGGTGGCCAGGATCACGATCAGCGACTTGGCCGGCCAGTCCAGGAACAGGATGTTGCTGGGCAGGATCGCGCCCACGCCGGTGTAGTTGGGCCCATAGAAGAACTGGGCCGCGTTGCTGAGGATGTAGGAGATGCCGAGCGTGGTGATCAGCGGCGCCAGCCGCGGCGCATCCCGCAGCCGTCGCAGCGCCACCCGTTCGATGGTCGGGTTGAGGATGCCGCAGAACACCATCGCGCCCAGCATCGCCGCCAGCACTCCGAAGAACGTGACGATGCCCGACTGAGAGCCGTCCAACCCCATCCTGGTGCCCGCGATCGTGACCGTGATCATCGTGCCCCACATGAACACGTCGCCGTGGGCGAAGTTGATCAGCTCGATGATCCCGTACACGAGCGTGTAGCCGAGCGCGATCAACGCGTACAGGGCGCCGTTCGTGAGGCCGATCAGCATCACCGCCCCGAACTGACCGGGCCCGTGAACGAGGTTCACTGCCAGCCAGAACACGAGCAGGGCCAGCAGCGAGATCGTGACCGCCCGGTTCAGCAGCCCGGTGATACGAGGGAGCGCCGCCAGGACAGGCCGTCGCGCGGTGTGCGTGTCGGTTGCCATGACGGCGCTCCCTCTCTCTTTGTCGATCAGCCGCCGCTGCCGGTGATCTTCGCCACCAGCGCCGGGTCTGGATTGACGACCTGGTAGGTGTCGAACTCCCCGGTCTTCGAGTTGCCAAGACCGATCGTGAACTGCTGCTGACCGATGATGTCGCCCGTATTCCCGATCTGGAACGTCCCCAGGATGCCGTTGGTGATCTTCATCCCGAACACGTTCTTGGTAACCGACGCCCGCGTGCCGTCAGATGCGGCGATCGCGTTCAGCAGCACCTGTGCGGTCTGCGCCGCATAGGCCGTGTACGGCTGCACCGTGGTGACGCCGTACTTGGCCTTGAACTGGTCGATGAACGTCTTGCCGGCACCGACCAGCTTGTCTGCCGGGACGCCCGCGTTGCTGACGTACATGCCCTGACCCGCCGCTCCGGCCGAACCCTGGCCGGTCAGCGTCGAGCTGATGAAGAAGCCGTCAGGCGCGATCAGCTTGACGCCGGTGTTCGCTCCCAGCACCGCGACCTTGTCCTTGATCAGCTGGCCGCCGTTCGAGCAGATCAGGCCGCCCAGGAAGATCGCGTCCGGGTTGGTGGCCTTGATCTTCTGCATCAGCGCCTGGTAGTTGGGCGCCTTGGGATCCCACGAGTCGCGGCCGGCAATCTTCAGGCCCAGCTGCGTCGCCGCTTTCTGGAAGAAGTCGGCCACGCCGACACCGTAGGACTCCTTGTCGTCGAGCACGTATACGCTCTTGGCGCCCAGCTTCTGCGCCAGCGTTGCGTCCACCGCGCCCTGCGAGTTGTCAACCGCGACCACGCGCGCGTAGTTGCGGATGCCGCTGGGGTAGTACTTCTCGGGCTCGCCGGGCTCGCCGCTCGGCTGAGTGATGCCGAGGTTGGTGTTGGCGCCGCTGATCTCGATCATGCCGACCCGGTTCAGGACCGGGATCTGGAGCTTGGCGCAGGGCGAGTTCAGCGTGCCGAGGTCGCCGATCACGCTGGGATCGCGAATGTAGGCGTTCGCGTTCGAGGTGCACGTCGCCGGGTCGTACGCTCCGGCCTGTGCCGTCGAGTCATCGCAATCCTGGTACTGGAGCGTGTACTTCCCGGCCTTGTAGTGATTCTGGGCCAGCACCATCTGGATGGCCTCCACCATCTGGTCGGTCTGGATCTTGTTGGAGCCCTGCCGCGGCAGGTCGGACACGATCGTGAACTGCCCCTTGCCCACAGGCGCGTGGCAGGTGGAGATGTTGACTGGGGCGCCCGCATTCCCGCCACCACCGCCGCTGGAGCTGCTGCTGCTGCTTCCGCAGCCGGCAGCTACTGCAAGCGCAAGGACTGCAACGATCGGTATGGCTCGGATTCGAACCTTCCCCATCACGTTCCTCCATCGTCGGGAGTTTGTGCCGGGCCGGTCTGGCACCCGGGCGCCGTTTGGCGACTGTGGTATTTACCATTCCTAAACACGTAGCACAAGCCTGACGGGCGATTCGGACGACACATTGCGAACAGCAAAACTGAAGACGGTGCTCCTGGCCGTGGCACTGGTTCTCGCCACCGCGGCTTGTGGAAGCAGCCGCGCAGACACCGTTTCAAGCGACCATACGGCATCCGCGAGCTGCCCGTCGGTTCGCGCCGCCGGTTGGCACCGGTGGGCGAACCGCGTGCACATGACTGTGTTCTGTCCCACATGGCTTCCCATCTACATCGACGGCGTGATCGGGGGCGACCTGAACACGGCCGCATCGCCGGGCCGCTTCTGGCAGCTGCACTTCGTCTGGCGCTCCGACGACTTCAGCCAGCTGATCCACATCGTGTTCGAGGGCTATGCCCCCGGCACGTGGCCGCACCGGTGCGGCGGGGTGCCCTGCTACGGCGGACGTGACGGCACCGAGACGCTGGGAGGTCACAGGGTCACGTGGTACACGCGAAACCGCGGCTCCAGCACCGGGCACATCGCCGCGGTCTTCCGCGGCGGCGGCAACACCTACGTGGTCAGCCTGCACGTGATCGACCCTTACACGGCGGCCACGGCGAAGGCGACCGTGGCCCGGATCGTGAAGGGGCTGGTGCCGGTGCAAGCCTCAGCTGCCTGACTCTCGCGAGCGAACTACTGCGACAGGAACTCGACCAGCGGGAACGCCCGATGCCGCCGCGGCGGCACCAGGAAGCTCTGCCTGTGCGTGGTCGTCAGCACCGAGTTGAACCCCTGGCCGGGGTCGCGCGGTGCCAGCGGCAGCCGCCGGCCGCCCGGCAGCACCCCGTCCATGGCCAGCCGGTTTCGGTGAAAGTCGTCGCTGGTGGGGTTGAACACGACGAAGTGCAGGCCGGCCCGGGCCTCGGGGCTGAGACTGTCGCGGCCCGGGTCGGCGCTCCAGTAGAACGGGTTGTCGAGCGTGTTGAAGTCGGCGCGGATCGGCACCGCCGTGCCCTTCGCATAGGTGGTGCCGTCGCTCCCGACCACGTCCGCCGCCAGCCGCGAGGTCTGCTGGATGGCGGGGCTGTGGCCGATGCGCGCGAACTTTGAGGCATCCTTGCGGATCGCGGCCACGGTCGGCACGTCGTCCTTGCCCTGGCTGACGGTCAGCGTCCCCTCGGGCACGTTCCGCGCCGGGCCGAACACGGTGGCAGCCCGCTGGCCGCGATCGAAGGTCAGGAACCAGGATTCCAGGTCCTCGAAGATGTGCGAGACGTGCATCGTGGTGCCCTGCCGGAAGTAGCCGCCGGGGCCGCCGTCCGAGTAGCCCAGCGTCTCGATGTTCGCGATCCGCTCGGGCCCCAGCGACGCCTTCTGCGTGGACGTGAATCCCAGGAACAGCTCGGCCTGCTCCGGGATCAGGTCGGCACCCGGGACGCCGGCTGCAGCCGCCAGCTTGTGCGGCAGCGCCTCGCCGCCGTCGAAGCCGCCGCCCAGGAAGCCGCGGCGGATGCTGGTCGGCCGCCATACGTCGAGGGTTCCGACCAGCCGCTCGTGGGCGTCGTGGATGTGCGCCGGGTTGTCGCTGCGCAGCAGCAGCACCGCGTCGTTCTGCTCGAGCAGCACGCCGTTCGTATCGCTCGGGAAGCGGATCGCGTCCAGCAGCACCGAGACCGGGTGCCCGGCCGCCTGGGAGGCGCGGCGATCGACCGGGACGTGGTCACGCGCCGGCGCCGCCACCGGGCCCCTGAAGTACGGCAGCCCCCACCCCACGGTCACGCCCAGACCGGCGGGGCTGGACGGGTAGTCCTGGTCGAGTCCTGCCAGCGTCTGTGCCAGCCGCCGCTGCGCGTCGCGCAGGTCGGCGGGGCCGCCGGCGGGCAGCCGGAACGTGACGATCTCATGGTGCAGCGGCGGCACCACCACCTCGACGTCGTTGTCCGTGACGACCCGCAGCCCGCCCAGCACGTGCTGCTCGGGCGGCCGCGCCCTGACCACGGGCCGGCTGGGTGCGCGGCCGGCGCGCTCGGCCAGCTCGTAGATCCCGGCCGCGGCCAGCGTGGTCGCGCCGACGCCGGCCAGCAGCTGCCTGCGTGTCAGCTCCACGTCAGGCGGCCGGCTTGACCACGACCAGGTGCGTCAGGATCCGCCGCAGGTCGGCGTTGACGGTGTCGTAGGTGAGCGGAGCGGCGACGTGCTGGCTGGCCGTGTACAGGGATCCGGCGTGGCGCCAGGCGTAGACGAGGTGCCACTGGTCGGCGCCCTGGTTGACCGTGTACAGGGTCGCCGTGATCGGCCCGGCGTGGACGGTTCCGTGTGGGTCGGCGAAGCACGGCACGCGGTGCTTGACCTGCTTGCCCGAGCCGGCCTCGGTCAGCACGCAGGTCGGGATGGTGGTGCGGCCGGGATAGGCGCGCAGGATCACGTGCACCTCGCCGGTCTGGGCCTCGACCCAGATCCAGCTGGCCAGGTAGCTCTTGTCCTTCGACACCGACAGGACGGCGTTGTCGGCCGCCCCGGCCTCGCCCTTGTCGATCTTCCCCACCAGCGGGTTGGGCAGCCAGGCCGGGCAGTAGACGTCGGTGTCGATGCGGTTGGCCAGCGTCTGCCAGCCGAGCTTCAGAGCCGCCGGGCACTTCGGCTTGCTGGTGGTGGCCGCGTCGGCGCCGCCCTGGCCGCAGCCGCTCGCGGCAAGCGCCAGCAGCGCCACGAGCAGTGGCGCGACGGCTGACGATCTCATCCAGGTACGTGCCAAGGCGATCCGGTGAATGGTACCGACATCAACGCCCACCGGCCCGCAGGCGCCGCCACATCAGTCTACGACGGCGCCCGCACCGGGCACGGATGCCTCGGCCGCCGACGGCTCATCGTCGAGGCGCATCTCCACCCCGGCGCACTCGATCAGCAGCGGGTCGTGGGTGGCGCAGACCACCGCCAGCGACCTGCTGGCCGCCGCGTCTGCCAGCAGCGCCGCCACCGACTCGGCGTTGGCCTGGTCGAGCCGGGACGTCGGCTCGTCCACCAGCAGCAGGTCGGCACCCGCGGCCAGCGCACGGGCGATCGCCAGCCGTTGACGTTCGCCGGCCGAGAGCCGGGCGGCGCGCTGGTCGCTGCGCGGGCCCAGACCCACCCGTGACAGCGATTCGCGGGCACGATCGAGGGCGGCGGCACCGGTGACTCCGCGCAGGCCGAGCGTGAAGGTGACGTTCTCCTCGGCGCTGAGGAACCCGACCAGCCCGGGCTCCTGGCCGACGTAGGCGACGCTTGAGCGCCGCAGTCCGGCCAGGCCGTCGCGATCCAGCCGTGAGAGCGGCTGACCCAGCACCAGCACCTCCCCGGAATCGGGCCGCTCCAGGCCGGCCAGCATCGCCAGCATGGTGCTCTTCCCGGAGCCCGACCGGCCGATCACTGCGGTCATCGCGCCGCGGCGAAACTCGGCGTCGTACCCGGCGAACAGCGACCGCGTGCCGAACGCCTTCGTCACCTGCCGCAGGGCCGCCACGGGCTCTGATCCCGCGGTCACGGCCGGCGGCGGCGCAGGCTGCTCCTGCGGCACGAATGTGCCCGGGGCGGGCCGCAGCACCACGCCGTCACCCTCCTGGTCGGCCTGCACGTGCGAGGTGATGCCGAGGCCGGCACGGAGGTGCTCCGGCAGGTGCACCCAGCCGCCGTGCCCGACCACCAGCATCGCCCGGCCGTCGCGCCACTCCTCGCTCAGCCGGCCGTCGCGGATACGGACGGTGCGGTCGGCGATCCGGGTGGCGCCGTGGTCGTGGCTGACGATCACCGCCGTCGTGCCCTGGTCGCGCACCAGCCCCCGGATCAGCTCGTAGACGATGTCGCCGTTTCGGCGGTCGAGCTCACCGGAAGGCTCGTCGGCCAGCAGCAGCTGCGGCCGGTGCGCGAGCGCCGCGCACACCGCCACCCGCTGCTGCTCGCCACCCGAGAGCTGGCCGGGCAGCATCGTCGCGGCGCGCCCGAGGCCGACCGCGGCAAGCAGCTCGGCGGCACGGTCGTGCCGCTGCGACCGCTGCTCGCCGCGCAGCGCCAGCTGCAGCCCGATGATCTCCTCGCAGCGCAGGTCGGGCGGCAGCGCGCGCGTGTAGTGCTGGTCGATCATGCCCAGCCGGCGGGCGCGATAGTCGGCGGCGGCGCGACCGCGCAGGCTGCCGATGTCCAGCCCGTAGACGTTCGCGGTGCCCGCCGACAGCGGCTCCAGCGCGGCCAGAATTCTCAGCAGCGTGCTCTTGCCGGCTCCGCTCGGCCCCAGCACGACGACGATCTCCCCCTCCTCCACCGACAGCGTCAGCCCCTGCAGCGCTGCGGCATCGCCCTCCGCCGTGCGGTGGATGCGAAACACGTCGCGGACGTCGATCGCCCGGCTCACGGCGCCTCCCCCGTGGCCCGCCGCGGCAGGTCGCCCGAGAACGCGGCCCTGGTCGAGAGCGCCACCGCCATCGCCGACAGCAGCAGGAAGCCAACCAGCCCCGCCAGCACCACCGGCCAGGCCAGGTGCCGCTCCAGCGGCGGCACCGGAACCGTGGCGGACGCGGTCACCTGCACCAGCCCGACCGTGGCCGTCGACAGCGCCACCCCGATCACCACTGCCACGACCAGCCCCACGGCGGTCACGATCGCCGCGCGCAGCCGCAGCTGGCTGCGCAGCGTGGGCGGCCCCACGCCCTGCGCCTCCAGGTCGAACAGCGCCGCCCGGTCGTCGCGCACGGCAGCGGCCACCGACAGCAGCAGCGCCGCCAGCGAGAGCAGCAGCGCCAGCACGGCGGCGCCCTCCAGCACCAGCCGGATGCCGCGCGAGAGCGGGTCGCTGCGCAGGTTCGCGAGCGTGACGGCGTGGGAGCTGCGCGTCATGCTGTCGTAGGGTGGCCGCGTGACCTGGGCGTTGAGTGCGGCCACCCGGTCGGGGTTGCGGGCTCGCAGCCACATCTCCGACGGCACCGCCGAGCCCGGATCGTCGGCGTTGAGCGCGGTCGCCAGCAGCGTCTCGTCGGCCGCCGCGAAGCTGCCCGTTACGGTGGGAAAGCGCCGTCCCACGGCCACCACGCGCCCGGGCACGCTGATGCCGGCAAACGTCAGGCGCACCAGGCCGCCGACGGCGGCGCGGGCCAGGTCGGGGCTCACCATCACCGGCACCGGCCGGCCGTCGCTGGGCTGGACGGGCCGCAGCAGCGGGTGCGTGGCGCCCGTGATCACGAACCGCATCGGCGCGCCGGAGCCGCCCGCCACCAGCCCGCCGCGGCCGATCCACCCGGACCAGCCGGTGACCCTCGCAGCGCCCAGCGTCAGCGGGCCGAGCAGCGCGCTGCCCTTGATGCCGGAGACCGCCCCGCCCTCGCCCTGCTGATGGATCGCGATCTTGGAGTCGGCGGCCGTGCGATCGATCGAGATCGCCACCAGCCGCGACCCCGCGAGGCGCGCCGGCAGGCGTCGCTGCAGCTGCGAGTGGCCCACTCGGGCGACGCCCAGAGGCAGGCTCACGAAGGACTGGCGATCGGTCTGCAGCACCAGCGCTGTGGTCACGGCGGAGCCGGTCACGTCCACCGGGAGCCGCAGCAGGCCCGACCCGTTCAGCAGCGGACCGCGCATCGACACGTCGCCCGCCGGGGTCAGGCGCCGCGCCAGGGTGGCCTGGCTGACGGTTGACGTGTCGCTGCGCCAGCGCAGTGCGGGGATGTCCTGCGCCGGCAGCGCCAGCGCGGTCATGTCGACCGGCCGGGTCCCGGTCGCGGCGGCCGTGGCACTCAGCCGCAACACCGGCATGGCGACGGTGCCGCCGGCGAGCCGCTGGTACTGCTCAAGGGAGGCGGCATCCAGAGGCCGCACCAGCTGCGGGCCCTCCGCCAGCGTGACGTCGGCGGGCACCGCGAAGTCGGCCTGGTCGCTCTGGCCGGTGCGCAGCGTCTGGCCGTAGGCGGTGGCGAAGAAGCCGAGTCCGAGCGCCACGGCTAGGAACGCCGCGGCAATGGCCGCGGGCAGCGGCTCCCGCGCCACCGACACGACCGCGATCCGCACCGCCGCTGAGGCGCCGCGCACGCGCCGCTCCAGCAACCGCATGGCCGGGCCCAGCAGCCGCGCCACCGCCACGCCGGCCACCAGCGCCACCAGCAGCGGCAGCAGCGGCAGCAGGGGGTCGGAGCGGGTGACCGTGGTGGCGCCGATGCTGGTGGCCCCCCGCGCCGCGGCCAGCGTCAGCGCCGCCAGGCCGGCCACGGCCACCGCGTCGGCCAGCACGCCGCCGTAGCGGGTCGGCCCGTCGGGCAGGAGCAGCACCACGACGACCAGCAGCACCGACACCACCAGCGCCGCCAGGCCGAGCAGCAACGCCTGCCCGGTCAGCAGCGAGTGCGACAGCACCGCGCCGGGAGGCAGGCCGGCGGAGTTGCACACGGCCACGCCGATCACGATCCCGGCCAGGGCGCCCGCCACCACACCCAGCATGGCGATCCAGCCGCCCTCGGCCAGCGCGAACAGCCAGACCTGCCCGCGGCGCGCGCCCCTGCGCTCCAGCCGCCGCCGCTCCGCGACCGCGTCGCCGCGCAGCGCGTTCGCGGCCAGCACCACGAACGCCAGCAGCAGCGTGGCTACCTCGCCGCCGACCAGCGTGAGCCGCGCTCCCGCCGTGTCGCTGCGGTCCGTGGCGTCGATCAGCGCCTGGTCGGGGGCCGAAATGCTCCACTGGCTGAAGCTGGAGCTGAGGCCGGTCAGCGCGCGCGCCTCGCGTCCCAGCAGCGAGCCGATGTCCCAGCTGTGCACCCGGCCGGGATCGATCGGGCGCGTCCAGGAGTACGTGCGGTAGATCGGTGCCAGCCCGGGCAGCTGCGAGACCTGCTCCACGTCGCCCGACACCAGCGTGGCCGGCGGGGTGCGGTGGCCCGCGCTGACGCCGAGGTCGGTGAGCGACCCAAACGGCAGCGCCGACGTGAGCCGGCCGGTGCCGACCCGCACCAGGCGCGTGGGCCCGGCGGCGGCGACCGGCATCGACGCGCCCGCCACCTGCACCACCTCGCAGCGGCTGTGCGTGCAGCTGCGGGGCAGCCGGCCGCTAGTCAGCGTCACCCACCTGCCGATGTCGTCGACGCCCGTGACCACGGCGATGCGGCTGTTCTCGAAGCGCGTCTCCCGGTAGAGCACCGTGCGCACGGCCGGGCCGGGTGCCAGCTGGGCGAGCGCCCGGGTCGCGGGCGGGTCGACCGCCCGGTAGCCGCCCGCCGGCGCGCCGCTCCACAGCACCCGCATGGCCCGCTGGTCGACAGGCACCCCAGCCAGGGCGCGCTGCACGCTCAGTTCCGACGAGACCCGTCCGCCGACGATGGTCGCGGCCAGCATGGCGGTCGCGGCGGCGATGCCGAGAGCCGCGAGCAGGCCGCGCTGGGGCCGGCGGCGGATGCGCGCCGCGGCCACCGAGATCGGCGCCAGCAGTGCTGTGGCAACGCGGACCATGGACCGATGATGGTAGTCCCGGGGCTGGCTGTGCAGAGGTGCCGGCGACCGGGTAATGTCGCGCCCGCCGATGACCGACCCCGAACTGCACGTTTTCTGGCATGACGACGCGCTGCTGCACGATACGGGCTCCGGTGTGTTCGAGAGCCCGCCCTCGCCGCTGATCGAGGTGTCGGAGCTGCACCCCGAAAACGACGTGCGGATCCGGAACATCCGCTCCTGCCTGCGCGAGGGGCCGATTGCCCCACGGCTGGCGTGGCGTGACGGCCGCCACGCCACGATCCCCGAGCTGAAGATGCTGCACGACCCCGCCTACGTGGAGCAGGTGCGCGAGTTCTGCGAAGCCGGCGGCGGGCTGCTGGGAGGCCACACGGTCGTCTCGGCCGGCACCTGGCCCGCGGCGCTGTCGTCGGCCGGTACCGCGATCGCCGCGGTGGAGGCGGTGCTGGACGGGGACTGCCTCAAGAGCTACGCGCTGGTGCGCCCGCCCGGCCACCATGCGCAGCCGGCCCGCACCGACGGCTACTGCATGTTCTCGAACACGGCGCTGGCGGCCGAGACGGCGCTTCGGCGCGGGGTCGAGCGGGTGGCGATCATCGACTGGGACGTCCACCACGGCAACGGCACCCAGGAGTGCTTCTACGATCGCGGCGACGTGCTCAGCTGCTCGCTGCACATGCCGCACGGCTCCTGGGGGCCGGCGCACCCGCAGACCGGATCGACGCTCGAGGCCGGGATCGGCGCCGGCGCCGGGTACAACGTCAACATCGAGTTGGCGTACGGCAGCGGCGACACGGCATACGCATCCGCGATGCAGCGGGTGGTGTTCCCCGTGCTCGATCACTTCCGGCCGGGTCTGATCCTGATCGCGGCCGGCCAGGATGCCAGCCAGTTCGACCCTAACGGCCGCCAGTGCGTGAGCATGGACGGGTTCCGGCGGCTGGGGGAGCTGACGCGGGAGCTGGCCGATCGTCACTGCGACGGCCGGCTGGCGCTGATCCAGGAGGGCGGCTACGGCCGCTCCTACTCCGCCCTGTGCATGCACGCCACGCTCGAGGGCGTCCTCGCCACCGGCCCGCTGCTGGAGGACCCGATGGGCTATCTGCCCGACGACGAGGCCCGCGGCGACGCCGGCATCGCCGCGGCCCGCGGATCGATGCGCCGCTACTGGCCGATCTGAGATGTCGGTCGCCGTACGCCCCCTGGAGGCGAGCGACCGGTCATGGCTGACCGGCTTCATGACCGAGCGCTGGGGCGCGCCGGTGGCGGCCGGAGGCGGGCGGTTGCACCGGCTGGACGACCTGCCCGGCTTCGCGGCCGTCTCCGCGGACGGCGCCGTGGCCGGCATCGTCACCTACCTAATCGAGGGAGACGGCTGCGAGGTGGTCTCGATCGACGCCGCCGTCCAGGGCGAGGGCGTCGGCACGGCGCTGCTGGAGGCGGCGTGCGAGGCGGCCGCCGCGGCCGGCTGCCGGCGGGTACGGCTGATCACGACGAACGACAACCTGGACGCGCTGCGCTTCTACCAGCGCCGCGGCTTCGCGCTGACCGAGCTGCGGCCGGGGGCGGTCGACGAGTCCCGTCGCATGAAGCCGCAGATCCCGCTGGTGGGCGCGCACGGCATCCCCATCCGCGACGAGCTGGTGCTGGTGCGGGAGCTACCCTGAGAGCATGAGACGACGAGCACCGAGGACCGCCGACTGCGCCCGCGCACTGTGGCTGCTGGGGCTGCAGCCGCCGGTCGATCCGGACGAGCTCGCCGCGGCCTGGAAGCGCCGCGTCACGCGCGCGCACCCAGATCTGCACGCCGTGTCCGAGCAGCGCAGCGAGGCTGCAACCGTGCTGACGCGCGCGCTGAACGACGCCCGGGACACGGTGCAGGCGTGGATCGCGAGCGGCCGCGAGTGGCCGCAGCCCGCGATGGGCGGACGCACTCTGCCGGCTCAGCCAGCCTCACAGCCGGATCCGGAACCGCCCGCCGCCGCGGTCTGCAAGCACACCGGCCTGCGGGCCGGCGACCGCGTTCGCACCTGGCCCTACGACGGCGACCCGGTGGCCGTGCGCGGCACCGAGGTGGAGGCGGGCGCAGGCACCGTCTGGGTGCTGCTGGCCGACGGCTCGACCACCGCTTCGCATCGCGTGCGGCTGGCCGCATACGGCTGCCCCGTCTGCGGCGCCTGCGAGGGCCCAGTCGACGGCGCGGTTGTCACCCGTCCCTGCAGCGACTGCCTCCGCGACCTACGCAGGCTGGAGCAGCGGTCGTCCGAGGGCCCCCGCATCCGCACGGCGATCGAAGCTCGTTCCGAGGCCGGTCGCGCCACCGCCCGCTCACTCGACAGCGCCTGGCTGGGCGAGCGCGCCGCCGAGCGCGGCCGCTGGGCCCGGCGCCTGCGGCTGGCCTCTCCCGAGGATCTGCACGCGGCCCTGCTGGGCGCGTTCACCCGCGCATTCGAGCGCTGGGCCGCCTGAGCTAGGCCCGCGCCTCAGCTGGCGCGAACGCGTCCTCGCGCCCCAGCAGGCTGGCGTCGACCGAAAGCTTGCGGGCCGGCCGCCAGGCCATCAGCGCGGACGGCACCCCCAGCGCGATGTCGCGCATGATGGTGGCCGCCCCGACCTGCGTCTGCACCGTTGTGCCGAAGCAGCCGCAGTCGATCGACAGCCCGCGCGCCCAGGCCTGGGCCTCGGCCACCAGGAAGATCACCATCAGCACGCAGGCCAGGATCGCCGTCGGCCGCACCATCGCGCCCACCAGCAGATAGCCGCCGATCGCGACCTCGACCAGGGGCAGGCCGTAGCTGAATGGCGACACCAGGGCGTGGGGCAGCACCTGGTAGGCATCGACCTGTGCCCGGAACCCGTCCAGATCGGCCAGCTTGGTGATGCCGGCGAACAGCCAGATGCCTGCCGCCGTCAGCCTCACCGCCAACCCCACCCAGGGCAGCAGCTCGCCTTTACGCACCAGCGGCCGCCTGGTCCAGCTCCTGCTTCAGCTTGGCCGTCGGCTGCTCGTTGTCGGATGCCCAGTGCACGGTGCCGTCCGGCGCGATCACGTAGAAGGTGGGATAGCCCTGGATGTGGTAGGCGGTGGTAATCGGCCCGGGATTCTGGGGCGCGTGCCAGCTGCCGACCTGCGGGCCGAGGTCGAGCAGGGCCGGGTACTGGAGCCCGAAGTAGCGGTGGAACGCGTACACGCTGGGCGCCCCCTCGCTGTCGGCGTTGATCGAGAGCATCTGCTCGCGGGAGGTGTCCAGCGTGCTGTACAGGCCGTGCAGGTGTGGCGCCTCGGCCTGGCAATGCGGGCAGGACGTGGCGAAGAACTCGATCAGGAGCACCTTTCCGGCGTAGTCGCTGAGTGAGACGGTGTCACCCTCCGGCGTCTTCAACGAGAACGCGGGCGCCACGGTGCCGGGCTTGAGCAGGGTGGTGTTGTTCGGTGCGGGCGAGTCGGAGGCGCTCTTGTCCTCGATCTTCCCCACGCCCGGGATCAGCTGGGGATGGAATCCGACCTTCGCGGCCGCCACGCGCAGCGACTTGGGCGCGTTCAGGTCGGCGGCCGTGGGCTTGGCCGGCCCGGGCGCGGCGGGCGCCTGGTTCAGGCGGTTCAGCACCGCAGCCATCGCAATGATCGCCAGCACCACCCCGCCGGTCGCCAGCCACACGTTGCGCTGCTGCCGTCGTTTCTGCTGCCGGTCGCGCTGGTCGCGAACTCGTGAAGCCTTGCCCACCGATATCTCCCGGTCGCCTGATTACATGGTAGTCAGCATGGCGCCTGAGTCGACCGCCTGGCCGCCAAAGCTGCCAGTCGGCGAGGAGCCGGCGCGCTCAGCCGATCAGCCGCTGGCGGATCGCGAGCGCCACCGCCTGCGTGCGGGTGTCCGCGTCGAGCTTGCGCATGGCGTTGCGGACGTGGGTGCGGACGGTCTCGGTGGAGAGGTATAGCTTGGCCGCGATCTCGCGGTTCGACTCGCCGTCGGCCAGCATCGCGAGGATCTCGCGCTCACGGGCGGACAGGCCCGGGATCTGGCCGATCCCGCGGCCGCGCAGCAGGTCGGCGCTGAGCGAGGGGTCGAGATAGGCGCCGCCCTCGGCCACGATCCGCACGCCCCGCACCATCTCGGCCGGGGTGGCGTCCTTGACCAAGAAGCCGCGGGCGCCCGCCTCCAGGCCGTCGGTCAGCAGGTGGTGCTCGCCGAACGCCGTGAACATCATCACCCCCACCTGCGGGTCGGCCTCCAGCACCCGGCGCGTGGCCGCGAAGCCGCCGCCCATGTCGCCGTCCAGCTGCAGGTCCATGACCACGACATCCGGCTTGCGACGGTCGGCCATGCTCACGGCCGACTCCACGTTGGTGGCCTCCCCGACGACGGTGATGCCGATCTCGGAGTCGAGGATCGCCTTGATGCCGGACCGGGTTGCCGCGTGGTCATCGACCACCAGCACGCGGATTTCGGACGCCTCAGCCACGAGGCTGGCATCATCGCACGGAGATCCGCGCAGCGACAGAAACCGGTCAGGTGACTAGGGCCAGACGGCGCGTGCGAACGTCACCAGGTCGCTGCTGAAGCGCCCGGGGTCTTCCCAGCGGGGAGTGTGCCCGACACCGGCGTAGATAACGAGGTCGGCGTCTGGGATCGAGCCAACCAGCCCGTCCTGTGCCTTCCGCAGGACGAGGGCGTCGGCGTCGCCCCAGACCAGGAGCGTCGGCGCCTCGATGAGCGGGAGCTCGATCCGGTCGTCGTACTCGAGGAGGCCGGCGAACGTCTGCTGCCAGACGCGTGCAGGGACCGCGAGGATCTCCTCCACGAGCAGGTCGACCAGGTCAGCCGAGACGCGCGGTGAGGACGTGTCGGCGACGAAGAACCGTGCGAACTCCGGGCTGATCGGATCATCCAGCTCCGAGACGACCGACCGCACAAAGCGAAGCAGCTGCGCGTTCTCTCGCAGCGTCATCGGAGACGCCTCGAGCAGCAGCCCCGCAACGCGATCGGGGGAATCGAGGGCCACCCTCCGGGCGACGAGACACGAACCCGAGTGGCCCGCCAGCACAGCGCGCTCGACGCCGAGCGCGTTGAGCAACGGCACCACATCCGCCGCGAAGTCCTCGACCCGGTACCCCGTCTCCGGCTTGCCCGACCTGGCCGTGCCCGCGCTGGGACACGGCGATAACGCGGACGTCCGGCGGGAGCAGGTCGAAGAGGCGCTCGTAGGAGCGCCACGAGTCGGTCGGCCCGGCCAGCAGGAGCACCACCGGACCCGACCCGTCCCCCCGATCCGCACACGAGAGTGCTAGACCCGAGGCGAGGGTGATCATCGGCATGCCGAGACTGTATCTGCGGCTCCTGCGGGCAGAACCGGTGTGGTTTGGTCGGCGCACCGCGCGGGTACGGGGTCACCCCATCGATGAGATCGGAGGGACCGGAATGGCCAAGTTCGTTACGATCGGGTACGGAGATCAGAAGGGGTACGACCAGACCGCGGCGGGAGTGCGGGACGCGGCCCACAAACACGACGCCTGGCTCCAAGCCCACGGCGCGGTCATGGGTATCGCAGGAGCCCCGGTGCAGGTGCGAAATCACGACGACGCGGGAGTAAACACCACCGGCGGGGCATTCCTGAGGTCGGATTTGCCGATCGCCGGGTTCGCGCTCATCGACGCGGCCAGCGTCGAGAAAGCCGTGGCTCGTGTCTCGGGCACGCCCTGCGCCGTGGCGCACGGAGTCGTGGAAGTGTGGCCACTGGAGTCGCCGTAGCAGCGGCGCTCCACCCTGGTGGAGGGCGGCAGCGGCCTTTGTGATTCGAGCCCCCTGGCGGGTTGGTGCCCGGGACTACCATTCGGTATAGCCAGCCCACCGGCGGAACCCCTCCCCCCGGCCCGTCTGGTGGGTTGGTGGGCTGCCCGCTTGGCGTGCGATTTCGGTGGCGTTTAAGGGGTCAGCGACTCTACTCCGCTCGCCATCGCGCCCAGGCCTCGCGCGTCGACTGCTGATCGGCAGTAAGCGGCCGCCGGCGGCGGCCCCACGCTCGCCCCAACCGCCCTGCGTCTGCCCCTGCTGCCCGGCGCCAAACGGCACAGCATCAAAGCTCGGCAGCCCGGGAGGCTGCTCGCCACCCTTGCCTAATGCCCTTCGACTGCGAAGAGAATCTCAGCGAATTGCCCCGCAGTCTCCTTCCGCGACCAGTCGCGCTGCAGTTCGCAGAGCAGCTGCACCCAGCTGGCCGGTTGGGCGCCCGCCTGGGCGACGCGCTCGAATGCTGCTCGGTGTGCCTCGAGCGAGGTGCCGCCAACGGCATCCGCGATCGGGTAGACCTCGTACCCCTCTCCCAGAGCGTCAAGCGTCGGGAAGGTGAGGCAGGCTTCTGTCCAAAGCGCGGTCATCAGCAGCTTCCTGCGGCCGGTTGCCTTGACGGCGTCGACGAACTCAACGTCTTCCCAGGCGTTGATCGTCGTCCGGTCGATCGCTTCGATGCCCTCCAGCACGTCGGCCAGCTGATGGATGGTCGGCTGGTTCGCGCCCGTTTTCACGTTCACCGTGGAGAGAACGACGGGCACGCCGTAGAGCTTCGCCGTGCGTGCGACGGCCACGATGTTCAGCACCAGATCGCGACGGTCCATCGAGGCGATCGAGCCGACCTGAACGGGCTGATAGTCGATCACGAGCAGCGCACAGTTCTTCGGGGTGAGCAGATGATCGTTCGCCTGATCGCGAACGGGAAAGCTGGTCATGGTGTACCTCGGTTCTGGTCGCGGACGACAGCTTGGCCAGTGGCCATGACCCAAGCCTGACGCCGGTCGACGAGGGGCGTATCGGCGAGATCGCGGAGCCCCTGCGGGGACCGCGCCGACGTTAGAGTGGTTACGAGCGTCGGCGCATGTCCCCTGAGCGCACACAAGCGGAGGCGCATCTCGCGGAGGTCGAGGCGGAGCAGGCTGCGCTGCGGAGGATCGCCGCCCTCGTCGCCCGGGGCGTTCCTCCGGAAGAGGTCTTTGACGCGGTTGTTGACGAAGTCCGCTCGTTGATTGGCGTCGACGCTGCGGCGCTTGCGCGCTACGAGGGCGACGAGTCTGCCACGCTCCTGGCGGTTCCGGCTGAGGCAGCCGCGCGGGTCGCCTCTCCGGACGACAAGTTGTCCACCGAGGGGCACAACGTCACGGCATTGGTGTCCCGCACCGGGCGGCCTGCACGCATCGACGACTACACGAAGGCGACCGGCGGCCCGCACGTCGGCGTCGCGCGCAAATCCTGAACGGCGGACACGTTCACCTAGATTGTGTCCGCGCCGGCGCCGGGTTCGTGGCCGGCGCCGGCGGGCTGGAGGCGGCGGCATCCCGCCTACCCCTGCCTCCCCCTCCCCCTCGGCTACCCCTGCCCGCCTACCCCTCGCCTCCCCCGACTGTGGCGCCGACCCTTAGGCGATGCGTTCCGGCGGCCCGTATACGGTGTTCGTGATGGTGATTGCTCCGCCGGGCGTGGGTTCCAGGTCAACGCGGGTTTGATGGCCGCGGCCGGCTAGGTCGCGGTACAGGATTCGGCATTCAACGGGCCGACTCATGGGTATCTCGATGCGCACGGTAAGCGGCCACGGCATAGCGTTGGCTGCGAGGTCGGTTGGCTGTGAGACGTCATCGTTCCAGCCGGCGAGGGCTACGAGTTTCACGTCGATTGCCGGGCCTTTGCCGAGGTTGGCGACGTTCATGGTGAGGTCGCCGGCTGGCTGGCCGCTCGGCATCTTTGCGCGGACGGGGACGTGCTTGGCGATGCTGCCGGGAGTTGGCGAGACGTAGGGCGTGAGTTGGGCGAGGGAGTCTTGGCGGCTGCGGTTGGCGAGGTCGCGGGTTGCTCGCATCATCCGCCAGGTGAAAAACGCTAGGCCGGCGGTTACCAGGGCGAGCGCGAACGTCGCGGTCGCCACCAAGCTTTCCCATCCGAACGCCCACGGGTCGGTTTCTGTTATCGCCGCGTGGGCGCCGAGGATTGAGGCGGCGTAGCCGGCGGCATACGGCGCGAGTAGGTCTAGGACGTGGTGCGAGTGCATCGGCGGGTCGCGTCCAGCGTAGGCGGCGCCTCGGCGGGCATGAGCGCCGGCCGGTGGTTGCGGGTGCGGCCGTGCTCGAGGTGGGCGTGCTCCGGGCTGGCCGAACCGCGCCCGGCCACCTGCTTCGAGGTCGCCGGCGCGCCTACTCGCTCACGTCAGTCAGGTGCTCGCGCGCGCGGTCGCAGTGGAGGCGAACCCGCGGGCGATCAGCCAGATGGCGAACGTCCACTCGAACAATCCACCGGGGATGGAGCCGACCAGCGCGGCGCCCGCGACGCCGAACAGTTCCAACAGGTTGCCCACGGCGAAGCATGCGTAGCCGATGAAGCCCCAGGCAGCTAGCCAACGCGGCACTAGCCCGGTGCGGAAGAGCAGAGCGCAGAAGAAGAGGCTTCCGATACCGAGCCCGGCCTCGGCGACGTTGTAGAAAGCGGCATTCGCGTCGATGGCGTCGTCGGAGCTGGTGAGGACGATAAGGCTCACGACACCGAGCGCCAGGACGACGCCCTCGAAGATCCGCGTGCCCAGGTAGCCCGCGGCAGTGGCCTTGCTGTGGGCTCGCAGGATCGGGAACATCAGGACACCGATGCCGATCACGATTGCGGAGTTGAGCAGCATCAGCGCGATGCCGGCGACGAACAACGCGGTGGAGTCGCCGCGTTCACCGGAGTCGACAATGCCCGTCGCGATGAGGCTGCCGACGCCATACAAGTAGCCCGCTAGGACAAGGACCCCAACGATTCGGGCGGTCCGACGCACGCTGGAGTCCGGGCGAACGACTGGCGCGGAGGTCGAGGGGTTGGAGGCGGGTGGTTTCGCTTCGTCGGGCATCGGGCCGCGACCCACGCTAGCCGATCTGCCGCGCCGTTCGCCGATTCTGCGGCGGCGAGGTAGGTATCGGCCGCAGGATGCGGCGGCGAGGTAGGAACCGGCGGCAGGTAGGCGGCGAGCGTCCGGTTTTGGCGCCGGCGTGCACCGGCTCGGACCGTGCATTTACTGAGCATTTTCGCGGCGAGGGTGTTTTGGTCAACGTGGCGGCATGGCCGGAATCCCGCTCGAGGAGCGGGTTCCGGAGGTATGGGCGGTACTGGGCTCGAACCAGTGACCCCCAGCTTGTCGAGCTGGTGCTCTCCCAACTGAGCTAACCGCCCCTGCCGCATGGTTGAGCCCAGACCGGCTCGACCATTCGGGTGGGATCCGGATTCTACAAGGTGGGCGGGCTCGGGCCCGCTGCGAGGCGCCATACGCCGGGCGCTGGGCCGCGGTGCGCGGCCGAAATCGGATAGCGGCCCACGCCGAGGCGGCCGGTAGGATGCTGCCCCCGTGAGTTCCCCGACCTCGAGATCGCTCATGCGTGCGCTGGTTGGCCCGGGTGGAGGCGCGTTCCGGCGGTTCTGGCTGGCAACCGCCATCAGCGTGCTCGGCACCTGGATGGCCGCGATCGCCCTGGCCATCCGGATGTTCGACATGACCGGCTCACCGGGCTGGGTGTCTGCGCTGCTGTTCGCCGAGTTCACGCCGGTGGTGCTGATCGGGTTCCTGGTCGGAGACCGGCTGAATCGGCTGCGCGTGCGGCGCAGCCTGGTGATCTGCGACATCGGCAGCGCCGCGGTGTTCGCAGCGCTAGCGCTGATCTCGACGCCGTGGGCGGTGGTCGCACTGGCCGCGCTGGGCGGGGTCGGAGTCGGCGTGTTCCGGCCGTTGGCCACGGCCGCCGTGCCGATGCTGGTGGCCGACGACGATCTCGAGGCCGCAAACGGCGCGCTCGGCTCCGTCGACCACACGATGACGTTCCTGGGCGAGCTGGTCGGCGGCTTCCTGGTCGCCACCGTCGGCGCCGACCTGGCGCTGGGCCTGAACAGCGCCTCGTTCCTGGTCTCCGCGATCCTGGTCTCCAGCTGCGGGGCGCTGGCAGGCGCCGGCCGTCCGGCCGCTTCCGATCGGACCGAGATCGGCTTGGCCAGAGGGTTTGCGCGCACCACGCTGGCCCGCATCCATGGCTCGCCGGTGCTGCTGCAGATCGCCATCGGCTGGACGATCGCCACCTTCGTGATCGGCGTGGTGCTGGCGGTGCAGGTGCCGCTGCTGCGGGGGACGTTCCATGCCTCGCCGACCGTAGTCGGCCTGCTGCTGGGCTTGGATGCGCTGGGCCTGGTTGCGGGCAGCCTGGTGGCCGGATCGCGCCGATTCGGGCGGGCCGCCTACCCGCTGGCCCTGGCCGGGATCGGAGGCTGCGCGATGATCGTCGGCGCCGCGCCCGCCATCGCGCTGGCGGCGCTGGGATTCACGCTCATGGGCGTGTTCAACGGGTTCGCGCTGGTGCTCAACCGCACGCGCGTCGTCCGCGACACGGAGCCGGGCGAGCGGGCCGGGGTGATCTCGTTCCTGATCGCGCTCAGTGCCACCGGGCAGGCCGCCGGCACCATCTGCGGCGGCGCGCTGGCAACGGTGGTCTCCGAGCGCTGGGCGTTCGTCGCGTTTGGCCTGCTGACCCTGCTCGTGGCTGCGCCGGCCGCGCTGATGGTGGGGCCCCGCGCAGAATGGAACCTGCAGCCCTCGCCATGGCAGGCGAAACGCAAACGGCGACCATAATTCGTCGCTTGCCAAATCCTTACGATCAGATCATCGCCCATTTGCAACCCCGGCCTAGAACGAGGCACAGGGCACGATGGGTCAATCAGCATGAAACACCAGACTCGATGGGCGCTCTTCGCACTCGCGTGCGTTGCTTTCGTGGCCATCCCGATGGTCGTCGCCACGCCGGCGAGCGCGGCTCGGACCCACGGCCAGCACGTGCGGCTGTTGCGCATGGGCGACCACGGCCCTTTGGTGGGGACGCTGCAACACCTCCTGAAGCTGCCGGTTGACGGCATCTTCGGGCGGCACACGCGGCGCGCCGTGAAGCAGTTCCAGCGCGGGCACCACCTGCTCGTGGACGGCCAGGTCGGCCCGCAAACCTGGAAGGCTTTGCTTCGGCACCGTCACACGGCGGCACCGTCACGGCGCGCTCACGGCGACGGCATCCTGCGGTTGGGGGACCGCAGGCCTGCCGTTGCCCGTGTTCAGCGGATGCTGCACATCCGGGTCAACAGCCTGTACGACCGCCGGACATGGCTGGCGGTGCGGCGGTTCCAGCGCCGGCACCACCTGCTGGTCGACGGCGAGGTCGGTCCGCAGACGATGCTGGCGCTGCAGCGGGCGGCGCGCGGCGGGAGCGGGAAGCGGCACCCGTCCCACCATGCGACGCTTGGGACGCGACTGGTGCGGGTGGCCAAGCGCTACGTCGGCGTCCGCTACCGCTGGGGCGGCGAGTCGCCCAGCCGTGGCTTCGACTGCTCCGGTCTCGTCCAGTACTCGTTCGCGCAGCTGGACGTGTCGGTGCCCCGCGTCACCTACGACCAGTGGCACGCCGGCAGGCCCATCAGCCGCAGCCACCTGCGCCGCGGCGACCTCGTGTTCTTCCACCATCTCGGCCACGTCGGCATCTTCCTGGGCCACGGCTGGTTCCTGCACGCGCCGCGCACCGGCGAGCGCGTCCACGCGTCGTCGATGGGCAACGGCTGGTATGACCGGCACTACGACGGTGCCGTGCGCATCGGCTGACCCGGCTCAGATCTTGGTCAGCGGCGCGTAGCCCAGCACCAGACGGCGCTCGGAGCGGTCCTCGCGGAAGCGCACCGTGACGGTGCCGTCACCGGAGAGCGCGGTGACCACGCCCTCGCCCAGGGTGGCATGCGCCACCTCGTCGCCCAGCGACAGGTCGATCCGCGGCAGCTCCGGCGCCTCGAACGCCCGCCGCGGCGTGCCGGTCACGGCGATACCGCCTGCGCCGGACGTCGACCATGCCGGCGCCTGCCGCTCCCACTCGATGCCCTCCGATGGAAGCTCCTCCAGGAACCGCGACGACCGGTTGAACCCGCGCGCGCCGAAGATGGTGCGGGCACGGGCGTAGGTGAGCGTGAGCGTGCGCCGCGCACGGGTCATGCCCACGTAGCAGAGCCGGCGTTCCTCGCTCTCGTTGCCCTCGTCCAGCGAGCGCTGGTGCGGGAACAGCCCCTCCTCAAGGCCGATCATGAACACGACCGGGAACTCAAGCCCCTTGGCGTTGTGCAGTGTCATCAGCGTCACCCGGCCGCGGTCCTCGTCGATCGCGTCCTGATCCGTGAACAGCGAGATCTCCTGCAGGAACGCAGACATCCGCGACGATTCCTCCACCTGTTCGCCGCGCTGGTCGAACTCGCGGGCCACGCCCACCAGCTCGCGCAGGTTCTCGAGCCGGCCCTGGGACTCGATCGTGCGCTCCGCCTCGAGCATCTCGGCGTAGCCGCTCTCCAGCAGCACCCGCTCCATCAGATCGCCCACCGGGGCGGCGTCGGCGCCGTCGCGGAGCTCCTCGATCAGCTCCCGGAAGCGGGTCACGCTGGAGGCGGCGGCCGCGCCCAGCGGGGCCGCCTCCACATCCAGCATGGCGTCCCACAGCGTCACGCCCAGCGCCCGCGAATGCGCGCTCAGGCGGTCCAGCGAGGTGTTGCCGATGCCGCGCCGGGGCTGGTTCACGATCCGCCGCAGCGACACCTCATCGGACGGGTTGTCCAGCACCTGCAGGTAGGCGATCAGGTCCTTCACCTCGGCCCGCTCGTAGAACTTGGGGCCGCCCACCACCCGGTAGTCGATGCCCTGCCGGGTGAGCAGGTCCTCCAGCACCCGCGACTGGGCGTTCATGCGGTAGAAGACCGCGATCTCGGCTGGGATTGGCGCCGTCGTCGAGCGCCGACTGGATGCGGCCGGCCACGTACCGGGCCTCGGCGTGCTCGTCCTCGGCTTCCACCACCTGCACCACGTCGCCGGCGCCGAGGTCCGACCACAGCCGCTTCGGCTTGCGATCGCGATTGTGCTCGATCACGCTGTTGGCGGCGTCCAGGATCGTCTGGGTGGAGCGGTAGTTCTGCTCGAGCGCGATCACGACGGCGTTCGGGAAGTCCTGCTCGAACTCGCTGATGTTGCGGATGTCGGCGCCGCGGAAGGCGTAGATCGACTGATCCTGGTCGCCGACCACCGCCAGGTTGCGATGCTTCTCGGCCAGGACCGAGACCAGCTTGAACTGGGCGTGGTTGGTGTCCTGGTACTCGTCGACCATCACGTAGCGGAAGGCCTGCTGCCAGTGGCGCCGCGCCTCAGGCACCCGCTCCAGCAGCAGCACGGTCTTCATGATCAGGTCGTCGAAGTCCATCGCGTTGGCCTCCGACAGCCGCCGCTCGTAGAGGTCGTAGACCGAGGCCACCGCCTCCTCGAAGAAGCCGCCCACCTGCTCCCGGTAGAGCTCGGCGGTCAGCAGCCGGTCTTTGGCGTGGGAGATGGCGCCGTGCACGGCCCGCGGCACGAACCGCTTGGGATCCTTCCCCAGGTCCTCGATGCAGCTCTTCACCAGCCGCACCTGGTCGGCCTGGTCGTAGATCGTGAAGTTCGACCGGTACCCGATCAGCTCGGCGTCGCGGCGCAGCATGCGTCCGCAGGCGGAGTGGAACGTCATCACCCACATGCGGGCGGCGATGCGCCCGCCCACCAGCTGCTGCACGCGCTCCTTCATCTCGGTCGCGGCGCGGTTGGTGAAGGTGATCGCAAGCACCTCGGTGGGCGAGGCCAACTCCTGGTCGATCAGATGCGCGATACGGTGCGTCAGCACACGCGTCTTGCCGGAACCGGCCCCCGCCACCACCAGCAGCGGGCCCTCCGTGCAGAGCACCGCCTCGCGCTGCTGTGGGTTCAGGGCCTCCAGCGTGGCCGCGGGAGCCGCCATCAGCCGGCGCTCGGTTCGGGTGCTGCGGCGGCTGAAGCGAGAGTCACAAAGGGATTCTAGTTGGCGCACCGGGAGCACCGGGCGGGCGCGTCCCCGACGCCCGCCCGGCACCCCTCGATGGTTCGCGGGATTCGTGGCTATGGGCGCAGGACGAGGTGTTCCAGACGACGGGATAGCGCAGGGCAGGCTGGATGAAGCCTGTTCAGGCGATCGTGGCGTCTGGACGCTCGGACCAGCTCCGACCCGTCTGCACCGTCACGCTGCGGCTGGTGCCGGTCGCGTTGCCCGCCGTGGCGGACGCCAGCACGCGGAACACGTACCGGCCGCTGACGCGGGGCAGCAGCGTCGCTGTGAACCGCGAACGGGCGCTGAGGTGCGGCTTGGAGACTGTCACCCATCCCCGCCCGGTCAGCAGCTGCACCCGCACGGCTGCGCCCGCGTGCGCGGGCTGCACGCTGCCGGACAGGTGGATCGTGCCGCCGCGGTGCACCCGCGACCGGGCCGCCGACAGGCTCACGCGCTGGGCCACGACGAGGGTGCGGACGTCGCTCTCGGCGTCGCTCTCCACGACCACCACGCGGTACTCGGTGCTAGTGCGGGGATGCACGAACCAGGAGGCATCGCCACCTGCGTCGGTCACCCGCACGCCCGCGTCGGAGAATCCGGCCTGCCCGGCCGGTCGGCTCTCCAGCCGCAGGCTGGTGCCGACCAGCGGATTGCCGTTGGCGGTCGCCCGGTAGCGCAGCCGCGCCGAGCCGCCGGCCGTGATGCGCAACGGGACCGACAGCGCGGACAGCGCCACCCGCGCCGGGTCGGCCACGGCGAACTGCCACATGACCGGCCCGGCGACGTTGCCGGACGTGTCTGCCACGGTCACTGCGACCGTGTGCACGCCCGCGCCGAGGTTCCCCGGCGCGTAGACGAAGCGGCCGGAGGCGAAGCTGCCCCATGACGTGACGTCGGAGCCGTCAACGAACACCCGCAGGGTGTCGTCGTCGACGCCGGTGCCGTCGTCGCTGACCGCAAACCCGATCGGGGTCGCCCCCACCACCGTAGATCCCGGCAGCGGGCTGCGCTGGGCGACGACGGGCGGTGTCTCGTCGCGCACCTGGAACGACCAGGTGAGCGGCGGGGACACGTTCCCCGATCGGTCGGTGGCGTGGACGGTGACGCTGTGGCTGCCGTAGCCGAGCGGATCCGCCGGCACGTACGC
Organism: uncultured Actinomycetes bacterium; assembly: GCA_963737445.1. GTDB lineage: Bacteria > Actinomycetota > Thermoleophilia > Gaiellales > JAICJC01 > JAICYJ01. Next base: position 226,646 of record CAVTSO010000009.1, on the reverse strand, counting down.
GAAGCGGCCGCCCGCCAACACCCCGCGGGCGGTGACGTCGCGGCCGTCCACGGTCAGCGAGATCGAGGCGGGGTCGAGCCCGGTGCCCGCGTCGGAGACGGCGAACGAGATCGCCGGGGTGCGGTCGGCGCCTGCGGATCCATCATCGGGACGCACGTCACCCAGCAGCGGCGGCGTCGCGTCGATCACGTCGAAGCCCCACTGCAGGGGCGACATCGCGTTGCCGTAGCGGTCCGACACGGAGACGCTGACCGTGTGGTGGCCGTACGCCAGGTCGGCCGCCGGGACGTAGCCGAAGTGGCCGTCGATGAGCGTGCCGAACGGCGCCACGTCCGACCCGTCGAGCAGCACGTGCAGCGTTGCCGGATCGACACCGCTGCCGTCGTCGGCGAGCGTGAAGGCAAGCGGTGGGCGGCGCAGCTCGCCCCCGCTGCCGGCCTGCGGCACCGCGTTGCTCAGCACCGGCGGCAGGGCATCCACCACCCGGAACGTCCAGAACCCGTCCCGGTGGTTGCCGGCCTGGTCGGTGGCGCTCCAGGTGACCGTGTGGGCGCCGAAGGCAAGCTCGGCCTGCGGCTGGTAGAAGGCGTCCGCGCCGCTGACCGCCATCGGCTGGCCGTCCACCCACGCCTCGAAGTCGGACAGGCCGCTGGGGCCGGGGTCGACGGAGAAGCTGACCACAGGCTGTCGCTGCGTGGTGTCGGCCGGCGCCGTCGCAATGGCAGTGGGCGCGTGGCTGTCGACGCGGGTCGTGAACGGCACCTCAACCGCCTCGCCGGCGGCGTCGGCCACCCGCACCACGAGGTCATGGCTGCCGTCGGTCAGGTGCGACGGAGTCAGGCAGAGATCGTGCATGTAGCTGGGGTCGCCCGGCTGGGCCACTGCCGCGATGGCCAGCGCGTGCGAGTCCAGCACCGAGGCCAGGTTGTCGCGTAGCTGGGACGAGGCCACGCCGGAGCCGGCGTCGGACGCCGACACGGTGGCGCAGACGGCCTGCGCCTGGTTCAGCCACTGCCCGGAGGCCAGCGGGCCGGTCACGGTCGCGACCGGTGCGGTGTCGTCGCGGAGCAGGGCGTCCATGGACGCCACTCGCAGGGTGTTCGACCACTTGTTGGTGAACGAGTGGGCGGCAAGGCTGGTCAGGAACAGGCCGACGTTGCTGTTTCCGGCCGGGATCTTCCAGCTGGCGGTGCCGTCGTCGGAGGCGGTGTGCAGCTGCGGCTGCGACGCGTAGGCGAAGTTGCGCAGGCGCGCCTTCATGAAGACGCGGGTATCGGCCGTGGTCGCGTAGCTGACCGTGACCGAGCCGGAGGCAATCGAGACGGTGGGAGGCGTCTCCCATGACCAGAAGGCCAGGCCGCCGGCCTTGACGTCGCCACGGGCGAACAGGCGCAGCGACGTCGGCGCGGGCACGTCGGCGTCGGCGCACGGCCCCGGCCGGCTGCTGAACGAGCAGCCCCAGAAGCCACTGTCGTGGCTCAGTGTCCAGCCATCGGTGCTCTTGGAGGTATCCATGGCCATGTGGTAGGTGCCGGCCAGCGCGGGCGGGGCGATCGCAAGTGGCGCGACCAGCGCAGCGGCAGAGCAGAGCATCAGGAGCAGACGTTTCACGAGCCGGGGTCCTTTCGGGGCGGAGCGGGTTGACCGCCTCATGGTGATCCCGGGCGCCGTCACGGATCCAGACCCGATCGTCGCCGAAGCAGTGACGAACCTGTCACGACTGCCGTGACAGATGGCCGCGCGGGACTACCCTGCGGCCCGTGGATGCGGTCATCTTCGCGGAGGACGCGCTCGCTCCCGGCGATCGCCTGTGGCGCGACGCCGTGGAGCACCTGGCCCGCAAGCTGGGCCGGGTCACGCCGCTCGATCCCGCCACGGTGTCCGACGACCGCTGCGTGGCGCTGCCACAGCTGGAGGCATGGGCCGGGGACGAGGTGTCAAGCTGGCGGCTGGAGCTCGCCCGCTTCTACGAGGAGCACATCCCGGTCTACGTGCGCCCCGACCCCGCGCTCAACGGCGCGGTGCGCCAGATGTCGGCGGCCGGCGTGCGGATCGCCGCCTGGTCACCCGGCCCGGCCGAGGTGGGCGCGATCGTGAGTCACTTCCTGGGGCTATCGCGGAGGTTCGAGCTGGAGCGGGTCGAGGCCAGCCACGCAGGTCCCGTCAACCTGATCGCGGAGCTGGGGCTGGAGCCGCAGGCGGCGCTGGTGGTGTCGGCCTCGCCGCATGTGATCGCGGAAGCCAAGCACGCCGGCGCCGCCACCGCCGCGCGCCGTCTGGACGGGTGGATCCCGCGACGACCTGCTGGCCGTGCTGCCCAGCTACCTGGCCGAGACGCCGCACGAGCTGCCCGCGCTCGTCGCCGGCTGATCAATCGATCCGAACGCCCTGCTCGGCCACCGCGACCGCGCGCGCCGACGCACCGTTGAGCCCGGCAAGGCTCTCCGCCACGCCCCGCTCCGACCCCGGCAGACACCACACGAGCACGCTTGGGCCGGCACCCGACAGGGTCGCCCCCAGCACGGCGTGGTCCCCGGCCACACGCTCACGCACCGCTCCCAGCAGCGGCGCCTGCGGCGCCCGGTAGGGCTCGTGCAGCCGGTCTTCGAGCGCGTCGCGCAGCAGGTCGGCATCCCCCGACCCCAGCGCGGCCACCAGCAGGGCGGCACGCGTGGCGTTGTGCACGGCGTCGGCGTGGGGCACCTGGTCTGGCAGCGCCGCCCGCGCGGCGGCGGTCGACAGGCGCTGCTCGGGCACCACCGTCACGAACCCGGCCTCGGGGACGCCGAAGCCGATCGCGGACACCCCGCTGGAGCCGGTCCAGGCCAGCGTGAGACCGCCGTTCAGCGCCGCCGCGACGTTGTCGGGGTGACCCTCCAGCTCGGTCGCGAGGCCCAGCAGGTCGCGCGGCGGCCGGTCGTGCCAGGCGTCGGCGGCCACCAGGCCGGCCACGATCGTGGCCGCGCTCGAGCCCAGACCGCGCGCGAACGGCACCTCGTTGTGCATGTCGAAGGACAGGCCTGCCGGATCGCCGCCGGCTGCCACGAACGCCCGCAGGAACAGGTTGTCCGGGCCGGCCGGAGCCTCACCGGCTCCCTCCCCGGCAACCGTCACCTGCATCTCGGCTCCCGCGGCCGCGCTGATCTCGACCCGGTTTCGCACGTCCAGCGCCAGCGCCAGGCAGTCGAACCCGGGACCCAGATTGGCCGACGAGGCGGGCGCGCTCACGACCAGCGCGTCAGACAAGCGCCGGCTCCTCGGCAAACGCCAGTTCTTCGAGCCGCTCGACCGCCGGCGGGCAGCGCATGATCTCGGCGCCCTCCTGGCCGGCCGTGTCGGGATCCTTGAGCCCATGGCCGGTGAGCACGCAGACCACACGTGCCCCCGGCTCCACCAGCCCATCGCGAGCCGCCTCCAGCAGCGCCGCAACGGAAGCCGCCGAGGCCGGCTCGCAGAACACGCCCTCCTCCTGGGCCAGCAGCCGGTAGGCAGCCAGGATGCCCTCGTCGGGGATGGCGCGGATACCGCCGTGCGACTGCTCGACCGCCTGCAGCGCCTGATCCAGCCGGGCCGGGTTCCCGATCCGAATCGCGGTCGCGACCGTGGTCGGGTTGGGCACCGGTGCCCGGGTCACCAGCGGGGCCGCACCGGCCGCCTGGCCCGCCAGCATCCGGGGTGCCACGCCGGACTCGCCGAATCCCTTCCAGTAGGCGGTGATGTTGCCGCCGTTTCCGACCGGCAGGGCCAGCCAGTCGGGCGCCGCGCCCAACTGCTCGATCACCTCGAAGGCGGCGGTCTTCTGGCCCTCCAGCCGGTAGGGGTTGATCGAGTTGAGCAGCGCCATCGGGCGGCGCTCGACCAGCTCTCGCACCAGCCGCAGCGCGTCATCGAAGCTGCCCTGCACGGCGATCACGCGGGCGCCGCAGATCTGGGCCTGAGCCAGCTTGCCGCGGGCGATGGCACCCTCGGGGAGCACCACCGCCAGCCTGATCCCGGCGCGGCCGCAGTAGGCGGCCGCCGACGCGGACGTATTGCCGGTCGAGGCGCACACGGCGTGGGTCGCTCCCTCCTCGAGCGCCTTGGAGACGGCCATCGTCATGCCCCGGTCCTTGAACGAGCCGGTGGGGTTCAGTCCCTCGTACTTGAGGTGCACGTCCAGACCGGTCAGCGCCGACAGCCGCGGCGCCGGCACCAGCGGCGTCGAGCCCTCCCCCAGCGACACCACCGGCGTGGCATCGGTGACCGGAAGCCGGTCGCGATAGCGCTCGATCAGACCGGCGGTCACAGGAGACCCGTCCGTCCTAAGCGGGCATCAGCTGTTGCTTGAGCTCGTCCTCGACGTCGGGCTCGAGGATCGCCATCACCAGATCGCCCGGCGCCAGCTGCGTCTCGCCGATGGCGATCTCGGCGCGGCCGTCGCGCGTGACCGAGATCAAGCGCGAGCGGTTCGGCAGGTTCAGCTCGCGCACGTACTTCCCTGCCGCCGGCGACCCCGAGCCGATCGCGAACTCGACGATCTCGAGGTTCTCGCGCTTCAGGTCGATCAGGGTGACCAGCTCGTGCTGCGGCAGCTGGTGCTCGATCAGCGCCAGAATCGTGGCCGTGGCCGAAACGGTCAGCGTGATCCCGACCATGTCGAAGTGCGGCTGGTTGCGCGGGTCGTTGACGCGCGCGATCACCTTCGGCACGCCGTACTTCTCCTTGGCCACCTGGCAGACGATGATGTTGTCCTCGTCGTCGCCGGTGACCGCCACCACCAGATCGGCCCGCTCCACCCCAGCCCGCTCCAGCACGAACAGCTCGGTAGCATCACCCGGCCGCACCACGTGCTCGAACTTCTCCTCGAGCAGCGCGTAGCGGTCGCGGTCGCCCTCGACCAGCGTCACCTCATGCCCCATCTTCATCAGCGTGGAGGTGAGGTTGCTGCCCACCTTCCCGCCGCCCACGATCAGGATGTACATACGCTATCCGTCGCCCGGCATTCGTCCGGGCGTCGCGCAGATGGCCTCGGTCATGATGTCGATCGAGCGCGACGTCGGGCACACCGTCTGCAGCCCCAGCGTGTCATAGAACGCGGCCCGCGCCGGGTCGAGCACGCGTGTCACCACGCACGGGCAGTCGAAGCGCTTGCGCGCGATCTGCGCGATCACGATGTTGGTGTTGTCGCCGTCGGTGCAGACCACGCAGGCATCGGCGGTGCCGATGCCGCCCTCGACCAGCACCTCGGTGTCCAGGCCGTGGCCGTGCACGAAGCGTCCCGGCCACGACTCGGGCAGCCGCTGAAGCGCCTCGGGGTCCTCATCGATCACGGACACGTCATGCCCGTCATCGGACATGTTCCTCGCAATCGACGAGCCGACCCGCCCGCAGCCAACGATCAGAAGCTTCATAGGATTAGCGTACTAGATGATCGGCTCCACGGGATGCGTGGATGCCGGGCGCAGGATGGGGCGCGTTCGGCGACGGGAGCGTCCGCTGGGCAGGCTGGTGATGTCCTGGCCAAGGACGATCGTGGCGTTCCGGCGCGGGCCCAGACCAGATCCAGCGCCGCGCAGCTCGTGGAGCAGGTCATCCATGTCCCGCAGGTGGGTGCGACCGCTTGGCTGCGCCGGTTTTCGGTATCGTGCCGCGGTCGTGACCGGCACCTCACCCATCAGGATCGGACTGCTCGGATATGGCACCGTCGGCTCCGCCGTGCACCGGCTGCTGCGGGACAGCGCCGAGTCGATCGAGCGCGTCACCGGCCAGCCGGTCGAGGTGGCCGCGGCCTTGGTGCGCGATCCCGCCCGCCACGCCGACGCGCCCGACGGCGTGCTCACGACCGACTTCGCCCGGCTGCGCGACGATCCCACCGTCAGCGTCGTGGCCGAGGTGATGGGCGGCATCGAGCCCACCCGTGAGTACGTGCTGGCGCTGCTCGGGGCCGGCAAGTCGGTGGTGTCGGCGAACAAGCAGCTGCTGTCCCAGCACGGTGACGAGCTGTTCGGCGCGGCCGAGCGAAACGGCGTGCAGCTGCGGTTCGAGGCCAGCGTCTGCGCCGCGATCCCGGTCGTGAAGGTGCTGCGCGAGTCGATGATCGTGACCAACGTGCACCGGATCGACGGCATCGTCAACGGCACCACCAACTTCATCCTGACGCGAATGATCCAGAGCGGCGCTCCTTACGCCGAGGCGCTGGCCGAGGCGCAGGCGCTGGGCTACGCAGAGGCCGACCCCACCGAGGACGTGACCGGCGCCGATGCCGCCGCCAAGATCGCCATCCTGGCGTCGATCGCGTTCCACACGCGGATGCGATTGGAGGAGGTCGATCACGTCGGCATCAACCTGCTCGACCTGGCCGACGTGGAGCACGCCGCCGAACTCGGGTACGCGGTCAAGCTGATCGCATCGGCCTGGCGGTCGGGTGGCGAGGTGGCGGCACGGGTGCACCCCTGCCTGCTGGCGGCGAACCACCCGCTGGCGGCCGTGGACGGCGCCTTCAACGCGGTGATGCTGCAGGGCAGCTCGATTCGCGAGGTGATCCTGGAGGGGCCCGGCGCCGGCGGCGAGGAGACGGCCACGGCCGTGATCGGCGACGTGGTCGCGGTGATCGGCACGCAGGGCACCGGCTTCCTGCAGCACGACGTGCACTACCGAGACGTGGGCCGGTTCCCGCCCGGGCGGCTGCAGAGCCCCTGCTACCTGCGCTTCACCGTCGATGACACGCCGGGCGTGCTGGCGCAGGTGGCTCAGCAGCTGGCCGACCATGACGTGTCGGTGGCGCAGGTCGTGCAGCACCCGGGCGAGGACGGCGTGCACATCGTGATCCTCACCCACCGCGCCGCCGAGGGCGACGTGCGCGCCGCCGCCGACGGCGTGGCGGCGAAGGACTTCAGCCGCACCGCGCCCGTGCTGCTGCCGGTGCTCGAGCGCCACGCAGACGCGACCTGACGGCTATTGCGGTACAGGCACCGCGTGTGCCGCCTCGACTGCCTCCTCCGACGGGAAGTGCGTGACGATCACGCGGCAGGGTGCCTTGCGCAGGACGAAATCGACGGTGCGGCCGAAGAACGCCTCCTGGCGGTTGACCGCGAGCCGCCGCTTTTCCGGCGATCCGATCACGATCAGCGTGGCGCCCTGGTCGATGACCGCGTCGACGATCGCCCGGCCGGGGTTGCGCGTGCGCATCACCACCCCCCGGAACTCGATGCCGTAGTCGGACGCCAGCGAGCGCGCCATCTCCTGCACCTCGGCCACCGCCCGGTCGCGCTCGGGCAGCTCGGTGTCCAGGGGATCCTGCACCGGGACGAAGATGGCGCTGACCGCGACCACCGGCGCGCCCGTCTCGGTCGCCAGCCGGCAGGCGGTCGCCATCACCTCCTCGGCCAGCTCCCCCGGCTCCTCCAGCGGCACCACGATCGGCCCGCTGGGCAGCTCGACAGCCTCCTCCGGCGGCGGTGCACCCGGCTCGTAGCGCTCCATCAGCGGGATGCCCGCGCGCACGCGCACCATCGTGTAGATGCCCAGACCGACGATCATCCACAGCACCCCGACATCGCGGGCACCGGGATGGGTGCCGAGCGCGATCACCCAGGCGGCGAACGCGGTGACCGCGCCGGCCACCGCCGTCAGCGGGATCAGCCGGCCCCGGATCCAGATGTTGCCGCGCATCATGAACGGGCGCGGCATGTCCGGCTCGGTGATCCGCAGCCACACGATCGAGGCATTCGCCAGCCCGAAGGCGATCAGGATGCCGAAACTGTAGATCGAAGCCAGCGACAGGATCTCCTCACCCTGGAACAGCGCTGCCACGATCACGAATGCCGAGGCCAGCAGCCCCACCCCGAGTAGCGCGAAGGTCGGCTGCAGCGACCGGCGGTTCCGCTTCGCGAACCGGCCCGGCAGCTCCAGCCGTTCGCCCATCGCCACCGACAGCCGCCCCGCGCCCGAGAAGCTGGTGGTGATCGCCAGCAACAGGATCAGCGAGGCGGTCACGCCCACGACGAACCGCGCCGCGGTGGCGGCTGCGCTGCCGTACTCATTGCCGACCGCCGTCGCCAGCCCCAGCATCGGCGCGTCCAGCCAGCGCGTGGTCAGCTCGCTCGAGTAGCCGGCCGGCGCTGAGGGGTCACGATGCGAGGGAAAGGCGGAGATGGCCGCTGTGGCCACCGCGGCGTAGACCAGGATCACCGTGAACACCGACGAGCGGATGCTGTCGGGCACGGACTTCTCGGGGCGCTTGGCCAGCCCCACCAGCCCGGTCACCTTCTCCAGGCCGGTAAACCCGATCATGGCGATCGGCAGCGCGAACGCCAGCGAGTTCCAGGTCGGCTTGGTGCCCAGGTCGATGTTGTTGGTGAGCGCCGTCCAGTCGAACAGCAGCATCAGTCCCATCAGCCCCAGCCCGGCCTGCACGACCAGGTCGAGCACGGCCAGCACCACGGTGGCCATATACACGTTCGTACGGCGGGCGATGCGGGCGGCCGTGATCACGAGGATCAGCAACACCGCGAGCAGCTCGCTCTGGTCGGCCGAGAGCGTGTCCTGCCCGATCGCGCCCAGCACGTAATGGGGCAGGAACAGTGCTGCGAGCGAGATAGAGATCACGTAGTCGAGCACCGTCGCCCAGCCGGCGATAAATCCCACAAGGTCGTTGAACGCGCGGCGGGCGAACGTCGAGGCGCCGCCCGGCTCGGGGATCGTGGCCGCGCCCTCGGCGTACGCGGCGGCCGTCAACGCGAAGATCAGGCCGGCGGCCAGGAACACCGCCGGCGTCAGCGACAGCGCGTAGACGGCGGTGATGCCGAGCGCGTAGTAGAGCGAGCTGCCGATCTCGCCGTACGCCATCGCGTACAGCGCCGGCGCACCCAGGAACCTGCCGAGAACGGGGATCTTGCGTGCCACTGCGGCTCAGATTAGATGACCGGTCACCCGCGCGTCGCCCGCAGACGCAGGATGCCCAGCAGCAGGAACACCGCCGCCTCGAGGTACCCCACCTGCCCGCCGCCGTGGACGGTGGTGACGACCGCCAGCGCCACCCCCAGCACCACGAAGGCGACCGCCAGCAGCCTGTTCACGCGCAGCATCAGGTGGGCGCCGGCTCCGCGCCCACCATCACCCGGCAGTGAGCGTTTCGCAGCACGTAGTCGACGCGCGGCCCAAACACCCGCTGGCCGGGCTTGTGCCGGTCGCGCGCGCCCAGCACGATGATCTCGCTGCGCCGCCGCTCGGCCTCCTCCACGATCGCCTGGCCGATGTTGCGGGTGCGCACGATTCGGGTGATCACATCCACGCCGTACTCGCGGGCAAGAGCCGCGGCCTGCCGCAGCTCGTGCTCCGCGTCGGCCACCTCTTCGTCCAGCGGCGCCGACATCGTGACGTTGAGCGGCACCTCGATCGGGTACATCACCACCAGCGTGGCGTTCGATTCGGCCGCCAGCCGCAGCGCCGTCGCCGTCATCACGTCATCCACCCGCGCCGAGGAGATCGGCATCAGGATCGAGCGGTACTCCACCTCCAGCGCCGGGCCGGTCAGCGCGTGCGGCGCCAGCACCGTCCGCGTCAGCGGCAGGTGCTGCGAGCGCCGGTACGTGTAGTAGACGACCATGCCCAGCAGCAGCCAGATCAGCCCGACCGGGGCCACGTAGTCAGACACGTGCAGGAACACCGTCACCAGCCACGAGACGAAGGTGCCGATGCCGCCCAGGATCGCGAACGTGGGGACGTCGTAGCCGCCCGCATAGAACGACGTCGGCCCGCGCCAGGGCAGGTCCTCGTCGGGCATCGTGCGTCTCATCCAGACCACCGATGCGTGCGCCAGCGTGAACGACAGCATCGCCCCGAACGCGTACAGGTTGCCGAGGAAGCTGACGGCTCCGTTCGGGATCATCAGCAGGATCGCGATCAGGCTGTAGAGGATGATCGCGACGTACGGCGTGTTGTAGGTTGGGTGTACCCGCCGGATCGCCTCCGGTAGCTGCCGGTGCTGTCCCATCGAATATGTGAGCCGCGAAACGCCGATGATGCCGGCGTTGGTGGCGATGATCAGGATGGTCGCGGCCAGGATCGCCACGTAAAAGGCCAGGCCGCTGGTGACGGTGTCGGGCAGGCCCAGGTGGTCGACCACGCCGGCCACCGGGTCGCCGGCGAAGCGGCAGGCCAGGTCGGACGTGCGATCACCGACCTGCAGCCCCTGCTGGGAGGTGCACTGGTACTTGGAGACGTTGGCGACGTCCTGGGCGCTGGCCGGATGCACGGGCAGCGCCGAAAGGGCCACCGACGGCAGAAACGCATAGATCGCGAACACCGCAAGCACCACGTACATCATGGAGCGTGGCACGTGACGGGGCGGGTCGATCGCCTCCTCCGCCATGTTCGAGATCGTCTCGATGCCAGTGTAGGCAACCATCGCAACTGGGATCGAGATCACGAAGTCGTGCCAGCTGGGCGAGATGCCCAGGTCGACGTTGGCCTGCAGCACGTGCGGCGAGAACACCGTGATCAGGCCGATCGTGACCAGCAGCGCCTGCGTGCCCAGGTCGGCCAGCGCCAGGAAGATGTTGAGGCCGGCGGCCTCCTTCACGCCTACGACGTTCAGCGCCACCAGCAGCAGCACGACGATCGCACCGCCGTAGATGTCGTTGGGGTGGGTGTCCAGGTGCCCGCCCGGCCAGAACTTGGCCAGGTAGTGCGGCACGAAGATCGCTGAGATCGCGATCGTGACCGTGTAGTTCAGCATCTGCGCCCAGCCGGCGAAGAACGAGACCGCCTCGTTGAAGGCGTGGCGGGTGAACGACGAGGAGCCGCCGGCCTCGGGAAACCGGGCCGTGGCCTCCGCGTAGGTGACGGCCGTGAAGAAGAAGATGATGCCCGAGACGAAGAATGAGACCGGGGTCAGGCCCAGCGCGTAGGCGGCGACTAGGCCCAGCGCGTAGTAGATCGACGAGCCGACGTTGCCGTAGGCCGTCGAGAACAGCGCCGCCGTCCCGAGGACTCGGTGCAGACCCCCGGCTTGGCGGCGCTTCACGGGCACCGCGCTGTTATACAGCGCGCGGCGGCCTGGCTTCAGCCTGACCGCGCACACGGAGCGCGCGGTCAGGCCAAAAGCTCAGATCCGGCTTGTCCGCCCCGTCAGCGCGTGAGCAATGGGATGATCAGGATGGCCACGATGTTCGTGATCTTGATCATCGGGTTGATGGCCGGGCCGGCCGTGTCCTTGTAGGGATCGCCCACCGTGTCGCCGGTGATCGAGGCCGCGTGGGCCGGCGAGCCCTTGCCGCCGTGCGCGCCGTCCTCGATCAGCTTCTTGGCGTTGTCCCACGCCCCGCCACCGGATGTCATCGAGATGGCGAGGAATAGCCCGGTCACGATCGTGCCCACCAGCAGCCCGCCCAGCGCCTGGTAGGAGATCAGGCCGACCACGATCGGCACCGCCACCGGGATCAGCGCCGGCAGCTGCATCTCGCGGATCGCGGTCTTGGTGACCAGGTCGACGCAGCGCGCGTAGTCGGGCTTCGCGGTGCCCTCCATGATCCCCGGGATCTCCCGGAACTGGCGGCGCACCTCCTCGACCACCTGGCTGCCGGCGCGGCCGACGGCGTCCATCGCCAGAGAGGCGAACAGGAACGGCATCAGGCCGCCGATCAGCAGACCTGCCAGCACCCACGGGTCGTTGATCCGGAATACGATCGGGTGGCCGACCTGCTTGGCCAGCTCGTCGTTGTAGCTTTGGAACAGCACCAGCGCGGCCAGGCCGGCGGAGCCGATCGCGTAGCCCTTGGTGACCGCCTTGGTGGTGTTGCCGACCGCATCCAGCGGGTCGGTGACGTTGTCGCGCACCTCGTGTGGCAGGTCGGCCATCTCGGCGATGCCGCCGGCGTTGTCGGTGACCGGGCCGAAGGCGTCCAGCGCGACCACCATGCCCGCCATCGAGAGCATGGCTGTGACCGCGGTCGCGATGCCGTAGATGCCCGCCAGCTTGTAGGAGCCGAGCGTGCCCACGACCAGCACGATCACCGGCAGCGCGGTGGCCTGCATGCCCACCGCCAGGCCGGCGATGATGTTGGTCGCGTGGCCGGTGGTCGACTGCTGGGCGATCCGCTTGACAGGGTTGAACCGGGTGCCGGTGTAGTACTCGGTGATGCCCACCAGGAGAGCCGTGATGATGAGGCCGATCAGGGCGCACAGGTAGATCCGGCCCCAGCCGTGGGGCAGATCGCCGGCCACCGAGTGGATCACCGGAATGTAGATCAGGGCGGACAGCGCAGCCGAGACGAACACGCCGGTGTACAGCGCGGCCATGATGCTCCCGCTCTTCGGCAGCCGCACCAGCAGCGTGCCCACGATCGACGCCGGGATCGCCAGCGCACCCAGCAGCAGCGGCAGGACGACCGCCGCGTGGATGCCGCTGAGGGCGCCCAGGAACATGGCCGCGACGATGGTCACCGCATAGGTCTCGAACAGGTCGGCCGCCATGCCCGCGTCGTCGCCGACGTTGTCACCGACGTTGTCGGCGATCACGGCCGGGTTGCGGGGGTCGTCCTCGGGGATGCCGGCCTCGATCTTGCCCACCAGGTCGGCGCCCACGTCCGCGCCCTTGGTGAAGATGCCACCGCCCAGCCGGGCGAAAACGGAGATCAGCGAGCCACCGAAGGCCAGGCCGACCAGCGCCTTGGTCGCCGACTGGTCGCTGTAGTCCATCACGCGCAGGACGCCGTAGTAGCCGGCCACGCCCAGCAGGCCCAGGCCCACCACCAGGATGCCGGTCACCGTGCCGCCCTTGAAGGCCACCGACAGCGCCGGCGCCATGCCGCTCTTCGCGGCCTCGGCGGTGCGGACGTTCGCACGCACGGCCACGTTCATGCCGATGAAACCGGTGATCCCGGAAAGCACCGCCCCGATCACGAACCCGATCGCCACCTTCACGCCCAGGTCGCCGGTCCAGATGCCCGCCACGGCGATCGCGACGGCCACCACCACGGCCACGCCTGCGATGGTCGTGTACTGGCGGCGCAGATAGGCTGCCGCCCCCTCCTGGATCGCTGCGGCAATCTCGCGCATGCGGTCGGATCCCTGCGGCTGCGCCAGCACCCAGCGGGTCAATCCGAGCCCGTATACAACCGCCGCGGCGCCACACACGAGCGCGATCAGGACGGCATGGTCAACCAGTGAACTCACGTGGCAAGCTCCTTAGAGGGTCGATGACAACCGCGCGATTGTATCAGCGCTCGCGGCTTGAACAGGCGGGTTACCCGGGAGGTTGTGACGCCCCGGGACGGCCCCGCCGGATTTCTAGAATCGGGCTCCCGTGAGCGCCGTCGCGCAGGTGTCCTGCGGCTGCGGTCCGATCTTCGGGATCGCCTCGAACAGCAGCCGCCGCAGCTTCTCGTTGTTCTCGGTGAACACCTTGACCACGGACTCGTGGCTGACAGGTTCCACGTCGGGATCGTCCTCCAGCCCCACGTCGTAGTCGGTGATCAGGGAGACGTTGGCGTAGCAGAGCTCCAGCTCGCGGGCCAGCCAGCCCTCGGGGTAGGCCGTCATGTTGATCACGCCCCACCCCATCTGGCTGAACCAGCGGCTCTCCGACCGGGTCGAGAAGCGCGGGCCCTGGATCACGACCACGGTGCCGCCGTCGCGGATGTCGAGGCCCTGCGAGCGGCCGGTCTCGAGCAAGATCTGCCGCAGCTCGGAGCAGTACGGGTCGGCGGCCGAGACGTGCGTCGTCACCGGCCCGTCGTAGTACGTGTCGGCGCGGCCGCTGGTACGGTCGACGAACTGATCGCAGACCACGAACGTGCCCGGACGGCAGATCCTTTGACAGGCTGCCCGATGCGCACGGCCCGATCACTCGGCGCACGCCTAGCTCCTTCATCGCCCACAGGTTGGCCCGGTAGGGGATCGCGTGCGGCGGCAGGCTGTGGGTGCGACCGTGGCGGGGCATGAACGCCACCCGCTTGCCGTCCACGTCGCCGATCACGAAGCGGTCCGAGGTAGGGCCGTACGGCGTGTCCACCACCACGTCCTCGGCGTCGTCGAGGAACGAGTAGAACCCCGACCCTCCGAACACCCCGATCTCGGCGCTGCTCATACGTCTCCCCCCGGCGTCCAGATGGGCGGTCGCGGCGGCGTCTCGACCGCCGGTTGTGTGTCCTTGGGCGGCTCCGGCTCCTGTCCCGCGGCGGGCGCGGACGCGGGCGAGCTGGCCTCGGCGTAGGCCAGCTGCAGCTCGGAGAGTGCACGGCGGAACTGATGCAGGTGCTCGGGCGGCAGCAGCCGCCCCACCACCGGCATCAGCGCGTCTGCGGTATCGATTGCGAGCTGCGCCTGCTCGAGGTCGCCCTTGCGCGCGATCTCGTCGGCGGCCAGCGAGATCGCCAGCTGCACGGTGGACAGCACCAGCTCCGGCACCGTCGGCATCCGCATCTCCTGCTCGGCGCCGCCCGGCTCCGACCCCTGTGCGCCCGTGTCGCTCATAGCGCTCCCTCCCTGTCCGACAGCCATTCCCCGACCGACCGCTGGTTACGCTCGACCACGTCCGGCCACAGTTCGCGCGGGTCGGCGCCGTCCTCCATCAGCTCGTCCATGCGCTGCGACAGAGTCGGCTCGCGCAGCGGCGGCAAGTAGGGCGCGATGCCCAGATCGGCGGCGGCGTCGGCGACCTGGTCGAGCACCTGCTCGAGGCGTTCCAGCGCCGGGATCGAGCGGCGAGCAGCCAGGTCGATCAGCTCGCCCGACATGCCCCAGCGGATCGCCCGCCACATGTTCTCTTCGAGGTCGCGGCCGGGGTAGGTGGGCAGCAGCTCGCCGGCGTCGAAGCGGCGGGCGAAGTCGGCGGTCAGCGCCACCATCAGGCCGGACAGCGCCACGGAGCGCGCGAACTCGGGCTGCCCGTCGCAGATCCGGGTCTCGACGGTGGGATAGGCCTGGTGCGGGCGCACGCTCCACCAGATCTCCGTGTGCTCGCGGATCGAGCGCGTGTCGATCAGGAAGCGGACGAACTCCGCGTACTGATCCCAGTCCGAGAAGCTGTCGGGGATCCCGCAGCGCGGGAAGAACTTGGTGAAGATCTCGGTGCGGGTCGAGTGCAGGTGCGTGTGGCGTCCCTCCAGCCAGGGCGAGCTGCCGGAGAAGGCCAGCAGCTCCGGTAGCACCGAGCGAAGCGCGCTGTTGACGGCGATCGCGCGGTCGGCGCCGTTGATGCCGACGTGCACGTGCAGTCCAAAGGTGTTGTTGCGCCAGGCCACGTAGCGCAGCGTCGACTCGACCATCGCGTAGTGCGGCGTGTCGATCACCTGCTGGTCCTCCCAGCGCGAGTACGGATGCGTGCCGGCGGCGCACAGGCGGTAGCCGAGTTCGTCGGCCAGGTCGAGCAGGTCGGCCCGGCGCTGGGCCATTGCGGCGGCGGCCGCTGCGAAGCCGCCGCACTTGCCGGTCCTGACCTCGACCTCGCTGCGGATCAGCTCCCCCGCCACCATCTCTCGCAGCGTCGGGTGCTCGCGCGCGGCCACCTCGAACCGCTCGAAGCCGGGCGTCATCTCCAGCGTGGCCGGCTCGAGAATCGCGAACTCCTCCTCGACCGCGATGGTGAAGTCCTCGGCCTGCTCGAACTGGACGCGCGCGTTCTCGAGCGCCGCCAGCGGGTCGGTGATCTTGGGCGACTCTCCCATCCGGGGCCGCACGATACCCGAGCCGCCCCCCGGTAGCAGGCCGTCTATTCGGTTCGATCCTGTCGGGTCTCGTGCTCGAACCAGCTCTCGGCTCGTTCGAGTCTGCTTGCGGACTCCGGCTCGATGGTCGCGCTCTGCGGTGGATCGTGGACGGGAAGGTGCGCCGCCTCCTCGGCCGAGATGGACAGCGTCACCCGGCCTGGATCGATCGAGGCGACCTGGCCGGCGGCCACGTAGTGTGGTCGATCCTCGTAGTTGTGGAAGACGAACGGGCCGCCGTGATGGGTGATGGCAAGGCCATCGAAGATGTCCTCGTTCTCGTCACCGACGACGAGGAACACCTTCCCGACCTGGTCGCCGTCCGCTGCGTACACGGGCCAGTTGTGCTCGATGGTCTTCCAGGCAACAGTCGTCATCGTCAACCTCCGATCAGGTCAGCGGAGTCTAGTGGGAGGGTCCCTGAGATCAGGCTCTCGGCAATTCGCTCCCAGCTCCAGCGGGCGCAGACCCGCTCGCGTGCGAGCAGGCCGATCGCCTCCCGTTCGGCCGCAGGCATCTCCAGGATCTCCCCGATCGCGCGTTCCAGGTCGTCGACGGACCCGTCGAACGTGCGTGAGGCCGGCCCCAGGCCGGCGGCCACCTCGGCCAGCCCGGAGTGGTCGGAGACGACCGTCATCAGGCCGCAGCTGGCGGCCTCGGCGGCGACCATCCCGAACGCCTCCGGCAGCACGCTCGGCACCACTACCAGCTCCGCGCACGGCACCAGCTGCTGCAGCTGGACGTGATCCATCGCGCCGGTGAAGACCACGCGCTCGCCGGCCAGCGACTCCAGCCAGGCCCGGTCGGAGCCGAAGCCGACCACCACCAGCCACGCGTCCTGGTGCCGCGGCGCCAGCCGCCGCCACGCGTCGAGCAGCAGGTGCACGCCCTTCTGGCGCAGCAGCTTGCCGAAGTAGAGGATGAACGGGCCCGCCTGCTCGAGGCGATCGGCGGCGTCGGCGTCCGGGTGCCGTTCCGGGTGGGCGCCCGGCCGGTCTGACCGCAGCAGCTCGTACAGCTCCTGCCGCGAGCCTCCGCCCGGGCGGAACGCGTCCACGTCGACGCCGGGCGGGACGATCGCGATGCGCTCGAGGTAGGGCCCGTCGCCCAGCAGCTCGCGCGTCACATCGACGATGTGCTGCGACCCGGCGAACAAGGCGCGCGCCGAGTCGAGCGGGCCGCGGGCCAGGTCGGCCAGGCGCCGGCTACCGCGGATCGCGTACTCCAGCTCTGACCCGTGCAGCTTCACGGCGTACGGCGTGTCGGAGGTCGCGCAGCCGCGCTGTGCCACCGGCCCGCCCATGATGGCGTGGTTTGCCAGCACCAGGTCGGCGGGCTCGCGCTCCAGTTCGGCGGCCAGCGCCGACGCGTTCAGGTCGAGATAGCGCTCCAGCTCGGCATCCGAGAAGTCGCCGACCAGGCGCGCCTCGATGCCCTCGTAGCGATCGAGCACGAATGTCGGCAGCAGCGGGCCTGTCTCGGGGCGGATGATGCGCACGCCCGGGCCGAGCGAGAACCGCTCCGGGTGCGGCTCCTGGCAGAGAACGCGCACGTCGTGGCCGAGCCGCGCCCAGGCGCGGGCCACCTGCTGGGTGTAGATGTTGGAGCCGGTCCCGGACAGCAGGTAGCCGTGCCAGAGGACGAGGTTCACGACGCTCCGGCGGGCTCGCGGGGGGACACGCGCCCTATTGAAGCACGAGATGGTTGATCGGTATCTTCGTGATGTCCAAGGCGCAAGGCATCGCCTTGCGCCGGTCGGGAGTGATCTGCGATCACGCAGATCACGACCGGGCGAGAACCGAGTCTCGCAAGGATCGAGGGAGCGTCAATATCGGGAATATTGGCGCGACCGAGGACGCCGTGAGACGACAGTTCGCAGACGTAGCCACCCCCCGCCACGTCCTACTATTGACCTCTGGTAGCGACCAGGCTCGCGAGAGATACCGGTCAACCCTCTCAGCTAGGTCAGGTGGAAGTAGAGCGCGTAGAGCAGCGCGGCGGCCGGGCTGGAGCGGTGCACGGTGACGTCGGGCGGGGTGTCGATCAGCGCGTCCGAGTAGCTGAAGATGATCTTCACGCCGGCCTCGACCAGCGCGTCCGCAGCCGGCTGCGCAGCGGCCGGCGGCACCGCCAGCACGCCCACGATGATGTTCTTCTCGCGCACCGTCTCAGCCAGCGTGGCCGGGTTCTGCACCGACAGCGAGGAGATCTGGGTGCCGACCTTGCGCGGGTCGCTGTCGAACACGCCCGCGATGTGGAAGCCGTGGTCGGCGAAGACGGTCGACGAGGCGATCGCACGGCCCAGGTCGCCGGCGCCGATCAGCGCGATGTTGTGCTGGCCGGACGTGCGCAGGATGCCGCGGATCTCCCCGATCAGGGAGTCGATGTTGTAGCCGACCCCACGCTTGCCGAACTTGCCGAAGCCGGACAGGTCGCGGCGGATCTGGGTGGCGTTGACGTTGGTGTACTCGCCGATCTCCTGTGACGAGATCGAATCGCGTCCCATCTTCTTGGCCTGCGTGAGCACCTGCAGATACCGGGACAGCCGCGCGGCGACCCCCACCGTGAGTCGTTCCTGCGACAACGATTCCTCCCTGGCCATGGTTCCTTGTGACATTGCACGAGCAGTGTAGCGAGCGGCTTCCCTATGCGCGTCCGCTTGTCACAAGGGGTCGTCAGGAAGCGGACGCTTGTGACGCCGCGGTCACCCGCCGCGCCAGCTCCACCGGCTCCACGCGGTACTTGAACGCCTTGCGGCCGGCCACATACACGACCGGGATCTGCTCGCGGTGGCGCGCCTCCAGCTCGGCATCGCCGGTGATGTCCACCAGCTGCAGGTCGAAGCCGAGCAGCTGCTGCTGGCGTTCGAGCACGTCCTTGGCGACGTCGCAGAGGTGGCAGCCGGGCGCGCCGTAGAGCACCACCGGGACGCTCACGCGGTGGCGTAGGCGTCGCGGGTCAGGTACTCGGGATAGGGCAACCTCGGGCAGAAGCGGGCGGCCGACGCGATCATGGCGGCGTTGTCGGAGCAGAGCACGAGCGGGGCCAGCGCCAGCCGCACGCCGGCGCGCGCGCACTCCTGCTCCAGCGCGGCACGCAGCACGCCGTTGGCCGCGACGCCGCCCACCACGGCCAGCGTGTCGCGGCCGGTCACCTCCAGCGCCCGCATCGTGCGCGACACCAGCGATCGCACCAGCGCGCGCTGGTAGGACGCGGCCAGGTCGGCGCGCCCGGCGTCGTCGGCGCCGGCGGCCAGGACGGCGGTGCGCAGGGCGGTCTTGAGCCCGCTGAAGGAGAGGTCGAGGCCCTCGCGGCCGGCCATGGCCACGGCGAACTCGTAGGCGTGGTCGTCGCCGTCGCGGGCCAGCCGCTCGAGCGCGGCGCCGCCGGGATAGCCGAGTCCGAGCAGGCGCGCGCCCTTGTCGAACGCCTCCCCGGAGGCGTCGTCGAGCGTCTGCCCGACGATGCGCATGCCGGGACCATGGTCGTCCACCTCGGCCAGCAGGGTGTGGCCACCGGACGCCAGCAGCACCAGGAACGGTGGCGCCACCGGCTCCGGCTCCAGGTACAGCGACGCGACGTGGCCGTGCAGGTGGCCGACGGGGATCAGCGGCAGCCGACGCGCGAAGGCCAGGGCCTTGGCGGTTGCCAGGCCGACCAGCAGCGCGCCGATCAGGCCCGGGCCGTCGGTGACGGCGACGGCGTCGACCCGGTCGAACCCAACGCCGGCGTCGTCCAGCGCCCGTTCGACGACGGGCACGCACAGCTCCAGGTGGCGGCGCGAGGCCACCTCGGGGACGACCCCACCGTAGCGTGCATGCAGCTCGGCCTGGGAGGCGACCACGCTCGACAGCAGCCGACCGCCGTCGTCGACCAGCGCGGCGGCGGTCTCGTCGCAGGAGCTCTCGATCGCGAGGATCACGCCACCGGCTCCGGGTCGCGCCACATGATCAGGGCGTCCTCCCGGTTGTCGGTGTAGTAGCCGCGGCGGACGCCGGTCTCGACGAAGCCGAGGTCGCGGTAGAGGCCGATGGCGCTGTCGTTGGAGACGCGCACCTCGAGCGTGTAGCCGCGGTCGATGTCCTCGCCGGTCAGCTCGAACAGCCGCTCCAGCATCTGCCGGGCGACGCCGCGGCCGCGCCAGGGCGCGTCGACGGCGACGTTCATGACGTGCCAGGCGTCGACGTAGCGGGCGACGATCAGGTAGCCGAGCATGTCCTCGCCCTGGAAGGCGCCCAGGCAGATGCCGCTGGGCTTGGACAGCTCGCCGGCGAACATCGACCGCGACCAGGGGGTCGGGTAGGCACGGCGCTCGATCCGCTCGATGGCATCGAGGTCGACCGGGCGCAGCGGCCGCACGTCGACGGCGGTCATCATGATGCGGCCCTCGCGGGGAGCGATCTGTCAGCATCCGGCGCGCGCACGTAGAGCGGCTCGGGCGCGGCCCAGAGGGACGACAGCGACGCGTGGTGGCGGGCCCACGGCGTATGCAGCGGCGATGCGCCGGGCGCGATCACGGCGGCCGGCTCCAGCACCTCGCGGTAGCGGACGGCGCCGTCGCCGGCCAGCGACGTGCCGGGCGCGATCAGCCCGGCCAGGTGCGCGGGCGCGATCGCGCACAGGTCGATGCCCACCCCCTTGCAGAACACCTCACCGCGGCGGGCGTCGATGCAGGCCACGTGCACGCCGTCGCCGCAGAGCAGGGCGTCCAGCGTACAGACGCCGTGCACCGGCACGGACAGGGCGAAGCCAAGCGCGCGGGCCGACGCCAGCCCGATCCGCAGGCCGGTGAAGGTGCCGGGGCCGGTGCCGACCACGATCGCGTCCAGCTGCGACGGCTCGACGGCGGCCGCGCGCATCAGGTGGTCGACGTCGTCGAGCAGGTGCTGGGCGGCGGTGGAGCGGCCGGCCGTGGCCGACTCGGCCAGCACCTCGCCGTCCTGCCACAGGCAGGCGGTTGCGGTGTCAGTCGCGGTATCGAGCGAAAGCAGCAGCAAGGGCGTTCGACAGAACCGAATCGTCGCAGGAAAGCGTGATCAGCCTAGCATCGCCCTGCAGGTCGTCGATGTCCACCGTGACACGCGGATCGGGGAGCAGCCCGGCCCCGGCGTCGGGCCACTCGACGAACGCGATCGCATCGTCGAAGTAGGGCTCGAGGTCGGCCCATTCCTCGATGGTGAGGCGGCTCGAGCGGTAGAGGTCGAGGTGCGCGACGGTGACGCCGTTCGCCGCGTACCGGTTGCCCACCGTGTAGGTGGGGCTGGTGACCGGCTGCGCCACCCCGAGCGCAAGTGCGGCGCCACGCACGAAGGCGGTCTTCCCCACCCCCAGCTCGCCGCGCAGCCAGACCGAATCTCCCGGCTCGAGCCGCGAGGCGACCTCGGCCGCGATCGCCTCGGTATCGGCCGGCGACAGGGATGTCAGGGGACGGTCAGCCACGGCCACCGACCTTAGCCACCGGCCGGGGACGAGGTGTCAAACACCGCCTCGGCCACCGTGGCAATTCGGCACCGATCTGGCGCAGATGCGGGACCGCGTCGTGACAGCGGTTCATGGAGAACAGGCACTTCGCCCAATTATTGGAGTCAAACACCGACCGCGTGGTGCCGGCATCTCGGCACGCAACCGTGATCCCTCGCGACCGAGCCGTGACGCCGTCCCGCGGCCCCGACTAGAACTGGAAGGTCAGCTGAGCGTCGTCGAGCTCGGGCTCGGACGCCGGGGCGGCGGCCGCCGACATCGGCGCCGGCTGGGGCGCCGCTTCGGCCGCGGTGCCGCCGCCCGCCAGCAGCGCCGGCAACGCGGCGAAGTCGCTTCGCAGCATGTCCAGCATCGCCGGTGTGTAGAGCGCCGCCGCCGGGTGGTAGATCGGAAACAGCTGCACCGTGACGGCGCCAAACGTGTGCTCCTGGGCGCGGCCGCGCACCCGCGTGATGCCGAGCGGGCTGCCGGAGAGCAGCTTCGTGGCGAAGTTCCCCAACGTGCAGATCACCCGGGGCCGGATCAGCTGGATCTGGTCGTACAGGTAGCCCTGGCACGACTCGATCTCGGCCGGGAGCGGGTCACGGTTCCCCGGTGGCCGGCACTTCAGCACGTTGGCGATGTACACCTGCTCTCGCGACAGCCCGATCTCCTCAAGCAGCGTCTCCAGCAGCCGGCCGGCCTGGCCGACGAACGGGATCCCCTGCTTGTCCTCGTGGAAGCCGGGAGCCTCACCTACGAACATCAAGTCGGCGTCGGGCTCTCCACTGCCGACCACCACCTGAGTGCGGCTGCCGGCCAGGGCGCATCGCTCACAGCTCGCCCATTCCGCCCCCCGCCGCTCCAGCTCCTGACGTCGCGTGTCCGCATCGACCACGGCCCCGATTCTGGCAGGCGGGTCGGACGCACGACGTCCGCCGCCGGGGTACCGAGCCGCCGTGGGCCGCCGCTGGCTAGAGTGCCAGCCCCGGGAGCTTGCGACCATGCACACAACAACCGTTGTCATCGGGGCCGGCAGGGTGGGCCGCACCGTCGCAGCCCGTCTCAGCGGCGCGCGGCTCTACGGACGCGGGCAGCAGCCCGACCTGGACGACTGCCGGCGCCTGCTGATCGCGACCGCCGACGCCGAGATCGAGCGGGTCTGCCATGCGCTGGCCCCCGGGCTCGGCGCCGAGGCGTCGGTGATCCACTTCTCCGGCGCCACCTCGGTGCACGCGCTCGACGCCGCCCCCGGGCCGACCGCCTGCGTCCACCCCATGCAGACCGTCTGGCCCGAGCTGGGACGCGACCAGCTCGAAGGCGCCTACGCCGCCGTCACCGGCGACGCGGCCGTCGGCGATGCGCTCGCCGTGCAGCTGGGCATGATCCCGTTCCCGCTGGCCGACGACCGAAAAGGGCTGTATCACGCGGCCTCGACCTTCGCCTCCAACTACGTGGTCACGACCACGCAGGTCGCGGTCGGCCTGCTGGAGCGGGCCGGCCTCGATCGCGAGCTGGCGCTGCGCGCCCTGCGCCCGCTGCAGGACCGGACGCTGGACGTGGCCGGCCGCCGCCCCACCGGCCCGATCGCGCGAGGCGACGCGGCCACCGTCGCCGCGCACCTGGAGGCGATCGGCCCAGAGCTGCAGCCCCTCTACCGCGCGCTCGGCAGGGCCACGCTGCCGCTGGTCGACCCCGAGGCCGCCGACGCCGTTCGCGAGCTGCTGTGAGCACCGGCCTCGTCCCCACCATGGGTGCGCTCCACGACGGCCACCGCGCCCTGCTGCGCACCGCCCGCGTCGAGAACGGACGCGTGGTGATGAGCCTGTTCGTAAATCCCACGCAGTTCGCCCCCGGCGAAGACTACCGCAGCTATCCGCGCGACGAGCAGCGCGACCGGCGCGTCGCAGCAGAGGAGGGCGTCGATGAGGTGTTCGTGCCGGCGGTGGAGGAGATGTACCCGCCCGGCTTCTCGACGTCCGTCAGCGTGGGCGAGCTGGCCGACGTGTTCGAAGGTGCCTACCGCCCCGGTCACTTCCTGGGCGTCGCGACCGTTGTCCTGAAGCTGCTGCTGCGGGTCGAGCCCGACCACGTCTACCTCGGGCAGAAGGACGCTCAGCAGCTCGCGGTGATCCGGCGCATGGTGCGCGACCTGGACGTTCCGGTGGACGTGCGCGCCGTCGCCACCCAGCGCGAACCGGACGGCCTCGCCCTGTCCTCCCGCAACGTCTACCTCGATACCGAGCAGCGGAGCCGGGCGGCCAGCCTGTATCGAGCGCTGGAGCTGCGCGACCCGCAGGTGGTGGAGGGCGATCTCGACTACTTCGAGGTGGTCGACCCGGACACGTTCGAACCCTGCGCGGCCCGCGCCGGCGCGCTGCTGGTCGCCGCCGCGCGCTTCGGCGGTACCCGACTGATCGACAACATCTTCCTGGAGGCTCCGTGAAACTGTCGCTCCCAGCGCTTCGTGAGATGAAGCGCGACGGCCGGCCGATCGTGATGATCACGGCCTACGACCACCCCAGCGGCCGCATCGTCGACGCCGCCGGGGTCGACCTGGTGCTTGTCGGCGACTCGGCGGCCAACGTCGTGCTCGGCCACGAGTCGACGGTGCCCGCCACGATGGACGAGATGACGATGCTGACCGCGGCCGTCAACCGCGGCGTCGAGAACGCGCTCGTGATCGGCGACCTGCCGTTCATGAGCTACCAGGTATCGGACGCCGAGGCGGTGGCCAACGCCGGGCGGCTGATCAAGGAGGGTGGCGCCGACGTGGTCAAGCTCGAGGGTGCCGGGCCCTCGCTGGAGCGCGTGCGGGCGCTGGTCTCGGCCGGCATCGGCGTGATGGGCCACATCGGCCTGACGCCGCAGACGGCGACGGCGCTGGGCGGTCACAAGGCACAGGGCCGGCAGGCCGACGCCGCGCGCAGGCTGTTTCTGGACGCGATCTCGCTGGAACGGGCGGGCTGCTTCGCGCTGGTGCTGGAGGCGGTGCCCGCGCCGGTCGCGGCCACCATCAGCCGGCGGCTGGCGATCCCCACCATCGGCATCGGGTCCGGCCCCGGCACCGACGGCCAGGTGCTGGTGCTGCACGACATGCTCGGCATCCCTGGCGACGGACGCGAGCCGCGCTTCGTCAAGCGGTATGCCGAGATCGGCGAGCTGATGGGAGCGGCCGTCGACGCCTACGCCACCGAGGTGCGAAACCACGTGTACCCGGCCGAGGAGCACACCTACACGATCCCGCCCGAGGAGCTGGAAGCGTTCCAGAACGCGGTCGACGCCGGGTCGATCGAGGAGAACACGCTGGCGGACTGGTAGGCCGCCCGGCAACCGCCACAAAGATCGAGCGAATTCGGTCAGGCGCCTGCGTGGCACGGGTGGCAGGATGTCGGACATGATCACCTCCGACCGGCTGCAGTGGCTGCTCGACATCGTTGAGCGGAGCCTCGCCCAGCCCAATTTGAACGGCGAGCAGCTGGCCGGCCAGGCGCACCTGTCGCGATTCCACTTCGACCGGCTGGTGGCGGCGGCGCTGGGCGAGTCGCCGGGAACGCTGCGCCGGCGGCTGTTGATGGAGCGCGCCGCATACCAGCTCGCCACCGGTGACGACCAGGTGATCGCGGTCGCTCTGGACGCCGGGTACGGGTCGCCGGAGGCCTTTGCCCGCGCCTTCTCGAGAGCCTACGGAGTGGCGCCGTCGGCCTACCGCCGACGCCCTGCGCCGAGCCACGAGCTGCGTGGCGCGAGCGGCGTGCACTTCCATCCACCGGGCGGGCTGCGCCTGCCACCGACCACGAGGAGCACCACCATGGACGTCCTGACCCGCATGGTCGACCACCACCTGTGGCTGGTCGGCGAGATCGTCGACCGTACCGGTCGAGTCGACGACGCAACGCTCAACCGGCCGATCGAGCTGTCGGTCGAGTCGATCGACCGCGACCCGACATTGCGCAGCGTCACCGATCGGTTGGTGTCGCAGCTGGAGATGTGGAACACCGCCGTCGAGGGAGGCACGGCGATGCCGCCGCAAGGTGACACCAGCAGCCAGGGAATGCGCGATCGCCTTGGCGTGGCCGCTCCCAGCTTCCGCCGGTTGGTGATGACGCCGGTAGCGGAGGGCCGCTCCGACGAGACGTTCGTCGACGCCGTCTGCGACCCGCCGGAGACGTTTACGTATGGCGGCATCGTCGCGCACGTGCTGACCTTCGCAGCGGTGCGCCGCACGCTCGCAATCGGAGCGCTCACAAGCGCCGGAATCGACGACCTCGGCTCCGGCGATCCGATGCGTCATGTCGGCGGATCGGGGTCAGACGCGTCCACCATCGAGCGGCGTCCGGCCAGCGGATAGCATGCGGCCATGACCACTTTCCTTCACACCACGCTGTTCGACACCCCTCTAGCCGTAATGGTTGAGCCGTAAACAGGGGTCGAGGGGCGGTCGGGGGTGGTTCCGGGTGTGTGGGCGTGTTTGCCGCTTGGTTACGCGGGAGTCCGGAAGGTTCGGGCCACTAGGGCCCAATGCCAGCGCTGGCAACACGGCCGCGGTCAGCGGGTATCACCAAGCCGTTCCACTAACCCGGAGCTGCTGGCTCGCATCGCCGGCTTGCTGAAGCGCGTGTCGCGGGTAGACGAGCGCCATCTGCTCGCGGTCGGCGAACTGCCGGCAGGCATCGTGAAAAGCGACCGAGCGACGACTGCGCTCTCACGCTCACTCGCCGACGGGTTCAACACGCACCGGTCAACCGAGATCACCACGGCTAAGCCCACTCGTCTCGCGTGGAACGCGCAGCCTCCGAGGAGGGTGGCCCGCCCGTTCAATACGCCGCGGCGGCTAGGCCTGGTGGCCCGCCCGGTGGAGGCTCCATGCCACCGGGCGGGCCTGATGTGACGGGGCCGTCCGACCTCGCGGGGAGAGGGTGTTAACGAGGGGAGCAGGCTCCGACTCCTTGCAGGCTAACTCGGCCGGTTGAGGGGGCGCTTAGAGCAGGATGAGAGTTGCGTAAGGCGTTCTGCGGCGCTGACGGGGGCACCCTACTTGCGGCGGGTGGCGTGAGTCGATGGCCTCGTGCGTAACTTAGACGCTCGGGTGGCGCTCGTTAATGGAGCCAGCCACCCATGCCCCCTCGCCCCGGCTGGCTGGCTCCGAATCCGCTGGCGTCGCTCCCAGACTGCCTAAACGGACTTCTAATGCATACCACGTGCTAAGGATCATCCTCGGCCGGAAGTTCGCACGATGCGAGATATTCCACAGCACGACGACCGGCGCAGCGTCTGGGTAGTGTCGTTGGTGCGACCCTCTCGCGGGACCGCCCGTCAGGATCAGTTGCTCCCCTCCCCCCAACGGCGAGTGTATGCCAGATTCCGGCCCGTCGGGATCTTCCTGATCCCCCATGCTGGTCACCGCGTTGCGTGGCTGAAAAGCGCTGGGGGAGAGTGGCCATTAGCCGCCGTATGTCTGCCGGGCGGCCTCGAGCACACCCACATACCCGCGCCCGCCGGTGCACCTCTAGGTCGGCTTCCCGGGGGACGCTCATCAATCCGCGCACCTCGGTCCAATGTGGAGAAAGCCCATGGCGTGCATCCAGTCGACCAGTCCTGCGAGCAGCGTCTCTGCGTGCCCGTGGCCGTGCTGCAGCAGGGCCCACGTGGTGTTGACGACGTCCGCCCCAGCCAGCAGCCGGCTCGGCCAATTGCCGTGACTACTCGGCGGCGCATCTCGCGGCGATCAGCGCAGGACCAGGCGATGGAGCAGCCGGAAGTAGTCGTCCAGGCCGCGGACGCTGAGGAAGCGTTCACGGATAGCCTCATGTGCGCGAACGCCCATCAGCCGCGCGTCGTCCGGGTTCGCCAGCAGGCCACATACGGCGGCACCGAAGCCGGCTCGGTCAGACGGATCGTCCAGCAGCAAGCCGGTCACACCATGCTCGATCTGCTCTTGGATGCCGCCGATGCGCGACGCTACGACGGGCCGAGCCTTCCACATGGCCTCCGCGACGGTGAGTCCGAACCCCTCGGCCAGGCTCTTCTGCACGACCACCGTGGCGTGACGCTGGAGCGCGTTGACGATGATCGCGTTCTCGTCAGCGTCCTCGGTGGGCAAGGACGCCAGATGGACGCGGAGTCGCACATCAGCCGGCAGTCCTGCGCGCAGTTGGACGGCCTGGCGAAGTACTGTGCTGCCTTCGGGGTCGTCCGCCACCGCATCGACGCTAGGCCCGGCGTAGACGAGATGCGCGGTGGTGATCGGTGCAATGTGCTCTGCGAAGCCGCGAACCACGCCGAGCGGGTCCTTCAGCGCGTCCCATCGGGATACCTGGACGACCACCGGCACATCGACGGGCACCACCTCATCCTCGACGATCGTCGATCGGCGCTGCACATGGCCGCGGTTGCCCAGCCTGGTGAACGCAGCCGGCACCGATGGATCTCCCGGCAGCAGACCGGTGGTCTGCAGGATCGCTCGCACGGCCTCGGGAGCGAGCTCCTGGTTCTTGGGTGCGAGCGGGTCGATGGACGGCCTGATCACGACGATCCGTTCCCGGTCGAGGCCGTCCCAGGCGAACACCTCCCGCGAGAAGATCACGAGCTCGGCGGGCGCGACGTAGCGGCCGAGGAACCGCCACGCCTCGTGCGCGAGATCGTTGGCACGGTCGATGCCGACATGGCAGCGCCAGACCACCGTCATCCCTGCCTCGACCAGCGAGGGAATCATGCCGGCCGGCTGCGGGTCGTGCACGATCACGACATCGCCGGCGCACAGTAGGGTGCGAAAGGCCCGGAAGTTCTCCGCCGACGTCCGTTCGTACACCGCACGGGCCTCGTCGTCGAGCGACCCCTCACCGCAGACGGCACCGTGGAGGTGGTTATGCAGACACTTTGTCACCGCAAAGAACGCCGGATCAGCATCGATCACAACCCAGCGAGCGTCGATCCCGACCCCGCGCGCATAGCCGACCAGCGATCGCAGCAGCTCGACGACGCCGCCGCCGGTTGCGGCCGAGTTAACGTTCCACACCGATCGCCCCCGGAGGCGCTCGCGGGCATCATGGGCAGCGCCAAGGAACTCCTCGAACTGCTCCGGCGGCAGCAGCTCGCGGAACCGGTCTGGGCGCATCTCGCCGACGCTGACCTCGTGCACGGCTCTTTCTTGAGAGATCGCGGCGCGCCCAAGCGCGCCACTGGAACCAGGAGACCTTATCCGCTAGTGCGGTGGGACGACGTGCCGGCCACGAGGTGTAGCGCGGGTACGCCACACGCGGCCCGGTCGGCTCGGCCATGCTGTGGTCCGTGGTGCTTCCCGACAGTGCACGCCGCCTCGTCGCCGGGCAGCGGAAGCTGCTGAGCGTCGCACGCGATCGCCCTCGGGCCGGACGTGAAGTTCTTACCGATGGACGACCCGGCGTCCTGGCCAGATCATGCGCATCCGCGTCCAGCGGATCGGCAGTGTCGGCCGCTGGGTGCGGTGATCACCGACCCGCGTGCACGACGTCGGAGGTGTCAACCTCAGGCGTCGATTGCTCGATGTCGCTGGCCGGCGTCCGCCAGGCGGCGAGCGGGCGAAGCAACGGCCGCTTCTTGTGCTGATGGGCTTCCATGCGGCGCAGGATGTCGTCCAGCGCGTGGATCGCCTGCTCGATCATCGGTCCCTTGTTCAGCATGACGCACTCGGCCCGGCTGCTCATCGCGGCGTCGGTGATCTCGGCCCGCGACGGCAGGCCGGTCTTCGCTAGCGACTCGAGCACCTGGGTGGCCCAGATCACCGGCGTGTGGGCTGCCTCGCAGACCCACAGGATCTCCTCCTGCACCTCCGCCATCCGCTCCCAGCCGCACTCGATGGCGAGATCGCCGCGAGCGATCATGACGCCGAACGGCACGCCGGCTGCGAGCGCGGCGAACAGCAGCAGGTGGAGCGCGTTGAACGCACGTTCGGTCTCGACCTTGAGGATGATGCCGGGAGTCCTCGAGGGCGAAAGTACGCGCAGCTCGTGAAGGACGGCGGTGATCTCGGACGGCCGGCTGACGAACGAGAGCCCGACGATGTCTGCAAGCTCGGCGGCGGCGGTGAGGGCCTCGCGATCCTCCTCGCTCTGCCCGACGAGCGCAGGAAGGTCGGTGTCGGGGAGGTTGATGCCCCTGTCGGTCCGCAGGCGACCGCCCCCGTCAGGAGCGTGCGCAATCCGGATCGTGATCTGATTCGCATCGCAGTCCTCGATCGCGCCCGCGAACGTCCCGTCGTCAATCGCCACCCGTTGGCCAGGCTCCACGTGATCGAATATCTTGTGCATCTGACACGGCACGGCGGCCGGCGATGTGCGGCTGGCCGGACGGCCGGGTGCCTGATCTCTCGTGAGCACGAGCGGGTCACCGACACGGAGCGGGATCGAACCGGTCATGGACGGCAGCTCCCCGACGCGCGTGGTGCTGTTGTCTCGAAGCCGCTTGATCGGCGAGCCCGCGGCGAGGCGTATGCTTCTCGGGGCGAGGGCGAGCGCCCCACGGTGGGTCGTGTTCGACACAATCATCAGACGCTTTCCGCCGCGACGATCGCGAACCATCAGCTCGTCCCCGGGCCGGACCCCGTTCAGCCAGCGTTGCTTGACAGGAATCACCGCCGCTACGCCGGCCGGCGCGGGCGCGCTGGACGCCGACAGCCAGGCGTGCCCCGCCGTCCGCTCGCCTGCGCGACGGCCGCAGCGGACCCGAACCTCGCCTGGCACTGGTTCAATCAATCCGGTTCGCAGCTTGGGGCCGGGGAGGTCCATCACGACACGGCAGTTCCGATTAAGACGATCGGCCGCCTCGCGCACATTCCGCGCCATCGCAGACCACTCGGCGGGAGCGTCGTGCGCGCAGTTGATGCGTGCGCAATCCATTCCGGCGGCGACCAGGTCGACAACGAACGCGGGATCGGTTGCAGCCCGCGTCGGAAGAGTCACCATGATCCGAACGGTCCGCTCGGCCGGCCCGAACAGCTCGTCGATGCGGGCGGCGATGATCGACTGCGCCTCGTCGAACGACACGGCACCGCTCGTCTTCCCTACCGGAGCAAGCCCCGCCTCACGTTCGGTGTGATGTAGCACTGCCTCCACGCTTGAGAGCACGCACGCCTCGCTCCGGCCCAGCGATGAGAGACCGGCTCGAGCCAGTGCACCCTGGAGCGGGCGGACGTCGTGCCTGCGGAAGGCTAGATAATGCGCCAGATTGCGAGCGCTCGGCCGCCGTTCCGGCGGCATCGTGGCAGTACCCGAACTGGCCTCCGCAGCGATCATGTCCTGGCGGATCATGCGCAGCGGCTCTACCAGTCCGGAGGCCGGCCGGTCGCTCACGGGACGTGAGGTCGCACCACCCATCATGCAGCTTGCGGGTGGCTCCCGTTCATGCCGACCGCCAGCCGCTGGCGACCGACCTTTCGCAACACAACGAACTGCGAGCGTCGCCCGTCGGACCCGACCACATCGAACGGCTCATCGTCGTCGAACCGGTATACCGGCTCGACGTCCGGGACGCGAAACGCAATGCTTGACACCTCGCCGGTGCGCACGAAGGCGCCATCGAGCGTAGCCTCCACGATTGCATGCGTGCCCTTCTGGTCGATCTCGATGTCGTAGCGCTGAGCCATCACACACCCCCAATCTCACTCGGAACACCTGAGAACGCATCATGTCACCGACGCCGGGCCAACAATCCGTAGTTCTCCGGCGAACTGGTGAAGAGGTTGAGAAGAATCGGCGTCCCGGCCAGGAGTGCGAAGCGCTGAGAGCTGCCCTAACGCCCTCGCAGCAATCCTGAGGGCTTAGGACACCCGCATGGCGTCGCGTCGCGCGAAAGCGCCTCGGGGCTGGTCACGGGGCGTCTGGGCCTGTGATCGGACTTGGGTTTGGGCCATTGGCGAGCGCCAGCGCCGACAGGGTCGCTCCAAGCCCCTCTGCGAGCGGGATCGGCTGGCAGTAGCCACATGCCGGAGTGGCAGGTAGCGGGCTATGGTTCCGAGTGGGAGCGGCAGCACCGCACCGCTCGGCACTGCCCCAGGCCACGACGGGAGGGGGCCCGAACGTGACAACGCAAGCGTACGCCAGGCGGGCCGAGTAGTGCCGCGCAGACCCAGCGGCGAGGTTGTCAGCCGAGAGAACAGCGACGGGTCGGTCTCGTGGTCGATCCGCTTCCGCGCCGATGGCCGCCGCCACCGCGAGGTCGTCGGCCGCGAGCCACTGGTCGGCGAGCGGGAAGCATGAGCCGCGCTCGCAGACAGGCTCGCGGAGATCCAGCTCGGCCTGTGGCAGCCGCCCGTCGACCTGGAGCCGCAGGCGGACATGCCGACGTTCCTGGAGTACGCGAGCGCTTGGTACGCGCGCCGCTTGGGCGAGGTCGCAGAGGGTGAGATCTCCGAGGCGACCGCCGCGACGTGGCTCTGGGGGATCGAGGTGCACCTGCTCCACCACTTCGGCAGCACCCCACTCGACGAGATCAGCGTCCGCATGATCCAGGAGTACACGGACGCGAAGCTCGCCGCGCGCGCCAAGCGCCGCGAGGCGATCAAGCGCTGGCAGGCCGACCCGAAGCGTGAGGGCGCGAAGCCCAGCCCCGGACTCTCGAACGCGAGCATCGAGCGCACCGTGCGACTGCTCGCCCAGATCCTCGACGACGCCGTCGACGCCGAGCTGATCCCCCGAAACCCGGCGCGGGCGCGACGGCGCAAGCTGAAGTCGAAGCGACCGACGCGGCGCTGGCTGGAACTCGCCCAGGTGCGCGCCCTCGTCGAGTCCGCCGACAAGCACGCCGCGATGATCGGCGTGATGCTGCTCGGAGGCCTCCGCGTGTCGGAGGCGTGCGCGCTCCAGTGGTCGGACATCGACCTGGCGGGCGGCCGCATCTTCGTGCGTCGTGGCAAGACAGCAGCAGCGACACGCACCGTCGACATGACCGGCTGGTTGCGCGACCTGCTCGCAGAGCACCGCACCGCGCAGCCGGGCGATCTCGTGTTCGCGACCCGGTTCGGGAACGCGTGGGAACGCTCGAACGTGCACAGGATCGCGCTGCGCCCCGCCGTCAGGCGCGCCGACGCGCTGCTCGCAGAGCAGGGCGAGCAGCCGATCGGCCACGTCGGATGCCACGACCTGCGGCGCACCTACGCGAGCCTCTTGTACGAGTCGGACGCGACGCCCGCCTACGCGATGAACCAGATGGGCCACGAGTCGTCAGCACTCGCGCTCGACATCTATGCGCAGGTGATGGAGTGCAAGAACCGCGACACGAGCGGCCGCCTGGACGCGCTCCTGCGAGGGCCATCTGCCGGCGCTGCGCAGCGGCCCGAGGCGCCCACGAACGGCTCGTTTGGGCCAACGACCAGCCCATTGGCCCAAACTGACTAACCACAAACCCGATGGTTGACACAGAAAGGACGCTATGACCACTTTCCTTCACACTATGGTGCGGATCACCGACCCCGAGCGCAGCCGCGCCTTTTACACCGCGCTCGGCTTCGAGCCCGGCAAGGAGTCGCCGATCGTGCGCAACGGCGAGCTCGAGGCCACGAACTACTTCTTCGGCGTTGGCGGCATGCCCGACGTGCTGGAGCTGACGCTGAACCACGACGGCCGCACGTACGACAACGGCACCGGCTACGGCCACATCGCGATCGGCGTGCCCGACCTCGACGCCACACTGGCGAAACTCAAGCAGCAGGGCATCGAGCCGGAGCGCCCGCCGTACACGGTCAGCGACGGCGGCTCGCGGCTGTGCTTCGTGCGCGACCCGGACGACTACAGGGTGGAGATCATCGAGCGGGGCTGACGGGCAGGTCAGACATGCAGCACCCCAGTCGCGTACTGTGGCTGCTTCACCTGATCGAGGGAGGTGTCACCGATGGCTGATTCGCCTGAGCGGAAGACCGTCGACCTGTCCGCATATCCGGATCTTGTGGTGATCTACCTAGGCATGCGGGTCGAGGAGCCGCGAGGAATTGAGACCCTCAAGGCGCTGCGGCCTCAGATCGACGCCACGGTCGCGGAGCAACCAGACGGGCTGCTGCTGCACGAACGGCTGGTCTACGGTGATGACCCACCGCACACCGGCATGCGCCAGTACTGGCGCGATTTCGAATCGCTCCAGGCCTGGACGAAGACGCTGCCTCACAAGCGGTGGTGGACCGACTACCTGCGAGACCGGGGCGGCACGTCCTTCTGGCACGAGACGTACTTCCGGCGCGGCGGGTTCGAGTCGATCTTCGTCGACGTGGAGCCCGGCGTCGGGCTGGCGCGGTTCGCGCCCACGCGGTCCGCAACGGGCCCAATGTTCGGGGCTCGTGCGCGCGCCGACGCCGACCGCTCAGCAGCCGGCGTGTCCGTTTGAGTGCCGGCTGCCCCGCCACTCGGTCGATCAGTCGGCGCACTGTTCCTAGACGGTTACCGATCGAGATCATTTGACGACGTTAGCGATCCCAATCAGCGGGGTGACGTGGTCGCGACAGACCACCCGTTCGCGCCGTTCCCGGCGAACGCGCACAGCCGATGCAGGCGGTGATGGCGAGGCGCCGCTGAGACGCGGTTGCGGACTGCCTGAAGGCCGACGATAATCGACCGGTGGAGGCGCCGCGGGTCCAGTACACCCAGAGTGGCGACGTCACCATCGCCTACGGCGTGGTGGGCGATGGCCCGTTCGACCTCGTGTTCGTGGGCGGCTGGGTGCTTACGGCGTTCGAGTCCGCCTGGGAAGGCCCAGCCCGCGACACTCTCAGCAGGCTCGCCGAGTTCTCGCGACTGATCCTGTTCGACAAGCGCGGCACCGGCATGTCCGACCGCAACGCCGGCCTGCCCGACCTGGAGACGCGTATGGACGACATCCGTGCCGTCATGGACGCGGTCGGCTCGGAACGCGCGGCGATCATCGGCGTATCTGAGGGCGGCCCGATGACGCTCTTGTTCGCCGCCACCTATCCGGAGCGGGTCGCGGCGACGATCCTCTACGGCACCGGCGCCAGCCACCTGCGAGCCGATGATTACCCGTGGGCGATGACCGGCGAAGAATGGGACGCCCACATGGCCAACAACACACCTCCGATCGGTTCGGACGACTGGCTCGACCGGTATCTGCACGGCCTGTCACCGAGCATCGCCGACGACCCGCGGATGCGGGAGTGGTGGCGGAAGTGGGTGCTGACAAGCGCCAGCCCGGGCACGGTGCGCACTCTGAACATGATGAACCGAAACATGGACGTCCGAAACGTATTGCCGGCGATTGCGGTTCCGGCACTCGTCATCCACCCAAAGGGCGACAAGGTCTGGCTGCTCGACGAGGGCGCTACATCGCCGACCGCATTCCCGGCGCCGAGTTCGTGGAACTGCCCGGTGACGATCATGGCTGGTGGGTGCATCCCGAAGAGATCGCCGGCGAGACACGGCGATTCCTCGAGGCGATCCGCGAGCGCCATGAGTGGGACCGAGTCGAGCACGATCGGGTGCTGGCGACCGTGTTATTCACCGACATCGCCGGCTCAACCGCGAGGCTGGCCGAGGTCGGGGACCGCGAGTGGACGAGATTGCTCGCCCAACACCATGCGCTGGTGCGCCGTCAGCTCGCGCGCTACTCGGGCAAGGAGATCGACACGGCCGGCGACGGCTTCTTCGCGAGCTTCGACGGGCCCGCCCGCGCGATCCGGTGCGCGTGCGCGATCTCGGAGACGATGGGCGAGCTCGGGCTCGAGGTGCGGGCAGGGCTCCATACCGGGGAGTGCGAGGTGGTGGACGGCAAGGTCGGCGGCATTGCGGTGCACATCGGAGCGCGCGTCGCCGCCCACGCACAGCCGGGCGAGGTGCTCGTGTCCAGTACCGTCCGGGACATCGTCGCCGGATCCGGGATCCGGTTCGAGAGCAGCGACACCACCACGCTCAAGGGCCTGCCGGGCGAGTGGCAGCTCTACTCGGTCGCGCTGCCGGTGGCGATTCGCTGACTCGCAGACCGGGTGCTCACGCCGTCACCGACGTCGGACTGAACACCAGCATCTTCGCGCCACCCGTCTCGCCCGTCACCTCCTGCGGCCGCATTCCCGGCCGCATCCAGCGGCTTCGTACTACGCCTCGACGGAGCGGTCGGTCGCACGCCACGGAGGCACGCTGGCACTCGGCCGGTCGCTGGTGGGGCCGCTGCGCGACTACCAGCGGGGGATCTTCCTGCCCGGCACGGCGATGGCGGCGATCCTGCTGGCAAGCGTGGCGGCTGCTGTCATCGGCCGCCGACCGCCGGCGCGGCGGCTGCGCGGAGAGGCGATGCTGTTCGGCTTCGCGGCGCTGCTCCTGCCGATGACGGCTGCGGTGACGACGATGTTCGACTACCGCTTCGCGCTGCCGGCGATCCCGCCGCTGTGCGCGGCGGTCGGCATGGCGGGACTGTGGCCGCCGACCGCCTGCGAGCGCGGATGGAGTCCCGCCTTCCAGCCGAGGCGATCGCGCCGCCCGCACCGGTGGATCCCGGTGCCGAGCCGACGAACGTCGGCACCATCGTCTGACGCCTCCCGGATAAGCTCCCGCCGTGTCTAGTCCCAAGAGCGCCACGGCGCTCGTCGTGCTCGCGCATCCCGAGCCCTCGTCCTTTGCAGCAGCGCTTGCCCACACCGCGGCCGCGGCGTTGCTGGCCGCCGGCTGGAACGTGGAGCTGGTCGACCTCTACCGGGAGGGGTTCGACCCGGTGCTGTCAGAGGCCGACTTCTCGGAGCGGCTGATCCCCGAGCGGCTGCAGCCTATGGACGAGCAGGCGCACGCGGCAGCGAGCGACACGTTCGCGCCGGAGCTCGCTCGCCACGTGGAGCTGTTCCAGGCGGCCGACCTGCTGGTGCTGGTCTCGCCGATGTGGTGGTTCTCGGTACCCGCCATGCTCAAGGGCTGGATCGACCGCGTGTTCGCAAACGGCGTCGCCTACCGCTACCCCGAGGTGCCGGCGTGGTCGGGGTTCCTCGCAGACAAGCGGGGAATGCTGGTGATGACCTCCTCGTACGAGCCGAGCTCGTTCAGCGACGACTACGTGGGTGAACTCACGCACGTCCTGCACCCGCTGTTGCACGGCACCCTCGCCTACACCGGGATGCGGGTGATCGATCCCTTCATAGCCTACGCGGCTGACTCGGTCGACAAGGACACCCGCCGGCGCTACCTCGCCGAGCTGAGCGCCCGCCTCTCGGCGCTGCCGCACTCGGAGCCGGTCAGGGAGTGAGCTCCGCCGAGATGGTCCGCGCGGAACTGCGTGACGCCTGCAGGCGCAGCGGCGCCTCGGCGCCGCCGGGACGTGATCGTGGGATCGCCGTGGCGGGGCACCGGTCACGATCCCGGCTCCGGCCCCGCTTCCCCACAAGCGGCGAGCGCAGGTGGTCACCGGCCCGCTACGAGAGCTGGCTGACCGGCATCCGGCATCCTCACGTCGCAGCTACTGGCCGGCGCCCAGCCGTCCGCGCCTCAGGAGTAGCAGCCCTTCGCGGCGCTCCCGGTCAGCCCACCACCGCCTCCAGCAGGTCGTCGATCACCGCGACCGTCAGCGGCAACTCCACGCTCTCGTGGAACCGAGCCGCCTGACGCTCCCGCTCCGCGTCGGACACCGTCGGGTCGAGCCAGATCAGGCAGGACATCTCGTTGATGTGCCCGAGCTGGGCGATCGTCATGGAGAAGTCGCCACGCCGATCGATTCGCCCGGGGCCGCCGCAGCGTCGGTAGTCGCCGTAGAGCGCCCGTGCCCGGTCGGCGTCGCCGTACCCGAACTCGAACAGGACGCCGGCCAGCTCCTGGCCCGGGTCTGCCAGCCCGCAGTTGTCCCAGTCGATCACACAGAGACCGCCCTGGGACGTGGCGCGGAGATTGTCCGACCACAGGTCGCGATGGCAGGTGCGAAGCTCGCGGGCGGGCACGAGCAGCCCTTCCAGCGCCATCAACTCGTCGCGCATCGCCGCCAGGTCACCGGCGAACGGGGCGCCGGCCGCGGCCAGCCGCTCGGCCAGCCCATCCCAGCCCGCTGCGCCGACCGGCTCGGTGTACCAGGGATCCTGCGGCCGCCGGCCGCGAAACGGCACCTGGTGGATGGCCGCCATCAGCTGTCCCACCCGGCCGGGATCGAGGCCGCTGTCAGCGGGCAGCACGTCGACCCATCCGTACACGCGCACCGGCAGACCGCCGACGTCGGTGAACAGCTCTCCGCCGTCGGTGAACACGACCGCGGGCGCCTGGACGCCGGCCGCCACCGCCGCCGCCTGGAACGCGCCGTCCTCCCCGTCCAGCTCGGGCGGCCGGAACGACGTCTTCACCGCCCACAGGCCGCGCGACGTCTCGAGCTGTGCCACCTGGCCCTGCTCGCCGCGCGCGACCGTGCCCGTGAACGCCGCGCGGCCGCCCAGCCCGAAAGCGCGGGCGACGCGGCCGGCGTCATCGTCGCTGAACACGCGTTGCTCCTATGTCAAGGTCAGGGCCGGTTGGGTGGCTCTGACGGGGTCGGGGGTGGGGTCGGTGAGGAGCTTGTGGACGTGTCTGGCGAGGTGGCGTTTGAGGCATCGGAGTGCTTCCATGCGGGTCTTTCCTTCGGCTTGTTTTCGGGCAAGATACGCGGCCGTGGCTGGGTCGCGTCGAGCCCGGTTGACGGCCAAGCGGTGCAGTGCCAGGTTGAGCTGGCGGTTTCCGCCGCGGTCGAGTCGATACCGATCGCGGCGGCCGCTGGACACCGGTATCGGCGCTACTCCTGCTGCGCGAGCGAGCTTCGCGTCGCTTGCGAAACGATCGACGCCGGCTTCGGAAGCCGGCGCGGCGCTGGGTGGCTACGGAGCGCTGTACAAGCTCAGCCAGTCCAGCCCGGGCGCATCCCACGGCATGCTGACGATGGTGTACCGAGGAAACGAGATGCACACCGGGTTCGACAACGTCTCGTTCTCGAGCGCCAACACGGCGCTGGTGGCCGAGGACGCCGGTGACACGCTCCACACGCAGCGAAATGCGTTCGACTCGCTGTGGGCGATCCGCACCGACGTCAACTACGGCGCGCCGAGCGCACCGGCTCCGACGCGGGTGCTGTACGTCGGCCGGGACGCGTCGGCCACCATCGACTCGGGCTTCTCGGGGATGGACGGCTTCCAGAACGAGGGTGACAACGAGGTCACCGGTATCCACGTCTCCGACGGAGACACGTCGATCGCAGGCTTGCTCGGCGCCGAGGTCCCGCACCCGTGGGTGCCGGGATCTCCGTGGAGGGTGTTCGTCACCGCCCAGCACGGCGACAACGACACGTGGGAGCTGATCCACAACTAGACCGCGGTAGCTGCAGCGGGGTGGGCCGAGGGATCCGGCCCACCCCGCGGTGGGCACGGCTCGGGTAGGCTCCCGCGCCGATGACGATCGAGATCGAGACGCTGGAGGCAGCCGCGCTCGACCCCCGCGCGCGGCAGCACATGGTGCCGATGCGCGACGGCGTCGAGCTGGCCACCGACGTGTACCTGCCGGGCGGGGAGGGCCCGTCGCCTGCGGTGCTGGTGCGGCTGCCCTACGACAAGAACGGCCGCTACTGCTGGATGCCGTTCATCGCCGGCCACTTCACCGAGCGCGGCTACGCGTTCCTGCCCCAGGACGTGCGGGGCAAGTTCCGGTCCGGTGGTGAGGTGAACGCGTTCGTGCACGAGGTCGACGACGGCTACGACACGATCCAGTGGATCACGGAGCAGCCCTGGTCGAACGGCGACGTCGGCATGTGGGGCGACTCCTACTACGGCTACACCCAGTGGGCGGCGGTCGCCTCCGGGCACCCCGCGCTGAAGGCGATCGTGCCGCGCGTGACCGTGGCCGACCTGTTCGGCTGGCTCGACGGCGACGGCGTGGCACCGCTCTACGGCGCTCACTACCTGGCCCAGTACTGGGCGGACGGCCGCACGCACCACTGGACACCGGACTGGACGCGGCGGCCGCTGAGCGAGCTGTTCGATCCCGCCTTCGAGCTGATCGGCAGCCGCTCCCTGGCCTTCGACCGACTGCTGGCGGAGGCCCGCGGCCAGGCGCCGGTGGACATGTACGGCGACCGCCATCCGTTCACACGGCTGCGCATCCCGACGCTGCACGGGGTTGGCTGGTTCGACAACATCACTCCCCCGCACATGTTGGACTACGAGCGGCTCATGAGCGACCCGGAGACGGCGCCGTTCCAGTACCTGCACGCCGGCTCGACCGACCACGAGAACTACCGCTTCGAGTTCGTGCCGATCCCCGAGAGCGAGGACCACGACACCCACGACGATGCGCTCGAACGCATGCTGCCGCGCTACCTCGCCCCCGCGCTCGACTTCTTCGACGCCTTCCTGGCCGGCCGTGGCGGCCCCGAGTCGGTGCCGCGCGTGCGCTGGCACCTGGCGAACGTGGGCTGGCACGAGTCACCGGTCTGGCCGCCGGCGGGTGCGCGCCAGCGGCGCCTGTATCTGACGGAGGCGGGCGGTCTCGGCGAGGCAGAGCCCGGCGAGGGGGTGGTCGAATGGGTGCACGATCCCGGGAACCTGGTGCCCTCCACCATCGAGAACCCGTTCGCCTTCCTCTACGGGTACCCCGACGAGGATGCGGTCGCCTCGCGGCCGGACGTCGCAGTGTTCGAGTCGGCCGACCTGACGGAGCACCTGACGCTGGCGGGCCGCGTCGTCGCCCACCTGACCGTGGCCGGCGACGGCCCGTCCATGAACCTGCACGTGAAGCTGGTCGATGTCGACCCGGCGGGCGGGTCGCACATCGTGCTCTACGGCCAGCGCGCAGTCGACGACCCCGGAGACGGCATCGCCGCCGAGGTCTACTTGGGGCACACTGGGTACCGCGTCCTGGCCGGCCACCGGATGCGGTTGCAGGTCGCCTCCAGCGACTACCCGCTGTACGTGGCGCACCCGGGGACGTCCGAGAGCCCGTGGTTTGCGACCCGTACGGCGGTCAACCACCAGCGCCTGGTGACCGGCGGCGGGACTCCGTCGTACCTGAGCGTGACCGTGCTCGACGGCTAGATACGCCGGCAGGTTCGATTACGCTGTGGGTGGAGCATGTTGCAGTCGCGGCCAGTCGTGGGGGTGATCGTGGCGACCGTTCTCGCCGCCGGCACCGCGTGCGGCAACACGGTCAGGGGCACGGAGAAGCCGTGGG
The DNA here is from genome assembly GCA_963737445.1 of uncultured Actinomycetes bacterium. Taxonomy (GTDB): domain Bacteria; phylum Actinomycetota; class Thermoleophilia; order Gaiellales; family JAICJC01; genus JAICYJ01. The sequence goes on along the minus strand of CAVTSO010000009.1, from coordinate 186,373 downwards.
GGCCGCTGTCGACCACCGCCACCCCGCACCTGCCGTCGGGCTCACGCGCGTCCATCAACCACACGCTGGACGTGTTCGTGCGAAACGGTGTGGAGCGCCGCGACCCGGCCAAGGCGTACGCGGTGGCCTCGTCGATGATGCGCATCGGCCAGACGCGCAAGCAGTGGAACCAGGGCACGCTTCCGGTGCCGCCGTACCGCACCAAGGGCACGGAGTTCCACGGCTACACCGTGATGAGCGCTTCGAAGAAGCAGGTCTACCTGACCATGATCCTGCAGCCGCGCAACGCCCGGAAGCAGGGCGCCGTGGCGTACAACATCCGGCTCTCGAAGGCCGCCGACGGCAGCTGGCTGATCGACTGGTTCACGCCGTCGGCCTTCTTCGCGGCCAAGGGCCAGACGCCCAAGCTGTTCGCCGAGCCCGACCTCGGGCCGTCGCTCGGTGTCGCCTCGCTGAAACACAAGAGCCACGCCAACCTGATCATGTGGGGCGTGCTGGCGCTGCTGATGCTCCCGCTGGTTGCCACGATCGCGTTTTTCTCCGGGGCGTTCGGCTCGCGCATTCGCTGGCGCAGGCGGCCGGACGATGATCCCACCTGGGCAGCCGCGTTCCGCCCCGACGACCGCTGACGTGCGAAGCTTCGGCCGTGCGCTACATGGTCGTCGAACGGTTCACCCAGGGCCCTGAGCCGGTCTACCGCCGGGCGGCCGAGCGCGGCCGCATGCTGCCGCCGGGGCTCGAGTACATCGACAGCTGGGTCGACGAGCGGCTCGACCGCTGCTTTCAGCTGATGGAGACCGACGATCCCGGGTTGTTCGACCGGTGGATCGGCTGCTGGGACGACCTGGCGGAGTTCGAGGTGGTGCCGGTGGTGTCGTCCGCGCAGGCGGCCGCTACGGTAGATCCTCGGTAGCCCGCTGGAGCCCGGCCAGCACCTCCGACAGGAGCGCCGGCATGCCCACGTCGTGGGCGTACTCCGCCAGCGCGGCCCAGAGCGACACGGCCAGCACCCGTGCCCGAGTGAGGGCGTCGTCGTCGACCGGCCCGTACGCGTCGTGGAAGGCCGCCCGGCCGGCGGGCGGCAGGTAGCCCCAGTAGAGCGGCAGGTCGATCGCGGGGTGGGCGCGGCACACGTCGATCCAGTCGATCACCCCGGACGGCTCGCCGCCGGCGCTGATCAGCACGTGGCGCACGTGCAGGTCGCCGTGCACCACGGCCAGCGCCGTGGGCGGATCTAGCCGCTCGGCCCGTTCGAGCAACGCCGCCAGCCCCGGCGGCGGCGTCCACAGGCCGGCGCCTTGCAGGATCCCGCAGCGGCGGCGGGCGTCGGCCACGCGGTGGGGCATGTCGGCGCGCCGCACGGGATCGACCGGAAGCGCCGCTCCGCCGGCCGTGATCCTGCCCGGATCGACGTCGTGCAGCGCCCGCAGGAACCGGCCCAGGGCGACGCCGTGGCCGACGCGATCGGCATCCGAGGGCGCCGCGTCGGCCGCCTCACGTCCGGGCAGGTACGGCGAGCCGGACCACGGCCACGGGAACTCCGGCCCGGGTTCGCCCCGGAAGGCCGCCACCGGGATCGGCAGCGGCAGGTCGGGGGCCAGCACCGGCAGCACCTCGGTCTCACGCAGGAAGCCGGGAACCACCACCTCGCGGCGCGGGAAGCGGAACACCCAGCGCGAGGCGACCAGCCACACGGTGCTGTCCCAGCCCTCGCCAAGCGGCTCGATCGGCGCTCCGTCCAGCTCCGGAAACCGCTCCCGAATCAGTCGCCGCGCGAGCGCCGAGTCGACCACGATCTCCGGACTCCACTGCGGCATCGGATCACGATAGCGACCGCTGTAAGCTATGCACATGAGCGAACAGGCGATACCGGCAGCATCGGGCACCGGCGGCGCGGGCGAGGAGCAGCATCCCGCCATCTTCGCGACGACGGTGTGCTCGATTGTTGAGCACGGCGGAGAGCTGCTGATGGTGCGGCAGCTGAACCGCGAGGGCGAGGAGCGCTGGAACTTCCCGACCGGGTGGATGGCGTCGCACGACGAGGACGGAAACGTCCAGATCCCCGAACACGTGGTCAACCGCAACCTGCTGATGGAGACCGGCTACGCCGCGTCCGGAGCGACGCTGATCGGCGCCACGCTGGTGCGCGAGCACGATCAGGACGGGCGGCGCATCGGCACGTCGATGCGGCTCGACTACCTCTCCAGCCAGCCCCGCCAGACCAGCTATGCGATCAACGACTCCGACATCCTGGGCGCGCCCCAGTGGTTCAGCCCGGCCGACATCGAGATCATGATCGCAAACAACGAGGTCAAGGGCGAGTTGACCGCCGCCGCGTTTCGCCATTGGCAGGAGTTCCGCAGGAGCGGTTCCGTGTCGGGCGACGTGATCGACATCCCGAACTAGGTCCCGAGCTCAGGTGCCCGTGAACCGGGGCGGTCGCTTCTCGAGGAATGCCGCCACGCCCTCGGCGAAGTCCTCGCCGGCGGCGGCGATCGCCTGCAGCCGTGCCTCCTCGTCCAACTGGTCGTCCAGCGAGCTCTCCAGCGAGCGGCCGATCAGCACTTTGGTGAGGCCGATCGCGGCGGTGGGCGCGGCGGCGAGCGCGGTTGCCAGGGCGTCGGTGTCGGCGGCGAGGTCGGCGTCCTCGACCACTCGCGTGACCAGCCCCATGGCCGCCGCCTCCGGCGCCGCGATCCGCCGGCCCGACACCATCCAGTCGAACGCGGCAGCCGATCCGATCAGCCGCGGCAGCGTGTGCGAGAGGCCCGAGTCCGGCACCAGACCGATGCCCAGGAAGGCCGGTACCAGGCTGGCGGAGGCGGCCGCGAGCCGCAGGTCACAGGCCAGCGCGAGCGCCAGACCGGCTCCCGCGGCGGGGCCGTTGATGGCGGCGATCACCGGCTTTCGCAGGCCGCACAGCGCGCGAATGGCGGGGTTGAAGTGCTGCCTCAGCAGCTCCCCCACCGCCGCCGCGTCGCGCGGGAACTCGCCGACATCCTGGCCGACGCAGAACCCGCGTCCGGCGCCCGTGATCACCAGCGCCCGCACGTCCGGCTGGGAGGCGCGGTCGAGCGCCGCGGCCAGCCGCTCGTGCATGGCCAGGTCGAGCGCGTTCAGCACGGCCGGGCGGTTCAGCGTGATCGTCTGCACCGCGCCGTCGTGGGTGACCAGCAGCTCGCTCGAGGAGTCGGACATCGGCCGAGTCTATTGGCTGGCTCAGCCCGGCGGCCGTGCCACCGTGACCAGGTGCTGGATTGGCCGGCGGAACCCGTCGACCAGATCGAAGGCCAGCTCGACCGCCATCGCCTCCGGAAGCAGGGGGCCCGGCTGCTCGCCCGGCCGGTGCCACTCGTGCATGCGCGGGTCGCTGGGCGTGCCGTGCGGGCCGCCGCGCACAGCAGCCAGCCGGTAGAGGATCAGCTCGTGGCGGTAGTCGCCGCTCTCGACGTAGATATTCTCGCTCAGGTACAGCACCCGCCCCACCTCGATCTCGAGCGCCGCCTCCTCCATCAGCTCGCGCTGCAGGCACTGCTCCGACGTCTCCCCCGGCTCGACGCCGCCGCCGGGCAGCCAGTAGAAGCGCTCGCGATTCTCGTGGTGCGTGCGATCCATCAGCACCGCCCCCTCCCGCACGATCACCGCCCGAACCCGCAGCGAGAGCTCGGGCAGCTCAGGCAAGCGCGCGTTCCGCCTCGTAAACAGGCAGCACGCGCCGCAGGTACTCGCCGGTCGCGCTGCCCGGCGTCTCGGCCACCTCCTCGGGCGTACCCTGGGCGATGATCTCGCCGCCCTTGTCTCCGCCCTCCGGCCCCAGGTCGAGCACCCAATCGGCCTGCTTGATCACGTCCAGGTTGTGTTCGATTACGAGCACCGTGTTCCCGGCATCGACCAGCCGCTGCAGCACCAGCAGCAGCTTCTCGATGTCGTACGTATGCAGTCCCGTGGTGGGCTCGTCGAGGATGTAGAGCGTGCGGCCCGTGGCCACCTTCGAGAGCTCGGTCGCCAGCTTCACGCGCTGCGCCTCGCCGCCCGACAGGGTCGTGGCCGGCTGCCCGAGACGCATGTAGTCGAGGCCGACGTCGTGCAGCGTCTGCAGCCGCCGGCGCAGCTTCGGCACCTTGGCGAAGAACTCCACCGCCTCCTCCACCGACATGTCCAGCACGTCCGCGATCGACTTGCCCTTGAACTTCACCTCGAGCGTCTCGCGGTTGTAGCGACGACCGTGACAGACCTCGCAGTTGATGTACACGTCGGGCAGGAAGTGCATCTCGATCTTGATGGTGCCGTCGCCGCGGCAGGTCTCGCAGCGGCCGCCCTTGACGTTGAACGAGAAGCGTCCGGCCTTGTAGCCGCGGGCCCGCGACTCCGGCGTCTGCGCGTACAGCGCGCGGATGTGGTCGAACAGGCCGGTGTAGGTGGCCGGGTTCGACCGCGGCGTGCGGCCGATCGGGGACTGATCGATGTCGATCACCTTGTCGAACGCCTCGAAGCCGTGCACCGAACGGTGGGCGCCCGGCTTCACGCGGGTGCGCGAGACGCGGTTGGCGAGCGCCTTGTAGATGACTTCGTTGACCAGCGTGCTCTTGCCGGAGCCGGATACGCCCGTGACGCAGATCAGCTTGCCCACGGGCAGCTCGACGTCGATCGACTTGAGGTTGTGCTCGGCCGCGCCGTCCACGCCGAACCAGCCGGCGTCGTGGATCCGCCGGTCGGGCACCGGGATCGCGCGGCGGCCGCTCAGGTACGCGCCGGTGAGCGACTCCTTGCTCGCCATCACCTGGGCGGCGGTGCCGGTGGCCACGACATGCCCACCGTGCTCCCCGGCGCCGGGACCCATGTCCACGATGTGGTCGGCGGCACGCATCGTCTCCTCGTCGTGCTCGACCACGATCACGGTGTTGCCGAGGTCGCGCAGGCGCACCAACGTGGCCAGCAGCCGCGCGTTGTCGCGCTGGTGCAGCCCGATCGAGGGCTCGTCCAGGATGTAGAGCACGCCCATCAGGCTCGACCCGATCTGGGTGGCCAGCCGGATCCGCTGGGCCTCGCCGCCGGAGAGCGACCCGGCCGCGCGGTTCAGGGTCAGGTAGCCGACGCCGACGTTCTCGAGGAAGCTGAGGCGCTCGCGGATCTCCTTCAGGATGCGCGCGCCAATCGCGCGCTCGGTGTCGGTCAGCTCGAGGCCGTCCACGAAGTCGATGGCGCGCTCCACCGACAGCTCGGTGAACTGCGAGATGTTGCGGTCGTTGACGGTGACGGCCAGGCTGGTCTCCTTAAGCCGGGCGCCGTGGCAGAGCGGACACGGCTTCAGCGTCATGTACTCCTCGATCCGCTCTTTCTGGAAGTTGGAGTCGGTCTCGCGGTAGCGGCGCTCGAGGCCCGGCACGATGCCCTCGAAGGCCAGCATGTAGCTGCGCTTGCGGCCCATCCGGTTGCGGTAGGTGACGTAGACCTTCTCGCCGTCGGTGCCGTACAGGAACAGGTTCTGCTGCTCGTCGGGCAGGTCCTGCCACGGCGTCTCCAGCGAGATCTCGTAGCGGTCGGCGATGGCCTGGATCACCTGCTCGTAGAAGGCGCTGTTGATAACCGTCCAGGGCACCAGCGCCCCCTCGGCGATCGACAGCGACGGATCCGGCACGATCAGCTCGGGGTCGATCTCGCGCTGGGTGCCGAGCCCCGTGCAGCGCGGGCACGCGCCGTGCGGCGAGTTGAACGAGAAGATGCGGGGCGCCAGCTCGGGCAGCGAGATGCCGTCGTCGGGGCACGCGAAGCGCTCCGAGTAGGTGCGCGTGGCGCCGTCCACCTCGCTCACCTCGACCAGGCCCTCGGCCAGGCGCAGCGCCGTCTCGACCGAGTCGTTGAGGCGGGTGCGCAGGCCCGGCTTCATCACCAGCCGGTCGACCACGACCACGATCGTGTGGCGGATCTGCTTGTCCAGCGTGGGCGGCTCGTCTAGCAGGTACTGCTCGCCGTCGATCTTGACGCGGGTGAAGCCGTCGCTGCGGAGGTCCTCCAGGACGTCCTTGAACTCGCCCTTGCGGCCCCGCACGATCGGCGCATCGACCGTAAAGCGGGTGCCATCGGGTAGCGCCAGCACCTGGTCGACGATCTGCTCGGCCGACTGGCCGGTGACGACGTTGCCGCACTTGGGGCAGTGCGGGATGCCGATCCGCGCGTACAGCAGCCGCAGGTAGTCGTAGATCTCGGTGACCGTCCCCACCGTCGAGCGCGGGTTGCGGGTCGTGGTCTTCTGGTCGATCGAGATGGCGGGTGACAGGCCGTCGATCGAATCGACGTCGGGCTTGTCCATCTGGCCCAGGAACTGGCGCGCGTACGCCGACAGCGACTCGACATAGCGGCGCTGGCCCTCGGCGTAGAGCGTGTCAAAGGCCAGGCTGGACTTGCCGGATCCCGAGAGTCCGGTGATGACGACCAGTCGATCACGCGGCAGCGAGACCGTGACGTCCTTCAAATTGTGCTCCCGGGCGCCCCGGATCACGATCTCGTCGCTCGGCACGAACCCCCCAGATGTGGCTTGATCAAGCGGAAACACCTGGGATTCTAGCAGTCTGTCGTTGGGCGAACGCATGTTCGCTCGATAGCGTAGCAAGCCGGGCGGACACCTCGCCACCGCACGACCCGGGTCGATCAGCTGGGCGCGGCGATCGCCCGGCGCCGCCTGGTGCGGGGCGGATCCGGCTCAACCAGGTGGGCCTGATCGAGACCGAGCAGCAGCGCGAAGATCAGATCGGGGTCGGGCAGCCGGCGCAGGCCCAGCAGCGGGGCGCGGCGCCCGTTGCTGTTGGCGATCACGCAGCCGTAGCGCAGCAGGCGGCCGAAGCCGGAGACGTGGATCTGCAGGTCGTGGAGATCGTCCAGCGAGATGGCCGCGACCCGTCGCGACAGGGTGCCAGAGGTCAGCAGCACCCGCCGGTCGGTCACAACCAGCTTGCGTGCGTTCCAGCGGCCGACCCGGCGCAGCAACCCGAGCATCGAGATCGAGACGACCGCGGCCGCCATCAGCGCCCCCGCCCAGCGCACCACCGAGGGCACCGGAGCGCCGGCCAGCTCGAAGGCGGCGCCTCCGAACAGGACGACCGCGAGCGCCGAGCGCAGGAACGGCCGCAGCAGCACGACCCCGTGCTCGCGTGTCACCAGGTAGATCCGCTCTTGGGAGGAGACGAGTCGTTCGGCCCGAGCCATGGACTGGGGGGATTCGCCGGGTCCCGGGCGAGTCCTGCACCGCGCCGCAACAGCGGGTCACGCCGCCCGCCCGATTGTGCAACGCCCGGCGCGTTCTTAACGGTGTCAAACACCCACTCGGGTGACGTGAGCGGTCCGGCACGAGACCGTGACCTGTGGTTGCGGAAACGTGATTCGGGCCCGCGTGGTTGAGCGGCGGCCGTTGACGGACCGCGATGTTCGTGTCGGCGGAGCGGTGCGAGCCGTTACGTGTGGACGACGGCATCGTTGCAGCGGCGTGGGTTTCGTTGCACAAGTGGGTGTCACGCGCCGGTCGCGGAATCACCTGTCTGGCCGTGTGCGGCGCGCGTAGTAGCTGCGCGCCTTCGCCCGGTTGCCGCAGGTCGCCATGTCGCACCACACGGCCGAACGGTTACGGGTGGCGTCGTAGAACGCCCACCGGCAGGCGGGGTTGCGGCAGGTCTTCATCCGCTGCCAGCGGCCGTCCCCGATCGCTGCCACCACGATCCCCAACAGGCGGCCAAGAGCTCCCGCCACCCCCGCCACCTCGGGCGCCAGCGACACCGTCCCGCCCGGGTCGAACCGCGGCCGCAGCCCACAGGCGGCTGCCAGCGCATCCAGCCTGCGGCCTGACGAATCGGGCAGCGGCCGACCGGCGTTCACGCCGGCCAGGTCGCGCAGCGCCTCGCGTACGGCGATCGCCGCCTCCCGCTCGCCCTCGGTCACGCCCGCCCCCGACGCCAGCAGGTCGCGTCCGCGCAGCCATGCCGCCAGCGAGCCGGCCGCGTCGAGGCTCTCGGCGCCGTCCTCGAGGCGCGCCGTGTTGATGAACGCCCGCACGAGCTCCAGCTCGCCCGGGGCCGCGGTGCGCCTGCCGATCTCTCACCACCTGTTCACGTTTGCCGGTCGACCTTACCATCAACCGCCACACGGTGGTGAGAGGATCAGACCGAAGGCGAGGCGGACGGCGAGGGCGCCGCCGTCAGGTCGCGCCGCAGCGCCTTGATCTCGTCGCGCAGCTTGGCCGCGTACTCGAACCGCAGCTCCTCGGCGGCCGCGAACATCTCCTCCTCCAGCTCCACCACCAGCTTCTCGAGCTCCTCCACGCCGAGGCCCTCGGTCTTGGCTCCGCGCCGGCGCTTGCCGGGGACGGTCGGCGTCTCCATCGTCAGGAACTCGGCGATGTCGGACACGCCCTTCTGGATCGACAGCGGGGTGATTCCGTGCTCGAGGTTGTAGGCGACCTGGATCTCCCGGCGCCGGTTCGTCTCGTCGAGCGCCACCCGGATCGCCTCCGTCGTCTTGTCGGCGTACATCAGCACGCGGCCGTTGACGTTGCGCGCCGCCCGCCCGATCGTCTGGATCAGCGCGGTCTGGCCGCGCAGGAAGCCCTCCTTGTCGGCGTCCAGGATCGCCACCAGCGACACCTCGGGCAGGTCGAGGCCCTCCCGCAGCAAGTTCACGCCGACCAGCACGTCGTACTCTCCCAGCCGCAGCTCGCGCACGATCTTGATCCGCTCCAGCGTGTCCACCTCGCTGTGCAGGTAGCGCGTGCGGATGCCCGCCTCCAGCAGGTAGTCGGTCAGATCCTCCGACATCTTCTTTGTCAGAGTCGTCACCAGCGTGCGCTCGTTGGCGTCGATGCGGGCGCGGATCTCGGCCATCAGGTCGTCGACCTGGCGCCGCGTCGGACGCACCTCAACCTCGGGGTCGATCAGACCGGTCGGGCGGATGATCTGCTCGGCCACGTGGGTCGAGTTGCGCAGCTCGTAGGGTCCGGGCGTGGCCGAGACGAACAGCAGCTGCGGCACCCGCTCCAGGAACTCGTCGAACCGCAGTGGCCGGTTATCGAGCGCCGAGGGCAGCCGGAAACCGAAGTCGACCAGCGTCTGCTTGCGCGACCGGTCGCCCTCGTACATGCCTCCGATCTGCGGCACGGTCTGGTGCGACTCGTCGACCACCACCAGGTAGTCGTCGGGCAGGTAGTCGAGCAGGGTGTGCGGCGGCGTGCCCGCCGACCGGCCCTCGAGGATCCGCGAGTAGTTCTCGATGCCGTTGCAGAACCCCATCTCCCGCAGCATCTCCATGTCGTACTCGGTGCGCGATCGCAGGCGGTGGGCCTCGAGCATCTTGCCCTCGGCCTCCAGCTCGCGCAGCCGCTCGTTCATCTCGGCGCCGATGCCGCCCACCGCACGGTCGATCTGCTCGCGCTCCATCGCGTAGTGCGTGGCGGGGTAGATCGCGAGGTGGTCGAGCTTGGACAGCACCTCCCCGGTCATCGGGTCGAAGTGCACGATCGACTCGACCTCGTCCCCGAACAGCGAGATCCGATAGGCCGACTCCATGTTGGCCGGCTGCACCTCGATCACGTCGCCGCGGGCGCGGAACTTGCCGCGCCCCAGCAACACGTCGTTGCGGGAGTACTGGATCGAGACCAGCTTCTCGAGCATCGCCTCGCGCGGTCGCTCGTCGCCGACCGCCAGGAACAGCACCATCTGCTCGTAGCTCTCCGGGGAGCCCATGCCGTAGATGCATGACACCGAGGCGACGATCAGCACGTCGCGCCGCGAGAACAGCGCTGCCGTGGCGGCGTGCCGCAGCCGGTCGATGTCGTCGTTGATCGAGCTGTCCTTCTCGATGTAGGTGTCCGACGTCGGCAGGTAGGCCTCGGGCTGGTAGTAGTCGTAGTAGCTCACGAAGTACTCGACCGCGTTGTGCGGGAAGTACTCGCGGAACTCGTTGCAGAGCTGGGCGGCCAGGGTCTTGTTGTGGGCGATCACCAGCGTCGGCTTCTGCACCTGCTCGACGACGCGCGCGACCGTGTGGGTCTTGCCGGTGCCGGTCGCCCCGAGCAGGGTCTGGAAGCGGTCGCCGCGGGTGATGCACTCGGCCAGCTCCGCGATCGCGCGGGGCTGATCGCCGGTCGGCTGGTAGGCGGCTGACACTCGCATCTCGTGCATGTGATGCAGTGTATCGACGAGCGCCAGCCGCTCCCGCCCGGCCCGTCCGGCGCCCCGGCGGCGCCTTCCTGGACGGACGAGTACGGGCGGTTTGACCTCAACCGGGCGCCGCGCTGCGCCTTGTCGAGGGCGTCGGCATTCACCAGCTTGATCGAGGGCTTCGCGGTCGAGCCCCCGCAAGGGCGGCTGCACCCTGACGCTGCGGGTCGAGTACGAGGCCAGCGGCATGGTGCGGATGATCGAGCCGCTGACGTGCGCAGCCGCATGCGGCGGACGACCGCCGAGTTGCTGCGAAGCGTCGAGCAGCACTTCGCCCAGGAGCTACACCTAGCCGTACAGCTCGCTGTGATACGCCCGGCGGTACAGCGCCTCAACGCGCTCGACGTCGGCGACGTAGTCCCGCGTCTCGGGAAACGGGATCTTCACCCTGCCGCCGGCCGGCGTGTCTGCAATCCACCGGTCGACGTTGGCCTGGCCGGCGTTGTAGGCGGCCAGGGCCAGCTCGTCACCGTTCTTGTACACGCTGTACTTCTGCCGCAGGTGGCGCAGATACCAGCAGCCGTAGCGCACGTTCAGGTCGGGGTTGAGGAGATCCGTGGCGGGATGGAAGTTGCCGCCGCCGGTGTGCAGGGCGATGCCGCGGGCGGTGTCGGGCAGGAGCTGCATCAGGCCGACGGCGCCGGCGTCGCTGCGGGCGGTGGCGTCGAACCGCGACTCCTGGTAGATCACCGAGGCCACCAGCGCCGGGTCGAGGTGGTAGAGGCGGGCGTTTCCGACCACCACCTCGCGGTAGTCGAGCGGGTACCAGAGCCGCACCCACCAGTTCGGCTGCTCGTCCCGCAGCACCGCGAAGGCGCCCAGCGCGGCCACCGCGAGCACCGCCAGCACGATCGCCAGGCGCTTCACGTCAGCCGCGCCACCAGGGCCGCGACCCAGTCGTCGAGCTGCTCGAGGCTGCCGGTGTTCTCGTACACCTCGTCGGAGCGGGCCGCCTTCTGCTCTTCGGGCAGCTGGTGGGCCATCCGCTCGGACGCGCCCGGCCGGCGCTGCTCGCGCAGCTCACCGGGCGCCGTCACCATCACGATCAGGTCGTAGCGATCCTCGCGGCCGGCCTCGAACAGGGTCGGCGCCTCGTGCACCAGCAGCGGGCTGCCCGCGGCCAGCTGTTGCTCGCGCCAGACCTGGAAGCGCTCCTCGATCAGGGGCAGCAGCAGCCCCTCCAGCCACTCGCGCTCAGCGGGATCCGTGAACACGCGGGCGGCGATCTGGGCGCGGTCGACGCCGGCCCGCGGGGTCGAGCACCGCCGGACCGAAGCGCTCGGCGACGGCCGCGCGCACGTCGTCGCGCAGGTACAGCTCGCGCACGACCTGATCGCTCGACATCGTGGCCGCACCGTGGCGGGCAAACGCCGCCAGCGCCTCCGACTTGCCCGACCCGATGCCGCCGGTCAGTCCGACGACCAGGGCCATCCGACTACTCCTCGGCGAGCGCCTCTTCGGGCTCCGCCGAAGCCTCGTTGGCCGGCTGCTCCGACTCGGGCTCGGGAGCCGCTTCCGGCTCCGGCTCGGCTGCCGGCTCCGGCTCGGCTCGGGCTCCGCGGCAACCACCGGCTCCTGATCGAGATCGTCCTCCACGATCGCATCGGCCTCGACCACGGGCTCCGGCTGGCCTCGGGATGGTCGCCCGACGCAGGCTCCTCGCCTCGACGTCGGCGAACACCTCGGACGAGAGCCCCAGCTCGGGAACGCTCTCGGCCAGGGCCGTCGTCGTGCCGTCCATCTCGATCCGCTTGACCGTGTCCCCCACCTCGACGCGCTTCAGCGACAGGCTAAGGCGGCGGCGCTCGGGATCGATCTCGATCACCTTGACGTTCACCTCGTCGCCCTGGTTGACGACGTCCCGCGGGTTCTCGACGTGGTGGTCGGCCAGCTCGGAGATGTGGATCAGGCCCTCGACGCCGGACAGGATCTCGGCGAAGGCGCCGAACGTGACCACCTTGGTGATGCGGCCGACGACCACGTCGCCCTGCCGCGTCTCGTCGATCACGCGCTGCCAGGGATCGGTCTGGGTCTGCTTCAGGCCCAGCGAGATGCGCTGGCGGTCGCGGTCGACATCCAGCACCTTGACCCGCACCGTCTGTCCGATCTCGAGCACCTCGGAGGGGTGGTTGACGTGGCTCCACGACAGCTCCGAGATGTGGATCAGGCCGTCGATGCCGTCCAGGTCGACGAAGGCGCCGAAGTCGACGATGTTCGAGATCACGCCCTCCACCTCGGTGCCGGGCGACAGCCGGTCGAGGATCTGCTGCCGCTGCTCGCGGCGCTCCTCCTCGAGCACGGCGCGGCGCGAAAGCACCACGTTGTTGCGGCTGCGGTTCAGCTCGATCACCTTGCAGCGCAGCGTCTGGTCGCGGTACTCGTCCAGATCCTGCACGCGGCGGATGTCGACCAGCGACGCCGGCAGGAAGCCGCGCACGCCCAGGTCGATGATGAGACCGCCCTTGACGACCTCGATCACGAGGCCCTCGACCGGCTCGCCGCTCTCGGCGGCGGCCTCGATCCGGCGCCAGGCCTTCTCGAAGCGGGCCCGCTTCTTGGAGAGGATCAGACGCCCGTCGGCGTCCTCCTTCTGCAGCACCAGTGCATCGATCGTGTCGCCCAGCGCAACCTCCTCATCGGGGTTGACGGAGCGGCGGATCGAGAGCTCGGAGATGGGGATGACGCCCTCCGACTTGTAGCCGATGTCGACCAGGATCTCGTCCTTGTCGACCCGCACCACGGTGCCGCTGACGACGTCACCCTCGTTGAAGTTGGTGAGCGTGCGGTCGTAGTCGGGGACGAGCTCGCCGTCCACCTCGATCATCCATGTATCAGTTGCGTCGCTGTGCTGCTGGTCGATTGATGCCATCTAGGTTGGGTCAGTCCTCTCGGGAAGTATTGTGCGCACGGCTCATCCACCCGGATAACCGAGCGCCGCGGCGAAGTATACAGAGCACCTTTCTCCGGCAGGCCGCTACGAAAAGCTGGTGGTCAGGCGGCCCGTGACGTCGATCACGGCGCCCCCGGCGGGCAGCACCAGCGACGCGCTCTGCCCGGGCAGTTGCACCGTGGCCGGGGCGGGACCCGGGTTGACCGCCACCGCTCCCGAATCGAACTCACGCACCAGCGCGTCGCCCTGGCGGATCGGCGCCGCGGAGGGCACGCCGGGGTTCAGCTGATACAGCGCCCGCTCCGTTCCGGGCTGCACCGAGTAGCCCGACCACAGCCCCGAAACCAGCAGGTAGGAGGCCAGGCCGAACACGCGCTGCTGATGGTCGAGCTGGCCGCCGTCCCACACCCAGGCTCCCACCCGCGAGTCCAGTGCGGCCTCGAAGTACGTGTACAGCGACGTCCAGGCGCTGCCTCGCAGGCGCGCGAACCCCAGCTCCACAGAGACGGCGTCGCTGCTTGCGATCTGGTGCGGGTCGATGATGGTGAACGGCTGGTTCTGCGCGATCACCGCGAAGTTGTTGGACTTGAGGCCGCCCCGCACCTCCGCCATCGCCTCGGCCAGGTAGCGGGCGTGGTCGGAGACGGTCATGTCCTGGCCGGTGTTTGGGTCGATCGGGGAGTTCGTCCAGGCCGGCAGGTTGCCGGCGTCCACCAGCTCGACGCCGGTCCAGCCGCCGTCCCCGAGCTGGGTCTCCACCGCCGTCGCCCAGGCCGCCAGGTAGTTGGGATTGGAGATGTCGAACATGACCCAGCCGGGATGGCCGGGCGGGTGCACGTCGGCGCCGCTCGCGTCCTTCAGGATCCAGTCGGGGTGATCGCGGCGTACCTCGGCCAGGTCCAGCCCCGGCCGTGGGCAGTCGCTGCAGGGCGCGAAGCCGTACTGCAGCACCCGCTCCTGGAACACGTGCACGCCCTGGTCGCCGTCCTCGACCTCGGCCGGCAGCCCCGCCCAGTCCGGGGCGACCACGTTGGTGTAGGTGCGGCCCAGGCAGGTTGCGGCGGCCGCGGTGGGAGGACGCCGCAGCCTGATCAGAAGCGGCGTGGCCGGGCGTGTCACGCCGGCGCACCTGGAGGGCGGCGGGGTGGTCGGCGCGCTGCTGCCGTCGCCGCAGCCGGCGGCGATCACGCATGCGAGCGTGGCCGCCGCCGTCAGTGCTCGGCGCATGCCTCGCAGCGGGTCACCGGCGCGCCGATCACGCCGCCGTCGGGCGGGGTGATCACCGACACCGGCTCGATCACCAGCGAGCCGCCGCATCGCGGGCAGAAGCCGCCGCTGGGCGGGTGGCGATGCAGCGTGAAGCTGATGTCGGCCGAGAGGATGCCGCCGTCGGCGCTGAGCACGCCCCGCTCCTCCCCCACCCGGCCGAACCGCAGCTGCACGTCGCCCATGCGCGGTTCGCCGTGAATGTGGACGGTGCCGGTGGCGACGCCCATCGCGTTATCCAGCCCGTCGCAGCTGACGGCGGGCAGGAACAGCTCGGCGACGACCGCCTCGCGCAGCTCGCCGGCCTCCAGCCACAGGTAGCTGCCCCGCTCCTCTCCCCGGTGGGCGGGCAGCGCGTAGAGGGCGCCCGAGAGGCGCAGCCAGTCGCTCACTTCGCGTCCAGCCAGGTTGCGCCGGTGCCGATGTCGACCTCCAGCGGCGGGTCGAGCGGGTAGGCGCTCACCATCTCCTCGTGCACGAGCGGGCGCAGGTCGGGGAGCTCCGACTCGACTGCCTCGAACACGAGCTCGTCGTGGACCTGCAGCACCAGCATCGAGCCCATTTTGTTCTCGCGCATGCGCCGGTGGCATCCGATCATGGCCACCTTGATGATGTCGGCGGCGCTGCCCTGCATGACCGTGTTCACGGCCAGGCGCTCGCCCAGGCTGCGCGTCTGGTAGTTGGACGCGCGCAGCTCCGGGATCGGCCGGCGGCGCCCGAACAGCGTGGTGACGTAGCCCTCCTCCTTGGCGCGTTCGATCACGCCGCGCATGAACTCGTTGACCATCGGGAAGCGGGCCAGGTAGGCGTCGATGTAGGCCTGCGCCTCCTCGCGCGGGATCGACAGCTGCTCGGACAGGCCGAACGAGCTGATCCCGTAGATGATCCCGAAGTTGACGGCCTTGGCGCGGTTGCGCTCGGTCGACGTCAGCTCGTCGGCGGGCTTGCCCAGCACCTCGGCGGCGGTGGCGCGGTGGATGTCCTCGCCGCGCTCAAAGGTCTCGCGCAGGGCCGGCTCGCCGGACAGGTGGGCGAGGATGCGCAGCTCGACCTGGGAGTAGTCGGCCGACAGCATGCAGGAGCCGGGCGAGGCCACGAAGGCGCTGCGGATCTCGCGCCCGAGCGGGGTGCGGATCGGGATGTTCTGGAGGTTGGGGCGGATCGAGCTGAGCCGGCCGGTGGCGGCCGTGGTCTGGCTGAACGTGGTGTGCAGGCGGCCGTCCTCGCCAATCAGGCCGGGCAGCGGCTCCAGGTAGGTGTTCAGGAGCTTGGACTGCTCGCGCCAGGCCTCGACCACATCGATCAGGGGGTGCATCGGCCGCAGCTTGGCCAGCACGCGCGCGTCGGTCGAGTAGCCGGTCTTACCTTTGCGGTCGGTGGGCAGGCCGAGGCGGTCGAACAGCACCTCGCCCAGCTGCTTGGGCGAGCCGATCGTGAAGGGGCCGCCGGCCAGCTCGTAGGCCTCCTGCTCCAGCTCGTCGACCTGGTCGCGCAGCTTGGCGGCGATCTCGGCCATCCGGTAGGCGTCCATCTGCACGCCGCAGCGCTCCATCTCGGCCAGCACCGGCACCAGCGGCAGCTCGATGTCGGTGTACAGCGCGGTCATCTGGCGCTGCTCGATGCGCTCGGCCAGCCCCGGGTGGATGGCGATCTGGGTGCCGGCGGCGGCCACCAGGGCCGCCGTCTCGGGGTCGGCCTGGACGGCCGGGGCGACGCCCTGCTCCTCGGCCAGGTCGGCGATCTCATAGCCGGAGCGGCCGGGGTCGAGCAGGTAGGCGGCGAGCTGCGTGTCGCCGGCGGGAAGCAGGCCGGGGATGTGCTCGCCGTGCGTGATCACGCGGTGACCGGCGAGCGCGTCGACCAGAGCCGCCGGATCGTCGGCGGCCACGACCAGCACGTCGCCTGAGCCGGAGGCGACGGCGGCCCGGCCCTCTCTGACCGACACGGCCAGCTCGTGCGGGAGGCTGGCCAGGTCGGCCAGCGACGCCTCCCGCCAGGACATGTCGGCGCGCTCCACAGGAGCGCCGGGCGCGGCCGGGATCACCTCGTCCAGCTCGTCGATGCGCTTCAGCAGGGCGCGGAACTCGAGCTTTCGGAACATGTCCTTGATGCCGGAGCGGTCGGGCGGATCGGCCACCAGCGCGGCGAAGTCGACGTCGATGTCGAGCGCGCGGTCGATGGTCGCGAGCTGCTTGCTCTTGACCGCGTCGTCGACGTGGTCGCGCAGCGACCCGCGGCGCTTCTCGCCGGGCACCTGGTCGAGGCCGGCGTAAATGCCCTCGAGGCTGCCGAACTGCACCAGCAGGTCGGCGGCGGTCTTCTCGCCGATGCCGGGAACGCCGGGGATGTTGTCGGAGGTGTCGCCCTTGAGGCCGATGAAATCGGGGATCTGGGCGGGGTCGATGCCGTAGCGCTGGCGGATCCGCTCGGGGGTGTAGACGACCACGTCGGAGACGCCGCGCGGCGTCATCATGATGCAGACGTTGTCGGAGGCCAGCTGGAAGGCGTCGCGGTCGGTCGAGACGACGCAGACGCGGTGCCCCTCCCGCTCGGCCATGGCCGAGAGGGTGCCGATCACGTCGTCGGCCTCCATCCCCTCGACGCGGATGTTGCGGTAGCCGAAGGCCTCGACCAGCGGCGAGAAGAACGGGCGCTGGGCCTGGAGCAGCGGCGGGGTGGGCTTGCGGTGGGCCTTGTACTCGGGATCCAGCTCGAGCCGCTTCGTGGGGCGCTCGTCCCAGGCCACGACCACGCAGGCGGGGCGGTAGTCGGCCAGCATCCGCATCAGCATGTTGGCCATGCCCAGCAGGGCGTTGGTGGGCTGGCCCTCGGCGGTCTGCAGCTCCTCGGGCAGGGCGTGGAAGGCCCGGTAGGCGAGGCCGTTGCCGTCTACCAAGAAGACGTCGCAGGCCTTGGCGGGAGCGTCGTCGAGGTCGAGATCAGACGGCTTGGTCTGCTTCGCGGTCGCCACAGGGCAAGCGTAGATGATTGGGGTGGTCGGCCGAGCGGGCTCAGAGCTGCTCGGCCAGGAAACCGAGCACGATCCGGTCGAACTCGCCCGGGCGCTCCATGCTGGGCACGTGGGCGGCGTCCGCGATGTGCTCGAGGCGGGCGCCGGGGATCTCACGGCTGAGGCGCTCGGCGATGCGCAGGATGTCGGGCTGGTCGTGGTCGCCGACGACGATCAGGGTCGGCGCCGGCACCTCATCGGCGTGGCCGCCGACGTCCTCGACCAGCTCCAGCTCCTGGGCCGCGTCGCCACCCTCCTGGGCGTGCTGGTAGGCGCGGAGCTGCATGTCGTACACCAGGCGCCGCAGGTCGGCATCCACCTCGTCGGGCTCCCGGCCGACGCCGCCCACCCAGAAGCGGACGGTCAGGTCGGCGGCGGCGTCCAGCTCGCCGTCCATGAACAGGCGCACCTCCTCGCTGCCGTACGCCACGACCTCGTCCGACCAGCCGGCGTTCGGCAGCCCCGGGCCGACCAGCACCAGCGCCGTGACCAGCTGCGGCCGGGCCAGCGTCGCCTCGAGCGCGACGCGACCGCCCAGCGAGTTCCCGATCAGCGCCGCCCGTTGGATCTCGAGCCGGTCGAGCAGGTCGAGCAGGTCCTGGGCGTGCTGGTAGGGCTCGGGCGGCAGCGGTGACTGCCCGAACCCGCGCATGTCGTAGCGCACCACCTGGTAGTCCTCGGCGTACCGGCGCCACTGGGGCGTCCACATGCGGCTGTCGGCGATGCCCGCGTGGATCAGCACGATGGTGTCACCGGTGCCGGCGATCTCATGGTGAAGCTGCATCGCGGGCGAGACTAGCCGACACCGGCTGCCAGCGCGGGTGCAACACCTACGCCCTACGCGCCCGGCTGTGTGCCCGACTCGGCACGCTCCCCTGTCGCGGACCGCAACACCCGCGGGTGTTGCGCGACGGGGCATTTGCCCGACTCGGTACGCTCCAGATCCCGTGGCCCGCAACCCCTCAGCCAGCTACAGCCTGACGATGCGCCTGGAGATTCCCAGCGAGGCGGGATCGTTCGCGCTGGTGGCGGCCGCGGTCGCCCAGGCGGAGGGTGACATGGGCGCGATCGACCTGGTGCGCGTGGCCAAGGATCACACGGTCCGCGACATCACCGTCTCGGCCTCGGACAGCGAGCACGGACAGCGCATAATCGACGAGGTGCGCGCCGTGCCCGGCGTGACGCTCGTGAACGTCAGCGACCGCACCTTCCTCATGCACCTGGGCGGCAAGATCGAGGTCAGCAACAAGGTGCCGATTAAGACCCGCGACGACCTCTCGATGGCCTACACGCCCGGCGTGGCCCGCGTCTGCATGGCGATCGCCTCCGACGTCGAGAAGGCGCGCACGCTCACGATCAAGCAGAACACCGTGGCCGTCGTCACCGACGGCACCGCCGTGCTCGGCCTCGGCGACATCGGCCCGGAGGCGGCGATGCCCGTGATGGAGGGCAAGGCCATGCTGTTCAAGGAGTTCGCCGGCATCGATGCCTGGCCGCTTGCCCTGAACACCAAGGACACCGACGAGATCATCGCCATCGTCAAGGCGATCGCCCCCGGCTTCGGCGGCATCAACCTCGAGGACATTGCCGCCCCGCGCTGCTTCGAGATCGAGGGCCGGCTGCGCCAGGAGCTCGACATTCCCGTCTTCCACGACGACCAGCACGGAACGGCCGTGGTGGTACTGGCCGGTCTGCTCAACTCCGCCAAGCTCGTGCAGAAGCGCATGGACGAGCTAAAGGTGGTGCTCGTCGGCGTCGGCGCCGCAGGCGTCGCCGTCAGCAAGCTGCTGCTCCGCGCCGGGGTCACCGACATCGTCGGCTGCGACCGCGAGGGCTCGCTCTACACCGGCAAGAAGGGCCTCGTCGGCATCAAGAAGTGGTACGCCAAGCACACCAACCCGCGCTGCTTCGACGGTTCCGCCGAGGAGGCCCTGCGCGGCGCCGACGTGTTCCTGGGGCTGTCCGGCCCCGGCGCAGTCAGCGCCGACGCGATCCGCACGATGGCCGACGACGCGATCGTCTTCGCCATGGCCAACCCCGACCCCGAGGTGCCGCCGGAGGAGATCCAGGGCGACGTCCGCGTGATCGCGACCGGCCGCTCCGACTACCCCAACCAGATCAACAACGTGCTCTGCTTCCCCGGCATGTTCCGCGGCGCCCTCAACGCGCACGCCACCACCATCAACGAGGAGATGAACATGGCCGCCGCCCGCGCCATCGCCTCGGTGATCAGCGAGGACGAGCTGCACGAGGAGTACGTGATCCCGAGCGTGTTCAACAAGGCCGTCGTCGAGCACGTGGCCGAGGCCGTCGCCGAGGCGGCGCTGGCCACCGGCGTCGCCCGCAAGGACGCCACCCACTCGCACGACGTCACCGAGATCTACCGCTAGCTCAGTCAGCGACCTTCTCGAAGCGGTCGTGCCGCCAGGCCGGGCGCATGCCGGCCGACTCGTACAGCCGCGCCGCCCGCAGGTTGTCGCCGTGCACGCTGAGCGCGGCGCGCGGCAGGCCCCGCTCCCGGAACGCGCGGATCGAGGTCAGGAGCAGCGCCCGTCCCAGCCCGCGGCCGCGCCGGTCCGGCGCCACCGCCAACTGCCCGACCCAGCCGACGCCGTCTGACTCCCACACCTCCGACAGCGACACGCCCACGATCCTGCCCTCGGCCGCCGCGATGAACCACCACGCCGGGTCGAAGCTGGAGCTCTCGATCGACCGCACCCGCCACGGCTCCAACTCGTAGGCGATATTGCCCTCGATCTCCGAGAACGCCGCCTGCACAAGCGCGTGCACCTCACGGTCGTCGACCCCCAGCCGGAACGGCCGCAGGGACCCCCTCCGGGTAGCGCGCCGCCTCCGGAACGCGATCGAGGTCGCACACCATCCGCCAGTAGCGGTGGGTTACCACGTAGCCGTTGGCCGCCAGTAGGCCGGCCGCCGCGGCGTTGCGATCCGCGATGTACTGGCGGCGGGGCAGGTCTCGCGCGAGCGCCCGCGCCTCCACCAACGGCAGCAGCGCCGCCCCGATGCCGAGGCCGCAGTGCTCGGGATGGACGTACACGTCCTGCGCGTGCGGCGTGGACAGGGCGTACGCGGCCAGGCCGGTGCCGGACTCCACCACCAGGCTGTCCCGCGCCAGGTCGACCTCGGGGTCGGCCCACTCGTCGCGCACGTCGTTCAGCGTGAAGTCCGGCTCGCCGACGTCGGCGAGGTCGCGCGCGAGGATCACCTCGAGCACGGCCTCGGCGTCGTCCGGCCGGGCCGGTCGCATCTCGATCAGAAGCGATCCATGTACTGGTCGATCTCCCACCGGTGCACCTGCTCGTTGTAGGAGGCCCACTCGGCCCGCTTCAGCGCCAGGTACTCGCTGAAGATGTGCTCGCCCAGCGCCTGGCGCATCACCGCGTCCTGCTCGAGCGCGGCCAGCGCCCCCGGCAGGTCGTGCGGCAGGCTGCTGATGCCGAGCTCCGCCGACTCCTCCTCCGTGAGGTCGTAGATGTTGCGGTTGACCGGCTCCGGCGGCGTCAGCCCCTTGGTGATGCCGTCCAGGCCGGCCTGCAACATGCAGGCCAGCGCCAGGTACGGGTTGGCCGTGGGGTCCGGCGTGCGCAGCTCAATCCGCGTCGAGCGCCCGCGCTTGGCAGGCACCCGAATCGCCGCCGACCTGTTGCCGGGCGACCACGCGATGTAGACCGGCGCCTCGTACCCCGGCAGCAGCCGCTTGTAGGAGTTGACGGTGGGATTCGCCACCGCCGTGATCGCCGGCAGGTGCTTGAGGATGCCGGCGATGTAGCTGTAGGCGTCGGTCGAGAGCTTGAGGTCGTCGCTCTCGTCCAGGAACGCGTTCTCGTCTCCGCGCGACAGCGACTGGTTGACGTGCATGCCGGAGCCGTTCTCGCCGTGCAGCGGCTTGGCCATGAACGTCGCGTGCATGCCGTGCTGGGCCGCGATCACCTTCACCACCATCCGGAAGGTGATCAGGTTGTCGGCCGTGCTGAGCGCGTCGCCGTGGCGGAAGTCGATCTCGTGCTGGCCGATCGCCACCTCGTGGTGCGCCGCCTCGAGGTGGAAATCCATCTGCTGCAGGGTCAGCTCGATGTCGCGGCGGCAGTCCTCGCCCTTGTCCATCGGCGCCACGTCGAAGTACGTTGCGGCGTCGTGCGGGTCGACGGTCGGGTTGCCGTCCCCGTCCAGCCGGAACAGGAAGAACTCGGCCTCCGGGCCCACCTGCATCGTGTAGCCCATGTCCTCCGCCTGCTTCAACACCCGCTTCAGGTTCGATCGCGGGTCACCGGCGAACGGCTGCCCGTCGGGGTCGGCCACGTCGCAGATCATCCGCGCCGTGTTACGGTCGCCGTTGCCGCGCCACGGCAGCAGCGCGTAGGTGGCCGGATCGGGCAGGAAGTACATGTCCGACTGCTCGATCCGCTTGAAGCCGCGGATCGACGAACCGTCGAACATCAGCTCGTTGTCGAGCGCCTTCTCCAGCTCCTCGACCGGGATCGACACGTTCTTGACGGCACCGTACGGCTCCGTGAACTGCAGCCGCACGAAGGCGACGTTGTCGCGCCGGCAGCGCTCGAGCACTTCCTGCTTGTCCATGACCCTCCTCGACGATCGACCCGAAAACGAGCGCGCAGTCTACAGTTGCCGCCGGTGAGACTCGGCATCACCAGAAACGTGTGGGCGATGGGTTGGACGAGCCTCCTGAACGACGCCTCGTCGGAGCTGCTCTATCCGATTCTGCCCCTGTTTCTGACCATCACGCTGGGCGCTCCCGCCTCCGCGGTGGGCGCCGTCGAGGGCGCCGCCGACGCTGCCGCCCAGGTGGTGGGGCTGGCCATGGGCCGTCGCTCCGACCGGATCCGCCGGCGCATGCCGTTCGTCTGGACCGGCTACACGCTGTCCAACGTCGCCAAGCCGCTGGTCGCGGTCGCGCCCGCCTGGGGCTGGGTGATGGGCGCACGCGTGGTCGACCGCACCGGCAAGGGGATCCGCACCGCTCCCCGCGACGCCCTGCTGCGCGACTCCAGCGACCCGTCCCGGACCGGCTCCGTGTTCGGGTTCCACCGCTTCATGGACTCGCTGGGCGCGGTGATCGGGCCGCTGATCGCCCTCGCCCTGCTCGAGGCCGGGCTGTCGTTCCGCCAGGTGATCGCCGCGGCGATCGTGCCCGCCATCCTGAGCATGTTCGCGCTGCGGCGGATCCGAGACATCCCGGCCCGGCCCCACGAGCCGGCCGCGCAGCCGGATCCCCAAAGGCTGTCCGACATGGGCCGGCCGTTCTGGTCGTTCACGATCGCCTGGACCGTCTTCTCGCTCGGCAACTCGGCCGACGTGTTCCTGCTGCTACGCGCGAAGGAGCTGGGACTGAGCGTGACGGCGGTGGTGCTCTCCTACGCGCTCTACAACACGCTCTACTCGAGCCTGTCGTGGCCGCTCGGCCACCTCTCCGACCACATCGGCAAGCGCCGCGTGCTGGCGGTCGGGCTGCTGGTCTTCGCGGGCGTCTACGCCGGCTTCGGGCTGGCCGGCTCCGGCGCCGTCGTGTGGCCGCTGATGGCGATCTACGGGATCTACATCGCGGCCACCGACGGCGTCAGCAAGGCGCTGGTATCGGACCTGTCGCCGGCCGCACTGCGGGCCACCGGGCAGGGCGCGTTCAAGCTGGCCACGGGCGCGGCGGCGGTGGCGGCCAGCCTGGTGGCCGGCGTGCTCTGGCAGACCGTCGGGCCGGGCGCCGTGTTCGCGCTGGGCGCCGGCGCCGCGTTGCTGGGGCTACTCACGCTGGCCGTGACCCGGCCTGCGCGGGGGCTTGCCTAAACCGCCTCGGTCGCGTCCGCCAGCTCCTCGGCCACCTCGTGCAGGTCGTGGTTGGCGTTCCATACCTGCAGCTGGCGCTGCGCTCCGGTGCCGTGCTCGATCATCCACTCGATCCGCGCCAGCTGGCGGGCGCAGTCCAGCTCGCGGGCGATCGGACGCAGCTCGCGCAGCCGTCGCCTGGCCAGCGTGCGTGCTGCCATCTTGATGCGCTTGCCGGCCGCCAGATCCATCAGCGGCGCGTCCAGCCCGTAGCGGGCGGCCAGCCACTTGTTCTCGGACAGCAGCATCCGGTTGTAGGCCACGGGCGGCCGCCCGGCTTCGACCTCGTCGAGGATCTGCTTGACCAGGCACTGCACGTAGGCGGCCAGCGCCACGGTGTCCTCGACCCGGGTCTGCACGTCCATCACCCGCAGCTCCACGGTGCCGAAGCGCGGATGCGGCCGCACGTCCCACCACAGGTGCGTGTAGTCGCCGATCGCACCGGTCGCCTCCATGAAGCCGACGGCATCGGCGTAGTCCTGGTAGCTCTCGAACCGCGGCGAGATGCCGCTGCGCGGGAACGCGGCGAAGATCATGGCCCGGGTCGACTGCAGCCCCGTCGCCTCGCCCCGCCAGAACGGCGAGTTGGTCGAGAGCGCCAGCAGCACCGGCAGCTCGATCAGCAGCCCCTCCATCACCTGCAGTGCGGCCTCCGGGGTCGGCACCGCCACGTGCACGTGCATGCCGAACACGAGCTCACGGCGGGCGACGTACTGGAGCATCTCGATCAGCATCCGGTAGCGGTCGCGGGCGGTGATCTTCTGGTGCTCATAGAGCGAGAACGGATGCGTGGCGGCGGCGCCCAGCCGCATGTCGTGGTCGCGGGCGAGGCCGGCCGCGTACCGCCGGATCGCACGCAGATCGTCGTCGGCCTGTCCCACCGTCTCGCACACGACGGTGCCCGACTCGAGCACGCACTGCATCAGCTCCGGCTTCAGCTGTTCGGCGAACGGCCCCTCGGCGGCGATCTCCAGCAGCGGCTCGACGCCCGACACCAGGTCGAAGGAGGTGGGGTCGACCAGCATGTACTCCTCCTCGATGCCGACCGTCAGCGGCGGCCCGTCGCCGAAGCGATGGTCGAGCACGCTGGACCGCGTTCCGCCCTTTCCCTGGTCAGCCACAGGCAGGTTCTACCCCATATCGGCCGTCGCGGGAACTTGGGGGCCGGGGATCAGGGCTTGCGGGCGACCATGATCGCCCATCCCAGCAAGGGGCGCTGGTGCTCCAGGTAGGCCGCCAACGAAGCACGATGACGGTCACGGATCGCCGCCGCGTCGGAGTGCGCCGGGTTGGCTGCCAGCCACTCCTCGACCGCCCGCCAGTGCAGGCTTTCGTAGCGATCCCAGTCGTCCTGGCCGGCGGCGATGATCCCGGTCAGGCGCACGCCGGCAGACTCGAGGCGGGCCACCGTCTCGGACAGGCTCACGAACGGCTCCCGGTCGACGCTCTGTGGCGGCTCCGATCGCCAGTA
Organism: uncultured Actinomycetes bacterium; assembly: GCA_963737445.1. Lineage (GTDB taxonomy): Bacteria > Actinomycetota > Thermoleophilia > Gaiellales > JAICJC01 > JAICYJ01. The sequence goes on along the minus strand of CAVTSO010000009.1, from coordinate 161,675 downwards.
CGGCTCTCCCAGCGCCAGGTAGCCGCCACGCTTCAAAGCTGGGACGAGAGCGCGGGCCGCGTGCTCGATGTGGCCCCAGATGAAGCAGGTGCCGATCGCCATGGCGACGTCGTAGGAATCCGGCTCCAGGTCGAACGAGGCCGCGTCGGCGGTGCGCACGTCGATCAGCGCCTCAAGGCCGCGCTCCTTCACGCGCGCCCGCGCCGCGGCGGCGAAGGCCTCGCGCAGCTCGACGCCGAGGATCGGGCAGCCGAAGGCCTCGGCCAGCACGACCGCAGGACCCGCCTTGCCGCAGCCCATGTCGAGCACCTGGCTGTCGGCGGTCAGCCGCACGTACTCACCGAGCAGCCGGATCTTCTCCGGGCTGGTCGGATCCTGGATCACGTGATCGCGCTCCACCATCTCCCAGGGCCACTCCATGCCGGGACCCTAGACCGACCCGAATCAGTGGGCTCTCCGAACATCCCCCGATCGGGGTACTCGGCGAGCGCATGCGCGACCTAGACTGGAAATCGTGCCGGTGTTGAGTGACGACGATCTGCTCGACTTCGAGGTGAGGCGGGGGCCGTTCGAACCTTCCCCCCGCACGCTGCTCGACAGGCACGGGGACGCCTACCGTTACCAGTTGGTCATGGCCCGGTGGCTGGAGAGCTACCGGGACCGCAGGGCCGAGCACGACGGGGTGCCCGTGGCGGTGGCCGACGCCCAGTTCGAGGCCGGTGCGCTCGAGACGCTGAGCGACATCGCGGCCAACCTGCGACACGGGGACTTCCTGCCCGGCGGCTCGTTCTACGAGGAGGCACAGAAGGACGCGTGGCCTGCGGTGGTTGGCGTGCGCCCGCGCTGAGGGGCACCCCCCGCCGGCGGATCGCGCATCCCCGTCGGCGGGGGCTCAGCGTTCCCGTTCGCCCAGCTTCACGCCGGACGCAGCGCCAGCTGCGCGAGGCGGTGCGCGACGCCGTTCTCGGCCTCGGGCACCCAGCGGTAACGCAGCAACGAGAACCACGGCGCAAGTGACCTGATCTCGTCCGCGAGCAGCGCGATCTGCTCGCTGCGAACCGGTGCCTCGCCTTGCATGTGTGCAACCAGCAGACGCGAGTCGGTGCGCACCTCGAGCGAGTCGACCTGCGCGTCCAGGGCGGCCGTGAGACCGGCCAGCACCGCCCGGTACTCGGCCAGCGCCGCGGTGGCGACGCCGATCGGGTGCGCACCCTCCGCGAGCACGACGCCGTCATCGATCAGAACGAACCCGATGGCCGCCGGGCCCGGGTTGCCGCGTGAGCCACCGTCACACCACAGCACCGGCAGCTCGGATTCCACGGCCCCGTCGCGCATTCTCGAAGCCTTCGACAACCGTCGCCGCTCCGCATCGGTGCGCGTGCCGCCGGCCTTGCGCGGCCGCCGTCGTCTCGTGGTGCCCGTCATACCAGCGATCGTAACCTGCGGCCGGACGGTCTACTCGATCGGGATCCCGAAGCGAGCGATGATGCCGGGGTCGCCGCCTCTCGCGAGTAGCTCGGGATCGGGATCGCGCGTCGCCACCCATGCATACCCGTGTTCGGGGTAGGCGACGACGTCCGGGAAGCTGCCGGCGCTGATGCCGAGGATCTGAGCGGGTTCCGCACTCGGGTTGCTGAACGCGTGCAATCCGGCACGTCCCTCGGGGCAGAAGACGAAGTCGCCAGGAGCCAGCTCTTCCTGACCGTGCTGGTTCCGGAACAGGGGACGACCGCTGAGGACGAAGAACATCTCCTCGGCTCCGAAGTGCATGTGCATCCGCATCCCGGGCGCGTCGGGCGCCAGTTCGTACAGCGTTGCCCCCATCCGGGCGTCGTCCGGCCGCCAGAAGATTCGATGCCGGGTGCCCTCTGATTCGTTGTCTCCGTCCCATGCGTCGGAGAGCAGGCTCTGACGAGTCATGTCGTGTACCTCCAGGTGGTAGCGGTGGCAGGCAGCGTCCGAGACCGCGTCCAACGCGGCCGTAGCGCCCGGCCGATTACGCGCGGCGATCGCCGCGTTGACCGCTATCTCGTCGCCAGATCCACAGCCGAATCGTACGCGTTGGTGACGCTGCCCGTCAGCCGCTCACCACGCGCGCCCTGGAAGGCTGGGCGGTGGCCGTGTAGAACAAGGGACCAATGCGGCGCGCCGCCGTCGAAACGTGCCCTCCGGCGGCGCGCCGCAGGCTGTATCGGCACACGCGGCAGTCACCCTGAACGCTCCGTGGTAATCCTGAAGCAGTGTGTCCTGGCCGCCGCTTCGGTCAGATCCGGCCCAGCTGCTTCGCCTTGCGTTTGCACGACGGGCAGAACCGCTCCTCATCGCTCGCAAGTGGTCGGTAGCAGAGCTCACACGGCCGTGGGCCGTGTGAGCGGCTCGAGGTCCTGGGTGGACGTTCTGGGGCCAACAGGTTCTCCCGTCCTAGATGCTTCAAGCGTACGTGTGTTCCGGTGGATTGGTAGTGCAGGTCGTCGCGGCCTGTGGCGACGGGTACTATGGAGCGATGGAACTGTCACCATTGACCGACGACGAGATCCAGCGCCTGCTCTATCCGCGGCGGAGAGCGGTCGGGCCGGGATCGTTCATCGCCACCATCCGGATACCCGACGGCAGCGAGCAGGACCACGAGATCACGGCCGGGACGTACGACGGTGGCAGGCTGATCGCGGACCGTCTCGCCCATAGCAGCCAGGGAATCGTGTCTGGGTTCCGCCGCGCCGCGGGTTGATCAACCTCTGACCGCGACGATCGGCGGTCACGCTGCGATCCTGCAACTCAACGCAGAAGCGGACGTTCTTCGGTGACCAGTTCGTGATCTCCTCCCCACTGTTGAACGCTGCCGGGACCGCAAGGCGCGGTCACCTCCACGGCGTCTGCACCTTCATGGACACGGCGGGCTTCGCAAGCGACTGCGCCATCACGTTGTTCCTGGGCCAGGGCGAGGTGCTGGTTGAGGGGTTGAGTTCATCCTCCAGCTCGAACCCTGACGCTCGTCGCAGAGGCGAGGCGCGCGTGCGGCGCCTCCTCGCTTCCCTAGCTGCGAGCACCACGACGTGGCGGCGTACCATGCTCGAGCACAGGACATCTCCCCGGCGAAGGACATGGAACCCCGCATTCATGTGATCACCCTGGCGGTACGTGACCTCGATCGAGCGCTCTCGTTCTATCGGGACGGACTCGGTCTGGAGTCGGCCGGCGTCGTGGGCACGGAGTTCACCGGCGACGACGACTCCCCGGCCGGCGCGATTGCGCTATTCCACCTGGATGGCGGGCTGATCCTGTCGCTGTACCCGCGCACGGAGCTGGCCAAGGACGCGGGCGTGCCGTTCGGGCCGCCGAAGTCAGGCGAGTTCAGCATTGGCCACCTGGTGGCCACCCGGGAGGACGTGGATGTGCTGCTCGCCCAGGCGGAGGCCGCCGGCGCGACGCACACCGCCCCGGCACACGACCGCCCATGGGGCATCTACTCCGGCTACTTCCGCGACCTCGACGGTCACCTCTGGGAGATCATCTGGAATCCCCGGGTAGGTCCCGCCCATCCCGTGGCGGCAATGTAGACCAGCCCCTTGCAGGTTTGGCACGAAGGCGTAAAGTCGACGTGGTCTCGAGGGGGTTCCACCATCGAGAGGATTCCACGAGGGAGAGGCGATGCGGGGGCACGGTTTCACGGCTCGGGCGTTCGGCATGCAGAAGATCAAGGTCGGACTGGGGACGGTGGCGCTGCTCGCGACCGCGTTCGCCGGTCTGCCGGCCAGCGCATCGGGCGCCGCCGGTGTGGTCTACGCGCACACGATCGGCGGGCCGGGTCATGCCTCGATGTACGCCTCCGGGCTCGATGTTGACTCTTCTGGCAACGTGTACATCGCCGACACCGGGAACGACCAGGTGGCCGCCTACAGCCCCGCCGGCAAGCAACTGTGGCGGGTCGGAGTGCGAGGCACCAAGCAGCTGGGCCGCTTCAACAACCCGCGGGACGTCGCCTACCTGAACGGCAAGCTGTACGTCGACGACACGGGCTGGAACCGCGTGCAGGTACTGAACGCGTCCAACGGCGCCGCCATCTCGCAGTGGCCGGTGCACTTTGGCTCGACGCTCGGAATCACCGCCGGCGTGGATCGGTCGGGCAATCACGTCATCTTCGTCAGCGAGGACATCCAGAACCGGGTGCAGGAGTTCACGCCGGCGGGTGCGCTGATCCGCACGTTCGGTACCGGACTGGGGTCGGGACTGGGTCAGCTGAACGCCCCGCGCGACGCCGCCACCGACTCGGCCGGCAACGTGTACGTGGCGGACTACAACAACAACCGCATCGCCAAGTTCAGCCCCACCGGCGCACCGCTGAAGGGATGGGGAACGCGCGGCAGCGCCAACGGCCAGTTCATCCGCCCCTACGGCGTCGCCGTGGACGCAGCCAACCGGGTGTACGTCGCCGATTCGGACAACAACCGCATCCAGCAGTTCAGCGCGACCGGCGGCTACCTGCGCACCTACGGGACGCCCGGAACAGGCGCCAAGCAGTTCTTCCAGCTACGGCGGGTGGCCGTGGGCACCGGCAGCTCGCCGCTGGTCTACGGCGCGGACCTGTGGGGCAACAAGATCCTGCGCTTCTCCCAGACGGGCGTCTACCAGGCCACCTTCGGCGGTGCGCCAGGCCCCAACGGCGGCTTCAACGAGCCGTCCGGCCTGGCCGTCGACTCGCAGACGTTCGTGTCCGACAGCGTTAACCAGCGGGTGCAGCGGTTCGCCACGGCCACCGGCGCCTGGCAACTGTCGTTCGGGAACCGCGGCTGGGGCAAGACCGACCTGACGGGGTTCAACTGGCCGCGCGACATCACGATCAACAACGCCACGAACACGATCTGGGTGTCGGACACCAAGAACAACCGGCTGCTGCAGTTCACCCGCGACGGGGTCCCGACCGGCTCGTTCCTGGGCGCGGTCGGCAGCGGGGCCAACCAGCTCCACTGGCCGTTCGGCATCGCGTCGGTCGGGGCGAATCTGATCGTCGCCGACACCTTCAACAACCGCGTCTCGCGCTGGTCGCCGGCGCTGGGGACGACCACGTGGCTGTCGACGGCCTTCTCGTTCCCTAAGGACGTGGCGGTGGCGAACGGCGTCGTGTACGTAGCCGACACCGGCAACAACCGGGTGGTCGAGCTGAATGCGCTCACGGGCGCGCCAGTCAGGAGCTTCGGCGGGCTGCACGGCCCAGAGGGTATTGCGGTCGATGCGGCGGGCAACATCTGGGTGTCGGACACGGCCTGGAACAGGATCGTCGAGCTGTCACCGTCGGGGGGCCTGCTGCTGGCGTTCGGCAGCGCCGGCTCCGCCCACGGGCAGTTCAACCACCCGTCGCACCTGGAGATCTCGAACGGGCAGCTGTTCGTGTCCGACGAGTACAACGACCGCATCGAGGTGTTCGACCTCCCGTAAGCGTTCGTGTCCGACAGCGTCAACCAGCGGGTGCAGCGGTTCGCCACGGCTCGACGATCCTGTTCCAGGCCTACCAGCAGCGGGGGTAAGGCAGATCGGCATTTGGCTGGTTGTGGGCAGGTAGAGCGACTGGCCGCATTACGTTGCTCGGCGCCATGTCGTGATCAGTCGTGTCAAGCGGTCGATCGCGCTTCGATCGCGCGGATGCGTTCGACCAGCGATTCGACCAGGGCACGGCAAACGGTCGGCTCGGCGTCCAGCAGGTCGAGGAAGGTCTGCCGCGTCAGCTTCAGCGCGATCAGGTCAGTCTCGGCGACCACCGTCGCGTTTCGGCTCGCGCCGTCGATCAGCGAAAGGTCACCGAAGAAGTCGCCTTGGGCGAGGATCACCTCGTGGCCGTCGGGGCGCTGCACGCGTGCACGTCCGCTGGCGATCGTGAAGAACCCCTCCCCGCTGAACCCCGCTCGCACGATCGGTTCACCCGGCCGGTAGCGCATGACGTGACAGCGGCCGGCCAGCAACCGCAAGTGGCGCTTGCCGATGCGTTTGAACAGCGGCACCTGCCGCAGCAAGTGTTGCACGGCGGCGACATCATCGACCTGCGATACGCGCCCGTCACGGGCTATCGCCTCGGCCAGGTCGATACCGCGGGCCTGCGAGACGCCGGTATGCCGAACGTCTCCGCTCACACGCCAGTTGTATCAGGTCCTGGGCAGCGCGATAGCCCTGTGGTGGTGTTCGCCCGGACGTGGGCGTGCCCTTCCGGCCGTGCCCTGGGTCGCCGCAACGCTTCGCGGGGAGCGCTCGGTTCCACCCGGAGCCTACGCTCTTGAGGATGCTTGCCTCCTCACACGAGAACCAACTCCCGAGACCGTCCGGTTGCGGACGACAGTTCTGGGGAGGATTATTCCGGTGCGCGCGCTTGGCTCTGCCCGCCTTTTGGGGGAAATGGCGTGCGTGGGGTGGCAGCGGGTTCTGACACTTCTGTCGCCCCCGCCCGGTCTCTGGTTGTGCTCTACGACGTGCTTTGATGGAGGAGTGCGAACGTCAGCCTCAAGGCCGTCGAGATCGCCGAGGACGTCGCGCCCGGCGAGATTCCAACTCACGAGCCGGATCATGTCGCAATCCAGCGCCCACTCACTATGAGCGCCGCTCCGAGCGCTGAGGGTCCGGCGGTGCCGGCGACCCGGACGACGAACAGTTGACGCTGGCGGGTGTGGCCGCCAGGTCGCAGCGATACCCAGGAGGGACTAGCCAGCGGCCGGGGATCGGGGTGGTCCGCCCCGCCCGGTGTCAGGCAGGTAGTGAGGCGGGCGGACCGCCTGCCGCTCCCAGACCCCGAACGCCTAGAGGGCACGAAGGCGTTCGTGGAGCAGCACTTCAGTCTACGACAGGTATGCGCCGTACACCAGAGCCGCGGCTACTTGACGTCGTGCCGGGCCGGGTGCCACCTGCGGTGATGGTGCGCGTCTGATCACGAAAGTCGGTACGCTCGGCTCTGCTCCTCACCGAGTGGTCCTGTGGAAAGGAACACACGCCATGATGCGGCTCCGGTACACCATCCTCCTGCTGGCAACGTTGGGATTCGCCGGGTGCGATGACACGACGAGCGGTATCGGATCAGAGACCGTCGCCGGGACCGAGCAGCCGACCGACGCGGAGCACCATCGGAAGGCCGGGTTTGGGAGCAACGACATCCAGCCAGGCTCAACCGAAACCTTCCAGCTGCTCTTCAGGGTTCCCAAGTGGGCGACCAGGATCGTCGGCGTGGCGCTGGCTCATCGCTCCTCCCCAACGTGCGACTTCAGCCACGTATTCGTGACCCGCTGATCGAGCCACCAGACCCGCTGGAGGCTGTTGGCGGCCGGATCGGCTCCCGTGAACCTCCATCCACGGTGACCACGTCCGAGAATTACGGCGCGCGCACCTCTCCAGCGCACGTCGCGCGGCGGTGGGCGGTGTCGTCCTTGAAGATGACCAAGCCGCTGTCGTGGAGGACGTTCGCGCCCTTCCCACCGACGCCCATGAACACCCGGCCTGTGGTTCGCCGAATACCGGTACGTAGGTCAACCGTCTCGGTGTATGAGCCCTTCACGCGGACGCTCTTCCCCGTCTCGGAGTTGGTATCCGTCTCGCGTTGCAGCCGTCCGCATGGGAGAACGATGACACATTCCCACCCACGTTTGCCGGGTGCAAGCAGTGACCACCGCGGTGTCTAACCCGTTTGGGCTCGTCTACCCCGTATGCCGAAGGTGGGACTCGAACCCACACGACCTTTCGGCCACCGGATTTTGAGTCCGGCGCGTCTACCGGTTCCGCCACTTCGGCCCTGCCGCAAGAGAGTACGCGAATCGCGTCCGGGCGTTGCCGATGATGAGCGCCGAACCCGGGGCTAGCATGACCACGATGCGGATCGGCATCCTGACAGGAGGCGGGGACTGCCCCGGCCTGAACGCGGTGATCCGCGCCGTCACCCGGCGCGCGCTCGACCGCGGCGATGAGGTGGTCGGCATCATGCACGGGTGGCGCGGCATGATCGACGGCACCACCAAGCCGCTCGGCGCCCGCGATATCAGCGGCATCCTGCCCCGCGGCGGCACCATCCTGCGCACGTCGCGCACCAACCCCTTCAAGGTCGACGGCGGCCTCGAGGCCACGCTCGCGAGCATGGCCGGGCTGGATGCGCTGGTCGCGATCGGCGGCGAGGACACCCTCGGCGTGGCAGCCCGCCTGTACGCGGACCACGACGCGCCGGTGGTGGGCGTCCCCAAGACGATCGACAACGACCTCTCCGCCACCGACTACACGTTCGGGTTCGACACGGCGCTCTCGATCGCGACCGAGGCCATCGACCGCCTGCACTCCACCGCCGAGTCCCACGACCGCGTCATGGTCTGCGAGGTGATGGGCCGCCACGCCGGCTGGATCGCACTTTTGTCCGGCATGGCCGGCGGTGCCGACGTCGTCCTGATCCCCGAGCAGCCGGTCACCGTCGAGCGCTGCTGCGAGCTGATCGATCGCCGCCACCGGCGCGGCAAGGACTTCTCGATCGTGGTCGTCAGCGAGGGCTGGGAGCTGCGCTTCGAGGGTAGCGACGCGCAGCTGATGGCCGCGCCCGAGGCGGACGCCTTCGGCCACGCCCGCCTGGGCGGCATCGGCGCGGTGCTGGCCGGCGAGATCGAGCAGCGCACGGGCTTCGAGACGCGCGTCACCCAGCTCGGCCACGTCCAGCGCGGCGGGTCGCCCACCGCGCACGACCGCGTGCTGGCGACCCGCTTTGGCCTGCGAGCGGCCGACCTCGTGTTCGAGGGGTCGTTCGGCATGATGGCGTCCCTGCGCGGCGACGAGATCGTGGCCGTGCCGATCGCCGATGCCGTGGCTGGGCTGAAGACCGTGCCGCCCGCGCTCTACGCCCAGGCTGAAGCGCTGTTCGGCTAGCGCCGGCTACCGCGACTCGCCGCGCAGCTGCCGCAGCGTCTCGGCCAGGTCGCCGGCCGCAGCCCACGGGCCCAGGATCACCGCGTCCACGCCCGACCGCTCCAGCGCCACCACCTGTTCGCGCTCGCGCACGCCGCCCTGGCTGAAGACCGTCTTGCCGGCCGGCACCTCCTCCATCAGCGAGAACGTGCGCTCGAAGTCGACCGAGCCGTCGTCGTCCGACCCGCGGTTTCGGAGCAGGAACGAGTCGGGGTCGAGCAGCTCCAGCGCCTCCTCCAGCTCGTCCTCGTGGGCGACTTCGACGATCACGTCCAGGTCGACCGAGCCGGCCACGCTGTACAGCTCCGCCAGCCGCTCCTGGTCGTCCTCGAACGCTGCCGCCACCAGCACCACCGCGCCGGCGCCGGCCAGCCGGCACTCGTACAGCTGGTAGGCGTCCACGATCATGTCGGTCAGCAGCATCGGCAGCGCGTTGTTGGCGGCCATGTCGGCCAGCGGCCCCAGCGCTGCCGCCAACCCCGCCACCTCCAGCTCTTCGGCCAGCTCCAGCAGCGCGCCGTCGGCCTCCTTCACGCGCTGCACGAACGAGATCTCCTCTCCGCCAATCGACTCGGTGAAGGGCCGGATCGATGCCAGCGCCGCCACCTCCCGTTGGAGCTGCGCCAGCGGGCGCGCGCGCCGCCGCTCCTCGACCTCTCGGCGGGTCGAGGACACCCGTTTATCGAGCGAGGGCATTCGTCTCCAGCTCGGCGATGATGGAGAGGGCGTTGCTGGTGCCGATGCGGGTCGCGCCGGCATCCAGCATCTCAAGCGCGCGGGCGGCGGTGCGAATGCCACCGGACGCCTTCACGGCGACCGACGGCAGCAGCGACGCGCACATCAGCGAGACGGCCCCCACCGTCGCCCCGCCGGCGTGGCCGGTCGACGTCTTCGCGAAGTCGGCACCCGCCGCGGCGACCAGCTCGCAGGCGAGCACGATCTGCTCGTCGCTGAGCTGGGCCGACTCGATGATCGCCTTCACCACAACGTCGCCGCGCTCGTCGTGCGCGGCGTCGACCACGGCCGACAGGTCGTCGCCCGCCGCCTTCGCGTCACCGTCGCGCAGCGCCGCGTAGGCGATCACGACGTCGATCTCGTCTGCGCCGGCCGCGATCGCAGCACGGGCCGCCTGGCACTTCGCGGCGGTCGCGTCCAGGCCGTGCGGGAAGGACACGACCGTGCACACGGCCGCGTTGCCCTGCAGCAACGCCCGGGCGCGTGGCACCCACCACGGGTACACGCACACCGCGGCGAATCCATGGTCGTCCGCCTCCCGGCAGAGCGCGGTGAGCGACGCATCTCCTGCGCCTGGGTCGAGCAGCGTGTGGTCAACGGCTCGGGCGACGTGCTCGGCGGCTAACGGAGGCATCCGGGAACAGCTTAGTCCAAGTTCCAGTTCTGCCCGGCGCGCGTCAGATCCCCAGCCGGTCGAGCTCGGCCTCGTCGCGCCGCCATCGCGGCAGCACCTTGACGCTCAGCTCCAGGAACACCGGCCCGCCCACGATGCTCTCGACCTGGGGCCGTGCGACCGTGCCGATCTCCTTCACCTTCGCCCCGCCGGCGCCCACCACGATCCGCTTCTGCGAGTCGGTCTCGCAGATGATGGTCGCCCGCACAACCGTCACGCCCCGCCGGCCGGGCACGATCTCCTCGAGCCGAACAGCGACCGCGTGGGGGATCTCGTCGCGCAGCGCCTCCAGCGCCGCCTCGCGTACCGCCTCGCCGACCCGGGCCTCGTCGGTCTGATCGCTGATCACGCCCTCCGGGAAGTAGGCCGGGCCGGGCTCGAGCAGGGACACGAGGTCGTCGCGCAGCGCATCCACCCCGTCCCCGTTAAGCGCGCTGATCGGATGCATTGAGTGGAATGGCCCCAGCTCCGCGGCCGCGCTGATCGTCTCGGCGATCGCGTGCGGCCGCATGCGGTCGGTCTTGTTGATCGCGATCAGGCAGGGCGCGGACCCCTCCCGCAGCACGCGGGCGGCGAGGTAGCGATCTCCGGGCCCCACGCCCTCCTGCCCGTTCAGCATCAGCACCACCGCGTCGGCGTCGGCCAGCGTTTCGTCGACCGCTCGCTGCATCCGCTCGGTCAGCCGGTCGAACGGCTTGGTGATCCCGGGCAGGTCGACCAGCACCATCTGCCAGCTGTCACCCGTGACGGCACCGAGCGCCCGGCGCCGGGTGGTCTGCGGCCGCGACGACACGGCCGCCACGTGCTCCCCAACCAGACGGTTGACGAGCGTCGATTTGCCGGCGTTCGGCCGCCCGGCCAGCGCCACCAGCCCGGAGCGGTGCTCGGCCGGCTCGCTCACAGTTGGAAGCCGTCGGGCAGCAGGTCACCCAGCGACGAGGCCACCAGCTCCCCGTCACGCCGCCAGATCACGCGCAGCTGCGGCGCGAACTCGGCCATCACCTGGCGGCAGGCGCCGCAGGGCGGCGCCGACTCCGCGCCGGTGTGCACCGCGATCGCGGCCAGGTCGCTGTGCCCGGCCGAGACGGCCGTGAAGATCGCCGTGCGCTCCGCGCAGCAGGTCAGGCCGAACGAAGCGTTCTCGACGTTGGCGCCGGTGAACACCTGCCCGCCGTCGGTGAGCAGCGCGGCACCGACCGCAAATCGCGAGTACGGCGCATACGCGTTCGCGGACGCGCCACGCGCCCGCTCGTACAAGGCCAGATCATCATCCGTCAGCGGCATGGCGGCAGCGTACCGCGGCAGGCGGCACGGTCAGGGCGCGGTTCAGTCGACGCCTCGTGCCGCCGATCGCGACCATCCTCGGACGCCCGCTTTGAGCAGTGAGACCGTCGGGAGGTGTAGGGTCGGCCAGACCGACCGAGGAGGGCTAGATGCCGACGTACGTTTTGCTCATCGACTGGACTCAGCAGGGTGTGGCGAGCTTCGCCGACTCCGTCGATCGCTACGAAGCCGCGCGGGGCGAATTTGAGGGGATGGGCGTCAGCTTCAAGTCCATCTACTGGACGCTCGGAAATCACGACATCGTGAGCATTGTCGACGCGCCGGACGGCGAGACGCTGGCCGCCGCCCTGTTGAAACTGGCTTCTCAGGGCAACCTCCGCACCACCACGTTGCGCGCGCTTTCCGCCGAGGAGATGAGAGGCGTGATCGCGAAGGCCGGCTGATACCTAACCAAACATCGGCGGCATGGCGGCGCGTACCGCGGCAGGCCTCACGGTCAGGGCGCGGGAAGCATTCTGGTGCCACCGGGATCCGGCAGCGGATCACCTGCTCCTGACCCGGCTGAGGTGCTGGGCGGCTTCGACGGCGTAGGCGGCGCAGGCGGCGGCTGCACGGGGGGTGTCGCCTTGGCCGACCGTGACGGGCTCGTTTGGTGCGGATGCCGGTGCCGGTGGACACGCGGGTGGTGCTTCACCGGATGCCGCTTCCGCGGGTGCGCGGGCTTCGGCTTCGACGGCTTCGGCGTCGACGGCTTCGGCGTCGTGACGGGACCCACGGCGACCGGTCGTGGCGGCGAGGGCACCGGAGCCGCGGCCGGGGTGCCGGACGCCCGGTGGCCGATGGCCGCGATTGCCAGCACCGCCAGCGCCAGCGCCCCCAGCCCGCCCGCCACCCGCCGCGGCCAGGTGCGCGGCTCCGGCGGCAGCAGCCGCGCCAGGTGCTGGTCGTCATCGTCGTCGAACAGCCCGGCCAACCCCACGACCTCGGTGTTGTCGCCGGCCTCGCGGGCCTCGTTACCGCAACGCTCGAGCTCGTCCAGGCACTCGGCAAGCGACTCGTACCCGGCTGCGGCGGCTCGCGCCGTCCACTCCTCCAGCGGCGGGCCCAGTCCGGCCCCACCCGCGGCGCGCAGGATCGCAGCCATCGTGCGCTGACCGTCGCGCGGCCCCACCAGGATCGGGTTGACCGCCGGCGAGCCCAGCAGTGGCCGCTCCAGGAACGGCGTCGGGCCCGGCCCGACCGCGCAGTCGCCGAGGTCGCAGGCGTCGACGGGGAAACCCGCCGCGGCGATCCGCTCGGCCAGTCGGCCGAACGACAGCGCCAGCCGCGCGGCGTCGGCCGGTCCCGGACGGCGGGTGGCCTGCCACCGCTCGATGCTCATGCCCAGCGAGGGCGCCAGGACCAGGAACCTGCGTCCCTCGTGCTGGCCGAAGTCGAGCACGCCGCAGATCTCCGAGCAGGCAAGCGCGCACCAGCGCGTGACCGCGTCGGTGAAGGCTTCGTCGTCCCAGCCGTCGGATGCGAACACGATCCGCACCTGTGCGGTGCGACCCGATCTCGTGTCCAGCGCGTCGATCGGCCCCTCCGGCCGGGCCCGTAGTGCCGCCGGGCTGGCCAGGTACCGGCCGGCGATCACCAGCGCGGTCGAGGTTGCGGAATCGGCCATGCTCACAGGCTAGGGACGGTGGCGTCACGGAACCAGACGCAACCCGTCACAAAACCGTCACAGCTCTACCCGAAGAAGCGGCGGCGCCGCTCGCGCTTGTGGCGGAAGGCCCCCTCGAGCAGCTCGCTCGAGTAGCCCGCGATCTCCCCGGTCTCGGCGTACAGGTAGACCGCGGTCTTATAGATCTGGCCCATCGCGGAGCTGACCACGAGCAGCACCACTCCCAGCCCGGCCGCCACCACCAGCAGTCCCACGCCGGCCGCCGGGCTCGCCCCCACGACCGCGGCCCCCACCAGCCCGACGCCGACCAGCGGCAGTGCCAGCAGGAATGTCGCGATGCCCAGCCCGACGTTGCCGATCAGGCTCTCGCCCCAGGAGCGGCGCACCGTGGCGACGCTGCGGCGGACGGCATCGGCCGGGCCCACCTGCTCGAACGCCAGCACCGGGATCACGAAGTAGGTGGCGATCGCCCATCCCGCCCCCAGCAGACGCGCCACGATGCTGCCCACGATGCCGGCGCGCTGCTCGACCGACCGGATCAGCAGGCCCACCAGCGAGGCGATCAGCGCCCACAGCAAGATCGACCCGAGCCGGGCATTTGCCGCGCGTATCCCTTCAGCCGCGCTGGTGTCCTCGCCGTGGAAGCTCCGCGCCGCGCAGCTGACCAGGGCGACATTGAAGTAGGTGGCAACCGCGGTGGCGGCGTAGCCCACCAGCCCCGCCACGACCAGCAGCGGCCAGCTGTGCGCGCCGTCGGCGCTGGCACCCGGCAGGAGCAGCGCGGCGGCCGGCACCAGCACGATCGCGACCGCGAGCAGCGTGAACGCCGCCGACAGCACCGGGAACCACAGCAGGCTACGGTCGCGCCGGATGATGGCGAGCGACTGGGAGAGCAGGCGGAAGGAGCGCTGAAATCGGTTCATCACCACATTCTGCGACCCAACCGTCCGATTGGCTAGATCGGTGACCCGACGTCAGCTGAACGCCTGGAACACGGCCGCGGTCACGGTCGCCCCGAGCAGGGCGCCGAGGATCACCTCGGGCGTGGTGTGGACGCCGGCCTCGACCCGCGTCTGGGCCACCAGCGTCGCCATCAGGAATACGACGGTCGAGACCAGCACCGCATGGCGGTAGTCGGCCACCGCGAACGTCACCGCCACCCAGCCGCCGAAGGCCACCGCCGCGTGGCCGGAGGGCAGCCCCCCGCGCAGCAGCGTCTCGCGGTCGGTGCGCGCCTTCAGCGCGATCACGATCATGATCACCAGCGCCAGCGCGATCACGGTCAGGTGCACCGGAGAGCCGCGCACGGTGTCGATCGCGCGCCGACTGGGGTTGCGCAGCCGCTCGGCGAACACCAGGTAGCCGACGAACGTGGCGTTCACGGCCGCCACCAGCACCGCGCCGGCGGCCACGTCCTTCGCCGTGCGCGCCAGCGGATCGAATGAGTTGGTGGCCACGTCGATCGCCTTCTCGAGCGCCGTGTTGAACATCTCGGCGATCAGCACGAACGACACCGACAGGAGCAGCGCCAGCAGCTCGAACCGGGTCACCCCCAGCGCCACGCCCAGCGGCAGCACCGACAGCGCGACCGCGAAGTGCACGCGCATGTTTCGCTGCGTGCGGACCACGTAGATGACGCCCTCGAAGGCGTAGTTGAAGCTCGTGACCAGGCCTGCAGCCTCCTGCCGCGCCAGCCGGAAGGGGCCGGCACGGCGCGCATCCTTGATCAGCTCGTCGCGGCTACGCAGGGTCGGCGACAACGGGCGCCACCTCCGCCAGCAGCTCGTCCTGGCGGGCCTGCATCGCCCCGCCATCGGTCTCGTGGTCGTATCCCACCAGGTGCAGCGCGCCGTGCACCAGCAGTGTCGCGATCGGCGTCCCCTCCGCCGATGCCACCGCCGGGCACACCACCAGGTCACCCAGCTGGCGGGGGACGCCGTCCGGGAGCAGGGCACGGCCGTCGATCGGGAACGACAGCACGTCGGTCGCCGACGGCTTGCCGCGGTGCTCCGCGTTCAGCTCGGCTATGCGCCGCTCGTCCACGAACTCCAGACCGACCTCGCCGCTGTCGACGCCCTCGGCCGCGAGCGCCGAGCGCAAGACCGCGGCCGCGGCCGGCTCGTCCACCCGCCAGCCGCTGTGGTTCTCGATCTCCACCTCGACCGTCACTCCGGCCGTCCCGGCCCGTTCTGCTCGGCGTGCCGCAGGTAGGCGTTCACGATCCGCTGCACGAGCTTGTGGCGCACCACGTCGGCATCGGAGAAATGAATGAACGAGATGTCGGGCACTCCCTCCAGCACCCGCAACACGTTCACCAGGCCGGAGCGCTGTTCGCGCGGCAGGTCGATCTGCGTGATGTCGCCGGTGACGACAACGCGCGATCCGAAGCCGAGCCTGGTTAGGAACATCTGCATCTGCTCGG
This sequence comes from uncultured Actinomycetes bacterium, assembly GCA_963737445.1. Taxonomy (GTDB): domain Bacteria; phylum Actinomycetota; class Thermoleophilia; order Gaiellales; family JAICJC01; genus JAICYJ01. The sequence goes on along the minus strand of CAVTSO010000009.1, from coordinate 145,985 downwards.
GGCTGGTGTTCTGCGCCTCGTCCAGGATGATGAACGAGTCGTTCAGCGTGCGCCCGCGCATGAACGCCAGCGGCGCTACCTCGATCATGCCCGTGTCGATGTAGTTGAGCAGCTTGTCGGCGTCGAGCATGTCGTGCAGGGCGTCGAACAGCGGGCGCAGGTACGGATCGACCTTCGCCTGCAGGTCGCCCGGCAGGAAGCCCAGCCGCTCGCCCGCCTCGACGGCGGGCCGGGTCAGGATGATCCGCGCCACCTCGCGCTCCGACAGCGCGGCGACGGCCAGCGCGATCGCGAGGTAGGTCTTGCCGGTGCCGGCCGGCCCGATGCCGAACGTGACCGTGTTGGCGCGGATGGCATCGACATACGCCTTCTGCCCCAGCGTCTTGGGCGAGACGCGCTGGCCGCGATGGCGCCAGACGACGTCGTGCAGCACGTCCACGGCGCGGCCGTCGGCGGTCAGCACGCCGGCCACCGCCTCGACCGTCTGCGGCCCGATCGAGATGCCCTGCACGACCAGCTGCGACAGCTCCTCGACCATCGCCTTGGCCCGATCGACGGCCGGATCCTCGCCCTCCAGGGTCAGCTCGTTCCCGCGCAGGTAGACGCTCGCTCCGGTGCGCTCGGCCAGCTCATGCAGCACAGCGTCGCGATCGTCGCCCAGTTCCGTCGCCAGGTCGTGCCCGACCGAGACCTTGAGTCGTGCCATCAGGTCGTCTGAGCCGCCGCGATCGTGGGAAGATCCATCCCCGAAAGTCTACGCCGACAGGCGGTCACGCACGAGAGCGGATGCCACACGACCGTCGGCGCGTCCGCCCGACCGCTCGGTGACCAGCCCCATCACGCGGCCCATGTCCTTCATCGTCTCGGCGCCCGTGTCGGCGATCGCCGCGTCCACCAGCGCCGCCAGCTCCTGGTCGCTGAGCGGGGCCGGCAGGAACTCCTCGATCACCGGCACGTCGGCGCGCTCGCGGGCGGCGCGGTCATCCTGGCCGGCGTTGTCGTAGGCCTCGGCCGCCTCCAGCCGCTGCTTTCGCTCGCGCCGCAGCACCGCCATCGCCTGCTCGTCACCGAACTCCCCGGGCGCGTCCTTCTCGGCCTTCTGCAGGGACGAGTAGATCAGGCGCAGCGCGTCCAGCCGATCGCGCTGACCGCTCTTCATCGCGTCGCGCAGCTCGGACTGGACCTGTTCCGTGAGGGTCACGAGCACAGGGTAGCGATCACAGCGTCGCCGGCCGCGAGCACGCCCAGTACGCCGGACAGCCGGCCGCGCACACCGCCGGTGACGCGGAACGGCGTGTAGTCATCGCTGTACCCGCGCCCCTCGGCGTCCTCCACCAGCACCCGCTCGCGCCGCCCCACCTTGGACGCCCGATGGTCGGCGCCCTGAGCATCCGACAGCGCCCGCAGCTGACGCGAGCGGCTGCGCTTCTCCGCGGCCGTCACCGGGTCGTCGCCGGCGTCGGCCGTGCCCGGCCGCGGCGAGTACGGGAACACGTGCACCTTGGTGAAGCCGGCGGCGCTGACCGCGTCGAGCGTGGCACCGAAGTCATCGACCCGCTCCGATGGGTGGCCGACGATCACGTCGCTGGTCAGATTGATTCCCTCGACCAGCTCCCGCGCACGGCGCATCTTGTCCAGGAACCCCGCCGCCGCGTAGTGGCGCCGCATCGCCCGAAGCACGCGGTCCGAGCCCGACTGCATCGGCACGTGCAGGTGCCGCGCCACGCCGGGCGTGTCCGCCACGGCGCGCAGCAGCCGGTCGCTCAAGTGATTGACCTCGATCGACGAAAGCCGCACCCGCTCCACGCCGTCGACGGCCGCCACCGCTTCCAGCAGGCCGGCCAGGTCAAGGCCCTCCTCCCGGTCGCGGAAACATCCCAGGTTGACGCCTGTCAGCACCAGTTCGCGGTGGCCCTGCGCCGCCCGCCGCCGCGCCTCGGCCAGCACCGCCGCCGCCGAGCGGCTGCGGCTGGCGCCCCGCACCTGCGGTATCACGCAATAGCTGCAGGTGAACGAGCAGCCGTCCTGGATCTTGACGTACGCCCGGGTGCGGCCGAACCCGGGCTGGGCTACGCCGGTGCAGGACAGCGCCCCCACCTGCTCCGAGACGGCCGGCGCCAGCAGCTCCGAGCGCCGCGAGAGTACTGTCACGTTCTCGGAGAGCCCGTCGAAGGCACCCTCCAGGGCCGCCGCGCAGCCGGTCACGACCACCCGATCGGCGCTCCGCGCCGCCCGGCGCGCGGCCTTGCGGGACTTGGCCACCGCCTCGGCCGTGACACAGCAAGTGTTGAGAACGCGCACTGCCGCCTGATCCGCCGGCACCTCCCGATGGCCGTCGGCCGCGAGCCGCTCCCGCACCGACTGGGCGTCGGTCATCGACACCTTGCAGCCGAGGAACTCGGTGGCAAACGTCGTCACCCCAGGAAGCCCATCTCCCGCAGCGCCAGCGCCGCGGCCACGATCGCCGCCGTCTCGGTGCGCAGCACCACGGGCCCGAATGTGGCGACGGCGACGCCGCGCGATCGCGCCAGCTCCAGCTCGGCATCCGAGAAGCCCGGCTCCGGGCCGATCAGCAGCGTGGCCGAGCGGCGGCCGACGATGCGATCGGCGAGGCCGCCCGACGCGCCCGTGTTGCTGAGCACCACCGCCTCCCGGCTGAGCACGTCCGCGTAGGCCGACGGCGCCAGCAGCTCCGGCAGCCGTGATTGCTTCGACTGCTTCGCGGCGGCCTCGGCCACCCGCGCCCAGCGCTCCAGACGGCTCTCGGAGAACGAGCCCTTGAGAAGCTCCGTGCGCAGCGGGCCGATCCGGGCGACGCCCAGCTCGGTCAGCTTCTCGACCGCCTCGTCCGAGCGGGCGCCCGGCTGGGCGATCCAGACGGTCACCGACGGTGCTTTGGCCAGCGCCTCCACCTCCTCGATCAGCTCGCATCCGTCGGAGCACACGCGAGCTCGAAACACGCGGCCCTCCCACACGATCTCGCAAGTATCGCCGACCGGCAGGCGCAGCACCTGCTCGAGGTGGCGGCGGTCGCCGTCGGACAGCTGCGCCACCCCCTCCCGCAGGTCTCGCGCGAAGAAGCGGTAGAGGTGCCCGCTCAGCGTTCCACCAGCTCGGCCGCCCAGCCGTCTACCACCGCCCGTCGCCCGCCGCCCAGCGTCTGGCGCTCGAGCAGGCCCGACGCGAGCACCAGCGGCGGCCGGTCGGGCCGCCGCAGCAGCGGCTCCAGCAGGTGCAGCTCCAGGTTGGCCAGCCACAGCGGTGCGGGCGGAAGCTGGTCGGCCAGGACGTCGCGGCGCTCGGCGCCCAGCCCGACGTCGTTGCGGGCGGCGTTGATGTGCGTGGCCTGCACGGCCAGCGGATCGACGTCGAACGCCTGCAGCGGGCCGAACCCGAGCTTGGCGGCCGCGATCGAGAGCACGCCGGAGCCGCAGCCGAGGTCGAGTGCGGGCACCGGCTCGAGCTCCTGGAGCAGCGCCAGCGCCGCACGCGTGGAGCCGTGCGCGCCGGTGCCGAACGCGCGGCCGGGATCGATCACGACGGCGATCGGCTCGGGCTGCGACCAGGGAGGCCCGACCCACAACCGGCCCTCGCGCACGGGCCGGTGGAAGTCGCGCCAGGCGTCGGCCCAGCCGTCCACGACCGGGCTCTCGCTGAGCGACGGGTCGGGCGCCCGCTCGGCGAAGCCCGACAGCTCCACCTGGTCGCCGTCGCGTTGTTCCTCGATCCCGCCCGGGAACCACTCCAGCATGCGCAGCGTGGCCAGCTCCGCGTCGGCCGCCGGGACGCGCAGGGTGTAGCGGTTCATCCCGAGAAGGCCGAGCGGATGCGGCCCAGGAACGACTCGTCGGGCTTGTACGTATCCTCGGCCACTGCCGCTTCGAACTCGGCCAGCAGGCGGCGTTGGTCGTCGGTCAGGCGCTGCGGCAGCATCACGTTTACCAGCACCCGGTGGTCGCCGCGGCCGCGGCCGTTCAGCACCGGCACCCCCTTGCCGCGCAGCACCATCACGTCGCCCGGCTGGGTGCCGGCCCGCAGCTCCACCTGCTGCTCGCCGTCAAGCGTCTCCACCGTGAGGGTGGTGCCCAGCGCGGCGCGCGTGAAGGGCAGGTTCAGCACCGTCACGACGTCGTTTCCGTCGCGCTCGAAGCTGGGGTGCGGTCTGACCCGCACGCCGACGTAGAGGTCTCCGCGCGGTCCGCCCGGCTGGCCCTGGTTGCCGCGGCCGCGGAGCTGCAGCCGCTGGCCGTCCATGATCCCGGCCGGGATCTGCACCTCGACTGTCTCGGCCACCTGCCGCAGGCCGCGTCCGCGGCAGCTGCTGCACGGGGTTTCAATCACGACGCCGCGGCCACCGCAGGTGGGGCAGGCGCCGGTCTGCACGAACTGGCCGAGCGCCGTCTGCTGCACCCGCTGCACGCGGCCCTGACCGCCGCAGGTGTCGCACGTGTGCGACTCGGATCCCGGCTCCGCGCCGGTGCCGCTGCAGCGGTCGCATTCGCAGATCACCTCGAGGTCGAGCCGGCGCTCGACGCCGAACGCGGCCTCCGCGAACTCGAGCGTCACATTAGCGGCGACGTCGCCGCCGCGCCGCTGCGCACGGGCACCGCCGAACAGGTCGTCCCCGAAGAAGGCGCCCAGCAGGTCGGAGAGCGACCCGAAGTCCATGAACTGGTCGGTGTGCAGCGAGGAGCCGTCCACCCCGGCATGCCCGAAGCGGTCGTAGCGCGCTCGTGTGTCGGCGTCGCACAGCACCTCGTAGGCCTCGGCCACCTCGCGGAAGCGCTCGACAGCCTGGGGGTCGCCGGGGTTGACGTCGGGATGCAGCTCGCGGGCGAGCCTGCGAAAGGCCTTCTTGACCTCGGCCTCGTCGGCGCCCCGTTCGACGCCCAGCACCTCGTAGTAGTCACGTTTGGCAGCCACGTGAGCAGTCTAGAGGCGCGCGCCACCGACCCCGCCGCCATCAGGCGCGCGTATCAGCCGCGCAGGGCCGGCGCCGCAGATGGCGGAGCCGACCCTCGCGCACTGTTACCACTGATGAAAGCCGTGGCCGTGGTGCGGCCCGACTCTGGCCAGAAACATGGCCAGTGCAACTGCCCAGACAAACAGCGCTGGGCGCTTCACCAGAACCTTCATTTGCCTACCTCCTGCCCACGGGGGTACTTCCCCTACCAGCGAACATCCTGCAAGGCTTCTGCCGCCTGCCGGTACAACTCCGCTGCCCTTGCTGCTTCCCCTCTGCTGTGTGCCACATCTCCGAGCGCGACCCATGCGCCGGCGAGATGGCTCACCGTCTCCACAGCCGCAAAACAGTCCGCCGCGGCCTTGAAGGACGCCTCCGCCTGGTCGAGCCGGCCGAGCTCAAGCGACGCGCGGCCGATCACGATTTGAGCGTTACCCTCTTCTTCTCGGTATTCCTCGCGCGAACTCAATAACTCGATCGCGCGATATCCGCTCTCGATCGCCCCCTCCAGATCACCGCTGTGCATCCGTGCCGATGCCAGCGACGACGCCGCGAAGGCCGCGTCGATGCGATTGTCCTGCTCCACCGCGATCCTGAACGACTCGCGCAGGAGCGGTACCGCCTCCTCCGGCTTACCGGTGATCGCGCGCAGCTGCCCGAGGTTGTTCAGCAGCTTGCCCACGTACTCGTGATCCGCCACCCGCTCGAATAGCGCCTTCGATCGCTCGGCGTGCTCCCGTGCGCGGGTGTACTCATTGCGCCGCTCTGCCACCAGCGACGCGTCCAGGTAGGTCTCCGCCAGCACCCGGTCGTCGTTCAGGGCGTGCGCCAGCTCCAGCGCCTGCTCGACGTCCTCGGCCGCAGCCGTGAAGTCCTTCTGGCGCCGCCGGATCTTGGCCCTTGCGTTGAAGATGCGTGCCCTCAGCGCGTCCGACGGGTCGACGGTGGTCTCGCAGGCCCGCAGCGCCTCGTCCAGCAGCGACGCCGCCGTCGCCAGGCTGCCCATCTTGTACCGGACGACCCCGATCCGGTACAGGGCCAGTGCGACGGCGTCTCCCGATCCAGCCTGCTCCGCCGCCTGCCGCGCGGCGGCCAGTTCGACCAGCGCATCGTCGAGACGGCCGATGTTCTGGAGCGCCCAGCCCCGCGCCAGCCGCATCCGCAGGGCGAGCCGCTCGCTCCCCGGCGACCGGAGGGCGTCCCTTACACCCTCCAGCTCGGTGAGCGCCTCGGCATCGCGGTGCGCCTCGATCTCGGCCTCGGCACGCGTGACCGCCGCCTCGCAGGCGGCCATGATCGCCGCCGTGCTCTCCCCGGCCAGCGCCATGCGGTCGACCCCGAGCCGCTCGGCGAACCAGTCGAGCGCGGCCGGCGAGGGCCGCGTCTTGCCCAGCTCCACCTGGCTCACGTACTCCTTGGAGAAGCGCGAGCCCCCCAGCTCTCCCTGCGTGAGCCCGATCTCGAGCCGCGCCTCGCGCACGCGCGCGCCGACCCCAATGGCGCGCTCGCGGCGAGTGACCCCGCGCACGGTCTCGAGTGTCTTCGCGTCTCCCATCCCTCTCAAGGTAGCGGATCCATGGTCACTTGACTAGCGCCTCCTGAAGAATTCGTCGACCGCGGGACTATACGTTATTTCAAGCCAAAATTGGGGGAGTCAAGTAGATCCGACCAGACAACTTGATTTACCCCTTTTTGTGCACTTGACCCGAAGCCCCTGGGCGACTATTGTGAGGCTACAACGCAAAGACGGCACGGCGAGACGGTGGTGCCGGAGACGAACCCTCTACCGGTGGGCCGCCGGGAAGGATTCACAAGTCTCCTTGGGGTCACACCACTCAACTCGCAGCCGGGGGGGTCGGAGTCAAGAAGCGCGTCGGAGTGGACTGGAGCCCCACTCCGACGCGCGACTCCGTTGGGCCTACTCGGACTCCGTTGGGCCTACTCGTAAAGCTGTTCGACGAAGTCGGACAGAAGCGCCGCCGCCCCGCGCACCGACCGGATCGCCGTCACGTAGTCCATGCGTTGGGGCCGATCAGCGAGACCGTGCCCAGGTTGCGGGCCGGCAGCCCGTAGTTCGCGGCCACCAGCGACAGGCCGCGCAGCTGCGGGACCGCATCCTCGCCGCCGACGCGCACGTACAGCCGGTTGGTCTCGAGCGCGCCGCGCAAGAGCTGCAGCAGTCCCGCCCGCTCCTCCAGCGCCAGCATCAGTTCGTTGATCTCGGCCAGGTCGTCATGGCGCAGCTCCTGCACCAGCCGGCGGCGCCGCCGACGTACAGGGTCTGCTCGCCGCTTCCCACCAGCTCGGTGAACGCCGGCTCCAGCGCCCCCATGAACTCCGCTCGCGGGCGCCCAGCCCGGGGTCGAACAGCCGCTGGCGCAGCGCTCGCGCGCCCAGCCGCACGCCGCCCAGCTGCTCGTTCAGATAGGCCGTGGCCCACTCGATCAGCTTCTCGTCGACCGCCTCCTCGAACGGGAACATCCTCTTGGTGACACCGCCCGTGGAGGTGATCACCACCACCATCACCATCCGCGGCTGCAGCCGCAGCACCTCGACGTGGCGGATCTCGGTAGTCTCCATCGGCGGCGCCGTCATCACCGCCAGCAGGCTGGTCACCTGGGACATCATCTCGGTCGTGTTGCGCAGGGCGGCGTCGACCTGGTTCCGCACCTGCCACAGGTCGATCGGCAGCTGCGCGGCGCCCAGCGGCTGCTCCAGCAGCTGCTCGGCGTACATCCGGTAGCCCGCGTCGGTCGGCACGCGGCCGGCCGATGTGTGCGGGTGGCCGAGCAGACCCAGCGCCTCCAGCTCGGCGAGCTCGTACCGCACCGTCGAGGCCGACGCGTCGACGGCGCCGCTTTCGACCAGCGCCTTCGAGCCGACCGGATGCCCGGTAGAGATGTACTCCCGCACCACCCGTAGCAGGATCAGAGCCTGGCGCGGCGTCAGCTGTCGTTCCATCTCGCTCATCGCAGCAGCGTGCTGACGACGTTGTTTGCCATGAACCGGCCTCGCTCGCTGAGCCGGATGCCGCCCGGCTCACGGGTCCAGCATCCCGGCGCCGGCCATGCGCTCGAGCTGCCGCGGGTCGATCACCATTCCACCCCGCCCAGCTGGCATCGGCCGGTCGAGCCGCAGCCCCAGCATCAGCCGCTCGCTGCCGCGCTCGGCCGGGCGTCAGCAGCTCGATCTCGGCGGGAGGCGCCGCCGCCTCCACCGCCTCCAGGTAGGCGCGCAGGGACGGCCGGTTGCGGCGCCGCTCGAGGCCGAGCGTGGAGACGGCGCCGACGCCGAGGCCCGAGGTAGTCGTGCCCCTCCCAGTAGCCCAGGTTGTGGCGCGCCTGGCGGCCGTCGCGGCAGAAGTTCGCCGTCTCGTACCAGTGGTAGCCGGCGCTCGCGCAGCGTGGCCACGACCGTCTCGTAGTGGTCCTCGAGCGCCTCCGCCTGCCGTTCCAGCTCGGCGCCGTGGCGGTGGGTGAACCGGGTCCCGGGCTTGGCCTCGAGCTCGTAGGAGCTGATGTGGTCGGGCCCCAGGCTCGAGGCCTGGTCGAGGTCGGCAGAGAGGTCTGCGGCAGACTGGCCCGGAACCCCGAACATCAAGTCGAGGTTGAGGTTTTCGACCCCTGCCGCGCGCAGCGTCGCGACCGCCTCCCCAACCCGCTCCGGGCTCGCCCGCCGTTCGAGCGTTGCCAGCATGTGCGGCTGGAAGCTCTGGGCGCCCAGCGACACCCGCGTCACCCCACCCTCGACCAGTACTTGAGCCTTGGCGGTCGTGATCGTCTCCGGGTTGCACTCGACGGTCAGCTCGTCGCAGGCGGGCAGCGCCGCCAGCAGCCGGGCGAGCAGCTCGTCGTCCAGCAGCGACGGCGTGCCGCCGCCGACGAACATGGTCGGCCGGCCGCGCCGGCGAGCGCGCGCAGCTCGCGCGATCAGCGCGTCGACGTAGCGGCCGTGCAGCTCGCCGTTGCCGGTGACCGTGACGAAGTCGCAGTACCCGCAGCGGTGCGCCGCAGAACGGGACGTGCAGGTAGAGATGCGTCAGCCACCGCCACCGTTGCCTCCGTCGCGGTTCAGGTCGAGCACCGCCAGGAACGCCTCCTGCGGCACCTCGATGTTGCCCACCTGCTTCATCCGCTTCTTGCCCTCCTTCTGCTTCTCGAGAAGCTTCCGCTTGCGGCTGACGTCGCCGCCGTAGCACTTGGCCAGCACGTCCTTGCGCTTGCGCCTTGACCGTCTCACGGGCGATCACGCGCGAGCCGATCGCCGCCTGGATCGCGACCTCGAACATCTGGCGTGGGATCCGCTCGCGCAGCGCCTCCACCAGCGCCTTGCCCTGCTCGTAGGCGTTGTCGCGGTGCGTGATCAGCGACAGCGAATCGACCTGCTCCCCGGCCAGCAGCACGTCCACCTTCACCAGCTTGCCCTCGCGGAAGCCGATCATGTCGTAGTCGAACGAGGCGTAGCCGCGGCTGCGCGACTTCAGCTGGTCGTAGTAGTCGAGCACGATCTCGGCCAGCGGGATGTCGTAGACCAGCTGCACCCGCTCCTCGCACAGGTACTCCATGTGGCCGAACTCGCCACGCCGGTCCTGGTTCAGCTCCATCATCGTGCCCCACGAACTCCTTGGGCACGATGATCGACGCCCGCACGTAGGGCTCCTCGGTCGACAGGACCTCGCCCGAGGCCGGCATCTGCGCCGGGTTGTGCACCTCGATCCAGTCCTCCTTGACGTCCTGCACCTGGTAGGCGACGTTGGGCGCGGTGACCAGCAGGTCGAGGTCGTACTCGCGCTCCAGCCGCTCGCGCACGATGTCCATGTGCAGCAGCCCCAGGAACCCGCAGCGGAACCCGAACCCGAGCGCCTGCGACGTCTCCGGCTCGTACGACAGCGCGGCGTCGTTCAGCTTCAGCTTCTCCAGCGCGTCGCGCAGCTCCGGGTACTGGTCGGAGTCGGTCGGGAACAGCCCGGCGAACACCATCGGCTTGACGTCCTTGTAGCCGGGCAGCGGCTCGGCGGCGCCGTCCCTGGAGAGCGTCAGCGTATCGCCGACCCGCAGCTGCGACACGTCCTTGAGGCCGGTGACGACGTAGCCCACCTCGCCCGCCGAGAGGTGCTTGGCGGGACGCATGCCGGGAGAGAAGAACCCCAGCTCCTCGACGTCGAAGCGCGTGCCCTGCGCCATCGCGCGACCTTGTCGCCCTTGTGGAAGCCGCCGTCCACCATCCGCACGAAGGCGAGCACGCCGCGGTACTGGTCGTACGACTGGAGTCGAAGATCAGCGCGCGCGGCGGCGCCTGCGGGTCGCCGTCGGGCGGCGAGATGTGGTCGACCACGGCCTGCAGCACCGCCTCGATGCCCTGGCCGGTCTTGGCCGAGATCCGGAGCACGTTCTCGGGCGCGTCGCCGATCAGCTCGGCCAGCTCCGCCGAGACACCGTCGGGATCCGCCGCCGGCAGGTCGATCTTGTTCGACCACCGGGACGATGTCGAGGTCGTTCTCGATCGCCAGGTACGCGTTCGCCAGCGTCTGCGCCTCCAGCCCCTGGGCGGCGTCCACCACCAGCAGCGCGCCCTCGCAGGCGGCCAGGCTGCGCGACACCTCGTAGGTGAAGTCGACGTGCCCGGGCGTGTCGATCAGGTTCAGCTCGTAGACGCGGTCGTCGGCGGCACGGAACATCACCCGCACGGCCTGGGCCTTGATCGTGATGCCGCGCTCGCGCTCGAGATCCATCGAGTCGAGCAGCTGCTCGCGCATGTCACGGTCGGCCACCGTCTTGCGTGATCTGCAGGATGCGATCGGCCAGCGTCGACTTGCCGTGGTCGATGTGGGCGATGATCGAGAAGTTGCGGATGCGTGAGAGCGCCACCGGTTACAGCGTACCGGTGCATCACGCTGCGGGATCGCGGCGGCGGCGCAGGAGGCTGGCCAGGATGTCCACCTCGGCCAGCCGCAGCGAACGGGCCGCGACCAGGTAGGCGAAGCCGCCGGCGGCCAGCCCCAGGCCGAGGGACACGATCTGGCCGGCGATCGAGCGGCCCAGGAGCTTGTCCATCGGGTACCACACTCCGAACGCCGCGACGGTGCAGTAGACCGTCGCCACCGCGGTCAACGCGGTGGAGCGCAGCACCTCGCGGCCGTGCAGCGAGCCCACCCGGCGACGCAGCAGCACCATCAGCACGCCCGCGTTGAACGACGTCACGATCGCCGTGGCGAGGGCGATCCCGGCGGCGCCGTAGCGCAGCAGCGCCAGGTCGAAGAACAGGTTCAGCACCAGGTTCACGAGCGCTACCAGAGTCGGGATGCGCGGCTCCTGGAGCCCGAAGAAGGCGCGGGTCAGGAGCAGCGACAGGCCGTTCCCGAGCAGGCCCAGCGAGAACATCACCAGCGTGGCCGACACGCGCACGGTGTCGGTCTCGTTGAACTGCCCGTGCTGGTACAGCAGCCGCACCACCGGCTCGGCCAGCACGATCGAGATGGCGGCGGCCGGCAGCAGCAGGAACACGATCGCGCGTATGCCGCGGGCCACGATCAGCGCCAGCTCGACCATGTTGCGGACGGCGGCGGCCGCGACAGCTCGGGGAACAGCACGGTCGATACCGCTACCGAGAACAGCCCCTGCGGCAACATGAACAGGCGGAACGCGTAGCCCAGGTCGCCAGGCGCCGAGGGGCTGTGGTGCGCCGCGATGATCGTGTCCAGGGTCAGGTTGACGTTGATCAGCCCCAGCCCCAGCGAGACCGGCACCATCAGGCGCAGGATGTGGCGCACGTGCGGGTTCCCGAAGCCGAGCCGGAATGCCAGCCCGATCCCGGAGCCGCGCAGCAGCGGCAGCGGGATCAGGAACTGCACGATCGTGGCCACCAGCACGCCCCACGCGTACACCTGCGCCCGGTGCTCGAGCGAGCCGCTGCGGCCGTAGACCAGCAGCACCGCGATGATCACGAGGTTCCAGGCCACCGGTGCGAAGGCCGGGACGCCGAAGATCCGCTGCGCGTTGAGGATGCCGGTGACGACGCCGAACAGCCCCATCAGCACCACGATCGGGAACAGGATCCGGGTCAGCGTCACCACCAGGTCGGAGGAGACGTTGCTGGTTCCGACCAGGAGCACCGGCACCAGCAGCGGCGCCAGCAGGATGAACAGAGCCGAGATCGCGCCCAGCACCACCGCGGTCGTCCACAGCACCATGCTGGCGACCCGCCACGCCTCCTTCTCCTCGCCCTTCTCGCGCAGCTCCAGGAACACCGGCACGAATGCCGCGCTGATGGCGTTGTCGGCCACGATCGCGCGGATCAGGTTGGGCAGGTTGAACGCAACCGTGAACGCCGAGTAGACGGGGCCTGAGCCGAGCACCGCGGCGGCGGCGATCTCGCGGACAAGACCCGCCACCCGGGAGATGGCGGTGGCCACCCCGAAGACGGCCGTGGAGGTCGCCAGGCGGCGAGTATCTGCCATAAACGCGAGAGTCTAGATAATCGATCGGCGGCCCCGTTTGCCATCCCGGTGCTATGATTGGTCGGCCCCGGGAGGGGCTTTTCTATGGCGAATTCGAAGCAACAGGAAAAGCGGGTCCGGACTGCGGCGCGGCAGCGTCTCGAGAACCTGCGCTACCGCACCCAGATCAAGACGCTCTCGCGGCGCCTCAGCGACGCCGCCGAGGCGGGCGAGACGGAGCAGGTGGCCGACGCCCACCGCAAGCTGACGGTGCTGCTCGACCGTGCCTCCGCGCGGGGCGCTATCCACCGCAACACCGCCGCGCGCAAGAAGTCGCAGGCAGCCCGCATGGCCGCCGGCGTTCCCGCCGAGGCTTAGATCTAGGCGGACCCCTCGAGCCGCCGCACCCGTGCGGCCAGCTCCTCCATGATCGCGATCGCCACCGTCGGCTGCTCTTCCACGACCTGCATGAACTGACGGCGGCCCAGCATCATCAGCACCATGTCGGTCTCGGCCCGCACCGCCGCCGAACGCGGCTTGCCGTCGATCACCGACATCTCGCCGAAGAAGTCACCCGGCCCGATCGTGTGCCCGAGCCCGCTGGGCGGCCGCACCACGGCCGTTCCCTCGAGCACGACGAAGAACTCGCGCCCGCTGTGCGTGCGGTACACCACCGGCGCGCCCGCCCGCACCGTGACCTGCTCGGCCAGCCTCGCGATCTGGCGCAGGTGCCGCTTCGGCACGCTGGCAAACAGCGGCACCGCGGCCAGCGCGTCCACCCACTGGCGGCTCATGCCGCGTGGAGGCCCGCTCGTGCTGGCCTTGGCGGCGCGGCTGAACGCGGCGGTCACCACTGTTGGGGAGGGGCGCATGGGCCCGCCAGTCTACCGGCGCCAGACCAGGCCGGCCAGGATCAGCACGATGCCCAGCGCCTGCCCCAGCGCGAACAGCGCGTACATGTCCAGCCGGGTGGCGGTCGATGCCAGCGCGATCACGGCCACGCCGGCCGCCACCAGCAGCGGACGCGGGTCACGGCGGCGCCGCGCCGATGCGATCGAGCCGATCAGCAGCACCAGCGTGCCGACCGTGTTGAGAACGGCTGCAAGGATCGTCGTCCAAGGGCCGCCCATCGCGCCGTTGGGCGGCGTCGCCCCGGCCCGGGCCAGCTCGGCCGGGTCGACCTGCGCGGCCAGCACCGCCGCCGTCGAGGCGAACGTGACCCACAGCATCGTGGCCACCACCAGCCGCGTGGCGCGGCGCCCGGGCGCCACCAGCAGCAGCTCGCCGACGGCCAGGTAGGGCACGACCAGGATCGCCGCCGGTCAGGTAGTAGAGCCGGAACACGCCCTCGGTCCAGCCCTCGCGCGCGCCGTACCAGAGGCAGCCGGTGGCAACCGTGAACAGCGAGAACCCGATCAGCCACGCGATCAGCGGAGCCGGCCGCGACGGGCGCCGCGCCAGCCGCTCCGCGATCACCGCGGTACACGCCAGCGAGACCAGCGCGGCCATCGCGGCGGCGGCCGTCTGCGCGCTCATTCGCCGCTGATCTCGACCAGCGCCAGCTCCAGCTCGAGCCGCGGGTCGAGCCGGCTGCCGCCCTTGATCGCCTCGTCCAGCTCGGCCAGCCGCACGACTGCATCCGCCAGCTCCGGCTCGCTGAACGCCGTGCCTGCCGGCACAGCCCCTGCGCCTGGTACGGCGACGCAGCCCCAGCTGCTTCTGCACCTCGCCTCGGTCGACCCGCCCGCCTCCATCACCAGCAGCGCCTGGCGGACGCGGCGCACGTGGTTGGCGAAGATGGCCGAGCATGCGGTGCACGTCGTCGGGCCTCTCGATGTCGGCGGTCGCGAACTCGATCACGCCGGCCGGCGTCGCGCCGGCCCCAGGCATCGGTCATGTTCCAGGGCTTGATGTCCATCTCGCCGGCCACGAGCAGGTCGACGTCGGCCTCGCGTCGGGCGCCTCGCCGCCGCGTAGGCGGCGACCTTCTCGACCTCCAGCGCGAGGTCGCCGATCTCCATGCCGGCCCGCTTCACGATCCGCCGGGCGACGGCGGGGGCAGGAGATCCCCGCTCGGAGAAGCGCTTGACCACCCACTGGCGGCCTCCTTTTCGTCGGGCGGTCGAAGATGCGGACGTCGCCGGCCCGGCGACGGCGGTGGCCAGCGGGCCGTCCTGCGGCGACCCCCTTGCCGCCGAACATGGCCAGGCACGTGTCGGGCGTGGGATCGGCCAGGTAGCCGGCGATCGCCCTGCACCTGCGCCTCGTCCAGGCTCTCGCCGCCGCGCACCAGCACCAGCCGCTCACCGCCCAGCAGGCCCAGCGAGTTGCACGATGCGACCACGATCTCGTCGCCGCATCTCCTCGCCGACCGTGATCTGCTCGACGCCTCGTCCGGTCGAACTGGCTTCGCAGGCGAACGGCGGCGGCCTCGACCTTGGGCCAGTCGCTGCCGGCGATCAGGTACGCCGGCTTATGCGCCACCGCCCTCTCCTGCGGCCGTGACCTCGACCTTGGCGGCGCGCTCCGGACCGCTCGACGAGGTCGGCGAACGTCACTTCTCGAGCACCGAGCGCAGCTGCGAGCGGGCCTGCAACCACACATCCGGCAGCGCCTCGGCGCCCGGCGGGTAGCTGATCGCCTCGGGCCGCATGCCGGCGACCGCCGCCAGCGGCCCGTCGACGACACGGATCACCTCGGCCACGTGATCGTCTCGGCCGGCACCGCCAGCTGGTAGCCGCCCTCCGGGCCGCGCTGCGATACCACCATGCCGGCGTGCTTCAGCTCGCCCAGGATGTTCTCGACGAACTTCAGCGGCAGATCCTGGCGACGCCGCGATCAGCTCGCCCTTGAGCGGATGCGGGCCCTCGTGGGACGCCAGCACCAGCACCGCCCGGACGGCGTAGTCGGCTTTGGCGGAGAGCTTCATGCCCGCATTGTCGCACGACGGCGCCGCTGCACGCCCGGATCGGCGCGCGGGCTACAATCGCGCCCCGATGGCATCGGATGTCAACAGCGGGCTCGAGGGCGTGATTGCGGCTGAGACCTCGATCACGCTGGTCGACGGCCAGGCGGGACGGCTGCTCTACCGCGGCTACGAGATCGGCGATCTGGCCGAGCATGGCAGCTATGACCGCGTGGTCGGCCTGCTGCTCGACGGCGAGCTGGCCATGCGCGACGAGGTGCTGCCGCCGGCGAGCTTCCGCCGACCGTGCTCGGCGCGCTGCGCGCGCTGCCCACCTCGTGCGCCCCGCTGGATGCCCTGCGCACGGCGTTCTCGGCGTTCGGCGCAGAGCGGCGCATGGACGTGGCCGCCGACAGCCGAGCAGGCGCGCGAGCTGATCGCGCTGGCGCCCGCCGCGGTCGGCGCCTTCGCACGGCTGCGCGACAGCCAGCAGCCGGTGAACTGGCGCGCGCGGCGCACGCTGGGCACCGCCGCGCGGCTGCTGCTACGCGATCACGGGCGAGGAGCCCGACCCCGCGCGAGGCGCGGGCGCTGGACGCGTACTTCATCGTCTGTGCCGAGCACGGGCTGAACGCGTCCACCTTCACCGCCCGCGTGATCACCAGTCCACGCAGTCCGACCTGGCCAGCGCCGTCTGCGGTGCCGTCGGCGCGCTCAAGGGACGGCTGCATGGCGGTGCACCCTCAGCGAGGTGCGCGACCAGCTGACCCAGATCGGCGACGTCGAGCACGCGGAGGTCATGGATCCGCCAGGCGCTGGCCCGCGGCGAGCGGCTGATGGGGTTCGGCCACCGCGTCTACAAGACGATGGATCCGCGCGCGCGAGCACTGCGGCGGTGGCGGAGCGGCTGGCAGCCGACGCCGACTGGCTGAAGCTGGCGATCGACGTCGAGGACGTGGCGCTGCGGCTGCTGGCCGAGCACAAGCCCGACCGGCCGCTGAAGACCAACGTCGAGTACTACGCGTCGATCGTGCTCGACGGAGTCGGCCTGATGACCGACCTCTACACGCCGGCGTTCGCGGTCGCCCGCACCGCGGGCTGGAGCGCCCACGCGCTCGAGCAGGCCGAGCACGGCCGGCTGATCCGCCCCGACGCCCGCTACGTCGGCCCCGAACAGCGCCCGCTGCCCGCCGGCGTGTAGCCCGCCCGCCGCCGACAGCGGAAGGCCCGTCGCCAGGGCGGGTCTTCCGAGAATCAGCGTGCTGTCAGATCCTGACGTTGCCGCCCACCTGGGTGCGAATCAACCCGAACCAGCAGGCTGTGCGCGTAGCGGAATATCACCTTGCCGCCTACGACGCTGTCGTGGATGGTCGAGAAGTAGGGTCCGCCGAAGAGCGCGGTCACCGAGCAATCCCTGCTGCCGCCACCCCCGGTGATGATCACATTCCCCCTGTCCGTAATCGGTTGTCCAGGGGCTGCGGCAAGTGTGAGCGGCGTGACCCGTGATGTTCCGATCGAACGTCTCCACCTCGCCACCAGGCGTGCACCGCTCCATAACCCACGCAGCCGTACGGGCGCCTAATGTGGTGGTCGATCGCTCTCGCCGACTGGATTGCGCAGACGTCGCCACCGATGCGCGCAGGCGGTACATGCGAGGGGGAGTGTGGGCCCGGGTTGCACGCCCGGGCCCACCGGGCACTCTTGCGACCCGGAAGACTCAGGAGCACAGCCGCGCCACCCACAGCAGGTAGCCCGCCAGCAGGTCGGCCAGCATCAGCGGCGGGGTCGCCAGGGGCGGCCAGACCGAGCCGAGCAGGATCGCGGACAGCCCGCATCCCAGTAGCGGGCCCACCGCCGGCAAAGCCAGCAGGTTGGCCGGTACCGACAGCGGGGCCAGCCGTCCGAAGTGCCACCAGGCGATCGGGGTCGTGACAAGCGTGCAGGCCACCGACAAGGCGACAGCCGACCCCGACGAGCCCTGCAGCCGCGGTGCCACCGCGAAGATCGCCCACACCGCCGCGAAGCTGAGCTGGAAGCCCGGGTTGAACAGATCGAGCGGGTTCAGGGCCAGCACCACAGCCGCGCCGCAGGCCAGCAGGTGCCAGCGCGCCACCGGCCGCGATGCCAGCCAGGCCACCGCCACCAGCGCGCCCGCGACACCCGCCCGCACGATCGACGGCCCGGCGCCGGTGACCAGCACGTAGATGACCGTAATTCCAGCCGCGACCACCCGAGCCGGCGGGCCGATCACGCCCAGCAGCGCCAGGCAGGCCAGCGCGAAGATCACGACCAGCGCCACGTTCTGACCCGAAACCGCCACCAGGTGATACAGCCCGGACGTGCGGAACTCCGCGCGCACGTCCGCCGGCAGCGCTCCGGTCTCGCCCAGCGTGACGCCGGCGACGAGCGCCCGGTCGGCCGGAGGGTCGCCGTCCGCGCCCAGGCGGCGCAGCGCGTCGCGGTGCAGGCCGTCGATCACACCCCATCCCCCGCCCCGGTCGGCCAGCCACACCAGCCGCGACCCACGCAGCTCCAGGTGCACCCCCTGGCTCGCGTAGTAGTCGCGCACCGGCGGGTCGATCTCCCGCAGCCGGCCGGTCACCCGGTAGATCCCGCCCAGCTGCGGCCGGTAGCCCGGCGCCTGCAGCAGCACGTCCTCGCGGCCGGCCACCACGCGCGCGACGGCACGGTCCCCGCTGGGCGCGCCGGTCACGATCACGACGCCACCGATCGGGCCCGGCACCAGCGCCCGGTGCTGCAGCGCCGCCACCCGCATGCCGCCCCACAGCGCCGCCGCCAGCGCGACGGCCATGAACAGGCGCCCGTGGACGCCACGGGATCGCCGCCAGCAGCGACACCAACGGATGGCCGAAGGCCGCCGCCACCAGGCCGGCCACGATTGCCACAACCAACCGGGTGGGCGGGTCACAGCGCCACATGGCCGTGCAGCGCGGCCATCCGCGCCGGGCCGAACCCGCTCACGTTGTCGAGCTCGTCCAGCGAGTGGAAGCCGCCATGCATGCTGCGGTAGTCGATGATCCGCTGAGCCAGCGCCGGCCCGATGCCGTCGAGGGTCTCCAGCTGCTCGAGCGTGGCCGAGTTGAGGTGCACGGGCGCGTCGGCACTGCCCGCCACCGGGGCCACGGCCGCTGCCCCACCGCCGCGCTTTGGCACCACCACCTGCTCGCCGTCCGCCAGCCGCGCGGCCAGGTTCAGGCCGGCCAGGTCGGCGCGGCCGGTTGGCCGTGCTTTGTGCACCGCGTCCAGCACGCGGGCGGCGCCGGGCAGGCGGTAGACCCCCGGCCGACGCACGGCGCCGACCACGTCGACCACCACCACCGCCGGCGCGGCCGATGAGTCCGGAGCCGTCGCCGTCGCGGCTGCCGGCTCCGGATAGGCGGTCGGCGGCGAGCCGGACTGGCTGCGCCAGCCGATCACGAGCACCGCGACCGCCACGGCCGCGTAGACGGCCAGTCGCTGGGGTGAGATCGGAAGCATGCGGCGATGTTCGCCGCGGGGCCTGTCAGGTGTCAGTCACGAAAGGTGACGAAAGCGTTTCGATCTGGCTCGACCAGTGAGCCGAGCGGCGAAGCCGGCACGAGCCGGGGGGCTCCTCGGGGCCTGGGCGGCGGCTCGCCCATCTAGGCGACGAAGTTGACCAGCCGCCCCGGCACGAAGATCGTCTTTCGCACCTCGGCGCCGTCCAGGTAGGCGGCGACGTTCGGAACCGCGCGGGCCGCCGCGACCACCTCGTCCTCGACCGCGTCGGCCGGCACGCCCACGTCTCCGCGCAGCTTGCCGTTCACCTGCACCGCGTAGGTGACGGTGTCGCTGGCCAGCATCTCCGGATCGGCGACGGGCCAGGGAACGTCCCACAGCCGCTCGCCGCCCAGCCGCTTCCACAGCTCGCAGGCGATGTGCGGCGCGTACGGGTGGATCAGGCTGACCGCCGTGGCCGTGGCGAAACGACGTTGCTCGCCACTCGCCACGGGTGTGTCCTGGATCGCCGTCACCAGCTCGTGCACCGCCGACTGCGCCGTGTTGAACGAGAACCGATCGCCGATGTCGGCGCTGACCTTGTCGATCGCCCAGTGCGCCTTGCGCACCATGTCGCCGCCGGGGCCGTCGGCCGCAACGGCCTCCGGGATGCCGGTGCCATTACTGGCAACGACCTCGTTCGTCAGCCTCCACAGCCGCGCCAGGAACCGGTGCTGGCCGGCCACGCCAGAGTCCTGCCACTCGGCGTCCTGCTCGGGCGGCCCCAGGAACAGCGTGTACAGCCGCATGGTGTCGGCGCCGTAGCGCTCGATGTACTCGTCGGGGTTGATGATGTTGCCCCGCGACTTGGACATCTTGGCGCCGTGGTAGTAGATCATCCCCTGGGTGAACAGGTTCGCGAACGGCTCCGTGAAGCCAAGGTGCCCCAGGTCGTACAGCGCCTTGGTGAAGAAGCGCGCGTACATCAGGTGCAGGATCGCGTGCTCGACGCCGCCGATGTACTGGTCGACGGGCAGCCAGGTGTCGACGATGTCCCGCTGGAACGGCGCGGTCGCGTTCTGGGGATCCGCGTAGCGCATGTAGTACCAGGACGAGTCCACGAACGTGTCCATCGTGTCGGTCTCGCGCCGGCCCGGGCCGCCGCAACTTGGGCACGACACCCGCACCCAGTCCTCGGCGGCGGCCAGCGGGGAGCGGCCCTTGGGGGCGAAGTCCTCGACCTGGGGCAGCACCACCGGCAGCTGGTCGTCCGGCACGGGCACGACGCCGCACGACTCGCAGTGCACGATCGGGATCGGGCAGCCCCAGTAGCGCTGCCGTGACAGCAGCCAGTCGCGCAGGCGGAAGGCCACGCGCCCGTGCCCCGATCCCTCGCCCTCCAGCCACTCGATGATGGCGCGCTTGCCCTCCGGCGCCGGCATGCCGGTGAACGCCGCCGAGTTGATCAGCACCTCGTCGGCGCTGTGCGCGACGAACGCACCCTCGACGTCGGTATCGCCGTCGCGGGGCGCCACCACCTGGCGCACCGGCAGCCCGAACTTCTCCGCGAACTCGAAGTCGCGCTCGTCGTGAGCAGGCACCGCCATCACCGCGCCGGTGCCGTACTCCATCAATACGTAGTCGGCCACCCACACCGGAATCGCCTCGCCGTTTACTGGGTTGACTACGTTGCGCCCGGTGAAAACGCCGGTCTTCTCCTTCTCGGATGACCGCTCCACCTCTGACAGCGCCGACGTGTGCCGGACGTAGTCGGCCACCGCCTGCTCCTGATCGGTGCCGCGCGCCAGCTCCGCCGACAGCGGGTGCTCGGGAGCCAGGACGAAGAAGGTGGCGCCGTACAGCGTGTCCGGGCGCGTGGTGAACACCGGCAGCTCGATCGACGTGTCATGCTCGACCCGGAACGTGACCTCGGCACCCTCGCTGCGGCCGATCCAGTTGCGCTGCATGGTCACGACCCGCTCCGGCCATCGCACCTCGGCCAGGTCGTCCAGCAGGCGCTGCGCGTAGTCGGTGATCTTGAAGAACCACTGCTCCAGGTTCTTGGCCTCGACCTCGGCGCCGCAGCGCTCGCAGTGGCCGTCGATCACCTGCTCGTTGGCCAGCACCGTCTGGTCGTTGGGGCACCACTTGACGGCCGCGTTCTTGCGGTAGGCCAGGCCCGCCTCGAACAGCCGCAGGAAGATCCACTGCGTCCACCGGTAGTAGTCGGGCTCGGAGGTGGACAGCTCCCGCGTCCAGTCGATCGACCAGCCCATGCGGCGCATCTGCACGCGGATCGCCTCGATGTTCTCGCGCGTCGACACGCTCGGGTGCTTGCCGCTCTTGATGGCCGCGTTCTCGGCCGGCAGGCCGAATGCGTCGTAGCCCATCGGGTGCATCACGCGCCATCCGTTGCGCCGCTTGTAGAGCGTGACCACGTCGCCCATCGTGTAGTTCTTGACGTGCCCCATGTGCAGCTCGCCCGACGGGTAGGGCAGCATCTCCAGCACGTACATCAGCTTCGAGGTGTCCTCACCGGGCTCCGGGTTGGGCACCTCGTGGATCCGCTGGTCGTGCCAGATCTTCTGCCAGCGGGCCTCGATCGCTGCGGGGTCGTAGCGTTCCATGGGCCCTGCATTCTACGGAAGCGGCGCCTCCGCCTGCCCCTCCCCCGTTTCTACAGGCCCGGTTTGACCACCATGTCCACGACCACCAGCATCAGGAACAGCAGCTCGATGCGGCTGACCAGGAAGATCCGCTCGATCCGCCGGGTGGCCTCGGTCGATCCGACGCCGTGTAGCTCGATGGCGCGGGCGATGCGGGCCGACTCGGGTGCCAGGAAGCCGACGCCGACGGCGAACGAGGCCGCGAACACGGCCAGCGCGAAGATCAGCCAGGTGCTGCCGAGCGACCAGTTGCCCTCGTTGACGAGCAGGAATCCGAACACGACCAGCACCAGCGAGGCGGGCGTGAACATGGTCTTGCCCACGAACGCGGCGTCGCGTGCGAAGACGACCAGCCGCTCCGGGCTGGGGTCGGCCATCGCGCGGGCGGCGTAGACCTGGGTGATGGTGGCGCCGCCCACCCACACGACCGCTGCCAGGATGTGCACGGTCAGGTAGAACTGGTAGGCGGTGACGAGCTCGGTCATGCGCGGGCTGCTACGAGTCGAGGCGGTCCCAGAAGGCGGCCAGCTGCGCCTGCTCGTCGGCGTCGAACCGCGACAGGAAGCGCTCGCGCACATCAATGACGTGGGTGCGCCGGGCGGTCTCGAGCCGCGCCCGGCCGGCGTCCGTGATCACCGCGAAGGCGCCACGGGCGTCGGAGTCGCAGGCCTGGCGCTCCACCAGTCCGTCCCGCTCCAGCCGGTCGACCAGCCGCGTGACGCCGCTGCGGCTGAGCCACACCGACTGCGCCAGGTCGCTCATGCGCTGCTTGCCCTCGTCCTGCTGGGCCAGCCGCGCCAGCACCTCGAACGAGCTCAGCGGCAGGCCGTGCGCCTCGACCAGGGTCGCGTCCAGCTGGCGCACGATCGCCGCGTGCGATCGCAGGTACCCGCCCCAGGCGGAGCGCTCGAGGTCGGTCAGACGGTCGCTGGTGTTCGGCAACGTTGCCACGGCCTGCAAAGGGTACCGAATCGGGTTACAGGGGACCACGCTAGGCTTGCTTCGTGAGCACCGTGCAGGCCTCCGGAGTGCGCTGGGATCTGTCCCCGCTGTTCGCCTCCCCGGAGGCCGCCGAGGCCGCCATCGAACCCTCCCTGGAGCGGGCACGGGCGTTCGAGTCGGCCTGGCGGGGGCGCATGGCGGAGCTGACGCCGGCCCAGCTGGCAGAGGCGCTGCACGAGCTGGGCGAGATCGACAACGAGCTGTCGCGGATCGCCTCCTACACGATGCTGCGAAAGGCGGTGGACGTCACCAGCGAGCAGAACCGCGACCTGGGGGCGGCCGTCGACGCGGCGATCGTGCAGGCCCGAAACGCGCTGCGCTTCTTCGAGCTTGAGTGGCTGGCGCTGGACGACGAGCGGGCGGGCGCGCTGATCGCCGCCCCCGAGGTCGTGGCCGACCGCCACTACCTGACCGCCCAGCGCCGCTACCGCGACCACGTGCTCTCGGAGCCCGAGGAGCGCGCTCTCGGCGAACGCGACCCGGCAGCGGTGTCCGCCTGGCAAACGCTCTACGCACAGACCACGTCGACGATCGAGGTGCCGTTCGACTCGGGCGACGGACCCCAGCCGCACACCATCGACCGGCTGCTGGCCTACGTGCACGATTCACGCCGCGACGTGCGGCTGGCCGCGCTGGACACGCTCTACGCCGCGCTGGAGGCGCCGGCGCCCGTGCTCGCCCACTGCTACGACTCGCTGGTCGCCGACCGGCTCGTGAGCGACCGCCTGCGCAGCTACGGCGACGACCCGATGCTGCCGACGCACCTCAACAACGAGCTCGATGCCCCCGTTGTGCAGGCGATGCTCGAGCAGGTCGAGGCGCGCTACCCACTGGCACAGCGCTGGTTCCGCGCAAAGGCCACCATGCTGGGCCTGGACGTGCTGGAGCTGGCCGACCAGTACGCGCCGCTCGGCGAGGCCCGCCCGGTCGGCTACGACGAGGGCCGGTCGCTGGTCGACGCGGCGTTCGCCGGCTTCTCGCCGGAGGTGGCGTCAATCGCGGAGGCCTTCTTCACCGAGCAGCGCGTCGACGCCGAGCCCCGGGCCGGGAAGCGCGGCGGGGCGTTCTGCTCGCCGGTCGCCCAGGACGCCTCCCCCTACGTGATGCTGAACTACACGGACACGATGAACGACGTGCTCACGATCGCGCACGAGCTCGGGCACGGCATGCACTTCCAGCTCGCGCACGCGGCCCAGACGCCGCACTCGGCCCACACCGGCCTGGCGCTGGCGGAGGTGCCCTCGACGTTTGCGGAGTTCGTCGCCTACGACCACCTGCTCGCCAACGAGGAGGATCGGTCGACGCGGCAGGCGCTAACCTCCGAGCGCGTCGAGGGCGCGTTCGCGACCATCTTCCGCCAGACCGTCCTGGCCCGCTACGAGCAGGGTGCCTACGGGCTTCGGGCCGGCTCGCAGGCGCTCTCGGTCGACCGCCTCAGCGACATCTGGATCGAGCAGAACCTGCGCTACTACGGCGACAGCATCCACCTGTCGGACGGCTACCGGCTGGGCTGGTCGTACATCCCCCACTTCATCTCGACTCGCTTCTACACCTACGCCTACGTGTTCGCGAAGCTGGTCGCGCTCGCGCTGTACGCGCGCTGGCGGGCGCAGGGTGAGGAGTTCGTGGCGCCCTACATGAAGTTCATGGCCGCCGGCGGATCGGGCGCACCGGCCGACCTGCTGGCCGTGCTCGGCATCGACCTCTCCGGTCGCGAGATCTGGGACACGGCCTTCGACGAGCTGGAGCGGATGATCGCCGCAGCCGAGAGCGAGGCTTGACCGACCGCGCGATCCTCTGGAACGTGCGGGTCGTGGCCGGCGACGGCTCGCCACCCGCCGAGCGGATGGTGGTCACCGTGGCGGGTGGCCGGATCGAGTCGATCGGGCCGATGGGTGCTGCGTCCCAGCCGCCGGGATCGATCGACGCGGACGGGCGCACCCTGATGCCGGGGCTGATCGACGCGCACGTGCACCTCTCGAGCGACACCTCGCGCAGCCCCGGCTTCGGGCCGCCGGAGCACCTGCACGGCGAGGAGCCGCGCCGCCGCGAGCTCGGCTACTTCGTGCTGGCCAAAACCATCACCGCCCTGCTGGCGGCGGGCATCACCACCGTGCGCGACGTCGGCAGCTACGACGACGAGGGCATCGCGGTGCGCCAGGCGGTCGAGCTGGGCTTGCTGGACGGACCGCGGGTGATCCCCTGCGGCCGCATCATCTCGGCCACCTCACCGGGCGGCGCCATCTTCGGCACGATGTACCGGGAGGCGGATGGGCCCGACGAGATGCGCAAGGCGGTGCGCGAGCAGATCCGCGCCGGCGCCGGCTTCATCAAGGTGATGGCAACCGGCGCGCGCTCGGTGGTGCGCGAGGATCCCGAGCCCGCGCAGATGACGCCCGCAGAGCTGGCCGCGATCGTGGACGAGGCCCACCGTATGGGCTTCCGCGTCGCCGCCCACGCCGAGGGCCTGGAGGGCACACGGATGGCGATCGAGCAGGGCGTCGACACGATCGAGCACGGGCTGTCGCTGCACCGCGCGCCCGAGCTGCTGGCCGCGATGGCAGAGCGCGGGCAGGTGCTGGTGCCGACCCTGTCCACCTTCCACGATCTGTCCGAGCGGTTCGTCACCTGCTTTGCGCCGGTGCTGGTGGAGCAGGCCAAGGTGCAGCAGCAGGAGGCCTATGCGACCGTCGCGGCGGGCCGGACCGCGGGAGTGACGATGGCGATGGGCCACGACAGCGGCCCTCCCGGCGACAACCTGATCGAGCTGGTGCGCATGACCGATGCCGGTCTCGGCAACGCGGAGGCGCTGCGCGCGGCCACGGCCAACGGCGCTGCCGCCTTGGGACTGGACGACGTCGGCGTTGTCCGGGAAGGCGCCGTGGCTGATCTGCTGGTGGTGGACGGCGATCCGCTGGCGGGGATCGCCGTGCTGGCCGAGCGGGAGCGGATCTGGCTGGTGCTGGTCGCCGGCCGCCGCGTTGCCGGGCAGGCGCTGGCGCCCGCGCCTCTGTAGGGATCATGGTCCGGCCTGCACAACCCCCTCAGGGGGTCGCGCGAAAGCCGGTAACGAGCTAAACTGTTAACTATGATAACTACTTTGGATACAGTGACAGTGGCAAACCGGCTGAGGCCCGTGCTCCTGCAGCTGAACCGTCACCTGCGCCGCGAGCTGGCGCCGCTCGGCATCACCGGCGGCCAGGCCGCGTTGCTGCACGTGATCCGCACCAGCCCAGGCATCGGGGTTCGCGAGCTGGCCGTCCGCGAGGGCGTGTCCACCGCCGCCATGTCCACCGCCCTCACCCGCCTCGAGCGCGCGGGCCTGCTGCAGCGCACGCGCGCGCAGGTCGACAGGCGCCGCGTCGGGCTGGAGCTGACCGACGCAGGCCAGCGGGTGCTGCGCTCCGCGCGGTCACGCCGCACGGCCTGGCTGGCATCCCGCCTGGGACGCCTGACCGAGGTCGAGCTGGCCGCCATCGACAGCGTGATCGACCCGCTCACACGGCTGCTGGAGGCTGAGCCGGCTTGACCGCGGCACTGCTTCGCGCCAACCGCCGCACGTTCGCCAGCCTCCGACGGCACCGCAACTACCGCCTGTTCTTCAGCGGGCAGGTGATCTCCGTCAGCGGCACGTGGATGCAGAACATCGCGACCGGCTGGCTGGTGCTCGAGCTTTCGCACTCGCCGCTGGCCGTCGGCCTGCTGGCGCTCTGCCAGTTTCTCCCGTTCACGGTGTTCGGCCTCTTCGCCGGCGTGGTCGTCGACCGCCTCGACGCCCGCCGCACCGTGATCTGGACGCAGGTCATCTCGATGGTGATCGCGGGCGTGCTGGCGGCCCTGACCCTGGCCGGCGTCATCACCACCTGGGAGGTGCTGCTGCTGGCGGTGCTGCGCGGCACCGTGCTGGTGCTGGATGCGCCCGCCCGCCAGGCGCTCACCTTCGAGATGGTGGGACGCGACGAGCTGCCGAATGCGGTCGCGCTCAACTCGAGCCTGTTCAACGCCGCGCGCGTGGTCGGCCCCGCCATGGGCGGGGTGGTCGTGGCCCTGGCCGGCGCGGGCCTCTGCTTCGCGCTCAACACCGTCAGCTTCGCCGCGGTGCTGATCGGCCTGCTGCTGATGCGGAGCGACGAGATGTTCCCGCGCTCGGCCAACGCCGAACGGCCCACCCTCCTGCGCGGCACCCGCGAGGCGTTCCGCTACGTGCGCGGCGCCCCGGAGGTGCTGATGGCGCTGATGATCGTGACCGTCGTCAGCACCTTCTCGTTCAACTTCAATGTGCTGCTGCCGGTGATGGCCAAGCAGACGCTGGGCGGCGGCCCCGAGGTGTTCGGCGTGCTGACCGCCTTCTTTGGCCTGGGTGCGCTGGGCGGCGCGCTCACGTCGGCCACGCTCGGCCGCGCCAGCTGGCGGGTGCTGCTCGCGGGTACCTTCGGCTTCGGCCTGGCACAGCTGGCGCTGGCGCCGGTCGGCGGCCTTGCGCTGGCATCGCTGCTGCTGTTCGTGACCGGCCTCAGCTTCACGCTCTGGACCTCGAACGCCAACTCGCTGCTGCAGCTGAAAGCGCCCGACCATCTGCGCGGGCGCGTGATCGGCCTCTACTTCTTCGCCTTCAACGGCGCCGGCCCGATGGGCGGCCTGCTGGCCGGCTGGCTGGCATCGCAGGGCGGCACCGAGGCGGCCTACGTGGTGTCTGGCGCGGCCAGCATCGCGATGACTCTGTTCGCGGCCTTCCGGCTGCGCGACCGGGCCGCGCCGCTGCTCGGCGGCCGCGGGCTGCCGGTGCGCGCACGCTAGGGCTCGGGCGCACGCCAGTCCCAGTCGACCACGCGGGCCGGCCGGCCGAAGATCACGACCGCCAACGGGATCGATTGGCGCCCCCTGGCCGGGATCCAGACGCGTCCGTTAAGCAGGCGCACCTCACCCTCCGCGCATGCCCGGCGCCACCAGCGCGCGTGTGTCTTGACCGGCACGATGAACGCCATCTGGGGATCGGCCTGCTTCCTCGCCGCCCGCATCGCCGATCCCAGCAGCAGCCCGTACGGGGGCACGACGACCTTGAAGCCCTCCGCCTCCAGCCGGCGGACGATCTGGTCGAATTCGGTCGGGCCGTCAGCCGCGATGGTGGTTCACGAGCTCGACGTTGGTGCCGTCGGGATCGAGCACGTAGGCCGCGTAGTAGCCGTCGTGGTACTGCGGCCGCTCCCCGGGCGCCCCGTGGTCGGCGTAGCCGGCGGCGGTGGCGGCGCTGTGGAAGGCCTCCACCGCCGCGTCGTCGCTCGCCCCGAACGCGATGTGCAACCCCTCCGTGGACGGTCCGGTCACCAGCGATATCGAGCCGCCATCACCTGCGAACCGCACGCGGTCCTGGTGCTCGTCCACCAGCCGCAGGCCCGCGTGCGGTGCCGCCACCTCGTAGAACCCGCGTGACGCATCCAGGTTGGCCACCCGCACCCACAGGTGGTCGATCCCGCCAAACCGCACGTCGGCGTGGTGCACGGCCTCCACGCTGTTCCCATCCGGGTCGCGGAGGAACCCGCCGTAGTAGTCGTCGCGGTAGCGCGGGCGCAGCCCCGGCCGGCCGTCGTCGAGGAACCCGGCCTCGGTGCCGGACCGCCAGAACGCATCGACCTGCTCCGGCGAGCTCGCGGCGAAGCCCACGTGCAGCCGCTTGGTGGGCGGGCACGCGCGGGTCGCCTCGCACAGCGAGAAGTCGTTCCACTCAGCCAGGTCCTCGCCCGTATAGGTCGGTGGCCGGTCGAGCGCCGCGAGCACGGCCGTGTAGAACCGCTCGGACTCGCCGCGGTCCGACACCCGCACGGTGACGTGGTCGAACACGTCCCCACTATCCCAAATCGGACGGCCGGTACGCAACGCGAAGCGCGGCGCCGGCTGATCAGGAGCCGAGCACGCGCGCGCTGCCGCTGGTCGAGTAGACGTCCTTGCGCGCGATCAGGCCGTCGCGGAACGGGAACACGTCGATGCCGTCCCACTCCAGCTTGCGGCCGTCGGGATGGGTGGCCGTGGCCGTCCACTCGCTGACCACGAAGTCGTCGCCGTAGTAGGCCCGCCGGCCGCGAAAATGCAGGTCGGGCCAGCCGGCGAAGATACCGGCGATGTGCGCGCTCACGGCCTCGGCGCCCTCCACCCGCTCTCCCGCCGTGTGGTTCTCAAAGACGATCTCGGGGTGGTGGTAGCGCGCGATCGTCTCGACATCCTGCGCGTTCCAGGCGTCGTTGTAGCGGTCGATGGTCTTGCTGAGCGACTCGTTCACGGCCGCGATACTACATCCCGCGGAAGGGGATCGGCCCGCTTCTTACCGCAGGTAGCGGCGGATCACCAGCGACGCCGATCCGCGTTCGAGCGCGAAGCCGCCGGTGTCGAACAGCGCCGTCAGCGGAGCGCCGCCGTCCGGGCTCAGCGTGCCCCGGTAACGCGTTGCGACGAAGCGGCGCAGGTTCCGCCCGACCGAGCAGACGCGCACCTTCGACACCGAAGGACGGCGGTGCGACACGAACGTCGCGCTGCCGCCGAACATCGGGTTTCCGCTCGTGCCGATCTTGGCAACGGCGCCGTGCGCGGAATGTTCCGGCCTGGGCATGCCCGCCGCAGACTGAAGGGCGACCGCGAAATGCCCCACCAGGTTGGTGGTGGTGCTGCTCTCGGTCTGCGCACCGAGAAAGGCCCGCGCGCCGCCGTAGCCGACCTCGGCCTGCCAGCTCGTGGAGCCAAACGGCGAGCCGGAGGCAATCGACTCACGACCCTGGCACGGCTCGTGATAGCGACGCACGGTGCGGCCGTAAGCGACGCCTCCTCCCACACCACCGGAGATGCAGCCTGGATCCGCGATCGCAAGTGCCGTCTGCGGTGCCGTGGTGACCGTGCCGAAGTACGGCCAGGTGCCGGTGTGAATCCGGAACGCCGTCGTATCGAGCGTACCCTCGGCCACCGACTGCGTGCCGGTGCCGCCGTAGAACAGCCGACAGCTCGCCGAGCGCACGTCGTCGGGCACGAGGTTCATGGTCACCCGTGTCGGGCGGAACGTCCGCCGCGTATCGATGTGCAGGCCGGTCAGACCCTGGTCGGCGGTCATGACCATGTCGGTCGACGAGAACCCGTACACGTGCTCCTGCAAGCCGTTGATGCGTCCGCCCACCCCGCGCGAGGTGCGGTCGAAGCCGACGCTCAACTGGGGCGCGCTGCCGAACTGGTCGACCGTGGTGTCGGCGAACATGCTCATCCGGTAGGTGAGACCGTGCACCTGCATCCGCATCGGATCCGTGAACAACACCAGATCGGTACCCGGGCTCAGCGGCACGCCCGCCGTCGAGGGGACGTGCGCGCGCAGACGCGCCGGCAGCGTCCGCACGTACAGCACCTTGGCCGCGCGCATCGCGCGCACCTGGGGAGCAACCGATGCCTGAGCGCCGGCCGCGGATACGCCCATGGCGGCGACCGCCAGCACGAGCACGAGGAGACCGCAGACACGCTTGAGTTCGAACATCGTTTCCCCCTCGAGCAACGCTCGAATTCGATGGAGCCGCCGGAGCCAGCGCCTCGAGTGTACGATCGCCTCTGGTCGATTTCTAGAGCAGCACGTGACGTCCTGACCCTGCTGCGCCCGACCCCGGAGCCGCCGCCGCAGCCAGGCCGATCAGCCGCTTTCCAGGCGCGCTTCCCGGCGCGTCGGCTGGAACAGCTCAACCGGGTTTCCTGACGGGTCGTCGACCAGAACCTGTCTGCCGCCAACGCCGTCGACGATGTCGTTTCGAAACGCGACGCCGCTGGCCTTCAGCGCCGTCACCGTCGCATCGAGATCATCCACCTCCAGCTGGAAGCGGTTCCAGCCGCCCGGCGCGGGGGCGGTCCCGTCCGGCATCGCCTGGCCGCCGCCCGGCCCGCCGCCGGGTGCCGACAGCACCAGACGCAGGTCGCCCCGCGAGAGCATCGCGAAAGCTGGCGCAGGGTGCATCTCCAGGGTGAAGCCCAGGGCATCGACGTAGAACCCGATCGCAGCGTCGACGTCATCGACGATGTAGCGGACGCTTACGGTTGCCACCACACACCTCCCATGTACTGACGACGGACGGTAGCGCGTGCCTGCCGTGTGGGTCAGCCGTGGCCCCATGCCGGAAGCAACGGATAGACGATTGCAGCCGTGCCCAGTCCGGCCAGCGTGACGACAACCAACGTCAGCTGCCGCACGCGAGAGCCAGGCATCCGTTGCCCCGCCGACCAGTCCCGCACCGCGACCGATGGGGTCGACCATACGTGCCCGAGGACGTGCACCGTCATCGCGGCGAACCAGGCGATGAAGCTGGCCTTGTGGATTGTGTAGACCGTCTGCGAGTGCCGTCCAACAATCGCCAGTAGGACCCCCGACGCGAACAGCGCGACCGTTGTCACGACCACGAACGGCCCGGCCACGCGCATCACCGGGTGCGGTGGCCCGGCCCGCCGGTAGTCGCGGTCGGCCGTGTAGTAGCGGGCGAAACGGTAGAACGTGGTGCCCAGCTTCAGGAGCACGATCGGTATCAGCACCAGGCCCACGACCACATGCACCACCTCGAGCCGGCCCAGGAACGGGATCGTGCCGCCCTCGACCGCGAGCAGCACCAGCAACACAGCGCCCAGCGCGGCCGTCAGCCTGCGGTTGCCCTCGACCCCGGGAGCCGGCGCCGTGTCCGCGTGCGCGTCGAGGTCGAGCCGTCGTAGCAGGGTCACTGCTGCCGCTCTATCCGCAGCGCCAGCTTCGGGCAGGCGGCCAGCGCCCTCCGCGCGTGCGCGGCCGTATCACCCCGCACCGGCGTGCGATCGACGATCGGGTAGCCCCACTCATCGAGCGCGATCCGCTCCGGCAGCAGGTCGGCGCACAGCCCATGGCCGTCGCAGGCGATCGGATCGACACGCACAACGTAGCTCTTCATCGCCAGTCGGCCGGCCCCAGCGGCGTCGACGGCAGCGACAACGGTAGCGGTCGCACATGGCGGCAGGCGCCGTGACGCTCATGCATTGCGACGTGATCCGGGAAACCGTCAAGGACGCTTGCCACCAGCCGGCGGACGCCGTCAGGCAGCGCGCAGGCGCCGCGCCCGTCGATGACGTGAATTCGGGACCGCAACCGCGCCGTTACGGCCCGACCGGCGTCCATCGTGCACATGCGCGCCAGGTCACGGGCGACTGCGGCCACGCCGTTCACGCAGGGACCGCACTGGCCGGCGCTCTCGCGGGCCAGATAGGCCGCGATCCGGGCCGTCTCGGCGACGACGCAGGAGCCGGCCGGTGCGACTACCAGGACCCCGGCACCCAGCCCGGCGCCGGCCGCCTGCAGCTGCTGCGGATCCGCGCGCAGCCCGGCGCACGACTCCCACGGCAGCCAGCCGCCAAAGTACCCGCCGGCCAGCACCATCTGCGGCTGCGACCGCGGATCGCAGGCGCCCACAATTGCCTGCAGAGACGATCCCATCGCCACCTCCGCGACGCCGCTGCGGCCGAGGTCGCCGGTCACCGTCATCAACGCGCTGCCGGGGGCTTGCGGGAGTCCCACCGAGCGGAACCAGGCGTCGCCGTACCGCGCCAGCAGCGCGATGTGCGCGATCGTCTCAACGTTCAGCACAAGCGTCGGCCGTCCTGAGACGCCGCGCTGGAACGGCCGCGGCGGCACCGCCGTCGGGCGGATGCCGCCGCCGTTCAGCCAGTGCACGAGCGCCGTCTCCTCGCCGCCCACGTACCGCGGCGGCCCTGGGTGGAGGCTCGGCTCGATCCGGTCGAGGCCGGCGCGATGCCGCTCTGCGAGCGCGCGCTCGGTCGATTGCACAGCGTCCGTGCGGTCGCGGCGCACCGCCATCACCACGGCGTCGGCACCCACCTCGGCTGCGGCCAGAGCAAGGCCGTCGAGCACCAGGTGCGGCGCCACCGAGAGCAGGTACCTGTCCTTGGCGCTTGCGGGCTCGCCCTCCATCCCGTTCACCACCACGATCGGCCGTGACCGCCCGCGGCGTACCGCATCGAGCTTGCGGGCGGTGGGGAATCCCGCGCCGCCGCGACCCAGCAGGCCCGACCGCTCGACCGTGGTGAACAGCTGGCCGCCGAAGGCGTATGGCGCCGTGTACGGATCGCCGTAGTGGTTCAGGTGGTCGGCCAGGTGCATGCGGCCGGGCCGTGCCCGTTTGCCGGCAAGCAACCGCGGCAGCCCCGTCGGAGCCGCGGCGGCCGGGCGCGGCGGCAGGATGGTCGAAGCCGTCGTCACGGGTGCCCCCACGCCACGATCGAGGCGCTGTGGGCCCAGCCGGCCTGGAGCGGGCCGCCCAGCGTCCAGGCGGTCACAAGCAGCATCACCGCGAAGCCCGTCGTCGCCCAGGCACCGCGTTGCCAGGCCGGGATGTCGGCGGTCACCACTCGCAGAGCGCCGGCCGCGAGCACGACGGACGTGCACACCGCCACCACCACGGGCAGCAACCCGGACTGGACGTCGGAACCGGCACCGAGGGCGTGCACGACCGCGACAGGCCAGATCACGTACACGGCCCAGTGCACCGCCCGCCAGGCGCGGAGTCCCAGATGCACCCGCAACAGGCTGGTCACGATCACCGCGGCCAGCATGTCGACCGCCAGCGCGCCGAGTCCGACCCACACCGTCCGGTAGGACGAGACGAACGGCACGATCGCGTCGATCAGCCGGATGCCCACGAACGGGTCGATCACCGACGTCGCGATGTGCACCGAGACGAATGCGACCACCAGCAGCGACACGTTGCGGTGCAGACCCGAGAGCACGAACCGGGGCGTTCCCAGCCACCGTCCTTGGCGCATCGCCGCGATGCCCAGCACCAGGGTCAGCGTCAGCAGCATCAGCGTGACCATGCCGGTGCCTCTCGACAGGTACCAGAGCGTGCGCGTGTCCAGCCCCACAGTGCTCACGCCGCCTCGTTCCGCTCCTGCGGCCAACCGCCGACCGTGACCACCTCGCCACCGGCGGCGACCAACCGCGCAGGCAGGCCAACGCGCAGGAGCCGCGCGACCGCGCCGCGACCGTCGACGATCGCGGCGGTGCTGGCCGTGTTTGCTGCCACGCACGAACCGGCGGCGACGCTGACGGTACGCCACACCACCTCAGCCGAGCGTCCTCGTGCCGGATCCACGATGTGGTGGCAGCTCTCACCTGCGCGGCGCCAGCTACGTGTGGAGGTGCTCGATGTGGCGATGCCGCCGTGATCGATCGCAATCGTCTGGTGGATGTCCGAGTCCCGTGCGCGATGGTCGTCGGCGATACCGATCGCCCAGCCGCCTTCCGGCGCGCGTCCGGCCACGGCGATGTCGCCGCCCAGCGAAACCAGTACGCCGCAACCGGTGGCCGCGGCTGCTCGGGCTGCGGCGCGATCGGCGGCCAGCGCCTTGCCGGTCGCGCCCAGGTCGAGTTGCGTACCCGGGGCGACGCGGGCAGTGCGACGGGTCGGGTCGAACTCGATCGCCGACTGCCCCGGTACCGCGCGCTCGGCGGGCAGCGCATGGTGCGACTCGGTCACCGACGCGAAGTCGCGGTCGTATCCCAGCGCCGAGACGGCCGCGCCGACGGTTGGGTCGACCAGGCCTCCGGTGGACTCTGCTGCGTGCAGTGCCGCGGCCAGCGCCGCCGCCAGCAGCGAGCTGACCGGCGTCGTACGACCGCCCCGGTCGCACAACCTAATCAGCTCGGACTCGGGGCGAAACCGGCTGTACGCACGGTCAACCGCCGCCAACTCGGCGGCGACCACAGTGGTCGCTCCCGACAGCCTGTGAGGGTTGGTGACCGCCACCATCGCGGTCGTCCCGAGCGCCGGGAACTGCGACCGGTACGTGCCCGATGCGGTGCCCATCACGACCCGCCGGAGACGACCACCGGCGGCGCCGGAGTGACTGTTACCGCCGGCGGGTTCGTGGCGGCAGGCGGTGCGGGGGTCGTCTGCTGGGGCACTGTGCTGCTCCCGCCCGCATCAGAACGGATGCGACGGTGATGATGCGCCGGCCGACCGGAGGCGACGGTTGACTCTACCTTCGGCGGGCTGGTGAACCGGCCCGGGTTCGAGCGCGCAGCGCCGACGGAAACGACCAGAGCGCCGACCGCGGCGACGATAGCGACCGCCTTGCTCAGGCGCGAAACCCGGTCTCGGCCACGGTCGCGCCGGCGGAGTCGCAGATGATCCATGCCTCGCACTCTGGCCGTGCCACATGAGCGGTCGCTCACAGACGCTCGCAGCGGCATGTCGGTGCGCGATACGGTCACCGGATGCACCTGCTTGTCGTCGACGACGAACCACGGCTGCTGAGCCTGCTGGAGCGCGGCCTGCGCGCCCAGGGTTTCGAGGTGCAGGCAGCTGCCGGCGCCGACCAGGCGCTATCCATGGCCAGAGCGGATCCGCCCACGCTGGCGGTGCTCGACGTGATGATGCCGGGCGCCGACGGATTCGAGCTGCTCGAGGCGTTGCGGGGAGTGGTACCCGGCGTCCCGGTGATCATGCTGACCGCGCGCTCGGAGCTCGAGGACAGGATCCACGGGCTCGAGCTGGGGGCGGTTGACTATGTCGTCAAGCCCTTCTCCTTCCGCGAGCTGACGGCACGCATACGCGCCCAGATCCGCCGCCAGGTGGACGCGCCGGGGGAGATCCTGGAGGCCGGCAGCACCAGGCTGGACGTCTACCGGCGGGAGCTGGAGTCGCCCGTGGGCATGTTCACGCTGGCCAGCCGCGAGTTCACGCTGCTGGCCTACCTCATGCGCAACGCCGGGCAGGTGCTGACACGATCGCAACTCGCGGAGGGGGCGTGGGACGCGGTGACCGATGTGCGCTCCAACATGATCGATGTCTACATCGCGTCGCTCCGCCAGAAGCTGGCCCCCGGCGCGATCGAGACCGTGCGCGGCGTCGGATACCGCATGCTGGCTGAATGATCCGGCACGCCTCCCTGCGCACGCGCCTGGCCGTGCTCTATGCCGGGCTGGCCGTGATCGTGCTTGCAATCAGCCTGCTGACGGTCTATGCGGTTGCTCGCCGCGATGCGCTGAACCGCGTGGACAGCTCGCTACGGACGGACGCGCACAAGCTGGGATCGCGCACGGAAGCGGCCGAGCAGGGCCACGGACAGGAGTCCGACGAAGAGATCGTGAACGCGCGCGAGGCGGTCGGCTCCGGCCATCTGCTGGCGCTGTACGACGACCAGCGCGTGATCGCGTCGAGCGCCGAGGCTCGCGATCTGACTGTCGCCGCCCGGCGCATGGGACTGTTCTCCGGGCGCGAGCGGGTGGCCACGGTGACGCTGCCGTCGGGCCGCTTCCGGGTCAGCGCCGTACCGAACGACCGCGGCGAGTACGCGGTCGCAGCCGCACCGCTTCAGCCGGTGCTGGAGTCGATGGAAGGGTTGCTGAATGCGACGTTGCTCGCGGGCGCGGTCGGCGTACTGCTGACGTCGGTCGGGGCGTGGTTCGCGGCCAAGCGAGGCCTGCAGCCGCTGGAGTCGATCACGTCGCTCGCGAACGAGGTCGCCCCCGACGCGATGGGGCTCCGCACCGGCCTCGACAAGGGCGATGAGATCGGGGCGGTGGCGGCCGCGATCGACCGCATGCTGAGCCGCCTGGAGACCGCCTTCAACGCACAGAAGCGGTTCCTCGAGGACGCGTCGCACGAGTTGCGGACTCCGCTTACCATCGCCCGCGGTCACCTGGAGCTGATCTCTGAAGACCCGGATACCACGCCCGAGCAGCGACAGCAGGCGATCGCCGTCGCGATTGACGAGATCGACCGCATGGGCCGGCTGGTCGAGGGATTGCTGCAGCTGGCTCGGGCCAGCGAGATCGAGCGGCTGAACATTGTGCCGGTGACCGTCGAGCCGCTCCTGCTGTCGATCGCGTCACAGCTGTCGCCCGTCGGTGACCGAGCGTGGTCGGTTGCCGCCGACGGTGGAGTAGCGGTTTCCGCCGACGAGGACGCGCTGCGCCAGATCGTTCTGAACCTGGCCCGAAACGCGGATGAGCACAGCCCCGATGAGGCGCACATCGAACTGTTGGCCGTCCAGCGCGGTCGCGTGGTCGACATCACGGTCGCCGATCGCGGCACCGGGATCGATTCGAAGCTGCGCGATCACGTGTTCGACCGGTTCGCCCACGACGGCGACGGCATCGGGCTTGGCCTGGCGATCTCGCAGGCGCTTGCCGAGGTGCAGAGAGGAACCATCGCCCTTAGCGAACGGCCGGGCGGTGGCACGCTGGCCACCGTCACGCTGCCCGCGGCACCCTGACGCCTCACGTCTGCCCACCCCGATTGGAGGGCGTCAATCAGGCGTGCCTACGGTTTGACCCGATGACGCGACCTTCACGTGCGCTGTACCTCACGGCCCTAGGCGCGTTGACGTTGATACTCGTGACCGGCTGCTCCACCGCGGTCTCGGCAAACTCGACCTCCCTGGGCCCAGGCCCTGCCGCGACCGAGCCGCCCGACACCGTCCCCGCGTCCTCGCTGCACGGCATTCACAAGATTCGCCACGTGATCGTGATCGTGCAGGAGAACCGCTCGTTCGACTCCTACTTCGGCACCTACCCGGGGGCCGACGGGATCCCGATGAAGCACGGCGTGCCGACGACCTGCTCGTGGAACCCTGTCATCCAGCGGTGCCAGCGGCCCTACTACGACACCAGCATCATCAACAGCGGCGGCCCGCACAACGTCCCGAACTCAACGGCCGACATCAACGGTGGGCAGATGAACGGGTTCGTCGGCCAGGCGGTCAACGCGCATAAGGCCACGTGCGGCAAGGCCGTGCTGGATCCGTCCTGCACCATCAAGGTCAGGCGCCCCGACGTGATGGGCTACCACGACTACCACCAGATTCCGAACTACTGGAGCTACGCCCGCCACTACGTGCTGCAGGATCACTTCTTCGCAGACGACGACGGCTGGAGCGAGCCGAACCACGAGGCGATGGTGTCGGGCTGGTCGGCCCTCTGCACGTCTCCCACCAACCCGATGAGCTGCCGGTCGTCGGGGGACAAGACCGGGCATGTGAACCCCCGGCCCGGCCAGCCCGCCTACCCCTGGACCGACCTCACATGGCTGCTTTACCACCACGACGTGAGCTGGGCCTACTACATCTCAGCGGGTCAGTCGCCGGATTGCGGGCAGGGCGTGATGGGGTGCAAGTTCCGGCCCCAGAGCGCGTCGACACCGTCGATCTGGAACCCGCTGCCACGGTTCACCGACGTCCGCCGGACGCACCAGGTGAACCACGTGCAGGACTCGTCGCTGTTCTTCAAGGCGGCCCGGGCCGGGCGGCTGCCGGCGGTCTCGTGGGTGATTCCCAACTACGCGCAGAGCGAGCACCCGCCGGCCTCGATCACGCGCGGTCAGGCGTGGGTGACCAGCGTGATCAACGCGGTCATGCGCAGCAAGGACTGGCGGTCGAGCGCGATCTTCCTGACCTGGGACGACTGGGGCGGGTTCTACGACCACGTGCAGCCACCGAGGGTCGACTCGCTCGGCTACGGGCTGCGCGTGCCGGGGCTGGTGATCAGCCCGTACGCCCGCCACGGCTTCATCGACCACCAGGTGTTGAGCCCGGATGCCTACCTGAAGTTCATCGAGGACGACTTCCTGGGCGGCCAGCGGATCAATCCCAAGACCGACGGCCGCCCGGACTCACGGCCAAGCGTGCGCGAGAACCAGCCGATCTTGGGCGACATCAGGGCCGACTTCAACTTCCACCAGCGGCCGCGGCGGCCGATGGTGCTGAAGCTTCACCCGTAGTCCATTCGTGATCCGGCTCGTCGGGTGGGAATCCCACCCCGACGACCGAGTCTTCTTGGCTGGTCCGACGTCGATGCCGCAGCCACTTGCCGAGGCGACAATGGCACCGTCAAGATGCGATTCGCCGGCTCGTTCCGTTTTCGACTCGGACGCTGCTCACGACGCTCCTGACATCGGCGCAGAAGCAAGCGGCCGCGGCCGCCGATGGTGCTGACAGGGATGGAGCTAACCGGGCTCGAACCGGTGACCTTCGCGCTGC
The DNA here is from genome assembly GCA_963737445.1 of uncultured Actinomycetes bacterium. GTDB lineage: Bacteria > Actinomycetota > Thermoleophilia > Gaiellales > JAICJC01 > JAICYJ01. The sequence goes on along the minus strand of CAVTSO010000009.1, from coordinate 107,508 downwards.
CAGCGCGACGCTCTCCCAACTGAGCTATAGCCCCGAGGCGTCGAAGTATATCGAGGCCGGCGGCGCTCTCGCCCCGGATCAGACGGCCCGCGGCAGCAGCGCGCTGACCGGGTGGACGGCCATCGCACGCGGCTCGGCCAGCCGCTCGAGCACCATCGCGGTGTCCGCCACCGCCACGCCCGACAGGTGCTCGTCGCGAGCCTCGAAGTCGGCCATGATCTCCCCCAGCGCGGCCCGGTAGCCGGCCGCGTCGCCGTCGGCCAGCGCCTGCAGCGCCCTCCCCGTCCGCGCGAACGCATCGCCGGCCGCGAGCATCTCCGACGTGTCCGGCGCGGCGGCGGTCGCGACCGCCGCCAGCGCCCGCGTGTAACCGGCTGCGGGTCCATCGACCCCCTCGGCGTCGGCCAGCGCCTGCGCCGCCACGTCGGCCACGCCGTCGTCGGCCAGGATCGCCATCTTCAGCGCGCCGATCAGCCGCCCCCAGCTGCGCGGCCCGGTCTCGGCATGCGACGCCAGGTAGGCGTCGCGCGCGGCGCGGTACCTGGCTGCAGCCGGTCGGCCCGCAAGCTGCTCCACGTACGCGTCTCGCTCCGCCGCCAGCGCCACGTTCAGGTGCGCGCCCGCGCTCACGACAGCGGCTGCCTGCCCGCGAACCCACCCTCCAGGGTGTGCCAGAACCCGATCCGTTCTTCCCCCACAAGCCAGCACAGCAGCGCCGGTTGTCCGTCGATCACGGCCGGGAAGTCGAGCAGCCCCTCGGCAGGGTCCTTCACCTGCACGCCCAGCGCCAGCACCTCGCCCACCAGCTCGCCCACCTCGGCCTGCGCCTGCTCCAGCGACTCCCGCAGCGCGCTCGCCCGCTCGTGGTCGAGCCCGCCGCCGTTGGAGCCGATCGCGATCACGATCGTCCGCCACTCGCGCTGCAGCGGCTCCACCGCCGCGCACAGCTCCACCATCCGCTCGGCCAATGGGCGCACCACCTCGTCCAGCAGCGCCTGCGCTTCGGCCAGCGTGAAGGTGCGGTCAGGCACCCTGGGCGTACGACTCGCTGGGCACCTCGCCCCAGAGCGACTCGAGCCGGTAGAACGATCGCGCGTCGGGCGTGAACACGTGCACGATCACGTCCAGGTAGTCGAGCAGGATCCAGTCGCCTTGCCGCTCACCGTCGATGTTGCGGGAGAGGATGCGGTCGCGCTTCAGCGCCTCTCGTATCTCGGCCGCGATGCCCTGCGTCTGCCGCGTGTTGCGGCCGGAGCAGATCACGAAATGGTCCGTGTAGCTGACCACATCGCTCATGTCCAGGATCACGATGTCAGAGGCAAGCTTCTCGCCCGCCAGTGCGGCGATGCGGTGTGCCAGTTCGAGACTCGTGGTCAGGTGATCCGCTCCAAATACCCTCTCGAGCAGCCTAGCACGGAGGTCTGCCGTAGAGCCCGCGAGCACTGATCAGCCCGAGCACGGCGGGGTCAACCGCGTCCTCCCCCACCCCCTCCGCCAGGCGCTCGCGGACGGTCGTCGACGACAGGTCGACGGGGGCCATCGCGAGCTCGGTCACGTTCGCGCCGGGAGCACAGACATATCCGCCGCGCGGAGCCACCGCCAGCGACGCCAGTCGCAGGATCTCGTCCGGCTCGCGCCAGCTGCGTAGATCGCACTGATCGGCGCCCACGATCAGCACCAGTTCGCCCAGCGGCGCCAGTGCTCGCAGCGTGTCCACCGTGTAGCTCGGCCCAGCCCGGTCGAGCTCGATCCGGCTGACCTCGACGCCCGGCTCGCCGGCGAACGCCAGCTGCGCCATCCGCAGGCGGTCATCGGCCGGCGTCGGCGAGGCATCGCGATGCGGCGGGTGGCCGGTCGGCATCACCAGCAGCCGGTCGAGCGCGAGCTGATCGCGGGCGGCCCGCACCGCCGCCAGATGTCCGAGATGCGGCGGGTCGAACTCGCCGCCGAACACCCCGATCCGCATCAGGCGCGTTCCGGCTGGCGCGCGGGCTGGAAGCTGAAGCTGTGGGCTCCCAGCAGGATCTCGTCGCCAGGCTTGGCGCCTGCCGCCTGCAGCGCCGACTCGACGCCGAGCCGCTCCAGCTCGGCGGTCAGCTCGGCCACGCCGGCCTGGTCGTCCAGCTCCAGCGACGAGGCCAGCCGCTCGATGCCACGGCCGGCAACGCGCAGCGTGCCCGCGTCGCGCAGGATCTTGTACTCGCGGCGGGCGGGCGGAGCCGGCCGGTAGACGAGGAAGTCGGCCAGCTCCGGCTCCTCGGCCGGCACGATCGCGTCGTGCACGGGAAGCTCCGGGACGCGCTCGAACAGGAGCGCGACCAGCCGGTCGATGCCCTCGCCGGTGGCCGACGAGACCGCCAGCCCGGCACCGCACTCCTCGACCAGCGACTCGCGGCGGGACCCCTCGATCAAGTCGATCTTGGACAGCACGAAGATCTGCGGCCGGTCGGCCAGGCCGCCGCCGTGCAGGGCCAGCTCGCCGTTGATGGTGTCGCGACGACGGATCACGTCGGCCGGGTCGTCGCGCGCCTCCACCAGGTGGATCAGCAGGCGCGCGCGCTCGAGGTGGGCGAGGAACTCGTGGCCGAGGCCGACGCCCTCGCTGGCGCCCTCGAGCAGGCCGGGTACGTCGGCCACGGTCAGCTGGCCGTCCGGGCCGTCGACGGTTCCGAGCACCGGGTCGATGGTGGTGAACGGGTAGTCGGCCACCTTCGGCCTGGCGTTCGAGATGCGGCGCAGCAGCGACGACTTGCCGGCGTTGGGGAACCCCAGCAGCGCGGCGTCGGCGACCAGCTTCAGGCGCAGCTCCAACCAGCGCTGCTCGCCCGGCTCGCCCACCTCGGCGGTGGTGGGAGCGCGGCGGTTGGCGGTCGCATAGCGGCGGTTGCCGCCCCCACCGTGGCCGGCGGCGGCCACCTGGACGCGGGCGCCGGGGTGGGCGAGGTCGGCCAGCAACGTGCCCTCGTCGCGCAGCCACACCTGGGTGCCGACCGGCACCGTGATCGACAGCGGCCGACCGCGGCGGCCGTGCTTTCCGGAGCCCTGGCCGTGGGTGCCGCGGGGAGCCTTGAAGTGGGAGGCGAAGCGGAACTTGGTGAGGTCGCGTAGGTCGGGGTCGGCCACCAGCTCGACCGCGCCGCCGTCGCCGCCGTCGCCACCGTCAGGGCCGCCGCGGGGCACGAACTTCTCGCGGCGAAAGCTGACGCAGCCATCGCCGCCGCGGCCGCCCTGCACGAACACCGTGGCGTGGTCGGAGAACATCGCTTAAGCGTAGGTGACCGCGAAGGGTCTGGCTTACGCGACGCTGATGAAGCGCTTGCCCTTGCGCTGCGTGAACTCGACCGTGCCGTCCGTGGTCGCAAACAGCGTGTCGTCGCCGCCCAGGCCGGTGCCGGTGCCGGGGTAGAAGCGCGTGCCGCGCTGGCGCACGATGATCGCGCCCGCGGTCACGGTCTCGCCGGCGAACACCTTCACGCCTAGCCGCTTCGCGTTCGAGTCGCGCCCGTTCTTGGAGGAACCGAGTCCCTTCTTATGCGCCATCGTTCTCCTCCTTCTTCGCCGCGGCCGGCTCCTTCTTCGCCGCTGCCGGCTCGGCCTTCTTGCGCGGCGCCCGCGGCTTCTTGGCCGCGCCGATCGACGCGATCGTGATCCGCGACAGCTCCGAGCGATGCCCGCGCGTCTTCTTGAAGCCGCGCTTCGGCTTGAACGTGAACACCTTCAGCTTCTCTCCGCGCAGATGCTCCACCACCTCGGCGGTGACGGTGCCTTTCAGCTTCGCACGGTCGGTGACGACGGCGTCGCCGCCGGTCATCAGCACCTCCGGCGTGAACGTCTTGCCGGCGTCAAGCGCCTGGCGGTCGACCAGGAGCCTCTGCCCCTGCTCGACGCGGTACTGCTTGCCGCCAACCTTGATCACTGCGTACATGCTGAGCGTCTCCACACGAAAATGCCCGCGAGATGACGGGCGAAATGATCGTAGCAGACGGCCCTTACTCGCCGAGCAGCCGCCCGAACAGGCCCTTCTTGCGGGCGCCGTCTGAGTCGCCGGCCGGCTCCGGTGCTGCCGCCGGCTCGGGTGGCGCTGCCGCCGGCTCGGGTGGCGCTGCCGCCGGCTCCGGCCTGGCGGGAGGCGCGGCCACGGCTGCGGCCCTCGCGGCCACGGGCTCAGCCGGCGGCGCCGCGGGCGCCTCTGCCGCATCAGCGTCAGCTCCCGGCGCGGGCTCCGCCGCCGCCGACCGGGGCTTTCGGGCGCGCGGCTTTCGCGCCGGCTTCGGCTTTTCGGCCGCTTCCGGCTCGCCCACCTCGCCGTTCGCGGACGGCACCTCCGTGGGCGGCTCCAGCAGCGCAGCGTCCGGCGGGTCGGCCGCGGCCGCCTCGGCGGGTGTCCCTGCCGGCTTGCGCGTGCGGCTGCGGCCGCCGCGCGTGCCCCGGCGGCGCTTCGGCTTGGCCTCGCCGTCGGCCGTCGAATCGCTGTCTCCGCTCTCGGCAGCCGCGTCCGCAGCGGCGGGCGCGTCCTGGGTCTCCGGTGCCTCGCCGGTCGCCGCGTCGGTGGCGGCCGGCTTGGTGCGCGTGCGGCCGCCGCGGCTTCGGCGCCGCTTCGGCTTGGCCTCGGCCTCTGTGTCCTCGTCCTCGGCCCCGACCTCGACCACCTCGGGCGCCGACGCGGCCTCCTCGTCGGCGGCATCCTCCTTGGCGCCGGCCTTGCGTGTGCCGGACGTGGCGGTGGTGGTCGAGGTGCGGCGTCGCCGTCCGCGCGTTCGCTCCTCGAGCTCCAGGCGCTCGCCGACCTCGCGGTCGAAGTCGGGCAGCTCGAACTCGCCGGGCTCCGGCGGCAGCTCGATCGGCGCCGGCTTGGCGTCGAGCAGCGTGGCGTAGGCGATGGTGCGCGTGGCGCGGTCGATCCGCACCCTGTGCTCCTGGCCCACGTAGCTGATCGCGCCGCCCACGATCACCTGGTAGCCGTTCAGCCGGGCGACGCCGTCTGACAGGTTGAACATGTGCGGCTCGTCGATCCGCAGCTTGGTCTCGTCGCCCTCCTTGACCGGCATGTCCGCTCCGTCGACCTCGAGGCGCGTGCCCTCCTCGACCACGTCCACCTCCTCGAGCGGCATCCGCATCTCGCCCTCGAGCGTGAAGAAGCGGCCGGTCTCGCGCTCCAGCTCCAGCAGCTTGACGCCGCCGGGGCCGGCCAGCTTGGCCGCCACCTTCGCGTTCAATCGGATCCGGAACGCCTCCGAGGAGGAGGCGTGGGCCAGCTTTCGCAGCTTGCGCTCGGCCTCCACCGCCATCGTGTCCTGCGACAGCACGCGGCCTTCGCCGCCGCACGTCGGGCAGATCGAGGTGAGCGTCTCCCGGACGCCCTCGGTCGTGTTCTGGCGGGTCATCTCGACCAAGCCCAGCGGCGAGATGTCGACCAGGTAGGTCTTGGTGCGGTCCTTCGTCAGCTCCTCGGTCAGCACGGCGAGCAGCTCCTTGCGGTTGCGCTCGCGCTCGAGGTCGATGAAGTCGATCACGATGATGCCGCCGATGTCGCGCAGCCGCAGCTGCCGCAGCACCTCGCGGGCGGCCTCGACGTTGGTGCGCAGCGTCGTCTCCTCGAGGTGGCTCTGCCGGGTCGATGAGCCGGAGTTCACGTCGATCACGGTGAACGCCTCGGCGTAGTCGAACAGCAGGTAGCCGCCCGAGGGCAGGTCGACGCGCCGGTTCAGGGTCGAGCGGATCGCGGCCTCGACGCCGTACTGCTCGAACAGCGGCTGGCTGCCGGTGTGCAGCTCGATGCGGTCGGCGAACTCGGGCTGTGTGGTGCGCACCCAGCCCAGGATCCGGCGGTACTGCCGCTCGGAGTCGACCACGACCTTGTCGACGTTGCGGGTCAGCAGGTCGCGGATCACGCGCAGCGAGAGGTCGCCGTCCTGGTGCACCAGGGTCTTGCTGGGCGCGGTCTTCGCGCGCGCCTGCACCTGGGCCCAGATCTTGCGCAGGAAGCGCAGGTCGCGCTCGAGGTCCTCGAGCGTGGCGCCGGCGGCCGCGGTGCGGGCGATCACGCCCACCCCGTCGGTCTCGAGCTGCTTGACCAGCTTGCGCAGCCGCTCGCGCTCGCCGTCGGGAAGTCGCTTGCTGACACCGGAGCCCTCGCCGTCCGGCGTCAGCACCAGGAAGCGGCCGGCGATGGAAAGCTCCATCGTCACGCGCGCGCCCTTGGTCTTCATCGGGTTCTTCTCGATCTGCACCAGGATGTCCTGGCCGTTCGAGAGCATGTCCGAGATCTTCTTGCGGCGGCGCGCGGTCGCGCTCAAGCCGGGGACGACCACGTCGCGCACCTGCAGGAACCCGTTCTTGGGAGCGCCGAAGTCGACGAATGCGGCGTCGATGGCGGGCAGGATGTTGTCGATCTTGGCCTTGTAGATGTTGCCGGCGATGGAGCCGGCGCCGCGCCGTTCGATGTAGGTTTCGACGGTGCGTCCCTCCTCGAGCACGGCCACTCGCAGCTCCGAGAGGTCGACCGAGATCAGGATGGTCTTGATGGTATTTGCGATTACTGTCACGTAGGTGCTCCTACCGGCGCTTCGCGCAGCACGATGTCCGTGCGCACGAGCCGGATAATGGTTGGGGTCGCGCCGATGGTGGCTGCGACCGCGGTTGCGACTTCCTCGGGGCGGGCGGTGCCGGCCTCGGTCAGATCGATGTCCGCCACGAGCCCGTCCGGGCCGTGGCTGATGCGGGTGCAGAACGCGCGCACGTCGATGCGCTTGTCCACCTTCTTGGGTGCGGTGCGGGTCACGACCGCCGTCTCGGCAGCCAGGTAGCGCTCGACCGCCTGATCCCAGTCGAGGTCGTCGGCGACCTCGATCAGATACGACACGCCGCGCACGCGCGACGCGGCCGGCTTGCCGACGGCCGGCTCGGCCGCGATCAGCTCGAACCCGGCCGGCAGCTGCTCCGACAGCCGCTGGGAGAGCTCCGCCGTGGCGGGCTCGCTGGTCAGCTCGACGTCTGCCAGCTCCGCCTCACTCTGTACCCCCACTGCCCGGGGCAGCGCCAATGCGATTACCGGCCGGGGCCGCATGGCACGGGAGAGGGCAACCTGATAGCCGGCGCGGCGGAGCGCCGACAGGAGTGTGTCAACCGTTTCGAGGTGCGACAGAAAACGCGCTCTGTCGCGGACCGCGAAGGTGATGCGATATGTCAAAAAACCAGCTCACTTGAGAAAAACTTTCGTTTGGAGCGTGCGCCTGGGACTCGACTGGACCCTGGCTGCGGAACGCTCTGTCCCTAGGAGTGTAGCCGCTCCTCCACCTACATCGGCGGGCGCGGCCCCGAGCTTCAGTGCACGAGCAGGTTTCGCACCGGGCCGAAGCAGGCTCCGCAGTCGACGCAGCCGTCCCAGCGGCAGTCGCCGGTGGCCACCTCGGCCTTGCTCTGCCACCACTCGTCGAGCAGGAACTCCTTGGTGATGCCACTGCGCACGTGGTCCCACGGCAGCTCGTCCCACTCGCCGAACTCGTGGGTGGCCTGCTCGTCCATGGTGGTGTCCATTCGGGCGAACGCGTCGTGCCAGGCCTGCTCCTGGAACATCTCCGTCCAGGCGTCGAAGCGGGCGCCGCCGCGCCAGGCCAGCTCGATCACCTCGGCGGTGCGGTCGTCGCCGCGCGACAGCGCGCCCTCCAGCATCGAGGTGCGCAGGTCGTGCAGCGACAGCCGGATCTGGCGGGTGGGCATCGCGCGGCGCATATAGGCCTGCTTGGCCGCGAGCTGGTCGCGCGGCGCCATGCCCTCCCACTGGAACGGGGTGTGCGGCTTGGGCACGAAGTTGGAGGCGCTCATGTGCACCGAGAAGCGGCCACCGACGGCGCGGCCGATCTCGCGGGCGCGGATGCCGATGTCGACGATGCCCTGCACCTCGTCGTGGGTCTCGCGCGGCAGGCCGATCATGAAGTACATCTTGAGGCTCGAGTAGCCGGCCCGGAAGGCGGCCTCGATGGCCCTCTCGATCATCTCGTCGGTGATGGTCTTGCAGATGATGTCGCGCATGCGCTGGGTGGCGGCCTCGGGCGCGAGCGTGATCGACGACTGGCGGGCGTTGGCCGCGGCGGTGAGGGCGACCGGGCCGGTATCGACGCGGTTTGAGGGCAGCGACAGGTGCAGGTCGGGCGCGCGTTCCTTGATGCCCTCGATGGCGGCCACGACGTCCGTGTAGTCGCTGGTGGCGAGGCTGGTCAGCGAGAGTTCGTCGTAGCCGGTGCAGCCGAGCTGGGCGAGGCCGGCCTCGATCACCTGGTCGGCGGGGCGCTCGCGGACGGGCCGGTACCAGGTGCCGGCGTGGCAGAAGCGGCAGCCGCGGGTGCAGCCGCGCATCACCTCGACGGAGGCACGCGAGAAGATGGCCGACGAGTAGGGCACGACCGGCGCGGTCGGCTGCGTCTCGATGCCGAACTCGGTGTAGATGGCGCGCTCGACGGGCCGACGGCGGAGGGACGGGATGTAGACGGACGGGATCTGCTCCAGCAGGCGCATGCGGCCGGCCCGGTCGGGGGCGCTGTCGATCGCGTCCAGCACGGCCTCGAACGCGTCTTCGGACTCGCCCATGAAGAACGCGTCGAAGAAGGGCGCCATCGGTGCCGGGTTGGAGGCGCTGGGGCCGCCGGCGATCACGATCGGGTCGGAGGGGCCACGCTCTGCGGCGCGGATCGGGATGCCGGCCAGGTCGAGCACCTCGAGCACGTTCGAGTAGGTCAGCTCCGCCTGCAGCGTGATGCCGAGCATGTCGACCTCGCGCACGGGCCGCCAGGTCTCGAGCGTGAACAGCGGGATACGCTCGGCCCGCATCGCGTCGGCCATGTCCGGCCACGGGCAGTAGACGCGCTCGGCGGCGAACGCCTCGCGGACGTTGACCTGGGCGTAGAGGATCTGCAGGGCCTGGTTGGAGATGCCGATCTCGTAGGCATCGGGATAGCAGAGCGCGACGAGGCGGGTGGCCTGCGGCTTTCGCACCTGGTTGGCCTCGCCGCCGATGTACCGGGACGGCTTCTGCACCGTCTCCAGCACCGCCTCGATCTTCTGGTCAAGCAGAGGCGCCATGGGGCCATGCTACCGGTTGCGGGTGGAACGGAGGTGCCGGGCACCGTCGTTACACCGTTCACATCTCCGTGACCACGGCGTGACAAGCGGCTGATAGAGAGGTGCCGGGCACCGTTCCATCACCCGTGACGGGGCCGTGACGCAGGCGTGACGATTCCAAACGTCACGGGCCTGTCACGCCGCGGTCACGTGTGAACGACGGTGCCCGGCACCTGCGTTCCCCCAGGGACTCCCGCTGCACCGGGCTCGCGGCGGATGTCGCGTCACGAGAGGGTCACGCCGGCGTCACGCCTGTTACGACGGTGCCCGGCACCTCTCTATCAGTCTCGACCAGTAGTTGAGGGTTGTGCGCACTCGGCTCCGGTTAGCTGCGCTGGAACCGCGCCAGCACCTCGGCGCGCACGCCTTCGGCAAGGGCGCGCAGGTGCGACACGTCGGCCACTGCGCCGTGGGCGAAGTACTCGTCCGCGGCTCGCCCGAGCGCCTTCGTGGCCGAGTACGCGATCGCGCTCTTCACGGCCCAGCCCGCCACCGGCACCAGATCCAGCAACTCGCGTGCGACCGCCCGGAAGCCGAACCCGGCTCCCAGCACCGACAGCAGCTCCACCGCCCGGTCAGTCGACACCTTCTCGCCGTAGCAGGCACCGATCCCGAGCACCATCCGCATCTGCAGCGCCGTCAGGATCGGCATGTCCGCGCCCGGAACGAAGATGATCAGCGCCGTCTTCGCGTTGGTCCGCGCCGCCTTCTCGATCAGCCGGTCGACCACGTGCGGCCGGAACGCCGGCAGCTGCGCCGCCAGATAGGGCCCGTTCGGCCCCGCCTTCGCGGCCAGCCGCTCCATCGCCCTCGTCGCCGGGAACCGCCCGCGCCGATACGGCATCAGGTCGCTCGGCATCACTCCGCGCACCCGCCCGGCCTCCGTCACCGCGGCGCTGGGCAGGTCGAGCGCCTCCAGCATCGCCAGCTTGGGTGCGGTCGCCCGGCCGATCACCTCGAGGTCGGACCGCGTCTGCGCATCCAGTCCCGACACCACCTCGCCGCCGTAGATCACCACCGCCGCCTCCGACAGTCGCGTCGCATCGTCGCGAACCAGCCGCCGCACTGCGAACAGCTGCGCCGTCTGCGACGACCCGCCGCCCAGCGCCAGCATCAGCTCGTCCAGCGGTTCCTTGCGCCCGCACAGCAGCAACGGCGCCGTGCCGGCTCCCTGGCGGACGTCCTTGACGGCGCCAAACATCCGCCTCGCTTGACTGGTCGCGGCCCCCGCGGCGCTAGCCATACACGGGCCCTCGCCCTCCCAGCCGCGGTTCCGACCGCCGGTACGCGTCCACATGGATCGCCTGCAGCACGCCGATCGCAAACAGGTTCGTGATCGTGTGCGTGCCGCCGAAGCTCATGAACGGCAAGGGGATGCCGGTGATCGGCGCCACGCCGATGGTCATCCCGATGTTGATGAATATCTGGAACACGAGCATGCTGACGATACCCGCCGCCACCAGGCTGCCGAACGTCGACCTCGAGATCGTGATCACCTTCAGCCCCCGCCAGATCAGCAGCGCGTAGAGCCCGAGCAGCCAGATCGCGCCCACGAAGCCGCGCTCCTCGCCCACCACCGAGAAGATGAAGTCGGTCGCGTGCTCGGGTAGGTAGTCGAGGCGGGTCTGCGTGGCGCCGGCGTACCCCGTGCCCCCCACCCCGCCGTGGCCGACCGCGATCATCGACTGCGTGATGTGGTACCCGTCGCCCTGGATGTTCGACGAGCTCGGATGCAGGAACGCGGTCAGGCGATCCATCTGGTACTGCTTGATGACCGGGACGCCGAGCCCCGGCATGATCGAGAACACCATCGCCAGCGTCACCACGAAAGCCAACCCCAGCCACGCGAAGTGCCGCCACGGCGCGCCCAGCACGAACAGCATGCCCAGCGTCACCGCCGCGTACACGAGCGCCGTGCCGAAGTCGGGCTCCGCGAACACGAGCAGCGCCGGCAGCGCCATGTAGGCCAGCGCGCCCAGCGTCAGCCGGGCCGGGCTCCACTCGTTGCGCCGGTTCCCCAGCCACGCCGCCAGCCCCACGATCAGCAGCAGCTTGCCCAGCTCCGACGGCTGGAACTGGAACACGCCCAGGTTGATCCAGCGCTGGCCGCCCTGCACGCTGGTGCCGATCACCAGCACGACCATCGTCGTCAGCACCACGAACAGGTACAGCAGCGGGTTGATCCGGCGCAGGAATCGCGGCGGCACGAGCGAGATCAGCAGCATGCCCGCCACCCCGACTACCGCGTAGGCCAGCTGGCGGTTGTAATAGTAGGTGGGGTCGCCGGGGATGTCGTTGCGGGTCGCGTTGCGCAGGATCCAGAGGCCATAGGTCGTGATCGCAAGCGCCGTGGCCAGCATCATGTAGTCGAGGTGTCGCAGGTAGGTGCGCATCAGCGGGAGGCGTCCGTTCCCACGGTGTTCGTGATCTTCTGGTGGAAGAAGCCCTGGTAGACCTGACGCGCCGCCGGCGCGGCCGAGACGCCGCCGTGCCCGCCGTCGTTGATCAGCGCCACCACCACCAGCTTGGGGTTGTCGGCGGGCGCGAACGAGGCGAACCACGCGTTCGGCGGCGCTGCCGTACCGTCGGGCAGGAGGTGATCGGCCGTTCCGGTCTTGCCGGACACCGCCGGGGTGTAGCTGCCGAACACCGAGCTCGACGTGCCAAGCGAGCTGTGGCTTGCCTCATACAGGCCCTGGCGGATCTCGGAGAGCAGCGTCGGCGACAGGTGCAGGTCGCGCTGCGGGGCCGGGTCAAACCGCTTGACCACGTTGCCCTGGCTGTCCAAGAGCGCCTTGCCGATGTGCGGCGTGACCAGCTTGCCGCCGTTGGCGATGGCGCTGTAGGCGACCGCCAGCTGCATCGGCGAGACGGTCAGGTCGCTCTGGCCGATCGCCATCTGGATGTCGTAGCCTGGCTGCCATTGCTGGTCGATCGCAGACGAGTAGGTCTGTAGGCGCCACGTGGGGTCGGGCACCAAACCACCCTCGTTGAGCAGCGGCGACGTCGGGATGTCGAGCGGCGGCGCCTTGCCGAACCCGAACTGGCGGATCGTCTTCTGGAACGTGATGCCCTGGTTAGGCAGGTCGTACATCCTGTTGCCCAGCTGGTAGAAGAAGGTGTTGCACGACTGCTCCAGCGCCGTCTGCAGATCCATGTTGCCGAGATCGACCGACGTCCAGTTGTTGAACACCTGATGCGAGGTATCGCCGGGGCGGGTGAAGCTACCTGGGCAGTCAAGCGTCGTGCCCGGCACCCAGGATCCCGGCATCCCAAGCGGCGGTTGCTGTGATCGGCTTGAACGTCGAGCCAGGCGACTTCGGCTCCAGCGTCTTGTCGACCAGCGGCTGGTTGTACTTGTCCTTGTAGAGCTGGCCCGCGTTCTTGGCCGGCGGCAGGAACACCGACGGGTTGTAGCCGGGGTAGGACGCCATCGCATAGATCTGACCGTTCTGCGGGTTCATGGCCACGATCGCCCCGGTGTGCGCCGTCACCTCGCCGTCGTTGTGGGCGACCTGGATGCCGTAGGCGACCGCCTTCTGGGCGATCTTCTGCAGCCGCGAGTTGATGGTCAGCTGCAGCGTGTCTCCCGGCTGGGCGGCGCGCTGCACGTACGTCGGGCCGACCGCGCGGCCGGTTGCGTCGTAGTTCTGCTCGAGCAGGCCGTCGGTGCCGCGCAGCTCCCGGTCGTAGCTGTACTCGGCGCCGGCCTGGCCGACCATGGCGCCGCCGGTCAGGCCTGCGAAGTTCGAGTCCTTCAGCTCCGACTGCGAGATCTGGCTGACGTAGCCGAGCACGTTCGGCGCGAGATCGCCGAACGGGTACTGCCGCTGCGTGGTCTGCAGGAACTGCACGCCGGGGAACTGCGAGCGGCGCTCGAGCACGTAGGCAACCTCCGGCTCCGAGGCCGGCTTCAGCGGGATCGGCGGGCCGGCGTTGACCACGTAGCAGGGCGCGTGCGGCTTGGGCGTGCAACCGCCGGAGCCGTCGGCGTTCACGTACAGCGTCTTCTCGTACGCGCGCCAGACCTCGTGCGTCTTCATGCCCAGCACCTGGCCCAGCCGCGCCAGCACCAGGCAGCGGGACTGGCCCTTCAGCGCCGCGCAGCGTGGCACGGCCCCCGGCGGCGTGGCCGCGACAACGGCGTTGCACCTCGCGCGCTGGTCGGCCGCAAAAGTGGTGCAGTCCACCCGCGTGGCCAGCCCGGCCGGGTTGACCTCTGCCAGCACGTGGCTGGTGTTCTTGACCAGCACCTTCCCCGAGCTGTCCACGATCTCGCCGCGCGGCGCCGGCAGCGGCAGCTGCCGCGCGTCGTTCTGGTTTGCCTGCGCCACGTAGTGATCCGAGTGCAGCACCTGCAGCGCCCACAGCCGGAACACCAGCACCCCGAACAGCACCACCGCGATCACGCCCAGCGTCGCCGCGCGGATCATCATCTGGTTCTTGTCGGGCGGCGGCTCCGGCCGGTTAGGCGGCGATTGGATAACCATCGGCTCTCGTTCGATAGGGGAAGAGGCGGCGTAGCAGCGGTAGCAGTACCAGTGCCAGCACCGCCGTCTCGACGACGGTGGGGATGATCACGTTGAACAGCTCGAAGCTGACCGGGTATCCGTCGCCCAGCAGCACGTGGGCGGCCGCCAGGCCGACCTGGACGATGGCCGTCGCCACCACCACGTACAGCAGCTGGACGGCCCGGCGCGGCATCGGCGAGAGCGGCGACACGACCACGCTGTCGGACGGCTCCACCCGGTAGGCCACCCACAGCCCGGCGGCCATGTACAGCAGCGACGTCAGGCCCAGCCGTCCGACCAGCATCGCGTCCAGCAGCACGCCCGCGGCAAAGCCGGTCAGCGCAGCCGCCTCGGCACCACGCGTGAGCGCGATCGTGACCACCAGGATCACCAGCAGGTCGGGGGTGACGCTGCCCGGGATCAGCTGTGGCATCGCCGACAGCTGCAGCACGGCCAGCACGAACACGGCCACGATCGCCTTCAGCGTGTCCAGGATCAGGGCGTCTTCACCACCTTCAGCACCAGCACCCTGTCGAGGCTGCCGAAGTCGACGAAGGGTGTGACCTCGATGCCCTTGAAGACGTCGTTCAGGTCGGACTGGCTGACGCTCGTCACCAGGCCGATCGGGATGCCCGCCGGAAGCAGCGCCTGCAGGCCCTGGCGGTTGGGCTGAAGGCCGGCCGTCACCACCACCTGGTTCGGCTTCACCTGCTCGGCCTGCGGCACCATCTGCAGGTCGAGCACGCCCGGGTTGCCCGGGTTGGGCACCGCCACGCCGCGCACGGTGCCGCCCTGGACGCGCGCCGACACGGCCGTGTCCGGGTCGAGGATCAGCTCCACGCTGCTGGCGTTGGGAGTCACCGTCGTGACACGCCCGACCAGCCCCGCGAACAGGTCGCTGCTCCCGGCCGGCGCCACCACGGGGTCGCCCACCGCGACGCCTCCGCTGCCGCCGACGTTGACGGTGATCGTCTGGCTGTAGGCGTTCGGCACCTGCCGCGTGACGGTGGCGCCCACGAACGGATACTGCGCCGCGATCTGCGAGTTCTGGGTGAAGTGCAGCAGCTGGTCGTCCTGCGTCAACAGCGAATTGACCTGGTTCAGCTGCACGTTCGCGGCGTTTGCCCGCGCCAGCTCGTCCTTCAGCTTGGCGTTCTCGGAGCGCGCGTCGACCAGGCCGCCCGTCCAGTTCCACGCGTCCACGAACGGCTTGGTGACGCGCGTGGTGGCCGATGAGAAGGGTGCGGTGATCGCCAGCGCACCGCGCTGGATGGCCCCGATCGCCCCCTCCGAGCCCTGTCGGAACGAGAGCGTGAGAAGCGTGAGCGAGGCCGCTAGGAGCAGGCCGATCACGGCCCGCCGCCGGAGATGTCGGTTCTTGCCGATCAGCATTTCAGAAGGCGGTCGGGTGAACGAACAGTCTACGCGAGGCGTGTTAAGCAGGCGTTAGCAGGGGCTTCGCCCTGTCGCCCGCGACCGATTCCGCGGGTACGCTCGTGCTGACCCTCGAGCGGGAGGCACCACGTGCAAAAGCGTTACCTCGCGATCGCCGCCGTCGTTCTCGGCATCGTGTTCATCGCCATCGGCATCGTCTACTTCGTGGAGCCCGCGAAGTCGCTGCCGTCCTTCTTCCCCGGCCACCAGTCCGGCTCCGACCACCATCACACCAAGCACGGCATCGCCGCGGTGCTGGTAGGGGTCGGGTGTTTCGTGTTCGCCTGGTTCCAGTCAGGCCCGCGCAGCGCCGACGCTACTTGACCAGGAGGTAGATCGACGAGGCCAGCCCGGCCACGAAGCAGTAGATCGCAAACGGCGTCAGCCGGTTGGTCTCGAAGTACTTGACCAGGAAGCGCACCGAGAACCAGGCGGTCAGCGCCGAGCACAGCGACGCCGCGAGCGCCTGCCCGCGCACGCCGTCACCGGTCGCACCGAACAGGTCGGGCAGCTTCAGCAGCGCGGCGGCGCCGATGATCGGCGTCGCCAGCAGGAACGAGAAGCGCGCCGCGTCCTCGTTGGAGAGGCCGGTCAGCAGGCCGCCGGCCATCGAGGCGCCGCTGCGCGAGAACCCAGGGATCAGCGCAATCGCCTGGGCGGCGCCGATGCCGACCGCGTCGCGATAGCTGGTCTCGCCTGAGATGCGCTCGTCGGACGCGACCGGGTCGGACGTCTCCACGATCGGTGCCCGCCGCCGCAGCCGCTCCGCGCCGTACAGCATCACACCGTTCAGCATCAGGAAGAACGCCGCCGACTGCGCCGATGCGAACACCGTGCGCAGCGAGTCCTGCAACAGCAGGCCCAGCATTCCGGCCGGCACCGTGCCCACCACCAGCAGCCAGCCCAGCTTGGCGTCGTGGTTGTCGGGCGCGATCTGGCGGTCGACCAGCGAACGCCACATGCCGGCGAAGATCCGCATCCAGTCGCGGAAGAAGAAGATGAACAGCACGATCGCCGTCGCCAGGTGGGTGGCGATCAGAAACGTGATGAAGTACTCGTCGTTCTGGTGGATGTTCCAGCCCAGCAGCTGCGGCAGGATCACGCTGTGGCCGAGGCTCGAGATCGGGAACAGCTCCGAGAACCCCTGCAGCAGGCCCAGCAGGATCGCCTGGAAGTAGGTGATGGGCTCGGCGGTCAGCAACAGCACCGGGCCAGGTTACCGGCGGGTGCGGCCGTGAGCGCCGGTTGGCAGGGTCAGTACGTGTAGCTACGCCGGCCGTTGCGGCGGCGGTTGGCGTACGACTGGTTGGCGCGGTGGATCGCGTCGAACTCCTCGAGCGAGCGCCCCGAACCGACCGCGACGCAGGTCAGCGGCGACTCGGCCAGGTGCACCGGCATCTGCGTCTCGGCCCGGATCCGTTCGTTCAGCCGCTGCAGCAGGGCGCCGCCGCCGGCCAGCACGATGCCGCGATCCATGATGTCGGAGGCCAGCTCCGGCGGCGTCTTGTCGAGCGTCTGCTTGACCGCGTCGATGATCTGCGAGAGCGGCACCTCCAGCGCGGTGCGCACCTCGGCGCTCGAAAGCACCACCGTCTTGGGCAGGCCGCTGACCAGGTCGCGCCCGCGGATCTCGGCCTCGACCTCCTCGGGCAGCTCGTGCGCCGATCCGATCTCGAGCTTCACCTCTTCGGCCGTCTGCGATCCGATCATCAGCTTGTACTCGCGCTTGACGTGCTCGATGATGGCCTCGTCCAGCTCGTCGCCGCCGACCCTGATCGACTGCGAGACGACGATCCCGCCCAGCGAGATCACCGCCACCTCGGTGGTGCCGCCGCCGATGTCGACGATCATGTTGCCGGTCGGCTCCGACACGGGCAGACCGGCGCCGATCGCGGCCGCCATCGGCTCCTCGATCAGGTAGGCCTGGCGGGCGCCGGCCGAGTAGGTGGCCTCCTCGACGGCGCGCTTCTCGACTCCGGTCACGCCGGAGGGCACGCACACGACCACCCGTGGATGCGCCCAGCGGTTCTGGTGCACCTTCTGGATGAAGTGGCGGAGCATCTGCTCGGTCACGTCGAAGTCGGCGATCACGCCGTCCTTGAGCGGGCGGATGGCCTGGATGTCACCCGGCGTCCGGCCCAGCATGCGCTTGGCCTCGATGCCGACGGCGTGCACGTCGCCGGTGCGCTGGTCGATTGCAACCACCGACGGCTCGGACAGCACGATGCCGCGGCCCCGGACGTATACCAGCGTGTTGGCGGTGCCCAGATCCACAGCCATATCACGGCCGCCGAACCCGGTCAGTGAGTTGAAGATTCCGATCGAACGTCCTTTGGAAAGCGGCTGCAATTGCAGCGAAATCGGGGCAGCGCAGTCTAGCAGTCGGCCGCTGCGGCGGCTTCGGCAAACGCGTCGACCAGCACCGCCACCGGCAGCCCCACAACGTTCGTGTAGTCGCCGGCGATCGCGGTCACCAGGGCAGCGCCGCGGCCCTGGACGGCGTACCCGCCGGCCCGGCCGCGCCACTCGTCCTCGCCCAGGTACCACTCGATCTCGGGCTCGGTCAGGTCGCGGAAGGTGACGTCGGTGGCCGCCAGGCGGACGTGCTCCGCCGCGGAGCAGCGCAGGCACAGCCCCGAGTAGACGGTGTGGGTGCGGCCGGCCAGACGGCGCAGCATCGCCCCGGCCTCGGCCGCATCGGCCGGCTTGGCGAGACTGTCGCCGTCGAGGGCAACGGTGGTGTCGACGCCCAGCACCCACGGGCCTTCGACCGAGCGGGCCTTGCCCACGGCGTGGGTGACGACCAGCTCCGACGGTCGCTCACCGGGCGGGTCGATCTCCGTGTAGCCGGGCTCGACAACGGTGAACGCGATCCCGAGCTGGGTGAGGATGGCGCGGCGCTGCGGCGAGCGGCTGGCGAGGACGAGCGGCTGTGGGAGGTGGATCACTCGGTGCGCCCGAAGTCAGACGCCTCAGACCAGCTCTTCGTCCGCGAAGTAGATCGCGATCTCCCGCTCGGCCGACGCCGTGGAATCCGACCCGTGCACCGCGTTCTCGCCGATCTCGAGCGCGTAGTCGCCGCGGATCGTGCCCGGCGCGGAGTCCAGCGGGTTGGTGGTGCCCATCATCGTGCGCACCGTCGCCACCGCGCCCGGGCCCTCCAGCACCATCGCCACGACCGGCCCCGACGTGATGAACTCGACCAGGTCGGGGTAGAACGGCTTGCCCTCGTGCTCGGCGTAGTGCTGCGACGCCTGCTGCTCGCTGACCCGCAGCAGCTTCATGCCCCGGATCGCGAACCCGCGCCGCTCGAAGCGACCAAGGATCTCGCCGGACAGCCGACGGGCGTGGGCATCGGGTTTGATCATCACGAACGTGCGCTCGAGGTCGGCCACTAAAGACTCCTTGTACGGGATCGGCGGAGCCGAAGCTTAGAGCGGGGCGTCGGTGGTCGTGCGCCCGCTGACCACGTCCACGTCGCGGGTGCGCGGCGCGGCGCCGCCGGCCACGGCCGTCTCGCAGTAGGGGCAGAGCCGCCAGTCCGGATCGAGCGGGCTCTTGCATCGCCGGCAGGCGTTCTTGAGCTTGGTGCCACAGTGCGGGCACGACAGGAAGCTGGGGTCGGCCGGGTTGCGGCAGTACGGGCAGACCTGGTCGGCGCCCAGCCGCCGCTCCATCGCCCGGATCTCGAGCTCGCGCTCGCGGACGTCGCTGAGGTACTCGGGCGGCCGCAGGAACATGTAGATGACGACCCCGAGCGGCCCGAACAGCACGGCGGCCGCCACGCACACCGAGACGATCACCTGGTCGTCGATGCGGCGGCGGGCGTCCTTGGCCGTCCAGAAGGCCAGCGCCAGCCAGATCGCGATCACGAACAACCCCGATATGCGCTCGATGGCGGTGAAGTAGCCCGAGCTGAAGAAATCCCCGACGCCCGAGAACGGGCCTGAGGATGACGAATCGGTGGTCTGAGTAGCGAGCAGGTTCACGCGTACCTCTTTAGAGTCTAAGTGGCAGTCCGGTCGGACCGCAATGGTTCAGTCGGGCGCGTCACCGCTGAGATCGTGCAGCAGGTACAGCGACCCGCACACCACGACGGCACCGTTCGGCCCGGCCAGCACCCGCGCGACCTCGTGCGCCTCCTTCGGCCGTTCGCACGACGGACCGCCGGCCAGCGACGCCACGGCGTCCGCCGGAAGCGATCGCGGGTTGCTGGAGGTGGTGGCGATGATGGTCGGGCACACCGTCCGCAGCAGCGAGACCATCGACGCGACGTCCTTGTCGGCCATGGCCGCGAACACGGCCACCGCCTGGCGGTCGCCGAGCAGCGCGGGCAGCTCCGCGGCCAGCCGCTGCATGCCGGCCGGGTTGTGGGCACCGTCCCAGATCTCGAGCGGACGGTGGCCGCGCACCTCCAGCCGCCCCGGCACGACGAGCTGCTCGATCGGCGACGGATCGACGTGCCGGCCCAGCAGCGTCTCCACCGCCGCCCGGGCCACCGCCCGGTTCTGATCCTGGTACGAGCCACCCACCGTCACGACCTTTGTACGCGCGGCCTGCGGTGCGGCGTCCTCCCAGCCGGCCTCGCCAACCACCAGGTCGCCGCCCTCGGGTACCACGGCCAGTTTCTCGGCGGCGATCCGCTCGCGAGTCTGGCCCAGCAGCTCGGAGTGCTCGAGCGACACGTTGGTCAGCACCTGCACGCGCGAGCGCGCCAGCACGTTGGTCGCATCCAGCCGGCCACCGAGACCGGCCTCCACCACCGCCACCTCAACGCCGGCCTCGGCGAACGCGACGTACGCGGCTGCCGTCAGCGCCTCGAACTGGGTCACCTCGAGCCCGGTGTCACGCACCGCCGACACCGCCCGCTCGTAGCCCTCGGCCGAGATCGTCTCGCCGCCGATCCGGATCCGCTCGCGGAACGTAGTGATGTGCGGCGAGGTGTATGCGCCGGTGGCAACACCCTCCGCCTCGAGCAGCACCTCGCAGAAGCGAACCGTGGACGACTTGCCGTTGGAGCCGACGATGTGGATCGCGTCGAAGCGCTGCTCGGGGTGGCCCAGCGCATCCATCAGGGCGTGCATGCGGTCGAGCCCGAACTGCATGCCCATCAGCTCGAGCGACTCGATGTAGTCGGCTCCGCTCATCACAACCGGGGTCACAGCGCTTCCAGCCTACGCTGGATGTCGGACACCTCACCGGCGAAACGCTCGGCCTTCTCCCGCTCGGCGTCCACCACCTGCGCGGGCGCGCGGGCCAGGAAGCCTTCGTTGGCCAGCTTCGACCGGGCTCGCTCGTGCTCGGCCACCGCCGCCTTCAGCTTCGCCTCCAGCGACTCGCGGTCGCCGCGGGCCACCACGACCGCCGCCACGGCGGCGGCGTCGTGCTCGACGGCCACACCCTTCGCGCGCTCCAGCAGCGCCGTGAACAGCGACCCCGGCGCCGCCGTCACCAGCGGCCGCTCGCCCGCACCGGCCAGGCGCCGCGCCTCCGACACCACCTCCATGTCGTTGCGGGCCGACTCCTCGAGCGCCGGGTCGCGGTGGTCGAGTTGCGGCTCCGGCACCGGCGACACCAGCAGCATCGCGCGCTCCCCCGGCAGGAAGCCCCAGATCTCCTCGGTCACGAACGGCATCACCGGGTGGGCCAGCGCCACCGACTGCTCGAGCACCCACACGAGCGTCGCCGACACCTGCCGCCGCGCCGCCTCGTCCTCGCCGTACAGCCGCGCCTTGGCGGCCTCCACGTACCAGTCGCAGAAGTCGTTCCAGATGAACCCGTACAGCCCCTTCACGGCCGCGGCGAAGTCGTACGCGTCAAGCTGCGCCACGACCTCGTCGATGGTGCCCGCCAGCCGCGACAGGATCCAGCGGTCCTCCGCCGTCGTCGCCAGCGGCGCCGGCTCCGCCTCCGGGTCGGTCTGCAGCAGCACGAACCGGGCCGCGTTCCAGAGCTTGTTGGCCAGCTTCGCACCCTCGTCCAGCATGCCCTCCGAGAAGCGCACGTCCTGGGTCGAGCTCATCTTGAGCAGGCCGTAGCGGGTGCCGTCGGCGCCGAACTGCTCGATCAGGTCGAGCGGGTTGACGCCGGTGCCGAGGGACTTGGACATGCGGCGACCGTCCGCGGCCTGGATGATCGACGTGATGTAGACGTCCGAGAACGGCTTTTCGCCCATGAACTCGATGCCCATCATCAGCATCCGCGCCACCCACAGGTTGATGATGTCGCGGGCGGTGACCAGCACGTTCCCCGGATAGAACGTGGCCAGGCGCTCGTTCGGCTCGGGCCAACCGAGCGTCGCGAACGGCCACAGCGCCGACGAGAACCAGGTGTCCAGCACGTCGGGGTCGCGTTCAAGCTCGGCCGACCCGCACTCACCGCAGGCGGCGGGCGGCTCCACGCTCACGGTGCGGTGCCCGTCCGGGCAGTACCAGACCGGGATCTGGTGGCCCCACCAGAGCTGGCGGGAGATGCACCAGGGCCGGATGTTGTCCATCCAGTGGAAGTAGATGGCCTCCTGGTTCTTGGGCACGAAGCGGACGCTGCCGGAGCGCACCTCGGCGTTGGCGGCGGCCGCCAGCGAGTCCATCTGCATGAACCACTGCAGCGAGATCAGCGGCTCGATGCGGTCGCCGGTGCGGTCGCAGTGGCCGACCTCATGCTCGTAGGGCCGCTCGCCGTGCAGCAGCTGCTCGCTAAACAGCCGGTCGATCACCTTCTGGCGGGCCTCCCCCACGGCCAGCCCGGCGAACTCGCCCGCCTCCGCCGACATGCGGCCGTCGAACCCGATTACCGAGATCTCGGGCAGGCCGTGGCGGCGCCCGATCTCGAAGTCGTTGGGGTCGTGGCCGGGCGTGACCTTGAGCGCGCCGGTGCCGAAGTCCATCTTCACGTACTCGTCGGCGATGATCGGCACCTCGCGGCCCACGATCGGCACGATCGCCGTCTTGCCGACCAGGTGGCGGTAGCGGTCGTCGTCCGGGTGCACAGCCACGGCCGTGTCGGCCAGGATCGTCTCCGGCCGCACGGTGGCCACGGTCAGGAACTGGTTGGTGCCATGGATCGGGTAGCGCACCTCGTAGAGCGCGTCGGCGGCGCGCTCGTGGCGCACCTCCAGGTCGGACACGGTCGAGCTGCAGCCCGGGCACCAGTTGACGATGCGGTTGTCGCGGTAGATCAGGCCCTTGTCGTAGAGCCGCACGAACATCTCCATCACCGCCCGCACGTAGCCCTCGTCCATGGTGAAGCGCTCGTGGTCGTAGTCGAGCGTGCAGCCCAGCCGCTTCAGCTGCTGGATGATGGTGGCGCCGGTCTCGCGCCGCCACTCCCAGACCCGCTCGACGAACGCCTCGCGGCCGACGTCGATCCGGGTCGTCCCCTCCGCCCGCAGCTGTTTCTCGATCACGGCGTGCACGGCGATCGACGCGTGGTCGGTACCGCAGATCCACAGCGTGTTGCGCCCGCGCATCCGGTGCAGCCGCATGAGCGTGTCCTGAATCGAGCCGTTCAGCGCGTGGCCCATGTGCAGCTCGCCGGTCACGTTCGGCGGCGGCAGCGCGATCACGTAGGTCTCGGCGTCGCTTTCGGGGTCGCCGGAGAAGCCGCACTCGCGCTCCCAGCGCTCGAACAGGCGGGCCTCGACGGCCTCCGGCTGGTGACGGGTGCGACGCTCGAGCTCGTCTCTGCGGGCGCCGGCCATAGACGGGCCATTGTAGTGTTGGGCGATGCGCGTGCGGGTGGTATGGCTGATGTGCGGCCTGGTCGCCACGGTCACGGCGATCACCTACTGGCGGCTGCCGGCCGGCGCGACGTACCACTTCGACGACACCGGGCCCAGCGGGGCGGCGTCGCGCCTGATCAGCTATCTCAACTTCCCGGTCGCGCTGATCGCGATCGCGCTGGTGGGAGCGGCCGCGCGGGGGCCGATGGCGTGGGCAGCGATCGTGCTGTGTGCGACCGTGGCGCTGCCGGGCGTGGTCAGCCAGGACGACCTCACCGCCAGCTGGGCCAACCTGCCGGCGGTGATCGGCGTGGCGCTCGCGTTCTGGCTGACCTGGTGGGCGCCGCGGCGCTGGGATCCCCCGCTGGGGCGGGCGCGGATCGTGATCATGGTGCTGCTGGCGATCTGGTCGATCCCCTGGATGATCGCGTCGGTCGGCCTCTACGCGCAGGACCTGCCGCTGCTCGGCCACGTCATCAACTCGCGCCAGCCCACGCCGGGCCATCCGCAGTTGGCGTCCGTGCACCGCGGCCTGCACGAGGGACTGTTCGGGCTGATGCTGGTGATCACGGCGCTTCTGATCTCACGCCGCCGCGGGATCTCGACGGCGCTGTCGCTGTACCTGGCGCTGATGCTCTGCTACGGGCTGGCCGTGTCGTTCAACGACGGCTGGAACGAGCAGGTCGTGAAGCGCGGATGGACCAGCCACAACCCGCCGTCGGTGCTATCGCCGTCGCTGAGCCTGGCCTGGGCAGTGGTGCTGGTGGCCGCTGTGCTGGTGCACCAGTTCTGGTTCAGGCGGGAGCGGTTCTGAGATGGCTGATCGGTATCTCCGTGATGTCCTGGACGGCGAGAACCGAGTCTCGCAAGAACGCAGGGAGCGTCAATACCGGATCGTATTGGCGCGACCGAGGACACAGCGAGACGACGGTTCGCAGCCGTAGCCACCCCCGCCGCCGCTGACCCTAGACCGGATCGCAGCGGCCAGGCTCGCCAAAGATACCGATCAGCCATCTCTAAGCCGACGGAAGCGCGCCCGAGCCGCGGGCATGCACCGGCTTGATCCGGGGATCGACGGCCACGACGGCGGTCTGGGGGCGGCGCTCCGGCCTGCGCGGCGCCTTGCGGGGCGGCGCCGGCAGCAGCGAACGCATCACCTTGCCGGGCACGGCGCCGGCTGGTAGCGGCAGCACCGCGCGGGAGGCGGCCACCACGTCAGCCTGCTGGTCTGAGCGCGTGACCGGCGTGATCGGCCGCAGCAGATGCAGCGGATGCGGCGACTCCAGCGAGCCGTCGGCCCAGATCCGGGCGTAGCCGTCCCAGGGCACGCTGTCCAGCGGCACCGCTGCGATCGGCCGCCCGCGGCCGGAGGCGACGATCACCATGCCGTGCCCCGCGTACATGGCCACGTGGTAGGGCTCGCCGCTGTACGTCCCCAGGAACACCAGGTCGCCGGGGCGGAGGTTTCGCTTCGCGATCGGGACGCCCATCTGCCACAGCACCGCGGCGGTGGGCCGGCCCGGTAGCGCGTGCCCGGCCGCAGAGTAGGCGTAGTCGACGAGGCCGGAGCAGTCGAAGCCGCCCTCGGTGCGGCTCTCGCCGCCCCACACGTACGGCCAGCCGATCTGCTGGGCGGCGGCGCGCACGATGTTGGCGCGAACGCCCCGTCCCAACTCCGGCAGGTTGGCCGGGTGGTGCACCGCCACGCGATGGTGGCGATGGCGATGGCGCTTGTGGCTCTTTGCCTGGTGGGCGGAGTGCTGCTGCTTGTGGTGCTTGTGGTGGTGCCCGGTGGTCGGGGTCGGCGTGGGCGGCGGGCCGGGGTTGGTCTTGCCGCCGTTGCCGTTGCCGCCGCCGTCGGTAGTGCCGCCGCCGGTGGGTGGCGGCGGTGCGGGCGCCGCAAACGACACGCGGCCGAGATCGATGAAGGTGCCGGCCGAGACGCCGTTGTGGTCGGCGGTGACGTCGATCTGGACGCCGGCCACCCCGTCGTTGTCCAGTGGCGCGGCGACGGTGAGGGTGCCCCAGTCGCCGAGCGCGAGCGGTTGGTCGCCGGGCTTCGGTGCGGGCACCGGCGCTCCCTCGATCACCAGATCCCTCAACCTCAAGTCGACGGTTGGAGTTTGGCCGGCCGCCGTCTGCGAGACCGAGACATGCAGGCGGCGCAGCGTCAACTCGCCGCCGAACAGGGAGGCGCCTTTCACGAACACCTCGCCGGACACGGCCGGATCGGTCGCCGCGACGGTGCTCCACGAGTGCGCGACCTGCACGGTGGGTGCGTCGGTGGAGGACTGCCAGGCGGTCGTGCCGGCTGTCGCATCTCCCGGCAGCTCGGCCGTCGGCGAAACCGTGACCGTGCCGTTGGCGGCCACGATCAGCACGCCCTGGGACGACACACGCGGCGTCGTATCAGCACCGGCCGAGGCCACGGCGAAGCCGGCGGCGATCAATGCCGCGACCAGCCCCGTCCTGAGAAGCCCCCACCTCACGCCGACACCTTACCCGAGGTTGTCGGCTGTCAATAGGTCAGACACGGCATTTTCACCGAACGTTTCAACTGATAAGTCCTCGAGGCCGTTGCTGTAGATCGCGACCACCAGCGGCCCGTGGTACGTGAAAACGGCGGCCACATCGTTGTCTGCGTCATCCAGCCGGCCGATCTTGTGGGCCACCGGCAGCCCGTGGGCGGCCGCCGGAACCAGGCCCCGGTCCTGCGCGTGCACCATCAGGTAGAGCAGCTCGCGGGCCTCGTGGGGCGAGATGCCGTGTCTGAGCAGCGGCCCCTGCCCGGCGGCTGCGTCCACCAGCAGCGCGGCGACGGCGGCCATGTCGCCGGCGGTGGTGTGCTTGTAGGCGGTCGGGGGCTGGTCGACGACGCTCAGCAGCGACGACCCGCCACCGCCCTCGATCAGGTAGCCCCCCGCCATATATGTGTGGGTCAACCGCAGCGACTTCATCAGCTCCACCATGTCGGCGGCGCCGTCGGTGTCGCTGCCGCCGGTCTGCTCGAGCAGCTCGTTGGCGGCGGCGTTGTCGGAGTAGCGGGTGACCCGGACCATCGGGTCCCAGTACTCGGAGCGCTCCAGCTCGCCGTGGTTGTCTGATAAGGCAACGAGCATGATCGACAGCTTCAGCGGGCTGGCCGCGTCGAACTCGGCGCCGGCGTTGTAGGCGGCGGCGCGGCCGCTCCACGACCGACTGTAGATCGAGACGTGGGCGTCACCCCGCTCGCCAGACGACTCAACCTCTTGTCGAGGTTAAGATCTGGATGCGGCTTCGGCAGCGGCAGGATCGACCCGCTGGGCACCCCGAACACCGGGGTCACCCTGTGGCCGCCGACGGTCACCTCGCCGTCGCCGCGAGGCACACCGGAAAGCACTCGGTCGAACTGGCCGTCGGCCGCGACCGGCACCCGCCAGCGGTGCGTGCGCGACACCACCACCAGACTGCTGCCGGCCGGCGCGGTGCCGCGGACGCGGCCGTCCCACAACTCGTAGGGCTGCGGCTGGGCGACGTGCACCGACGCCGGATCGGGTGGCGGCGCGGCAACCAGCGCGGCCAGCATCAGCATCAGTCGCAGCATGGCCGGTCAGTGTATGAGGCAGACGTGGGACGGAGGGACTACACGACCAGCCGGCGCCGGTTCCTGACCGTCGACCGATGGGCCGTCTGGCTGGGCCTCTTCGACGCCCCGCAGTCGTACCTAGCGCCTGATGATGTTGTGAACCTCGAAGACCTCTGGCTGGGCCGAGAACTGGATTCCAGCGTCGGCCAGGATCGGCATCAACACTTCGCCGTACGCCTGGAGCTGCTCTTGGGAGTCCCAGATCTCACTGACATGTAGGTCGCCGTCAGTGCCGAAGCAGACGTGGTAGTCCCTGCCGTCCGGTGGAAACTTGCCAGTGGCTTCCTCGCGCCGCACCACGTTCTCGTACTGAGCGATGGTCAGGTTCGCCGGATGGAATCGGACAACGATGCTCATAACGCGATCCTCCGTAGTTGGGGTGTCCGCCACCCTAGCCGACCGCCAGATAGGGGGAGAGACCGCTGACCTTGGCGAACCGCTCGACCGCAGGACCGGGGATCACCTCGAACGCGATGTGCAGCTTGTCGGCCTTGAACGCGCCGTGAAGCAGGCACCCGATGCCGGTCGAATCGATGAAGGTCACGTCACTGAGGTCGACCACCACGCGCTCGACCTCGCTTGCCAGCACCTGATCGAACGTCTCGATCAGCTTCGCGCACTGCCCGACGTCCAACTCGCCCCCACATCGAATCGCCGTCCGCTCGATTCCCTCGACGGCCGCGATCTCGAACCCCGCCATCATCTGCTCCTTCAAACTGGCCGACACACATCACTCCTATGCGGATTCCTCGGAGCCCCGTCGGGCAAACGAAGTCGGCGACCAGACCACAATCCGTGCCCGAGGCGAGAATCGTTCGGCGAGGAGGGCAGCCTGCGGGTGAGCGAGGTCTGGGCGAGCGCCGATCAGCAGCGAGTAGTGCCGGTCGGCGTCCAGCCGCCCGCTCAGCTAAGAGCCTGCTCGAACCGCGGGTCATCGCGGACTGCGGCGAAGTCGTCGTCTCGGCGCGCGTCCTCGCGGAACTGCGGGCGCAGCTCGACGGACCGCCGCAGGTGCGCGAACGTGTCGTCGCTGGTATCGCCCGCGAGCGTTGCGAAGCACGCGTAGTTGTAATGCAAGCCCGCGTGGTCCGGCATGTGCTCGAGGGCCTCGCGGACCGATTCGAGCGCGTCGGCGTACCGTTGTTCGCCGTAGGCGGTCATGGACTCGCTGTGGAACTGCCACGCGTCGCCCCAGTCGATCCCCTGGTACGCCTCGCCCGGGGTGGCGCCGACGACCAGGACGGTTCCGTCACCGGTCACCTTCCGCCGCGACTCCGGCCCGACGAACACGAGTGTTCCCGGCTGCGCCTCGACCGACTCGCCGTCGACCTCGAAGGTCGCCTTCCCGTCGAGCACGATGTACAGCTCCTCCTGGCCCGACCCGGCCTCGTCGTGCTCGTTGACCAGCGTGCCGTCCTCCCTGGGCGTGAAGGCGTTGATCCCGAATGCGTGGATGCCCAGGTGCTCGCGCACCGGAATATCTCTCCCGCGCCGCTCGATTTCGTCGATGTGAGCGACCTGCCAGTTCGGCTTGTCGTTCATCCGATCACCTCCCGATAGCGAGTACGCACACTAGCCCGTGTTAGGCGGCTTCCTCGCGCTTTCCGGGCAAGCGCCGCGTAAACCAGAACGACAGCACCGCCAGGAACGCGACGGCGAGCATCGACGTCTTCAGGGCGTCGAGCTGCGCGCCGGCGTAGTCGTTGGTGACCGTGGTCGCATCGGCCGACGAAAGCCCGGCGTCGCGTAAGCCCTGGTATGCCTGGTCGGTCGTGACGATCGGGATGCCGGTCTCGGTGGCCTTCGAGATCTGCGCCTTCACGTCGGGAGGCACGGCGGGATTCCCCTGGATCCGCGAGTTGAACCCGTTCAGGAGCCCGAGCAGCAGCACGGAACCGATCAGCGCGGTTCCGAGCGACGCGCCGAGGTTCTGCGCCGTTCCCTGCAGCCCCCCGGCCTCGTTCGTTTGATCGGGAGGTGCCGAGGACATGATCACGTTGCCGAGCTGCGACATCAGGAGGCCGGCGCCGATCCCGAAGAAGACGAGCGACAACGCGAATGTTGTCCCGTTCAGTTTCACGTCGATCGTCCCGACCAGCACGAGCGCGGCGATCGCCATCGCGCCGAGGCCGACCTGGACCACTGTCCGCGGCCCGCGGCGCGCTGCCACCTTCGGCCCGGCGAGCGCAGCGGCCAGCATCGAGACCGACATCGGGAAGAGACGCTTCCCCGTCTCGAACGCGTCGAAGCCGAGCACCACCTGGAGGTAGACGGGCAGGACGAAGAACGTGCCCATCACGATCAGCTGCTGCGCGGCGAGCGAGGCGAGCCCGGCGCGCAGCGTCTCGATCTTCAGCAGCGCGCGGTTGAGCAGCGTGCTCCTGCCGAGCCGCTCGCGGCGCTCCTCCCACGCGAAGAAGCAGCCGAGCATGACCAGGCCGCCCATGATCAGGAACGGCACCACCGAAAACCCCAGCGGCGTGATCTTGTGCCCGTTGATAGTCGGCGCGGCGACCGGCCTGATCCAGCCCCAGGTGCTGCTCTTCAGGATCCCGAACACGATCAGGCCAAACGCGACCGCGGAGAGCGCCGCGCCGCCGTAGTCCAGGGTCGGCGGGTGCTCGGGCTTGGGCGCGCGCTTCATCATCCGGTGGACCGCGAGCACCACGATCACGACCACGACCTCGCCGACGAAGACGTACCGCCAGCTCCAGGTGGTCGTCACGTAGCCGCCGATCAGCGGGCCTGCAGCGATCGCCGCGCCCGCGGCGCCGCCGATCATCGAGTAGGCGAACGCGCGCTCCTTGCCCTCGTAGTTCGCGGCGGTCAGTGCCGCGATCGCCGGGATCACGAGCACCGCGCCCAGTCCCTCGATCCCCGACCAGCCGATCAGCAGCACCGTGAGGTTCGGGCTGACCGCCGTGATCAGCGAGCCGAGCCCGTACACGCCCAGCCCCAGGCCGAACGCCCGATCACGGCCGAGGATGTCACCGAGCTTCGCGCCCACCAGCATGAACGCCGCCATCACGAGCGTGTACATCGTGATCGCGCTCTGCACCCCGGTGACCGTGGTGTTCAGATCCTCGACGATCTGCGAGATGGAGACGTTCATCACGCTCGAGTCGAGCACCATGATGAACTGGGCCGACGCGAGGATGATCAATGGCAGCCACTTGCGCACCGGGCCGACTCTACGCGAATCTCGGGAGCCCATGACCACACCTCCGCACCGGCCGAACACCGCGCTCCTGGTCGTCGACGTACAGAACGCCGCCCTCGAGGGGGCTCACGAGCGCAACGCGGTGCGTCCGCTCGACCCTGCCCGGCGCCCTCGCCAGAGGGTATGAGACGCGACCCTGGTCAGCGACGCCCATACCACGGAGGACCAGACGAAATCGGGGCGCCTCCGCCCGACAAGGTCAGCTTGGCCGCTTGGCGATCCCCCGTCGGTAGCGGTGTGCACCGTTCACGCCTCCGACGATTTGCGAGGATGCGTTGATGCAGCGAGTGATTCGTCTCGTCACCCGCGCCGACGTCCGCGAGGACGGTGACGTTGAGGACACTCCCGTGTCGGTGCCCGTCGACCCTCGCCGCTGGACTGCAGCTCCACGCGGAGCCTATGGGGACGTTGACCCTCGTCGCATCTCGGTGTCGGCGCGACACGAAGCGGTATTGGACGATGGCAGCCGGCTGCTGCTCCTTGACGATCGCGGCTGGAGCGAGGAGCCGCGCGGAACCGGGGCGGACGGTATCGACGACCTCTGGGCGGTCACGCCGGAACGTGACATCGTCGAAACCGCGCGCATGGTGGTGGGGCCGGACGAGCCGTTTGGTGGACGCACCCAGGACGACATGGAGACCGACCACTGGAACGCGCTCGCGGAGATCCTCCGTGCGCAGGGTGTCGACGTCGACGCCGGCGAGCTGAGGCAGCTACCCCACGACGTCGAGCTCAGCGACCGGCTGCGTGCGCGCCTCGGTCAGAGTCCCGGCGGCGCGGCCTGAACGACGCTGACAGAGCCCCGCACGTGTGCGAGAATCCGACGGCGATCGCGGGCTTTGGAGGTTGGGTGCAGTGAGAGACGCGCTCTATGTCGTCGGTGGACTGGCGATCGTCGTGTTCTTCATCATCCGCCAGCTCCGCAGCGATCGGTTCGAGCAGCGCTCGCTGGTCTTCCCGATCGGGCTCGGCATCTACGGAGCCGTGATCTTGAACAGCACGTCGAAGCACGATCCGGTCACGGCGGCATCGGCCGCGCTGCTCTGCCTCAGCGCGGCGGCGTCCGTCGGGTTCGGCGTCATCCGGGGGCGCACGATCGAGCTGTTCGAACGAGATGGGGAGCTGTGGGAACGCGCGACGTGGGCCACGATCGCGGGGTGGATCGGCTTGCTCGTGACACGCATTCTCATCATCGCCGCCGCGACGATCGTGGGTGCGACCCTCGCCGCCTCCCCCTCGTCGATCCCGCTCATGCTGGCGATAACGCTAGCGGCCCAGATGATCGTGGTCGGCCGGCGCGCCGGGGAAACCGGTCTGGCGATTCCGGCTCGTTCGAGACGCAGGCGGGTGCGCCGAGGCTAGGACAGCGCGCGTTCCAGGGCGGCCCGATCGGCGGGCGCGCCGTGCGTCGGCAGCACCAGCTCGACCGGCAGGTCGAGCAGCGGCCGCAGCGTCTCCATGATCTGCTCCGGCGGGACGCCCTTGTTCGCCCAGTCGGCCGGGAACTCGAGCCCGTTGCCGCGATCGATCAGCGTGTCACCGGCGACCAGCGCGCCCTGCCCCTCGATCCACAGCACCAGGTCGTTGGGCTCCATCCCCGGGCGGGCCTCGACGCCGATCGGCAAGCGCTCGCCGGCCCGGAACACCTGGCCCGGCAGCGGGTCAGGATCGCCGTCATCGGGCGGTGGCATGTGCAGCGTCGCGCCGAACCGCTCGATCAGGTTGCGGGTGTCGCGCTGGTGCCATGGGCACGTCAACACGACCACCACCTCGCGGCCGGCCGCCAGGTCTTCGACCGGCTCCGGCGGCGCCGTCGGGTCGATCAGGAGCAGCCGCGTGCCGTCGTCGATCGCGTAGGACGAGACCTCCGGCCCCCATTCCTCCGTGGCCGCGTCCTCGGGCACCCAATCGGGATGCTCGGCCTCCCACCACCACAGACCTGTCCGCAGTTCCTGCACTGCGTCAAGCGGCTAGGCGGATTCCTGGTCGAGCTCGGCCGTGACGTCGACGGCGTGGCCGCCCTCGGCAACCAGCGTCGGGTCGATGTGCTTCTCGATCGTCTCGCGCGTGATCACGCACTTGTTCACGTCCTTGCGCGACGGCAGGTCGAACATCACGTTCAGAAGCGCCGCCTCGATGATCGAGCGGAGGCCGCGGGCGCCGGTGGCCCGCTCCAGCGCACTGCTGGCGATCGCGCCCAGCGCGTCGTCGGTGAACACCAGGTCGATGCCATCGTAGGAGAAGAACTTCTGGTATTGCTTGACCAGCGCGTTCTTGGGCTCCAGCAGGATCTGGACGAGGTCGTCCCGCTTCAGCTGGTGCACGGCCGACACCACGGGCAGCCGGCCGATGAACTCCGGGATCAGCCCGTAGGCGATCAGATCCTCGGGCATCACGTCCTGGAACAGCTCCTGGGTGTCGCGGTTCTTCTTGGAGCGCAGGTCGGCGCCGAAGCCGATCGAGTTCTTGCCGATCCGCCGCTCGATGATGCGGTCGAGGTCGGCGAACGCGCCGCCGCAGATGAACAGGATGTTCGTGGTGTCGATCGAGAGGAACTCCTGGTGGGGGTGCTTGCGCCCGCCCTGCGGCGGTACGCTCGCGACCGTGCCCTCCAGGATCTTCAGCAGCGCCTGCTGCACGCCCTCGCCCGACACGTCGCGCGTGATCGACGGGTTGTCGGCCTTGCGCGCGATCTTGTCGACCTCGTCGATGTAGATGATCCCGGTCTCGGCCTTCTTGACGTCGAAGTCGGCGGCCTGGATCAGCTTCAGCAAGATGTTCTCGACGTCCTCGCCGACGTATCCGGCCTCGGTCAGCGCGGTCGCGTCGGCGATCGCGAACGGCACGTTCAGGATCCGCGCCAGCGTCTGCGCCAGCAGCGTCTTGCCGCAGCCGGTCGGGCCCAGCAGCAGGATGTTCGACTTGGCCAGCTCCACCTCGGCGTCGCCCTGGCTGGCCATCTGCACGCGCTTGTAGTGGTTGTAGACCGCCACCGACAGCGTGCGCTTGGCCTCTTCCTGGCCGACCACGTAGTCGTCCAGCACGTCGCAGATCTCGCGCGGCCGGGGCAGGTTGTCGAGGTCGAGCTGGACCGGTGTGGTCAGCTCCTCGTCGATGATCTCGTTGCAGAGATCGATGCACTCGTCGCAGATATAGACGCCGGGGCCGGCGATCAGCTTCTTGACCTGGCGCTGGCTCTTGCCGCAGAAGCTGCAGAGCAGCTGCTCGTTGGTGTCGGTAGGTCGTGCCATCAGTGCTTGTCGATCACCCGGTCGATGATCCCATACTCGACCGCCTCGGGGGCGCTCATGAAGTAGTCACGCTCGGTGTCGCGCGTGACCTTCTCCAGCGACTGCTCGGTGTGGTTGGCGATGATCTGATCCAGCCGCTTGCGGATGTCGATGATCTCGCGCGCGTGGATCTCGATGTCGGTGGCCTGGCCCTGGAACCCGGACGAGACCTGGTGGATCAGGATCTTGGCGTTGGGCAGCGCCATCCGCTTGCCCTTGGCGCCGCCGGCCAGGAGCAGCGCGCCCATGCTCATCGCGATGCCGACGCAGATGGTGGACACGTCCGGCTTGATGAACTGTCATCGTGTCGTAGATCGCGAGGCCCGAGTAGACGCTGCCGCCGGGCGAGTTGATGTAGAGCGAGATGTCCTTGTCGGGATCCTCGGACTCCAGGTGCAGCAGCTGCGCCACGATCAGGTTTGCTATCTGATCGTCGACGGGCGTGCCCAAAAAGACGATCCGCTCGTTCAAGAGCCGCGAGTAGATGTCAAACGAGCGCTCGCCGCGCGAGGTCTGCTCGATCACCATGGGAATCAGTGGGCTCACTCGGGTTCTCCTATTCGCCGGGCGGCTCGGCTGAGCCGGGGGTCCAGATCTTTGGGGTTTTCTGCGGCCGCGCCCTCGGATTCCTGCTCCGGGGTCCACAGCTTCTCTCGCGCCTCGGCCTGCTCGGGCGAGATCTCCTTGGCGTTCTCCACCACGACGTCGAGGGCCTTCTGCAGCCGCAGGTCAATCCGCAGCGAGGTCAGCGTGACCGGGTCTGCCATCAGCCGCTCCACCATCTCGTCGGGGTTCTCGCCGCCCTGCGTGGACTGCTCGCGGATGAAGGCCTCGATCATCTCGTCGGTGATCTCGATGTTTTCAGAGTCGGCAACGGCCTCCAGCGCCAGGTCCTTGGCGACGCCGTCCTCGGCCTGCGGCCGCATCGAGGCGACGATCTCCTCGGCGCTCTGGCCGGTCAGGCGCAGGTAGTCGGACATCTCCATCCCCCGCGCCGCCAGCGACTCCAGCATGCTGCGGGTCATCTCCGACATGCGGCTGCGCACGAGCGCCTCGGGCAGCTCGCTGGTCAGCTGCTTGGCAAGGTCGTCCAGTACCGTCGTGCGGAAGATGCGGTTGGACTCCTCGGTCAGCGCCTCCTCGAAGCGCGCCGTGATGTCGGCCTCGAGCTCCTTCAGGGTGTCGAACTCGCTGACCGACTTGGCGAACTCGTCGTCCAGGTCGGGCAGCAGCCGCTCCTTGACGTCCTTCATGGTGACGTCGAACCTGGCCTCCTTGCCGGCCAGGTGCTCGGCCGGGTAGTCCGCGGGGAAGGTGACGGCGACGTCGCGCCGCTCTCCGGTCTTCATGCCGGTCAGGCCGTTCTCGAGGTCTGCGATCAGGCGTCCCTCGCCCAGCTCGATGCCGTAGTCGGTGCCGCTGCCACCCTCGAACGGCGTGCCGTCCATCGAGCCGGCGAAGTCGATCACCGCGAAGTCACCCTGCTCGGCGCCGCGCTCGACCGGGTTCAGCTCGGCCACGGTCAGCTGCAGCCGCTGCAGCTCGCCGTCGACCGCCTCGCGCGGCACGTCGACGGGCGCGCGCACGCCGGTCAGGCCCTTGTAGGAGCTGACGGTGGGGCGCGGCTTCACCTCGACCTCGGCCTTGAAGTGGAACGTCTCGCCCTCGACCGGCTGGTCCGACCAGTCGAGGGTGGGGCGGTCGACCGGGTCGATGCCGGACACCGCCACCGCCCGCCGGTACCAGGCCGACAGGTGGTGCTCGAGCGCCTCCTCGATCACGGCGTCGCGCCCGATTCGCTGCATGACCAGGCCCTTGGGAGCCTTGCCCTTGCGGAATCCGGGCAGGCGCACCGATCGCGAGAGGTCGTCGAGCGCGTGGTCGAAGGCGTGGTCGACATCGTCGGCCGGCACCTCGACCATCAGCCGAACGCGGTTGGAATCAAGCTCTTCGAGTTGAGTCTTCATAGGGCGGGCGGTCGGCGGCCGCCACGAGGGCAGCGCGCGGCGACCTTCTAACCTTAGTCGTAGGCAGACAGGTGCGCCACCGCGGCGATGGCGGTCGGCCCGGTTGGTAGTGTCACCGTGATGCAGGAGCGCCGACGGTTCGACGAGGCCCAGGATGCCACCAGGCGCACCCGGCTGGCCAACGAGCGCACCTACCTGGCCTGGTGGCGCACCGGCCTCACGTCGCTGGCGGTCAGCCTGGCGGCCGGCAAGGTGGTGCCGCAGCTGAGCAACGCCCAGCGCACCTGGCCCTACCAGGTGATCGGCGCCGGCTTCGCGATCATCGGGATCGCCTGCATCGCCTACGCGCTGCGCCGCGAGCGGAAGGTCGAGGCCGCGCTGATGCACGGCGACTTCGTGCCGCCCGACAGGATGTGGACGCTGGCCATGACCGTGGCCGGCGTGCTGCTGGGGCTGTTCACGCTGGTGCTGATGGCCTTCAACCAGTAGGCCGCCCGCCACCGGTGACGTTCTCGTAACGCGCCCGCAAGGTCGGTCACGCCTCTCACTCGACCATGCAACGCCGGGCGCGCTCTTGACAGAGTCAAACCCCGACTCGGGCGGCGTGGGCGGTCCGGCACAGGGGCGTGACGAGTCGTTACCGGGCGATGACGCGCACCGGCGTGGTTGCGCGGTCGTACATCCGAGGCCGTGATGTTGGTGGCGGCCCGGCGGTGCGAGTCGTTGCCCCCGGCGATGAGATCGTGACGGCGGCGTGAGCTTCGTTGCACGATTGCGTGTAACGCGCCGATCACGAAGCTGCAGCGTCGCGGAGCTGCTCGAGCGCCGCGGTCAGCTCGCTCAGCGCGATCATGTTCGGCACCGGCGTGGCGGTCATCGCGGCCACTTCGACCACGGCGTCCACCATGCAGCCCAACTCCAGCTGCTTGCCCGCCTCGAAGTCCTGCAGCATCGAGGTGCGATGGTCGCCGACCGCGAGCCCCGCCTCCAGCCGGCGGTCGATCGAGATCGGCAGCTCGACCCCGACCGAGGCGGCCACGGCCGCGCACTCCTCCATCACCGTGCGGATGTAGGCCAGCGCACGCTCCGAGCCGCGCAGCGCACCCATGGTCGAGCGGGTAATGGTCGTGATCGGGTTGAAGGCGGCGTTGCCGACCAGCTTCAGCCAGATCTGGTGGCGCAGCTGCTCGTCGAACGAGCACTTGAGCCCGGCCGCGACCAGCGCCTGGGAGATCTCGCCGCAGCGCTCGGTGGCGACTCCGTCGGGCGTGCCGATCGTGAAGCGTGTGCCCTCGATGTGGCGGATCACGCCCGGCTCCACGATCTCGGTCGAGCAGTAGACGACGCATCCGACGATCCGCTCGGTGGCGATCGAGCGGCTGATCACGCCGCCGGGGTCGACGCTCTCGAGCGTGCGGCCGGCGAGCGGGCCGTCCTGCCCCTGGAAGTACCACCACGGCAGACCGTTCTGGGCCGGCACGACCGCGGCACCCGGCCGCAGGCGCTCGCCGATCGCAGGTGCCAGCTCGGGCAGGCTGTGGGCCTTGAGGCCGACCACGATCACGTCGGCCTCGGCCAGCGCGTCGATGTCGGCCGTGGCGGCGGATGGCTGGTGAAGTCGCCGCGCGGGCTCTGCACCCGCACGCCGTGCTCGATCATCGCCCGCAGGTGCAGGCCGCGGGCGATCAGCGTGACGTCGCTGCCCGCCTGCGCCAGCGCGGCGCCCGAGGTAGGCGCCGATCGCGCCCGCGCCGAGCACCGCGAACCTCACCCCTGCCCCCCCAGGTAGGCCGCCATCCGCGGACGCTGCACCTTGCCGGTGGGCGTCTTTGGGATCTCGTCCAGCACGTGGATGCGGTCGGGCACCTTGAACGCGCGCCAGCGAGCGCGCGGCGTGGCGCCGCAGCTCGTCGGCGCCTGCGTCGCCTTCCAGGACAACAGCCGCGGCCACGGTCTGGCCGTACTTGTCGTCGTCGACGCCGAAGGCCACGGCCTCGGCCACCTGCGGGTGCGCGAGCAGCACCGCCTCGATCTCGTAGGGCGAGATGTTCTCGCCGCCGCGGATGATCATCTCCTTCAGCCGCCCCAGCAGCCGCAGGTAGCCGTCGTCCACCCGCCCCTGGTCGCCGGTGCGAAACCAGCCGTCGAAGAACGACTCGGCGTTCGCCTGGTCGTTGTTCAGGTAGCCGGGGGTGAGCCCGGCGCCGCGGATCGCGACCTCGCCGGCGGCGCCCGGCTCGACGTCGCCGCCGCCCGGGTCGACGATCCGCAACTCGGCGCCGGCGGGGATCCCCACCGATCCCTCGTACCGCGCCGCCGGCGGCAGCGGGTTGGAGGCGATCTGGTGGGTGGCCTCGGTCATGCCGTAGGCCTCGACCATGGGCGCGCCGTAGCGAGCCTCGGCCTCGCGCATCAGCTGAGGCGACAGCGCGGAGCTGCACGAGCGCGCGAACCGCAGGCGCGCATCCGCCTCGGCGGCGTGATCCAGGATCATCCGGTGCAGCGTGGGGCCGGCCGAGAGCCAGGTGGCCGCGTCGGCCGCCGCCTGCGCCCAGAACCGGCGCGGGCTGAAGCGGCGGGGCACGATCACCGTGCCGCCCGCGGCCAGCTGGGCCAGGGTCGAGGCGATCAGGCCGTGGACGTGGAACAGCGGCATCGCGCAGAACGACACGTCGTCGGAGGTGAGCCCGTAGTGGGCCGCGATCGACCGCGCCTGCGCGGTCAGGTTGCGCTGCAGCAGCGGCACCTGCTTGGGCCGCGAGGTGGTGCCGCTGGTGTGCAGCAGCAGCGCGATCTGCTCGGGCGCGCCCGCCCCGTCCGAGCCGGCAGCGGCGAGCGCGCGGCCGCCGGCGCGCAGGTCGACCGGCCGACCGGGCGCAGGCGGCGACCACCTCGGCGATCGGGATCGAGCCGGCCGCGGCCCGCGCGTTCGGTGCCGCCGACTCGCCGATCAGCAGCAGCTGCGGGACGAGGTCGTCGAGGTAGAAGCGGAACTCGGGCTCGGTGTAGGCCGGGTTGAGCGGCACGGTGGCAGCGCCCAGCGAGGCCAGCGCGAACAGGATCGCGACCAGCTCGACGCCCGTTCGGCAGCACCACAGCCACGCGGTCTGCCGGGCCCAACCCCGGCGGCCTGCAGCTTCCCGGCCAGCCCGTCCACCAGCTCGGCCAGCTCCGCGTGGCTGAGGCGGACGTCCGCGTCCGGGCAGATCAGCGCCGTGACGAGCCGCGTCGGCGTCGAGTAGGCCGAGAAGTGGCTCAGATCGCTGGGTCACAGGAGGGAACGTACAGCCGGTACGGCGTGCCGGCGTCAGGAGACCGAGTGGGCCAGACGACCCCGGCGGGCGAACGTGCGGGTGGCACTCCAGCCGATGATCGACGCGAGCGCGAGCGCGCCGAACACGATGTCCCACGCGGCCAGGATCAGCTGCTGGCCCAGAGAGAACGCCGCGACGGCGCTCGAAGGAGCCACGTTGCGCAGGGCGGCCGACGCCAGCGCCTGCTGGGTTCCGACGCCGCCGGGGGTGAACGCGAGCGTCGAGGAGACCGAGTTGACGGCCAGGACAAGCAGCACGCTCTGCGGCGACACGGGCAGCCCGTAGGCACGCATGAAGAGCCCGGTCACCGCCGCTCGCACCACGTAGGCGGCCAGCTCGACGACGAGCACCTGCGCTGCGTAGACACGCGGCTCTGCGAGAATCGCCGCGCCCTCCTTGGCCCGCGCGAGGGCCTTGCGAAACCGGCGATGGACGGCCCAGAATGCGAGCCCGAGCACGATCGCACCGACCACGACGAGTACCGCGTGCGCATGCAGCGAGCCGAACTGGGGATCGAGCGCACCCTGCTGCGTGGCGATCAGGGCGACGCAGACAGCCAGGCCGATGACCGCGTAGAACGCGTTCTGCACGACGCCCGCTCCCAGCAGGCCGAGGGCGGTCGAGGACTGGATCTCCGCTCGGTAGATGCCGAGCATGGCCACCGTCCCCGCCTGTGCCGGCAGGAATGAGTTGAGCGCGACTCCGCCGCCGTAGCCGCCCAGGATCGCCCGGTAGCACACGTGGGAGCGCGGGTATGCACGGCGCAGGATGTTGCGCCACGCCAACGCGTTCAGGAGCATCTCACAGGTGTGCAGCGCCAGCGCGAGCACCAGTATCTGGCAGCGAGATCGAACGCATCTGACCTGCCACCTGGTGAATCCAACCCGCGACGCTATCCGCATGTTCCATCGCGACGGCGTTCTGTTACGCGGCCGGTCAGGCGTTCATGCGACGGCGATACAAGTAATACGCCACAGCAGCGATGATCAGAATGATGAGAATGTAGAGCATCCCAGGCCTCCTTCAACCAGTCAAACAACACGGATGGCCGAAGTATTTGGGCCAGGCGCGCCGTGGCAAGGGTTGGGCCGCGACGCCTTATTCTATCACGCTTTACTGCCAGGTGACCTGATTGATGGCGCTCCACGGGATCACGATCGTCCGCGCCTGGCCCTCGGCGGACTCGACCAGGATGCCGAGCTGGTCGGATTCCCGCACCATCACCGTCAACTCCTTGCCGTCTATAAAGCGAACCGTAACGGCTCGATCGGTGGGTAATTGCATAAAAGTCCCTCCTGGCTTCAAGATGCTGTGTATTGGAGCGGTTCGTATTTGTAATTACCGGCTCGACCTGCAATGATACTTGGAGCGCGACCCCGGCGAGATGTGGCCGCAGGTTGGTTCTGACGGCTCCCGCCTCTTGAGGTTGCGCTTCGGGTTACGGCGCGACCATCTGGTTTCCCAGGGCCGCCGTAACGTATAGCAACCAGCTACCGACGCCCCTGGACCAACACCAAGGAAGGGAGCAGGACTATGTATGCCCTGATCCGCGAGTATAAGAATCTCGGTCCCTCCATGCGGGAGAACGCAACCCGCAAGGCCAGCAGCGAGCTGCGTCCGATCCTGAGCAAGACCCAGGGGTTCGTGTCGTACGAGCTGCTGACTCCGCAGGATGACCAGAACGCGGTGATGTCGATCAGCGTCTTCAAGACGAAGGCCGACGCCGAGGCTTCGATCACCGTCGCGCAGGATTGGGTTCAGACCAACCTGCCTGAGATGACCAAGCCGCACAGCGTGGCCGGCGAGCTCGTCGCCCACTAGCTCCGTTCCGCGGAGCGAGCTCCGTTCTGGGGAGGGTGCCGAGGGGCGCCCTCCCCAGATGTACACTTGGGTTTCGTGAACGACGCTCCCGAGCATCAGCACCTCCGCGTCCTGATCGCCAACCAGCGGAGCGACCGGCTTGACTATGTGACCAGCGTGGTCGTCGGCCTCGGACACGAGGTGGTGGCGCGGTCGATCGAGGTGGACGAGGTCGCCGCCGTGACCCAGCGCGAGCACCCCGATGTGGCGCTGGTCGGGCTGGGCGACAGCACCGACCATGCCCTGGAGCTGATCGGCGAGATCGTCCGCCAGGCCGCGTGCCCCGTCATCGCGTTGCTGGAGACCGACGACCACGTGTTCGTCGGCGAGGCTGCCAAGCGCGGCGTGTTCGCGTACATCACCGACACGAACCCTGACCAGCTGCAGGACTCGATCGACATCGTGCTGCGCCGGTTCGCCGAGTTCCAGAACCTCGAGGGAGCGTTTGGGCGGCGCGCGGTGATCGAACGCGCAAAGGGCATCCTGATGGAGCGACACGACACGAACGAGACGCAGGCGTTCGAGATGCTCCGAGCCCATGCTCGCAGCGCGAACCGGAAGCTGGTCGATATCGCTGCAGCGGTGGTGGACGGGCGCGCCCTGCTGCCCGGTCCCGAAAAGCAATAGTCAATCCCACGCTGCTACCCTCTGTAACACGTCGGCTCCACTCCTCGGCCGGCGGGAGATTCTGACCCCAACGCCTGGTCAGGCGATGTGTGGTTCTCTCCCACCGCGGTAAGGAGGACGAAATGATTGAGGCAATCGTCGCCGCCATAGGCATTCTTACGCTGTTGATCGTGGTCGCTCGGACGGTGCGTATCGTCCCCCAGGCACGAGCCGGCGTCGTTGAGCGGCTGGGCCGCTACCCGCGGACGCTCAGCCCCGGGCTCGTGATCCTGGTGCCGTTCGTCGACCGCGTGCGCCAGATGATCGACATGCGCGAGCAGGTCGTGTCGTTCCCGCCGCAGCCGGTGATCACCTCGGACAACCTCGTGTCTCAGCATCGATACCGTCATCTACTTCCAGGTCGACCGACGCGCGGTCGGGCCACCTACGAGATCGCCGACTACCTCCAGGCGATCGAGCAGCTGACCGTGACGACTCTGCGAAACCTGATCGGCTCGCTTGACCTGGAGCAGGCGCTGACCTCGCCGCGACGAGATCAACGACGACCTGTCGCGGGGTGCTCGACGAGACCACGGGCCAGTGGGGCATCAAGGTCACCCGCGTCGAATCAAGGCGATCGAGCCGCCGCCGAGCATCCAGCGACTCGATGGAGAAGCAGATGCGGGCCGAGCGGGACCGGCGGGCGGCGATCCTGACCGCCGAGGGCGTCAAGCAGTCGCAGATCCTCACCGCCGAGGGCGAGAAGCAGTCCGCACGTCCTGCGCGCCGACGGTGAGCGGCAGTCCCAGATGCTGCAGGCCGAGGGCCAGGCCAAGGCCATCGAGTACCGTGTTCAACGCGATCCACGCCGCCAATCCCGCTCGAAGGTGCTGGCGTACCAGTACCTGCAGGCGCTGCCGCAGATCGCGGCCGGGGGCCAACAAGATCTGGATCGTCCCGAGCCGAGCTGACGCAGGCCATGGGCGCGATGGCGTCGGGGTTCAAGGCGCCGGAAGCGGCCGGGCATGTCGCCGCCCCGAACGGGGCGGTCAGCCAGACGCCGCGCCCGGCTCCTGAGCGCTGATGCGCTCGGCCCGCTCGCGCAGCAGGTCTTTCACCACCACCTGGATGGTGCCCGCGATCGGGATCGCGATCAGCGCGCCGAGGATGCCCAGCAGCGCCGCGCCGGTGAGCACGGCGATCAGCACCACCAGTGCCGGCATCTGCACCGTGCGGCGGTAGACGGCCGGCTGGATCAGATGATTCTCGATCTGCTGGTAGACCATGATCACGACGAACACGATGATCCCATCGGTGGTGCCACCCGCGAAGTACGCGACCGCGATCACCAGGATCGACGCGATGGTGGCGCCCACCAGCGGCACCAGGTCGCCGATCGCCACCACCACCCCCAGCGTCAGCGCGTAGGGGAGGTGGAGGATCCACAGCGTGAGCGCGGCGACGACGCCGGCGATCACGGAGATCAGCAGGTTGCCGGCGACGTAGCCGCCGACCGTGCGGTTGATGTGCCCGCCGATCTCGCAGGCGCGCTCGGCCCCCTTGGGTCGCAGCTGGGACAGGATCAGCTCGTTGATCTGCGGCAGCTCGAACAGCACGAAGGCCGCAAGAAACAGCACGGTCACCGTCGCAGCCACGCCGCTCACAACCGTACCGGCGGCACCGAACACGACGTCGGGCAGGTCGGACGCGTGTGCTTTGACCTTATCGATGACCTGGTAGTGCTGGTCGAGACGATGGATCAGCGGATTTCTCGCCAGGCGGTTCGCGGCCTGTGGGGCGCTCTCCGGAATGCGGTCGATCTGCCCGACGAACGGCGCGACCAGCAGTGCCAGCACCGCCAGCAGGCCGACCACGAACGCCAGGAACACGGTCACCACCGCCCACGTGCGGCGCATCACGCGCTCGAGCTGGACGACCGCCGGGTTTAGCGCGACGGCGATGAACAGGGCCAGGCCGACCCAGACCAGGACGCTGCGGACGCTCGCCAGCAGCGACACGGCGATCGTGAATACGAATACCGAGAACAGCACCTTCGCGATCACGCGGAACGGCACGTCCAGCACGACATTGCGCGGTGTCTCGCCCACGGCGATCTTGCCGGAGGCGAGGCCAACGGTGGAGGACACGGCAGCGACGTCTTCGGCTCGGGAGTTGGTGCTCACCCTACCCTCAGTGCCCCGCGCAGGAGATTCGGCCAAACTCTCGGCCGATGCGGGCGAGAGGACTCGAACCTCCACGGCCTGAAGCCACCGGCTCCTAAGGCCGGCGCGTCTACCAATTCCGCCACGCCCGCGCGTGTCTGGAGCAGGTTATTCGATCCTCCGGCGATTTCGATCAAGACCCGGCACCATTGCGCCGATGAGGAAGGTTGGAAAACTGGATCGCGAGGCCGCACATCGAAACGCCCACACACGCTTCGGAGCTGTCACCCGATCGGCCGCTGAGCGACGCGTCGGCCGATGCGCTCGGCCATGCTGTCTTTGCGGCACACCTGGCCTCGGTGATCGCGACGCTATCCCCCAAGGACGGGATCACGGTCGGCCTCTACGGCGACCCCGGCGGCGGGCGCACGACCGCGCTCAACCTGACTCGGGCGGCGCTGCGCGCGCACCCGGCAGCCGCCAAGTGGACGGTGGTCGACTGGAACCCGTGGCTGCTGTCCGGCGGCGCCGATCTGGAGCAGCGGTTCGTGCAGCTGCTGGCATCGGCCGCGCTCGGATCCAGCGCCGACCAGCTTCCCGACCCCACGCAGATATCCGCGCTGCTGACGAAGGTGGCCTCGACGCTCGGCTCCGGCGACAAGCGCGTGGTGGTGCTGATCGACGACGCCGACCGGCTGGTGCCGGATCGCCTCGCGGAGCTGCTGCGGCTGCTGGCGTCGGCCGCCCCGATCGCCAACCTGGTGTTCGTGATCTCGCTCAGCCGTGACTTGGTCAGCGGCGAGGGGATCGACAAGACGCTGCAGCTCGAGATCGACCTGCCGCTGGCCGACCGTGCGCTGCTGCAGCAGATGTTCGTCGACCGGATTGAGTCGTTGCTGGCCGAGGCCCGCGAGGGCGGACTGGTGCATCCGGACTACTGGATCGACATCTGCACCCACGCGATCGATCCCTTTCTACGCACCCCGCGCGACGTTGTCCGACTGGTAAACGCGACCACGGCCACGTACGCGGCGGTCAGGGGCGAGGTCAACCCGATCGACTTCACGGCGCTCGAGACGCTGCGGCTGTTCTGCCCCGTCGCCTACGACGCGGTGCGGCGGCGGCCGTCGGCGTTCCTGCTGCCGGTCACCGCCCGGCGCGACGAGGACGGGTCGCTGGGCGAGACCAAGCGCTACCACGAGGCTTGGGGCGAGCAGTTGTCGGAGGAAGACCGCTCGCGCGCCACGAACCTGCTGATGCGGCTGTTCCCGCGGCTGGGCGACATCCTCGGCGCGCGGGTGCTGGCGTCGATGCCGGAGGACACGTGGCGGACGCTGCTGCTGGTGGCCAGTGAGGAGACGTTCCCGGTCTACTTCCAGCTGGCGATCCCGAGCGGCGGCATCTCGAACGCCGACCTGGCGTCGAAGCTGGAGCACTTCGGCGACACGAACCAGTTCGCGGCCACGCTGATCGAGCTGGCGCGCGACCCCGGCCCGGACGCGCCGCAGCGGCTGCAGGCGTTCCTGAGCCGGCTCGAGAACCACATCGGGGAGAGCGGCGAGCGCGAGGAGATGGAGGCGGCGATGCGGGCGCTGTTCCAGGCGGCGAACGAGCTGCTGCGGCGCGAGGAGAGCGGGCGGCTGGAAATCGACATCTGGCAGCACCTGCGCCGGATCGTGCGGCGGCTGCTGCTGCAGGTGGAGCAAGACGAGCGCGTGTCGCTGCTGGAGGAGGGCATCGGCAGTGGCGGCTCGATCGCGACCACGACCGACATCGTGATCATGCTTGGCCAGCAGCACGGCAAGTATGGCGGCGAGTGGACGGAGGGCGCGGAGACGCTGGTGACGCTGTCGCAGCTGGCGCAGGTCGAGAACCTGGCGCTGACGGCGGTG
The DNA here is from genome assembly GCA_963737445.1 of uncultured Actinomycetes bacterium. Classification (GTDB taxonomy): domain Bacteria; phylum Actinomycetota; class Thermoleophilia; order Gaiellales; family JAICJC01; genus JAICYJ01. The sequence goes on along the minus strand of CAVTSO010000009.1, from coordinate 62,790 downwards.
CGCGACGAGGCCGAGGGCGGCAGCCTGCTGGGCGCCCCCAAGATGGGCGACGCGCTGACCTGTTGGGCGAGCTGGAACCGCGGCGAGTGCCGGGCGTGGGTGTCGCGCTCGATCGAGACGGACGAGGGGTTGGTCGCGTTCCTGCAGCCGTTCATGCGCAGCGCCGGGCAGCCGAGCGCGAGCGCGCGCGGGCCGCGGGTCGAGAACCGGCTGGATCATCGGCGGCTGCGGCCGTTCCTGGAGCCGGGCGCGATCGTCGATCGGGTCAAGGACCTGGCCGAGCAGCCGGACCGCACCGAGCAGGAGAAGCAGCTGATGCGCCGGTTCGTGCTCGACCACGAGCTGCTCCAGCAGGCGACCAGCGCCGACTACACCGAGGGCGAGAACCAGCAGTCAGACAGCTTCGCCGCCTGACCGGAGGCCGTCACGGCAGCGTCACGCGCTGGTCACGGGTGATGGAACGGTGCCGGGCTACGTCGTAACAGCCGTGACCAGCGCGTGACTGCCGCGACACCGCTGTCACGGGTGATGGAACGGTGCCCGGCACCTCTCTATCAGGGGCTGCTCGTTGCCTCCGCGCCGGCCGAGAATCGGGCGAACAGGGCGGCCGTTTGCCGATACCGGTATCCTGAGGGCACGCGGTGGCCGTAGCTCAGCTGGTGGTAGCCCCTGGTTGTGGTCCAGGAGGTCGTGGGTTCGAGTCCCACCGGTCACCCTTGATCCCCGACGACCAGCCCCACGGCCCAACCCTGGCTGCGGCGGTCGTGCTGTTCGACTCCAAGGGCCGCGTGCTGCTCGTGCACCAGACCTACGGCGGCTGTCGCTGGGGCCTGCCCGGCGGCCGCCTCGAGCCGGACGAGAACCCGCAGCAGGCCGCCGTCCGCGAGGTCGCCGAGGAGGCCGGCGTCGAGGTCACCCTCGACCACCTGGTCGGCCTCTACAGCCTGCGCAGCCGACGCCACGGCCTGCGCTTCATCTTCCGCGGGACGATCCAAAGCGGCGTCCCCCACCCCGGCACCGACGGCGAGATCAGCGAGGTGGCCTGGTTCGCGGTCGACGACCTGCCGACCAACATCACCAACACCGCGCCGTTCGCGATCCGCGACGCCGCCGCCGGCAGCCGCGGCGTTTTCGCCGAGATCACCCCCTCGCGCAGCGTATGATCGGCAGTTCACCATGCTCCACGACGAGTACTACGACCTCGGCGGCTTCGGCCGCCCCGTCACCACCACGTCGGACGACGCCCAGACCTGGTTCGACCGCGGCCTCACCTGGTGCTACGCCTTCAACCACGAGGAGGCCGTCCGCTGCTTCCAGCACGCGATCGCGGCCGACCCCGCCTGCGCGATGGCGCACTGGGGCCTCGCCTACGCGATCGGCCCCAACTACAACAAGAACTGGGACGCCTTCGAGCCGGAGGAGCTGACCGACGCCGTGGCCACCGCGCACGCCGCCGTCGCCAGCGCCTCCGAGCTGGCCGCCGCCGGCACGCCGGTCGAGCGCGCGCTGATCGGGGCGCTGCGGGCGCGCTTTCCCGAGGACACGCCGGCCGAGGACTGCGCACCCTGGAGCGACGAGTACGCGGCCGCCATGCGCCATGTCTACGTCGAGTTCGGCGACGACCAGGACGTGGCCTCGCTGTTCGCCGAGGCGCTGATCGGCCGCACGCCCTGGCTGCTCTGGGACCTGCAGACCGGCGAACCCGCCGAGGGCGCCGACACGGCCGAGGCGATGGCCGTGCTTGAGGGCGCGATCGCCGCCTCGAACGGCACTCGCCCCCACCCCGGCCTGCTGCACATGTACGTGCACACGATGGAGATGTCGCCCTTCCCGGAGCGTGCCCTGCGCGCCGCCGATCAGCTGCGCGACCTCGTCCCGGACGCCGGCCACCTCGTGCACATGCCCACCCACATCGACGTGCTCTGCGGCAACTACCGCGACGTGGTCACCGGCAACCGGCGCGCGATCGTGGCCGACCGCAAGTTCCTGGAGCGCGAGGGCGCCCTCAACTTCTACACCCTCTACCGCTGCCACGACTACCACTTCACCATCTACGGCGCGATGTTCCTGGGCCAGCCGGAGCCGGCGCTGGAGGCGGCCGCCGAGCTGCGGGCGACGCTGACCGAGGAGCTGCTGCGGATCGAGGTGCCGGTGATGGCCGACTGGCTGGAGGGGTTCGTTCCGATGCGCCTGCACGTGCTGGTGCGGTTCGGCATGTGGGACGAGATCCTGGCCGAGCCGCTCCCCGACGACGCCGAGCTCTACTGCGTCACCACCGCCATGCTGCACTACGCCAAGGGCGTCGCGCACGCTGCCACCGGTGACCTGGCCGCGGCCGACGAACAGCGCCGCCGGTTCCGCGAGGCGTACGCCCGCGTGCCGGACACCCGCTACCTGTTCAACAACACCTGCCTGGACGCGCTGGCCGTTGCCGCCGAGATGCTGGACGGCGAGATCGAGTACCGCCGCGGCCGCTACGACGCCGCCTTCACGCACCTGCGCCGCTCGGTCGAGCTCGACGACAACATGCTCTACGACGAGCCCTGGGCATGGATGCAGCCGACCCGCCACGCGCTGGGCGCGCTGCTGCTCGAGCAGGGCCACGTGGAGCAGGCGGAGGCCGTCTACCGTGCCGACCTGGGTCTGGACTCGACGCTCAGCCGGCCCTGCCAGCACCCCGACAACGTGTGGAGCCTGCACGGGTTCCACGAGTGCCTGACCCGCCTCGGCAAGCAGGCCGAGGCGGACATCGTGCGGCCGCGGCTGCAGCTGGCGCTGGCCCAGGCGACGGTGCCGGTGCGCAGCTCCTGCTTCTGCCGCATGACGCACGCCGCCTGAGCGGTCTCAAGCACCCACGCTTGTAGGCCGATATCTGTCGTGATGAAGGATCCAGCACTCGAACTTGCCTACGCAGCGTCCGACGCGTACCGGTACGAGGCCGAGAACCTGGCCGTGATCGACGGGGTGCTCGACACCCTTGGTCAGCGCGCCGAGATCAGCCCGCTCGAGTTCCTGAAGCTGCGGGAGGAGCTGCATGTGGTGCTGACCAGCAACCGCACCGCGCCCAGCGTGATGAAGATCATGGCGATGGCCGACGCCGCCCGCATCTGCGGCCTGGAGTCCGGCTCGGCCGCCAAGCGGCGCGAGCGCCGGTTCTGGAAGAAGCACCTCGAGAAGACCCTCGAGGAGCTGACGAAGCTGCTCGCGTCCACGCTCGACGCGCTGGCCGAAGAGCAGTACTAAGCCGGCTACAGCCACTCGGTCTGCATCTCGCCGGCGGCGTGGATGCAGGTCATCCGAAGCGTGCCCTCGCCGGCCGCCTGGAACCGGTGGGCATCGCCGGCCGGCACCACGACCACGCTGCCGGCGGGGCCTGGCACCTCGCTGTCGCCGACGGTGAACAGCGCCTCGCCCTCCTGCACGATGAAGACCTCGGCGTAGGGGTGGCGGTGCAGGCTGTTGCCGCGGCCGGGCGGGTACTCGATCAGGAAGAACGAGACGCCGGCGCCGTAGGCATGGCCCTCCATCAGGTGCGTGGTGACACTGGTGCGCAGCTCTTCGACGTCGATCACGGGGCTCATCGAGACGGAATCTTAACCGCAGCGTCAGGCCGATAGGCGTAGGCTGCAGGCGGACACAAGCACTGTCCGTGCGCGCATCGGGCAGCCTGTCCAAGAATCAAGGCCCGCCGAGTGCCACGGGAGCAGTCGGCGGGCCTTCCACTGGGACCCTTGACCAGCGGCGCGGAGGCACGGATGCTGGGACCACGCCGCGGCGCTGGCTCCAAGCCCCGGGTTCGCCGCGGCGTCACCGGTCGCGGCTCCCCGAGGACGATCGGTGGCGTGCGCCGTGTCGCCTCCGGGGGCATCCCAGTTCACGGCGCACGCACATTCTCCTAACATCCGCGGCGTAGGATCGCCAGGCGGAGTCGTCCTGCCGGCCGAGGTCGGCACGGAAAGCGACCCCCTCTGATAGGGCCCGTCGGTGGCGTGGAGCCTCCACCGACGGGCCACTTTTTCCAGCGGCCGCGACGTGCACTCCGAACGGAGATGACCGGCTTCACCAAGGTCGCGTGCTCACAGAAGGCCCAGCCGGGCGCGACCTGCTCGCGACCGCTGCCCTACCCCTACCGCGGCGGCTAGTCGCCTCCCCGGTCCAGCGGCCTCGCGGGCAAGTACGATCAGCGGGCCGCGCCCGTAGCTCAGGGGATAGAGCAGTGGCCTTCGAAGCCACGTGTCGCAGGTTCGAATCCTGCCGGGCGCATGTGTCAGGAGGCTCCACGTACCTCTCGCTGCGGGATCGCCTTGCCAAGGGCAAGGTACCAGCCTCTGGACGCAGCTCTGCGCGACGCCCGCCTCGCCAACTTCGGCGCGATCGACGCGTGGTACTCGCGCGTGGTCTGGGATCGGCTGGGCTCGACCGGCGTGGATACGATGGCGCCCGGCACGATGCGGCGCCACGCCGACCTCTGCGGGCAGGCGCTGGCGGTCTTCGCCGAGGCCTACGCCGACCAGAACCAGCGCGACTACGAGGCGCTGCGAACCCACGGCCGGCGCCGGTGCGCTGGCCGACTTGCCCCCAGATACGCCGCGCCCCGGTGCGCGGATCGCTCACCGGGGCGAACGTGCAGACCTGCACGCCTCTACTTAGCGTGTCCTGATGAGGGGGTAAGGCTCTTCAGGACGACCCCCAGAATAGCGCGAATTGCAGGGCTTTGTGAAATTTCCGAAAGCCGGCTTGTGTCCATCGCATGGACGTCCGGATGCAACCCGAATGCAACACCGGCGCCTGGCACCCGTGTTGCGCCCGATTCTACGAATTTCGTAGAATACAGCCCCCAATTGCTCGAATTTCGTAGCCGCGACCCCGTTTTGCTATCGGAATTCGTGCAACACCGGTGCCAGACGCACGTGTTGCGCCACAGCGCCGTGACCGCGCCGTGACGGGCGCGCCCCGGCCGCTCAGCCGACGCGCTCGAACAGCGCCGCCTGGCCCTGCCCCACGCCCACGCACAGCGTCGCGATCCCGTAGCGCCCCTGCCGCCGCCGCAGCTCGTGCAGCAGCGACACCACCAGCCGCGCGCCGCTCATCCCCAGCGGATGGCCGAGCGCGATCGCGCCGCCGTTTACGTTCACCCGCTCCGGGTCGAGCCCCAGCTCGCGCACCACCGCCACGCTCTGCGACGCGAACGCCTCGTTCAGCTCGACCAGGTCGATCTCCTCCACCCCCACCCCCGCCCGCCCCAGCAGCTTGCGCACGGCCGGGATCGGCCCGATCCCCATCACCCGCGGATCCACGCCCGCCACGGCGCTCGCGCAGAACCGCGCCCAGCGGCTCCGCCCCCAGCGCCGCCGCCCGTTCCTCGCTCGCGATCACCAGCGCCGCCGCGCCGTCGTTGATCCCGCTCGAGTTCCCTGCCGTGACCGACCCGCCCTGGCGGAAGATCGGCCTCAGGTCGGCCAGCCGCTCGGCGCTCGTGTCCGGCCGCGGGTGCTCATCGACCTCCACCTCGTCCACCGCCACCAGCTCGTCCGCGAACCGCCCGGCCGCCTGCGCCTCCGCCCAGCGCCGCTGCGAGCGTAGCGCGAACGCGTCCTGATCCTCGCGCGCCACCCCGCACTGCTCGGCCACGTTCTCGCCCGTCTCGCCCATGCTCTCCAGCGGAAACATCGCCTCCATGCGCGGGTTCGGGAAGCGCCAGCCGAGCGTCGTGTCGTACATCGTGCGGTCGCCGCGCGGGAACGCCTTGTCCGGCTTGCCCGTGACCAGCGGCGCCCGGCTCATCGACTCCACCCCGCCCGCCACGAACAGGTCGCCGTCGCCGGCCACCACCGCGTGGCAGGCCGACACCACCGCCGCCAGACCCGACGCGCACAGCCGGTTCATCGTCACCCCCGCCACCGACTGCGGCAGCCCCGCCAGCAGCACCGCCATCCGCGCCACGTCGCGGTTGTCCTCGCCGGCCTGGTTGGCGCAGCCCAGGTAGACGTCCTCGATCTGGGCCGGATCGACCCCGGCCCGGTCGACCGCCGCCCGCACCGCGATCGCCGCCAGGTCGTCGGGCCGCACGCCCGACAGCGCGCCGCCGTAGCGCCCGATCGGCGTGCGCACCGCCGACAGGATCACGGCCCGGCTCACGACTCCTCCGCCGTCCGCAGCGCCCGCAGCGCCGCCAGCTCGGCCTCGGTCGGCGCCGGGCTGACCTCGACCCGCTCCGCCACCTGCAGCTGCCACCCGGTGGCGGCCACCACGTCGGCCACCTCCACCCCCGGGTGCACCTGGCGCAGCACCAGCTCGCAGCTCGCCGGATTGGGCTCGAGCACGCCCAGGTCGGTGATCACGGCGCTCACCCCCCGCCCCTGCAGGCCCAGCCGCTCGCGCGCGCCCGGCCCGTCGCCGTAGCCGACGGTGGTGCGGAAGTCGAGCCGCTCGACGAACGCGCGCGACGAGTGGCGCAGCATCACCAGCGTCTCCTTGCAGGACGCGGCGATCTCGGGTGCGCCGCCCCCGCCCGGCAGCCGCACCTTGGGGTGCTCGTACTCGCCGATCACGGTGCTGTTGAGGTTGGCGTAGCGGTCGATCTGGGCCGCGCCCAGAAAGCCCACGTCGATGCGGCCGCCCTGCAGCCAGTAGCTGAAGATCTCGGGCACCGACACCACCAGGTCGGCGGTCTCGGCCAGCTCGCCGTCGCCGATCGAGAGCGGCAGGTGCCGCGGCTTGGCGCCGATCGTGCCGCTCTCGTAGATCAGCACGCAGCCGGGGGCGTGGGTGGCGCGGGCCAGGTTGGCGGCGCGGCTGGGCAGCCCGATGCCGACGAAGCAGTTGGCGCCGTCGCGCAGCCGGCGGGCGGCCGCGACCGCCATCATCTCCTCGGCGGTGTGGCCGTCCCCGCTCATGCCGGCGACCCCTCGCGCAGCAGGCTGGCGTACTCGCGCACGTCGGCGGTGTCCAGCACGTGGCGCTGCATCCAGGCCGTGAACCGCTCGCGGTCGCGGCTGATCGCATCCCAGGCCGTGTAGAAGCGGTTGTCGCGGTCGTAGTAGCCGTGCGCGTAGGACGGGTGCGCGCCGCCCGGCGTCTCGCGCGACGGCCGTCACCACCCAGGTCGGGATCACCACCGCGCCCGGCCGCGGCGCCAGCTCGTCGACCACCTCCTCGACCGTCACGATCGAGCGGCGCGCGGCCAGCACCGCCTCCTTCTGGACGCCGCTGATGCCCCACAGCTGCACGTTGCCGGCGCGGTCGGCCTGCTGGGCGTGGACGATCGCGACGTCGGGCCGCAGCGCGCGCACGGCGGCCAGCCGCTCGCCGGTGAACGGGCACTCCACCCAGGCGGCCGAGGCGGTGTGCCCGGGCAGGTCGGTGCCGGCGTAGCCGCGCAGCACGCCGAACGGCAGGTTGGCGGCCCCGGCTGCGTAGGCGGCGGCCATGCCGGCGTGCGAGTGCTCCTCGATCGCGAGCGGCACCGGCCAGCCCGACTCGACGGCGTCGCGGAAGCGGTGCAGCGAGCCGACGCCCGGGGTTGCCGCCCCACGAGAAGATCATGCGCTCGGCGCAGCCCATGCCGATCATCTGGTCGTAGATCACGTCGGGCGTCAGCCGCACCAGCGTCAGGCCGCGGCGGCGCTGGCGGATCAGCTCGTGGCCGGCCGCGTGCGGGATCAGGTGCGTGAAGCCCTCCAGGGCGACGGTGTCGCCGTCGGCCACCAGCTCGGCGACCGCCTCCCGAAGCGTCACCACCTCTGCCATCTGCTCGCTGCCCTCCTGTCGACAAGGATCCAGAACCTAGCGGATCGGCTGGCGGCGGCGCTCTGGCAGAATCGGATCACCGACCTGAGGAGCCGCCATGCCACCGTCCGCCACCAACGGCAAGATCTGTTACGTCGAGATCCCGACCGGCGACGTGGAGGCGTCGGCCGCGTTCTACCGAGAGGTGTTCGGCTGGTCGATCCGCACCCGCGGCGACGGCGCCACCGCCTTCGACGACACCACCGGCCAGGTCAGCGGCGCGTTCGTGACCGGGCGGCCCGCGATGAGCGAGCCGGGGCCGCTGGTGTACGTGATGGTGGACGACGCCGAGGCCGCCTGCCGGGCGGTGACGGACGCCGGCGGCGAGATCGTGCGGGCGATCGGCGGCGACCCGGGCGAGCTCACGGCCCGCTTCCGCGACCCCGGCGGCAACGTGTTCGGCATCTACCAGGAGCCGCCGCAGACGTAGCCCCTCCGCAGTGGCAATCGCCGCGTTGCGGCCTGTCAGTGGAGGTCGAGACGCCGGAATGCGCGGATCACCGCGTACAGCGCGCAGAGCCCGACCGCCAGCATGACGGCGAAATCGACGATCGTGACACCGCTCGTGATCTGGTTGTCGCCGACCGACCAGTAGAACAGCGACAGGTATCTCACCGGCCGGATCCAGGAGACGACCGGTGCCAGCGAGCTCAGGAGATAGGACGCCGCCGCAACGGTCGCTCCAACTCCGATCGCCGTCCCGCGCCGACCGGTCAGGCCGCCCACCGCCATCGTGATCAGGCCGAAGTCGACGCCCAGCACGGCCACCGCCAGCGCGCATGCGACGATGTTTCCGAGGCTGGTCGTGAGATCGAACCAGTGCCCGGCGGCGACGCACGCTGCGACCACGGCCGCCAGAATCAGGGCTTGGAAGGCCATCGCTACCGCCTTCCCGACGACCACGTCCTTGCGCCTTATGGGGAGCGTCACGATCAGGGTCAGCGTCCCGTCCTCGTCCTGTCCGGCCAGCGCAGCCGCGCCGTACGCGACGGTCACCAGCAGCATCACGAGGGGGAAGAAGTTCGCATAGATGTTGCCGTTGAGCCAGCCGCCGGATGAGGAGATGGTGCCGGTGACACCGAACAGCGCGGCCCCGGTCGGGTCGTCGCGGATGAACTTGTCGAGTGACGTCGAGCCCTTGAACGAGGGGTAGAGCGCCACCACCACGAGCGTATACACCGCCATGCCGGCTGAGTAGGCCAGCAGGCTGCGCCGTTTGGCGGCGACGTCAAGCCGGGTGATCTGGGTGCGCACCCGCGTCCTGCCCGCCATAGAAGTCGAGAAACAGCTCGTCGAGGTCGGCGTGCCGCACCACCAGGTCGACCGGATCCCGCTCGGCTATCACACGCAGCAGCGGAGCGATGGCGCCGCTCACCTGGAGCGTGAGCCGCGTTCCGTCGGCCGCCACGACCACGACCCCCTCGATGCCGGCGAACAGCGACGGGCTGACCGAATCGCGAAACCGCACCTCGACCCGCTGCGGCGCGCTCTGGCGGAGATGCTCGACGCTGTCGGTCGCGACCAGCGTTCCCGACCGGATGATCGCCACCCGGTCCGCCAGGCGCTGCACCTCGTCGAGCTCGTGCGAGGACAGGAACACCGTCCTGCCCTCGGCCACGATCTCACGCACGACCGCCTCGAACTCTCGCTGCATCAACGGGTCCAGGCCGGACGTCGGCTCGTCCAGCAGCAGCAGATCGGGCCGGTGCATGAGCGCCATCACCAGTCCCAGCTTCTGCCGGTTCCCCTTCGACAGCTGCCGCGACGGCCGGTCCAGCACGACCCCGAAGCGCTCCACCAACTCGTCAACCAACGTCCGATCGACTCCTCTCGCACGCCCGAACCAGTCCAGGTGCTGCGACCCGGTCATCCCCGGGTACAGCTCGAGCTCCCCGGGCAGATACCCGACCCGGCGGTGGATCTCGACCTGGTCGGACCGGCAGTCGAGGCCGAACACCTGCGCCCGCCCGCTCGTCGGCCGCTGCAGCGCCAGCAGCAACCGGATCGTGGTCGTCTTCCCGGCGCCATTTGGCCCGAGAAAGCCGAACACCTGCCCCGCGTCCACCGCCAACTCGAGATCGGACACGGCCCGCGTCGCGCCGTAGACCTTCGTCAGACCGACCGTCTCGATCACGATGGGCACCAGCCAACGGTAGCCCTGCGGCCGTCGTACCCGGCCCCAACCCTACCACAGGAGAGTTTAGTCTTGGCTAGAATCAGGTTGATGGAAGATCTAAACCCTGTCTCCGTCGCATCACAGGACTATGTGAAAGGCATCTACGCGCTGGAGTCGCGTCGCGGCGAGAGCGTCTCCACGAATGCGCTGGCGGAGCGGCTGGCCGTATCTCCCCCATCGGCATCGGCGATGGTGCGAAAGCTTGCCGAAGCCGGCCTGGTCGAGCACACCCCATACCACGGCGTGCGGCTGACCACACGGGGGCGGCGGGTCGCGCTCGAGGTGATTCGCCGTCACCGCCTGCTCGAGACCTTTCTCGTCCAGGAGCTGGGCATGCCCTGGGACCGGGTGCACGCCGAGGCGGAGGTGTTGGAGCACGTGGTTTCCGCGGCACTCGAGCAGCGGATCGCCGAGAAGCTCGGGCACCCGGCTCGCGATCCGCATGGCGACCCGATCCCATCGGCTGAGCTGGAGATGGACGAGCTACCGACCGAACGGCTCACGGATCTGGGAGTCGGCGCCCGCGGCCGGTTCGTGCGAGTTTCCGACGCCGACCCGGCGATGCTCTCCTACCTCGCTGACCTGGGCATCGCGCCCGGCGACGGCTGCGAGGTGATCGAGCGGCAGCCGTTCGATGGCCCGTTGATGGTTCGCTTCGGCGATCACACGCACGCGATCGGCGGCCGGTTGGCGCTTCGATGCGCATCGAGGTGGCGTGAGCCGGCTGTCTCGGCTGTTGAGTGATCGGTCGCCGCGGCAGCCGCACCGAAGAGATGTGGAGAGCCGGCCGCCGGCGGCAGCTGCGCCGGAATCCGCGGACCCGGTTCGGCACGTGATCGGCGCCGAGGATGCGCTCCCTGGAGAGGCCCGCGTCCTGCGGGCGGCCGAGCGATCGCTGGCAGGAGAGCGCGGCGGGCTGCGTGGAGCAATGCCGTTTCTCGGGCCCGCGTTCATCGCCGCCGTCGCGTACGTCGACCCGGGCAACTTCGCCACCAACATGGCCGCAGGAGCCCAGTTCGGATACATGCTGTTGTGGGTCGTGGTGGCAGCGAACCTGATGGCGATGCTGATCCAGTCGATGAGCGCGAAACTCGGCATCGCCACCGGTCGCAACCTTCCGGAGGTGTGCCGCGACCGGTTCCCGTCGAAGATGGTCGTGGCGCTCTGGTTGCAGGCGGAACTGATAGCGATGGCCACCGATCTGGCCGAGTTCGTCGGCGCCGCGCTGGGGCTGAACCTCGTCTTCGGGCTCCCGCTCTTTACCGCCGGGCTCATCACCGGCGTGATCGCATTCGCGATCCTGGCGCTGCAAGCCAGGGGATTCCGGCGCTTCGAGGCAACCATCAGCATCCTTGTTGGGGTGATCGTCGCCGCGTTCGGCCTCCAGGTGCTGCACGCGAATCCTTCCTGGCTCGGCGTCGGCCGCGGCACGCTGGTTCCCCATTTCGACGGTTCTCAGTCGGTGCTGCTGGCGGTCGGCATCCTCGGCGCAACCGTGATGCCGCACGTCATCTACCTGCACTCTGCACTCACCCAGAACCGGATCGTCGGCGCCACCCCCTGGGCGCGCCGCAAGATCTTTCGCTTCGAACTGGTCGACGTGATGATCGCCATGGGCATCGCGGGGCTGATCAACATGGCGATGCTGACCACCGCGGCGGCCGTGTTCCACTCACGCGGCATGTACAACGTCGGAGACGATCTGAGCCAGGTGTTCAACGATCTCGACCGTTACCTGGGAGCGCACAGCGGACTCGTGTTCGGCATCGCGCTGCTGGCGTCGGGCGTGTCGTCGTCTTGTGTCGGCACCCTCGCCGGCCAGGTGGTGATGCAGGGATTCATCCACCGCCAGATCCCGATCTTCCTGCGTCGCGCCATCACCATGACCCCGGCCCTGATCCTGCTCGCCATCGGCTACGACCCCTCCCGTGCCCTCGTGCTCAGCCAGGTGTTCCTCTCGTTCGGGATCCCCTTCGCCCTGATCCCGCTGATCCTCTTCTGCCGCGACCCCGGCCTGATGGGCAACCTGGTCAACCGGCGGGTCACCAACTGGGCGGCATACAGCGCTGCCAGCATCATCATCGTCCTCAACGTGTTCCTGCTCTACGAGACGTTGTTCTAAGCGGGGCCGCCGCTGTTTTGGGATACAAGTCGCGGATGCGCGTGCTCGTCACCGGCGGACTCGGGTTCATCGGATCGCATCTGGTCGATGCGCTGGCCACGCGCGGCGACGACGTGGTCGTGGTCGACAACCTGCTCCCGTCCGCGCACGGGGCCGACCCGGGCGGGCGCAATCCCGCCGCCGGCTATGTGTCCGGAGATCTCCGCGACCCGACCCTGGCCGCGGACCTGGTGGCCGGCGTGGACGCCGTCTCACACCAGGCGTCGATGGTCGGGCTGGGCGTCGGCTTCGCCGATGTCACGCAGTTCGTCGATCACAACGACGGCGCCACCGCCGTGCTGCTGGCCGCACTTGCGCGGAGGCGGTTCGCCGGCCGGTTGGTGCTGGCCGGTAGCTGCGTTGTCTACGGCGAGAGCCCGGGCCGCTGCCCCGAGCACGGCCCGCAGCCGGTGCTGCCGCGTCGCCGCGAGCTGCTCGAGGCCGGCCGCTTCGACCATCTCTGCCCGGTCTGCGACCGGCCGCTCACCCCCGAGCCGCTGGGCGAGGATGCAGCGCTCGACCCGCGCAGCGTCTACGCGGCCACCAAGCTCCACCAGGAGCACCTCACCGCCGCCTTCGCCCGCGAGACGCCGGCCTCGGTCGTATCGCTCCGCTACCACAACGTCTACGGGCCGCGCATGCCCCGCGACACGCCCTACGCCGGCGTCGCCGCCATATTCCGCAGCGAGCTCGAGGGCGGCCGGCCGCCGCGCGTGTTCGAGGATGGACGGCAGCGGCGGGACTTCGTGCACGTCTCGGACGTGGCGGCGGCCAACCTGTTGGCGCTCGATGCCGAGCAGGACGGCTGGCGGGCCTACAACGTGGCCAGCGGCGTCCCGCACACCGTCGGCGAGATGGCGACGGTGCTCTCGCAGCGGATATCCGCAGACCTGCCGCCGACGGTGACCGGCGAGTTCCGGCTGGGCGACGTGCGCCACGTGCTCTGCTCGCCGCACCGGATCCGCGCCGAGCTGGGCTTCGCGGCCCGCGTCGGGTTCGAGCAGGGCATGGCCGAGTTCGCGACGGCGCCGCTGCGGGCGGCCGCGGTCAGCCCCGCGGCGCCCTGAACCGGCGCCGCTCGCGCAACACCATCACCGCCAGCGCCACCGCCCAGATCACGGCCACGATCACGGCCAGCGACAGGCGGTAGTTCGTCGGCAGCTTGCCCGCCGCGGGCGCGGCCGCGCCCTTGCCCAGCACCGCCGGCACGCTGAACAGCACGATCAGCGCCGACAGCAGCAGCGCCGCCTGCAGCACCACCAGCCGCGGGCCGCGCACCACCCGCCGCAGCATGCGGCCGCCCACCAGCACCAGCGGCGCCAGCAGCAGGTCGTGCGCGAGCACGCCGCCCACGAACCACTCGCCGAACTGGCGGGCGTCCACGTGCCTGCGCAGCAGCGACCAGACGCCGAACCCGATCAGGACTGAGCCCAGCGCGAGGCCGATCGCGAACGGCACCCGCGCCGGCGACTCGGGGGCGGCGGGCCGGCTGCTCACAGCACCATCAGCCGGGTCAGCCACTTGGTCTGCTCGACGCCCGGCCGGTTGGGCGCGATCAGCCGTGCCGGGTAGCCGTGGTCGATGTGCAGCTGCTCACCGTTCAGCTCCAGCGCGATCAGCGTCAGCTCGTCGCGGGCGTGATCGGGGTTGATCCGCGAGATGCGGTAGGCGCCCTTGCTCTGCAGCGACTCGGCCTGGACGGTTGCCCCCGCGGCGGCGCCGGCCCGGTCGAGCAGGTCGCGCAGCCGCACGCCCCGCCAGTGCGCGTCGGTGCTCCACCCCTCCACGCAGCTGATCGGCAGCTGGGCCGCGGCCTGGGGCAGCGCCCGCAGGTCGGCCAGCGACAGCGTCAACGGCCGCGGCACGTTCCCCTCCACCGAGAGCCTCCAGTCCGGCGAGGCGGCCGCCGCCATCACCTCGCTGGAGGCGCCGTGGTTGACCGGCAGCCGCTGCGGGCCGACCCCGTTTCGCCGCGGCGCCAGCACGGCCAGCCGGCTCAGCGACGAGACGGCCGAGCCGGCCGTCGTCGCGACCACGATCGCCGAGGCCCCGAACGCGACGCCCAGGAATCCGGCCCGCGTCAGGCCGGAGGTGACCACCGGCTCTCGCATCGACCCGCGCAGTCCCCGCCGCGCCACCTCCCACTTGGCGCCGATGTGGATGACCAGCCCGCCGATCGCGATCCATGCTCCGGCGTAGTGGGCGCTCGGGAAGTTGAACGGGAAGGCGTACCAGTAGAACACGTTCAGGAGGCCGGTTACCACCTGGAAGATGGCGCCGCCGACCAGCGCCAGCAGCGCCCCCCGCTCGATCATGTGCAGCAGCCCGCGCACCGGCGGCCACTCCCACAGCTTCGGGTAGACGGCCCACAGCTTGGCCAGTAGCAGAGGGATCGTGGCCATGCCGGTCAGCACGTGCACGCCCTGCGTCCAACGGTAGAGGCCGACCGGTCGCGACGGCCAGCCGTGCTGCGCCCACTCCGGTCCGCGCTGGATCAGATGCGAGAGCAGGCCGGTGGCGAAGCAGATGGTGAAGCAGATCCCAAGCGCCAGCCCCAGCCGCGCCGCCACCCGTTCGTCGTGCAGCGGGCTGGTGAAGGCATCCTCGCGCAACGGGCCGCGGCGGTGATGCTCGAACCTGCGCCAGAGCTCGTCAGATCGCGGCGGCATGGCGATCCACATCCATCAGCGTGCGGGCGAAAGCGGAGCCGGGGATGGCGGCCGCAACGGCGCGGGCATCGTCGATCAGATCGACGTCCCGCAGCGTCGGCAGCATGGTGGTGCGCAGGCCCAGCCGGTCCAGCCGGCGCCGCTGGCAGGCGCCCGTGTCGTCGCGGCTCATGGCGACGCCGCGGAACACGGCGGCGTCTGCCCGCCGCAACCCGATCGCCCACCAGCCACCGTCCTCGGCATAACCCAGCACCGCGTCGGTGCCCGGCGCCGCAAGCGCCTCCACCGCCCGATCCAGCATCGGCGCCGTCACCTGCGGCGAATCCATGCCGATCAACAGCGCCGGAGCGCCGGCATCGGCGAAGGCATTCGCGATCCGCTGGGCATGGTCGGCGCCGCGCTGGTGCAACAGGTCAAACCCGGCCGGGAGCCAGTCGCCGGCCCTGCCGTCGAGCACCACCACCTTGCGCGGCGCCGCCGCGGCCGAGACCGCATCCAGGGTCGTCTCCAGCGCGGCCGCGGCGAGACGAGCCGCCTGGTCAGGGCTGAGCGGTGGTGTCAGCCGCGTCTTCGAACGACCGGGGCGCGGCTCCTTGGCAAGCACCAGGATGGCGCTCACCGCGCCACCCGCGCGGTGTCGATCGCGGCCCGCAGCGAGCCCTTGACCGTGCCGGTGACCTTCGAGCGGCCCACCCGCGGCAGGTAGGGCACCGGTGCCTCGGCGACCACCCAGCCGGCCGCGGCCGCCCGCACCAGCATCTCGAACGGCCAGCCGAACCGGCGATCCGCGATCGCGAGTGACACCAGGTCGACGCGCCGGGCGCACCGCATCGGCCCCGGATCGCTGATCGGGATGCCCGTCTGCCGCCGCAGCCACCAAGCCAGCATCCGGTTGGCGGCGCGAGCGTGCGCCGGCCACGATCCCGGCGCGGGCACCCGCGCCCCCACCACCAGATCCGCCGCGCCGACGGCCACCGGTACCGATACCCGCTCGAGGTGGCATGGGTCCAGCGACGCGTCGCAGTCCATGAAGCACACGAGCTCGCTCCGGGCCCGCGTCAGCCCGGCGTGGCAAGCCGCGCCGAACCCCGGCAGCGACTCCGACACCACCTCGGCGCCCAGCCTGGCCGCCACGGCGGCGGATCCGTCGGTGGAGTTGTTGTCCACCACCAGCGGCCGGTATCCGGCCGGGAAGCGGCCCAGCACCCACGGCAGCGCCTCCGCCTCGTTCAGCACCGGCAGGACGACGTCGATCTCACTCATACGGCATCCACGACCCCGATACGGGCGATCTCGCCGCTCGTCGCCAACCCCCGATCGAGGTCGTCGAGCAGGTCGTCGACGTGCTCCAGCCCGACTGACAGGCGGAAGCTGCCGGCCGGAATGCCGTGCGCCCACTGCGGCCCCGGCTCGGCCAGCGCGATCAGCGACTGGACGCCGCCGAAGGTGGGCGCCGGCTGGATCGTCCGCAGCCGGCCGGCCAGGGCCCGTACGCGGGCGGCGCCGCCGACCGGCTCCACCAGCACCACCCCGGAGCCGCCGTCAAGCAGTGCACGCGACCGCTCGATGTCGGGCGAGCCGTCCAGCAGCGGGTAGCTGACCGACCGCACCTGCGGGTGCGCGGCCAGCCGCTCGGCCACGGCCAGGCCGCTCTGGTTGTGGCGCTGCATGCGCACGTCCAGCGTCAGCAGTCCGCGCAGCAGCAGCGCCGCATCGTCGGGGCTGATCGGGCAGCCGATCGTCCGCACGGTCGCACGGATCGATTCGATCAGTCGCTCGCCGCCGGAGGCGACGCCGGCCACCAGGTCGGAGTGGCCGTTCAGGTACTTGCCGGCGGAGTGCAGCACCAGGTCGGCGCCGAGCGCCAGCGGCGACAGGTTGGCAGGCGTAGCGACGGTGCCGTCGATCACCAGGGCGGCCTCGCAGACCGCGGCCACCCGGACCAGCGCCGGGATGTCGGCCACGCGCAGCGACGGGTTGGCGATCGCCTCCGCAAACGCCACCGTCGCCAGCGGGTGGGCCAGCTCGCGCTGCCATGCCTCCATGTCGTCGAGGTCGCAGAACACCACCCCGCGGCCCAGCCGCCCCATCTCGTCCACCAGCACGTGGGCGCTGTCGGCGCAGATCTGGGAGGCGGCCACCACGCGGCCGCCCAGCGGCACCAGCGTCAGCAGGGAGCAGGTGAGCGCGGCCGATCCGGACGAGCAGGCCAGCGACCGCTCGGCCCGGTCGAGCCCGGCCAGCCGTCCCTCGAGACCGGTGACGGTGGGGTTGCCCAGCCGCGAGTACGACCAGCCCCCGCCCGGCAGGAACGCCGACGAGCGCACCAGCGCAGGCGTCAGCGGCCGGCTCGGTGCGAGCTCACCGGAGTCGTGCACGGCCAGCGTGCCGAAGCGAGGCGAATCCACACCGACAGCCTTCCGGACTGTTCTTTCCTGCATGTGGCGAACTCCTTACAAGAACCTGAACACGTGCCCGGGCGGGTTCGGCCGCGGATAGGCTCCGGTTCGATGCAGGCCAGGCTCTCGTCGCGCGGTCCCCGTTGACCTTGCCGCATCGCATCGACTCTACCGCTCGCGCCGCCCTGACGGCCGCCCCAGTCGTGCTCGTGGCCGCCACGCTCCTCGCCGGCTACTGGCTGCGCCATCATCAGCAGCGCCGGCTGGGTGCGCCCACGGCGCCCATGTACTGGTTCCAGCACACCCGTCTCGAATGGTGGGCGCTGCCGGCGGCGGCGGTGCTGGTGGTGGCGGTGCTGGCGTCGCCATGGGCGCTTCGGCTCGAGCGGCGGTGGTTCCTGGCCGTGGCGGTGGTGATGGCGCTGGCCACCCGCGTCGCCCTCAACATGAGCCGCTACGGCCCGCACGAGCTGATCGCGCCGCTGGTGGGACGGGAGGGGCGCCACGAGTACCTGCGCACCGTGGCGCGCTTCCTGGACGATCCGGTCGGCTACCTGCGGCACTTTCCGGAGCTGATCCGAACGACGCTTCCCATCCATCCCTCCGGCCATCCGCCGGGACCGACGGCGCTGCTGGGTGGGATGCGCGAGGTCGGCCTGGGTGGCGCCTGGCCTGAGGCGGTGCTGATTCTGATCGTGGGCTCGCTGACCGCCGTGCCGGTGTACCTGCTCGGGCGCGAGCTGAGCGACGAGCCCTCCGCGCGCCTAGCGGTGCTCGCCTGGCTGTTCGCGCCCAACGTGCTGTTGATCAGCGCCACCTCGATGGACGCCGTGTTCGCAGCCGTGTCCACGGTGGCTGCGGTGCTGCTGATGCGGCGCCGTGCGGTGGCCGGCGGGCTCGCCACCGCAGCCGCCTCCTTCCTGTCTTACGCGCTGCTGGCAGTGCCGGTGTGGGCGGTGGCGACGCTGCTTTTGCGCGGCGCCCGGCCGCGCGCACTGCTGCCCAAGGTCTGCGTCGCGCTGGCGGTGTTTGCCGGCAGCTACCTGTTGCTGTGGCTGCTGACCGGCTACCAGCCCTACGACGCCTACCGGGCCACCAAGCACGCGTACGAGACCGGCGTTTCCGGCCGGCGGCCGCCGTGGTTCTGGTTCTTCGGCGACATCGCCGTCTTCCTGCTGGGCCTGGGTGTGCCCGGGCTGGTGCTGTGGTCGCGGGCGCTGGGCTGGCTGGACAGCGCCGCTGTGGCGCTGGCGGGGACGCTGCTGCTGGCGTCGGCGTCGGGCTTCGCGAAGGCCGAGGTGGAGCGGATCTGGCTGTTCCTGATCCCGCTGGCGGCCGTGTCGATCGGGCCGCAGCTGTTGGGCCGGCGTCTGCGCCCGCTGCTGATGCTGCTGGTGGCACAGGCGCTGCTGGTGGAGCTTCTCTACGGGACGACCTGGTAACCGGTGCGGCGGCTGGCCCTGATCGTGGCATGTGTGGCGGCGGGATGCGCCGGCCTCGGCAGCTCCGCCCCCGACCTGCCCGACACCGGATCCACGCTGGTGCGCACCTGGGTCGATCCCGGCCACACCGGCGTGCTGGTGCCCGGCCCGGGCGAGCCGCTGGTGCCGCGCACCGAGCTGGCGCCCGCGGCCCGGCTGCTGCGGCCGCTGGCCGCGTTCGCGCAGATCACCGACGCGCACGTGACCGACGAGGAGTCGCCGGCGCGGGTTGAGATGCTGGACCGGCTGGGGCCACCGTTCACATCGGCCTTCCGGCCGCAGGAGGCGCTGTCACCGTTCGTGCTGGCGGCGATCGTGCGCAGCGTCAACCGCGTCCATCCCGAGGCGGTGTTCGAGACCGGCGACCTGATCGACAACGCCCAGCAGAACGAGATGGATCAGGCCACGGCGATCCTGCGCGGTGGCCGCGTCGACCCCAACAGCGGACAGCCCGGCTACGCCGGCGTGCAGGACGGGTCGAACGCCGATCCGCTGATCTACCGGCCGGCCGTCGACGCTCCCACCTATCCGCGGCTGCTGGCCCAGGCCGAGCGGCCCTTCACCTCACCCGGCCTGCGCGCGCCCTGGTACCCGCTGCCCGGAAACCACGACCTCGAGGTGCAGGGCAACGTCCCGGCCACGCCCGCGACGGAACGCGTCGCGGTGGGCGATCGCAAGCTGCTCACGGTCGACCGCGCGACGATCGAGGCGGCGCGCGGAAAGACGCTCGACCGTCGCCTGATCGACCGGCTGCTGGCGCAGGGCCTGCCCGGCCAAAGCGAGTTCGTGCCGGCCGACCCGCGCCGCCGCGAGCTGTCGCCGGCCCAGGCGGTGGCGGCCCTGCGATCGGCCAGCGGCCACGGCGGCAGTGGAGCGCTGATGGACGAGACGGTCGACCTGGGGCCGTCGGCGCGCGCGATCATGCTCGACACGACACGCCGCCGGGCCGGCGCCTCGGGCGTGCTGCGCCCGTCGCAGGTGACGTGGCTGCGCGCGCAGCTGGCGGCCGCCGGCAGCCGCTGGCTGCTGGTGTTCTCGTCCACCCCACTGACCGAGACGGCCGGCGCGGCCGGCGCGCTGGCGCTGCTCGCCCGCGACGACCACGTGGTGGCGGCGATCGCCGGCGACATCCACCGAAACGGCATCACGCCGGTGCAGACCGCGGCCGGCGGCTACTGGGCGATCACCACCTCGTCGCTGGCCGACTACCCACAGCAGGCCCGCGCGTTCCGGCTCTGGCAGACGCCGTCCGGCGTCGCGCTGGAGACGTGGATGCTGGACGGCGACCCGGCCTGGCGGCTGGCGAACATCTCGCGGCGGCTGGCCTGGCTCGACTACCAGGGTGGCCGGCCCAACCACCTGGCCGGCACCGCGGCCGACCGCAACGCCACGCTCTACCGGTGAGCGTCACGAATCGCGCAGCAGCCGCGTGATCGGCTGGGCCAGCGCCCGCCGCGCCACCCAGGCCGACGCCGCCACCGCGATCAGCACCAGGCCGGCCAGCACCAGCAGCACCTCGGCTCCGCCGGCGCGCAGCGAGACGGTCGCGTAGGAGGCGGCCAGATCCGCGGCCCGCGGGCCCAGCACCAGCCGCTCCGCCAGCACCGCCGCCGGCATGGCCAGCGCCACCACGACCGCCGCCGCCCCGAAGAACACCATCCCCACCTGCGTGCGGTCGGCGCCGCAGGCCTGGAGCAGACCGACGGCGCCGCGGCGCTCGAGCGCCGTCAGCGCCAGCATCTGGGCCAGCACGTACAGGCAGACGAGGCCGTCGATCACCGCGATCGTGCGCAGCAGCGTCGCCAGCAGGCCCAGGAACTCGGCGTTGCGGCTGGTCACCCCGCCCACCGTGGCCGGGCGGTTGCCGGTCAGGTTGAGGGCGGCCGTTACCGCGCCCTGGTCGCCGGGGTGCTTCAGCTGGATCACCGTCTGGCCGCCCCGGAACCCGCAGACCTCGAAGCCGGGCTGGACGTAGGCGACTCGCCCGTCGTTGTCGAGCGTCCGCACCACGCCCGTAACGTGGAAGCGGGCCTCGTCGCCGTCGCCGAACTGCACCGGCAGTGTCCCGCCCGGCGCCACGCCCAGCGCCGTGGCCAGCCCCTGGCCGACCTCGGCCTCGCCCGGGCTGGTGGCCCGCCGTCCGGCCGAAAGCGGCGGGTCCTCGAACCGCAGGCGGTCACCGCAGTAGGAGACCAGGTTGAACGTCTCGCCCAGCTGGAACGAGTCGGCCACCTGCGAGGAGAAGCGCTGGGCGGCGGCGGCCACGCCCGGCAGCCGCCGGATCCGGGGCAGCGCCAGCACCCCGCTGTGCGAGGTCAGCTGGTAGTTCTTGCCGATCGTGCCGGGATCGTGCTCGAGCCGCTGCAGCGTGGTCGCAAGCCCCAGCAGCAGCAGCACGACCGCGGTCGAGGTGGCCATGACCACGGTGGTGGCGGTCGTTCGCACCGGGCGAGCGACGGCGATTCGCATGCCCAGCCCGATGGTGCCGGCGGGGAGCCACGGCGCCCGCGCGCCGGCCGGCAGCTCCGCGTCGCGCAGCATCGAGGCCACCGGCCGCCGGCAGGCGCGCCAGGTCGGCCAGGCCGATGCCGCCGCCACCAGCGCCACGATCGCGACCAGGCAGACGGCCAGCGGCCACAGCAGCGCGGCGCCGCGCGGGAACTGGTCGAGCGCGTCCAGCAGCCGCGCGCTGGCGCCGGCGGCAGCCCACCAGCCCACCGCCAGCCCGAGGGCCGCCGAGGGCAGCGCCACCATCGCCGCCTCGGCCGCCGCGGCCCCCGTGATGGCGCGCGGCGACGCGCCGACGGCGCGCAGCAGCGCGATCGTCTCCAGCCGCCGCTGCACCTCGGCCCGCGCCGAGGCCACGACCATCACCCCGGCCCCAACCAGCGCTCCCAGCGAGACCGCCACCAGCAGCGCGATCACGATTCCGGCCGCGCCGTCGATCAGCACGCCGACGCCGTCGCGGGTGATGAAGTTGACGCCGGACAGGCCGTAGCCGGCAGCGCGCGCCTGCTCCAGGGTGACGCCCAGCTGGGAGCGGTCGTTGACCCACAGCAGGGCGGTGTTGACCGGCCGGCCGGCGACGCCGCCGATCGCGGCGACGACCCGGTAAGGCATCCAGATGCGGGCGCCGGAGGCAAGCGGATAGGCGACGTTGTCGGGGGCGACGGCGACACCGACCACCCGCGCGCCCACGGCGCCGCCGGTGGCCGGGCCGCCGACGGTGATGCGGTCGCCCGGGCGCAGGTGCCACTGCGACGCCAGGCCGCGCTCGATCACCGCCTCGCCGCTGCGGCCGGACAGGTCGCGGCCGGCCACGATCCTGTAGCCGTGCCGCGTACCCAGCGTGCCCAGCAGATCGCCGCTGGTGACGGGCACACGGCCGGGCGCGCGCAGCACCAGCGGCCGCTGCTCGAGCTGCAGCGAGACGGCGGCGAGGTTGGGCAGCGACCGCACCCGAGCGGCCACGGCCGCGGCCTGGTGGGGGTCGAAGTGGACGATCACGTCGGGCATGCCGGCCTCGTCGGCAGCCCGCGCAAAGCCGCCGTGCAGGTTGTAGCTGACGGTGACGGCGGCGCCGGTCATGGCCGCCGCGGCGGCGATGCCGGCGGCTGCCAGCAGCGCCCGGCCGCGGCGGCGGCGCAGCCGCGCCAGCGCCCCGGCCAGCAGCGGCCTCACTCGGCCAGCCGCCCGTCCCGCAGCGTCAGCACGCGGTCAGCCAGCGCCGAGGCCTCGGCGTCGTGGGTGACCAGCAGCACCGACTGGCCGTCGTCGGCGACGCCGCGGAGCAGCTGCAGCACCTCATGGCCGGAGGCCTCGTCCAGGTTCCCGGTGGGCTCGTCGGCCAGCACCAGCCGCGGCTCGTTCACCAGCGACCGCACCACCGCCAGCCGCTGCTGCTCGCCGCCCGAAAGCACGCCGGGCAGGCGGGCCGCGGCCTCCTCGACGCCCAGCCGCCGGATCAGTGCGTGCGCCCGCTCCCGCGCCTCGGCGCCGTCACCGGCCAGGCGCGCCGGCAGCAGCACGTTCTCCTCGCCGGTCAGCTCCGGCAGCAGGTGGAAGAACTGGAACACGAACCCGACCCGCTGCCGGCGCAGGTCGACCAGCTGCGAGGAGCTGGCGCGGTCGACGCGCACGCCCGCAACCTCGATTTCGCCGGCGTCGACCGGCTCCAGGCCGCCCAGCAGGTGCAGCAGCGTCGACTTGCCCGACCCGGAGCGGCCGATCACGGCGGTCAGCTTGCCGTCCTCCAGCTCGAGGTCGACGTCGTCGAGCAGCGTGCGTCGCGCGGAGCCAGATCCGACCGTCTTTCGGACACCGCGCAGGGAGGCCACCGGCCCGGGCATGGAGCCATAGTAAGCGGGTGCCCGGGTGCGGCGTGTGGGCCAGGGTGCGGTCGGCACGCGTCCGGTCCGACGCAACGGCCGCCAGGTACGTCAGCTAGCGGCGCGGCGCGGGCAGCTTTGCCGCGAGCGTGGCGCGCTGCCGCTCGCTCAGCCGGCCGACCGTCGTCTTGGCGGGGATGCCGGCGTCGCGCAGCAGATTGTGCGACCGCACCTTTCCGACGCCCGGCGTGGTCATGATCAACATTTCGATGCGGGCGGTGTGCAGGTAGTCGGGAGGGTCGAGGATCAGCGTGGCGAGCGACTCCTCGCCGTCCTTCAAACGACGCTTGAGCGCCGCCCGCCGCTCGCGGATGGCGTTGGCCTGGCTGAGCGCCTGGGAACGCTGGTCGCTGATTCGCCGACTGACCACTCCGCGACCTCCCTCCTGCATCCAGGCCCCCGGGTCGCACCGGACTGCGGGGATATGGGCCTGCTGTGGAGGCGTCGGCTGGCGGCGCAGGCACGCGGCAGGGCTTCCCCTGCCCGCCATCCTACACCCGCCAGCCGATCTCCGGAGTGGAGCCGCTCCGGTCAGAAACGCGTTAGCGCGTCAGGCGGCCGCGGCCAAAGATGAACAGCAGCAGGGCGATGATCGCCAGCACAATCAGGATCGTTAACAGCATGGTCCTCCTCCCGAAAGATCGCTACGTACCGGTCCCGTCATTCCCGCGTACCTGTCGGCCGAAACATCTGTACCGGTTTTCGGTCAGTACCCGGTCGGCCGCTCGCCGCGTCGGTCGACGACCGTGGCCGCGCCGCGCCGAGACGCCATCGCCATCCAGATCAGCGATATCACCAAGCCGACGACGCCGACGGCCATCAGGATGTCACCGACGATGTGCCAGTTGACGTGGGCCGTGTGCACCGTCACCGCGAACCGCAGGATCGCTCCCACGGCGATCAGCACTATGGACGTTCCGATTCCCATCACGCCTCCCGCTGGTTGGCTGATAACTGCTCATAATCGATACCCTGCAACGTGCGACCGCAAACGCGATTCTCTGCTAACGGACGGAGGCTCGGTGCGCCGCGGGCCGGGTGCGGCGTGCGCTCGGTCTCAGGAGCGCACGCCGCACAGATGCCCACGCATCCATCTCTCTCCGGCAGGCACAGCGCGCCCGGCGAGGATTGCGGGCCAGCCGGGACGTGCCCACTCTGACCTACCCCTCGCGGGGCGGGCGAAACCAGCCGCGATGCAGCTAGGTTGCATGGTGTGAGCGCGACGGTGACCCTCGAGCCATGGGGCAGCGGCGACCTGCCGCTGCTTGAGCGGCTGATGGGCGACCCGCTTATGACCCAGCACCTCGGTGGGCCCGAGAGCCCGGACAAGCTGCGCGAGCGTCAGGGCCGCTACGAGCGCCTCGAGGGTGGCGATCGCATGTTCAAGATCGTCGAGGTGGCGAGCGGCGCCGGCGTCGGCTCGGTCGGCTTCTGGACCAAGCAGTGGCGCGACCAGCAGGTCTACGAGGTCGGCTGGATGGTCGTGCCCGAGTTCCAGGGCCGCGGCATCGCGGTGGCCGCGACCGCGCAGGCGATCGAGCTGGCCGGGCACGACGGCAAGCACCGCTTCATGCACGCCTTCCCGAGCGTCGACAACGCGTCGTCAAACGCGATCTGCCGCAAGCTCGGTTTCGAGCTGCTCGAGGCCCTGCGAGTTCGAGTTCCCGAAGGGATACCTGATGACCTGCAACGACTGGCGCCTGGACCTGCGCGCTAGATGGTTGAATCAACCATCTAATCCATCGGGCGGCAAGTTTGACTTTTGCGCGCAGGGGAGTAGCGTTGATCCCGGGCTCAAGCAGCGTGGCCATCCGTCTCGCCGAATGCGTGGAACTGGAGGCAAGTCATGGCGACACGTGCGCTGCTGATAGTTGAGGTCAGCCAGAATGGCGATGGCGCGATTGTCATCGTCTGCGAAGGCGAACTTGACCTGTCCACCGCTCCCGAGTTGGCCGAGGCGGTGGCGTGGGCGCTCACGGCCAACCTGCGCCGGCTACGGATCGATGCGACCAAGGTCAGCTTCTGTGACTCCGCCGGCGTGGGCTGTCTGCTCGTCGCCGCCCGCGAGTGCCGCGAGCGTGGAGTGCCGCTGGAACTGGTGGCCAGCAGCAGGATCTCGCGGACGCTTGACCTGGTCGGCCTGACAGGCGAGAACGGGTCGGCGGCGACCGAGTCCGACGGGCTGGTCAGGGAGCTGACCGCGGCCCTATCCGAAGCCGCAGCGGCGAGGATCGCCGCCAAGGCCTGGCTCGCCGGCCGCGGCACCCCGCACCCCGCCACGCGCGACGACGCCGAAGCCGGCCCGGAGCGGTGACCGCCTGAGCCGGGCGCCCACGACGCGTTCGGCGCCGGATCAGAGCCGCTGATGTTTGCCAGCAGGACGTTGGGGCACTGCTCTTGGATGGAGCATGATCGGCAAGACTTCGATGCGATGGTTCGGAGCGCCGAGGCCGAGGGCGACGACCCGCCGGAGCGTACCCGTGGACGGATCCTGGCGATTCTGATCGGCGCCGCGATCGGCTACGGGCTCGGTGCGTGCTTTGTAGTCCTGGTAGATCGCGCTCGCTACAGCGGCGGTGACTCCGACCTCCTGGTCTGGCTGTTCGGGTTGCCGACGCTGCTCGCGATCGCGGGTGCGGTGATCGGGTCGCTGGTCGCCGCCTGGCCGACGGTCGAAGACGTCGATGCGCCGATTCGGGTGGGTCGCTTTGCCCGGCGCGGCCGGGCAGCTGCCAGCGAACAGGGACAGCTTCCCGGGTCGGCGGTTCCGCCGCGCTACGCGGACGAGGCTCCCCCGCGGTCGCAGTCGCGCCGGCGCGACGCGGCCTCTCGACCCTAGACGTCTCAGGGAGCGGGTGCAGTCTCTGTGGCGGGCTTCGCAGGCACAGCGTCGTAGCCGGCTCCGCCGCAGTCAGCGCAGGTGCGAACCCGCCGGCGCCCGAGCCGAAACGGCGACGGCCACGGGTGCGGCACGCTGCCGGTGCCCTCACAGGCTCGGCATATGCCGACGGTCGGATTGGCGAGTGAGCGCATCATTCCCGATCGCCCTCGCCTGGTTCACCACCACACGCGATGCCGGTCGCTGCGCCGGCACCCTGGGAGACCTCGCTCAGCAGCTTCTTGTCGGCCATGCCTCTCCGATCCGCCTAGATGAGACCGTCGGGCGCCGCGCTGCTCGAGCACCACTGCGGATGCTAGCGCTCTGCCCGGGGATTGCAACAGACCGCCCCGTGAGCGACGTGGCACCCAGCGGCTGCCGGTCGGCGTAGACTGCCGGTAACTTCTGACTTCGCGCAGGCCCACGCTTCCCGTTTGTGCGCGGCTGGTCGTTGCAGGCCTCTAGCGAAAACGGGAAGCGGAACGCGTAGGCCGTGATGGCCGATGCACCACTGCGCGACGAGGGTTCGGATGCCGCCGAACAGCGGCTGAACCGTCTCTTGAACATGATCTTGCAGTCGGCGGTCGAGGCGCTCGGCTTCGATGCCGCCACGGTGAGTGCCCGCCACAGCGGGGACCTCGCGACGGTGGCGGCGACCAATCAGCGGTTCATCGCGCTCGATGACGCGCAGTATGAGTCCGGGCAGGGACCCTGCCTGAGTGCGTTGGATGCCGTCGAGCCGGTGTCGGTGGCAGACGCCTCGGTCGATGACCGGTGGCGGCACTTCAGCAACGCGGCCGCAACCCTTGGCATCCACTCGACGCTGTCAATGCACCTACCGGTCGACGCCGCGGAGATGGCGGCCTCGCTGAACCTCTACTCGCGGCGGCGCATGGAGCTCAGCGACGCCCAGGTGCGGGCGGCGCTGCCCTACGCCGAGCAGTTGGCGGTGGCGCTGCTCAGCGTGGACGCCTACCGCTCGGCCGCGAAGCTCGCCCGCGACATGGCCGAGGCGATGCGATCCCGGGCCGTGATCGAGCAGGCCAAGGGCATGCTGATGGCCGACCAGCAGATCAGCGCCGACGAGGCGTTCCAGCAGCTCATCAGACTGTCGCAGCGCACGAACATCAAACTGCGAGACGTCGCATTGCGGCTGGTAACGGAGCGCACCGAGGGCGCGGGGTAGGCCCTACCGTCCGGCCCTGGCAAAGGCCATCGTGACGGTGGTACCCGAGTTGCCCGGGTCGACGCGGATGCTGGCGCACAGCTCGTGCAGCAGCGGCAACCCCATCCCCCTGCCCCGGTCGGAACCGCTGCGCGCGGTGAAGCTGCGCGCCCCGATGCCCTCGTCGGCCACGACCACCACCAGCCGATCCGCCGGCTGCGTGACGCTGAGCGTGACCGGCCCCTGCGAGCCCGGATAGGCATGCCGCACGGCGTTGGTGAGCGCCTCGGTCACCGCCAGCCCGACCGCGTCCTCGTCGAACCCGCGGCCGCAGATCGCCCCCAGCAGCTCCCGGCGCAGCCGCGGGACGCTGCCCGGGATCGCCGGCAGGCTCCACGTCACTGGCAGATTGTCCATCAATAGTCCCCCCTCGCTGTTGTAGGGGACGGTCCCTGGATTCCCGGCGTCGCCCGAGCCGAAACGGGCATCGCAGCGGATGGCTCGTCCAACGACCTTCTCTCCGCCCGTTCACCGCTCCTTCTCAGGCCCGCGGGGTAGAACAACGGCATGCACCCGGGAACCCGGTCATAGCGCCGCGCGTGGGCCGGTCACGCTCGATCAGCATGCCGCTGGAGCGGCGCGTGTCCATCAGCTGGAGCCGCTCCGGCGCGCTGCGGCCCGGCATCGGCCGCGGCTTTGACGCGGACGACGTGCTGCGGATCAGCGGCCGGCACCTGCGGCTGGTCGTGTACCGGCGCGACCGCTACGGCGCCGTGGCGGCGCCGGTGCGCCAGCGGTCGCCGCGGGCCTAGCAGTCCCCTGTGACGGCCGTCACCTCCGACCAAACCGATCCGGCCTGATCGGAGTACCCGGCCCCGTCAACCGCGCGCATGATCTGCTCCGCGCGCCTGCGGATGGGGGAACAGATGAGACGACCGGATCTATCCCGACGACGACGGCTGGTGGCGGTGATCGCGCTTGCCACCACGGCGGTGGCGGCGCTGGCCGGCGGCGGCACGGCCGGCGCGTCGGCCATGCACCACGGCTTCCGCCAGACCAACCTGGTCAGCGACATCCCGGGACGGGCGCAGCTGACCGATCCCAACCTGGTCAACCCGTGGGGCCTGGCCGCGGGGCCGACCACCCCGCTGTGGGTGGCCGATAACGGCACCGGCCTGGCCACGCTGTATGCCGGCGGCACCGCCGGCACGCCGTTCAGCATCGCGCCGCTGGTGTTCACGGTGCCGATGGGCGCGCCCACCGGCCAGGTGTTCAACGCCTCAAACGGGTTCAAGCTGCGCACCAACATGGGGCCGATGCCCGCCCGGTTTATCTTCGACTCCGAGGCCGGCACCATCTCGGCCTGGACGCTGACCAACCCGATCCAGATGAACGTCCGCACCAAGCTGGTGGTGCCGGGCGCGATCTTCAAGGGGCTCGCGATCGGGTTCTTCCGCCACCACCCGGCGCTGTATGCGGCCGACTTCGGCCACAGCCGGGTGTGGGTGATCGACTCGCACTTCCACGTCATCAGCACCCCCGGGGCGTTCATGGATCCGACGCTGCCGAGCAACTACTCGCCTTTCGGCATCCAGAGCATCGGCCGCTGGGTCGTGGTCAGCTACGCCAAGCACGAGCCCGGCCAGGGCGACGAGACCGACGGCCCCGGCCTCGGGTTCGTCGACGTCTACACGCAGAACGGCCGCATGGTCGCCCGCCTCGCCAGCCACGGCGCGCTGAACGCGCCCTGGGGCCTGGTGCGGGCGCCGGCCCACTTCGGCCGCTTCAGCAACGCGCTGCTGGTCGGCAACTTCGGCGACGGCCGCATCAACGCGTACAACTTCAAGACCGGCCAGTGGCTGGGCCGGCTGCGCCGGCCCGACGGCGGCCCGATCGCCATCAACGGCCTCTGGGGCCTGCGATTCGGCAACGGCGTGGCCGGTGGACGCAACGACCTGCTATTCAGCGCCGGCATCCATGATGAGGCGGATGGGTTGCTGGGCATGATTCGGCACGTAGGCTAGCCGGGGGACGTGCTGGTGGTGGGGTCGCAGAGCGGCTCCTGCCCCACCACCAGCGGCGGCCGGCGGCCCTTAGGGGCTGCCTCGCGGCATCAGTCGGCGGCTCCCGAGATCGTCACATCAGGCTGAACGCTTCGCACATCCAGCCTTGGCGATGCCCGATTGTGTGCGGCGTTGGCCGCCAGGAACTGCCACGTCCAGACACCGGTCGCGACCACGCTGCCAACGGCGAAGCCTGCCGCTGCACCCCATGCGCCCATGGTGGCAGAGCCGGCCGCGCCCGCGACCATGGTCACGGCTGCGATGATCGTGCGGCCACGCAGGCTGCGGCCGGCAGCGGCGAGCGCGCGGAGTCCCACCCACGGGCCGATATTCAGTCCCTCGGCGATGACGGCGACGACGATGGGAACCATCAGGTTCCTCGCCGATCGCCAGCTGTCACCGAGGATCGCCTCACCGACTCCGACTGGAATGGCGAGCAGGAGCGCGCCCCACATCAGGCTTACGCCGGCCAGACACAATGACAGCGTCGACACGAACCGCGGCAGCCGTCGCGGAGACCGGGCTGCGATTCTGACGCCCTCGGGCACCGCACCGAAGCTGACGCCGAGGAAGACGAGTGACACCGGGCCGACCAATGTCTGCGCGGCCCGGATCGATCCGACCGCTGCCACCCCGGCGACCGCGCCGACGATGTACAGCGTCGCCTGCACCGCAGCCGAGTAGACGAGGTACTCGCCCGCGAACCGGATCCCGAGATCGCGGTGGGTGGCAATCCAGCCGCGGACGTGCCCTGCTCGCGGGCGACTGCGGACCTGGAAGACGCCGATCACGCCGGCCATGGCACCGGAGAACGCCCACGCGAACACCAGCCACGTCAGGGTCGGGGATCCGGCGGCGTGGGCGACGAGCACGAGAACCGCCATCGCCACGACCCAGACGGCGTCGTTAGCCGCCGCGGCCCGCGGGCGTCCCGCCGCGAAGAACCCGAACCGCCAGAGGTCCTGCAGCAGCAGCAGAGGCAAGAACGCGCTGACGACGAGGAACGAGCTTCGAAGCGCGCCGTCGGTCAGGCCGGCGACGGCCAGCCCCACCGCCGTGCCCAGACATCCCAGCGTGACCGCCGTCGATGCCGCGTGCAGTGTGGCACCGTGCCAGGCGTCCCGGCGCGATCCGGAGAAGCGAACCATCAACGGCTCGGACGTAAAGCACCGGCTGAGCTGAAGCAGCGCGATGTAGTAGGCGTAGGCGAGCGCAAACGACCCCAGCGCACTGGGTGAGAAGCTCCGGGCGATCACGATCGTGATGCCGAAGTTGGTGGTGCTCGACAGCGCCTGATCGGCCAGGCTCCAGATCGTCCGATTTGCGAAGCGTGCAGGAGCCACGGCTCAGGACGGCTCAGCCGACCCAGGCCTGTTGCCGAACCAGACACCATCGACATCCGGTGCGTCCGAACCGTTACATGTCAAGGCGCTTCCTCAGCAGAGCGCGGGCACCGTCGGATGACTTGATCGTCTCGAGGACGCTGAGGGCGGCGCCGGCGGCACGGCCGCGGGTGGTGCAGACCGTGTCCAGTCCGTGGTCATCGGTCGCGAACCGGTACTTGTAGTCCTCCTGACCGCGCAGCAGCGAGATGGTACGGATGCCGTCGGCTGCGGCCGAGCGAATCGCGTGCGTCAACATCGCCATCCCGAGCGACTCCCGATCGTGGGCCGGTTCACGCCCCGACTGGTAGTAGCTCTCGACCCCGCCATACCGGAAGCCGTAGAGGCCCGCCACGCAACGGCCATCGAGCTCCAGGATCCACAGACGAAGCCAACCCTGCTCGAGGGCCAGGTGCGCCAGTTCGCGGTGAAACCCGCTGCGCGCCCCGGTGAATGCGGAGTGTTTGCCGAACCGCCGCAGGTGCAGGAGGAACAGGATGTCCAGATCCCGGTCCAGCCTGTCCGGATCGGTGCACAGGCGGAACCGAGCGGTGTAGCGGTCACGCAGTCGGCGTTCACGCGCCCGAGCCTGATGGCGGAAGTTGGCCGAGCGTCCCCGTAGGTAGTCGTCGAAGGTCCCGGTCAGGCGAGCGACCGGGTTACCCTCGTGGCGCAGGACGCGTCCCCGCAAGTGGCTCGCCCACGGTTCGTCTCCGGGCAGGTTCTCGCCGACGAAGACGTCCCAGTCCCAGAGCGGACGATCCAGCAGGCGACGGACGGCTTCGGCCATGTACGGCCGTTGTTCGGGCTGGCAGACGGGGCCGAGCACATCCCCCGCTCCGTTGCCGAGGAAGCGGACGACACGCAGCGGGCGCCGTTTCCAGAGGTAGCACGGGAAGATCGCGGCCACCTCGCCCGCCGCATCGAGCCCTGCAACGGTGAGCAGCGTCCGCCCGCGGCCGAAGTGCTTCCACCACGTGCTCGCGAACTCCCAGGTTGCGAACACGTTCTGCCCGTGCTGCGCCATCGCCGTCCAGGGTTCACGGACGGCACTCAGGGACTTGACGGGTTGCATTCGCAGCGCGGACGGTGGCCATTCGACCGGCGCGAATGCGGGCGGGAGGGACAGCTGCTGCGTCTGACCTGTGCTCATGCCTGCGCCTACACGGGCAGCCGCCGGCGTGTGTTGCGGATCGACTGGAAGACGGCGGCCTTGGCCGCGTCCCTCGGCGAGGATCGCCCGGGCGGCGTGGGCGACAGCTTCACCTTCCGCAGCCAGCTGTTCACACGGTAGACACCCTCCGCGCGCTCGCAGAAGTGCGTGTAGAAGGGAATCGAGAACGACACCGAGATACCCGATTCGGTCTTCACCCAGTGCGGGACCATCGACGGCAGGTACACCCCCAGGCCGCGCTCGATTGTGAGGGTTTCCGCGTCCGCCTCCATGCGTGCGAAGTCGCAGGGGCGCCCGTCCACGTACTTCTCGAGTTCCCGCCGCAGAGCGGCCGGATCGTCCTCGAACGCCGCCACGCTGACGTGCTTCTTGCCCTTGATCTGAAGCAGGAAGCTGTGCTCGGCGTCGAAATGCATCGGCGTCGTCGTTGCGGGCGCCGAGATGAACAGATATCCAGACCGGAATCGCATGCCGCCCTCGCGAGCTGCGACCAACGGCTCGACCTCGTCGAGGCAGGCGTCCACCAGCTCGGCGTACTCCGGCACCTGCTGGATGTTGCGCAGTGAGATCCGGAAGCCGTTGTTCTCGACGTCAAGGACGCTCTCGGAGGGACGCCCGACACCTACCTCCACGTAACGATGCGCTTCGCCGATCGGCTGGATCCCCTGCTCTCGCCGGACCGAGTCACGCGGCAGCTGATCGGCGAGCTCCGCTATGGCGTCCATCGCCAGCAGCGGGTGGTCTGCGAGCGAGTGGTGAACGATGACCGAACGTCGCGCGAAGGCGTCGGCGAATCCCGCGGGTTCGATGCCAACAAGGCCGGCCGTCAACACAGCGTCCTCCCAACTCTGTGGTCTCTGCCACTCGTCCCGTTTCGGACACATGGTTGCGGCGCCGCTGAACGATCACAACAAAACACTCCGGTCGGCCCTGCCGACGGCGCCATCCGGCCCACAGAGCTGTCGCATCGACCTTTCAGCGAACCATCACCGGTGGTCCTAAAGCCGCTTCCAGCCGTGCCGATGCTCTTACCATGAACGCGTGGGGTCGGCGACTTTCGCAGGTGCGGGCACGGCGCATGGCGGCCCTCGCCGGCGCGGCTGCGTCGATGGTATTTGCGTCGTCGATGGGTGGGCCCGTCCTCGCGCACGGCTCGCCCTCAACCGCCGCGGTGGCGGCGAGGACGCCGCCCCAACTGACGGGGCTGGCGCGGGTCGGTCATCGACTGCACGTCTCGAACGGGACCTGGACCGTGCCCCCCTCAGGCTACCGGTACAGCTGGAAGCGATGCGCGTATCCGGCCGGCCGCTGCGCCACCATTGCCGGTGCCACGTCGGCCATCTACTGGGTGCGGCCGCATGACCTCGGCTCGCGACTGCGGGCGGTGGTGACCGCGATCTTCCACGCAGATGTTGTTCGCGCCCGCAGCCGACCATCGCCGAGAGTGACCGTGAGACCGCGGCGCTCACCCTGTTCGGGGATCGCTGTCACGCCGGCGGCGGATGTCGCGGCTCTGGTCGATGCGTCACCGGCCGCGTCGACGTTCTGCTTCGAGCCCGGTCGCTACCGGATCGACCGGACGATCTTCCCGAAATCGGGCGACCGCCTGATCGGTCAACCGGGAACGATCCTGGACGCCAGCGTCGACGTCACCGGGTGGCGACGCGTTGGAACGGTATGGGCTGCGGACGCGCCGCGGACGACGCCCACGTTCGACTTTGGCGGCGGATACAACGGGTCGTATCGGTACCCCCAGGCGCCGTTCGCCGACGATGTGTTCGAAGGCGATCGGCCGCTGGTCAAGGCAGGCGTCGCCTTCGGCGGCCAGGTCATCGGCCAGAGCCTCTCATCGCTGGCAGCGGGCGAGTACTTCTACGACTACGACCAGGGGACGATCTATCTCGGCGCGGATCCTGAAGGCCACCGCGTCGGCCTGGTGAGCCTCCCGGACGGGGTCATCCACAGTTATGAGCCGGATGTGGTCGTTCGCGGCCTGACGGTACAAGGGTCGATCGGTGACGGGATCGTGACCGGGTCCGGCGCCAACTGGGTCGTGGCCGGCAATGAGGTCCGGCTGAACCACAGCGAGGGCGTGCGCGTGACCGACGGTGGGCAGATCCTCCAGAACTACATCCACGACAACGGGACCTACGGGATCGCGGCGTCCGGTGATTCCATGCGAGTGCTGGCGAACGAGGTAGCTCGAAACAACACGTCCCGATACTACTTTGCGAACGGCGAATGCTCGGACGCAGGTGGCTCCAAGATCACACTTTCGACGCACGTCGCTCTTAGCTGGAACTGGTATCACCGAAACCTCTGTATAGGTATCTGGTTCGACATAAACAATTCAAGCGTGAGCATCACCCACAACTATGTAGATGGTAACTACGAAAACGGCATCGATTACGAGATCTCATACGATGGCGCGATCCGTTTCAACGAGGTGTCGGGGAGCCCACACTGGGGGATCCTCGACTCTGCGAGCCCGAACGTCGTCATCTGCGACAACGTCGTCGCCGGCAACGGTGACGGATCTGTGATCCTCAACCAGGGACCGAGAACCGACTCTCCGTCTCCCTACGGCGCTCATCAGGCCGTCGACGTCACGGTCTGCCGGAATCGCATCCGCATGCAGTCCGGTCGTGCCGGCGCTCAGGAGAACGACGTCGCGGGGACACCGTTCGCCGGGGTGGTGTTCTCGGCGTCGAACCGGTTCGTCGAGAACGACTACCTACTGGCCGACCTTCGCAGCCAGTGGTTCGAATGGGCCGATGGGCCGGCGACCATCGAGCAGTGGAGGGCGGCCGGCCAGGACACGGACGCGACGTTCTCGGTCGGCTGATTTACATGTTATGTGATTCTTTGTAACCGGGACTGCGCCGAGCTTGTCATAATCCGGGCGCGGGACTATATTTCCGCCAGAAGAGTGCGGGCTTCGCTCCATTGGCCGCGCGATTCGCTGAGACTCCAGCGATGTGGGTACGGGGGGCAGTGCTCTGGTGGCTGCTGCGGGTAGTCCGATGGTGCTGGTTGTGGGCCGGAGCGATCTGGTGCGTCGGGGGTTGTCCAGCATCGCCGAGCGAGGCGGGTTCCGTGTGGTTGCCGAATGCCGGACGCCCGAGGCGGGGATCGATGCGGTCGCGCGGACGAGGGTCAGCGTCGCGGTGATGGATGCCGACGCGGGCGATGCCTCGTCGCCACAGGTGGCAGCGCTGGCATCCGTGTGTCCGTTGCTCATGCTGGCGCCGGACGCCGACGTCCGCGCCTCGCTGACGGCGCTGCGAGCCGGGGCGCGAGGGTGTGTACCCCGTTCCAGCCCGGCGGACGTGCTGCTCGCCGAGATCAGGGTGGCGGCGCACGGAGAGACGGTGATCGCAAGCGCGACCGCCCAGGAACTGCTTCGCGCGTTCGCGGACGGCGCCGCCGGCGACGGTGCGACCGCGCATCTGCACCGAAAGGTGCACGACCGCCTGACAACCCGGGAGATCGAGGTGCTCGAGCTGATCTCGAACGGCTGGAACAATGCCCGCATCGGGGCGGCGCTGTTCATCAGCCCTCGCACCGTCAAGAATCACGTTGCCAGCATCCTCGAGAAGCTCGAGCTGGAGAACCGCATTCAAGCGGCCGTCTGCGCCGTGCGCGTGAACCTGGCCGGCGACGGCAACCGCGGGGCCGTTCGCACCGACCGCGGCGGTTACGGCGAGCGCGCGAGCAGCACCGTGGCAAACACGATCATCGGGTAGTTCGCCTGCTGCAGCGACGGGTTCACGAACGACGACGCCAGCGCCGTGGCGTAGATGGCAACAGCCAGCTGTCGTGAGGGCCCCCGCCGGCGCCGGCCGATTGCGAACGCGCCGGCGATCACGAACCCTGCGAGCAGAGCGGCGCCGATCAGGCCGACGTCGAGCAGCGTCTCGATCCACATACTGTCGAGGTTCTGTGCTTCGATCGAAGATACGACGCCGAGGCGATGGCCTGCGTAGAAGCCGTAGCCGGTCAGCGGCCGTTCCGCCCACGCGTGCTCGGCCTGGTGCCAGGTCACTGTGCGGCCGGTCAGCGTCGAGAGCGCTTGCGAGCTCTCACCGCGAGACACGAACGTCGTGATCTGACCTGCATAGAGCGACAGCACGCACACCGCCGCCACTCCGACCAGCGGCAGCAGGAACCCCAGCCGGGTGCGACGCCGGGCATCCTGCACTATCAGCAAGAACAGCCCGATCAGCAGCAGTACCAGAGAGACGCGGGCGCGTGTCAGCAGCAGGACGACGACATACGCGGCGGCCAGCCCGACGCGGGCACCCGCGCGTAGCGTCCAGCTCGGCCCCACCCTCGCCGCCAGATACAGCAGCCCGATCACCGCGATGAAGCCGAGCAGGTCGGGAGCGATCACGGGGAAGATGCCGCGCAGGCGAGGAGTCGGGTCGGCGCCGGCAATTGGCACCACCGCGCTGCCTGGGCTGAGGATGAGGCCGACGACGGCGGCCAGGAGCACGGCATGGACGAGCAGCCCCAGCCGGGCGACGAGATCCTTGCCCGGCGACATCCGCACCCAGAGCAGGATCAGCAGATACGCAACGGCGAGCTGCAGCGCCTTCAGCAGCGTGACCTTGGGGGAAACCGACCAGAGAGTGCTGACGGCGGCGGCGATCAAGAACCCGGCGGCCCACACCTCGGTGGCGGAGGGACGAAGCGACGCAGGACGGACGAGCAGGAGTGCGACGACGACGCACACCACCGGCACTATCCCCTGGACGATCGCCAACCCGGTCACCGGCGTGCTCGTGATCTGGGTGCTGGTGCGATCCTGCTGCATCGCGACCGGTGCCAGCAGACCGAGCATGACGACGATGTCGACCGCCGTGCCGCGCAGAGCGGCCGGGACGAAGGCGGTGGCTGCGCAGACGCCGATCAGCACCACCAGGGCCACGGCGGCGAGCAGCCCGCGACCACCGGCCGCAACGGCAACGCCCGACCCGGCGGCGAGCACCGCCACCGAGACCGCCAGTGGCCAGTCGAAGGAGCCTCCCCGCCCCGATGCCGCGGAGGCGATCCCGCGTGGTGGGTGGGTGGCCGCTCTCACCGCGGCGGGGGTGCGTCGAACGACCTTGTCCGTGCGACCTTCAACGCCGGAGCCGCCACGGACGCACCATCGGAGGTGAAGTCGTGATAGAGGTGAGCAGCCCGCGCGCGAAGCGCCGCGAGCTCAGGGTCCCAGTACGCCAGACGGAGCCTCGCCTTCATTCGTTCGCGGTCGGCCGAGGGGCGGGCAACCGTTAATTGATGAGCCGGAGAGTCAGGATCGAGGTCGATGCCGAAGTCCTGCCGCAGCAGCTCGCGCAGTTCCCGGTAGCCGATACCCCCGGAAAAGAACGACGTCACCAACGGGTTGGCCGGCGACGACTCGTCACCCTGGTTGATCACGCTGAAGACGATGTCGTCGTTCTCGGGACTGTTCCGATACTCAGAGAAGTCGCAGCCGAATTGTTCGTTCACGCGCCGTATCACCTGATCGAGTCGAGACGTGATGTCTCTGAACTCGCCAACCACGAACGCTGGTCGGTGTGGACGGATGGCGTCGTAGAACTCGACATACGATCTCAGCGCCGTTGCCACCGTCAGGAAGGGGTGGTACACCACGGTCGAGAGCACCGACTCCTCCGGCGCCCGGACGGTCACGAGCGACGGGATCCTCCAGCGTGCGGCCGCGATCAGTTGCGCGGGTGCATGGCTGTGATGTGCGACCTGGATGGGCCGCGGTTGGGCGAGCTGGAATGCGGCGACCGCGAAGGTTGTGGCCGATCGCGGAAAGCCATCGATGCACAGCGCCTTGTGCCGGCCGATCAGCCACTCATCGGCCTGGGCATCGCTGAAGCCCGCCGTCCTGAGAAACGCGCTTGGATGGCGGGCGATCCGATTCCGCGTGCGCCAGCGCGCGGAACGCAGCCGGGATCGAACGTGCATGCTCACGGATCAGAAACGTAACCTGCGAAACCGCCGGTGGGTCGAGTGGTTACGCGTCGCGGCTCAAGTCACCACGATTGATGACTCCGACCGGCGTACAAACCTCAGACGCGTAGGCCTACCGGCCCCCGCCGGCGGTACGGACGGCCCATTTCTCTTGCCCCGCGAGCCACTCGCATTACGGTGCAAGAGCCGAGGCTGGTCGCTGCCCCACTAGCCCGGTGTTCCTCCGACGAAAGTGGTTCAATTGTGGAGCCGGCTGCTCCTCGTGAGGCGCTCCTCCGGGAGTATCTCGACATCATTCGGCGGAATCGCTGGGTGGTGCTGGCGGCGATGGTCGTTGTGCCGGTCGTGGCGGTGGCGCTCTCGCTGGCACAGCCGGTGCGGTATTCGGCGACCGCCCGAGTGTTGCTGAACACCCAGAATCTCGCCTCATCCTCGCTCACCACGACGCCTCAGGTACCCGCCTCGCCGGTGCCGCCCGAGCGCGTGGCGGACACGCAGGCCGAGCTGGCGCGGGTATCGGCGGTCGTGCAGCGCGCTCTGCGAAGCGGACCAGCGGCGGGAATGACGATCCAGGAGTTCCTTTCGTCGTCGTCGGTCTCGTCCGACCCGAACACGGACCTGCTGTCGTTCACGGTAACGGCGGGAGCCGGGGCCCGCGCCGAGGCGCTTGCCACGACCTACGCCAGGGCATTCACCGAGTACCGGAGTGACCTCGACACCGCTCCTGTGCGCAAGGCACGCGCCCATGTCCAAACGCTGCTGACGGAGCTCCAGGTGCAGGGGCGAACCGGCTCGCCTCTCTATCGGAACCTGCAGGCCAAGGATCAGTCACTGCAGTCCTTGGAGGCGCTGCGGACGTCGAACGCGACACTCGTTCAGCAGGCGCTGACCGCAACCCAGGTACAGCCGAAGACTTTTCGCAACGCGCTGATCGGGATCGGGCTGGGGCTGCTGCTCGGGATCGCGCTGGCCTTCCTGCGCCAGGCGCTCGACGGTCGGGTGGTCACGGCCACGGAGGTGAGCAGCGTGCTGGGGCTTCCCCTGCTCGGCCGCCTGTCGGGGGTGCGGCGAACAGTGCGGCGGCAGGACGTGCTGGTCACAGTCGCGGAACCCAACAGCCGTCTTGCCCAGGCCTACCGTGTGCTTCGCGCCACGATCGATTCGATGATGCCGAGACGGGTGCAGCCGGGCCAGGAAACCGCCCGGCTGATCGCCGTCAAGCAGGAGCCACGGCGCGAGACCGGCCATTTGATCGCGATCACGAGCGCGACGTCGGGCGAGGGCCGGTCGACGACGGTCGCGAACCTCGGTGTCGCATTCGCCCGTGCCGGGCGGCGCGTCGTTCTGGTCAACGCCGACATGCGAAGGACAACCGACGAGCGACCGACGTCCCTCGACAGGTTGTTCGGACTCGAATTGCAGGTCGGCGTGGCCGACATCATCCGCCGCCAGGCGAGCCTCGATGGTGCGCTCGCCTACCGTGACATGTCGCTGCGGCACGACGCCGAGAGCGCAGCGCCTACGGATTCGGCGGCGGACGATGGGCGAGTGGATGATCCCCGCGCCAGCCTCTGGGTGCTGCCGGCGGGCTCTTCACTGGTGGCGGATCTCGGCGATCCGACGAAGTCGTCACTACTGGACGACCTGCTGGAAGAGCTCGCCTCGCGCTTCGATGTCGTCCTAATCGACGCACCGCCGATGCTCCTGTCGGCCGATTCGCTGGAACTCGTACGGCGCGCGGACGCGGCGGTGGTCGTCGTCCGCGCCAACCGCGTCGCCCAGAGCACGCTGGCCGAGCTAGCGAGAGTGCTGTCGTCGTCTCCTGTCTACAAGATGGGCTTCGTGCTGACGGATTCGAGTGAGGACCGATACGCCTATACACGCGAGCGGTTTGCGCTCAAGCCTCCGCAGGCGGCCTGACGCATGAGCGCTCCGCAGGTGCTTGTGGCAGACCATCCCGGGGCGTTCCGGTCGGGCGTCTCCTCGTACCTCGCCGAAGATACCCGGTACGACGTGATCGAGGTCGACGATGCCGACGGGCTCGCCGCCGCCGGGCGAGCCGGTGCCCCCGACGTCATCCTGATCGACAGCGGCATGGCGCAGAGCGAAGAACTGCAGGACGCCTTGGCAGCCGTCGGCGCCTCGATGTCGTCCGCGATCGTTTGGGGGTTTGGCGTCGACGCCAACGAGGTTGTCGCCGCCCTTCGAGCCGGCGCCAACGGGTATCTCGACAAGGAGATCTCACCGACCGGTCTCCGCCGCGCCATCGATGCGGCGCTGCGGGGGGAAGCCGTCCTGCCCCGCTCGATCATGCGATCCATCCTCGACCAGCTCCAGAGTTGGGAGGAGCGCGCCCAGGCGCGGGAGATGCTCGCGACGCTTTCGCCTCGCGAGCGCCAGGTGCTCGCGCTGATCGGATCGGGGTCGCAGAATCGCGTCATCGCCGCCTCGCTCCACATCTCCGAGTACACCGTCAAGCGACACGTCCAGAACATTCTGCGGAAGCTCGATCTTCCGTCCCGGAAAGCGGCGGCGGCGATGCACCGACTGGCGATGGAGGGGAAGCCGCCACCGGCGAGACAGGAAGGAGCCCACATTGGCGATCATCAAGCAGGGGGGTCAGTGTGAGTACTATCCTTGGAGCTTTGGCCGTGCTAGGCGCGGGTTTGCTCGCGACGGCGTACCTCCTTCGACCTGTCCGTAAGCGGCGTCGCCGCTAGTCGTCCCCGCAGCCATGCTTCGCCTGAACGCGCGCACCGTGCAACGATGGATTCGGACCGTACTCCGACGGATGTTCACGAACGTCTACCACCGCGAGACGCCGTGGACCCAGTTGTCCGACGGTGAGAGGTTCGACCGTCTCCGAAAACGCGCCTAACTCTCCCACGTTTGCGTCGCCGGCCTTGACCGCGTCACGCGCTGCCAGGTGACGCCGGGCGATCGTGGCCAGCACTAGCACTCCTCGAGCACGGCGAACCGCTCGCCGATGCAGAGGCGGGGGC
This sequence comes from uncultured Actinomycetes bacterium, assembly GCA_963737445.1. Taxonomy (GTDB): domain Bacteria; phylum Actinomycetota; class Thermoleophilia; order Gaiellales; family JAICJC01; genus JAICYJ01. The sequence continues at coordinate 22,094 of CAVTSO010000009.1, read as the reverse complement.
CGCTGCCGAACGGGAAGTAGGCACCGGGATGCGGCTGGGGCTCTGCCGGCCAGCGCTCGGGCCAGAAGGCAAGGGCATGCGTGAAGTTCTCCGCGCTTCGCTGCCACCCATCGACCAACCGCGCCGATCATCTGTGAACGCATGTTGGTGCCCTCGCATGGCCAACCCGTCCGCTCCGCCGCGCCCTGGTGACCGAGGCTCAGGCGCGAGCCGCTGTCAGCGAGCGGCCCGCGCACGCCGGGAATGCTGGTGGTGGGGTCGCAGAACGGCTCCAGCCCCACCACCAGCGGCGGCCGGCTCAGCGCGCTCGTTGATCGGGCGGAGACTGGTCAGCGCGACCGCCGCGGCATACTCCAGCGACATGGCCCCGCGGGTGCTGATCGTTGACGACGACGCCGCCATCGTGCGGATGCTGGCCCGCACGCTGCAGGCCGAGGGATTCGAGACCGCCACCGCCGGCGACGGTGGCGCAGCGTTGGCGCGGGCGGAGTCGTTCGTGCCCGACGTGATCGTGCTCGACTGGATGATGCCGGGGATGGACGGGCCGGCGGTGGCCCGTCGCATGCGCGCCAAGGGAACGACCGTGCCGATCCTGATGCTGACCGCCCGTGACGCCGTGCCGGAACGGGTGCAGGGGCTCGAGGCGGGTGCCGACGACTACCTGGTCAAGCCGTTCGAGACGGTCGAGCTGGTGGCGCGGATCAGGGCGCTGCTTCGCCGTGGCCAGGTGGTGCGGGTGGTCAGTCACGGCGACCTGCAGGTCGACCCGGACGCTCTGCTGGCCGTGCGGGGCGGCCGGCGCATCGACCTGACGCCGCGCGAGGCTGAGCTGCTGGCGTTGCTGGTGCGCTCAGCCGGTCGTGTCGTCAGTCGCGCCGAGGCGCTGGCCGAGGTCTGGTCGGACGGGCCGCGCCCGACCGAGAACGCGGTCGACCAGCACATCACCTACCTGCGGGCCAAGCTGGGCAAGCCGCCGCTGATCCAGACGGTGCGCGGCGTCGGCTTCGTGGTGCGGCAGTGAGGCGCTGGAAGCTTCGCACCCAGATCGCCGTGGCCGCGACCGTCAGCACCGTGCTCGGCGTGGTCGTGCTGGGCGTGGCGCTGCAGGTGCTGCTGGCCCGCGACCTGCGCTCCCAACTCGACCGCACGCTGCGCCAGCGCGCCACCGACGTGGCCACGCTCAGCGCGACCACCCCGAAGCTGCTGACAGCCCCGGGCGCGCTCGACTCCTCGGCCACCTCCGGCGCCATCCTGATCCAGATCTACGACGGGCACGACCGCATCTACGCCAGCTCCCAGTCGCTTGGCGCGGGCGTGCTGCCGGTCGGGTCGCTGATCCGGCAGGTGATCGGTGACGGCCGACCCCGCTACTCCGATGCGCAGTGGGGCGGCGAGTCGGTGCGGCTGTACGTGGCGCCGCTGCCGAGCATCGGCGGAGGCACGGCGTCGGGCGGGGCGATGGTGGTCGCCTCCTCCACGCAGCAGGTCGACCACACCCTCGACCGGCTCCGCAGGCTGACGCTGCTGGCCGGGATCGTGGCCGCGCTTCTGGCCGCCCCCGCGGCGCTGATGATGACCCGGCGGGCGCTGCGGCCGCTGGAGCGGCTGTCGGCCGACGCCGCCGTGATCCAGGGCACCGCCGATCCGTCGCGGCGGGTCTCGCATCCGGCCGGGCCGGACGAGATCGCACAGCTGGCGGTGGCGCTGAACGGCATGCTGGAGGCGCTCGAGCGTTCCCGCGACGCCGAGCGGCGGTTCCTCGCCGACGCGTCGCACGAGCTGCGAACGCCTCTCACCGCGCTGCGCGGCAACGCCGAGTACCTGGCGAAGCACTCGCCCCAAGGCGAGGCCTTCGCCGACCTCGAGGCCGACATCGCCCGGCTCAGCCGGCTGGTCGACTCGCTGCTTGCGGTGGCCCGCGAGGATGCCGCCGTCGCGCCGGCGGGAAGCGTCGCCCTGGCGGACGTGCTGGGCGCGTTCGCACCCGATCCCCAGCTGCGCGTCTCTGTCGACGAGCGGCTGGCAGTGCGTGGCGACCGCGACGCGATCATGCGCGCCGTCACGAACCTGGTCGCCAACGCGAAGCTGTACGGGCCGACCGGCGAGCCGATCGACGTCCGGCTCGCGCGCCGCGGCCGGATGGCCGTGATCTCGGTCGCAGACCGCGGCGAGGGGATCCCGGCGGAGCTGGCCGGGCGGGCTGCGACGCGCTTCTGGCGCGGCCCGAACAGCGCCGGCAGCGAGGGGTCGGGCCTGGGCCTTGCGCTGGTGGCCGCGACAGCCCAGCGCCACGGCGGGACGCTCGAGATCGACGGGCCGCGTGTCTCGATCGTAATCCCCCTGCTCAGAGATTCCTCAGAGTCCACGGCCTATACCGCAGGGGACACTCCCGAGGAAGGCTGAGATGAACCCGCTGCGCCGCATGTCCACCGTTCGACTGATCGCCCTGCTCGCGGCCGTGGCCGCGATCGCTCTGGTTGCCGGCATCGCCGTCGCGCGCGGCGGGTCCGGCCCCAAGCCGCCGCCGAGGCCGCTGGCGCAGGCCATCCACAACGCCCTCATTGCAAAGCCCGTGAGCGGATTCAGCGCGCGCATCACGTTCACCAACCACCTGTTCCCGACCGGGGCGCTCAACACGGGCACAGGCTCGGCGCTGCTGACCGGCGCCACCGGCAGGATCTGGATCAGCAACGACGGCCGTTTCCGGCTGGAGCTGCAGTCGCAGACCGGCGACACGCAGATCATGGGCGACAGCGCTGCGCTGCGCGTCTACGACGCCTCCAGCAACAGCGAGTACGTGCTGCCGATGTCGCACTCCGCCTCGGCCCACGGCACCGCCCCGACAGACCACGGCGGGGTGCCGACCGTGGCCGACATCCGCAAGGGTCTCGCCCGGCTGGTGAAGGCCGCCAACCTGAGCGGCGCTGTCCCCGGTGACATCGCCGGGCACCCCGTCTACTCGGTGCGAATCTCCCCCCGCCATGACGGCGGGCTGCTGGGCGGCGTGCAGCTGGCCTGGGACGCACAGCATGGCGTGCCGCTCAAGGTTGCCGTCTACAGCCGTGGCGACGCATCGCCGGTGCTTGCGCTGACCGCCACCGACGTGCGCTACGGCACGGTCTCGAGCGGCGATCTCACCGTTCGGCCGACCTCGTCTACCACGATCACGAAGATCACGCTGCCGAACACCACCGCCCCCGCGTCGCGGGGCCGTCACCACCATGGACCGGCCGTGACCGGCCAGGCCGCGGTCGCGCGCGCGCTGCCCTTCCACCTGGCCTCCCCGGGCTCGCTGGTGGGGCTGCCACGGAAGCTGGTGCGCCTGGTCAACTCCGGTGGCCACAAGGCCGCGGTGCTGGTCTATGGCCAGGGCCTGGGCGCGATCGTGGTGCTCGAGCAGCAGTCAGACGCCGGCAGTACGGGCGCGGGTGGGCCGATGGCGGCCCTGCCCAAGGTGTCGATCAACGGCGCCTCCGGCCACGAGTTGGCGACCGCGCTTGGCACGGTGCTCCGGTTCGACCGCGGCGGCGTCACCTACACGCTCGTCGGCTCGGTGCCGGCGGTGGCTGCGGAGTCGGCGGCGCGGGAGCTTTCGTGACCGATACGAGGCCAATTGAGGCCCGCGGTCTGACCAAGCTGTACGGCGAGCGGCTGGCGGTGTCGGCGGTGGACGTGACCGTCGAGCCGGGCGATGTCTACGGCTACCTGGGGCCGAACGGCGCGGGCAAGACGACGTCGCTGCGGATGATGCTGGGGCTGATCCGGCCCAGCGCGGGCACCGCGCTGCTGTTCGGCCGCGACCCGCAGATCGACGGCGCGCGGGCACTCGACGGCGTGGCCGGGTTCGTCGAGGCGCCCCGCTTCTATCCGTACCTGACGGCCCGCAAGAACCTCGAGCTGTGCGCCGCGTTCGACGGTGACGGCGCCGCAGCGCGCATAGGCGAGGTGCTCGACGCCGTCGATCTGGCCGACCGGGCGGGCGACCGCGTCGGTGGCTACTCGCATGGCATGAAGCAGCGGCTGGGCATCGCCGCGGCGCTTCTCCGCCGGCCGCGGCTGCTGATTCTGGACGAGCCCACCACCGGGCTCGACCCGGCCGGCATGCGCGACATGCACGACCTCGTGCGCCGGCTGGCCTCCGACGGCCTGACGGTGCTGTTGTCGAGCCACCTGATGGCCGAGGTCGAGGAGCTGTGCAACCGCGTGGCAATCATCCGCACCGGCGAGATCCTCTACCAGGGCGGTCTTGAGGAGCTGCTGCGAAGCCACGGCCAGTCGCGCCGCATCCGCGTGGCCGATCCGGCGCGGGCGCTTGAGCTGGGCCGCGAGCTCGGCCTCACGCTGCGCCGCACCGACGGCGATCAGCTGGAGCTGGAGGAGGACGAGGAGGCCGTGCTGCGCTACACGGTGGCGCTGGGCGCGGCCGGCGTGGGCATCCGCGAGCTGACCACCGGACGCGCGTCGCTGGAGCACCTGTTCTTCGAGCTGACCGAGGGCGACAGCCAGCCCGAGCGAACCGCCGCGGAGGCCGAGGCGGAGCCGGTGGTGGCGGCATGAGGCGTCCCGGCGTCCTCACCGTCTACCGCTGGGAGCTGCGCAAGCTGGTCTCGCAGAAGCGCACCTACCTGGGGCTGGGCGCGGCGGTGGCCGTGCCGTTGATCTTCGTGACCGCGCTGCACTTCCAGACCGGGTCGCCCAACGATGTTGCCTTCGGCCGCTACGTGCGCGAGTCCGGCTTGGCCGTGCCGCTGGTGCTGCTGCTGTTCGGCTCGATCTGGCTGTTTCCGCTGATCACCGCGCTGGTGGCCGGCGACATCATCGCCTCGGAAGACCACAACGGGACGCTGAAGACGATCCTGACGCGGTCGCTCGACCGCGGCCAGATCTTCGCCGGCAAAGCGCTGGTGGCGATCACCTACGCGGCCGTGGCGCTGACGCTGATGGGGGCGGTCGCCGTGGTCGCGGGCAGCCTTGAGTCGGGGTTCAAGCCGCTGGTCGACCTCTCCGGCCAGCCCGTCTCGGCAAGCCGCGCGCTGGTGCTGGTGGGCGCCAGCTTCCTGGTCTACCTGGTGCCGATGGTTGCGATCGCGTGCGTCGGCCTGTGCCTGTCGGCGGTGACGCGAAACAGCGCCGCGGCCGTGGTGGGGACGCTGATGTTCGCGCTGCTGATGCAGCTGATCGGGATCCTGCCGGGACTGTCCGCACTCAGTCCCTACCTGCTCAGCACGCAGCTGTCGGCGTGGCAGGGCTTCTTCCGGGTGCCCACCGACTGGACGCCGATCGTGCGCGGACTGTGGGTCAGCGGCGCCTATGCGCTGCCGGCGCTGATGGCCGCCTACCTGGTGTTCCTGCGCCGGGACGTGACCGGCGGCTAGGTGCTAGGCACGTCTCGCGGCCACGAAGGTCGCACCACTTAGCGCTCTGGCGCTCCGAAAGTCATGGCCTCGCCTGGTGTTGGGATCGAGGGACGAGGGGTACAGTCGCAGGCTGTGTTTCGGTGCGTGGTAGGGAGGTGATGGTGGTGACCACTCTGTCTACGAGCGTCGCCTGGTGGGTCGCCGCCGTAGCGGGCGTGGCCGGGGCGTTGGTCGGTACCGCGGTGGGAATCCTCTCGGCGTTGTGGGCGCGATCCGATACGGCAAGAAACGAGGCGCGTGAGGTGCGGGCTGCACGGCGTGCGGTTGCCGATGAGTTGGGTCGTCTCGCCGCGTTCTTGGAGCGGTGTCTGGTTGGCGGTGTGCCGCCGTCTCGCGCCGCGGAGTTCGCGCGGGCGAGCGATGTGATCCCGCCGCTGCCGCGTTGGCATGGTTGCGAGGCGCTGCTCGCAGGATCTCTGAGCGAGCAGCAGTGGCGTCGCGTCAGCTTGGCGATCGGGCAGTGGGCGTTGGTGTATGACGCGATCACGGCCGTGGCCGGTGCCGGTGCATCGGAGTGGCCAACGGGAACTCGCCGGTCGATCGCGGATCTTCACGTCGACACGCTGGATGCCCGGGCAGCGCTGCGCGACGAAACCGAGGGAGCGCCTCGCGCTCAGGCCGCCACCCGCTAGGCCGCTGGCCAGGATCGGCCCGCACGTTCTGATTCTGTTTGGACATGACCGTTTACGGTGCTGCGGTGTTTGCGATGTGGCATAGTCCTACCCGCAGCGACACGAAGGGCTCCCGGTGGCGCCGGACGGATTACCGACACTTGAAGACGTTCGCAAGCGCGTGATCAGCGAGCTGGTCGACGTGGAAGTCGCGTTTGCTCGCAGACGCCACCGTTCGAGACGCGCACGGTTCGCACGTGCCCTGCGACGGCACGTGCACAGACCGTTCCACTAGCAACGCGCACGAACCCATCGACGCTGTCGCGCAGCGTCGAGCGGGTCTTACCGCTGCCGCTGGTTGCGAGCCCGACAGTCGGCGACGGCGCCGCCGGTGGCACCGAGATCGGCGGCTTGGCACGGCCTTGCCGGCCTACGGCGGCGTTCTGTGGACCTTCGCAGGCCGCGCATGGCTCCGACCCTGCTTGACTCGCGTCCGAACCGATACGCCTCGTCCACGCAGCCCCGACCGGGCTGCCGAGGGAGCCTGAGCCGGAGGTGGCGACGCTTCTGTTAGATCGCCTTCCTTCGCAAACAGATGCCGAAAGAAGCCCAACGCGAGCTAACCCTACACCCGCCCACCGGATAGACCAACCGCGCCGATCATCTGTGAACGCATGTAGTTGGAAGGCCCGCCGGCTGCGCCCGTGGCGGTCGACGGGCCTTGATTCTGGGACGGGCTGCCCCTCGAAGGGGTCTTGCGGGCAGCACTTGCGTCCACCCCGGAGCCTACTCCTTGATGCTTGCCTGCGCACACGAACCGAGCGCCCCAGACCGTCCGGTTGCGGACGACGGCGCGAGGGAGGATGATTCCGGTGCGCGCGCTTGGCTCTGCCCGCCTTTGGGGGGAAATGGCGTGCGTGGGTAGGGGGCCGGCTTGGTGTCTATGCACCAGGCCGGCCCGCGTTTCGCTCGTGGTGGTTCTCGCTCCCGAGCTGCCCGCGAGGGCGGACGCGACGGGACGGATCGACGAGTCGCCAGAGGCCTGTCAACCCGTCCGGGGCGATACCGCCCCCACCTGCAGGGTGTGCGGGCAGGGCGTAGAGTCGACGGGCCGGCCTTGCATCGAGCCCGGTTCCGGCCAACGCGGGCAAGGGGGGAGTGGATATGCACGCGACCATGAGGCACTACTCGAGCAGGGAGATGGCCGACTTGCTCGCGTCGCGCAGCGGCGAGATCGAATCGTTGATGTCGGAGGTGCCCGGCCTGCACGACTACTTCCTAATGCGCACCGAGGAGGGCTGCGCAAGCATGACCGTCTGCGACGACAAGGCGGGCACCGATGAGTCGGCGCGAAGGGCCGCCGACTGGCTCCGTGACAACGCCGCGGACATCAGCGGCACCAGCCCCACCGTCCTCAGCGGTGAGGTGATCGCCCACGCCGGCGTGGGCACACGCGCCTGACCTGGGTCAGCACGCCCTCCCGCTAGCGCGGTGTCGCCCCGTCTCCCAGGGTCGGGGCGGCGCCGCGCTTTCGTGGTTCGGCGGTTGAACACGTCTTGAGCCCACCCCCGGGTTATCTGGGGGTACGAGCCGGCACGGCGAGCGCCGCGATCTCGCGCGTGCTCCGCACACCGGTCCGGGTCGACTTGCACCGTGTTGCCGGCCGCGCTCGGTGAGTGCAGAATCGCCGCATCGCAGGCGAGATAACTTGCAAAGTCGGTCAACCTTGCCGGGCCATAGTTGGCAAGTGTAGGATATTCACTACCAGAGGTTGTCCGGACTGGAGCGGTTATGGTGGTGCGGCGTTTGCTTCTCACGGCTATGTGCCTGTTCGGCTTGGGAGTGGTCGTGCTCTTGATCGTGTCATCTCGGAAGCGAGATGTCGCACGAGCCCACGAGCCAAGTGGTTCCAGGCAGTCGGTGCCGGCCGAGCCAGCGCCAGACGTGGCGGTCGCCGCGCTGGTACCGTCGGCCGCTGCGGGGAGCGCTACCCGCGCTGTCGAGCAGGACGCCACTCGCATGCTTCAGGAGATGGCCGAGATCCGCGCCGACATCATCGCCGGCGTGTCACGCAGACCGCTGTTCTTGATGGCCAAGAAGCGCGGCCTCTCATGCGGTCTCTTCGTCGCCAGCAAGTGGGATCTGTTTGATGCGATCCTCGAAGCCGAGGGACTCAGCCCCGACCGACAGGACAGCTCGCTCTCCGCCCAACGACGGCTCAGACAGCTCGCCGCCGAGGCCTACCGGCGCGAAGCCGAAGAGACTGAACGGCGGGATGTCCTGGCGCACTCTCCGACGCCCGCGGGCCAATCTCCGGAGCCCGCGCAGCCCCGGTCGCATCTCCCCTGGCGACGCTTCAAGACCGCGTAGCCACCCTGTACCACGCGGATGGCCGCACCACGATCCGCCGCCCCGTCGACCGACCCCCTACTCCCCCACGACACCTCGCCGGTCGCAGCCGTGGCGGCCGCCGGGCGGCCGCTGCGTCGTCACCGGATCGCGTCAGGCTTCGGAGCGTCGAGTCAGGGCGCTGGGTTTCTTCGCACCCGCTCGCCGCTTGGCAGGCTGATCGTGCTTTGCCAGGTAGGCGGCGAAATTTGCCTGTTTGGTCAGGTAGATGGCCATTTCCAGCATTCCAAACGCGATCCATTGCTGGAGCCAGTTCTCATCAATACGAAGCGACGACGAGGGTACCGGACGGGACTGCATGGAGCACCTCTTGGAGTCGAGAGGGTGATACCCAGCGTTATACGAGGAGCTGCCATGACGCACAGTCCCCCAAGCGGGTGATTCCACCCGAGGCGGCGCTCGCGTGGCTGGATCATCCGCAGCCGATCGCGCGGATCACGCCGCGGGCGGGCGTCGACCCCCGCGACCTGGGACTGGGCCCGTAACCAGCGCCTGTAGGAGTGAGGTGAGGTCGGAGTCGCACCCGACGTATCCAACGTACCTGCTCGCCCGGTGGGGGTCGGCCTCCCCACCGTCGCTGTCGGGTGTTTCTACATCTCGCCGCTCTATACCAAGGGCGATCGGAGGGGTCGCAGGCTCACCGCCGAGGTACGCGGCCATCTCCTCGCCCGGGCAGAAGAACACCGACTGGGACGCCAGCGCTCCGCGGTCAGTCGCTTCCAGCCAACGGCGTATCGGCGGCCGGGACGAGCGTGCGGTGCCAGAGGCTAACGCCGCCGCCGGCTCCCAGTGCGTCGTTCGGCAGCTCAAGCGCGATGCTGCACACATCCTTGTCGGCAAAGAAGTCGCGGCCGGACTGGGGTATCGTCCGCCTTATCTCAATCCGCCGTGGTCGCCACCAGGCGCCGCAGCTCCAACGAGATCGTGAGTGTCGGGGGGACGAACATGAGCTGGCACCGTGAGTGGACATTCGGTGATTACGAGCTTCGGCTGGCGTTCAGCCGAACTGGATCATTCCATCGGCGAGCGGGCCGGGACCCGACCGGGCATGACCTCGCTCGGCTCGGAGGTCGGCATGTGAGGGTCGCGCTTTGCCACCGTACCTGGGATGACCTCACCGACTCCGAGCGCTGGGATCGGATCCATGGGTTTCACCGCTAGCCCGATACTCGACGTTGCCCGACTGGGTCGTGACTGGCTATCACCACGCTGCCGATCCTGCGCTGCCGGAAAGCCTCTGGGAACAGACCGGCGCCGAGGGCGGGGTCGTGGTCGTGCGCGCACCCCGATGAAGCCGGTGCCCGTCTGACGCGCGTGGCGGCCGCACGCGCCGCGCATGGTGCTACGACCACGTCACTACGAACTTGCGCAGATCAGGCTGTTCGACCCTGCGCTGCTCGGTTCGTGCCGGTGCGATGATGGTTGGTGCCTGCTCATCCTCTGATGCTGCGTCGAGGCCGAGCACTTGGCAGCCCATGAAGCCATGCCGGTGCCAGTAGGCGGCGGTCCACGCGCAGATGGCCGCGTCGAGTAAGTCCTCGCGCCGCTTGTAGGCGGCGCCAGCCTTCGGAGATGGCTCATCGACCAGACGCCGGGTCTCAGGGTGGGAGCGCAGGTCGATCGGTGGTTTGAAGGTCGACAACGCTGCCACTCGGCGGATCAGCTCATCGCACGCCTGGCCGCGCACTTGCGGCCAGTCCGCGGTGAGGACTGCTCGTGGGCGCCGCTTATAGGTTGGGCGCTGAGACACATATCCGAGTGCGGGTGCGCCCACAATCGTGGTGTACGGGTAGCACTCCGACACCACTCGGCCGGAAACAGGCGGACCGGCGGCGCCCGACGAGTACCTCCAACCTGCCGCCTCCGCCGCCTCAAGCAGTCGCACGCCGGCGAGGCTCTTCGACCCAAGGTTCGTGGAGTTGGCAGCCACCTTCCAGCGGCCGTAGCGCTGACCGACCTGTCTTTCGCAGAGGCGTTGACCGGCGTCGTTTAGCACGACTAAGGGCGCATCGACAAACATCAGCGCGTCCGCGTCGGCCTGTCGGCCAACCCAGGCGACGGTGTCAGCGACGCCTACCGTCCAGGTCGCGTCGACAATACGGCCGGACGCATCGAGTGCGACAACACCGGTATCCGCCGAAGTCTTCGTACGCGAGCCCGCGTCCCAAGCTAGATCGACCCCAAGGAAGTTCATGCCCCCACTGGAGACTAGCCGGGTGGGGCTCGTTGTCGTGTGCGCGCTCCGAGGAAGTTGTTGCCGGTTGTGAGTGGAGGCCGTGTTTGTGCAGGATGCGCATAACCATGCTGTGTAGCGTGGCTGGTGCGCTGCTCCGTCCGGGGTGGGGAGTTCAGGACGATGGGCGACGGGTTCATCTCGGCTACACCTGCGTGCCGTCGATCCCGGTACGTGATCGGGCTCACTATCGGGGAAACCGGCGGCGCTTGGTGCCCCGTATCGGGCGCATTGGTGTCCGTTTGCAAAGGGGAGGGGTCATGGGACCCACAGGTGGATCGACGAATCGGCGATCGTTCTTGCTCAAGGGGGCCGCGGTGGGAGCGGGAGCCGTGGGTGCGGGGTTGGTGGCCGAAACTCCTGCGGTCGCTGCGCGCGGCGGTCTCACGAAGGGCGACGCCGCGATTCTCCGCTTCCTGGCTGCGGCCGAGATCATCGAGACCGATCTTTGGCAGCAGTACAACGAGCTGGCCGGCATCCAGGACAGCGAAGTTCCCGGCGGGAGCGGGAACCCCGCCTACACCGAGGCGGTCGCGGTGCTGGACGAGGACATGAACCAGTACATCCACGACAACACCGACGACGAGATCAGCCACTTCACCTTCATCAACGCCTACCTGAAGGCGCACGGCGCGGAAACGGTGAACCTCGACAGGTTCCGTACCCTGCCCAGCAGCAAGGCGACGGGAGCCCAGCAGATCGGACGGCTGACCAACCTGATGCAGCTGACCGTCAACACCAGCTTCTGGACGCGCTACCGCAGCGACTCACAGAACACCGACCTCGGCGACACGCTGCCACAGGCCGTTCCCGACCTCGCCACCGGCCAGCACCCGGCCATCCCCCGGTCGGACGCCGACCTATCGCCGAAGAAGCATCTGCAGGCGATCGCCAACACCGCCGGCTTCCACTTCGCGTGGGTCGAGCAGGGTGGTACCAGCCTCTACGCGGCGCTCGCCCAGCGGGTCACCCACCGCGAGGTGCTGCGGATCCTGCTTAGCATCGGCGGCTCCGAGATCATGCACTTCCAGACCTGGCAGGACAAGGCCGGAAACGCGCCGGCCCTCACCGACCCCACCACCGGGCTCACGTTCCCTGACCTCAACGCCGACGGTGAGCTGACCCAGACCAACCTGATCATGCCCGAGCCGACCGTCTTCCTTGATCGTAAGTTCCCGGTCGTCTCGATCATCCGCCCCACCGAGCCCAAAGCCGCCGCCATGGGCGCGGTCAAAGCCCTCACCGCCGACGGCCTGTTCATCGGACAATCACCCGAGTTCTTCGCCACCCTCACACGGCTGGCAAAGGCCGCAGACAAGGCCCGACACCGATCCTAACCAAGCGCCGGCCGAGGCCACGCGGCGTCGTAATCCAACGGCGCCGCCGCAGCGTCTGTGACCAGGCGTTGATACTTGCGAGGCCGACTCTGACCGCTGGGGGCGGTGAAGCTGTCCGAGGCAGGCTCGGCGCGCCCGCGACAGCCTGCGGCGTCCATCGACGGAGCGCCCGCCGTCACCGCAGCCGGAGCGCGGTGATCGGGGGCGCTACTGGAGGGCTCGATGTCCCGACAACTTCGAGAGACCTCAAGATGACCCCACATGTGTGGCTGGTAAGGAGTGGTGCAGGGATCGGGCCTGCCGGGTTGCAGGCCACTTGCACGGCCATCCTGCGGCGCTCGACTGGCTCCCGATTCAGTCGGAGGCAGGCGGCCGCACTGGCTCCTGGCGTGCCGTGTCCGCTTGTTCCGGTCGGCTAGGACGTTGGTTGCGGGCGTCCTGAGGGAGCCCTCAGTTGTCGGTCAGCACATCGGAGCGAAGAAACTCGCGGTGCGCCTGCATGCTCTCCACCGCATGATCCACGACCAGGTTGGTGTGCACTGGGCAATAGAACTCGTCCGCCGCCGCACGCCACTCAAGACCAATCGCTACCTCGATCAGACGCTTGAACTCTCGGTTACCAGCGTGGCCGCAGCGACCCCCCATCCAACAGCAGGGACCAATATCCCCAGAGCTGAACTCGGCGGCTCCAGACCTGTCGAACATTCCCATGCCGCTCCCCTTGATCTACTTGCCGCCCGATCCTACAGGACCGTTGCGAACTGTCGCTGGCCGGCTGCGCTCGGAGTGGCCGTTCGCTACGAGTATCAAGGTGTGGGTTACGGCTGTTGGCCACGTGTGGGAGACGATGGTCGGGCGTGTCGCGGGCGGGTACGGCACCGTGTTCGTATTCTCATCGGCGGTCGCGGTCTGGACGCCATCCAGGCTAACCGTGGCCGTGGACAGGTTCGTCGCGAAACCGCGCACGCACTCAGCGCTTCGTGTTCTGCTCGTGGCGGCGGGCGGCCCCGGGGTGGAGGGTCGCCGCACGCCCCAAGGTTCAGGAGCGGCGCATCGGGGCCAGGCTACCAACGGCGGAGTTAGACGCCAAGCCCTGGCACACCACGAAGGAGGTTCCCACAGTGGAACCTGTCACCGTCACGATCACTGACCGGCTCGAGCTCGCCGGCTACCAGCGCGCCCGCTGCCACCGCCTCAGCGCCGACATCTCGAGCCGCGCGCTCGACCTGATCGTCGAGCGCGCGGACAGCGAGTCGGTGCCGCAGCTGCTCGCGCACTTCGAGCGGCCAGGGCCGCGCTGGGTCGTGTTTGGCGCCTCGGCATGGCGGGGCATTCTCAGGAATGACGCGCGCCAGGCTTCACTGCCTGGGGGTGGCGCGCGTGGGTAAGGGCGCGGGGCGGCAGGCCCGGCGCGAGGCAGGTACCTGCTGGCCCCGCCCTCACACGGGTGCGCTCCACGTGTCCTCACGGCGAGCGCACCCGCGTTTAGGCGACTGCCGTAGGTGCCGATACAGCGGCGCGCGTGGATCATCGCTGCTGCGAGCGGCGTGGACATGAGTACATCGTCCAGTCGTCGCTGACTGAGGTGCGGCGCTCACTCGTGGTGATGGAGAGGGGAAGGGCGTTCTGGCCGCCGTGCCCACGTTGCGGGAGTGGGATGACCGTAGTCGTCTCAACCGACGCGGTGCCCGTCTAACCGGTCGCGAGAGCGCGCGGTCGGCCGCTCACCGACTCCGGCGCCGCCCGTCATGTCCGACGGCTCGAATGCGCCGTTTCCCGCAAGAGAGCAACAGGACGGACATGGGTGTCGCGGTCCGAATACTCCACCGATCGGCCAGCTCGGGGCGACCGTTGTCCCTGCCGTAGACGCCGCTTGGCCTACGACGAATATCGCTGCTAGGCGCCCCGATCGCGTGAGGCGAGGATCCGCGTCCTAACGAGATGGCGTGATTGCATCAGTGGGCACATGGGCGGTAGGATCGCGCTCGCCTCTGCTGGTCTTCAGGCGTCCGAGGCTCTGACGACCGGCCTGTAAACGATCCACTTTCTTGGGGGGTCACTGTGAAGCGGATCCTGCTGGTCCTGTTCCTCGTGGCATCATTGGCCGTTCCGTCCGCGGTATCAGCCGCAACCGCGCCGCCCAAGATCACCATTGACTTTGCCGGGGATACGGCAGGCGCGGTGCCGAATGGGTTCACGAGCGTTGCTTCACCGTCCGTGTCGTTCTACGACACGATGGGAGCGGACCTGTCGGTATTCGATGCAGGGGACGGCCAAACGCACGGGCAGTCGCTGCTGGTCAGTGGGGACGACGGGAGCGCGTTGCAGATCCGCTTGGCTCACCCCACGACCGCTCTTTCGCTCGCATTCGGCAACGACGATCCGCTCGTCCTCACGACGTCCGACAAGGCCGTATTGACGCTTTTTCGAGGGTCCAGGCAAGTGGCGCGGAAGACCGTCTTGGTCAATGCGAACGACGCCATGGACCAGCGGATCGGACAGAAGCAAGGCCCGCTGTTCAACAAAGCCACCTTCCAGTACGTCCTCGCGAATGGAACCGCGGCGAATCTGATCGAGGTGGTCGACGACGTCAGAATCAACCCGCTGTGTACGATCGCCGGTACTGAGCATCGCGACACGCTTCGCGGCGGAGGCAGCAAGGACGTCATTTGTGGTGGGCGAGGCGGTGACACAATCTTCGCCGGGCGTGGCAACGACGCGGTGTTCGCGGGGCGTGGAGCCGACGTGGTGTACGGCGCCAGGGGTGCCGACGTCGTGCTAGGCGGCCGTGGGAACGATCACGTGTTCGGACAGCGCGGCGCTGACCTGCTCAAGGGCGAGCAGGGCAACGACCACCTAGACGGCGGCCGCGGGAACGACGACTGCATGGGCGGCCCTGGCCACGACGTCGTAAAGAACTGCTGACGCGACCGACGGCCGTGCGGCCGCCGCTTGGCACGTCCAGTAGCGTGGTCTCACCTGGCCGCGGTACGGCGAGCCGACAGCCGCACCGCTTGCACCACGCCGCGTCTGAGAGCGCCGTGATCGGCCGCTCGCCGGCCACCGCGGGCGTCCGCATCACGTCGGCCACGCGGCGATCTCCCACCGGATGCGGTCGGGGCGGGTTCACGGAATCGCGCCGGCGTCCAGCCCGATCGCGGGCAGCTGGCCCACCCGCTCGCTCGGCTGGTAGTGGTGCCGGTTGTGGCCGCGTTCACGAGCGGCGGCGGTCCGCTGGTGGCGCTGACCGCTGCGCGGGGACCCGCGGCACACCAGCGACCGATCGCACCCGCTGGCGACTCAAGCGGCGGTCAACTCCACGCTGAGATTCTACGCGCATCCTTATTACCTACATGCCTCGAGCAGCCACGGAGTCCCGCAGCACCGCTACGGCTTAGCCGACGGTGAGCTTGTAGATATGCGACTTTGCTGTTGAGCATTGGTAGCGGTCGAAGTACAGCGACGTCACACCGCTGCCTTCGTCGACGGCGAACGTCCTGAAGACGTCATAGCCACGGGGCAGTTTCGCAAGCAGGGTGTCGGTGACCGTTGTGTACTCACGCAGAACAACATGCTTGCCGCATCCGCGGTCGCTGCGGACATAGAACACTTTGCCGGCAGGCGTGACCGCCGGGTAGTACTGGAGCTTGCCAAACGGCTCCGGAATCTTCCTCCTCGCCCCTTGGGATATCTGGTAGAGGAACACATTCGTGGAAGACGTGTGGAAGTTCACCTGATCCCAGGTGGCAAAGTCGCCGTTCACTTGGCCCGCGTCCAGCTGGCTTTGGCGACGGTTGATCAGCTCCGCGAGCACCCGCGTCTCAGCGGTGTTCGTGTTGTGCAGTACGACCTGATAGTTCGTCGGGTGCGAGCTCCACGCGCGGCCAACCAAGATCCAGTCACCCGAGATCGTGGCTCGGTACTCCCATTTCTTGGTATTGACGCCCGCTGGCGTCGAGCGGACATGGCTGACCAGGTCAAAGAGGCGCAGATTTGACTGGCCGTTGCGGATACTCTGATAGATCAAGGTGGTACCGTCGATACCACCAGCTTGGGCCTGTCCCCGCTTGTTGACCTTGTAGCGCGCCAAACCCGCCGGCTTCACATACACGTCGAACCGGGTCGGGTGGCCTGGCCGGGACTGATCGTAGGCCACGTTCGCTCCCGCCGGCGTCGCGGCAGGCTCAAACTGCCGCCCCTTAGCCGTCACCACCCGCTCGGGCGTCAACAGCGTCGCCCAAGCCGTCGCCACACCTACCACCCCGACCACCACAAGACCGGCGGCAGCACCGACCCGCCCCCCAGGACGATGGAACACCATTGCCCGCCCTCCCCATAGACCGCGGCCCACACCACCGCGAGGATAGCCCCATCACACCAGACGCGCCCGCCATCCGCCCACCGAAAAGGTCCCTGCCCGCCCCTTGATAGGAGAGGCGACCGGACGCCGAAGTCCTCGGCGAGCGCGTCCAGGGCGCTGGCCCGGCCTCGACCACCACTCGGCCTGACGCCGCGTAATTCCAACCGTCGTGGCCGTGGCCGGCCGGCGGGCGCGGCGTCGGCTGTGGATCGCGTGCGGCTGAAAGCGTGTGAGCGTGTGCTGCGGGTGGGGTACCGACAGGGAAGGGGGCCCTTCGGTGGAAGGCTTCAACCCACCGAAGGGCTGGGAGCGGTACAGAGGTCGCGCCGCTCGGGTGGGTAAGCCGTCGCGGCCAATCGGAGCGACCTGTCCGTCGGGCGGATCCTATCGCATAACATGTCAAGTGTGTGGGTTCACGGCGACCGGCTCGGCCGGTGGTCGCTGAACGGCATGTCTGGACGTTGGCGAACAGGTTGCGCGGTGCGTGAGTTGGGCCGGACGCCGAAGAGCGCGAAGTCCGCGTTGAGCCAGCGCCTGGTCGGCCGGCAGGTGCAGCGCCGTCACCGGATCGCGTCAGGACGGCGTCGCCAGTTGGCCCAACGACCTGCTGTTCAGCGCCGGCATCCAGGATGAGGCGCACGAGTCGCTGGGGAGGATTCGGCACGTGGGCTAGCCGGTCCGCATGTTGGCGGTGGGGTCGGGAAGCTCCTGACTCCATCACCAGCAGCGGCTGGGCTAAGCGCGGATGCTCAGCAGTTCGGGTTCTGCAATGTGACTTGCCCCTGGCCCTCGATGCAGCCGGCCGGAGTGCCACTGTTCCCGTTGCCGTTACCGTTGTTCCCGTTGCCGTTACCGCCGGCGGCCGCCAAGGCAGCCGCGCCGAACCCAGACATCAGCACCAGCGAGGCGAAGACCACGGCCACCGCCTTACGGGTCTTGCTGAGCTCCAGCCGCTGCCGACCGTCAACGAGCTGGCCGGTGATCCGGTCCACAAGTTGCTTCGATGGTTCGGGGCGCTCCGCGCGTAGGAGCGCCTCGATGTCGCCGCCGTCCTGACCGCTGTCCCAGAATCGCCTCATGGTGCCCCTCCGGATCGCTTGCGTACCCTCATATACCGGGCCGGCCTCCGAAACCTCACAGGTCGGAGCCCACGGTCGCGAACGATCGCAGCCGCGAGACGGCGCGGGAGAGCGACATTTCGACGGCGTGAGGCTCGGACTCGAGCAGATCGGCGATCTGGGCGGCGGTCAGGTCGGCGCCGTAACGGAGGCCGATCAGCTCCCGATCTCGCTCCGAGAGTTGGGCGACCGCCGCGCGGAGGTCGAGCCTTCGCACACTCTCGCCCTCGACATCGAGCGGATCGGCTAGGTCGATCTCGTCTCCGGCCACCAGCGCCTCCTCTCCCTCCGCCGCGGTCGGCGAGCACGCGGCGCGCGATCGCCATCAGCCAGGTGATGGGTGCGGCCTTGTCCGGGTTGTAGCTCCATCGGTATCGCAGCGCCCGCTCGAACACCTCGGACGACACGTCCTCGGCTTCAGGCCCATCACCGATGCGGTAGGCGACGTAGGCGTAGACGCGACGGATCAGCGGTGCCGGATCACTCAGCGGATCGGCCTTCCGTCCCATGAACGACCATCCTACGTCGGATGCCTGGAAGCGCAAACCCGCCGGTAGCATCCGTGCCCATGCCCCTCTCCCGCCTGGCACCTGGCGCCTTTGCCGGGGTGCTCGTCTTCGGCCTCGCATGGTTTGACGGCGGCTTCTATGCGCCCGCCTGGGGCGTGGCGAGCTTGGGCCTGCTCGGGGTGTGCGGGTGCGCGATCGTGCTCAGCGAGCGACTGGTTCTCTCACGGCTGGCGCTGGCCAGCGTCGGCGGATTGTTCGGGCTGGCGGCGTGGACGCTGATATCCGGCCTCTGGACGAGCGACCTCACCAAGACCGTCAGCGACGCGGAGCTGGCATTCGTCTATCCGATCGCGCTGACGGCGTCGCTGCTGGTCGCGCGGCGGACGGGAACCTCGTCGCTCGCGATCGGAACCCTGGTGGCGATGGTGGCGGTCTGTATCTACGCCCTTGGCGGACGGCTCGCGCCGGACGTGTTCGGCTTCCCGAACAGCGTGGACGCCATCGGTCGGCTGTACTCGCCGATCGGCTACTGGAACGGCCTGGGAGCATTCGCGGCGATGGCGGCGCTGCTCGGCGGCGGCCTGGCGGCCGCGCGACTGCCGACCGCCGTGCGGGTCGGCGCGTCCGCATCGTTGGTGGTCACGCTGGTGACGCTGTACCTCACGTTCAGCCGGGGCGCGCTGATCGCCGCCGCCGTCGGGCTGGTGGTGCTCGCGGTGGCCTCGCCGGCCCGGCTGTGGCTCGCGGCGACGCTGACAGCCACGCTGCCCTGGGCGGCCGCCGCAGTGTTGGTGGTGGAGCGGCGATCGCAGCTGACGGCGACGACGCTTGATCGCCAGGCCGTGATCGACCAGGGGCACGGCGCGATCCCGCTGCTGATCGGCTGCGCGGTGGGAGCGGCCGCGACGGCGCTGGCATTGACCGTGCTGGCTCCGCGCGTTCAGGTCGGCGCCATCGCACGCCGCATCATCGGAGCGGTGCTGATCGTCGCGATCGTGCTTGCAACTGTGGTCGCGGTGGATCGCCGCGGAGGGCCCGTCGAGCTGGTTCGCTCCGTCCGCCATTCGCTGGAGGCGCAGCCGCAGGACACCAACGCCAACAATGCCAACCGGCTCCGCGACCTCTCCCTCAATGGTCGACTCGACCAGTGGCGGGTGGCACGGCACATGTTCACCGCGCATCCCCTTGTGGGGGAGGGTGCGGGCAGTTGGGAGGCCCAGTGGCTGCTCCACGAGCCCTACAACGACTACAACCAGCGACCCCATTCGCTCTACCTCGAGACGCTGGCCGAGCTGGGGCTGATCGGCGCCGTTCTGCTCGCGTTCGCACTGGTACCTCCGCTGGCGGCGTTCGCTCGGGCGCGCCACCACCCCGCAGCGAGTGCCACGCTGGCCGCCTTCGTCGTCTTTCTCGTCCATGCGGGCGTGGACTGGGACTGGCAGTTGCCGGCAGTCGCCGTCGCTGCACTGCTCTGCGCAGCGTGCCTGCTCGGGGCGTCTGGGGAGACTCCCGGGATCCTGATCAGCGACCGAGTGCGTTGGACATTGGCCGCGGCGACGGGCGTGCTCGTGGTCTGCTGCTGCGGTCGCTCTGCAGGGCAACCGCCTGGTCGCGGACGCGGCCTCCAACGTCGGGCGGGGTCGGTATGCGTCAGCGATCGCGGACGCGAACAGCGCCCGCACGTGGCTGCCCTGGTCATATCAGCCGGATTCCTGGGCGGGAGAAGCCGAACTGCAGGCTGGAAACCCATCCGCGGCTGCCCGTTCCTTCCGCGACGCCGTCGGCTTCGATGACCGCGACTGGCGGTTGTGGCTGAATGTAGCCCGAGCCACGTCCGGCGCGGAGCAGCGCCGAGCCATCTGAAAGGTGCGACTGCTATATCCGCTCAGTCCCGAACTGACGGCACTCTGCGCGGCGGACGCGAACCGCGACAGCTGCAAGTAACTAGCACGCCGCTTGGATCCAAGCGCCCAAAACGCTCCAACTTCGCTGCTCTTTCCCAACCAGCACTATGGGCACGGCTCTGAAGGTCACGGCTTGATTCGGGCCCGAATACGCTGCCGCCCTCCTTCATCTCCCTCGCCCTGTCTGTGGGGGAAACCTGACATGCGCCGCCAGCCGGTTGACAGCCGGGATCGAGCCGCGCAATGGTGGCGAGGGCGGTCAGGGATCCGACCGGATTTTGGGAAGCATGTGCTATGAAGTGCATTAATGTGTGTGGACAATGCAGATCCGTATTCCGGTTGAGCGATTGGCCATTTGGGAGCAGCCGGGGACGGCTTCAGCGTCTCCGGGTCCGATCCACAGGCCTCGCTGTCCTAGCGCGAAGCAAGGAGTAAGTCGTCCCCCGCGTACACCTAAGTATCGTGACAAATCTCGCGGCGCCCTACCGTGACGGCGTGTTCGCTGAGTTACAGCGCAGGTTTAACGCTTGTATCTACGTGCTCGCATACGACGAACCGGGCCGTCAATTGGTGCCGCAGGCCCGTTCCATCCTGGATTCGTCGTCAAGCACAGCGCTCTTCTTTTGCTCCGGGGAAGTGGGGGGCTCCGTCGCGTCCCATCCTTTTGGATATGTCGCACGGTTAGTACTAGTCGGCGGTTTTGGCCTGCAAACGATCTCGACTGCGGTGATACGGCCACGGTCTACGCTGGTGTGGTCTGAGGCAACGTCCGTAACCGAAGGTTTGATCCGGAGCGGTGCCCGGCTAAAATTGCGGAGATGGACGGTTCGTCGAGCGTGCATGCGCGGTGCAGGCGGAGGCGCGGCATATCTGAAGTGGCTCGGCGCGCGGAAAGTCATCCTTGCCAAATGTAACTCCGGATACTCCCCGTAGTGCTGAGTTGACTCAGCGGCGACACGAGATTCACCTCTGGTGCTCGCACACGTCGGCAGCTGGAGCTATGCCAAGGGAGCTGATGCTACGACAACTGTGCTGAAAAGCTCGCTCACAAATCCAGCCTGGATACCGAGTCGAACTCATCATCGCGGGGAACATCGTCGACATACCCGTGCCACAAGGGGCCGTACACCTCGGATATCTATCGCGCGATGCGGTATGGCGTGAATTAAACGAGAGGTGCGTGCAGTTTCTCCTGCTAATGTCGCGCGCCGACACCTGGGGCTTGTCGTCGCCGAGGCGATGGCGTCGGGAGTCGTACCCATAGTGTCTCCAAGTGTAGGCAGCGCGGGTCGACGGGTTCCACCGGTCGAGCCCACATTGGTTACGGGATCGGCGGATCAGGCAGCAAGAACGATCCGCCAATTGCACCGGGGACAGCGGTCGCTTCGAAGAGGTGGCGGATGCCCTACGAACCGTGGCTGAAGCTAGGACAGCGGAATGGGCGGTGGACGTCTTCAGCGACGGAATCGATGCGACGGTAGGGCGTGGGCCCTTTCCTCGGAGAGTCCGTCCGCCGTCAGAACATCTCCGGTCTTGAAACCCGTCTATTGCCTGTGGGCCGCTGATATAGGTTAGCTCGGCGGGGCAATGACGGCAAATCGGACGTCAGCACTTTGCTTTTGGCTCGGATCGGTTCGGTGAGGGACGTCGGCGCGCGGGCAGATACTTGTACGCGATCAAAAGCGGTAGGGTCATGAACGTCACAATAAGCGAGATGGGCATGTGATCTCGCCACTCCTCATCCTTGCGTAACCCGAGTCGACCGCTCCGGAAACGCACAGGATTTCCCCCAGAATGCGGTGGGCGCCGCCGCTCGAACCCAGTCCGATCAGACTCGAAGTGTTCGCTGCTCGCGAGCGCCACGCCGACCGCGCCGAGGATTCGCTCTAGGACAGGGGTGGGGTCCGTAACCAACGGTTCGTACTTTACCCGAACGCGTCGTCCACCAATACGCCCGATGATCTCGAACGCCACGTTTGCTATGACCCATCTCCCAGCGGATATTGCTACGGCTCGACTGGGCATAGGCCTCTCCGCTAATGACGGTAAGTGAGCGAACTGCGGCTGACGAGATACTGTTTAGCCCACGAGTTCGCCACCCCGCGACTGTCACGCACAAGATGCACGAGTCGAATATCAACCCATGCGATTTGGCGGAGCGTTAACAGGTACGGAATGCCTTTAGACGAGTCTATC
>CAVTSO010000008.1:0-85327 GCA_963737445.1 uncultured Actinomycetes bacterium | reverse complement strand
GTCTCCGGCGGCGTGCTGGCGGTGACCATGAAGGCGGGGACTACCGAGGGATTCGAGCCAAACCGCAGCGAGACCTGGGCCGAGCCCCGCTTCTTCGCCCGCTACGAGGGCGGCGAGCTCGCGGCCGCGGTGGAGAAGGCCGGGTTCTCCCGAGTCACCGTCTCGTCGCCGGCCGCCGACGAGCACGGCGAGACCTGGCTGCACGCCCTTGCGAGGGCCCCCTGACGAGCCGGCCGCGGAGCGGTAGTCTCACGGCCATGACGGACTGGCCGAACGGCGCGCGCGGCGCGGTCGCCTTCACCTTCGACTTCGACGCGGAGGAGGTGTGGATCGGCGACGACCCCGAGAACGCCAACCTTCCCGGACTGCTCTCGCAGGGCACCTACGGCGCGAAGGTGGCGGTGCCGCTGATCCTCGAGCTGCTGGCCCGCCACGGCCTGCGCCAGACGTTCTTCATCCCCGGCCGCGTGGCCGAGCGCCACCCGCACCGCGTAGCGGAGATCCTGGCCGCCGGGCACGAGGTGGCGCATCACGGCTACACGCATACCTCACCGGCCACGCTGTCGCCCGCTGCTGAAGAGGCCGAGCTGGTGCGCGCGCTGGATGTGCTGCGCGGCCTCGGCGCGGACCCGGTCGGCTACCGCTCGCCTTCCTGGGAGTTCTCGCCCGAGACGATCGGGCTGCTCGGCAAACACGGCTTCGCCTACTCGTCCAACTACATGGACGACCTGCACCCCTACCTGCACCCGGGCGGCGAGCTGGTGGAGCTGCCGATCCAGTGGATACTGGACGACGCCGCCCACTTCTGGTTCTCGGGCAGCGGCATGGACTGGACGCGGACGATCTCGCCGCCGTCGCACGTGCATGAGATCTGGTCGGCGGAGCTCGACGGCATCGTCGCGCTGGGCGGCTGCTGCATCATCACCATGCACCCCCAGGTGATCGGGCGGCCGCACCGGCTGGCCTTCCTCGACCGCTTCATGAGCGAGGTGCGCGCCCGCGGCGACGTCTGGATCGCGACCTGCGCCGAGATCGCAGCGCACGCCCGGTGAGCGAGGGCCGCGGCCTGACCGGCCGGCGCGCACTGGTCACCGGGGGCAGCTCCGGGATCGGCGCAGCCACCGCGACGCTGCTGAGCGAGCGCGGCGCCACAGTCGTGACGCTCGACCTGCACGACGCCGACCTCACCGCCGACGTGCGCGACGAGGTGATGATCGCCGACGCCGTGGCCGGCGCCACCGAGCTGCTGGGCGGCGCGCCGGACCTGCTGGTGGCGAGCGCCGGCGTCTACCGGATCGAGCCGTTCCTGACGCTGACCGCCGCCGAGTGGGACGACGTCCAGGCCATCAACCTGCGCGGCGTGTTTCTGACCGGCCGCGAGGCGGCGCGGTCGATGATCGCGGCCGGCAGCGGCGGCAGCATCGTCAACCTGGCATCGACGGCCGCGCTGTCGGCGGACGCCGGCGAGCCCACGGCCCACTACAACGCCAGCAAGGCGGGCGTGGTCGCGCTGACCAGGCAGATGGCGGTCGAGCTGGCGCCGCACGGGATCCGCGTCAACTGCGTGTGCCCGGGCGTGATCGACACCCCGATGCTGCGCATGATGGACGACCCGGAGGCGGGCGTGCGGTACCTGCGCGAGTCGGTTCCGCTGGCACGGCTGGGCGCCGCCCGTGAGGTGGCGGCCGCGATCGCTTTCCTGGCCTCGCCGGAGGCCGCCTACGTGACCGGCGTGGCGCTGCCCGTGGACGGCGGGCTCACGCTGTAGCCCGCGTGTAGTCGATCCACCACAGCTGGCCCCACCCGTCGCCTTCCGAGCGTGACCACGTCCACTCGAAGCGGTCGGCGGTGATCGCCGCGAAGCGCATCCGCTTGCGGCACCCGTCGGCGTCCGGCTCGGTCGTGAACAGCTCCATCGCCCCGTCGCGCATGCCGCCGGTGAGATGGAACCACGACCCCTGGCTGTCCATCCAGGTCTGCACCCACCGCGCAGCTGCGGCGTCGTAGACCGAGATGCTGGTGCCGGCCAGCCCGGGTGCGTCGAACGACTCGCGGATGACGCGGGCCTCGCACACGGCCTCGACGACGTTCGTGCCGACGCCGCCCTCCCAGCGCGCCTGCCAGCGCCCCAACCAGAAGTCGAACTGCCTGCGGGGATCGTCCATGCTGTGGGACGTGCCCTCCGCGGCCGGAGGTTGCCGATACCGCAATCCTCTGACAACCCCGCCGTTCGGGTGATCAGCCATCCGCGTCTGCGGCCGATCAACATTCAGGGCAGGTGAGCACAGACGGAGGGGGTCAGCATGATCGAGGGAACGCGGTCCGAGGCACGGCGGATTGAGTCGTGGCCGCCGCCATCGCTGACGCGGGCGATCCAGACGGCCGGGAGCGGCGAGTCCGCCCCCAGCTTCGCTGCGCGGCAGCCGATCTACGACAGGGCGCTCAACGTGCACGCCTACGAGCTGCTGTTCCGCGCCGGTGATGCCGAGGTCGCGACCGCCGACACGGTGGTCACCACGTTCGCCGACATCGGGCTGGACGCGCTGGTGGGGGGACGCTCCGGCTTCGTCAACGTCACCCGCGACTTCGTCATGCACGGCCTCGTTACGCAGCTCCCGGCCGGACGCGTGGCGCTCGAGCTGCACCGCTCAGACGTGCTCGACCCACAGGTGCTGGCCGAGCTGACGGGGCTGGGCGAGCTCGGCTACACGATCGTGCTCGACGACTTCGTGATGTGCGACGACAGCCTGCCGCTGCTTGAGGTCGCCCACTACGTGAAGCTGGACGTGCGGGCCTTGACCCGCGAACAGCTGGCCGAGCAGGTGGCCGAGCTGGAGCCCTACCAGGTCAAGCTGATCGCCGCCGGGATCGAGGATCACCGCACCTTCGAGTTCTGCAAGAACGCAGGCTTCGACTACTTCCAGGGCTACTTCTTCTGCCGGCCAAGGACGGTCGCCGGCCACGGCATTCCCGCCAATCGCCTCGCCCAGATGCGGATGATGGCCGTGTTGCAGGACCCCGACTGTGAGCTTGACGACCTCGAGCAAGCGATCAGCAACGACCGCGGCCTCAGCATCCGGCTGCTGCGCTGGATCAACTCCGCCTACTTCCTGCTGCCGCGCAAGATCAGCTCTGTGCGCGAGGCGCTGGTGCTGCTGGGCGTGCGCAACGTGCGCAGCTGGGCGCTGCTGATGACCCTGGCCGGGATCGAGGATCAGCCCAGCGAGCTGATTCGCACCGCGATGACACGGGCCAAGATGTGCGAGCTGGTGGCGCAGGCGCTCGACCGCCCGGACGCCGACGCGCACTTCACGGTCGGCCTGTTCTCGGTGGTGGACGCCTTCATGGACACGAGCATGTGCGACGTGCTGGGCGAGCTGCCGCTGTCACGCGAGGTGTCGGGGGCACTGCTCGAGCGCAGCGGGCACCTGGGCGAGGTGCTGGACTGGGTGCTGACCTACGAGCGCGGGCAATTCGAGCGCCTGACGCCCTCGCCGCGAGCCGACGCCGTGCTGCGCGACGCCTACGTGGTGGCCATGCGCTTCGCGGACGAGGCCGAGCCGGACGATCTGGACCGTCAGCCGGTGCCGTTCCAGGCCATGTGCCAGACGGCGCCGAAGGTGACGGCGAGCAACAGCACGTTCTGCCAGTAGCCACTCACCCTTCGAGGGTACGGGCGGGCGGGGGCGCCCGCAATCGCCGCGGGTTCAGGCGTCGTCGGACTCGTCGAACAGCTTGCGCGCGCCCATGCGGCCGACCGGATCGACCTTCTTCAGCTGGTAGGGCGAGCCGTAGAACGTGCGGTGCGTGAGGCCGCCGGCGGTGTAGGGCTCGTCCATCTCCAGCATCACGCTGGCGCCGGCGACGTGCACGACCCGGCCGTACGCGCCCTCGAGCTGCGCGTGGGACGGCAGGTCGCCGGGCATGCCCTGCAGCCGGACGTATTCGCCGGGCTCGAGCTGCGGCAGCTCGTCGTGCGCCACCGGGCGCCGGGTCGGAATCGGATCTGCGTCGTACATGGCCATCGGATGAACTGTATCGGCGGCACCCGCTTGGGGGTCGAGCAGGGATATCCATCAGACGATGCATGATGCGGATGGGGATGCGACGCGCAGCCGCAGCACTAATGCTGGTCGTGGCCGCCGGGCTCACGGCCGGCGCCGCCGCCCCGAGCGCCGCGCCGCTTCCCTCCGCACCGGCCTGTCCCGTGTTCCCAGCCGGCAACGTCTGGAACCAGGACATATCAACGCTGCCGGTGGCCTCGGACTCCGACACGCTGATCGCGAAGATCGGCCTCGACACCGGCCTGCACCCGGACTTCAGCTCCTACAGGGGCTACGGCATCCCCTACAACACCGTCCCCGGCTCGCAGCGGATGGTGACGGTGCGCTTCGACTACAGCTCGCAGTCCGACCACGTCGGCTACCCGATCCCCAGGCGCCCGCGGATCGAGGCCGGCAGCGACCACCACATGCTGATCGTCAACAGCGGCACCTGCAAGCTCTACGAGATGTGGAACGTGCGGCACACGAGGCGGGGCTGGCGGGCCGGCTCCGGTGCGGTCTGGAAGATGACGTCGAACGCGCTGCGGCCAGACGGCTGGACGAGCGCCGACGCCGCCGGGCTGCCGATCCTGCCCGGGCTGGTGCGCTACCCGGAGGTGGCGGCGGGAGCGATCGACCACGCGCTGCGGTTCACGGCGCCGCAGACGCGCGACGCGCACATCTACCCGGCCCGGCACGACGCCGGTGCGGGCAGTTCGGCCTCGCTGCCTGCGATGGGGCTGCGCGTTCGGCTGAAGGCCTCGTTCGACCTGTCGCAGCTGTCGCCGCAGGCGCGCGTGGTGGCGGTCGCGCTCGAGCACTACGGGATGATCCTGGCTGACAACGGCTCGCCCTGGTACGTCAGCGGCGTATCCAACAAGCAGTTCAACGACGACGACCTGCGCACGCTCAACCACATCACCGGCCGCGACCTGGAAGTGGTCGACACCAGCGGCCTGGTGAACACGCCGTAAGGGGTCAACGCCGATCCCCCCGATGTGGGGTGAAGGGGCGGCGGTGGGCGTCGATACCAGCCCTGGGTCTCTGTTCTCGAACAGCGGGGTTGCACCGTGGCGTACAGCTATCCGGCCTTGCCGTCCAAACCGACGCGTGCGCACTTCCAGCGACTGCTCTGGCGCGCCGGGTTCGCGGGCAGCCACGACCAGATCACGCACTACGTGAAGCTGGGGCTGCCGAAGGCCGTGACCGAGCTGCTGACGCCGTTTCGCAGGAACGTACTGGTCGGGCCGGTCCCGACCGACGGCGGCAACCGGCTGCAACCGCTCGACCTGTGGGGCCACGACTGCCTGTGGTGGCTCGATCGCATGGTGCGCAGCCGAAACCAGCTGGTGGAGCGGATGACGCTGAACCTCCACGACCTGTTCGCGACCTCCAACGCAGGCGTCGGCAACACCCGGCACATGCTGCGCCAGAACCGGCTGCTGCGCGGGCACGCGGTCGGGAACTTCCACGACCTGCTCGAGCAGATCACGATCGACCCGGCCATGCTGCTGTGGCTGAACGGCGCCGACTCGAACAAGTGGGAGCCCAACGAGAACTACGGGCGCGAGGTGATGGAGCTGTTCTGCCTGGGCAACGACCCGAACCTGGAGTCGCTCACCCACGGCCTCTGGACGAACGCCAATATGTACACGCAGGACGACATCCACGAGGCCGCGCGCGCCCTCACCGGTTGGCGCTACGACTGGAACAAGGCGGCGACGGGCACGGTCAAGCAGCGTGAGACCCCGACCTTTTGGGACGCCGGCTTCCACGACACCGGCTCAAAGACGATCTACGGCCACACCGGCAACTGGGACTGGCGCGACGTCTGCAGGCTGGTGGTGAACCATCCCAACCACGCGCCCTACCTGGCCTACTCGCTGTGGAGCTACTTCATCGCGACGCCGCCGACGGCGCCCGCCATGCGCGAGATGGTCAACAACTACAGGAAGTCGGGCTTCGAGCTGGCGCCGCTGTTGAAGGTGATCCTGCACCACCCGGCCTTCTACCTGAACCTGGACGAGCCGGACATGGTGAAGCCGCCGATCGTGTTCGTGGCCGCCGGCCTGCGGAACACGCGCCGCTTCATCACGAACAACAACTGGAGCTGGCTGCTCGACAACATGGGCCAGGTGCCGTTCTACCCGCCCAACGTGTCGGGCTGGAAGCAGGGCCCGGCGTTCCTGAACACGAACACCGCACACGCCTACTGGCAGACCACCGGCTACCTGCTCTACCAGACGATCAGGGATCCCGGCAGCCAGACGCCGCAGGCGGCGGTCACCGCCGCCATGTCGGCGCTCTCCCACCCCTGGGCCTCGAGCGACACCCGCGCCAAGCTCGAGACCTACGCCACCGACTACGCCAAGCGCAACGGGCCGACGCTGGACTCACACGACCACGTGGAGCGCCAGACGGTGATCCGGGCCATGCTGATGGCCGGCCCTGACGGCCTCCTCCACTGACCATGATCGGAGCCACGACCTGATGAACCACTGCGGATGCAACGACTGGCAGTCCACCCACCGTCGATCGATGCTGCGCCGCCAGGGCCAGGTCGTGCCGATCCCGCGCGCCGTCCTTGAGGGCGAGTCCGCGGGCATGTGCCGCCGTGACTTCCTGCGCAACGGCGCGGTCGCGTTCCTAACGGTGTACGGCGCCTCAATGCTCGACTGGGGCCACATCTGGGAGGCGGCATCGGCGCAGGCGGCGACGCCCGGCACCGATCCGATCATCGTCTCGGTCTTCCTGGACGGCGGCAACGACGGCCTGAACACCCTGATCCCGATCACCGGGTCCGACTACGCCGCCTACGCGTCGAAGCGCCCGCACATCGGGCTGGCACCGGCCAACTGCCTGCCGCTGGGCGGCGCGGCCGCCAACCCCGACTGGGCCTGGAACCCGGCCGCGACCGGCTTCCAGCAGCTGTACGACGCCGGCAAGATCGCCGTGATCCCGTCGGTCGACTACATGCCGCCGGACCTCTCGCACTTCCACTCACGCGCCTTCTGGCAGGCGGGCGAGCTCGATCCCGACCCCGCCACCGGCTGGCTGGGCCGCTGGGTCGACCAGAACGGCGCTGCCGACAACCCGCTGCAGGCGGTCTCCGCCGGCTGGTCGCTGGACGGGTCGCTGAAGAGCGCGACCAACCCGGTCGCGGTGCTGTCGAGCGTGGAGGACGCCCAGTTCACGATGAACAACGTGTGGTCGGATCCGCAGCTGATGGTGGACACGCTGGCCGGCCTGTCCGTGCGCAGCGCCGCGAACGAGGCCATGGCGGCCGCCGATGACGCGGTCGGCGGCGCGGTCAACGTGGCCAGCCGGCTGAGCGCGCTGACCCAGCCGACGCTGCCGCCCAACGGGCTCGGATACGGCACCACCAGCTTCGACCAGAGGATGGCCAACCTGGCCTGGATGCTGGACTCGAACCTGGGCATGCGGGTGGCCTGCGTCTCCTACGACGACGGCTGGGACTTCCACGATTCGCAGGTCAGCCGCCAGGCGCAGAACCTGTCGCGCATGTCGACCACCCTCGCCGCCTTCCAGGCCGACCTCGAGGCGCGCGGCCTGGGTGACCGCGTGATCACGCTGGTGTGGAGCGAGTTCGGGCGCCGCGTCGAGGACAACGACTCCGGCGGCGGCGGCACCGACCACGGCGCCGGCGGGCTGGCGCTGGTGATCGGTAAGCACGCGAAGGGCGGCCTCGCGGCCGAGTTCCCGGGCATCTCGGACGCGGATCTCGATCAGTGGGGCAACCTGAAGGTGCCCACCGACTACCGCCAGATCTACACGAACCTGCTGGGCGACTGGATGGGCACCGACCCGGCCGACGTGATCCCCAACGCGAGCAGCTACACGCCGCTGGACCTGGTGGCGTAGGGATCCGCCGACCGCCCCGGCCGGGTCGATCACCGATCCCACCGGCCGCCCCCTGCGATACTTCGAGGGGTGGCCGGCCTGCGCGCTCTCACATTCGCCGCCCTTGCCGCCGTCACGGCGGCGGTGGCCCATGGCGGGTTCGCCACGCTGGCCGATCCGCGCTGGTCGATCGCGGCGCTCGGCGGCGCCGGCGTGGCCGCGCTGGTGCTGTGGCGTGGCTGGGCGCTGGTGGCGCGGCGGGGAGAGATCCAGGACACGGCCTCGCTGGCCGCGCTGATCCCGGCGATGCTGGCCGCGCAGACGGCCGCACACCTGGCGCTCTTGGCGGCAGGAGCGCCCGCGCATCCCGGTGCCCACGGATCGCTGGCCCTGCACCTGGCGCTGGCGGTGGTGGCCGCGGTGCTGGTGCAGCTGATCGACGTGCACACGCAGCGCCGCGCGCTGGCGGCACTGACGGCGCCACCGATCTCCGAGCACGCCGGGCGACGAGCTCCGGCCACGGCCTCGTCCCGCGGCCTGGCAGCATGGCACCGCCGCGGCCGGGCACCGCCGCTCTCCGCCTGACCGCCCCCACCCCTCGGTCAGGAGTTCCACTGCGCCACCGCATGCCATGCGCCACCCCGATGCACGGCCCGGTCCAGCCGGGCGGCGTGGCGCTGCCGTCCGTGAGACGTGCGGCCGCACTGCTCGCGCTGCTGGCGCTGCCGCTGGTCTGGCCGGCGTGGGCGCAGGCGCACGCAACGCTGCTCGCCACCACGCCCGGTGCGGGCACCCGCGTCGCCACCCCTCCGCACCAGCTGGTGCTCACGTTCGACCAGCAGATACGCCCCGTCAGCGGCGGCACGACCGTCGTCGATGCCGCCGGCAAGTCGGTGACGGCGGGCCCGGCCGCAAACGCGCCGGGCAACCTCAAGCAGCTGGTGGTGTCGCTGCAGCAAGGCCTGCCGGCCGGCGACTACACCGTGCGCTGGGAGATCGTCTCCACCGACGGCCACCTGATCGCCGGGGTCTACGCGTTCGGCGTCGGCACCGGCGGGCCGGTCCCGCAGGCGGAGTCGCAGGACGCGCCCACCGACTGGCCGTTCCTGATCGCCCGCTTCTTCTACTTCGCCGGTCTGCTGACGCTGGTCGGCGGCGTCGTCTACCGTGTGGCCGCCTACCAACCGGGCACCGCCGCCGTGACCGGCGAGCCGCGGCGGCTGATGGGCCTGCGCGAACGCCACCGCGCCAACCAGGTACTGGCGCTGTCGGCCATGCTGGTGCTGGCCGGCGGCTGGGTGGCGCTGACGCGGCAGGGCGCGCAGGTGGCGGGCGTCAGCTTCTGGGAGGCGTTCGATCACCGCGGCCCGGTTGCCTCGGCGCTGGACGCGACCCGGTTCGGTCGCCAGTTCGGGCGCGGCATCGATGTGACCGCGGTGTTCACGATCCTGGTCGCCCTGGCCTACGCCACGGTCGGCGTCAGCCGCCGGCTGACCGTGGTGCTGGCGGTGCCGGCGGTGATCGCCGGGGCCTGGGCGATGACCGCACCGGGCATCTCCGGGCACGCAGGCGACCCCGGTCGCGGCCCGCTCGTGATCGGCCTGGACGCGCTGCACGTAGCCGCGGCTTCCATCTGGATCGGAGGGCTGGTGCAGCTGGCCGTGGTCACGCCCCATGCAACGCGCGGCCTCACCCAGCCGCTGCGCGCCGCCACACGCGCCAGGATCGCCGGGCGCTTCTCGCGGATGGCGGTGGCGGCAGTGGCGGTGCTGGCCGTGACCGGCGGCCTGCGGGCACTGTGGGAGCTGTCGTCCGTATCGCAGATCTGGACGACCTCCTACGGCCGCACGCTGCTGGCAAAGACGGTGCTGCTCCTGATGACGCTGGCGGTCGCGTCGCGCAGCCGCCGGTTCCTGGGCCGCTACCAGATGCTGCGGCGCTCGGTTACTGCCGAGCTGGTGGTGCTGTCAGCGGTGGTGGCGGCGGTTGCCCTGCTCACCAACCTGCCGCCCGGCAGCCGACCCACCGCCGTCTCCGGTGCGACCACCGCGACCGGCGGGGCGGCCACCGTAGCCCTGCGAAACGGCGGGCAGATCAGCGTCTGGCCGGGGACAGCCGGGCCTAACGCGATCCGGCTGTCGCTGCCGGCACAAACGACGACGCCCAGCCTGCACCTGCAGCAGTCGGATGGCACTCCGGTGCCCGCGAAGCTGATCGCGACCGGGCCCCACACCTGGCTGGCCTGGACGCCGGGGCTAGACGCGGGCGCGGTCTCGGCTCGGGCGACGGCGGGTGGACAGGCCTGGTCGACGTCGCTCGACATCGGCGAGGCGGTGCGCAGCGAGGGCGTGCCCCCGGCCCCGCTGGCGACCGGCCCGCTGGCAGCCGGCGAGGCATCGGATCTGGCGGTCGCGGCACAGCGGATCGGAAACCACCGCGTCCGCTTCACGGTGCTGGGGCAGGACGGATCCGCGCCGCGAGTCGTTGCCGTCACGGCAAACGGCCGGCTGGCGACGCCGTGCCTGAAGACGCCCGAGGTCTGCTTCGAGGCGCCCGTCAGCCGCAGTGCCGGCCCGCTGGCCGTAACGGCGCTTCGGCCCGGCCGCGCGACGGTCGGCACCACCCTCGCGCTGCCGGCGGCGGATGCGCAGCCGGCGGCGGCGCTGGTGCGGGATACCGCCAGGTCGCTGCGCGCGCTGCACTCGGTGCGGTTCGAGAACCACCTCGCCTCGGATCCCGTGCACTCAGTGGACACGACGTTCATCGTGGGTGCGCCCGACCGGCTGGCGATCGACGTGCACGGTGGCGCGCAGTCGCGCGTGATCGCCAACCACCGATGGGATCTCCAGAACGGCAGCTGGGTGAAGCAGCCGATCCAGCGGCTGAAGCTGCCCGACCCGTACTGGGCGAAGGGGGCGCTGGCGGCGTACGTGACGGGATCGACCAGGGATGGCGTGGAGGTGACGCTGGGGGTGGCGCAGGGGCCGACGTTCTTCCGGCTGCTGATCGACAAGCGGACGCACCTGGTGAAGCGGCTGTGGATGACGACGGCCGCGCACTTCATGCGCGAGCACTACCTGGACTTCAACTCGGCGCCGCCGGTGACGGTGCCACCGTCGTAGCGCGGGGTGGTGGCAGCGCCCAGCGGCGTTCGTGGTGCCGGCGCTGGATGGTGCGACCGCTGGGCGGCTCGGCGTTCGTACAAGTCGCGGCCAGGATGTGCGCGCGAACCGTGCGCACCGGTGCGCCCTGGGCGAACGCGCGCTCCGCGCGCAGCCGCAGCTTCGGCCACGCATAGCTACCCATTTCGCCCGCCACACCGCCGTCAGCGTCAACACCAGGTCACGACCACCCGCTGCGTCAAGAACGCGACCGAGGCGTGCCCTCACACAACCACACCGCAACGCCATACCCGAACCAGACCCGCCGCGTCCTTCCACGCGTGCGGTCAACGCAGATCGCAGAGACCGGCTGCTTGGTCGGCACCTTACGGGCCTCATAGAGGGAAGGGAGGAAGGGCGAGGACATCGCCGCTGAGTCTGCCAACCAAACACAACGCTGAGGGTGACGAGAAGTCACGCCCCTGCCCCAAACACCAAACGACACCCACCCACACCGCCAACTGGCGCACCCCCTGGCCAGCAGTTCTCAGCGCCCACCCCTCCCCGAATCCGCCGCCCAAAACCACCAGCACCCGCCAGGTACACTCGCCGCGATGTCCCTGCCACCCGAGGTGCGCCCGATCACCAAGCCCGAGGTGGCCGTGCTCGATGCCGCCTACCCCGAGCACGAGAGCCGTCACCAGCTCCGCCTCCGCCAGCAACTCGCCGGCGAGGGCACTTACTTCGTCGCCTGGTCGGGCGATAAGCCGGCCGGGTGGGTGTTCCTGGTGAACCCCGAGTATGCCTCCGAGCGTGCGCTGGACGGCGCGCAGCTGTCCGATCTGCAGGTCGCCGCTCCCTACCGCGGCGCCGGCCTTGGCCGCGCCTTGCTCGACGCCTCGGAGCAGGCTGCCCGCGATGCCGGCTGGGACACCATCGGCCTTTCAGTCACCGTCTCCAACCCAGACAACGAGCTCGCCCGTTGCATCTACCACCGCCGAGGATACCGCGACAGCGGCCAGGGCGAGTTCCACGACGGCTACCACTACCACGACGCCGCCGGCGTCCGCCGCTACCACGGGGAGCAGCACGTCTACCTGATCAAGCGCCTCAGCGGCGCCGACTCCTAGGCCGGGTCGGTCTCGACCGCCGGCGTGCGCCGGAACGGCAGCCGCGCGCCCATCGCCGCGGCGATCACCACGATCGCGCCGACCGCGATCAGCACGTCGCCCACTGAGAAGATGTTTCCGAACGGCACCCAGCCCGGCGCCGCCCAGCGGTCTACGAACCAGGACAAGTTGGGCGATGCCTCGCGAACGCTGTTGTTGTGCACGCCCGAGAAGCTCAGGCCGCCATCGCGCATCGCGGTGGGCAGCGCCGGCATGTGGCCGCCGTTGGCCAGGATCGCCGCCAGGTTGAACAGCATCCCGGCCGCCGCGATCGGCATCCCGAACAGGTGCCGGTTCGCGAACGCAACCACCACCAGGCAGCCGTACGAGGCGATCGACAGCGCGGTGGCCACCTGGGTGCCCGCCTGCCACGGCACGAACAGCGACGGGAACGCCGCGATCTGCAACGCAAGCGCCAGGTAGAACAGCCACGGCTTCGACACCCGCACGTACGCCAGCCGGCCCAGCCGGCCGCCCAGGAGCAGGCCCAGCAGGATCCCGATCGGGACGGTCGGCAGCAGGAACATCAGGCGGTCGCCGGGGTCTGCTCGGGGACGTCCTCGCCGAGCGCGGCCAGGTACTTCTCAAGCGCTGACACCACGCGCGCGTCGAACTGCGTCCAGCAGCGCCGGCGCAGCTCGGCAATCGCCTCGCCCGAGCTGCCGGCCGCGCGGTAGACGCGGTCCGAGGTCATCGCATCGAACGCGTCGGCGACCAGGATGATACGCGAGCCCAGCGGGATGTCCTCGCCGGCCAGCCCCAGCGGATAGCCGCTGCCGTCCCACCACTCGTGGTGGTGGCGGATCCAGCGGTCGACCGGCGACACGCCCAGGCCCTCGAGCAGACGGTAGCCGAGATCGGCGTGCTCGCGCATGATGCGCAGCTCGTCGGGGTCGAGCTTGCCCGGCTTCTGCAGAATCCGGTCGGGGATCGCGATCTTGCCGAGGTCGTGCAGCAGGCCGGCCAGCCGCACCTGCTCGACGGTCTCCTCGTCCAGCCCCATCGCGCGGGCGATGCCCTCCACCAGCCGCGACACCGACTGGCTGTGGGCGCCGGCGTAGGTGTCCTTCGCGTCCACCACCCGGATCAGGCCCTCGGCCGCCTTCAGGCGGGCGTGCCGCTCGGCCGACTCCGCCAGCTCGTCGGGCGTGTAGATGCGCACAACGGTCGGGCTGTAGACGCAGGAGCGGTTCTTGCCGTGGTTCTTGGCCCAGTAGAGGGCGCCGTCGGCGACGCGTAGCAGCTGGTCGCGGTCGCCGGCGCTGCTGGGGTAGCTGGCGATGCCGGCGCTGACCGTGACCGGCTCGGCGTGCGGGAAGTTGGTCTGCCAGAGACGCGCGTGCAGGCGCTCGACGGCGGTGTAGGCCTCCTGCTCGCCGTCGTCGGGCAGGAGCAGCGCGAACTCCTCGCCGCCGATCCGGTAGGCCTGCGCGTCGCCGTACTCCTCGCGCATCAGCCGCGCCAGCGCGATCAGCACATCGTCTCCGACCTGGTGGCCGAAGCGGTCGTTGATGCTCTTGAAATTGTCGATGTCGATCAGCACCAGGCCCATCAGCGAGCGGGTCGACGCGCCCAGCGCCAGCGCCTCGCGCAGATCGGTCTGGAACGAGCGGTGGTTGCGAAGGCCGGTGAGCGCGTCGGTTTCCGCGTCGCGCGTGGCCACTACCGAGCGGTAGGCGTAGCGCTGATACAGCGCCAGCGCGAACAGCGGTCCCGCCAGCAACAGCTCCAGGCGCGGGTTGATCATCCACAGCGAGGTGGCCAGCGCGGCGATGAACGCCATGATCGCGAAGGCCGGGCCGGAGTGGCGGACGTAGTCCTCCAGCATCTCGCGCATGCCGATCCCGGTGTACAGCGAGACCGCGATCGCGACGGTGATCACGTTGGTGACGACGTACGCCGCGCCACCCATGAACACCAGCGCGGTCAGCGCCCCCGCGTGGTGCGGCGACACCGTCCAGCCGAGGATGAACCCGGGGCCTGCCGAGACGAACGCCGACAGCCCGGACGAGGCGCCGTTGAACATGGTGCGGACGGCCGGCGCGCGGTTGTGCACCTGCACGATCACCATGCTGACGATGGCGCCCAGCACGGCGTACTGCCAGCCGAACAGGAACTGCGTGGACAGCAGGAACACGAAGGCCAGCGAGACGGTGCGGCCACCCTGCTCATCGAGCGGCACCGGCTTGTACTCCGCGGCCAGCGCGGCCACGAAGAACAGCGCCACCCCGACGGCTGTGCCGGCATCCGGTGGCGCTGACGCAATCTGGAGAACTGCCCCGACTGCCACCGGGATCGTCACCGCCAACATGATGGCGACGAACCGGAGCAGCCGGGGCGGATACGTATGGGACGAATTCGTCACGGCTTGAAACGCTTATCGGTCAGGTTCCCGTCGGCACTTGAGTGCCGTGGCCCCGGGGACCGGAGGGGTGGTTAGCTCCACTTCGTCTGGGCGCCGCTGGCGATCGCAAAGGCTGCGATAGCACCAAGGACGAGGGCGACACGGGTCGCGCGATAGTTCCACTTGATCATCAGTTCGCACCTCCCTTCGGGGTGAGCGGGGTCCGGCCTAAACCTGCTGGGGAGGGGCCGCCGCAGCCCGGTAATCGCGGTGTACCGAGGGAGCGTTGCCCGGAGGGATCGCGGTGCGTCCTCCTTCGCGTATCTCAGAGATAGCGAAGCGTTGGGGAGGGCGATTCCCCCGTTCGGGTGATCATCACGAACCTCGAACGGGGGCGCTGCTAGGGTGAGATCACGCCGTCGGCGCTGAGGTGCGCGCCGCGGGCGCCCATGTCCTCACGCGACAGCTGCTCGACCAGCGCGGCGCCCTGGCCGGTCGGATCGAGCTCGGGCTGGCCGGCGCCGGCCAGCACCGTCGAGACCAGCCGGCCGGACAGGAACCGGCCGTCGGCGGCCAGCTTCACGTGCAGGATGCCGGACACCCCCAGGGCGCCCTCGGTCGTGAAGTTGTGGTAGCCGGCGAAGTTGCCGAGGCTGTAGGCGATCAGGCGACGGTGGTAGACCTGCATCGCCCGCAGCACGTGCGGGCTGTAGCCGATGATCAGGTCGGCGCCGGCATTGATCGCCATGTGCGCGAACGCCTCGGGGTTGCCGCGGTTCTCGCCCTCGTAGATCTCATCCTGGCCCGTCAGGTGCTCGGCGGCCACGCCCTCGGCGCCTGCGTGCATCGCCACCACCACCATGTCGGCGTGGCGGTCGGCGGTGTGGATCAGGCGCCGGGCGGCCGGGTAGTCGTTGAGCGGGCCGGTGTTGGGGTAGCTGGCGACGCCGATGAAGGCCACGGTCAGACCGTGCACGTGCAGGTAGGTGATCTCATGCGTGCGGCCGGTGTGCGCGAGGTCGTCGCGGTCGAGCGCGGCCACCGTGTCGTCCAGGCCGGCCTGCCAGAAGTCGAAGGCGTGGTTGTTGGCGTTGCTCACGATCGTGAACCCGGCGTGCTTGAAGTAGCGCGCCCACGACGGCGGCACCCGGAACTCGTAGCAGGCGGTCGAGTTCGTGCCGCACTTGCCCGACGTCTGGTTGGTGAGCGTGCCCTCCATGTTGGCGAAGCGGATGTCGCCGGTTATCTGCGAGCGCACGCCGTCGAAGTAGCTGTCCGGATCCGGCGCGAGCGTGCCGGCGTAACCCAGCATCGTGTCGCCGACCGCCGACAGCGTGACGGTGCCCGTAGGCTTGGAGTCGGTGGCCGGCGGCGAGGACGCGGCCGGGCCGGTTGATCTGGACGTGCCGCCACCGGTCGCGCCCTGGGACGAGCCGGCCTCGGCCGGCGAGCCACTCGGCCAGAGCTGGGCGAGGCCGTAGCCGGCAACCACCAGGAGCAGCAACAGAACGGCGGCCGCGACCGCACGACGGCGGCGCACCCGGGTGCGCCGGCGGCTGTGCATCGCCCGCCGTTGCAGATGAGGATCCTGGTCGTCCACGCGCCTGTATCATCGCGCAGCGTGACGTCGGAGCAGCGGGTGACGGAGGCAATCGAGGCGGGGCGCGACCGGCTGGTCGAGCTCACGTCGACGTTGATCAACCTCGACACCACCGCCCGCGAGGGCGACGGGTCGGCTCATGACGAGGCCGCGCTGCAGGAGCACCTGGGCCGGCTGCTGGCCGCCGCCGGCGCCGAGGTCGAGATCTGGGAGCCGCGTCCCAACGAGGTGTCAGGCACGCGCCAGATCCCGGGCCCGCTCAGCTTCGAAGGCCGGCCCCAGATGGCCGCTCGCTTCGCCGGCTCGGGCGGCGGCCGCAGCCTGCTCTTCAACGGCCACATCGACGTCGTGCCGTCGGAGCCGCGCGACCGCTGGACGAGCGACCCCAACACCGCGGAGGTGCGCGACGGGAACCTCTATGGCCGCGGCGCTTGCGACATGAAGGGCGGTATTGCCGCGATGACGTTCGCGGCGATCGCGCTGGCCGAGGTCGGCGTACGCCTGCGCGGCGACCTGATCGTGAACACCGTCACCGACGAGGAGACGTCGGGTGCCGGCGGTCTGGCTGCGGTCAGCCACGGCGTCAAGGCCGACGCCGGCATCGTCACGGAGCCGACCGCGTTCGACGTGTGGGTGGGATGCCGCGGGTCGCTGTCGCCCACGATCACAGTGGAGGGCCGTCCCGGGCACGCCGAGATGGCCCAGCCGCACTGGCGCGACGGCGGCGCCGTGAACGCCATCGAGAAGATGTCGGTCGTGCTGGAGGCGATCCGCGAGCTGCGTGAGGAGTGGCGCGGACGCCCAGACAAGCGCCACGACCACCTGTCGCCGGGCGACATCGTCCCGGCCATTATCAGCGGCGGCGAGTGGGTGGTCACCTATCCGTCCAGCTGCACCCTTCAGAGCGAGCTGATGTACCTCCCCGCGAACGCCGATCCGGACGGCTGGGGCACCCTGGTCGAACGCGAGGTGACCGAGTGGATCCAGCGACGCTGCGCTGCCGACGCCTGGCTGGCCGAGCACCCGCCGCTGATCGAGTGGAGCCTCGACATCCCGCCCTACGAGGTCGACCCGGCGCACGCGCTGGTGACCACCGTGCTCGATGCAAGCGCCGCCGTGGGCGAGCCCTCGCGGATCTCCGGGCTCGACTCCTGGTACGACGCCGCCAGCTTCACCCGCTTCGGCGGCACGCCCTGCATCGGATGGGGCCCGCGCGACATCGCCTGGGCGCACACGATCGACGAGCACGTCCCCGTCGACGATCTGCTGCACTGTGCACAGGGGCTGGCAATCGCTGCGATCCGCTACTGTGACGCCGATGGTTGATCCGACGAGTCGTGCGGCGTGAGGCCGGTGACGGAACTCCCCGTGAGAATGGCGACGACCGCCGACTCGGCGCTCGTGACCGCCCTGTTGAAGGCGTTCTTCAGTCACGAGGGCCGCGTAGTCGCCCACCTCGAGCAGAACGTGCAGGCGATCCTGGCCGACCCCGGCCGCGGCTTCTTCACACTGGGCGGCGATAAGGGCGTCGCCACCACCACCATCCGCATCTCGGCCGGCGGTGGCGCCAGCGCCGAGATCGAGGAGATCTGGGTGCAGCCCTCAGCTCGCGGCCAGGGCATGGGCGGGCGCCTGCTGCGCACGGCCGTCGCCGAGTGCCGGCGCCGCGGCATCGAGTCGATCGAGCTGCGCGTGACGCCCGACGATCAGGAGCTGGGCATCCCCGACTTCTACACCAAGCAGGGCTTCAGCCACGGTGGCCGGCTGATCTACGAGTTCGCCGGTGCGGACTCGGAAGTCCACTAGCTAGTAGATGGTTGGTTCCGCGGGATGCGTGGCTTCTGGGCGAAGGACGAGGCGTTCCAGGCGACGGAATCGACCGCAGGGCAGGCCGGATGAAGCCTGTTCAAGGACGATCGTGGCGTCTGGGGCGGCTCGCACCAGCTCCAAAGCCACGCAGCTCGCGGAACCAAGCATCTAACACCACCGCCCGTCAGACGGCGGTGTCGCTGGCCAGCTCCAGCATCCTCATGGCCTCATCCAGCTGCCCGCGCTGGCGCAGGAACTTGCCGTAGCGGCGGTACGCCTTGGCCAGCTCCGTCGGCCAGCCGGTCTGACGCTCCAGCGAGTCGATCGCGAGCCGGTACTCCGGATCCGCCAGGTCGGCGTCACCCCGGTCGTCGTGGACGCGCGCGATCACGAGGTGCGCGAGCCCGCTCTGCCCCGGCCCGGACGGATCGTCGGCCAGCAGCTCGACCGCAGCGCTCGCGCGCGAGAGTGCGGTGTCGTGGTCACCCTGCTGCAGCGAGAACCGCGCCTCCTCGACCAGCAGGAAGCCTGCGTCGACGGAACCCAGCGGATCCGGCGCGCGCACCCGCGCCTCGGCCAGGTAGTCGCCGGCCCGCTCGGTGTGGTTCGCATCGAGCCGGACGTGCGCGCACTGCAGGTAGGCATCGAACACATCATCGCCGTCCGCGGCGAGCGCGGTTTCGAGGTCTTTCTCGGAATACTCGATGGCCTGTTCGGTGCGGCCGATGTTCATGTTCAAACGGGTCAGTGCGTAATAGAGACGTCGTCGCACGCGCAGGTCGAGATCCTCGCCGCCGGTTCGCAGCACCCCGGCCAGCACCGAGTTGGCCCGGCCGTACTGCCCGGCGTCGGCATAGGCGTAGCTGAGCGTGATCGAGTAGTGGGCGATCACTGCCGGATCGGCGTCGGGTGCCGACGACACGCGGCCCAGGCACTCCTCGATCAGCGTCACAGCCCCGCCGGCATCGCCGCAGAACGACCGCAGCCGTGCCGTGTTGGTGTAGAGCGACTCACGCTCGACCGGATCGGGCCGGTCGCCACGCTCGATCGCCTGCTCGAACAGCTGCAACGCCCGCGCCTCCTGGCCGCGCCCGGTCGCGACTGTACCCAGCCCTTCGAGCGCCTGGCTGGCCAGCCGCCGATCACCGTCCTCTCTGGCATGTTCGAGCATCTCGCACAGCACGCGGTCCGCCTCATCGAGGCGGCCGAGTCCGATCAGGAGCGACGCGTCTGTGAGCATGGACTCATGCACGCGCTTCCAGAGTAACCACGACCTCGGAGGGCTTCAAGCGGCGAACGGCAGCGGCCGCACCCGGGCGGCCGATCCGGCGACGGTCACCTCGTCGCCGTCGGATACCTCGCGGCGCAATACCGCCAGCGAGATCGGGCCGAACCGCGGCGACAGCACGGCTGAGCCGACGCGTCCCACGTCACGGTCACCGTGCAGCACCGCCGCTCCCGGTTCGGGCAGCGCCCCGCTCAAGGCAAGGCCGCGCAGGCCGCGGTTCGCGTGGCCACGGTACTGGAGCCGGGCCACAGGCTCCTGCCCCGGGTAGCAGCCCTTCGTGAAGCTGACGGCGAGCGGCACCAGCCCGGCCTCGGCCGGCATCGAGTCCTCGCCGAACTCGCGGCCGAAGGCGGGCAGCCCGGCCTCGACCCGCGCCACCTCCCAGGCATCGGCGGGCTCGACGCCGTTCGGCGCCGACGCCAGCAGCCGGTGGGGGCCGGCCGCCGTCTCTAGGCTGGCCAACGCATCGGCGGCATCACCCCAGACCACGGCGTGCGCTGACGGGGCCAGTTCCACCTTGCGGCGGAACCGGGCGCGCACGATCGACTCCAGCACCAGCTGCGCGCGATCGGGTGGGCAGGCCAGCACGTAACCGTTGCCGGTGTTGAACAGCTCCACGTCGGAGATCACGCGCGCCTTCGGGGTCAGCAGCAGCGCGTACACGGCGCCGCCGGGCTGGGCGCCGTCGACATCGTTGGAGAGCAGGCTCTGCAGCAACACGCCGACGTCCGGGCCGGTGGCCTCGATGCAGCTGCGGTCGAGCAATGCGGTCACGCCCGGAAGCGTAGACGGAACGCATGCGGCGATCGGGTGGAACGATTCGCCTCTACCATGCCACCAATCGCTTTCGTCTCGAACCCGGAGGTCGCGTGGCGCTGTTTCGCTCCAGCGAGGATCGCAAGGCCAGGAAGGCCGGCGTCGACGAGTCGCGCATCGCTCCCGGCCAGTACTACACCGACAAGTGGCCGGTGCTGCAGGCGGGTAGCGTGCCGTACGTCGACCTGGCGACCTGGGACTTCCGCGCCTTCGGCCTGGTCAAGGAGCCGATCCGCCTGTCGTTCGACGACGTGGTGGCGCTCGGGGCCCGGGAGCAGGTCAGCGACATCCACTGCGTCACCCGCTGGACGAAGCTGGACATGCCCTGGAGGGGCGTGCCCATGAAGGCGTTGCTCGACCGCGTCCAGCCGCTGGACGGCGCCCGCTTCGTGATCGCGCACGCGGAGCAGGGCTACACGGCCAACCTGCCGATCGAGGTGATCCGGGATGACGACGTGATGCTGGCCTACGAGGCGGAGGGCCGGCCGCTCGCCCCCGAGCACGGCTACCCGCTGCGGCTGCTGGTGCCCAGCCGCTACTTCTGGAAGAGCGCCAAGTGGCTGCGCGGCATCGAGTTCTCGGATACGGACAAGCCCGGGTTCTGGGAGGGGTACGGC
The DNA here is from genome assembly GCA_963737445.1 of uncultured Actinomycetes bacterium. Taxonomy (GTDB): domain Bacteria; phylum Actinomycetota; class Thermoleophilia; order Gaiellales; family JAICJC01; genus JAICYJ01. The sequence goes on along the minus strand of CAVTSO010000008.1, from coordinate 64,679 downwards.
TACCACAACGAGGCCGACCCGTGGCGCGAGGAGCGATACGGCTTCTAGCGTGATCGAGACGTTCTGCGACAGGCTGCAGCAGCTGGTCGACATTGACACGCCCTCCGGCGGGGTTGAGCAGGAGCGGGTGGCCGAGCTGCTGGCCGGCTGGTTGGCGCCGCTGGGCTGCCGCATGGAGTGGGTGGAGGAGCCGGACGGGCCGGCTCGCAGCATGATGATCGCACTGCCGGGCTCGGGGCGAGGCGTGGTCGCGCTGCTCGGGCACACCGACACCGTGTTCCCGGCCGGCACCGTGGCGGCGCGGCCGTTCCGGCGCGAGGGCATACGCTGCTTCGGCCCGGGCGTGGCCGACATGAAGGGCGGCCTGGTGCTGGCAGCGATGGCGATGGAGACCTGCGCCGCGCGGGGGCGGCCGTTCCAGGAGCTGCGGCTGCTGGTCTGCGCCGACGAGGAGGTGCGCCTGCGCGCGCCGGCGGTCTCGGCGTACGCGGCCGGCGCGCGGACCGCGCTGGTGTTCGAGTGCGCGCGCGAGAACGGCGACGTCGTGTCAGCCCGCAAGGGCGCCGTGTGGCGCACCATGGAGCTGACCGGACGGTCCGCTCATGCCGGCGCGGACACCGCCCGCGGCCGCAGCGCCGTCTCGGCTCTGGCCCACGAGATCCTGCGCATCGAAGGTCTGACCGCCGGTCGGCCGGACATGACCTCGGTGGTGACGACGGTGGCGGGCGGCACGGCCGCGAACACGTTGCCCGGAGAAGCGCGAGCGACGCTCGACATCCGCTCCAGCGCGCCCGGTGACCTCGAGCACGCGCTGGTGCAGCTGGGGGCCGGCGGCCCCTACGACGGCGTCACGATCGAGATCATCGACCGCGGCACCTGGCCGCCGATGCCGCGCGACGAGCGGCTGACGCGGGCCGCGCTGGAGCATGCGCGCGAGCTGGGCCTGACGGTCGGCGAGCAGCTCTCAGGCGGCGTGTCCGACGGCTGCTGGACGGGGGCGGACGGCGTCCCCACGCTGGACGGGCTGGGACCGGTCGGCGCCCTCGACCACACGGAGGCGGAGTGGATCGAGCTGGAGACCGTCGAGCGGCGCGTGGGACTGGCCGCGCGGTTGATCGAGCTGTGACTCAGGTGCGGCAGGCGAATCCTGCATAGTTCTTCGGGTTCGGCGGCGAGCCGTGAGCGGGGTCGACCACCTGGTACACGTCCATGGTGTCGTCGCTGTGGACGAGCCGTAGGAACGGCACGCTGTGGAAGCTGGCGGGGTCCACACCCTGCTCGAGCGTGCTGACCATGCTGCCGACGCGGACGTTCCTCAGCACCAGCACGTAGTCGATCACCTGCTTCTGGAGGTACTCCCGGTGCGCTGACGGGTCCTGGAAGAAGCTGTGCGCGCCCAGCACCAGGTCGAGCACGGTGTGCAGCTCCGCCGGCCGCAGGTATGGCCCCATCCCCTCCGCCACGCTCACGCGGCCGGTCTCCGCCGCGAACGTGCCCAGGGTCAGCCGGTCGACCAGCAGGCGAGAGCTACAGGGCAGATTGGCGTCGACCCAGCTGGTGACGTGCTCGGCACGCTGACCGTTCTGCTGCCACCCGTGCCGGGCCGGGGCGCCGGCGTACGCCGCGGTGGCCGCGGTGGCCAGCACCGCCACCGCGCAGACGATGGCCGGGAGGCCGGCACGCAGGCGCGACAGCAACCCCACCGCCTGCTCCAGGCAGCCGAGTGCCAGCAGCAGCGCGAGCAGACACATGTAGTCGTACAGCCGGTGCGGGCCGAAGGTGCCGGGGATGTAGGTGGAGTAGCGGTAGGAGAACAGGAGCGCGAACCCCAGCAGCACGGCCGCCAGCAGCACCACGAACACGCCCAGCGGGCGCAGCTCGTCGCGGAAACGGAACAGCATCACCAGCGCGATCGCGATCGCAAGCAGCGGCACGGCCCACAACGCCAGGTCCGAGGCGGGGCGGGTGATCGCGCTCGCCACCAGGCCGCGGGTGAGGCCGGCGGGCGCGATGTACCAGTGGCCGCCGGCGGTCGCACGATCGACGACGTGGCCCGTGAACAGCGACGCGGTGGGATCGACGTTGGGTGGGAACGAGCTGTAGCGGTTGGAGCCGCCGGCACCCTGGAACCCGACGTCACCGCCGGACAGGCCCAGGCTGGCTCCCCAGATCAGGACGGTCACGCCGACGATGGCAAGGCCACGCAACACCACGGCCCGGCGCTCGCCGACCACGAGCAGCAGCGCAGCCGCATAGCAGGCGAGACCCAGCATCAGCACGAACGCGGGGATGCCGTGGCTGCCGGCAGCGACCGCGAACAGCACGCCCGAGACCACCGGCTCGGCCCAGCCGCTGCGCCGGCGCAGCGCGCGCACGCCAAGCATCAGTGCGCCCACCGCCGCCATCCGGCCGGTGTTCTCGGCGGTGTACACGTCCAGGTCGCGGTGCAGCTCGTTGTCGACCAGCACCAGCACCAGCAGCGGCAGCAGAGCGGCGGTGTAGCGCAGACCCAACTCCCGGCCCAATGCCCACAGACCACACGCGAGGCCGACGGCGACCAGCCACAGCAGGGCGCCCATGGCCGGCAGCGGCGACGCCCCGATCAGGTAGCTCATCCCAGCCTGGTAGCTGTTCAGGATCACCTTGCTGACGGTGGGGGTGTAGGTCGCACCCCACTGCAGCGTCTGGTGGGGGACGCGGCCGGCGTCGGCGATCTCGATCCCGTCCTGCCAGTAGCGCCACGGCCCAAACATGCTGAAGTTGAGCAGCGGCGAGAAGCGCAGGCGCATCAGCGCGAACAGCAGTATCGCGGCCAGGCCGGAGCCCGTCAGCCAGGGTTCGGCGACGAGCTCATCGCGCAGCGCCGCAGCGTGGGCGCGCAGGCCGTCGCGGCGGATGGCGTAGCCCCACAGGACCGCCGTCACGGCCGCGAGCAGACCCACGTAGGTGACGGCGTTCAGCACGTGCAGGATCTCGAGGACGACGCCCGTCAGCGCCGTGGCGGCGTAACCGAGGCCGAAACAGAGCGCCAGGCGGGTCGGGATTCCGGCCTGTCCGGGGCGATGCAGAGCCATGCTGGCTCCCGCGCCCGGAACCACCATGACCAGCAGGGCGATGATGATGGCGCCGGCGTTCAAACGGCCAGAAGTGTACTTCGGCGCTCGCTATGCTGGCCGCATGACGTACTCGATCGTCGCCCGCGACGGCGACGGGCGGATGGGCGTTGCGGTCCAGACCTGCGTGATGGGAGTCGGCGCGATCTGCCCCTGGGGACGCGCGGGTGTAGGCGTGGTCGCAACCCAGGCCTTCAGCCTGGCCGGATACGGCCCGCGGCTGCTCGACCGGCTGGCGGCAGGCGAGCCACCGGCCGCCGCGCTCGGTGCGCTGGCGGCCGCCGACGAGAGGCGCGAACAGCGGCAGGTGGCGGTGCTGGCCGCCGACGGCGTCACCGCGGCGTTCACGGGATCCGACACGATCCCGTTCGCGGGCGACGTCCAGGGCGACGGCTTCAGCTGCCAGGCCAACATGATGACCGCCCCCGGCGTGCCGGAGGCGATGCGGGACGCCTTCGTGGCCTCGGACGGCCCACTGCAGCGGCGGCTGCTGGCGTCCATGCGTGCTGCCGAGGCCGCCGGCGGGGACATTCGCGGCCGCCAGTCGGCAGCGCTGCTCGTGGTCGAGGCCGATGTGCGGGACGAGTCCTGGGAGGGCGTGGCGGTCGACGTCCGCGTGGACGATGACCCCGAGCCGCTCGACCGGCTGGAACGTCTGCTGGACGTGTCGGAGGCCTATGAGGCGATGCGGGCCGGCACCGCGGCCGCCAAGAGCGGCGATCTCGGCGAGGCCGGGCGGCTGGCGCAGCGCGCAGCCTCGCTGGCGCCACACGACCAGAACGTGGTGGGCTGGGTGGCGGTGCTGCGAGCGCACGCCGGCGACCTGCAGCCGCTGCAAGACCTGATCGCACGCCGGCCCGGCACACGACACCTGCTGGACTGGCTGCGGGCACACGACGAGGTGCAGCTATCCGACGAGGTGGTGGAACAGCTGCGCTAGCGCGCCCGGTAGATGACCACGCTGCCGATGTGCTCGACCGGCCGGTAGTACCGGTCGAGCAGGCGCGAGGTCTCACCGCTCGTGTCGAGCGCGTCCGCCGGCTGCTCGGCAACCACCAGCGGCGGCCGGCCGGGCCCGCCGAGCGCCGAGTGCACCTCATCCAGGGCGCCCGGGATCACCTGCAGCGGGCGGAACCACATGTAGCGCACTGCCGGCGCGCGGTCGCTCAGGTAGTAGACGTTCGCGGCCGCCCACATCACGAAGATGCGCCGGCCGGGGGCGGTGTGGCTGCGGACGTAGGCGATCACGGCGGCGTCGTGCTGCAGGTGCTCGTCGTTGGGGAACACGTGGGCGGCCTGCGCCGCGGGCGAAGCGAACCAGAGCGGTACGATCGCCACAGCCGACCACAGCGCCAGGCCGCAGGCCACGCCGGCCACCAGACCCGACCGCGTCTCCCACAGCCGAGCCGCGCCCGCGCCGCCCAGCACCGCCAGCGGGGCGGCCAGCTGGATGTAGTAGTGGGCGTGGAAGTTGCCACCTCCGACAACAGCCAAGGCGGCGGCACCCAGCCACAGCCGCAACAGCACGGGTGACCGGCGCCAGCCGTAGATCGTCAGCGCGGCCAGCGGCGCCAGCGCACGCAGCACCTCCGGCAGCGTGTCGCGGAACTGGCTGAAGCGGGCGCTCAGCGATCCGGACACAATCGAGTCGCCCTGACCGCGGTACGTGACCATCGCGTACCACCAGTCGTGGAAGCTCGGGGCTGTGATCGCCGCCACAGCCACGGGTACCAGCGCACAGCCCACCACCACCGCCGCGGGGACGATGCCGGCCCGGCGGCGGCACAGCAGCAGGAACGCGACCGCGGCCAGGCCGCCGTCGAACCCGGACTGCTTCATCAGCACCGCGCAGCCCGTCAGCAAGCCGCATACGACCAGCCAGCGCATCCGGGCGCCGCGCTGGTACTGCACGAAGGCGATCAGCGACAGCACCGCCGGCAGCGACGCCAGCAGCTCGCCGGAGAGCGTGAACGACTCGATGAACGGCGATGCGCCCAGCGTTGCCAGGAGCATGGCCGCGGCGATCGCAGGTATCCTGCCCGCGGTCCGGTACGCCAAGGCAAATACCGCCGCGACCACCAGCGTCCCCACCGCTGCCGCGGCGATACGGATCGCCTCGGCCGAGCCATTGTCGATATGCAGGATCGCCCGAAAGACCAGCAGCAGCCCTTGCGGACGGTCGACCCAAGCCTGGTCGTAGAGCCGGGCGCCTCCATCCCAGAGGCGGGCGACCTCGCCGTACCCGCCCTCGTCGGCGGTGAGCGGAGCGTGCAGGAACGGAAGCCGGACACAGACGGCGAGGACGCAGGCGGCGGCAAGCCACAGCGCTGGGGCCCTCCGCGCGAGCACATCGACCGCGCCACGGTCCTGCTGGCCGCCGTCGCGTTCGTGATCGCGCTGGGCGCCCAGATCCTCACCTTCGGTCTGTCGCTGACGCCCGACCGCTACCTGCTGGTGCTGCTGGCCCCCGCGCTCGTGATCGGCCGGGGCCGCCGGTTCATGCTCGATTTCGTTCCCTTCGTGCTCTTGATCGTGTGGTATGAGGAGTGTCGCGGACTGGCGCACATCGTGCACCCATCCCCGTACTACACGCCGCACCTGGACGCCGAGAAGTTCCTGTTCTTCGGGCACGTTCCCTCGGTGGTGCTGCAGAACTGGCTGTGGACCGGCCACCTGATGTGGTACGACCAGGCCCTCTCGGCCGCGACGCGCATCCACTTCATCGTGCCGCCGACGCTGGCATTCGCGCTGTGGCTGAGGCGCCGCGCGCTGTTCTACCGGTTCGCGGCCACGCTGCTCACGCTCAGCTACGCGGGCGCGCTGACGTTCGCGCTGTACCCGGCGGCGGCGCCCTGGGCCGCCGCCGAGAAGGGCCTGATCCCGTTCCTGGCCAACCCGGCCGGAGTCCAGGCGGCCGCGTCGCCGCTGCCCACCGACTCCGGGCCGCTCTACCACCTGGTCGACGGCAACGCCTACGCCGCCATCCCGTCGCTGCACGGCGGCTACTCGTTCCTGATCTTCCTGTTCATCGCCACCCTGGTGTGGAACACCCGCTGGCGCTGGACCGCATACGTCGCGTTCCTGTACCCCGTCGTCCAGTGCTTCGCGGCCGTGTACACCGCCAACCACTACGTGGTCGACCTGCTGATCGGCTTCGTCTACGCGACCGCGGCGCTCTACGGCGTGCTCTGGTTCTGGCGGCGCCAGGGATGGCCCGAGTGACGGCGGTCGCGGAGCGGCCGTTGGAGCACGACAGCTCCGGCCGGCCGCTCTGGCACGGCCTCGGCTACCCGCTGGCGGTCTGGGCCGGCACCCGGGCGATGGTCTACGTGGTGCTGGCGATACAGGGATGGACGTCGCGCCGGCACGACGTCGGGTTCGGCTGGTACCCGCTGTTCCGGTCGCTGGGCGACTGGGACGCGACCTGGTACGGGTGGATCGCCCAGCACGGCTACGACCCCTCGATCGGCCACGGCAACACCGCCGCCTTCTTCCCGCTCTACCCGATCCTGTGGTCGCCGCTGACCTGGCTGCCGGGGCCGATCACGCTGTGGGGCACCCTGCTCTCCTCGGCGCTGTTCGGCGTGGCGCTGTGCCTGCTCTACCGCATGACCCAGGAGCGCTACGACGAGGGCATGGCGCGGCGCACCGTGCTGTATTTGGCGATCTTCCCGCTGACGTTCGTGCTCGCCCTCCCCTACGCCGAGTCGCTGTTCCTGGCCTGCGCTCTGGCCACGTTCGCGCTCACCTGGCACGGGCGCTGGTGGTGGGCGTCGCTGGCCGGTGCGGCAGCGGTGCTGGCACGGCCGGTGGGCATCGCGCTGTTCCCCGCTCTGGTCTGGCGGCGCTACCGGGAGCGCGGCCTCGACCTGCGCGCGTACGTGCCGCTGCTACTGCTGCCCGCCGCCGAGCTCGGGTTCTTCGGCTACCTGTACTGGCGCACCGGTGATCCGCTCGCCCACTTCCACGCCCAGGAGCGAGGCTGGGGCCGCGGCGTGTCGGTGCTACCGGTGGTGGTGGCGAAGGGGTTCTGGGACGGCGTCCACGGAGGCCAGCTGCGCTACCTCGTGCACGTCGCGTTCACGCTCCTTTGGTGCGGCCTCTGGTACCACGCCTGGCGGCGGCTGAAGCTGCCGGCCGAGTACCTGATCTTCACGGCGCTGTTGCTGATCCTGCCCACCAGCGGCGGCCTGATCGTCTCGATGGGGCGCTTCGGCATGGTCGGGTTCCCGCTGTTCTGGGCGCTGGCCGACCTGGGCAAGGACGAGCGCGTCGACACGGTCGTGAAGGTGGTGTTCCCGCTGATGCTGGCCGCGCTCGTGTTCGTCACGTTCGGGCCGCGCACGTTCACGCCGTGACGGACGGTCGGGCGGCCCGTGCGCCCGGGCAGAACGACGGAGGGCCCGCCTGAGCGGGCCCTCCGTTTGGTCTGCGGTAGATCCGGCAGTCGGATCTACATCATGTCCGGCATACCGCCGCCCATGGGCGCGGGTGCGGACTTCTCGGGCGCCTCCGCCACGATTGCCTCGGTGGTGAGGATGTTCTTGGCGATCGATGCCGCGTTCTGCAGCGCCGACCGGGTGACCATGGCGGGATCGATGATGCCCGCCTTGACCAGGTCGACGATCTCGCCGGTGTCGACGTTCAGGCCCTGGCCGGCCTTGGCCGCCCGCACGTCGTTCACCACAACCGAGCCCTCCAGGCCGGCGTTGGCAGCCAGCTGGCGGAGGGGCTCCTGCAGGGCGCGCTCAACGATCATCGCGCCGGTGCGCTCGTCACCCTCCAGCTTGGTTGCGTCGACCGCCTTGATGGCATGCAGCAGCGCCACTCCGCCGCCCGGCACGATGCCCTCCTCGAGCGCCGCGCGGGTGGCCTGCAGCGCGTCCTCGACGCGGTGCTTCTTCTCCTTCATCTCGGTCTCGGTGGCCGCGCCAACCTTGACCACCGCGACGCCGCCGGCCAGCTTGGCCAGCCGCTCCTGCAGCTTCTCGCGGTCGAAGTCGGAGTCGGTCGACTCGATCTCGGCCTTGATCTGCTTGATCCGGCCCTTGATCCCCTCGCTGCCGCCGGCACCGTCGATGATCGTCGTGGAGTCCTTGTCCACGACCACCTTGCGGGCACGACCGAGCTGGGCGATCGAGGTGTTCTCGAGCTTCAGGCCCATCTCCTCGGTGATCACCTCGCCACCGGTGAGGATGGCGATGTCCTCGAGCATGCGCTTGCGGCGGTCACCGAAGCCCGGCGCCTTGACGGCGACGGCGGTGAAGGTACCGCGCAGCTTGTTCACGACGACCGTCGCGAGCGACTCGCCCTCGACGTCCTCGGCCACGATCAGCAGCGGACGGCCGGCCTGGATGACCTGCTCGAGCACGGGCAGGATGTCCTTGACGGCACCGATCTTCTGGTTCGCGATCAGGATGTAGGGGTCGTCCATCACGGCTTCCATACGCTCGGAGTCCGTGATCATGTACGGCGACAGGTAGCCCTTGTCGAACTGCATGCCCTCGGTGAACTCGAGGTCGAGGCCGAAGGTCTGACCCTCCTCAACGTTGACCACGCCGTCCTTGCCGACCTTCTCGATGGCATCGGCGATGACGTCGCCGATCTCGCGGTCGCGAGCCGAGATGGTGGCGACCCGGGCGATGTCCTCCTTGCCCGAGATCTCCTTCGACTGCGACTTGATGTCCTCGACCACGGCGTTGACCGCAGCCTCGATGCCGCGCTTGAGACCCATCGGGTTGGCGCCGGCGGAGACGTTCTTGAGACCCTCCCGCACGATCGCCTGAGCCAGCACGGTCGCGGTGGTGGTGCCGTCGCCGGCAACATCGTTCGTGGCGGTGGCCACCTCGCGCACCAGCTGCGCACCCTGGTTCTCAAAGACGTCCTCGACCTCGATCTCACGCGCAATCGTGACGCCGTCGTTCGTGATGGTGGGCGCGCCGAACTTCTTGTCGAGCACGACGTAGCGCCCCTTCGGGCCGAGCGTCACCTTGACGGCATCGGCCAGGATGTCAACGCCGCGCTGGAGCGAGCGGCGCGCGTCCTCGTTGAACTTCAGTTCCTTGTGTGCCATTCGTCTCCTACGCCTTTGCCTTGGTCTTGGCCTTGGTGGTGGCCACCTTTGCCAGGATGTCGGACTCGCGCAGGATCAGGTACTCCTCGCCGCCCACCTTGACCTCGGTGCCGCCGTACTTCGAAAAGATCACCTCGTCGCCCTTCGTGACATCAAGGGGAACGAGCTTGCCGTCCTCGTATCGGCCGGGGCCGACCTCGAGCACGTTGCCGCGTTGCGGCTTCTCCTTTGCCGTATCCGGCAGGACGATGCCGCTGATCGTCGTCTCTTCCTCATCGAGGACCTCAACGATGACGCGGTCGCCCAGAGGCTTCAGATCCATGCTACCTCCATCGGGAATGTCGTTGGCACTCGCACATGTGGAGTGCCAACTGCGATCATAGCAGCACGCGGCATCTCGTCAAGCCGGTTCCTGGCACTCTTGTGGCACGAGTGCCAAACTCCGCAACACCGGCAGCGCGGAGGCCGCCAGCAGCGCCGCAAACAGGTAGGTGACGCGGTCGGAGCTGGCCTGGGCGATGGCGGCGCCCGCGGCCGGACCGACGAAGAACCCGAACCCCCAGCACACGTTCATGGCGCCCAGCACCATGCCGTGCGGCAGCCCCACCTCATCCGCGCCGGCGGCGGCCAGCGGAAAGGCCACGGCGTACTGGCCGGAGATGCTGGGCGTCCCGACGATGTAGATGACGGCGATGGCGACGGCCGACTGCGGCACCGCCAGCACCGCAAGCATCACGACCATGGCCGTGATCGACAGGCTGGCGACACGCAGGCCGCCGACGCGATCGTAGGCACGCCCGACCGTCACCTGCGTGGCCGCCGCCAGCACCCCGGCCAGGCCCAGCACGAGGCTGATCGCGGCCGCCGAGTAGCCGGCGTCGCCCAGCCGCAGCGGCACCAGCGTCTCGACCAGGCCCGAGATCACGGCCACCAGCGACATCACCAGGACGGCACAGGCCATCAGCCGCGAACGCGCGGCCAGGCGGATCGTCTCGACGAAGCCAACCTGCCCTGCGGACGCGCTGCGGACGTCGGCCGGCCAGGCGGCCAGGCCCGTCAGCACCAGCGCCACCGCCGCCAGCAGCACGAACGGGGTGCGGATGCCGAGCCAGCTGCTGAGCGGTCCCATCATCACCGGGCCGAGCAGCGCGCCCACGCTGCCGCAGGTCATGGCCATGCCCAGGGTGGCGCCACGACGCTCCGGCGGGGTGCCGCTGGACAGCCAGGCCAGGCCGGCCGTCCAGGAGATGGCCGAAGCTGTCCCCTGGCCGCCGCGGGCGGCCAGCAGCATCCAGAAGCTGTGGGCGAACGCGTAGACGAGCGTGGAGGCGGTCATCAGGGCGACGCCGGCGATGGTGATGCGACGCGGGCCGAAGCGATCCGCCACCCGCCCGGCCGGCAGCGCCATCACCAGGGTGGCCGCGCTGTAGATGCCGATCACGGCTCCGGCCTGGGCCTTGCTCATCGAAAGCGCGTCCACGTAGTCCGGCAACAGCGGCACCAGCGCAAACATCAGCAGCGCGTCGAAGAACACGATCGGATAGATCACCATCTGCAGCCTGCGCATCGAGAGCGCAGGGTAACCGAGCCCGTGTGGTCGTCTGTAACGACCTCACGCAACTCGATATGATGGCCGCCGATGGAGGCCCTCAACTTCTACTCGCCGGTCGTGGCTGACCAGCTCCGGCACCGGCGCAAGACGGCCACCATCCGGCTCGGTGACAAGTCCGGCAAGTACCGCAAGGGGCTGGTCGTGTGTGTGCTGGCCGGGCAACGATTCGGCGTGCGCGAGAAGATCTTCGACGCGGTGGTGGACAAGGTCGAGGTGAAGCCGCTACGCGAGGTGTCGCCGCGCGAGATCCAGCACGACAACCCGGAGATGCGCCACATCGACGAGTTCGTGCACTTCCTGGGCCAGCTCTACAACCGCGAGGTGACCGAGGACGACACGGTCACCGTGATCCACTTCTCGGAGATCCGCGCCGGCGCCTGACGTTAGCCGTTGAGGCGGGAAGTGCCGTGGCCGAGGTCGGCCGAGATGGCCAGGAAGATCCCGGTCAGCGATGAGGGCTGCGGCTCGGCGTAGTAGTTGCCGGGCGACGCGATCTCCTGCAGGGCCTCGTTGGCGAGGATCGGCGGTGACTCGTTGCCGCCACCCTGCTTGCCGCAGTCCTGGGCACCGACTCCGCCCAGGTCGTAGGCGATCGAGTAGAGCAGGACGCCGTCGCTCTTCTGCTGGTTGGCGATGTTGACGGCGGTCTGGCAGGGCTGCGTGCGGTAGGGGCTGGACGGCGACAGGTAGGTGGGGCCGGTGTTCGCGGCGCCGTCCGAGAGGATCACGATCACCTTCTGCACGCCCGGCCGGCCGTGCGCGTCGAGCTCGGCCTTGGCGGCGTCCAGCGCGTTGGCGTAGGCGGTCTGGCCACCGGCCTGGACACACCGCAGCGTGGACACCAGGCGGCTGGAGGGATCGAGCGCGCCGGTGCTGGTCGCATAGTCGTTGGAGAGCGGCACGACCACGTAGGGGGCGTTGATGTCGTCGTAGTTGCTGCTCTGCGGGGCGCTGCAGACCGAGGCGCTGTTCTTCGCCGGCGGCAGGATCGCCAGGCCCACGTTGTCGGCCTGGGGATCCATGGTGGCGAGGAAGGCCTCCACGCCCTTCTCGGCGTTCTGGATCTTCTGGCCGGCCATCGAGCCGGTGCGGTCGAGCACGATCATCACGTCGAGCGGGGTGGTCGCGCACGGCGAGCAGGCCTGGGCGTGCACCTTCACCGGGATCGTGTCGATGCCGATCAGGGAGAGGAAGTAGGTCTTCACGTTGGCCGACTGGTCAACGGTGATGGTGTTGGCCGGACTGCAGAACTCGGGGCTGGTGTTGCAGTTGGCCGATACGTTCAGCTGCACGTCCACCGTGCCCGGGATCGCGTTGCGTCCGCCCGGCTCTCCGCTGTAGGCGTGGGCGGTGGCGATCGCGAGGCTGGGGTCGGGCAGCTGGTCTGCGGCGGCGGTGGCCGCGGCGTCGGTCGAGGCCTGCAGCTGGGAGCGCACCCGGTAGGCGTTCCCGAAGTCGACGACGCAACCGCACATCAGCAGCAGCACCAGGAGGAAGCACACCACGAGAGGAAGCGTCTGACCACGCTCGTTACTGGAGCCGTGACTCATGCGATGTGCGGTTGACCGGAGCATTGCATCCTGTGTACGACCACGGTGGCCGGGGACAAATCCCCCTGACGGGGGGTCTTGCGAAGCGAGGATGTGACGAGGGGGGAGCCGGCTACTCGTCGCCGTCGTCCCAGACCGCCATCGACACGGTCACCGTGCCGGCGCGGGCCTCCTCACGGCGTACGGCACGACGGGCGCTGCGGAGGGCTGAGCCGGCCCGCTCGACCAGCTCGTCGAACCCATCTGCGTGCGCCGGGCAGGAGGCGATGCCGACGGATGCCTGCGGCTGCAGGCCGTTCGGTGAGCGCACCCGGGCCATCGCACGCAGCACCCGCTCCGCGGCCACCGAGGCGCTGCGGCTGTCAGTCTCGGCCATGATCACGCCGAACTCCGCGCTGCCGACCCGGCAGGCGACGTCCAGCGCGCGCACGCTGCCACCGATGGAGCTGCCCAGCGCCCGCAGGATCTGCTCGGCGTCGTCGCCGGTCTCCTCCAACCCGTCCACCGACGCCAGCGCCAGCGCGACCGGGCGGTTGTAGGTGCGCGACCGCTCGATCTCCTGGGTCAGCGCGTCGACGAAGTGGCGGCTGTTCCACAGGCCGGTCTCGCCGTCGCGGCGCTCGAGCACAGCCGCGTGGGCCTCCAGCCGGTCGATCTCAGCCGCAAGCCGCATGCTGCGACGGCGCTCACGGGCTGCCATCACCAGCGCGGAAGCCGTGGCACCCACCAGGAATGCAATCAGGACATAAACCATCAAGGGGACGTCTTCACGTTATCGCGAAGTTTGGGGTCTGCGTCAACCGCGGCCACCTTCTCTGGCTTGCGCCGGATCTCGATCCCGAACAGCGTCGCGTCGCGCAGCGGCCGGCCGCATTCGCGGCAGGTGATGCCCATCAGAGACACGATCGCGGCGCCGCAGGAAGGGCACTCGGTGACGATCGTGCCGCCGCAGTCGGGGCAGGTCGACGGCAGGTCATCGCCGGCGCCGTCCATGAACCGGCGGCCCCAGCCGCAGGTCAGGCAGAACCCGCACCGGTCGCCCAGCTCGCGGTTGCGATTGTGGCCCATGCGCCAATCCTAGATGGTCGAAGCGTGCCCTGGCGTGAGAGGGAAGACGGGGTCCGAAAGCCGGGGTACACTCCCACAAAGGATGGCAGTAGCCCGAGAAGCCACGCCGGTCGAGTCGGCCGAGGATGTCAAGCAGGCTGACCTCGACAGCGAGGATCTGCTCCAGATCTACCGCAACATGCTGATCACGCGCGGCATCGAGGAGCGCGGCCACATCCTCTACCGCCAGGGCAAGATCCCCGGCAGCTTCTACACGGGCCGCGGCAACGAGGGTGCCAGCGTGGGCGTGGCGACCGCCATGCAGGCGATGGACGTGGGGACGCCGATCCAGCGCGACATGGGCGTCCACGTGACCCGCGGCACGGAGCCCTGGCGCATCTTCGCCCAGTACATGGGACGCAGCGACGGCCTGGCGGCCGGCAGGGACGGCAACGTGCACATGGCCGACATCCGCCTCGGCCTGATCGCCATGGTCAGCCACCTGCCGGCGCTGATGCCGGTGGCCGTGGGCGCCGCCCTCGCCTTCCAGATCCGGCGAGAGCCGCGCGTGGCGGTGGCCTGGTCGGGCGACGGCGCGATGGCACGCGGCGACGCGCACGAGGCCATGAACCTGGCCGGGGTGCGCAAGCTGCCGGTCGTCTTCATCGTTGACAACAACCAGTACGCCTACTCCACGCCGAACCGGCTCGAGTTCGCCTGCGAGCACCTCGCCGACCGCGCGGCCGCCTACGGATTCGAGGGCGTCGTGGTTGACGGCTGCGACGTGCTGACCGTGTACCGCGAGGCGCACGCAGCGATCGAGAAGGCCCGCGCCGGCGGCGGCCCCACGCTGCTGGAGCTGGTGACGCTGCGCATGGAGGGCCACGCCGTCCACGACGACGCCTTCTACGTGCCGCGCGAGATGCTCGAGCACTGGAAGGAGAAGGACCCGATCGAGCGCCACCGCCGCTGGCTGAAGGAGAGCGGTGTGCTGGGCGAGGCGATCGACGACGAGATCACCGTCGAGGTCAAGAAGCTACTGAACGAGGCCATGAAGCGAGCGGAGGAGAGCCCGCTGCCGGATGCCGCCGATCTGGACACCGGCGTCTACGCTGACCCGGAAGAGCTGGACACCCCCCACCACCGATGAAGGATGGTTGATTCCACGAGCTACGCGGCGCTGGACTTGTCTGAGACACGCTGGACGCCACGATCGTCCTCGGCCAGGACATCATCCAGCCTGCCCTGCGGACGCTCCCGACGCCCAATGCGCCCCATCCTGCGCCCAGCATCCACGCATCCCGTGAAACCAACCATCTAAGGAAGCGAAACGACCTTGGCCATCAAGACCTACCTGCAGGCGATCTCGGACGGGCTCCGCGAGGAGATGCGGCGCGACCAGCGAGTGTTCCTGATCGGGGAGGACATCGGCGTCTACGGCGGTGCCTTCAAGGTCACCCAGGGCTTCCAGCAGGAGTTCGGCGAGGACCGCGTGATCGACTCGCCGCTGTCCGAGACAGCCATCACCGGCGCCTGCACCGGCGCGGCGCTGATGGGCATGCGCCCGGTCTGCGAGATGCAGTTCTCGGACTTCGTATCCTGCGCCTTCGACCAGCTGGTCACGGTCGCGGCGAAGCAGCACTACCGCGTGGGCACTCCCGTGCCGATCGTGGTGCGCCTGCCCTCCGGCGGCGGCTTCTCCGGCGGCCCGTTCCACAGCCAGAACCCGGAGGGGTTCTTCGCCCACTGCCCCGGCCTCAAGATCGCCTGCCCGGCCACCCCGGCCGACGCCAAGGGGCTGATCCTGTCGGCCATCCGCGACCCCAACCCGGTGCTCTACTTCGAGCACAAGCACCTCTACCGCCGCATCAAGGGCGAGGTGCCGGACGGCGACACGGCCGTCGAGTTCGGCAAGGCACGCGTGCACCAGGAGGGCAGCGACCTCTCGATCATCACCTACGGGGCGATGGTCTACACGGCGGAGGAGGCTGCTAAGGCCGCCGCCGAGCAGGACGGCACCTCGGTCGAGATCATCGACCTGCGCACGATCACGCCGTGGGACAAGGAGGCGGTGCTCGCATCCGTGGCGAAGACCAGCAAGGTGATCGTGCTGCATGAAGACACCCATACCAGCGGCTTCGGCGCCGAGATCGCGGCGACCATCGCCGAGGAGGCGTTCGAGACGCTGGACGCTCCCGTCATGCGCATCACCGCGCCGGACACTCCGGTGCCGTTCTCACCCCCTCTCGAGAAGGCGTACCTGCCGCAGCCCGGAGACGTGCTGGCCGGCATCGAGCGCCTCGCCGCCTATTAGAACCAGGAGCCGCCGCATGGCCACAGGAACCGTCGTCGATGTCGTAATGCCGCAGATGGGCGTGAGCGTGTCGGAGGGCACGATCACCCGCTGGATGAAGCAGGTCGGCGAGCACATCGAGGCCGACGAGACGATCGTCGAGATCTCGACCGACAAGGTCGACACCGAGGTGCCGTCGCCCGCGTCCGGCGTCGTGCGCGAGATCCTCGCCAACGACGGCGACACGGTGCCGGTCAACACGCGCATCGCGGTGATCGCCGTGGGCGACGCGGATGCGGCCGCGGACACGGCGCCGCCGGCCACCACCGACAACGCCGAGGAGACGCCGGCCACTCCGGAGACGTCGCAGACGATGTCGTCGCAGCCCGCCCCCGAGCCGCATGCGGCCAACGGCAGCAACGGTGCCGAGGACGACGACGACTCCGGCCGCACGTTCATCTCGCCGGTGGTGGCGCGGATGCTGGCCGAGCACCGCCTGGACCCGAACCAGATCCCCGGCACCGGACGCGGCGGGCGCGTGACCAAGAAGGACGTGCAGGCGTTCATCGACGCGGGCGGCGCCCAGGCCGAGCCGGTGATCCACGACGTGCCGCACTTCGCGCCGCCCGCCGAGGAGCCCGTGATCAGCCAGCCTGCGCCGCCGCCCGCGGCACCGGCTCCGCCGCCACCGGCCGCACCGGCGCCCGCTCCCGCCACCCAGCAGACGCTGGTCGCAAGCGGCGGCGACGAGGAGCTCTACCAGTTCAGCACGATCCGCAAGGTGATCGCGCGGCACATGCGGCACTCGCTGGACACGGCGGCGCACGTCACCACCGTGATCGAGGTCGACATGACCGGCGTCGTCAACCTGCGCAAGAAATGGAAGCCGGAGTACCAGAAGCGCTACGGCGTCAACCTCACCTACATCCCGTTCATCGCCCGCGCCACGATCGACGCGATCGGCAGCTGGCCATGGGTGAACGCCGGGGTGCAGGGCGAGACGGCGCTGATCAAGAAGTACGTCAACCTGGGCATGGCCGTGGCCGTGGATGACGCCAAGGGCCTGATGGTACCGGTCATCCACCACGCCGAGGAGATGAACCTGGTGGGCCTGTCGCGGGCCGTGATCGAGATGGCCGAGAAGGCCCGCACCAAGACGCTGTCGCCCGACGAGATGGCCGGCGGCTCGTTCACGATCACCAACCCCGGCGTGTTCGGCGCGCTGATGGGCACGCCCATCATTCCCGAGGGCCAGGTCGCGATCCTCGATGTGGAGGCGATCGTGAAGCGGCCGGTGGTGGTCAGCGACCGCCACGGCAACGACTCGATCGCGATCCGCCACATGATGTTCCTGTGCCTGTCCTACGACCACCGGCTGGTGGACGGCGCCTACGCCGCACAGTTCATGGCCCAGATCAAGGCCAGCCTCGAGAGCTGGGACGAGCAGGCGTTCGGGTTGTGACCGGCGCGTACCTGTACGAGCTGGGCGTGACCCCCTACAGGGATGCGCTCGAGACGATGACCGACCTGGCGGCCGCCCGCAGCCAGGGGGCCATACCCGACACGGTGATGCTGCTGGAGCACGAGCCGGTGATCACGCTCGGGTCACGGGCGGTGCGCGGGGAGGAGCTGCTGATGGCCGCGGTCGAGTACACGCGCCGCGGCATCGAGGTGGTCGAGGTCAGCCGCGGCGGGCGATCGACGTACCACGGCCCCGGGCAGGTGGTCTGCTACCCGGTGCTCGACCTGCACGGCCGCGGCAAGGACCTGCACCGCTACGTTGCCGACCTCGAGCAGGTGGTGATCGACACGCTGGCGGAGTTCGACGTCGAGGGCCGCGTGGTCGAGGGTGACCACGCCAGCGGCGTGTGGGTCGAGGACCGCAAGGTGGCGTCGATCGGCGTGCGCTGCGCGCGCTGGGTGACGACACACGGGCTCTCGATCAACGCCGACCTCGACCTCGACGTTTACGAGCTGTTCGACGCCTGTGGCCTGCGCGGCGCCGACTTCACGTCGGTGTCGATCGAGGCCGGCCGTGCGGTGACGGTCGACGATCTCCGCCCGGCGCTGCGCGATGCCTTCGAGGAGCGGTTCCAGATCGCATTCGACCCGCTCCCCGCCGCCGTCTGATGCCCTACTCCGAGCTCGCCCGCGAACGGCCCGCCTGGATGAAGGTGCGCGCCCCGTCGGGCAACACCCGCTTTGCCGAGCTACAGGGGATCATGCGCGACGGCGGCCTGCACACCGTCTGTGAGGAGGCACGCTGTCCCAACATCGGCGAGTGCTGGGGACGCGGCACCGCCACCTTCCAGATCATGGGCGACGTCTGCACGCGCGCCTGCCGCTACTGCGCCGTCACCTCGGGACGTCCCGAGGGCGCACCCGAGCCGCTGGAGCCGCTGCGCGTCGCGACGGCGGTGCGCAGGATGGGGCTGCGCCACGTGGTCGTCACCTCCGTCGACCGGGACGACCTGCCCGACCGCGGAGCCGGCCACTTCGCAGCCACCATCCGCGCCATCCGCCGCCGCGCCGCCGAGTGCGGCGTCGAGGTGCTGGTGCCCGACTTCCTAGGCTTCCGCGAGGAGGCGCTGCGGACGGTGCTGGCAGCCCGGCCGGACGTGTTCAACCACAACATCGAGACGGCCGAGCGGTTCTACCGGCGGGTGCGCCCGCGCGGCGACTACCGCAAGGCGCTGGGCCTGCTCGACCGGGCCAAGGACGTGTGGGGCGAGCTGTATCCGGCGGCGCCGCCGCTCCTGACCAAGAGCGGCATCATCGTGGGGATGGGCGAGACCGACCAGGACGTGGCCGACATCATGCGAGATCTCCGCGATCACCGCGTCGACGTGGTCACGATCGGCCAGTATCTGCAGCCGAGCGACCGGCACCTGCCGCTCGACCGCTGGGTGACGCCCGCGCAGTTCCGCTGGATGCGCGAGCAGGGCGAGGCGATGGGGTTCGCGTCCGTATTCGCGGGGCCGCTGGTGCGATCGAGCTACCGTGCAGACGAGCAGCACCTGGCCGCGAGCGGTGGCTCGCGCGTCGCCGCGCACTGACCACGGGAGGACATGCAATGGTTCCGGAAGCCCCGATGGAGGACTCCCCCGACGGCAGGAAGCCGGCCGGCGAGGGGTGGTTCATCGTCAACGCCCGCGAGACGCCCTGGGTGCACAACGAGAAGTTCGGCGCCGGGGTGCTGTTCGAGGGCTCCCAGCAGTTCCCGCACTACGGTATCAACGTCCAGGTGATGTGGCCGGGCCAGCCCAACTGCTACTACCACGCCGAGGAGGGCCAGGAGGACTTCCTGGTCGTGAGCGGCGAGTGCCTGGTGCTGATCGAGGGACAGGAGCGCCGGCTGCGCGCCTGGGACTTCGTGCACTGCCCGCCGTTCACGGAGCACGTCTTCGTGGGCGCCGGGGACGACCCCTGCGTGCTCGTCGGCGTCGGCGCCCGCAACGGCGGCGAGGGTCTGGTCTACCCGGTCTCGGAGCTCGCGCTCAGCCACGGGGCGGGCGTCAGCGAGGAGGCGACCACCGGCAAGGTGGCCTACGCGGATGTCCCCGAGACGACGCCGGGCCCGTACCCCGCGGGATTGCTGACCGACGGTTGACCCGTAGAATCTGCGTCGATGACGGCGTTTCGGATTCTGCGGTGGGGCCCCGACGAGCTGCCCCCGGCCGTCTGCCTGCATGACGTGCGCGGCCACGCCCGTCGCTTCGAGCGGGTTGCGCGGATGCTCGAGCGGGGCCGGCTGGTCGTGGCCTACGACCTGCGCGGCCACGGCCGCTCGCCCTGGTCGGGCCCGCACACGATCGAACAGCATGCCGACGACCTGCACGAGGTGCTGGACGCCAGTGGCATCGACCAGGCGGGCCTGATCGGCGACGGATTCGGTGCACGCGTGGCGATCGCCTACGCGGTGCGAAACCAGGAGCGGATCAACTCGCTGACCCTGTTGGAGCCGCCGCTGGCGCCGTCGCCGGGGGCGATGCGCGAGGCGGCCCGCGTCGAGCGCGATGGAGGCGGGTACGCCGGGGTGGATGAGGCGATCGACCGGCGCCGGCAGGAGGATGGGCTGCTGCACACGCCGCGCGGGCTGCTCGAGGAGGAGATGGCCGAGCACCTGGTCGCCGACGACGACGGCCGCTACCGCTACCGCTACAGCCGCGAGGCGGCGGCGGCCGCCCTGGAGGCGGCGGCCCACCCCGAAACGCGGCTGTCAGACGTGCTGTGCCCGACCATGCTGATCCGCGGCCACGAGTCGCGTTGGCTGACCGACGGAGACGTCGAGGCGGCCTTCGACGCGGTTCGCAGGTTGCGCGTCGAGGAGGTGCCCGGCGGGCACGTGGTGCTGTGGGATGCGATGGCCGAGACCAGCGCGCTCGTACGCGACTTTCTGGTGGCCAAGGACCGCACCGCGTAAGCTGCCTGCGATGAAGACGCTCGTGCTCCAGCACATCGCATGCGAGCCGCCCGGGGTGTTCGAGGACGTCCTGCTCGAGCGCGGCGCGGCCATCACGCGCGTCGAGCTGGACGAGGGCGGCCAGCTGCCCGACTGGCGCGACTTCGGCCTGATCGTGGCGATGGGCGGCCCGATGAGCGTGAACGACGAGTCCGAGCACCCCTGGCTGGGCGCGGAGAAGCGGCTGATCCGCGAGGCCGTGCAGGCCGGGGTCGGCTACTGGGGCGCCTGCCTGGGCGTGCAGCTGCTGGCATCCAGCCTGGGCGCACGCGTCTACCCGGGGCCGCAGCCGGAGGTGGGCGTGCTGGGGGTGACGCTGACCGACGAGGGCGCGTCCGACCCCGTGTTCGCGGGGCTGCCGCGCGAGCTGGCAACGCTGCAGTGGCACGGCGATACGTTCGACCTGCCCGAGGGAGCGGTGCTGCTGGCGGAGTCTCCGGCGTATCCGCACCAGGCCTTTCGCTACGGCCGGGCCGCGTACGGCGTGCAGTTCCACGTCGAGGTGACGGGGGACATGGCGCGGGAGTGGGCGACGGTGCCGGCCTACGTGAGATCGCTCGAGCAGACGCTCGGGGCGGGTGCTGCGCCGGGCCTGTTCGACGAGTTCGACCGCGCCGCAGCCGGCATGCAGCTGGTCGCGCGTCAGATGTTCGAACGGTGGCTCGATGTCGCAGTCGCCACCCCCCGATAACCGCCTGCTGGCGCTGCGCTCGGCGGCGCAGGAGGCGAGCGACTTCACGCTCGGCGACGATCAGGTGCGGCGGTTCATGGCGCTGCGCGACGCGGGCACGGGGGACGACGAGATCGCGGCACAGATGGAGCTCGAACCCGAGATCGTGACCGAGCTCGTGCGCGCCGACGAGGCGCAGTCGGTGGCGCACCGCATCGCCATCGGCGAGCTGCCGATGTACCCGCCGCCGGAACCGGGCGAGGGCGTGGAGGACGTGCGCAGCGGCAGCCTGGCGATGCCCCTGGCGGTGCTGATGGTGGTGCTGGTGGGCGTGATCGTGTACGCGGCGGTTCGCTAGACGACGGTCTGGCCGTCAGCCCTCTGACGACCCGCGCGCCATCGCCCGCAGATCCAGCGCCTTGTCCAGCGTCTCCGCGTCCACCCCGTGCTCGAGTGCCACCTCGCGCAGCGTGCGGCCCGAGGCCGCTGCGTCCTTCACGATCGCCGTCGCGCGGTCGTAGCCGATGTAGGGATTGAGGGCCGTCGCCATCGCCAGCGAGGCCTCGCCGTGGCGCTCGCAGACCTCTCGGTTGGCCTCGATCCCGTCCACGCACTTCTCCGCGAACAGCCGGCAGGTCGAGCTGAGCAGCGCTATCGACTGGAGCAGGTTGCGCGCCATCAGCGGGATCTGCACGTTCAGCTCGAAGCTGCCCTGCAGCCCGCCGACCGTGATCGCCGTATCGTTGCCGATCACCTGCGCCGACACCTGGCAGACCACCTCGGGGATAACGGGGTTGACCTTGCCGGGCATGATCGAGCTGCCCTTCTGCAGCTCCGGGATGAATATCTCGGCCAGTCCCGCCCGCGGTCCGGAGCCCATCCAGCGCAGGTCGTTCGCGATCTTCGTCAGCGACACGGCGAGACCCTTGAGGGCCGCCGACGCCTCGACCAGCCCATCGCGGTTGGCCTGCGCCTCGAACGGGTCGGCCGGCGGCAGGATCCGCAGCCCGGTGTCGGCCGACAGCCGATCGCGCACCTCCGCCGCGAACCGGGGATGCGTGTTCAGCCCGGTGCCGACCGCGGTGCCGCCCAGCGGGATCTTGCCCAGCCGCTCAAGCGTCGCCTCGATCCGCGCCTGCCCCTCACGCACCTGCGCCGCGTAGCCGCCGAACTCCTGGCCGAGGGTGACCGGGACGGCGTCCATCAGATGCGTGCGCCCGGCCTTGGCCACGTCCGCGAACTCCTCCGCCTTGCGCGCGAGCGAGTCGCCCAGCTGCGCCACGGCCGGCAGCAGCTCGTTGGTCGTGCGATCGAGCGCCGCCAGGTGCACGGCCGACGGGAACACGTCGTTCGAGGACTGGCCCATGTTGACGTGGTCGTTGGCGTGGACGCCCTCCCCGGCCAGGGTCGCAATCACCTCGTTGGCGTTCATGTTCGAGGAGGTGCCGGAGCCGGTCTGGAACACGTCGATCGGGAACTGGTCGTCGTGCTCTCCGGCGGCGATCTCGTCGGCGGCCGCCGCAATCCGCTCGGCCAGACCCTCGTCCAGCAGCCCCAGCGACGCGTTCGCCCGCGCGGCGGCACCCTTGATCCGGCCCAGCCAGTGCACCACCGAAACCGGGATCGTCTCGCCCGAGACCGGGAAGTTGTCGACCGCCTTGCGAGTCTCCCCGCCCCAAAGCTCTGCCATCTCGCCTGCGCTCCTCGCCTCTCGTTCTGTTTGGATGCTTGATTCCACGAGCTGCGTGGCGGATCCCGTGGAATCAAGCATCTAGCTTAGATCCGTCAGCCCCGGGGCCGATCCAGCAGCTCGGCCAGCTCCCGGAACCACCGCAGCTTCTCCGGGTAGGGCACCGCCGCATTGGCGGGAGAGGTGGACGGCAGCACGAACAGCGGCCGCCCCTCCAGCTCGCGCGCCTGCAGCCCGTGGTCGGGGCGCTCGCCGAACGCGCCCGCGTATGCCTGCTTGCCAACGAACGCGAACGCACCCGGGTGCAGGTCGCGGGCGACCGCGCCCAGCCGCCGGGCGGCGTCTGCGAAGTCGGTGCGGCGCAGCTCGCCGCTGCCGCGGGTGACGCGCCGCGCGGCATTGGTCAGCCCCAGGCCGTTGGCCAGCAGCTCGTCCTGCTGCGAGGGCTCGAGCAGGCGTGATGTGAGGCCGGCGTCGGCCAGCAGCCGCCAGAAGTCGTTGCGCGGATTGGCGAAGTGGAACCCGGCCTCGGCCGACTTCAGACCCGGGTTGATGCCGACGAACACGCAGCGCAGGTCGGGGGCGAGGATGTCCGCCAGGCGGCCGCTCATGACCGCATCCTCGCAGACGCCTACTCGGTCGAGTACTTCGGCTGCACCTTCTCGCCGCGGATGCGGGCGACGCAGTGGTTCGCCGCGATCGCCGCCTCCGAGAAGCCGACCGTGATCAGCGTGATCTTGCCCTCGTAGCCGGCGACGTCGCCGGCCGCGTAGACGCCGGGCAGGTTCGTCTCCATGCTGGGGGCGACCTTGATCTGGCGCTTGTTCGCGAACTCGAGGCCCCAGTCGGCGATCGGCCCGAGGTGGGAGATGAAGCCCAGCAGCGTGACCACGGCGTCGACCTCGATCCGCTCGAACTCGCCGGTCTCGGTGTTCTCGACGGTGATCGCCTGCAGCCGCCCGTTGCCCTCGGCGCCGCGCACCTCGTGCGGCGTCAGGATCCGCACGTGGCCCTCGCCGGCCAGGCGCTGCACCTCGTTCACCGACGACTCGAGGCCGCGGAACCGGTCGCGGCGGTGGATCAGCGTGATCGGCAGCTCGGCCGTGTCCTGCAGGTTCATGGCCCAGTCCAGCGCCGAGTCGCCGCCGCCGACAAGAGCCACCCGCTTGCCGCTGAAGTGGGCCTTCTCCTTGACGTAGTAGTGCAGACCGCTGCCCGCGAACGTCTCCAGCTCGGGCAGCCCCAGGGTACGCGGGTTGAACGCGCCGTGCCCGGCGGTGATGATCATGGTGCGCGTCAGCAGCGTCTCGCCGGCGGCCGTGTGCAGCTCGATCACCTCGTCGTCGCGGTGCTCGATACGCTCCACCACCTCGCCCAGGCGCACCTCAGGCTCGTACTGCCGGGCCTGCTCGATCAGGCGGTCGATCAGCTCCTGGCCGTTCACCTTGGGGAAGCCGGCCACGTCGAAGATGTGCTTCTCGGGGTAGACGGCCGAGACCTGCCCGCCCAGCTGTTCCAGGCTCTCGACGATCCGCACGGACGCATCGCGATGGCCGCCGTAGTAGGCGGCGGCGAGGCCGGTGGGGCCGCCGCCGATGATGGTGATGTCGGTGATCTGCTCTGCGCTCACGACGCCAGGACCTCCAGGCCGCTTCGAGTTTGGATCCAAACTCTACCGGTTGACCACGCGGTCAGGATGCAGCAGCCTAGCCCGGCGGCCCGGCGCTGAGGGGAAGATGGTTGGTCGATATCTTCCGCGGGCCTGGCCGCTGCGACCGGTCTGGAGTCAGCGGCGGCCGGCGTGGCTACGGCTGCGAACAACCGCCTCGCTGCGTCCTCGGTCGCGCCAATATTCCCGATATTGACGCTCCCTCGATCAGTGCGAGCCTCGGTTCTCGCCATCCAGGACACCACGGAGATACCGACCACCCATCTGCTAATGCGAGCAGCCGCAGCCGGTGCCGCAGCCGTCATCGGCGTCAGGAAGCGCCGCAGCGGGCACCTCGTCCTTGGCCTGGAACGAGCTGCCGCAGCCGCAGGCCGCGACCACGTTGGGGTTCTCGATCTGGAAGCCGGCGCCGGTCAGGCCGTCGATGTAGTCGACGCTGGCGCCCTCCAGGTAGGGAAGGCTGAAGCGGTCGACGATCACCCGCACTCCGTGGTGCTCCCAGGCCTCGTCGTTGTCCTCAAGCGCGGAGTCGAATCCGAGCGCGTACTGGAAGCCCGAACAGCCCCCGCCCTCGACCGCGACGCGGAGCGCGCTCAGCGACGGATCACCTTCTGCAGCCATCAGCTCCTTGACCTTCTCGGCCGCGCGTTCGGTGATCATGATCATGCTGTCTCGCTGCCTCCTCCAGAGCCGGCCAATTGCTGCCGTACTACTCATATCGTAGCGAAGCCCTCGGAACATGAGCAGACGCTACAACCACCCTGACTTTGTAACACAGGATACCGGTGTCAACAAGCGGTTTGCGGCCCTCCCGGTGGCGAGATCGTCACACCGTTTCAGGCCGGTGCTATAGTCGCCTCGCGTGTTGGGCGACTGGGCAGCCGTGCTGGTGTTCGCAGTGATCGCTATGGCGATTCCGCTGTCGCTCCTGTTCGCGACATTTGCCCTCGATACGCGCTCGAAACGACGGGCCGGCGACAAGCGGATCCCGTTCGAGTCGGGTGTCTCGGCGAACGAGTTCCACGCCCACCGCTTCACGATCTCCTACTACCTGACCGCGATGCTGTTCATCGTGTTCGATATCGAGATCGTGTTCCTCTACCCGCTGGCCCTGCGCATGCACGCCCTGGGCATGTTCGGGTTCGCGGAGATGGCCGTCTTCATCGTGCTGCTGGCGGTGGCCTACGTGTACGTGTGGAGGAAGGGCGCCCTCGAATGGCGGTGACGCCGGTCAGCATCTCCAAGGCGGTGCGCGCTGGGGACCTGGAGCAGTACGTGATGCTGACGACGCTCGAGAAGGCGATGGCCTGGACCTCGTCCAACTCGATCTGGCCGGCCGGCTTCGGCCTGGCCTGCTGTGCGATCGAGATGATGTCGCTGCCCTCGCCCCGCTACGACATCGCCCGCTTCGGATCCGAGGTGTTCCGCTCCTCGCCGCGCCAGGCCGACCTGATGATCGTGTCCGGCCGGGTGTCGCACAAGATGGTGGCGCCGCTACGCCAGGTCTACGACCAGATGCTCCTGCCCAAGTGGGTGATGGCGATGGGCGCCTGCTCCAGCTCGGGCGGCATGTTCGCCAACTACGCCATCCTGCAGGGCGTCGACAAGGTGGTGCCGGTGGACGTGCATGTGCCGGGCTGCCCGCCGCGGCCGGAGGCGGTCGTGGACGGCCTGCTGCTGATCCAGAAGAAGATCCGCTCCGGCATCGCGCCCGCCTACGACCTGGAGAAGTCGAAGGCGTGACCGCCGAGCAGCTCGCAACGGTGGTCGAGCAGGCCGTGCCCGGGTCGGTGCAGGCGCATGCGGACGACCTCGACATGCCCGCGCTGACGATCGCCGGCGAGCACCTGATCGCCGTCTGCACCTACCTTCGCGACCAGCAGGGAAAGAATTTCCTGTCCGCCGTCTCCGGCGTTGACTACCTGGGCTACGGCGAGGAGGTGGCGGGCTACTTCGGCAGCGAGCGCGGCCGCGACATCAACCGCACGGGCAGCTGGGGCACCCCCGAGACGGTGACGCCGCCTGCCGCCCGCTTCGCGGTCGTCTATCACCTAGCGCACATCGGCGAGGGCCCCACCGACCGGGTGCGCCTGCAGGTGCTGACGGAGGAGGGCAGGGTGCCAAGCGTCGTCTCGGTGTGGCCCACGGCCGACTGGCATGAGCGAGAGCAGTACGACCTGATGGGGATCCGGTTCGAAGGCCATCCCAACCTGCGGCGGCTGATCATGCCGTCCGACTGGGACGGCCATCCCCTGCGCAAGGACTACCCGATCGGCGGCGAGCCGGTCCAGTTCACGGACGCTGTCTGATGTCGGCGACCGAGCACGCATCCGCCCCCGTCGTGCCGCTGTGGCAGCCGGCGCAGGTGCCCAGCCCCACCCCCAGCAAGATCGACCCGCCCGAGGGCGAGGATCTGATCACCGTCAACTTCGGGCCGAACCACCCGTCCACCCACGGCGTGCTGCGCCTGATCGTGACGCTGGACGGCGAGGTGGTGGTGGGCCTGGACGCGGACATCGGATACGTCCACACCGGCTTCGAGAAGAACTTCGAGCAGAAGACCTACTGGAAGGGCATTCCCTATGCGCCGCGGATGGACTATCTGGCCTTCTTCGCGAACGAGCTGGCCTACGTGGGGGCGGTCGAGCAGCTGATCGAGATCGAGGTGCCGGAGCGGGCGCAGTGGATCCGCACCCTGTTCGCCGAGCTGAATCGGATCCACAGCCACCTCATCTTCCTCGGCACCAGCGGCGTCGAGCTGGGCGCCATCTCGCTGTTCTTCTACTGCCTGCGCGAGCGCGACCGCGTCCTGGACCTGTTTGAGATGGTGACGGGCGTGCGCATGCACGACCGCTACCCGCAGTTCGGCGGCGTGGCCGAGGACCTGCCCAAGGGCTTCTACGCCGAGGCCAAGCGCTTCTGCCACGACGTGCCGCTGCGGATCGACGAGTACCTCGACCTGGTGGCCGGCAACGCGGTGTGGCGCGACCGCTACCGCGGCATCGGCACGATCGATGCCGACACGGCGATCGCGATGGGCCTGTCGGGGCCGAACCTGCGCGCGAGTGGCGTGCCCTTCGACCTGCGGCGCGCCGAGCCGTACCTGGCCTACGACAAGATGGACTTCGACGTCGTCACCGGCGAGCGCGGCGACGCCTTCGACCGGCTCATGTGCCGCACCAAAGAGATGTACGAGTCGGTCAAGATCATCGACCAGTGCCTGGAGGGGATGCCGTCCGGCCCTGTCATGGCCGACGATCGCAAGCACGTGCTGCCGCCCCGCCACGAGCTGCAGACCTCGATGGAGTCGCTGATCCACCACTTCAAGCTGGTGACCGAAGGCTTCCGGGTGAAGGCGAACCAGATCTACTACACGGTGGAGTCGCCGCGCGGCGAGTTCGGCTGCTTCCTGGTCTCCGACGGCGGCCCGAAGCCGTGGCGGATCCACTTCCGGGCGCCCAGCTTCGTGAGCCTGCAGTCGACCGCGATGATGGCAGTCAACCGCTACATCGCCGACCTGATCGTGGTGGTGGGATCGCTCGACGGCGTGATGGGGGAGGCGGATCGGTGATGGATAAGTCCGACGCCCAGACCCTCGCCGGCGCCCGCGAGACGCGCCCCACGTGGCCCGCGCCGCCGCCCCCGAGCGACGACACGCGGCCGCTCTACGACCGCATCCAGGATGTGATCGCGCTCTACCCGGAGCGCAAGTCGGCGGTCGTCCCGGCCCTGCGCCTGGCGCAGGACGAGTACGGCTGGCTGTCCGAGCAGGCGTTCGACGAGGTGGCCGACGCGACCGGCTTCACGCCGGCATTCTGCAAGAGCGTGGCCTCGTTCTACGACATGTTCCGGCTGACGCCGACCGGACGCTACGAGATCTGCGTCTGCACCAACGTCTCCTGCGCGCTGGTCGGGGCGGCCGACACGATGCGCGCGTTCGAGCGCGAGCTCGGCATCCATCCCGGCCAGACCAGCGAGGACGGCCTGTTCACGCTGAAGACGGTCGAATGCTACGGCGGCTGCGGCTGGGGCCCGGTGGTGTCGGTAAACGAGCGCTACCACGAGCCGTTCCCGGCCGAGCAGGTGCCGGAGCTGATCGCCCAGCTGCGGGCCGACGCGGAGCCTGACGCATGACCACCACCGACCTGCGCATCCTGCTGGACTTCGAGGGCGACCGGCGCGACATCGGCGACTACGAGCAGGCCGGCGGCTACCGGCAGCTCACGAAGGCCCTTGCGGGCGCGCCCGAGGACGTGGTCGCCGCGGTCGACAGCTCCGGCCTGCGCGGCCGTGGCGGGGCGGGGTTCCCGACCGGGCGCAAGGCCTCGTTCCTGCCCAAGGACCGCAAGCCCGCCTACCTGTGCGTGAACGCCGACGAGTCGGAGCCGGGCACGTTCAAGGACCGCGAGATCATGCTGCGCAATCCGCACGCGCTGATCGAGGGCGTGATCACGATGAGCTTCGGGATCGGCGCCACGTCAGCCTTCATCTACATCCGCGGCGAGTACCGCGCCGAGTTCGAGGTGCTGATGACGGCGCTGGAGCAGGCGCGCGAGCGAGGCTTCGTCGGCGCGAACGTCCTGGGCTCGGGCTACGACGCCACCGTCGTCCTGCACCGAGGCGCGGGCGCCTACATCTGCGGCGAGGAGACCGCGCTCCTGTCGTCGCTCGAGGGCGAGCGGGGACAGCCACGCAGCAAGCCGCCGTTCCCGGCCGTGGCAGGCCTCTACGCCGCCCCCACGCTGGTCAACAACGTGGAGACGCTGGCGTCGGTGCCCTACATCCTGGAGATGGGCGGCGCGGCCTACGCCGAGATCGGCACCGAGCGGTCGAAGGGCACCCGCGTGTTCTCGTTGTCGGGCAACGTCAAGCGGCCGGGCAACTACGAGATGCCGCTGACGGGCACGCTGCGAGAGCTGATCGAGGGCCACGGCGGCGGCACGCCGGACGGCCGTACGTTGAAGGCGATCATTCCGGGCGGCTCGTCCGCCCCGATCCTGATGCCCGACCAGATCGACACCCACATCGACTTCGAGTCGATCGCGGCCGCCGGCTCGATGGCCGGCTCCGGCGCGATCATCGTGATCGACGACCGCACCTGCATGGTGCAGCTGGCGCTGCGCGTTTCGGAGTTCTACAGGCACGAGAGCTGCGGCAAGTGCACGCCCTGCCGTGAGGGCACGCGCTGGGGCGTGGACATCGTCCGCCGCATCGAGATGGGCGAGGCGCGCCAGGGCGAGCTCGACCTGCTGCTGAACGTGTGCGACCGCATCCTCGGCAACTGCCTGTGCCCGCTGGGCGACGCGATGGCGATGCCGGTGGCGAGCTACGTGACCCACTTCCGCGACGAGTTCCAGCGACACATCGACGAGGGCGGCTGCCCGTTCACGGCGCATAGCCCGATCTCGGGCCTCTACCACGAGCCGGCGGTGGTGTCGTGAGCGAGTTCCGCGAGGCATTCCTGCGCGCCCGCCGGCGGCTCGAGAATGGCGAGGATCCCGAGGTGGTCGTGCCCGAGGTGATCGCCGCGGCCGAGGCGCCCGAGGAGATCGAGCTGGCCGAGGCGCTCTGGGACGAGGGCGAAGACGACGGCGAGGACGAGGACGGCTGATGGCGACGGTCGAGACCGACACCGTCACGCTGTCCATCAACGAGCGCGAGGTGACCGTGCCTAAGGGCATGTCGCTGGTCGAGGCTGCGGCTGAGGCCGGCATCGAGGTGCCGGTGTTCTGCTACGAGCCGCGCCTGGGCGCCGCCGTCGGCGCCTGCCGCATGTGCCTGGTCGAGATCGAGGGCATCCCCAAGCTGCAGACCGCGTGCACCACGCCGGTCACCGACGGCATGGTCGTGCACTCGCACTCCGACCGCGCCCGCGAGGGCCAGGACGCCGTGCTCGAGTTCCTCCTGATCAACCACCCACTCGACTGTCCGGTCTGCGACAAGGGCGGTGAGTGCCCGCTGCAGGATCTCACCTTCCGCTACGGCCCCGGCAGCACCCGCATGACGCTGCCGAAGCGCACGAACACCAAGCCGGTGCCGATCTCGCCGCTGATCAAGCTCGATCGGGAGCGCTGCATCCTCTGCTACCGCTGCACGAGGTTCAGCGAGAACGTGTCCGGCGACCTGCAGCTGGTGACTGAGCATCGCGGCGCGAACTCGATCATCACCACCTTCGAGGGCCGGCCCTACGACGGCGAGTTCTCCGGCAACGTCACCGAGCTGTGCCCCGTGGGCGCGCTCACCTCCACGTCCTACCGGTTCCGCGGCCGGCCGTGGGAGATCCAGAACATCCCGACGGTGTGCGGAGAGTGCCCGATCGGCTGCAACACGTACGCGACCATCCGCGAGGGCCGGGTGGCGCGGGTGCTGTCGCGCAACAACCCGGCGGTCGACGACGGCTGGCTCTGCGACAGGGGCCGCTACACGTTCCCCAGCCTGGAGTCCGAGCAGCGCATCACCACTCCCCTGATCCGCGGCGGCCGCGGGCTGGAACCGGTGGACGGCTCGACGGCGCTCGACCACATCGCCGACCGGCTGCGTGCGGCGGTCGAGCGGTTCGGCCCCGGCTCGGTGGCGATCATCGCCTCCGGCGACCAGACCAGCGAGGAGGCGCACCTGTGGGCGCGCATCCAGGAGCAGGCGCTCGGTGGCGGCCCGATCGTGTGCGGCCCGGAGGGCGGCGCCGGCTGGGGCGAGCTGGCCGCGCACTCGGCCACGATCGCCGACCTGGACGACGCCGACCTGATCGTCGTCGCCGGAGCCACCGACCTGGTGCACCGCGCGCCGATCCTGGAGCTGCGCATCCGTCGCGCCGTCGACCGCGGCGCGCGCGTCGTGACGATCGGCGCCGGCGCCACGCGCCTGGACACGCTGCGGGCAGCCGAGCACATCTCGGCCGCGCCGGGCACCACCCACGCGGCGCTGCTGGCCGCATCCCAGGGCATGGCGCTGAAGGGCCTCAGCGACCGCTCGGTGATCCTCTGGAACGGTCGCATGAGCGCACCGGTGGCAGCGGTGTTGGCCCACGTCGCCCACACCAGAGGCTGCCGCGTGCTGCCCACTCCGCTGGCCGCGAACGAGCTCGGCTGCCAGGCCGCGGGCCTGGGCACGCATACGCCGGCCGAGGCCCTGGAGGCCGTCGAGCAGGGCCGCGTCAGGGCCGTGGTGCTGCTCGGCGCCGACCCGGTCGGAGGCTGGTCCGCCGGCGACCGCTGGCGAGGAGTGATGGAGCGCGCCTTCTTCGCGCTGCAGGTGAGCCCGTTCCAGACCGGCTCCAGCGGCTGGGCGACGACGATCGTGCCGTCGCCGATGCCGCTCGAGAAGGAGGGCACGTTCACCAACATCGAGGGCCGCGTGCAGCGCCTGCGAGCAGCCGTGCCGCCGCCGCCGGGCGTGCTCGACGGGATCGTGCTGGCGGCAGAGCTGGGGCGCCGGCTCGGCCTCGACCTGCCCGACCAGCCGCCCGCCGTGTTCGCCGACATGGTCGGCTCGCGCGCGGCATTTGCCGGCCTCACCTGGGCCGGGATCGGAGAGCGCGGCGAGCGCCCCGAACCGGCTTTCGGCTCCGGACAGGCGCCGCCCGCGCCGCACGTTGCCGAGGGCGAGCCGGAGGGAACGATCGTGGTCGGCTACCGCCAGCTGATGAGCGGGCCGACCGTGGAGGGCGCCCCGGCGCTGCACTTCCAGCACCGCAACGGCATCGAGATCTCACACGACGACGCCCAGGAGATCGGCGTCGCCACCGGCGACCGGGTCGAGGTCAGCTTCGCCGGCGCCTCCCTGACGGGCGCCGCGCTGGTGCAGCGGCGGCTGCGACGGGGCGTCGTGCGGCTGGCGACGGCGGTGCCGTACGTCGGGCCGGGCGAGCTGCGGGCCGCGCCCGAGGAGACGGCGGATGCCTGACGGGTTCATCGTCACGGCCATCAAGTCGTTCGTGCTGGTCAACCTGGTGATGGTGATGTTCGCGTTCATGACCTGGTTCGAACGCCGGCTGATCGGCCGTTTCCAGGTGCGCCTCGGCCCCAACCGCGTGGGGCCGTTCGGCCTGCTGCAGCCGATCGCCGACCTGGGCAAGCTGATCCAGAAGGAGAGCCTGATCCCGGTCGGCTCGAGCGCCTTCCTGTATCTGGTGGCGCCGGTGATCTCGCTGTTCAGCGCGCTGATGGTGTTCTCGGTGGTGCCGTTCGGCGGCCAGGCCACGATCCCCGGCACCGACTACCAGATCTACCTGTGGATCGCCGATCCCAACGTCGCCCTGCTGCTGGTGTTCGCGCTCGGCTCGTTCAGCTTCTACGGGTTCCTGGTGGGCGGCTGGTCGTCCAGCTCCAAGTACTCGCTGTACGGCTCGATGCGCGCCGTCTCCCAGCTGGTCAGCTACGAGGTGAGCCTGGCGCTGGCCGTGATCGGCGTCGTGATGATGTCGCAGACGCTGTCTCTGACCGGCATCGTCGACGCCCAGCAGCGCGACGGGGTCTGGTACATCGTGCCGCAGTTCGTCGGCTTCGTGATCTACCTGCTGGCGTCGACGGCCGAGGTCAGCCGCATCCCGTTCGACCTGCCAGAGGCCGAGGGCGAGCTGGTGGCCGGCTACCACACCGAGTATGGCGGCATGCGGTGGGCGATGTTCCAGAACGCCGAGTACATCGCCCTGATCGCGTTCTCGGCCCTGGCATCGATCCTGTTCCTGGGCGGCTACGACGGGCCGGTGCTGCCGGGCCCGCTGTGGATGCTGATCAAGATGTTCATCTTCCTGTTCCTGTCGATCTGGGTGCGCTCGACGCTTCCGCGCGTGCGCTACGACCGGCTGATGACGATCGGCTGGAAGGTGTTGCTGCCATTGGCAACGGTCAACCTGCTGGTCACCTCCGCGATCGTGGCCTACCGAGCATGAGTCCCGTCACCGACAACCTCAAGGGCTTCAGCGTCACTTTCCGGCACCTGTTCCGAAAGCCGGTGACGCAGCAGTTCCCCGACTACAAGCGCCCGGTATACCCGCGCTTCCGCGGACGGCACCGCCTGCACCGGCACGAGAACGGCCTCGAGAAGTGCGTCGGATGCTCGCTCTGCGCCGCGGCCTGCCCGGCCGACTGCATCCGCGTGGTGGCCGCCGAGAACACGCCCGAGGAGCGCTACTCGGCCGGCGAGCGCTACGCGCGCATCTACGAGATCAACATGAGCCGCTGCATCTTCTGCGGCTACTGCGAGCTGGCCTGCCCGTTCGACGCGATCACGCTCGGCCACGACTACGAGCTGGCCGAGATGTCGCGCGACGCGCTGGTCTACACCAAGCAGATGCTGCTGGAGCCCTCGCCCGAGGCCCGGCGCACGCCGGTGGCACCGGTCGACCCCTTCGACATCCCGGCCCAAGAGGACGGCGCGGCGTGACCTACGACATCGTGTTCGTCGTCGCATCGGCGCTGGCGATCGCCTCGGCGCTGGGCGTGGTGCTCTCGGTGAACCCGTTCTACTCGGCCCTGTCGCTGATCATGCACCTGGTCTCGCTGGCCACCATGTACCTGCTGCTGCAGGCCGACTTCCTGGCCGCCGCGCAGGTGATCGTCTACGCCGGCGCGGTGATGATCATGTTCCTGTTCGTGATCGCCTACCTCGGCAACCGCGCCGACGAGCCCACGCGCGACATCCCGCTGTGGCAGCTGGGAGCGGCGGTCGTGGCGGGCTCGGCCGTCGTGATCGAGATCGTGGTGGCGGTCGCAAGCCAGGCGTTCGGCCCCGGCCAGACGGTCACCGACCAGTTCGGCAACCCCAGCCTCGTCGCCAACAGCTTCTTCTCGCGCTACCTGCTGGGATTCGAGGCCACCTCGATCCTGCTGCTGGTGGCGGCGGTGGGCGCCGTCGTGCTCGGCTCCAAGCGGCCCAGCCCGCGGGTCGACGAGCCTGACGCGTTCCCGGCTCCGCGCCCGCAGCCCGAGCTGGAGCTGCAGGCCGCCGTGATGGGGGCCGAGACGGCGTTCCCCGTGCACCACGTGCCCCACAAGGACGAGGACGGCAGCTGATGCACATCGGCGTCGAGTACTTCGTGTCGGTGTCGGCGATCGTGTTCGGGATCGGCATGTTCGGCGTGTTCACTCGCCGCAGCCCGCTGATCCTGCTGCTGTCGGTGGAGCTGATGCTGAACTCCTGCAACCTCACGCTGATCGCCTTCTCGCGCTACTGGGGTGAGCAGAGCGGCCAGGTGTTCGCGCTGATCGTGATGGGCATCGCGGCCTCCGAGGTCGTTGTCGGCCTGGGGCTGGTTGTGGCCGTGGCGCGCCGCAAGGCCGAACTTGACGTCGACCGGCTGACGGCGCTTCGGCACTGATGGAAACGCTCTCCTGGCTGTGTCTGTTCCTCCCGCTGGCCGGCGTGGTCGTGCTGGCCCTGGCCGGCAACCGGATCGGACGCGAGGCCGCCTCCTGGCTGGCCACGGCCATCGCGTTCGCCTCGTTCATCTGCGGCGCCGCCGTGTTCTTCTCGATCCTCGGCGAGGGCGAGAGCGCCCGCAGCCACGTCTTCACGCTCTACACCTGGGCCGGGGCTCACAACACCAACGTGCTCCAGGTGCCGCTGTCGATCCAGGTCGACCAGCTGTCGGTGGTCGAGATGCTGATCGTGTCCGGCGTGGGCGCGCTGATCGTCATGTACTCGATCGGCTACATGCACGGCGACCCCAAGCAGCGGCGCTTCTTCGCCTACATGAACCTGTTCCTGTTCTCGATGCTACTGCTCGTGATGGCCGGCAACTTCGTGCTGCTGCTGGCCGGCTGGGGCATGGTGGGCCTCTCGTCCTACCTGCTGATCGGGTTCTGGCACGAGCAGGAGGCGCCGGTGGCCGCCGCCAAGAAGGCCTTCGTGATGAACACGATCGGCGACGTCGGCATCGCCATCGCGATCTTCTTCATGGTGCGCGACATCGGCACCACCAACTACCACGAGGTGTTCACGCGGGCGCACGACGTGTGGCCGAAGGGCAGCTCCGACGCCAACTGGGTGGCGCTGCTGTTGCTGGCGGGCGCCGTCGCCAAGTCGGCCCAGATCCCGCTCCACACCTGGCTTCCGGACGCCATGGAAGGCCCCACCCCGGTCAGCGCGCTGATCCACGCGGCCACCATGGTGACCGCAGGCGTCTACCTGATCGCGCGCTGCCACGTGCTGTTCGCCAACGCGCCCAACGTGCGCACGCTGGTGGCGGTGATCGGCGTGGCCACGCTGCTGATGGCGGGTGTGATCGCGCTCGTGCAGACCGACATCAAACGCATCATCGCCTACTCGACCATGAGCCAGATCGGCTACATGTTCGCGGCCGTGGGCGTGGCCGACGACTCGGCCGGCATGTTCCACCTGCTCAGCCACGCCTTCTTCAAGGCGCTGCTGTTCCTCGGCGCCGGCATCGTCATCCACGCGCTCGCCAACGAGCAGGACGTGCGCAGGATGGGCGGCCTCTCCAAGGTGATGCCGCGCACGACCGCGCTGATGTGGGTCGGCACCATCGCGCTGATCGGGTTCTGGCCGCTGTCCAAGGACGCGATCCTGGAGGGCGCGCTGCACGGAGGCGGCACCGCCGGCTGGATCGTGTACGTGGGCGGCCTGGTGGGAGCCGCCTTCACCGGCATCTACGCGACCCGGCTGATGCGGCTCGTGTTTTACGGCGAGATGAGCGACTACGCCGAGCAGCACCTGCACGGCGGCCACGGCGAGGCGCCGTGGACGATGTTCCTGCCGGTGGCGGTGCTGGCGGCCGGTGCGGTGCTGGTCGGGTTCCTGTCGATCGGCTTTGGCATCACCAATTTCTTCGGCGACTTCCTGGCGCAGACCGCGCCCACCATCGAGGCCACCGTCCCGCAGGACATCCTGACGACGGCGCTGGCCTGGGGCCTGGGCGGAGCCGGCGCGCTGTACGTCTGGCGGCTGTACGACGATCCGGCCCGGGTGGCCGCTGTGCGCAACCGGTTCCAGACGATGGCCATCATCGCCGAGGCCAAGTTCGGCTGGGACGAGCTCTACTACAACATCGGCTACCGCCCGGCGGTGTGGCTGGCCGTCACGCTGGACCGCGTCGGTGAGCGCTGGATCATCGGCGGCTCGCTGTGGCTGGCTCGCACCACGGTGGCGACGGTGGCCAGGGCCACCGCGCTCGCCCAGTCGGGGATCGTGCGCCAGTACGTGACCGTGCTGGCCGGCGGGGCGGCGCTGGTGGCCGTGTTCTTCCTCGGGAAGGCGAACCTGTGACCGTCGCCCTGATCGCGCTGCCGCTGGTGTGCGCCGTGCTGATCGGCTTCCTGCCGCTCGACCGGCGCGTCGCGGCGGCGCTGGGGCTGGCTGCGGTGCTCGCCGAGCTGGTGCTGGCGGCGGTCGCGATCGTCACCTTCAACGTCGGCGGCGGCAGCCAGTTCGTCACCGACAGGGTGTGGATCCCGAACCTGATCGGCGGCGCCGACGTGCACTTCCACGTGGCCATGGACGGGCTGTCGATGTTCATGGTCGCCCTCACCGCCGTGGGCGTGGCCAGCGCCGTCTGGACGGCTATCCGCGCCGGCCGCGACCGCCTCAGCCTGTACCTGGGCCTGCTGCTGCTGCTCGAGGCGTCGCTGGTGACGCTGTTCACGGCCCGCGACCTGGTGCTGTTCTACACGGGCTGGGAGGTGATGATGATCGCCCTGTTCGTGCTGATGGGCGTCTGGGGCGGTGAGCGGCGCCGCTTCGCCACGCTCCAGTTCATCATCTACTCGCTGGCCGGCTCGCTGCTGATGCTGGTCGCCATCGCCGGGCTCGCGGTGGAGGGGCACTCGTTCGACCTGGGCGTGCTGGCGGCCCAGGGACGCGACTCCTGGTGGATGTTCGGCGCGTTCGCGCTGGCCTTCTGCATCAAGGCGCCGATGTTCCCGCTGCACGGCTGGCTGCCGGACGCATACCGCCAGTCGACGCCCGAGGTGACGGCGCTGCTCTCCGGAGTCATCTCCAAGGCCGGCGCCTACGGGCTGATCCGGTTCGCCGTGCCGCTGTTCCCGGCCACCGCCTACCACTGGCGCTGGCTGTTCCTGGGCCTGGGCCTGGCCGGCCTGCTGTACGCATCGCTGGTCGCGTTCCGCCAACCCGATGCGCGGGGCGTGGTGGCCTACTCCAGCGTGGGCCAGATGAACCTGATCATCATCGGCATCTTCGTGCTCGGGCCGGGCGGCGTCTTCAGCGACAACGGCCTCACCGGCGCCACCTTCCAGATGGTCAACCACGGCGTCGTCTCGCTGGCGGCGTTCCTGCTGATCGGGCTGGTCGAGCTGCGCACCGGCACCGACGCGCTGAAGTCGCTGGGCGGGCTCGCCAACCGGCGGCCGGTGGCCTCGACCGTCTTCCTGCTGGCCGCGCTGTTCGTGCTGGCGGTGCCCGGCTCGAGCGTGTTCATCTCGGAGCTCTACATCCTGATCGGCGCGTTCGGTGAGCAGCCGCTGCTGGGCGCCGCCGCCTCGCTCGGGATCGTGCTGGCGGCGATGTACATGCTGCGCTGGTACTCGGCGATCGCGCACGAGGGTGACGGGGAGCGGATCGACGCGACCACGCCCGACCTGCGGCTCTCCGAGCTGGCCGTGGCGGTGCCGCTGCTGCTGATCCTGCTGGTGCTCTCGGCCTGGCCGTTCGGCGTGATGGAGCGGATCGGATGATCACGCTCACGGTCACCACCGTCCCCGTCTCGTGGTCGGCGATCGCACCCGAGATCGTGCTCCTGAGCTGCGCCTGCGTGCTTCTGACCTGCGCGATCTTCCTGCCGCAGCGGCTGGCCCATCCCGTGGGGGCAGCGGTGGCGGTGGGCGCCTTCGCCGGTGCCATGGTGGCGCCGATCGCGCAGTGGCACGATGCGCCGCGCACGGCCTTCGACGACACGTTGCGGATCGACGCCTTCGGCAACGGCGCGCGGCTGCTGATCTTCGCGGCCGGCCTGCTGGCTGTGGTCGTGGCGTGGGGCATGCCGCATCTCGCCGACCGGGCGGTCGAGTACCACGCGCTGCTGCTGGCCGCTGCCGCCGGCATGTCGCTGCTGGCGGTGTCGAACAGCCTGGTGATCGCGTTCATCGCGCTGGAGCTGTTCTCGATCGCGCTGTACGTGCTGGTGGCGATCGACGTGGACGCGCTGCCGGGCCTGGAGGGCGCGCTCAAGTACCTGGTCGTCGGCTCGGTGGGCGCCGCCTTCCTGCTGTACGGGTCGGCGCTGGTCTACGGCGCTACCGGGCAGTTCGAGTTCGACCTGATCGCCCAGTCGATCCGTCACGGCGACGCCCACGGCGGCGTGCTGCTGCTGGGCATCGCGATGATCATCGTCGGGCTGGGGTTCAAGGCCAACTCGGCGCCGTTCCACATGTGGACGCCGGACGCCTACGAGGGAGCGCCCACACCGGTGACCGCGTTCATGTCGGCGGCCACCAAGACCGTGGCTCTGGTGCTGGCGTTCCGGGTGCTGGTGGCGGCCTTCGGCGAGGACTCGGCCATCTGGCAGGACGCAATCGGAGCGCTCGCGGTCGCGTCGTTCGCGGTCGGGAACCTGGCGGCGCTGCGGCAGGCGAATGTGAAGCGGATGCTGGCATACTCCACGATCGGTCACACCGGCTTCCTGTTCACGGCGGTCGCCGTGCACACCCAGGCAGCCGCCCGCGCCATGTTCTACTACCTGGCCATCTACTCGCTGATGAACATCGGCGCGTTCGCGCTGGTGGCGATCCGCGAGCGCGAGCTGGGACGCCCGGTGTTGATCGATGACTTCCGCGGCTACGCCTACCGGCGGCCGCTGCTGGCGCTGTCGATGGTGGTGTTCATGCTGTCGCTGGCCGGGCTGCCGCCGATGGGCGGGTTCATCGCCAAGATCACGATCTGGAGCAGCGCCGTCGACGTCGGGCAGACGTACCTGGCCGTCGTGGGCGTGGCCGCGACCCTGGTCGGGCTCGGCTACTACCTGAAGATCCCGTTCGCGCTGGTCGACCGGGATGTGCCGATCCCGGAGTCGCCATATCGTCCCGGCGTTCGCCGTAACATCGGCTACCGTATTGGCAACGGCGGTCGCGGTGATGGTGCTCGGGATCATTCCCGGGCCGCTCCTCGATCTGGCGCAGACGGCAAGTGCATCACTGATCGGGAGATGACGATGAAGCGACTGGCAGCGGTGGCGGTTGGTTCGTTGGCGATCGTGGTGCTGTTCCCGGCCACGGCCAGCGCCCGGACCCTCTCTCAGGGCATGTGCGGGCCGGACGTCCACCGTCTCCAGCACGAGCTGGGCCTGCACAAGTACCTGCCGGAGAGCTACACACCGGGGTGCTACGACTACCGCACCTTGCAGGCCGTGATGGCCTACCAGGGCTGGGCCCGGCTGACGCGCGACGGCGTGGCAGGATCCATCACCCAGGCGCGTCTCAAGAAGGCCGTGACGCCGCGGCCGTGGACCGGCCACCGCCACTTCGCCCACGTCGAGGTGCACAAGGGCAGGCAGGTGCTGCTCCTGATCGGGAAGCTGGGCAAGGTGCGGCGCGCGATCCACGTCTCGACGGCCGCGCCCGGTCACGTCACACCCACCGGCCACTGGCACGTCTACTCGAAGTCGCGGATGTCGTGGTCGATCCCGTTCCACGTATGGCTGCCATGGGCCAGCTACATCGTCGGCGGCATCGCGATGCACTCGTTCGCAAGCGTGCCCGGCTACCCGGCCTCGCACGGCTGCATCCGCATGCCGGCGCCGGAGGCCAGGTGGATGTACAAGAGGACCCCGATCGGCACTCCCGTCTGGGTCAAGTAGCGCGCGAAGCGCCCTGCTAGCCGTGTCAGCAGGTGCCGCACGGGGCGCAGCCGCTCGCGCAGCGATGCGGCGTCATCAGCCTGCATCCACACGAGCTCGCCGACCACCCCGGTCATCACGACGAGCAGCGCCACCATCGCCAGCGCGCTCGCGCCCTGGGGTGCACTCGGGTCGAGTACCGCCGGGAAGCGGATGGCGGCGTCGGCCATCACGAGGGCCGCGCCGAGGCCGGCCGTCGCGACCGCCAGCCCGCTGCGGGCATCCAGCTGTTCCGCGGCGTCGAGGTAGGCGAGAAACGCGGCGAACAGCAGCAACGCGGCTGCCAGCGCCGTGAGGTAGAAGGCGATCAGGTTGTTGGGTGCGATCAGGCCGGCGGCGACCGCCAGCAGCGCACCGACGGTCGCGGTGCGTGGTGCTGATGTGATGGTCATGCCCGTTCACTTCGCGCAGGTGGCGGCGCTTCCTGCTCTCTCGGTAGTCTGCGGCCGGAACTCAAACGCAAAGGGAGCGATGACCATGGGGCTTGGAAACGGACTGCGGCTGACGTGGGTTGGGCACGCCACCTGGATCATGGAGACGCCCGGGGGCAAGCGGGTGCTGATCGATCCCTGGGTGACCGGCAACCCGGTCGTGCCGGACGAGCTGAAGGACCCCGGCCCGTTCGACGTGCTCCTGCTCACGCACGGGCACAACGACCACACCGGCGACGCCGTCGACCTGGCGACCAGGCACGCGCCCAAGGCGGTCCTGGCGATGATCGAGCTGGGCGACTACCTGGAGGCCAACGGCGTCCAGAACGTGATCGGATACAACAAGGGCGGCACCGCCGAGGCCGAGGGCCTCAAGTTCACGATGGTCGACGCCCGCCACTCGTCCAGCTTCACCCAGCCGGACGGAACGATCCTGCACACGGGCGACCCGAACGGCTACATCGTCACGCTCGAGGACGGGCGGCGCGTGTACGTGGCCGGCGACACCTCCGTGTTCGGCGACATGGCCCTGATCGGCCGGCTGTACAAGCCCGACGTGGCGATCCTTCCGATCGGCGACTTCTTCACGATGGGCCCGTTCGAGGCTGCCGAGGCGATCCGGATGCTGGGCGTCAAGAAGGTCGTGCCGACGCACTACGGGACGTTCCCGGCGCTGCACGGGACGCCCGACCAGCTGCGCCGCGAGGCGGCCGACGTGTCGGGGCTGGAGGTGCTCGACGTGGCTCCGGGCGGCACGGTCGAATGACCTTCTCGCTGGTCGCGTGCGACCTCGAGGCCCGGCAGTGGGGCGTGGCTGTGGCCTCGAAGTTCCCGTGCGTGGGGGCGATCGTGCCGTGGGTGCGGGGCGACGTCGGTGCCATCGCCACGCAGGCGGCCGCCAACGTCGGCTACGGCCCGGACGGGCTGGAGCGGCTGGCGGCGGGCAGCAGCGCACGGGACGCGCTGGACGCGTTGACCGGAGCGGACGAGGGAACCGACGAGCGGCAGCTCGGCATCGTCGACGGGCGGGGCGGCAGCGCAACGCATACCGGCGCGCACTGCATGGACTGGGCCGGCGGTCGCACCGGCCCGGGCTTTGCCGCCCAGGGCAACATCCTGGCCGGCCCGCAAGTGGTCGACGCGCTGGTCGACACCTTCGCCGCGACCGGCGGACCGCTGGCCGACCGGATGGCCGCCGCGCTGCTCGCCGCCGACCGGGCGGGCGGCGATCGGCGCGGGCGCCAGGCGGCGGCGCTGGTCGTGCGCCAGACCGGCGCCGGTTACGGGGGAAACAACGACATCCTGATCGATCTGCGCGTGGACGACCATCGCGATCCGGTGCCCGAGATGATCCGCATCCTCGGCATCCACCAGCTGCTGTTCGGGAAGACCCCGGCCGAGGAGTTCCTGCCACTGGAGGGAGCGCTGGCCGACGAGGTGTCACGCCTGCTTGCGGATCGCGGCTTCGACTCGCTCGATGCCTACGCCGGCGTCGAGAACCTGGAGGAGCGGATGTGGCCGGACGGCAGCCGTATCGATCCGGCGGTGCTGGAAATTCTGCGGGGCTAGCTTCGAGCAGGCTAGA
The DNA here is from genome assembly GCA_963737445.1 of uncultured Actinomycetes bacterium. Classification (GTDB taxonomy): domain Bacteria; phylum Actinomycetota; class Thermoleophilia; order Gaiellales; family JAICJC01; genus JAICYJ01. The sequence continues at coordinate 22,676 of CAVTSO010000008.1, read as the reverse complement.
TGACCGCGAGCGGCTTCTTGATGCGCTCCGCACCGCTGCGCGGGCGCAGCACACCGGGCACCGCCACTGCCAGCTCGCGCAGGGCCTTGGCGGTGGCGTTCTCGGGCTCGGCGACCACCAGCGGGATGCCCTCGTCGGCGGTCACGCGCAGCCGCTCGTCCAGCGGCACCTGCCCCAGCAGCGGCACGCCCAGCTCGTCGGCCAGCTCCTGGCCGCCGCCCTGGCCGAACGGGTGGGTGACCTCGCCGCAGCAGCTGCAGACCAGATGGCTCATGTTCTCGATCACGCCGGCCACCCGCATGCCCGTCTTCGACGCCACGTCCGCGGCCCTGCGCGCCACCCTCTGAGCCGCCGCCTGCGGCGTGGTCACGATCAGCAGATCGGGCTCGGGCAGCAGCTGCCCCAGCGAAATCGAGATGTCGCCCGTGCCGGGAGGCATGTCCACCACCAGGTAGTCGAGCGCGCCCCAGTGCACATCGGACAGGAACTGCTCGAGCGCGCGGTGCAGCATCGGGCCGCGCCAGGGGATCGCGCCGTCGCCGTCCACGAAGAACCCGATCGAGATGATCTTGAGGCCGTGGTTGACGGGCGGGATCATCATCTGGTCGACCGCCACCGGCCGCCGCGAGATGCCCAGCATGCGCGGCATCGAGTAGCCGTAGATGTCGGCGTCGACGACGCCCACCTCCGCCCCGTCCAGCGCCAGCGCCGCCGCCAGGTTGGCGGTCAGCGACGACTTGCCGACACCGCCCTTGCCGGAGGCGACGGCGATCACGCGCGTCGCGGGCTCCAGCGACAGCTTGCGCTCCTCGCCGGCCGGCGCCCCGGACAGCCGCTGCCGCAGCGCGGTGCGCTGCTCAGCCGTCATCACGTCGAACGCCACCGACACCGACTCGACCCCCTCGACCGCACCGACGTGGTCCCGCACCTGCTGCTCGAGGTTCGCCTTCATCGGGCATCCCGGGACCGTCAGAGCGATCGTCACCTCGACGCCGCTGCCCTCGATGGCAACGGCCCGCACCATGTCCAGCTCGACAACGCTGCGGCGGATCTCGGGATCGATGACGGCGACCAGGGCTGACCGCACATCCTGCTCGGAAACCATGGCAGGATGGTAGCCCCGACCGGATTGCTACGGTGAGCCATGATCGCGATCGAGGCACGCGCGCTGCGAAAGACCTTCCCGGCCAGGCGAGGCGAGCCGGTCGAGGCGGTGGCCGGCATCAGCTTCGCGGTGGAGTCGGGCGAACGCCTGGCCTACATCGGGCCCAACGGCGCCGGCAAGTCGACCTCGATCAAGATGCTGACTGGCATCCTCCACCCCACCAGCGGCGAAGCGGCCGTGCTGGGGATCGTGCCCTGGAAGCGGCGCCGCGAGCTGGCCGCGCGGATCGGCACGCTGTTCGGCCAGCGGTCGCAGCTCTGGTTCCAGCTGACCCCGCGCCAGACGTTCGGCCTGCTGGGCCGAATCTACCGGATCCCCGCCGACGAGCAGCGCAGCCGGCTGGCCCGGCTGGGCGAGCTGCTCGACGCCACCCAGCTGTTCGACCAGCCCGTGCGCGGTCTGTCGCTGGGCCAGCGCATGCGCTGCGAGCTGGTGGCCAGCATGCTGCACGCGCCGGAGGTGCTGTTCCTGGACGAGCCCACGATCGGCCTCGACCTGGTGGCGAAGGCGCGCTTCCGCGACCTGATCGTGCGCATCAACGAGGAGCAGGGCACCACCATCCTGCTGACGTCGCACGACGTCTCCGACATCGAGCAGGTGGCCCGGCGGGTGATCGTGATCAACCACGGACGGCTGATCTACGACGACCGCGTGTCGGTGATGCGCCGCGCGCTGCTCGGCACCAAGATGCTGGACGTGCGCTTCGAGCAGCCGCCCGCGAGCGTCGAAGTGGAGGGCGCGCGGCTGGTGAAGCTCTCCGGCGCCGGAGCGAAGCTGGTGGTCGACACAGACCGGCGCCCGATCCGGAGCGTCCTGGACGACCTGCTCGACCGCTACGACGTGGTCGACATCTCGGTGGCCGACCCGCCGCTCGAGGAGATCGTCTCCCACATCTATGCGAGCCCTGTATGAACCCGTACCTGGCCGGCTGGCGGCTCGGCTTCCTCCGCACCATCCGCTCGCCCGGCGACATGTCGGTGCGGATCGGCTTCTTCGCGATCATCCTGGTCGTGATGACGGCGCTGTGGACGGCCGCGGTCGACGCCAACGGCGGCTCCCTGCACGGCTACACCCGCACGTCGCTGCTCTGGTACGTGTTTGCCGCACAGACAGCGGTGCTGGGCGTACGTCCGCGCTCGGTCGAGGAGATCGGTGACGAGATCGGCAGCGGCACCGTGGCCGTGCAGATGCTGCGGCCGGTGTCGGTGGTGGGCCTGCGCATGTCGATCGACATGGGCGAGGCCTGCGCCCGCCTGATCGCCTCGTTCGCGGTGGGCGCCCTGATCACCTGGCTGTTCGTGGGCGCGCCGCCGTCGCTGCCGGCGCTGGGGCTGGCGGCGCCCGCGGTGGCGCTGGGCTGCGCGGCCAACATCGCATCCTGCCATGCCTTCGGCGGCATCGCGTTTTGGCTGCTGGACGCGAAGGCGTCGTGGTTCTTCTTCCAGAAGCTGGTGTTCCTGCCGGGCGGCATGCTGATCCCGCTGGAGCTGCTGCCGCGCCCGCTGGAGCTGATCAGCTTCGCGCTGCCCTTCGCGACGATGGCCTACGTGCCGGGAAGGATCGCCTCCGGCCACCCCGATCCGCTGCTGCTGCTGTGGCAGCTGGGCTGGCTGGCCGCGCTGCTGGGGATGGCCGGAGCCGTGTTCGCCGCCGGTGAGCGGCGGCTGCAGGTGATGGGCGGATGACGGCCGTCGCCGCAACCCTGCGCACGGCGGTCGTCAACGGCCTCGCCAATCGCAACTCGTTCTGGTTTCAGGTGTCGCTGATGGTGGCCAACGACATCACCTGGATCATCTTCTGGGTGCTGTTCTTCCACCAGGTCGGCAACCTGCGCGGCTGGGACGCCCACGACGTGATCGTGCTGTTCTCGATCCTGCTGACCACGGCCGGCGTTGCGCTCGGCCTGTGTGCGAACAGCCGCAAGATCGGCCAGCTGTCCGCCGACGGCGCGCTCGACGAGACGCTGACGCTGCCGGTGCCGCCGCTCGCGCACCTGCTCAGCACCCGCGTCGACGCCGCCAACACCGGTGACCTGCTGTTGGGCCCGGTGGTGTTCCTGCTGGCCGGTAACCCCAGCCCCGAGCGGGCCGCGATGTTCCTGTTCGGGGTGGCCGCCGGCTCGGTGGTGCTGATCGGGTTCCTGGTCGCCTGCGGGTCGCTGACGCTGTTCGTGGGCGGCCGCGGCGAGCAGGCCGACCTCGGCTTCAACGCGATCCTGATCTTCGCCAGCTATCCGCTCGACCTGTTCGGTGGCGCCACCAAGATGCTGCTGTTCACGGCCGTGCCGGCCGCATTCGTGACCGGCGTGCCGGCCCGGCTGGTGCGCAACTTCGACACTCCCGAGGCGATGCTGATGGTGGCCGTGGCGGCGCTGTTCGCCCTGATCGGGTGGGGGACGTTCCACCTTGGCCTGCGGCACTACAGCTCGGGATCGATCTGGATCAGGTGAACGCACCCGAGCGGCGCGACATCACCCGCAGGGCGCTTGCGATCGGAGCGGCGACGGGCATCTACGGCATCTCCTTCGGGGTGCTGTCGGTGACGGCCGGCCTCAGCCCGGCCCAGACCTGCGCGATGTCGCTACTCGTGTTCACGGGCGCATCGCAGTTCGCGACGGTCGGCGTGATCGCCGCCGGTGGATCGGCGGCCGCCGCGCTGGCCCCGGCGCTGCTGCTGGCCGCGCGCAACGGCGTGTACGGGCTGTCGCTGGTGCCGGTGCTGCGAGGCCGGCTGGCCAGCCGCGCGCTGCAGGCCCAGCTGGTGATCGACGAGTCGACAGCCATGGCGCGCGCGCAGGATGATCCCGCCACCGCCCGCCATGCGTTCCTGGCCACCGGCCTCAGCGTGTTTCTGTTCTGGAACCTGGGCACGCTGGCCGGCGCGATCGCAGGCAGCGGGCTCGGCGATCCGCGGCGGCTGGGGCTGGATGCGATGTTCCCGGCGGCGTTCCTGGCCCTGCTGGCGCCGCAGCTGCGCCGCCCGGGCGCGCCGGTGGCAGCCGTCTCCGGCGCGCTGCTGGCGACGGCCCTGGTGCCGTTCACCCAGGTCGGCGTGCCGATCCTGTTCTCCGCGTTCGGCGTGATCCCGGGCCTGATCGTGCTGCGCCGGGCGCAGGTGGCAGCGTGAGCTGGACCGCGCTGCTGGCGCTGGCGGCCGGCGCCTACGTGTTGAAGGCCGTGGGTCCGATCGTGGTTGGGAACCGGCAGCTGCCGGCCGACGTGACGCAGGCGCTGGAGCTCCTGAGCGTGCCGCTGGTGGCCGCCCTGGTGGCCGTGCAGACGCTGGACGGCGGCGGCAAGCTGGTGCTCGATGCGCGGGTGCCGGCGCTGGCCGTTGCGGCCGTGCTGGTCTGGCGGAAGGCGCCGTTTCCGGTGGTGCTGATCGCAGCCGCCGCCACCGCAGCGCTGCTGAGGCTGTGAGATCTTCCGGCCGTGGACGTCGACGTGGTCACCGAGATCGAGATCAACCGGCCACGTGAGCGGGTGGCGGAGTACGCGACCGACCCGGACAACGCGGTCGAGTGGTACGCGAACATCGACGCGGTCGAGTGGCGCTCATCGCCACCGGCCGAGATCGGCTCGGACATCGCTTTCACCGCGCGCTTCCTGGGCCGGAGCCTGACCTACACGTATCGCATCACCGAGCTGGTGGCCGGCGAGCGGCTGGTGATGTCAGCCGCCGAGGGGCCGTTCCCGATGGAGACGACGTACATCTGGCGCGACACGCCGGAGGGCGGCACCCGGATGACGTTGCGAAACCGCGGCCGTCCCAGGGGCTTCGTCGGGGTGGCATCGCCGCTGATGGCGCGCTCGATGCGCCGCGCCAACATCAAGGATCTGGAGCAACTGAAGGCGATCCTGGAGGCCGAGCCACGCTAACCCCAGAGCAGCGCGGACAGCCGATCGGCCATCGGCTGGTCGCGCGCCGCCACCACGTGCGCGCGCGTGGAAAGGTCGAGCGGCATCGCCGCCGGCCCGCGGGTCTCGATATGGGCGCCGGCCTCGCGCACGATCAGCGCGGCGGCGGCGATGTCGACCGACCGTGACGGCTTCAGCGAGGCCACGCCGTCCAGCCGTCCGTCGGCCAGCTGGCAGAGCGCCAGCGCCAGGGCGCCCAGGACGCGGATGCGACCGACGTGGCCGTCGAGCCGGGCGCAGGCGTCCGCGATCAGGGCGGCGTTCGTGGCCTCGAAGTCCACGATGCCGAGCCGCGCCTTGGGTCGCACGCCGCCCAGCGGCCGGCCGTTCACCGTCGCGCCCTCCCCCGCCGTCGCCACCCACTCCTCCCCGCTGCCGAGGTCGAGCACGTAGCCGAAGCGCACGTCGTCGACGGTCGGCCCGTCCGCGAACGCGATCGAGATGCAGTAGAACGGCAGGCAGCGCTTGGCGTTGAGCGAGCCGTCGATCGGATCGACGACGACCACCCACGGGCTCTCGTCGTCGCCGAAACGCCGCTCGCCCAGCTCCTCGGACACGAGCCGGAAGGAGATGCCACGGTCGGCCAGCTGCTCGAGCCGCGTCACCGCCAGTCGCTCGGCGCCGTCGTCGATCGCCGTCGTGTCGTCGCCACCCTTCCCCTGGCCGATCACGGGCTCGCGGTCATCTCGGGTCGGCAGCTGCAGCAGCAGCCCGCTCACGTCGGCGGCAACGGTCTGGCAGAACTCGAGCCAGCCGCGGTCGGTCACTCGGCGGCGAGCGGATTCAACAGGAAGCCGGTCGCGAGCTTGGGGAAGAAGTAGGTCGACTTCTGCGGCATCACGCGCCCCGCCGCCGCCACCGCCTGCACCTGCTTGACCGTGGGCGCGCGTAGCAGGAAGGCGCTGCCGGCCTCGCCCGAATCGACCAGGGCCGTGGCCGTCTCCAGGCCGCGCACGTAGCGCACCTGGTCGGTGGTCAGGAACTGGTCGCTGTCAAGGCCCAGCAGCGGCGCCAGCACCAGCGCCTCGAGCACGGCGGCGTCGATCGCGCGCAGCGCCTTGGGTGCGCCCGGCATCGCCATCATCACGGTGCTCGTGTCCTTCACCTGGGCGATCAGCGCAGGCTGGTCGATGCCGCGCCAGAGCGCGAAGGCGACCGTGCCCGGATCGATCGCGTTCAGCTGCGACTCGACCTGGGCAGGTGACGTGCCGGCCGGCAGCTCGCGCACGGCGAAGGCGGCCAGGAAGCGCGGGTCGACCTCGCGCCGGGCCATCACCACGCGGTGGGTGGGATAGATGGCGAGGCCCTCGCCGTGCAGGTTGGCGAGGTACATCAACACGAAGTCGTAAGGCTGGTCGCCGGCCGGGTCGCCGTCTCGCTCGCGCTGCTCGTCCCGGTAGGCCAGCGCCGTCTCGTAGCGGTGATGGCCGTCCGCGATCAGGATCTCGCGGTCGCCCAGGGCGGCCTGCGTGGCCGCGACCGCCTCCGGCCCCTCGACCCGCCAGAAGCGGTGCTGGGTGTCGTCGCCGTCGGTGGCCTGCATGTCGGGCGAGCGATCGGCGGCGGGTGCCAGGGCCGCGCGCGGGCGTCCGTCCGGGTCGTCGTAGAGCGCGAAGATCGGCGAGGTGTTGGTGCGGGTGGCGCGGAGCAGGTCGAGCCGCCCCTGCCGGGCGTGCGCGTGCGTGCGCTCGTGAGGGCGCACACGACCCTCATCGTACGGGGACAGCCGCACCGCCGAGAAGAACCCCGCGCGGCTGCGGTCGACGCCGTCGGGCCCGGTGAACCGCTGCTCGTGCCACCACAGCGCCGGCTCGGCATCGCGGACCAGCGCGCCGTCACGCCGCCACTCGTGCAGCAGCTGCGCGGCGGTCTGGGCCGTGTCGGGCAGCTCCAGCCGCACGACGTTGTGGTCGTTGCGGCGAAGCAGCGCCTCGCGGTCGGCCGGCGAGATCACGTCGTACGGCGGCGCCACGACCTCGTCCAGCGGGTAGCGACCGGCTTCGTAGCGCAGCGCTCGCAGCGGCTCCAGGGCGGTGCCTGTGGCGGTGTCGGTCATCGGTGCCGGTCAGTCTAGTCGCGCCCGGCCGGTGGAATAGACTCACCCGGCGATGGCCGAAGGCACCTACGTATCCGAGCTCGAGGAGGGTGCGCTGGTCGAGGCCACGTTCGCGGTGCAGCGTAAGCGCCGGCGCCGCACCCGCAATGGTGACCCGTTCCTGTCGCTGGAGCTGGCCGACCGCACCGGCCGCGTTCCGGCCGTGGTCTGGAACGACGTCAACGTGCTGGGCGCCCGGTTCGACGAGGGCGACACGGTGCGCGTGCTGGGTCGTGTCGAGAGCTACGACGGGCGGCCGCAGATCGCGATCCGCGACGTCGAGCGGCTCGAGCAGGGAGACGCGCTCGAGCTGGTGCCGGGCGCGCGCCGCGACGCCGAGACGCTGGACGGCATGGTCGAGTTCCTGGCCGCCGAGATCCACGATCCCGAGCTGTCCGCGCTGGTGGCACGGTTCCTGGAGAACGGGCGCTTCCGGGAGCGGTTCCGCACGGCGCCGGCCTCGGAGCAGCACCACTCATACGCGGGCGGCCTACTCGAGCACACGGTGGCGGTGGCCGCGCTGTGCCGGGAGGCCGGGCAGATGCACCCGCGCCTGAACGGCGACCTGCTGCTGGCGGCGGCGCTCCTGCACGACGTCGGGCGGACGGAGACGTTCCGCCAGGGAGTCACGATCGCGGTCAGCGACGAGGGCCGGCTGATCGGCCACGTGCTGGCCGGCGTGCGCATGATCGACGGGGTCGCACGCGAGGTCGGGCTGGACGAGCCGGTGCTGCTGCCGCTGCTGGGAGCCGTCGCCGGCCACCACGGCCCGCTCGAGGGCCGGCGGCTGGAGACGGCGGAGGCGGTCTGCCTGTACCAGGCGAACCAGCTGGACGCGCGCGTCGCCGAGTCGCTGTAACGCGGCTAGGATCGCCGCGATGCTGGAGTACTACGACCGCCGCGCGCACGAGTACGACCAGTGGTACATGGGCACCGGCCTGTTCGCCGAGCGCGACCGCCCCGGCTGGCACGGGGAAGTACGTGACCTGTGCGACGCGGTGGCCGCGCTGCCGGCCGCCTCGACGCTGGACGTCGCCTGCGGCACCGGGTTCCTGACGCGGCACCTGCCGGGCGTCGTGACCGGGCTCGACCAGAGCGCGCAGATGCTCGCGATCGCACGCGAGCGGATCCCGGGCGGGCGCTTCGTCCAGGGCGACGCGATGCCGCTGCCGTTCCAGGACGGCAGCTTCGACCGGGTCTTCACCGGCCACTTCTACGGGCACCTGCGCGCCGGTGAGCGCGAGCGGTTCGTGGCCGAAGCACTGCGGGTGGCGGGGCAGCTGGTCGTGGTCGACTCCCACGTGCGGCCGGATCACGATGTCGAGGAGGAGCAGGAGCGAACCCTCAACGACGGCTCCGTGCACAGGGTCTACAAGCGCTACTTCACCGTCGCCGGGCTGGCGGCAGAGCTGGCCGGCGGCGAGGTGCTGCACGACGGCGGCTGGTTCGTGATGGCACAGGTCAGCGCGCGGTCATCTGCTCCATCACCCTGATTGCCTCGGCATTCGTCAGGCCCTGCTGCCGCACCAGCGAGAGCCACGTCTCAAAGGCGACGGCGTGGCCGAGCACGGCCTGGGCCCGGCGCCGAGAGGCACCGCGCTCCGGCCGGCCGGCGAGCAGCACATCGGCGGCAGCGTCCAGGTAGCCCGGCAGCCTGAACTGGGACCGCACCGCCGGCACGACGGGGAGGTCGCGGATCAGTAACCCCAGCATCCGCTCGGTGCGCGCGTACCAGGCGTACAGCTCCGCCAGCGCCACCGTCAGCCTGGCGGACGGGTCGCGGATGGCCGCCCAGGCGGCCAGGTCGGGAGGCTCGTTCTGCGCCCTCCAGTGCGCCGAGCAGGCGGCGAACAGCGAGTCGTCGTCCGGAAAGTGCCTGTAGACGGTTGCGCGCTGCACGTCCGCCCGCTGGGCGATGGCGCTGATGCTGGTGCGGGCCGGGCCCAGCGATCCGTGCAGCTCCACCGCGGCCTGGGTGATCCGCTCGCGCGTCTGCCGCTCGAGCTCGGCCCGCCGGGTCTTGGTGTATGGGCGGTGGCTGGTCATCGTCGTGTCCGTGTGATATGTTCGTTGAACACTACTGTTCAATGAAAGGGTACACGATGACCCAGACTACCGACACCCTCCGTCGCTTCGACGCATCCCAGGGCCCGCGCAAGGTGGGGCCGGCCGACGGGCTCTACGCAGAGCTGGGCGGCTGCGGCGCCCGCTTCATGATCTGGGGCGAGGAGTCGGGTGGCGGTTTCTCGCTGGTCGAGCACCCGATCCCGCCCCGCTCGCTGTGCGCCCCACTGCACCGGCACGACGGCGTCGACGAGTGGAGCTACGTGCTCGAGGGCCGGATGGGCGCGCTGCTGGGCGACGACGTGATCTACGCCGAGGTCGGCGACCTCGCCTTCAAGCCGCGCGACCAGTGGCACACGTTCTGGAACGCCGGTGACACGCCCTGCCGGATCCTGGAGATCATCTCGCCGGCCGGGTTCGAGCACTTCTTCCGCGAGCTGGCGGAGCGCATTGAGCGAGGCGAGACCGACATGTCGGATCTCTCCCCGAAGTACGGCATCGAGTTCGACATGGGTAGCGTGCCGCGGATCTGCGAGCAGCACGGCCTCACGCATCCGCTGCTGCGGCAAGGCTGAGGTGAGGCGACGCAATTGAGCTAGCATCGGGGCATGGCAATCAAGCTGCACAGGTGTTCGGCCACGTTCGTGAAGGGCCCTCATCCATGCTGGGCCGCCCAGCATGCACTTGACCAGGCTGGCATAGAGTACGAGCTGGTCAAGCACGCGCCCGTCCGGTTTCTGCGCGGCGATCTCAAGAAGCTGACCGGCGTGCAGAAGCTGCCGCTGGTCGAGTTCGAGGACGGCACCTTCCTGCGCGATTCGAAGGTGATCGCCCAGCAGGCGCAGGCCGGCACGCTGCACGGGCCGGGCGAGTCTGCCCCGCTCAGCTGACGCTTTCGTCACGCGCGCGACGCTGGTCGTGACACGGGTCGGGGTTTGACTACGACCCGGCCCTCGACAGACCTTCGTGACATCACCGCAGCACGCCGTGAGCTGCGGGTATCACCGGTTTGGCTGCAACGCTGGCTCGCGCCTCCGATCGGGGTTTGACTACGACCCGGGCGCCGTTGGCGGTCCGCCGGGGAGTCGTTGCATATCGTCGCAGAACCGGCGCAAAGCGCGCTCGATCGGTCGGGTGGCGGATCGTTGCGTGGCCGTGACGGTGCTGCGAGGCTCAGACGTTGAAGCGCACATTGAGGACGTCGCCGTCCTTGACGACGTAGTCGCGGCCCTCGACGCGCACCCAGCCGCGGCGCTTGGCCTCGGTCTCGCCGCCCGCCTCCACCAGCCTGTCCCACTCGATCACCTCGGCCCGGATGAACCCGCGGGCAAGGTCGGTGTGGATCTTGCCGGCCGCCTGCTGGGCGTTCTGGCCGCGGCGGATCGTCCAGGCCCGCGACTCCTTCTCGCCCGACGTGAAGAACGGGATCAGGTCGAGGGCGGCGTAGGCGGCCTGGCTCACCTCCTCGAGCGCCGGCCGCTCGATCCCGAGGTCGTCCAGGAACGCCCGCCGGTCGCCCTCGTCCAGTTCCGCGATCTCGGCCTCGAGCTTGGCGTCCAGCGCGATCGTATCGATCCCGCGCTCCGCTCCGAACGCCCGCAGCTCCGCCGCCGCCTGCTCGTTGCCGCTCTGGTCGACGTTGGCGATCGTCAGCGCCGGCTTCGCCGTCAGCAGGTCGAGCGCATCGGGCAGGTCCAGCCCCAGCGAGCGCGCCGGGCGCCCCTGCTCCAACCCGGCTGCCAGCTCCAGGAGCAGCTGCTGCTCGGCCACGATCGCCCGGTCGCCCGACTTGACCGTCTTCGCCACGCGCTCCAGTCGGCGCGCCACCGCAGCCTGGTCGGCGAACACCAGCTCCAGCTCGATCGTCTCGGCGTCGTCCAGCGGGTTCACCCGCCCCGACGGGTGCGCTACCTGATCGTCGTGGAAGCAGCGCACCACCAGCACCACCGCATCGGTCGTGCGCATGTGCGCGAGCAGCTCGCCGCCCAGCTCCTCACCGCGCCGGGCGCCTCGCACCAGCCGCGTCAAGTCGCTCACCTCCAGCGTCGCAGGCACCATCCGCTTCGACCCGGACACGCGCGCCAGCTCACCCAGGCGCGGGTCGCGCACGTCGGCGATGCCCTGCCCGGCATCGGCCGCGACTGACGTCCCGCACAGGCAGCGCAGGGTCGTCGTCACGCCCGACCACTGCAGACCGAGCAGCCCCAGACCCGCCATCTACGGCGCTCCGGTCAGAACCCGACCCGGCCCACGCGTGCCTCGCGGCGCACGTAACAGATCTTCGAGATGTCGACGTGGTGGTCGGTGTCCTCGGCGTTGAAGCTGACCATGCCGCTGCCCGCGGCCAGCGCCGACTCGACCTTGGCCCACTCCGCGTCGGCCACCTTCGCGCTGATGATGAGGCCGCCGTCGAACCCGATCTCGACCCGCGATTCAGCCATGCCCTTTCCCTTCGTTCGCTGGTTGCACGAGTTCCACCAGCACGCCGTGCACGCTGTGCGGATGGATGAACGCCACGCGCAGCCCGAACAGGCCCACGCGCGGGTGCTGGTCGATCAGCTCGGCGCCGGCGGCGGCGGCATCGGCCAGCGCCTGCTCGATGTCGTCGACCCGCAGTGCCATGTGGTGCATGCCGGGGCCGCGGTTGAGCAGGAACTTGCCGACCGGGGTGTCGTCACCGAGCGGCCGCAGCAACTCGACGCGGCCGTCGCCCAGCAGCATCGTTGCCGCCTCGACTCCCTGATCGGGCACCGTCTCGCGGTGCTCGAGCACACCCCCCAGCAGCCGCTGGTAGTCGGCGATGGCGGCGTCGAGGTCGTCGACAGCGTGCCCGATATGATGGACCGTCCGTGCGCGCATTGCGCACGGATCCTAGTGGGTCATATACGCCAAACGAGCGGCAAACGGAGGATGCATGGGCTTCCTGGACAAGATCAAGCAGCAGGCGACGGACGTGGCGACAACCGTCGTCGAGAAGACCACCGACACGGCCAAGACGGGCCAGCTGCAGATGCAGCTGCGCAGCCTCAAGGGCGAGGAGAAGGAGGCGCTGGCCGACCTCGGCGCCGCCATGATCGCGCTGGGCGAGACGCCCAACTCGCTGGCCGACCAGACGACCAAGGTGCATGAGCTTCGCGACAGGATCTCGGAAAAGGAGCAGGAGATCGCCGACGTGCGGGCCGAGGGTGCCGCCGCCGACGCGTCCAGCGAGACCGTCGAGAGCGAGGCCGAGGAGGTCGCCGACACGCCGCCGGCACCAGCCGAGGGTGCGGCGCCCGACGACACACCCGCGAGCTAGGGGTGCTGGTCGGGCTGCTCGGGCGGCTCAGTGTGCAGCACCGGCTCGGGCCGGTGCACGGCGGGCTGGCCGGCGCCCGCGCCGTCGCGCGGTAGCTCGACGCCGATCTGGCCGGACGCGTTGGACTCCGGCTGCAGGTCGCTCAGCAGCTCGTCGATCTGGTCTCGGTCGAGCGTCTCTTGGTCGAGCAGCGCGTTTGCCAGCACATCCAGGTGGCGGCGATGCTCGAGCACCAGTCGCAGCGCCTCGGTGTATGCCTTGTCGGTGATCTCGCGCTGCTCGTGGTCGCGCAGCCGCTTCGTCTCCTCCGACAGCGAGTAGTTGTCGGCGCGCATCTGATGCGACGTGGTCGAGCTGCCCATGCCCCACTCGAACACCATCGACCGGGCGACCGCCGTGGCCCGCTCGAGGTCGTTGGCGGCGCCGTTGGTGATGCGGCCGAACACCACCTGCTCGGCCGCGCGGCCGCCCAGCGTCACCTTCAGCCAGTCCTCCAGCTCGTCCTTGGAGAGCACGTAGCGGTCCTCCTCGGGCAGGCTCATCATGAAGCCGAGCGCACGACCGCGGGGCACGATCGTGACCTTGTGGATGTCGTCCGACATCAGCCGCGCGACCAGCGCGTGGCCGGCCTCGTGGTAGGCGATCACCCGCTTCTCCTTGTCGGTGATCAGCTTGCGCTGCTGCAGCCCGGCCACCACCCGCTCGACCGCGGCGTTGAAGTGCGAGGGCGTGATTTCCTTGGCCCCGGCGCGCCCGGCCTGGATCGCCGCCTCGTTGCAGATGTTGGCCAGGTCGGCACCGGTCAGCCCGGCCGTCTGCCGCGCGATCACGCCCAGATCGACGGGCTCGGCCAGAGGCTTGTTGCGGGTGTGCACGGCCAGGATCTCGCGGCGCCCCTTCAGGTCGGGCGTCGCGACGTGGATCTGGCGATCGAACCGGCCCGGCCGCAGCAGGGCCGGATCGAGGTCGTCGAGCCGGTTGGACGCGCCCATGATGATCAGCCGGTCGGCCTCGTCGAACCCGTCCAGCTCGACCAGCAGCTGGTTCAGCGTCTGGTCGTGCTCGCGGTTGTGGGCGCCGCCCGAGCGAGCGGTGCCGACGGCGTCGAGCTCGTCGATGAAGATGATCGAGGGCTGGTGCTTGCGCGCCTCCGCGAACAGGCGGCGGATCCGCGCCGAGCCGACGCCCACGAACATCTCCACGAACGAGGAGGCGCTCTGGAAGTAGAAGTTGGCGCCTGACTCGGTGGCGATGGCTTTCGCCATCAACGTCTTGCCGGTGCCGGGCGGCCCGTACAGGAGCACGCCCTTGGGCACGCGCGCGCCCAGCTTCTTGAACCGCTTGGGGTCGCGCAGAAACTCGACGATCTCCTCCAGCTCCTCGCGCGCCTCGTCGGCGCCGGCCACGTCGTGCCATCGCACGGAGTGGCCGCTGGCCGGCTGGATCTTGTTCGGCTTGGTGGTGGGCATCGCCCGCCACATCTTGTACGCGAAGAAGACGAGGGCGATGAAGCAGGCCGGCAGCACCAACGGCCAGAGCAGCAACAACAGCCACGTCCCGAAGCCCTGAAAGAAGTCCATAGGTCCGTCCAGATTACCGCGTATTGCACGGTCTGCAAAATCAGGCGGCTAGACGGTTAGCGGCTCGGCGCCCTCCAGCCGCAGCACCTCGTGCAGCGCAGCCTGCGCCACCTCGAGCTCCTGCTCGGTCGGCTCGCGCGTCGCCGCGACCCGCTGCAGCTCGTAGCCGGGCCAGCGCAGGGCGCGCGAGACCGGGTTGTCGTGGTGGCGGGTCATCCAGCCGAACACCTCGGTGGCGGCACCGATCGCGACCACCCCGGCGACCAGCCGGGCCGGCCCCCGCCGTGCGGCCGGCAACCGGTTCACGAGCACGTTTCCGACCACGGTGGCGGCAAGCATCGGCCCCACCATGTGCGACCCGCAGCGGTCATGCTCCTTCGTGGCCTGCTCGGCGGCCTGGCCGTGCTCGTAGCCTCCGATGGCCTTGTGCTCGGCGCCGTGATACCCGGCCACCTGAGAGCCGCGCAGCGAGGCCATGGCCGGCACCAGCGCCAGCGAAGCGCCCAGCAGCTCGGCCGTCAGCGGCGACAGCCGGCTGCCGCGGATCGCGCGGGAGACGACGACGGTGGCGCCCAGCGCAGCAGCGCTTCCGGCACCCTCGATCGGCAGCCGTGCCTCGGGCAGCCTGCGCCGCATGATCGGAAGCAGGTATCCCATCTCGGCCATGCGCGCCACGCCGCGGACGCCGGGGACCGCGAGCAGGCCGGCAGGCAGCTCCGGCTTGCGGCCGGAGGCCAGGCGCAGCTCGCCGTCCGGTGTCCGTACCGCAGCCGCCCAGTGGTCGAGGCTGTGCACGAAGATGCCGTTCCGCAGCGCCATGCCGCCCAGTCGCACCGTTTCCCTGGCTGTTGTGCCCACCGTCTCAGTGTAGCCTGCAGCATGGCAAATGACCTGTTCGCGGACGCGGCCGGAGGCCGTCTGGGCGCGCAGGCGCCGCTGCCGCAGCGGGTGCGGCCACAGGCGCTCGACGAGTTCGCCGGACAGCGAGACGTGATCGGCGAGGGCAGCGCGCTGCAGCGCGCGATCGCCGAGGACCGGGTGGGGTCGATGATCTTCTACGGGCCGCCCGGCACCGGCAAGACGACGCTGGCCCGGATCGTCGCCCACACCACGCGTGCCCACTTCGAGGAGCTGTCGGCGGTGCAGGTCGGGATCGCCGACGTGCGCCGCGTGCTGTCGGAGTCGGAGCAGCGGCTGGGCCAGACCGGACAGAAGACGATTTTGTTCCTGGACGAGATCCACCGGTTCAACAAGGCCCAGCAGGACGCGCTGCTGCCCGGGGTCGAGTCCGGGCTGGTGACGCTGATCGGCGCCACCACCGAGAACCCCTACTTCGAGGTCAACTCGGCGCTGCTGTCGCGGTGCCAGCTGTTCGAGCTGCAGCCGCTCGACCGCGATGACCTGGCCGGCGTCGTCCGCCGCGGCGAGGCGGAGCTGGCGATCACGCTGCCCGACGAGATCCGCGACGAGATCGTGGCTGCAGCCGGCGGCGACGCCCGCAACGCGCTCAACATCCTGGAGGCCGCCGTGGCGGCCGCCGGCGGCGAGCCGGTCAGCTCCGACAACGTGCACGACGCGGCCCGCAAGCGTCCGCTCCTGTACGACAAGGGCGGCGACCACCACTACGACGTGACGTCGGCCTTCATCAAGAGCATGCGCGGGTCCGATGCGGACGCCGCCATCTACTACCTGGCCGTGATGATCGCCGGCGGCGAGGACCCCAAGTTCATCGCCCGCCGGATGATCGTGTTTGCCTCGGAGGACGTCGGCAACGCCGACCCACAGGCGCTGCAGGTGGCCGTGGCCTGCGCCCGCGCGGTCGAGTTCGTGGGGCTGCCCGAGTGCCGCATCAACCTCTCGCAGGCGGTCGCGTACCTGGCCCGTGCGCCCAAGTCGAACGCCAGCTACATGGCCATCCAGCGGGCCGGCCAGGACGTTCGCGAGCGCGGCAACCTGCGACCGCCCAAGCCGCTGCGCGACGCCAGCTACGCAGGCGCGGCCAAGCTCGGCCACGGCCAGGGCTACCGCTACCCGCACGACTATCCGGGCGGCTGGGTGGAGCAGCAGTACCTTCCGGACGAGCTGCTGGGCACCGTCTACTACGAGCCCAGCGAGGGCGAGCGCTAGCCCGGCACAACCGCGGCTAGAGGATGCGGGCGCCCAGCGCGGACAGCACCAACTCCACGGCCAGCGCGGCCGTCGCGTTGTGCTCGTCCAGCACCGGGTTGACCTCGACCACCTCGAGCGACGACACCTTGCCGCTGGTGGACAGCATCTCCATCGCCAGGTGCGCCTCTCGGTAGGTGATGCCGCCCCGCACCGGCGTGCCCACGCCCGGCGCCTGATCCGGGTCGAGCACGTCCATGTCCAGCGACACGTGCACGAACGCGGCGCCGGATGCGACCGAGATCGCCTCCTCCATTACGTCGCGCATGCCGTGGCGATCGATGTCCTCCATCGTGAACACCCGCACGCCCAGCTCGTGCAGCCGCGACCGCTCCCCGCCGTCGACGCTGCGGATGCCCACCAGCACGGTGTGCTCCTGCTTGATCATCGGCAGCGGCCAGGCGGACGCCTCGAAGCGGGGATCGTCGGCCAGGCCCAGCGCCACCGCCATCGGCATGCCGTGCACGTTCCCGCTGGGGGAGGTGGTGGGCGTGTTGATGTCGGTGTGCGCGTCCAGCCACACCACGCCGCCGGGCGCTCCATGGACGCGCGCCAGCCCGCCCAGCGTGCCGATCGCGATCGAATGGTCGCCGCCCAGCACGAGCGGCATCTCGCCCTCGTTGACCGTCGCCGCGACGTGGTCGGCGAGCTCCTCGCAGGTGCGTTTGATGGCGCTCCAGTACCGCGCGGACGGGTCGCCCTGGTCGAGCGCTTCCACCATGCCGGTGCGCACGTTGCCGTGATCGTGGATGGGCAGGCCCATCTCCTCGATGCGCTCGCCCAGCTGCGCGTAGCGGATCGCCGACGGTCCCATGTCGACACCCCGCCGTCCCGAGCCGAGGTCGAGCGCCGCACCGATCACGCCGATCGGGCGCCTGTCGCCTCGCGATGTGCCGCTCCCCGCCACGGCCGCGAACACTACCGAAGCGCGACGCTCCCGTCGCCGTCGCCCTCCCACGTGCAGAGGATGCGCAACAGCCCTAAAGGGTTAGTTCGGAACGCCGATAAGGCTATCGACCCCGTTGTTGTCCAACGTTCCATGCTTCATCAGGAGGCGCCTTCACAATGATCGATCCGGCGAGCATTCGTACCGCGTCATTCTCGCTCACCCCGACCGGCTACAACCCGGAGGAGGTCGATCGCTTCCTCGCTGAGCTGGCAGACGCGACACCCGGCTCGATCGACCTGGCCGAGCTGCGCAACGCATCGTTCTCCCTGACGCCCACCGGATACAACCCGGAAGAGGTCGATCAGTTCCTGGGATCGATCGCAGACCAGTTGGCCGACGCCCCGGCGTCGCAGCCGGAGCCGTTCCAGCCTGAGGAGCAGCCCGCGGCGCAGCACGACGACGAGCATCGGTACGAGCCTGCCGCCGAAGCGGAGCACGAGCCGGTCGCCGAGGTCGAGCACGAGGGTGAGCCCGAGGCCCAGGCCCAGGACGAGGCCCAGGCCGAGGACGGCGCCGACGACGTGTACCAGCCCGTCGCCGAGGTCGAGGCGGACGAGGAGCCCGTCGCTGCCGAGCACGACGGCTGGCATCAGCCCGAGGAGGCCGCCGAGACCGAGCCGGAGCCCGAGCTGGTGCAGGTCGAGAGCATCCCCGACGAGCCGCCGGTGGCAAGCCTGCCCGAGGCGATCGTCGCCGAGCGTCCCCACGCCGACCTGGGCAGCCTGTCCGCAGCCGTGGAGGCGGCCATCGAGTCGCTCGACGGCTTCGTCAACAAGGAGCTCCAGAACCTGCGCGAGGTGAGCGCGCTCGAGATCGACGACATCCTGGCCGAGCGTCAGCGGCTGATCGAGGACGCGACGAGCGTCGGCCGGCGTCACATCGACGAGGCCAGCGCCCACGCCGAGAAGATCGTGAACAAGGCCCGCAAGGAGGGCGACCGCATGCGCCAGCAGGTCGAGCAGGAGCTGCGCGAGGAGCGCGAACGCTTCGAGCAGTCGCTCGCCGACCGCGATGCCCAGGCCCAGGCCCGCGTGAAGGAGATCCTGGAGCAGGCGGAGGCCCGTCGGCACGAGGCCGACGAGCTGGTCGCCAGTGCGGCGCAGGCACAGGCCTCGATGCTGGCGTCGTTCGAGCAGGCCCGCAGCTCGCTGATCCAGGCCGCGGAGCGGAACAGGATCTCCTCGACCCAGGTGCAGGCCGTGTCGTCTGACGAGGATGCCGATGAGCACGACGCCTCGGCCGCGGCTTGATGCCCCGGTTGATCCGTTTCGCCTGAATCCCGCTGACTCCGGCGAGCCCGTCGGCCTGGACGACCTGATCGCATCCGGGCCGGTGGTGCTCGTGCTGGTCGAGGGCGGCCGCGCCGACGACCCGCGCGCAGCCATGCTGCGCGAGCTCGGCGAGCGGATTGTGTCCTCGCCGGCGCGCCTGCTGCTGGTGTCGCCGGGCGACTCCGACCTGTGCCGGTCGCTGAGCGTGGTGCGCACCGCCGAGTGGCTGACCGACCCCAAGGGTGATGCCTCGCGTGCTCTGGGCACGCTGTCCGACCGCCGCATGCGCAAGGCGCGCCGACAGGACGGGCTGTTCGTCGTCGACCGGGACCGCGTGCTGCGGTTCGCCTTCCGGGTGCAGGAGAAGGACCAGTGGATCCCCGCGTCGTTCGTGTGGTCGCGGTTGTCGCGGCTGGGCGGCGCCGCGCCGCCCCCACCGCCGCCCGAGCACACGGCCGACCCGGTTGCACCGGGCGAGGCCGAGCTCGACATCCTCGTCCGCGAGGTGGGCCGGCGCATGGGCCTTTCGTCGAATGAGCTGACCCAACTGGCCACCGCCAGTCGCTTCCGCGACCTCGGCATGAGCGTCGTGCCGGACGAGATCATCACCAAGATCGGCCCGCTCAGCGACGAGGAGTGGGCAATCGTGCGCGAGCACCCGCAGCGCTCCGCCGAGATGCTCGGCACCAGCCCGCTGTTCGACAACGTGCGCGCCATCGTGCAGGGCAGCCACGAGCACGTCGACGGCAGCGGCTACCCCAACGGGCTGCAGGGCGATGAGATCCCCCTGGGATCGCGCATTCTGCTCGCCGCCGAGGCCTACCTGGCGATGGTCTTCGGCCGCCGCTACCACGACCGCGAGCGGCCTTTGAATCCGATCGCGGAGCTCGAGAAGGGCGTCGGCACCCGCTACGACGCCGGCGTCGTCGAGACACTGGCGGCAGCGGTCGAGCACCTGGACCTGCGCCCGGACTCACAAGCCGCCTGAGCGGGCCTTGCCGGGCGATGTTTGAAATCCGGCGCCATGGAGTAGGGGCCATGAATGGCACTGAAACCGTTCATCCTTCGCACCACGTCGCGCAGCGACCGATCCCGCTGGGTTCGGATCCG
This sequence comes from uncultured Actinomycetes bacterium, assembly GCA_963737445.1. Classification (GTDB taxonomy): domain Bacteria; phylum Actinomycetota; class Thermoleophilia; order Gaiellales; family JAICJC01; genus JAICYJ01. The sequence goes on along the minus strand of CAVTSO010000008.1, from coordinate 3,061 downwards.
CAGCCACCGCTCGCGCCGTGTCCGCGAACATGAGGCGCAGGCGGCCAACCGTCCGCCGATCCCACGGGGATAGGCATCGCGTCCGGCCGGAGTAGTCTCCATCGATGCTCCGCCCCGAGTATCCGATCGAGACCGAACGCCTGCTGCTGCGACCCTACCGTGAGGCCGACATCGACGTTCTGCACGACATCCAGTCGCGGCCGGAGGTGGTGCGCTACCTGTACTGGGAGCCGCGGACGCGTGAGCAGGTGGAACAGGTGATCCGCGAGTCGAGCGGGCAGCTCGAGGACGAGGGCAACGCGCTCAAGCTGGCCATCCAGCCCCGCGGCGGCGAGAGGATGGTGGGAGACGTCGTCCTCATGTACCGCAGCGAGGCGCACCGGCAAGGTGAGATCGGGTTCATCCTGCATCCCGACCACCAGGGCCACGGATACGCGACCGAGGCCGCCCGCGAGATGTTGCGGCTTGGATTCGAGCAGCTCGGCCTGCATCGGATCGTCGGCCGTCTGGAGGCGCGCAACTCTGCCTCCGCAGCCGTGCTGGAGCGCCTCGGCATGCGCCTCGAAGCGCACCTGCACGAGAACGAGTGGGTGAGGGGCGAGTGGCAGAGCGAGCTGGTATACGCGATGCTGGCGACGGAGTGGGCGAGCCTGCAGTGACCGAGGCCGCCGGCGCGGCGCGTGCGGTGGCGGCGATCCTGCGCCACGCGGCGGCTGAGCGCGACGGGCTGGTGTCGGTGCGCACCGAAGGCGACGAGCTGGTGGTGGCGTCTCCGGGCGAGACGTCGTTGCTGATGGCGCGGCTGCAACTCCCGGGCGACGGTCTGGACGGCAGTTTCGGGCCGCCCACCGGCGACCCGCCGACGGACCCCGAAGTGCTGTCGCTGAGCGCGGCCCGCACCGGGCTGGCGGTGCAACTGGGGCGACGGCGCCTGACGCTGCGCCGGATCGCGGACAGCCCGGTCGAGGTGGAATGGGTGTGGCCGGCGACCGCGCCCGCCGTCGAGGCGGTGGTGTCGCGCGACCGGCTGCTCGAGGCGCTGCCGGCCGGTGAGGGCCGGATCACCTTCGTCGGCGCCGACCGGCAGTTGCTCCTGCAGGCAGGACGCGACGAGTCGCGGATGCCGTTGAAGAACCGCACGCGACGGCGTAAGGACATCGGCACGGTGGTCGCCTTCGACGAGCTGCGGCGGCTGGTGGAGGCGGCGGGCACCGACGTCACCATCGAGCTGGCAGACCTGCGCCCGCTCACGATCGTGAGCGGCAGCGTGCGCGGTGTGGTCGTGCGCGGGATGCCGATGCGCTGGCAAGGCCAGGCAGAGGTCGCACCGAAGGCCGCCGAGCCGCCGCCGGCGCCCTCCGCGGAGGCGGCTCCCAGCCGGCGGGATGCGGCCGCGGAGCGCGCCGCCGACCGGGCGGCGCGAAGGCGAGACGCGGAGCGGCTGGCGGCCGCCCGCGCCCGCGACATCAAGCAGGCGCAGCAGGCGCTGGGCCGCGCCGTGGTCCAGCTGGACGCCGCGTCCGAGGCCCTCGCCAAGCTGGACGATGTCGACCTCTCGGCCCGAGCCGATCAGCTGCGCGCCGCTCTGCGTGATCTGATGGCGCGCTGCGGCGACGCGACATGACCCGGCGGGCCGTGGTGACAGGCGTCTTTTCGTACACGGGCGGCGCGATCGCCCGGCAGCTGCTAGACCGCGGCGACGAGGTGGTGTCGCTGTCGCGGCGCCCGGCGCCGACCGGCCATCCGCTCGCAGGCACCGTCGCCCGCGAGCCACTCCAGTTCGACGACTCGCAGCTGCTGGTGCGCTCGCTGGAGGGCGCCGACGTGCTGTTCAACACCTACTGGATCCGCTTCCCGCGGGACGGCGCGAACTTCGCTTCGGCGGTCGCGAACAGCCGGGCGCTGTTCGAGGCGGCGGGGCGGGCCGGCGTCCGCAGGATCGTGCACCTGTCGGTCACGAACGCGGCCGCCGACTCGCCGTACGCCTACTTCCGCGGGAAGGCGGCGGTCGAGGCCGCACTGGCGGAGACCACCTCTGACCACGCGGTGATCCGGCCCTCACTGGTGTTCGGCGGACGTGAGGAGATCCTGATCAACAACATCGCCTGGCTGCTGCGAAAACTGCCGGCCTATGCCGTCCCCGGCGACGGCAGCTACCGCGTCCAGCCCGTGTTCGTCGGCGACGTGGCGGGGCTCGCAATCACGGCGGCGGAGGGAGCCGGCCCCTTGCTGGAGGATGCCGTCGGGCCGGAGATCTACACCTTCGACGAGTTCCTCGCTGCGCTCGCGCGGGCGCTCCACACCCGGTCGCGGCTGGTGCACCTCCCTCCGGCCGTCGTTGCGGCGCTGGGGCGCGCCATCGGCCCGCTCGTCCGTGACGTGCTGATCACGGCGGAGGAGCTGGGCGCGCTCACGTCGGAGCTGCTCATCTCCCACCGGCCCGCGACATGCCACACCAGCTTCGGCGAATGGCTCCCCGGCGCCGCGCCCTGGCTGGGGCGGCGGTACGCCAACGAGCTTCGCCGGAACTGGGCCCAGACCAGGTAGGTTGGCGCGGACGATGCCCACTCTGCTCCTGCTACGGCATTTGAAGTCCAGCTGGGACGACGAGTCGCTCGCCGACCACGACCGACCGCTCTCGGCGCGCGGCGTCCGCGACGGCGGGCACCTGGCCGAGCATCTGCGCAGCCTGAACGCGCGGGTCGACCTCGTGCTCTGCTCGTCGGCGGTCCGCACGCGGCAGACGCTGGAGCTGATCCAGCCGGCCCTCGGCGACGCGCAGGTCAGGATCGAGCAAGAGCTGTACGGGGCGTCGGCCGACACCATGCTGGCCCGGCTGCACCGCGTCCCCGACTCGGTCGGTTCGGCGCTCATGATCGGCCACAACCCCGGCATGCAGGATCTGGCGCTGCGTCTGGCCGCGCCCGGGCCGATCCGCTCGGCGGTGGTGGCCAAGTTCCCGACCGGCGCGCTGGCCACGCTAGCTGTCCCCGACCACTCCTGGCTGGACGTGCACCAGGGGACGGCGCGCCTGGTCGGCTACACCGTCCCCAAGGATCTC